>JAJDTB010000055.1 GCA_022827345.1 Gemmatimonadota bacterium | reverse complement strand
GACCGAGCTGGGGAGCAGTGAAATCCTCCCGAATCCGCCGATCAGGTTGCCGCCGTCCTCCGCCGCCGCGAGGTGCTGCAGCGACACGCCGACTTCCATCCGGTCGAAGAGGCCGATGGCGACGGAGCCGTCGGAGAGCCACTTCTCGTAAGGTGAGCCGACGGTGATGAAATTGCCCATCGGATCCACGATTACGAACTCGGGAATCGACGCCGTGAAGCCGGAATAGGTTCCCACGATCGTCATGTGCGGCAGCACGGACGCGACGGGAATGTCGAGCAGGCCCGAGCCGTAGCGGAGCGTACTGGGCATTCTGACGCTCTGTGCCGATACGGGCTGGGCCACGGACAGGAGCCCGAAACAGATCAGGACCCCGGACAGCACTTTGGAATTGATGAGACTCATCCGCATTAGGGCTTCCTCCCAGGAGCACTCCCGCGCGCGGGAGCCAAGTCGACAAAATGGTGTTGAGTAATGTCCAAACATAAGATTCTACCCACCATCTCCGCAAGACCGTTACGGCGGCCGGGGTGCCAGACGGGCGTTCACGCCCCGGTTCCGGTCCGCCGGCCGGGCCCGAGGGCTGGCCATCGGTCCTCCGCTGACTGAATATGAAGCGCAATGCCTGGTTGGAACGATTACACGCAACCAGCTCTTTTGATCTGACCCTCCGCACCAGTTTCAGGAAAAGGACCGCACGATGACACTCCCCACAGTGGCCATGTTCGCCCTGCCTTCCGGGCGTGCAGACGCGTCCAGACCTCGTACTCAAGCAGACGGCTCGACACGAGGGTTTCGGTCCAGAACGAAGCTGGGGGCCGCCGGTCCTCCGCGAACAGATGGGCCAGAGCAACCGACGTGTCGATGTAGATCACCGGTCGCTTCGGTCGCCCGCCAGTTCACCGAGCAACACGGACAACGCGGCCTCTGGAGGCCCGCCCCGGGGGGGCTCGGATCCGGGAGAGAGAGCGGGCGTCAGCCAGCCCTTCCGCACCGCGTCGGCGAGCATCGCGTCCGCTAGGACGGGACTCCTCGCCTCCTGCGGGGGACCGATTTCGGCCACGACCCGGCCTCGATCCGTGACGAGCACGGTCTCGCCGCCGGCTGCCAGCCGCACAAACTCGCTGAGCTTGCTGTTCAGCGCCCTGATTCCGATTGATCGCATGGCAGGTAGCGTAGCTACATGTAGCCACTATCGTCAAGCGCGTCTTGCTGACGCTCCTTCAGATGGCCGAAGACGGCATCCGGGGAGACCGGATGGTCCTCTCTGGAGGGCACGGTGTGTCCTCTTCGACTGTGGTTCACGCCAACGCGGCGGAAATTTCTCCGTGACACAGGGCGCCGAGCCGACCGGCGACTCCCACCAATGGAAAGTGTCCGTCATAGCGGGGCAACTCCACCTGAGGCCATCCGGCCCGGTCTCGAATGGCACGAAAATGCTAGCAAATCTCCGGCCTTTTCGGGCCGATGGATTGTGATCGTCCGCAAGGGCAAGAAGGAGGGATCGTGCAGTCCTGTTTGGAGTTACGTGACTTCTTGCTCTGATTTCGGGATACCTGAGGTGGGGCTGATAAGCGTGAGGTCGGTAGTTCAAGTCTACCCAGGCCCATTCCATCGTTTGGAGCGGCACTCCGCCACTCCGGGACGGCCGCGATCCACACCATGGTGGCGCGCGGAATCAATCCTGCCCCAACGGCACCCCGCCAGCCCCGGTGTTCCCGCTCCGCGCCCGGCTTCGCACCACCAGCTGCTCCCGCGCCGCTCGGTGCGCCTCGTCGATGGCCGCGTCCGTGTGCGGGGTGGCGGCGGCATCGGAGTTCGCGATCGAGATGCGTCCGAAGCGGCGCCTGCCGATCACGCACGGCCGGTCGTCGGGGGCGAAGAGCGCCCACTCGATGGGGTCGTTCAGGGTGTCGTAGCTGTAGGCGTAGCCGTGCGGCCAGCGATTCACGGTGATCGCCTCGATGTCGCGGGCCGGGTCGAAGCCGCCGCCGGCGAGCATGCGGCCGAGCTGATCCCTGATCTTGCGCTCGAAGGTCTCGAAGCTCGTGGCCAGCAGGTCCTGCCTTCCGATGCGGTGCTGCTCCTTCTTCGGCCTGCCAGGAGCGCAGGGCGTGCGTGTCATGTGCAGGACCGTCGGCTCGTCGGGCGACCTTGGAGGGCGGTAATCGCCCAGCTGCACCGACCGGCCCAGGTTGACGCCGGTGTGGTACATGCCGGGAGAGCTGGCCCTGGAGATGCCCAGGTTGGTGAAGGCGGTCCAATTGCGGATGAGCACGCTCGTGTAGACGATCGGCATCTTGACCCCGTACATGAGCGCCGTCCGCTGCGCTTCGGGCATCTCCGGCACGAGGTAGGGAATGACCCGGTTGTAGCACGCCATCACGCAATGAGCGGTCCGGACCCTCTCGGCCCTGCCGCCGCGCACGTAAGTGATCTCGACCTCGCGGGCAGAGTCGGGATCGCCCAGGTGGCGGGCGGACACCACCGTGCTGTTGAGCCGGATCCGGGCATCGGAGCCCTCCCGGTCCAGCCGGTCGTACGCGAGGCGTGACGTGATCGAGTCCTCGAGCGTGGACCCCGGAAGGGCGTCGGGAATCATGGCCCGGACCAGCAGCCGGGCCAGCGTCGCGTTCCCGTCCGGGAGATCGATGGTGGGCCCGCCTCCCCATTCTCTCTCCCGACCGTGTTGGCCTCCTCCGATATGCGTAAGGGGCCCCACCGGGGAGAACGGCTCGAGATTCATCCCCTGAAACCCTGGATAGCCCTCGGCCCATGCGTAGAGAGCGGGATAGGCGTCGATGCCCACGCAGAAGAGCCCCTTGGGGCCGTCGTCGTAGAAGGGAATGACGTCGGGGTGCACCTTCGCGACATCAAGCAGGAAGTCGCGGTAGCTCATACTGGCCAGCCGCTCCTTCTTCTCCCAGTCCGAGACTTCGGGCATATGGTCGGGGTTCGCGCCCGCGTCGTTGAGGCGCGCGATATCCTTGCGGGCGTCCGCGGACAGCGGCGTCCGGGCGAGCCAGCCGGCCCAGTCGATGTCCGCGCTCCGTCCCGGCCGCCCCATCACCAGCCGATCCTCGCCGAACACTTCCTTCGCGAAGAAGGTGGCGCTGCCGAGCCCCAGGGAACGGTAGAACTGCCGGCTTCCCGCGCTCGCCGCCTCCGCCCTGTCCAGGTCCAGGCCGATGGCGGCGAGGAGCGTCCGCGAGACCGTGCTGTAGTGGTTCACGGATTCCAGGTTCGACGTCCCGCCGTTCAGGAGGAGCGTGCGGCCCCCGGATGTGAACTCGTTCCGCTTGGCGTGGCCCCCGAAGTCGTCGTGGTTGTCGAGAACGAGGACGCGCGCACCGGGGCCGGCCGAGGTGAGGAAGAAGTACGCGGCGGAGAGTCCGCTCAGTCCCCCGCCGACCACCACGAGGTCGTAGCTCTCCCGCGTGTCGGCGGCGTCGGTCCAGGTGGTCCCGTCCCGGAGCCGGTGGGCCACCTCGAAGGAGCCCGAATGGCTCCCGCGCATCCCCGTGCGTGCGGGCGGATAGTACTCCTGCGCGCGGGCGGAGGGCGCTCGGGCAGAGAGCGTGCTGCCGGAGGGCCGGTCATCGAGGGCCGACAGCCATTTCGGCGCGAGGAGGGAGCCCGTGAGGGCCACCCCGACGCCGTTGACGAAGTCGCGTCTGGCGATGTCCCGGTGCATGCCGAGATCGCGATCATCGCTGGTGGACATGGCTTCTCCGGTTCCGGTGGCGTGCGATGATGCAAACTTCTCCGGCCTAAAGGCCATACCGCAACCCACGGGATGCTTGGCCGCGTCCGGCCTGGGGGTGGCCGCTTGTGCCGGCCGCAGGCCCAACTTGCATAGATGGCACACATCACCCATAATGTGGGTGATTATCACCCATGACATGGTTGTTTTGCTATGGCGACGTACCGCTATCATCCCCGTGCACTCGAGCCCACGCTGAGGGCGAGGCTGGCCACCTTCCCTGTAGTGGTCGTTACGGGGGCGAGGCAGACGGGGAAGAGCACGCTGGCCCGGGAGCTGGAGGGGGACGCACGCACCTATCTTACCCTCGACGACTACGGTGTCCTTGACCAGGCGCGCAGAGCGCCGGATGCACTCATCAACGCCGGCCCATTCTCATCGGACTTTTCCGACGACTTCGACAAGACAGGCCTCCCCCTTACGTTGGACGGAATTCAGCGAGCGCCGGACCTCCTTCTCGCAATCAAGCGGGCCGTCGATTCGCGGCGGATTCCCGGTCGCTTTCTCCTGACCGGATCCGCCAACCTCGATCTGATGCGGGGCGTTTCGGACACATTGGCGGGCCGGGCCGTCTACGTCACCCTCTGGCCCATGACCCGGCGCGAGGCGGAGGGTGAGGGTTGCGCAGGCTCCTGGGACATTCTGGTGGATGAGTCTCCCGGCCGCTGGTTGGAGGCCCTCGCCGACACGGCTCCCGTGACCTCTTCGTCGTGGGAGGAGCTGGTCGTCAGGGGCGGGTATCCGTTTCCGGCCCTCCAGCTGGACGCACATTCAGATCGGGAAGCGTGGTTCGAAGCGTATCTGCGTACCTATCTCGAGCGCGACCTCCGGCAGCTGGCGGCCATCAACAATCTGGTCGGCTTCCAGAGGCTCGTGCGCGCTGTCTCGCACCGATTGGGCAGCCTCATGAACCAGGCCAGCCTGGCGCGCGACGCCGGGCTGCCTCCAACGACCGCCCAGCGCTACCTGCATCTGCTGGAGACCTCCTATCAGTTGCTGCGCGTCGAGGCATACTCGGTCAACCGGACCAAACGACTCGTCAAGAGTCCCAAGCTGTACTGGTGCGACCCGGGTCTGGCGTTGCACCTGGCCGGGGAGACCATCCCCGGCGGCGCGCATCTGGAGAACCTCATCGCGTGTGATCTATTCGCATGGCGCGAGACCAGGTCACGCCGACCCAACATCCTGTTCTGGCGAACCAGCAAGGGTGCAGAAGTCGATTTCGTCATCGAAACGCCCCAGGCACTCATTCCCATGGAGGTCAAGAGCAGCCGGACCGTTCGCGTCTCGGATGCGCGTCACTTGCAGACGTTCATGGACGAGTATGGGGATCGAGTTCCTGCGGGAATCCTGACCTACGCGGGCCGCAGGACCTACTGGCTCACCGACCGAGTGCTTGCAGTCCCCTGGCACATGGTCATCTGACGCGCCTGTGCCCTGACTACCGCCGCCCAGCCGGCACCAGCCGCACGATTCCCGTCGCGGGGCCGTCGATATCCCGCGCTTCTCCGTCGATGGCGACGTAGATGAAGCCGTCCGGTCCCTGCCGCACGTCGCGGATGCGGCCGATCCCCTGCAGCAGGGTCTCCTCGTGCGTCACTTCGCGCCCCTCCATCTCGAGTCGGGCGAGGCGCTGCCCGCTGAGGCCGCCGACGAGCATGTCTCCGCGCCATTCCGGGAACGCGTTGCCGGTGTAGAAGAGCATGCCGGAGACTCCGATCGACGGGACCCAGACGTGTGTCGGCTCCTCCATGCCGTCCATGAGCGTCCCCGAGTGGATGCGCGCACCCGTCCGGTAGTTCACGCCGTACCCCACGACGGGCCAGCCGTAGTTGCGGCCGGGCTCGATCAGGTTGAGTTCATCGCCGCCCTGGGGGCCGTGCTCGTTCTGCCACAGGTCTCCCGTCTCCGGATGCACCGCCATCCCCTGCGCATTGCGGTGGCCCCAGGTCCAGATCTCGGGGTGGATCCCCGACTGGTCCACGAACGGGTTGTCCGCGGGGATCCGGCCGTCGTCATGGAGGCGGATGGTGCTGCCGTTGTGGTTCGACAGATCCTGGGCCGGGTGGGCCTCCAGGTCGCCCGCCGAAGGCCACTGCCGGTCGCCCAGGGTCATGAACAGATAGCCGTCGTGGTCGAAGACCAGGCGTCCGCCCCACATCGAGCTTCGCTCCGTGCCGTTCCCGAAGGCGTCCGCGTGGAACAGTTCCTCGACATCGGTCAGCCGGTCGTTCTCGAAGCGGCCCCGGGCGATGGCGATCGTGCCCAGCGAATCCGCCCCCGGCTTCACGTAGCTGAGATAGAGGAGCCGGTTCGCCGTGAAGTCCGGATGGAGGATTGCGTCGCGCAGTCCGGCCTGCTCGAACCCGCTCAGGGAGCGTGCGCCGCGTCCGAGTGCCCGGATCGGCGGCAGTCCCTCCACGGAGTCGGGCAGGAGAACTCCGTTGCGAATGATCCGGAGCCGGCCGGGACGCTCGGTTACGAGGAGGTCGCCCTCGGGCGTGAAAGCCATCGCGAACGGACGCACCAGGCCATCGGCCACCTCTTCCACCCGGAAATCGTGGAGGGCGGTTCTGACGATGCCGTCGTGGTCGCCCGCCGGGTCCGAGCCGGCCGGAGTGCACCCGGCGAGGAGCAGGAGGAGGATGAGAAAGCGGAGGAGATGATTCATAGTGGAGACTCCCTTAGTTGGCCGCGACCGATCCCACCGTCCGGAACCCCAGGTCGTCCAGGGCGCTGAACACGAGTTGTGAGCGGTCGAGGATGACGCCGTGCTGGATCACGGCCACGATGTCGCGCGTGGCCCCGATATCCTCCGCCGGATTGCCTCGCACCACCAGCAGGTCCGCGGCCAGGCCGGGGGCGATCGCGCCCCACTCGTCGCTCGCGTCCATGAGCCGGGCCGCGTTGCGGGTAGCGACGGTGATCGCCTGAAGCGGCGTGAGGCCGGCCTCGACGAGCAGTTCCAGCTCGCGGTGGATGCCCTCTCCCTGGAATACTCCGGGGTAGGGCGCGTCGGTGCCCGCGACAACGAGCACGCCGGCGTCGCTCAGCCGTTTCACGTTGGTCATGGCGGTCATGAGAAGCGCTTCGATTGCGGCCGCGCGCTCCGTCTCCTGGTCCGAGAGCGAACGGGTGGCGTGTTCCCGCAGCGCGTCGAGGAACCACGGCGGCGTGGTGGCCGCGATCAGCGGGTGTTCGAGGAAGGCCAGGTCGCCGAGCCGCCGCCGCGCGAACGATTCCAGCACGGCGAGCGTCGTGATCGATGCCGTCCCGTGCTCGACCATGGCCGCGATCTCGTCGTCGCTCAGGGGACCGGAGGGCGCATGGGCATGCGCCAGGACGCCCGCCTCGACCGCGGCCGCGTAGTCGCCGCGCATGCCGAGGTCCACGATCACGGGCAGGCCGACGTCGGCGCCCGCCTGCACCAGCGAGTCGACCATCTCCGCGTCGAGCCCGGCGTAGCCCTTGAGCGCGTCGACACCGGCATCCGCCAGTTGCGTGGCATGTCTCCACACGGCCGAAGCCTCGAAGGTGAAGTAGGTGATGGGCGGCCATATCGGCACGGGGCCGTCGATGAGCGGTCCCGCCATGTACACCCTGGGGCCGGGGAGCCGGCCCGCCTCGATCTCGGCCTGGATCTGCTGGATGAACGGGAGCACGTTCCCGGCGTCGAAGACCGTGGTGACGCCCGCGTGCAGCAGCGCGTTCAGGTAGCGGCGATAGCCGAGCATCTCGGTGCTGACGCCGTCCCAGCCGCCCACCATGTGGACGTGCATGTCGGCGAGGCCGGGCATGACCGCGCCACCCGCGGCGTCCACGATCGTGGCGCCGTCGGGCACGGCCACCTCGGCGGCGGGCCCCACGGCAACGATCCGGTCCCCTTCCGCAACGACCACCCCGCCCGCGATCGGCGGCCCGCCCATGCCGTCGATGATGGTCGCGTTGGTCACGGCCACGGCGGCGGGCGGTCCCTCGTCGCCGGCGGGAGCGGGCGCGCAGGCCGCGGCGAGGAGGATGGCGGCGGTCGCGGAAAGAACGGCGGCGTGGGGTAGGGCGCCCCGTTGTGTGGCCCGCAGGCGGGTCGCGTCGATGTGGATGGCGGCTGGAGTTGCTCGGGGTGTCGGCGTGGTCATCGTCCTGCGGCCTCCTGTAGCATGGTGTCCAGGGTCGCCCGGTCGAGCCATTCGCCTCGCCGCACGACTCCCGCGATTCGCCGCGTGTTGCCGATGGCGGCCAGAGGATCGCCCTCCAGCAGCACCAGGTCGGCGGGACTTCCCTCCGCCACCATGCCGGCGCCATCGCCACGTTCGAGGAAGCGTGCCGGGAGGACCGTGGCGCTCTGCAACGCCTCAAAAGGCGAAAGGCCAGCCGCGACAAGCTCCTCGAGTTCCCGGTGGAGAGCGAAGCCGAGCGGCGGGGTGTCGGTGCCGGCCATCACCGGGGCGCCCACGCCCACCAGCGCGCGGATCAGCGAATCGGCCACCGCGAACCCGTCCATCGCGGCCTCGAAGTCGGCGGCGGCGAAGTTGCTCATCCAGGGGATCGACATGCGCTCGGTGTAGAAGGCGCGCATCGCGTCGGTCATGTGGGAGGCTTCTTCGGTGGCGAGGTACGCGTCGACGAGGCGGTCCGGCTTCATGATCATGCGCACGGAGAGGGTCGGGACGCTCCACACGCCGGCGTCCCGCGTGCGTTCGGCGAGGGCCTGGATGCGGGAGAGGTCGCCGTGGGCCCAGGCGAGGGTGCGGGAGCGGAGGTCGGCGCCGGGCTGCCGGGGCGCGTCTTCGGGGACGAGGTGCCAGATGTATCCGCGCAGGTGCTCGATGCTGTGCTGGCCGGCGGCGAGGGCGCCGTCGAGGCCCACCTCGAAGGGGACGTGACCGGCGACCGGAATGTCGAGCGCAGCGGCTTCGGCGACGATGCCGCGGTAGGCCGAGGCGGGGACGTTGTTGTAGACCTTGATGAAGTCGTATCCGGCGGCGTGCTGCTCGCGGACGGCGGCGGCCCCGTCGATCGAGTCGTGGACGATGACGCGGCCTGCGGTGTCGATGACGGCGGCCAGTTCGGGCGGCGGCAGGCCCTCGATGATCGTGCCCGCGGTGTGGATGTCGGGCCCCGCAAGTTCGCCCCGGGCGATGCGGTCGCGGAAATCGAGGGTGGTGGGGCCGCCCCAGAGGACGCGAATGCCGGTCACGCCGGTGGCGAGGAAGCGGCCCAGCGCCTGCTCTTCCTGGAAGTGGACGTGCATGTCGTTGAGGCCGGGGATCAGGAAGCGGCCCTGGCCGTCGACGCGGGTGGCGCCGTCGGGGATGGCGGCTTCACCGGCCTCCCCGGACGGCTGGATCGCCAGCACCCGGCCGCCGCCGATCAGGACGGTCATGTCGGGCAGAGCGCGCTCGGTGTCCATCGGGACGACCGAAACGCCTTCGATGGCCAGGGTGGCTTGGCCTGTGGGCGGTCGAGCCGGCTGGTCACCCGAGTCGCAAGTGAGGAGTGGCGCGACGGCCACCGCGACGAGGGACAGAAGAAGGAGTGGTTTCTTCGCCATGCGGATCAGCCGGATAGGGGACAGAGTGAGGTCGATCGACCTGCGTCGGGGCACGTCGAAGGCCAACCGGCAAGATGAGGCTGCGGTGAACTGGCGGGCAAACCGGCCGCAGCGTAGACTGCCCGCAGCCTGGCCGACCTTGGACACCAGTCTTCCAGCCGCCCAGCGCCGGGCTCGGGGACCATCGATATGAAAGACGATCTGCCCTTCACGCATGCGCTCGTTGGATTCCTGATTGCTGCCTTCGCGGGGCTTCTCGCCGTGGCCTGCGAGACCCCGCCCGCCGATTCCGGAGCCGATACGCCGCCGGGTGCCGAAGCCGACGCCGGAGAAGCCACCGACACCACCGCCCCGGCCGCCGACACCACCGAGCAGCAAGCCCCCGACCCCGAAGCCGCGATCATCCGCCTCGACCCGAACGATCCGAACCTCGAGGTGTGGCGCGACCGCGACATCTCGAACGACCCGCCCCGCGAACCCGGCCCGATCCGGATCGGTTCGGTGCTGAGCTTCTTCGGGCTGCCGATCGCGCGCACCATCGAGGACCTGGTCGCGGGCGAGGTCGAGGTGGCCTTCATGGGCGCGCCGGTCGACATGGGTGTCGGCTTCCGCGGCGCCGGCGAGGGTCCCACCGCGCTGCGTGCGATGCGCCGCAGCACCGGCAGCATGGAGACGATGATCAGCTGGCGGCGCGAGCTCACGGCGGTCGATTACGGCAACGCGCCGATCGACAACCTCAGCACCGAGCGCAGCATGGAGCCGATCCGCCGCATGGTGCGCGAGATCGCCGAGACCGGCGCGATTCCGGTGATCATCGGTGGCGACCACTCCATCGAGTTCGCCAATGTGGCCGGCCTCGCCGACGTGTACGGCAAGGAGAACGTCGGCGTCATCCACTTCGACGCGCACTACGACGCCGGCGGCACCCGCAGCGGCCACCTGATCTCGCACGCCCAGCCGGTTCGCCGCCTGGTCGACGAAGGCCACATCCTCGGCCGCAACTTCATCCAGGTGGGGCTGCGGGGCAGCTGGCCCGGCCCGGAGGGCTTCGAGTGGATGCGCGAGAACGAGTTCCGCTACCACACAATGGCCGAGATCGACCGCGACGGCTGGGCCACGGTCATGCAGCGCGTCCTCGACGAGGCCAACGACGGGCCCGAGTACCTGCACATCTCGTTCGACATCGACGTGATGGATCCGGCGTACACCTCCGGCACCGGCACCCCCGTGCCCGGCGGCCTCACCCCCCGCGAGGTCTTTCCGATCCTGCGCGGGCTCTGCTCCGAGAACAACCTGGTGGGCTTCGACCTGGTCGAGCTCAACCCGCTGGTCGACCCGGGCTATACGACCACGCTCAACGCCAAGCAGGTGGTGGACGAGTGCCTGACGGGGGTCGCGATGCGGAAGCTGGGGCTCGGGAGCCGGGATTACCTGAGTCCGCTGACGAGGCGCGACGCGCGGAGGTAGGGCAGAGGCAGCGCGGCGGAGGACGACCGACTGGCAGGTGAAGCCAGACCCAGGCGACGGCCGCACGGCCGAGGAGGCAGACATGGGAGCCACTCCAACGACTCCATCCCGCAGGGACTTCCTTGCCGGCTCGGCCGCGCTGGCCGCAGGAACGCTGGCCTGCCAACCTGACGCGGGCGACGGGCCGGCGGCACCCGCGGAAGCAGGGACGAACGCGTCCGCCGAGATCACCGCCGCAACCCTCGCCGAGGCCGAGAAGCTCCACGGCGTCGTCTACACCCCGGAGGAGCGGGACCAACTCGTCCAGACCATCGGCAGCCAGATCGCCGGGGTTCTCCAGCTCCGCGACGTCCCGCGCGAGCTGAGCCTGCAGCCCGCCATCACCTTCGACCCCCGCCTGCCTGGCGTCGCCTACCCCGAGCAGGAAGACCGCCTCGAGATGTCCGGCGCCGGACCCGCCCCTCTCCCGGACGACGAGGCCGACATCGCCTACGCCGGGGTCCGCGAGCAGGCCCACTGGATCCGCACCGGCCAGATCACCAGCCGCCGCCTCACCGAGATCTACCTGTCGCGCATCGAGCGCCTCGCCCCCGACCTCTACTGCTACATCACCGTCACCGCCGACCACGCGCTGAGCCAGGCCGACGAATCCGACCGCGAGCTGGCGGCGGGCACATACCGCGGCGAACTGCACGGCATCCCCTACGGCATCAAGGACTGCTTCGACACCGCCGGGATCCCCACCACCTGGGGCGCAACCCCCTTCCGGGACCAGGTTCCCGACCGCGACGCCCGCATCGTCACCATGCTCCGCGACGCGGGCGCCGTCCTCCTCGGTAAGCTCGCCACCGCCAGCCTCGCCAACGGCTACCGCTGGTACGGCGGCAAGGTCCGCAACCCGTGGAACACCGATGAGCACGCGGGCGGTTCCAGCGCCGGGCCGGGGTCCGCGACCGCCGCCGCGCTGTGCTCGTTCTCGATCGGGACCGACAGCCTGGGCTCGATCCTCAACCCCGCCGACCAGTGCGGCGTCGTCGGCCTGCGCGCGACCTTCGGCCGGGTACCGACCCAGGGCGCCATGCCTCTGACACCGAGCCTCGACCGGATCGGCCCCCTCACCCGCCGCGTCGAGGATGCGGTCCCCGTCCTGGCCGCGATCAACGGCCCGGATCCCACGTCGGCGTCCTCCATCCCCATGGGATTCCAATACGACGCCCGCTTCGACCCGGCCGCCATCCGCGTGGGCCATTCACCGGACTGGTTCCGCGAGGTCGGCTTCACCGGCGCCACCGCCCCGGCCGCGGACGCCCACCTGGCCGCCCTCGACGCGCTCCGCGAACTCGGCGTGGAACTGGTCGAGGTGGAGCTGCCGCCGTTCCCCTATGCGGCGCTCATCCCCAACCTCTACGCCGAAGCAGCCGCGATCTACGAGGCGCTCACCCTCGACGGCCGCGACGATCAGCTGCCTCCCGAGGGCTGGCCCAACGCCTGGCGGCAGGTGCGGATGCTGTCCGCGGTCGACTACCTGCAGGCCGAACGCCTGCGCCGGCACCTGATGCACGAGTTCCACCGCATCTACAGCGACGTGGACGCCCTCTTCGCCCCGACCTACGGCTCCTTCGAGCTGCTGATGGCGATGAACTACACCGGACACCCCGGGATCACCCTGCGCGCCGGCCTGGACCGGAGTCCGACCCGAAGCGCGGGCCCCGTTCCCGACGATCCGCAGGGAGAGCCGCACACGATCACCCGCAATGTGGCTTTTCATGGCCGACTCTTCGAAGAGGGGAAGATCCTCGCGCTGGCCCGGGCGCTCGAGGAGCGGCTGGGGGTGCATCACCACCGTCCGCCGCTCGGGTAGGGGCGGGCGACGAAGTCCCTGTTTCGCGCGGGAGGGGGGAGCCGGCTCGAACGGCCCTGCGGCCGGGCGCCTACTCCCCGGACCACCCCCGCGGCGGCTTTTGCGGCGGTCCCGGATCCGGCGGGATGACCAGCTCAAGGCGCGTGTGGCGCGCGATGACGTCGAAATCGCGGTTGCGCGCCAGCAGGGGGCGGCCCTTGTCCACCGCGGTTGCGGCGACCAGACAGTCGATCATCGAGCGGATCGTGAATCCGGCCCTGCGACAGACGCGGTAGATGCGCGCGGCTTCCCGGTATACGCCGAGCGAATCGGGCTCCAGAATCTCGAAGCGGTTCAGGAGTTGCAGGAGTTCCACGGCCTCGGCTTCGCTGCGACTACCCGACAGCAACTCCATCACAACAGCAGCGGGCGTGGCAATGGGTTGGTCGGATCGGATCGCGGCGTCTACGAAGAGGTCGAACGGGCCTTCCGTGCGCCGCGTGTACTCGATCCAGGCCGATGTGTCAACGATCACCGTAACTCAATCGGTGTCACTTGGGTCAAGTACCTGGTCATCGGGGTAGATCATCTCGATTGGGGGCTCATTCCGTAGTTCGTCGAGATCTCCATCCCACCCCACGCCCCGCATCGCGAGCGCTTCCTCCTTGGTCATCGGGACGATCGACTGCCTGAAGACCGCCTCCTTCACTGCCGAAGACCAGTCGCGCAGATTGTAGCGCCGACGCACGGCTTCCAGGTCCTCCTCCAGCAGCCTCACTTCGATCGTGACGTAGCGGAGGAACTCCGGTTTGATGGCGGAGTAGTTGGGGCGCGCTTCGCGCACCGCGGCCGCCCCGCCGCGCCGATCAAGCTCCCCCGCGGCGCGCAACGTGCGGCGCACCCACGCGGATACCGTGACGTTGTTGCGCCTGGCTGCGTCGCGGACCTCCTCGAGGTCGGCGTCGGACATCACGACCTGCAGTCTCTTACTCATGATATGAGTATATCATACTCATGATTGCCCGCAAGGTTCCCCGCGTGGCATCGTGTCGGGAGTCCCATGCATCGCCAGAACGCCGGAGAACCACCCATGAAGCGCCGCGCTGTCTTGTTCGCCGCACTTGTCCCGTTCGCCCTGGCCACCCTCGCCCTCGCCGCGCTCACCGCCTCGCCCGTGCAGGCCCAGCGCTTCTCGATCGAGGACGTCCTCAGCCCCGGCTACCCCGTCCAGCTCGTCGCGGCGAAGGACGCCGACCGGATCGCCTGGATCGAGTACGAGGAGGGACGGCGCAACGTCTACATGGCAGCTGCGCCCGAGTTCGCGCCCGTGCGGCTCACGCGCTACGAGGACGACGACGGGCACGATCTCTCGAACCTGCGCATCTCCGACGACGGGTCCACCCTGGTCTTCCTGCGCGGCCACACCCCCAACCGGGACGGCTGGATTGCGAACCCGGCCAGCGACCCGCGCGGGGCCGAGCGCGCGGTGTGGGCGGTGAGCACGGCGGGCGGCGAGCCGTGGCGGGTCGTCGAGGCCTGGAATGTGGCGCTGTCGCCGGACGGCGAGTGGGTCGCCTACGCGAAGGACGGCGCGATCTACCGCGCTCCCGTCAACCCGGGTGTGGTAACGGTCGAGCCCGAGCGGCCGCTCTTCAGCGTCTTCGGCAGCCAGGGCAGTCCGGTCTGGTCCCCGGACTCGCGCAAGCTCGCCTTCGTGAGCGACCGGGAGGATCACAGCTTCATCGGCGTCTACGACACCGACAACCCGGGCATCACCTATCTGGGACCGGCGGTGGACCGTGACACCAGCCCGACGTGGTCGGCCGACGGGACGAAGGTCGCGTTCATCCGCAGGCCGGGGCTGCCGTTCGGGGCCCGCGCCGACCTGGGCGACGCGAGCCCGGAGGACCTGCCCGACGGGATGACCGAGGCGCGCTTCGCGGGCGGCCATGACTTCTCGATCTGGGTGGGCGACGTGCGCACGGGCGAGGCGCGCGAGGTGTGGCACAACGCGCCGGGCGACGAGATCCACAACGAGGTGCGTTCGGTGATCTGGGCGGGCGACCACATCATCTTCCAGGCCGAGCCGGAGGGGTGGCGGCGCTACTATTCGGTCGCCGCGTCGGGGGGGACCACCTCACCCGTCGAACTTACTCCAGGGGACGGCATCGCGGAGTACATCTCCCTGTCGCCGGATGGCCGCACTCTCTTCTATGCCACCAACGCGGGGGACATCGACCGCCGCCACCTGTGGCGAGTGCCGACGTCGGGGGGAGATGCGCGGCAGTTGACGGATGGCGACGGTATCGAGACCTACCCTGCGGCGCTGGCGTCGGGGCGTCAGGTCGCGGTGATGTACGCGGACGCCAGCCAGCCGCTGACCGTGGCGGTGGTGCCTGCGGACGGCGGTGAGGCGAGGACGATCCGGGAGCTTCCCGACCGCTACCCGCTCGACCTTCACGTCGTGCCCGATGCTGTGACCCTGGAGGCCGAGGACGGCTTCGAGTTCTACAACCAGCTCTTCCTGCCACCCGATCTGCAGCCAGGCGAGAAGCGGCCGGCGATGATCTTCATTCACGGCGGGTCGCGGCGGCAGATGCTGCTCGGCTACCACTACATGCACTTCTATCACATGGCCTATGCGATGAACCAGTACTTCGCGAACAAGGGCTACGTGGTGCTGTCGGTGAACTACCGGAGCGGCATCGGGTACGGCCGCGAGTTCCGCAATGCGCCCGGGCGGGGCGGACGGGGCAACACCGAGTACCGCGACATCAAGGCTGCCGGCGAGTACCTGCGCGACCGGGGCGACGTGGATCCCGACCGGATCGGGCTCTGGGGGCTGTCGTACGGCGGGATTCTGACGGCGCAGGGACTGGCGCGCGACTCGGACCTGTTCGCGGCGGGCGTCGACATCGCCGGCGTGCACCTGTGGGGGAACTCGATCGACCCGGAGTCGGTGTCGTACCAGTCGTCATCGGTGGCGGAGGTCGAGAACTGGACATCGCCGGTGCTGCTGATTCATGGCGACGACGACCGGAATGTTGCGTTTTCGCAGACGGTGGGGCTGGTGCAGCTGCTGCGGGCGCAGGGCGTGCCGCATGAGCTGATCGTGTTCCCGGACGATGTGCACGACTTCCTGCTGCACGAGCGGTGGCTGATCACGTTTGATGCGACGGACGACTTCTTTGACCGCTACATGGGGGGCGAGGTGGTGACGATGGAGGGGAGGCGGTAGGGGGGCGAGACCGGACTCGTCGCACGTCGGTCATCGAGTGTTGGTCTTTCGGCACTCAGGCTTCCTTGACCCGCGCCAGGAATTCCGCAGCGGTCTGGCATTCGATGACTGCGTCTGCCACGTCGGCGAAGTCTTCCGGGTCGGAGAGGTCGTTGAGCCGCGCAAGGACTTGCTCTGCGGTACGGGAACCGAATCTCCGGGCGACCATCCGATGGACCAACTCGCGTTCCCCCTCGATCCGTCCTCGCTCAATGCCCTTCTCCAGCCACAACTGATCGCGCTCTTCGCCCCACTTGCGGGCCCGGTCGAGCAATGTCGTCATCTGTCCTTCCTCCTCTTTCTCGAGCTTGCGCGTCAACTCCCTGCCCTTCGAACCGAATCGCCGCAGCAGCACCAGCTTGATCCAGGCCCGAAAGGTCTCTGCCAACTCCGGTTCGCTGATTTGCCGAAGCAAGTCTGCCAACGGAGCAACCAACTCCTGCACCGCCGCAGGCGTCGAGGCCTGCTCCATCCGCGCGATCATCGCGAGCACGTTTTCACGTGGTAGTGCCGACGGATCAATCGCCTGCACGTTGATGAGAAGATACCGATGGCGCGGCATGTATCCAAGCAACTCCTGCGGCACCGGCCCAAACAGATCACGGATGTCCTTCGCGGCAGTCCAGCGTTGCTCCCCGTTGTAGACCACGATTGGGAGCACCACCGGATACTCACCACGGGAACCGAGCTCGTCTCGGCTAAGACCCCTCAGGACGCGGATCGTATAGTCAGTCATGCGCAGGGCCATGCGGCGGTCGATGGTAGACTGGAATTCGAGTAGAACCAGGACATACAGCCACTGGGCTTTCGTGGTCTGGATTCGCCACACCATGTCGGCGTGGCGCTGGCCGAGGTGTTCGGTGACGAAGCTGGCCGGGAGCCGTTCGAGGGTAGAGAAGTCGAGGTGTCGGGCCAACTCGTGCGCGGCGCCAAGCAGTGTGTCCGTCACGGTGCGCCTTTGGGCGAAGAAGCCCTTGTAGGATGCGTCGTGTTTTGCGCTTGTGGCCTGTCCTGGCCGCTTCGGCATGACCTGTCTTTCCTGGCTTGAGATGAGCGGACGAACAGGTCCGGTGGCTGCCGGTTTGTCGATCCCTCGGTGGTCGCCAGGGAACGATTGCAAGGGGGCGCGGGCGAAGGAATGGCTGGATCGGACTGATTTGCCTTAGCTCCGCAGTAACGGGGTGTACCGCTGCAACCAGGCCGCCGTGAGCTTGATCCGAAGAGGACGCCCGTGTTGCTCAGTGAATTGGAGGGCGACCGAAGCGACCGGTGATCTTCGTCGACACCGACAGCTGGCTCACCGACGATTCCGCCCCCCGCCCCGCCCCGTCACCCCATCCACCGTCGTCGCGGCCGACATGTGTCCGATGACGTTGGCGGCCGACCGGAATACGTCCGGCACGCGGTCGATGCCCAGCAGAATGCCCAGCCCCGCCAGCGGCACGCCCACCACGTCGAGCGCCGGCACCATCGACATGATGCTGGAGCCGGGCACCGGCGCGACCGTCATCGAAGCGAGGAAAAGCGCCAGCACGGCCGCCGCGATCAGCCCCGCGTCGAGCGGCACCCCGTACATGGCGGCCAGAAAGACCAGCGACGTGCTCTGGAAGAGCGCGCTGCCCGGACGGTTGATCGACGCCGCCAGCGGCAGGACCAGCGAGAACGTGCTCTTCGACAGGCCCAGCTTCTCGGCCTCCTGCAGCATCATTGGCAGCGTTCCCACCGATGTCGTCGTGGTGAAGCCGACCATGTAGGTGCCCGCGGTGCCCCGAATGAACCGCCCCGGCGCCACGCCGCCAAATGCCCAGACCAGCGGCAGCAGCACGAGCCCCTTCAGAAGGAAGAGACCGACGACGACGGCGACGATGTAGACGGCAAGGTTCTGCAGCATCGCCATCCCGGTCTGCGCGACAACCGGCGCCGCGAGGCCGAAGACGCCGACGGGCGCCGTCCACAGGATCCAGGTCATGAGCTTGATGAGCGCGTCCCCGAGCGTCTCGGCGAAGGATGTGAGCACCTGCCGTTTCTCCGCGGGCAGCGTCGTCGTGGCCGCTGCGAGGAGGACGATGAAGATGATGAGGGGGAGCAGGGTGCCGTCGGCGGCGACCTCGATCGGGTTGCGCGGGACGAGGTTGACGAGAAAGTCCACCACGCCGGGAGTCGCGGCGTCGATCTCGGCCCCGCTCGTGGGCGGTGGCACGGATGCCGTGAAGTTGAGGGCGAAGGTCATCACGACCATCCCGATCAGGATCGCCGGCAGTGTCGTGATCCAGAAGAAGCCGACCGCCAGGCCCCCCAGCCGGCCGAGCCTGCGCAGGTTGCCGATCCGGGCCACGCCGACGAACACGACCGCTGCGACCAGCGGGATGACGACCATCTGGATCGCGCGCAGGAAGATCTGGCCGAGCGGTTCGACGGCCTCGGCGGCCCGCAGGAGTGACGGGGATCCGGTGGCCGAGGCGGCGACTCCGAGGCCGAGGCCGAGGGCGAGACCGATGAGGATGGCGCGTGTGTTCATGGTGCGCCCCCCCCCTCAACTAACCGGCCTGAGCGCCCTCCTCATCACCTCAATCCCCCCCACCACCGGCAACTCCACACTCGTCCCCCGCAAATCCACCGTCAGCTCCGTCCCCGGCTCCGGATGCACCGTGAAATACTTGTCACTCGAGAACACCATCAACCCGATCCGCGCCCCCGCCGGAATCACCTGATCATCCGGCTGCAGCGCAAACTCCAGCTCCACGAACTCGCCAGGCGTGAGGGCCTCCCCCGCCCGCGGACTCGCCATGTCCTCCGCCCCCGCGTTCGTCGGATCCGCCCACCCCTTCGTAATGATATTGTCGTTGATGTCATCGCTCTCCGTCCACGGCAGCGACACAAGCCAAACGGTCAGATTCGCCGCGTCGGCATCGGACGCCACCCGCACCCGCACCGTGGCCACACCCGAGAGGTGGACATCCTGCTGGAGCACCGGTGTCGCATATAGTAGCCGGTGGTTCGACCACTCCGCCGCGGCGAGTTGGCCGCCCTCAAAAGCAAAATTGTCCACAATGCCGCCGGTGCCGTCCGCGTCGCCGGCGTTGAGGGAAAGGGTGCCGGTCCAGTTGCCGTCGCCCGTGGGGTGCAGGGGAACGCCCTCGGTCTCGGGGTGCGGATAGTCGGGATAGGGAGTGGGCTGCTGGCGGTCGTCGGCCTCGCGCACGATCCAGGCGCGCGGGTCGTTCTCGACGCCGTTCTCGACGCCCAGGACGTAGCGGGTGAACCAGCGGTTCATCATTTCGAGGGGCGGTGGACCGCCGTGGCCGCCCTGGTGATAGTAGATCTGGACGGGGACGCCGCGCGCCTTCAGAGCCTCGGTGATGCGGTAGCTGTGCTCGGGCATCACGTTCCAGTCGTTGAAGGCGTGGGCCATCAGGGTGGCCGCGCGGACGCCGTCGATGTGGTTGAGGTAGTCGCGGCCGGCCCAGAAGTCGTTGTAGTCGCCGGTGGTGCGGTCGAGTTCGGCGTACATCTCGTCGCGCACGCTGGCGATGCAGTAGTCGCGCACCTCGGGGTAGCCGCTGAAGATGAAGTCGAAGAGGACGTCGATGTCCTCGCCGGGGTAGCCGCCGGGCGAGCGGACGAGGCCGTTCGAGCGGTAGTAGTGGTAGTAGGAGGTGTTGGGGGCGACGGGGATGATCGCCTCGAGGCCCTCGACGCCGGTGGTGGCGGCGGCCAGGGGCAGGGTGCCGTTGTAGGAGGTGCCGGTCATGCCGACCTTGCCGTTGGCCCAGTAGGCCTCGACCTGTTCGCCGCCGTCGACGGTGGTGAAGCCGCGGGCGCGTCCGTTCAGCCAGTCGATGACGGCCTTGGGCGCGAGCGATTCGTTGGCGCCGCCGACGGTGGGGCAGCCCTGCGACTGGCCGGTGCCGGGCGACTGCGAGTGGATGACCGCGAAGCCGCGCGGGACCCAGGTGCGGATGTGCGACTGCGAGATGACCGGCTGCCGCTCGATGTGCCGGATGGTGGCGGGGAAGGGGTCGCGCGCCGGGGGATCGCCGCCGACCTCCTGCCGCAGGTCCCAGAAGTGGTCCCAGTCGGTGCCCGCGACGCCGGAATAATAGGGGCTGGTCTCGTAGACGACGGGGACCCGCAGCCCCTCGCTGTCGGTCTGGGCCTGGCGCGTGACGTCGACGTGGACGCGGTCGGGCCGGCCGTCGCCGTCGGTGTCGAACTCGGTCTCGACCCACAGGTCGTGGCGGATCCAGGTGGCCGAATCGGCAAAGGCGGGAACGATCTGGGCCTGCCCGTTCTCGATCACGGGGCCGGTCTGGGCGGTGGCCGGGATCGCGAGCGCGGCAAGCGTGAGGAGGGGGAGAAGGGCGGCGTTGGCCGCGGCGGCGCGCGGGCCGTGCGTGCGGGTGCGGTGGTTTGTGCCGGGGCGGGGGAAGATCATCGGGATTTCGGTCCGGGCGGTTTGGGTGGCGTGGGGAGTGTTCACGCGGGCGCGGGGTCCCTTGCGGGGAACGGCGGCCGGTGTCGCCGCGAAACCTACGGGACCGAGTCGGTCGGCGCACGGGCTCGTCCCGTCGAATCGGAACGGTCCTTCGCCGTGCTGCACCTTGTCGATGACGACGAGGCCGTCCAGGGACTCGAACGCGACTCGGGAACCGCAAAACGCGCCTCGTCCGACGATTTAACCGGGAAAATCAAAAGCCCGACTTTCGTTTTTCCTCTTTGTCGCTCAGGCCGCTGCCGGATGAACCCGAGTGCGGCCACTCAACGTCGCCTCGGCGGGACTGACCTGGCGAGACGGGGTCCGGTAAGGACGGGTGTCACGTGCACCGCTCGCTGATCGCTGCGATTGCGGCGTCGATCTCGTCCCGGGTGTTGAAGAAGTGTATGGACAGGCGGAAGTCGCGGGGCTGGCGGACCGGCGAGGCCAGGATGCCGGCGTTGTCGCGCAGGTCGTTGTAGAGGGCGGTGGCGTCGCATCCCTCGGGCAGCTTGAGCACGAAGACGCCCGAGCGGTCGGGGCGGGTGCGGGGAGAGGTCATTGCGAGCCCGTTCGTCGCGTCCACTGCTTCGATCGCGTGGTCAACGAGCGACTGGATGCGGTCTTCGACGCGCTCGAGGCCGATCTGTTCCATCCAGGCCACGGCGCGGCCGAAGCCGGCGAAGTCGGCCAGGGCGCGGGTGCCGAACTCGTAGCGGGCGGCGCTCGGGAGCAGGGTGTAGTTGCCCTCGTAGTCCATCGTCGCGTGGCTGTGGGAGCCGGCCCAGCTCAACTGCACGTCGTCGAGCACTTCGCGGCGGACGAAAAGCGCGCCGGTACCTTTCGGCCCGAGGAGCCACTTGTGGCCGCAGGTCGAGTAGCAGTCGCAGCCGAGCGCTCGGAAGTCGGTGATGACGCATCCGGGTCCCTGGGCGCCGTCGAGGTGGTAGCGGATTCCGCGATCCCGGAGCACACGCCCCAGTTCGGCCGACTCGTCGGTCCGCACGGCGCGCCCGTTGTTGCGCGACACATGGCTGATGCTGACCATCCGCGTGCGGGCGGACAGCCGGGCCCGGACTTCGTCGAGCAAGTGGGTGCCGCTGGAGAGGTCGATCTCCCGGATCACGATCCCGTACCGGTCACGCAGCACATACCACGGGACGACGTTGGCGGGGTGCTCGATGTTGGAGATGATCACCTCGTCGCCCGGCTGCCAGTTCAGACTCCACGCGACGATCGAGATCCCCTCGGACGTGCTGTGGGTGAGCGCGACCTCCTCGGTTTCCGCCCCGAAGACACGCCCGAGCTGCGCCCGCAGGTCCGGCTCGACCTTGGCCATGTCGGTCGCGTAGGCGGATTGCCTGAGGCCTAAATCCCAGCAGGAAATCGTCTAAGTCTAACCCGGACTGCACGATCTGCGTTTCCTGCCTTTAGGCCATGTCAGCTTCCAACCTGCGCGACCGGCGGGAGAATCGCCGTCAAACGGCGGGAACAAGGGCGGATCAAAAGTAAGTGTCAATCACGGGGCAACGAAGGGTGTGGCATGGCGACTCATGGCTGATTCCCTCGCCGATCTGTGCGGCTCTTGTCTGCTCACTCACTGGATTCCGTCGTCACGTTCTAGTGCGAGGGCATCCATCCTGAACCAGTGCGTAGTTTGGGGGGAACCGTGCGTTTGACTCCGCCGAAGTGGCAGGCGACCGTTTAGGAGTTGGCGCGAACCGTGCCGGAAACTCCGGGCAACAGGTCCCCGGCGCGGACGACCCCGCAACACCGGGAGCTTGATGGATTCGCACCGGACAGCTTCCAACCTGCTCGGGCGGCGCGCGCCCGCCGAGCGACCTCTCGGCGAGATAAGAGCTTCAGTCAAATGAGACTACTACAAGCCGCCCTGGTCGCGGCCACCGTCCTGGCCGCGTGTGACGACAGAACCGCCCCGGTCTCCCTTGACGAGGAGACCCCGGTGAAGGTCGGCTTTCTGGTCTCGGGCGTCCGCACCTTCTCGAACGGTGCAATGATCGCGGTGGACGAGGTCAACGGGCGCGGCGGGTTGTTGGGCCGTTCCGTCGAACTGACTGGCGGAAGCGGCGGAAGCGGTGGATACGGCGGAAGCGATGATCCTCGGCGACGAAGTGGTCGCCCTCATTGGACCCAACCGCTCGGCGCACGCAATCATGGTAGGGGCCGTCGCGCAACGCCACGGCGTCCCGATGGTCACGACGGCGGCCACCAATCCGGGCGTGACTGCGGCGGGCGACCTGGTCTTCATGGCCGCATTCACCGATCAGTTTCAGGGACGGGTCATGGCCGATTTTGCGTTCGAGATGCTCGGCACGACGACGGCTGCCGTCCTGACCGAGCGGGGGAACGTGTACAGCGAGGGCATCGGAGACTTTTTCGTCGCCCATTTCCGTAGCTTGGGCGGGACGATCGTCGCCGATGAGTCCTACGAGCGTGGCCAGACGGACTTCACCATGCAACTGACGGAAATCGCGGCTTCGGCTCCGGCGGCGCTGTTCCTTCCCGGCTCGGACGAAGAAGTTGCGCTCCTGACCGCGCAGGCGCGCGCCCTGCCGCTACGCGATGCCGATGGCGAGCCGACGGTGTTCCTGGGGGCCGATGTGTGGGACAACCCGGCGCTGCTGGAACACGAGGAAGCCGCCGTGGATGGCAGCTTCTTCAGCACTCACTTCTCGCCGGACACCGACGAGCCGGCCGCACGCGCATTCGTCGATACCTATCGTACGCGGTACGGGATCGACCCCGCGGGCGGAGACGCGGTGAGCTACGATGCGGTCCGGCTGTTTCTGGAGGCCGCCGCCCGGGCGGGCAGTCTCGATGCGGATGCCGTCCGGCGGGAATTGCTGGCTACCGAACGGTATGCCGGGGCGACATATATCTCACACTACAACGAAGTTCGCCATCCGACCAAGAGCGCGGTCATCATGACCATCGCTGACGGCGTGAAGAGATTCTACCAGCAGGTGGATCCGTAGCTACTCCCGAATCGAGGCTGGGCGTGGCGAGGCGGGCGACAGATCTGTCGCCCGGGCCGATGGGGACCCGCAACCGCGTCGACCTGCCACACTGTCGGCGTCCAGCGCAGTCGCTATGACGTTGTTCTCGATCGGCTTTGACATGCCCGAGACCGCGCACCTGGATGGTGCGTCGTCGTTCGTCTTCGCCATTCCCGCGCCCGGGGGATGGGCCGGAGCCATCGAACGCATCACGCTCGAAGGACCCGGCGGAGTCGCCTCCTTGGACCCAGAGACCCACGCACCCGCCATCATCGTCCGCGATCCGACCTACGGGCACGTGCTCGGCTTGCTCACCGATCCGCCGCCCGCACTGCTGTCCTCCTCGGACGACCGGGCGAACTCGCCGCTTTCCGGCTCCGACATCGTCGTCAGCGGCGTAAGCCACGAATTGACTTCGTCCCTCGGTGCATCGTCGTTTCAGTGGTGTACGTCTCATCAGCTTCGCGCGCGGGACGGGCCGCATTCGGGCCGTCCGACTGCCGCGCGCAACCTCTTGAAGGAAGGGCGACTCGATGCGACGATGGCTCCACTCTCTTGCCGCTGCCGTTTTCGTCTTTGGACTTCTGGCTGGCGGCTCACTTCCGGGGAATCTCGCTGCACAGGAGAGCGGTACTCTTGCGGGCGCGGTGCTCGACGCCGCTACGTCCCGTCCGTTGGGGGGCGCCCGCATCGAACTGGCCGCGCTGGAAAGGTTAGTCCTGTCGCGGGAGGGGGGTCGCTTCGTCATGGCCGACGTTCCTGCTGGCACCCATCGGATTCAGGTCGAGATGCTGGGGTACGAAACCCTGTCCCGGTCCGTGACCGTGACCGCGGGTGATGCCGTCGTCGTCGAACTGCGGATGGAGCCCGAGGCGTTGCGCCTGCACGAACTGGTGGTGACCGGCACGGCCTTCGCGGAGTCGCCCGTCGAACTCCCCTACGCGGTCTCGGTCGCGGGTCGCCGGACGCTCGCCGAACAGGGCTCGCCGCAGGCGTTCGACTTCTTCCGGAACCTCACCGCCATGCACGGCATTCTCGGTGCCCGCCAGGGATGGTACAGCGCGCGGCCGCCCGGCCTCGTATCGGAGACCGTGGCGTCCGTCAATCTTCGGGGGCTGGGGGCTTCGCGGACCCTCGTGCTTCTGAACGGACGCCGCCAGGTGTACATCCCGCTTCGCCTCGCCGGAGGCCGTTTCGTCGATGTCAACGCCTTTCCGTCGATTGCCCTGGACCGGATCGAGGTGGTCAAGGAGGGAGCGTCGGCGGTCTACGGGTCCGACGCGGTGACGGGGGTGGTCAACTTTCTGACCCGCGGCGACTTCGAGGGCTTCGAGATCTCCGGCTCCCACGAGTATTTCTCGGGAGCGGGAGAAACGAACGCCGGCGCCATCTGGGGCTCGGAGTTGGGCGAGCGTGCGCACGCAGTGGTGTCCGCCGAGGCGTTCGTCACTCGGGAACTCACGGTCGAAGAGCGGGACTGGACGCTGGGCGGGTTCGTTCCGGGCGGTGGCGGGTGGTCGTACATCGGCAATCCAGGCGCCTTCCTCTTCCCCAGACTGACGGGGAACGAGACGGCCGAGGAGTTCGTTGCGGCCCTGACCGACGCGCACTACGGAGGCTGGGGAGGCGTCTTCGTCGATCCGCGGTGCGAGGGGTTCGGTGGCTTCCTGGAACCGGACGAGACCTGCCGCTTCGACTACGGGCCCTTCGACAACCTGGCCGAGGCTTCCCGCCAGGTCCGGGCCTTCGCCGAATTGAACGGCGGTATCGGCGACGGGACCAGCTACCATCTGGAAGCCCTCTGGGCGGAGGCCAGCACGCCCAACTGGCGCACCACACCCTCCTACCTGCCCATCTCGCTCTACGATGGAACCCAGTTGATCGAGCCCGGGCATCCCGGTCGGCAGGTGTTCTGCGGCAGCTACGGACATCGTGCCGGGTTCTCCGGCACGGAGGCGTGCTTGGAGAACAACTGGTATTTCTTCGGCCGCATGGTCGGCAACTCCGGTCCCCCGCGGACGCTGCGCCGCGATTCGCGCACCCGGCGGATCGCCGGCTCCATCGAACGGGAACTCGAAGCCTTCGGGGGAAGGGAGGCGGCCCTCGAACTGGCCGCCAGCTTCTCCCGGTCGACGGGCAACGCCAACCTCCCCGGCGAGTACCTCCACCGCAAGTTCCTGGCGTTCCGGGGCTTCGGAGGGCCGGACTGCGGGGTCGGTGTGGTCGTCGACCGATCGAGCCCGTCCGGCATGGCGCTGGGGCCCCTGGGCGGCAAGGTGGCCGGGCAGGGCGACTGCATGTACTACAACCCGTTCAGCACCGCCCATCAACATTCGGTGCAGCCGGGGGCGCGCTATCGCGACCAGGCCAATCCCGACTACACCCCGGGCCTGGAGAACCCCCGGGAGCTGATCGACTGGATCAACGACGAAGTCAATCTGGACAACGAAGCCGACCTGTTCGTCGTGGACGCGCTCCTGAAGGGCGCCCTGTCGGAGCAGGCGGAATACGCTGCCGGCTACCAGTTTCGCAGGCTGGGTGTGGGGGCCGAGCCCAACGATCCCGGGAACCTCGAGGTAACGCCGTGCCCCGTCCCGGGGGACCACGGCTGCCCGGACCCGTTCGGCCCCTTCCACTTGACTGGCGGCTTCTTCCCCTACGAAGACGCCCAGACCGTACATCGGTTGTTTGCGGAGTCCCGCCTTGAACTCGGGCACCGGATACACGGGCAGATCGCCGCCAACTACGAGTTTCACGGCTCGGTCCGGAGCTTCGACCCCAAGGTCGCGCTCCGCGTCGAGCTCGCCGAGCCGATCGCCCTGCGCGGATCGGTCCAGACCACGTTCCGGACCCCTTCCGTCGACGACCTCAACGAAGAGTTGAACACGGCGTTGGAGTATCTGAGCGCGGCCGGGGTCTACAAGGGGATCGACACCTACGGCGACAAGGATCTGGTCCCCGAGCGGGCCTTCACCTACAACGTGGGCGCGACCTTCCAACTGCCGCGCTTCCGCGCTTCGGTCGACTACTGGGACTACGACTTCGAGAACGTCATCGACGTCCTGCCCTACGAGGGTATCGCCAGCCTCTACGCCATGGGCGGAAGCCGGCGGGAGGCGGTGAGGAGTTTCGTCACCTGTCCCGACGGCAAGGGCACCGGCACCTGCGACATCCAGTCGGTGGAGCGGATCGAGGTGCGCTTCGTCAACTGGCCGGGCGTCCGGATGTCGGGCATCGATTTTCACGCCAGCACCCGCATCCCCCGCGGCGAGGCGATCATGTCACTCGAACTGGACGGCACCTACGGCAGGGAGTTCACCGTCCGGGCGCTGGATGTGGACGGGGTTGAGGTGCTCGCGGCACATGACGCCGCGGGGAAGCTGAACTGGGCCAATCCCATCGCCCCTCCGCTTCCCCAATGGAAATCGAGTTTCTCCGCCGGATACCATGTGGGCGACTACAGCGTGGTCAACCACCTCAACGCGGTCTCGGGCTACACCAACGAGGCCTTTGTGGGCACCCGGTACGAGGACATCGACCGCTGGATGACATGGGATGTCAGTCTGCTCAGGCGCACGTCCGGAAAGCTCGACATGGGCCTGTCCGTACTTAACGCGCTGAACGCCGATCCTCCACTGGTCAGGTGGGAAGCATCCTACGATGGCTTCACGCACAGCCCCAAGGGTCGGCGGATCAAGCTCTCGCTGACGTACCGGATGGGGCATTGAAGAGAGGCGGGGGCCACGGGGCTCGGGGGGAAGCAGCTTCCCGCGGGACGCGGGCCATGATGGCCACGGCGCCCCGTGCACCTGAAAGCTGCGCTTTGCCAGATCGATCCCGATGATGCTGACCTCCTCCATGTGGATGCCTCCTCCCTCAGATGGTCGACTATCGCTCCGTACCATCTTGGCACATCAAGCAAGTAAGCAAGTAAGCAAGTAAGCAAGGGCATACCCCGTGTGGCCACACTCTGTGCGTTCCCGGCGGAGGCTGACGAGGGGCTTCGCCCCCTCGACCCCCAAGAGGTCCACGCTTCTGTGGAGTTCGCGGATGGGGATCTGGCCATCGAGCACATGCGCACCCGGCAGGGAGCGCGCTCGGACAACAACCTGCACCAACTCGCGCAGCGCGAACACGCGGACGGCAACTGGAAGACGCCGGTTCGGATGCTTGAGAGAGAAACGTCCGCATCGACCAAGCGCAGGCCGAACGACCGGGCCGTGCCCTACGAGCTACTTGTACCGATACGTGATGCGGCCCTTCGACAGATCGTAGGGAGACATCTCGCATTTCACGCGGTCGCCCTCCAGCACCCGGATGTAGTTTTGGCGCATCTTTCCGGAGAGGTACGTGTGGATCTCGTGGCCGTTTTCCAAGCGGACACGGAAGGTGGCGTTGGGCAGGACCTCGATGACGATCCCTTCGATTTCGATCGCCTGTCTTGCCATGGGCGGGCCTCATGATCGTGGCCGGGAAGGTGCCAAGCCCGACCAACTTCCGTAGCGCGATCCCGTCGCGCAAGCGGCGCGGGGGCGTACCGGCGGGCGGCGGAGAAGTCGGGAGGAGGCTACCGGCGTGGGGCTACGATGCGCGCAGAGAGTCAGGCGGTCGACTCGATGGGCGATGAGGGACGAGTGTTGTTGTCAACAGCGGCGTGGAAACCCTCGGCTGAGTTGTGGAAAACGGCGATGCCCACAAAGCGGTACTGAACGATCCTCTGGCGGATCTGATAGGTCTACGAATCCGTAGCGATCCATGAACCAGCATCGGCGCTCGAAAGGTCCGTGCGCCCCGGTAAGCGGCCCCGAACTGCCAAGCCTCTCCAGAAGCGTCCTTTACAGGTTGCGGCTGTTGCAAAGCGGTTTGCGCTTTCGCAGCAGTCCGTCTCGCACGCGCGTCGAGGTCGCGGTTGCTTCTGCCGGATTCGAACTCGTCGGCATCGCACGGTTCTGGAGAGAAGCAACCGGTGTACTGGCTGGCGAACCGCAGCCCTGCGAAGCTTACGCCAGCCAGCAGGTAGACGGCCAGACCCCGGGAATCCAATCCACTCGGATCGCCGCCGACCCTCAGCGTCGCGCCGTAACTGGTCTCCTTCGCCAGGCTCCATCGGTCGGGCCAGCTTTCCCCAAGCTGTCGGCGCTCGGCCGAGATTCCTGCTCCCGCAAACTGAGCCTCGGTTGCACCGCCGTGCCATTCGATGTCCACCTCGCCTTCAAGGAATCAGCGGCCGGCAGAGAGTGGAAGGCGATATCCGCCTACCGCGCCGACGCCGTACGCGAACCCGTCTCCCGAGACCTCGTCCCGAAACACTCTGCCGCGCCTCGGCTCCGGCACCCGCGTGTTGGGGCGGTGTTGTCCACCGTCTTCCGCATCGTGGCGCCGAGCCGACCGGCAGGCAGCGTCAGACCAAGGTGGAACCCCCGCACCACCTCTTCCGCCTGCGCCTGCGCCACAACCGGCGAGCCAGCCAAGACGCCGACAGCCACGGTCCAGCGCAGTCCGTAAGTCGTTCGCCTGAGCAAGTTGTCTGGCATTCCCGTCGTTCCCTCCCGTCAACCGGGAAAACCGGGAAGCATGTGCGAGTCCTCACCTCACAGGATGCCTCCACCGCGGCAGGGCCGGCAAGCTTCCGGGCGACCGTCAACCGGTCTCCCACGCTCGTTGACGAACACGAATCGCACCGCTTCCGTTTCCCAGCTCCGCGACGCCTCCCGGCTTTCCAGCACCGGGCCGCAGACAAGCGAAGTGGCTTCCGTTCGTCCCTCACGTGTATCTTGAGGAACCAGCATCGCTCAGTCCCATGGGAGGCGAAAATGGCTGTTGACACACTGGATGAACTACGCACCGTCTACCGTCCGCCTGCGCCGAGGGCCGGGCTCAAGGTCCTGGATCGCCTGGACGACCACTGCCGCAGGTTCATCGCACTCTCGCCGTTCTACGTCATCAGTTCCGCCCGGGCCGACGGGCGGGCTGACGCCTCCCCGCGTGGCGACCCGCCAGGTTCGTTGGCGCACGTTTTGGACGACCGGACGCTTCTGCTGCCCGACCGACCGGGGAACCGCCAAGTGGACACGTTGATGAACCTCGTCGAACGTCCCTATGTGGGGTTGCTATTCTTCGTGCCGGGCTTCACGGAAACGCTTCGCATCAACGGTCGGGCGGAGATCTCGACCGATCCGAAACTGCTCGATGTGCTCGCGATCAAGGCCAAGCCCCCGATCTCGGTCCTCAAGGTGTCGGTCGAAGAAGCATTCCTCCACTGCGCCAAGGCGCTCATTCGGGCGCGGCTCTGGGACCCGGCAGCCCGGGTCGAACGCTCGTGCTATCCCACCTACGGGCAAGTTCTGGCGGATCAGATTGCGGGCGCGGACGCCGCAGAGATCGACGCCGGCGAGGAGGAAAGCGCGCGGATCGAACTCTATTGATCGGGACGATCATGGCGGAGGCTGCGGGACGTTCGGCCGAAGCCTTTCTGCATCCTGTTGTCAGCGGCAGCGGTTGCGGGGGTTGGACAGTGCCGCGTTTGTCGCGCACGCGGACCCCTCCGGGCTGTTAGGGGCTTTCGGAAGGTTGGCTTGCACGAGCAGGTCGAGGCTTTGCAGCGGCGTGTCGAGCGGCAGAGCGCTCAGAGCGAAACCTTGAAGAAGCAGGTCGAGCGGCTGAGCGGGCAGGTGACGTGCTTGACCGAAGACTCCGGGACCTTCGGCGTGAGGTTTCGCGGCGGCTGGAGATAAAGCGGCCGCGTGGGCCGAACCGGGATTTGACCTAACCGCTGACGGCTCCTGATGGCCGGCATCGACTCGCATTGAGTCGCCACGGGCAGGAAATGCAGCCTCGTCCGCAGAGTTGAACGAGGCCGGTCCATGTTGACATCTTAGGACGCACTGGACTCAACGGATGACCGAATCGCCTCAATTCGAGCACCGCTGGCTGGTTCACACGCACATCGACCTCAGGATCCGAGCCCTTGGCCGCTGATCCGCAAGGTGCTCTGGCCCATGGAATACGCAGGCAACAAGGTTCCGGTCGGCACCCTCTTCATGGTGTCCCCCGCCGTAGTCCACCGGCTACCGGAGGTGTTCGCCGCTCCCGTGCGTGAGGACAAGCGGTATCACAACGAGCGAACCGGCTTCGCCGGCGGCACGGCCCCGGATTGCGGGAGTTGGCGGCCGGGTCCCGAGACACCGTGCCTGGTCTGCCACCGACGCCGCGCTGACGTGAGCGTCTTCCGGTGAGCGCCAACCGCTCGCAGGACTACGATGTGGTCGTCGTGGGCGCGGGTCCGGTGGGCAGTCTGTGCGCCATCGCGCACGGGCGGAGGGGCGCTCGCGTCGCCCTCTTGGAAGCGAATCTGAGGTCTTCGAGGCGAATGGCGGGGGAGTGGCTGCATCCGCCTGCCGTGCGGATCCTTCGGGAGTTGGGGATAGAGCTGGGGACGCAGCCATGCAGTACAACGGGCAGGGGCTTCGTAGTTCTCCCGGAAGACGGATCCGAGCCGATCGTGCTTCCCTATGCGGACGGATCTCACGGACTGTCGTGCGAGCACGAGGCGATCGTCTCGGTCCTGCGTGACGCGGTCGAGAACGAATCCGATGTCGCCTTCATCCACCGTGCCCGCGTACGTTCGGTGGAGGACGGTAGGGTCGTCTTTGTCCGTGACGGAGCCGAGGAGTCCGTGACCGCGGGGCGGATCGTGGGCGCCGACGGCCGGGCCTCGACCGTGCGCCGGTCGCTGGGCGTATCGGCGGGCCGGACAACCTGCTCGCGGATGGTCGGAGTCACGACGAGAGGAGCGAGCCTGCCGCTTGAGGGTTACGGGTATGTCGTGCTCGGCGGGCCGGGTCCAGTTCTCATGTACCAACTGGGAGAGCAACGTGTCCGCATCATCGTGGACGTTCCGCCGGACCAGTGGATCCCCCGGGACCGGATCGGCTTCCTCTCGGATGCCTATGCCGACCTGATTCCCGAGAACCTCCGACCCGGCTTCTTCGAGGCGCTTCGGGCGGGAAGGTTCGACACGGCCGCCAATGAACTCAGGCCGCGCGTGACGTACGGGACCCCGCATCGCGTGCTCATCGGCGATGCGGCCGGGCACCATCATCCCATGACGGCGTCGGGAATGACACTCGGTTTCGGCGATGCGCTGACGCTGGCCGAGGCTGGCGACTTCGACGACTTCAAGCGCAAGCGGTTCAGGGCGACCCATACGCCGGAACTCCTCGCCATGGAGCTCTACGAGGTCTTCGTCGATCACCGGTCCGAGTCCGCTGCGGTCAGACGCGCCGTCTACCGGCGTTGGCGGGCGAGTTCCTCATTCCGCGACCGGACCATCCGTCTACTCGCCTGCGAAGAGACATCGCCAGCCCGTCTCAATCTCACCGGAGGCGCGATGCTGGCCCGGGCGATCGCCCGGGAGATCCCGCGATCCTGCGACCAAGCCGCCTGGCGGCGTGCCCGCGACACCGTTCATGCGCTGTCCGTCCGCGTCGGGTGGCTCTTGCGCAGCGTCGAGCTGCTGCGTAGGGCAAGGAGGAGGGGAACAGAGGACGAGCGGATTCTGGACTCCCTGGGTCGCGCGTTGCCGGCGTCGATGCCGCCGGGTCCGGGCAACGCTCGTCCGACGCCCCCGGGCGAAGTGGCTTCATGCGACGCCGGACTGGCCTTGAGCCGCGCGAGTGCGCGCCTGCTGAACCTCCAAGGGGAGGACGGCGCTTGGGAAGGCGAGATGGTCTGGTGTCCCATGCTCACGGCGCAGTACGTGTTGCTGCACCATCTCCTTGGACGGCGGCTCAGCGCCGGTCGCCGCCGCCGCGTGCTGCGGTCCTTCGAACGGACCCGTCTCGAAGGGGGTGCCTGGGGTCTGCACGAACACTCGGCTCCCCACCTGTTCGTCTCGACGCTGGTCTATGTGGCGGCGAGACTTCTCGGGGTTGAGCGGGACGACCCATTGATAGAGTCGGCTCGACGATTCCTGCGGGAAGAGGACGTTCTCCGTATCCCGAGTTGGGGGAAATTCTGGCTGGCGCTCCTCAATCTCCACGACTGGCGCGGAGTCAACCCCATCCTGCCGGAACTGTGGAGCCTGCCGCGCCTAATCCCCCTGCATCCCGCCAACTGGTACTGCCACACGCGGCTCATTTACATGGCCATGGCCGCGGTCTACGCGCAGCGGTTTCAGGTGCCCGTCACGCCGTTGACCGCTTCGTTGCGGGAGGAGCTGTTTGCCGAGCCGTTCGCAGACATCGATTTCTCCGGGTGCCGCAACCGGTTGCGAGATGAGGACCTTTGCGCCCGGCCCAGCCCGTGGCTTCGGGCCGGATACGAGTTCGCGAGGTTGGTCGAACGGTTCCACGGCAAGCGTCTCCGAGCGCGATGCGTGGAAGCGATCCTCCGGGCGATCAGGTGGGAGCTGCGAACCACCGACCACGCGAGCATCTCGCCCGTCAGCGGTCTCATCAACATCCTCGCCCTGTGGCTGCATGATCCGTACGACACCGACTGCCGCCGGGCACTCAGGCAGCTGGGCGGCTGGATCTGGGAGGACGAGGAGGATGGAGCGCGGGTTACCGGAGCGAGGAGCGCTTCCTGGGATACCGGACTCTCTCTGCAAGCACTGGCAACGGTCGCGGATGTTGACGGCGTCGGGGACGCCCTTCGGCAAGGGACATCCTACCTGGGCGGGCAACAGGTCGGCGTCAGCTTCGACGGGTTTCGCGCGGCGCATCGCACCGACCCGAAGGGAGGCTGGTGCTTCCCCGGGGCGTGGAATGGGTGGCCGGTCACCGACTGCACCGCCGAAGCCTTGATGGGGATCATCGAAGCGCATCCCGACGCTGCCGACGCGACCATGCTCCGCGATGCGGCCGGGTTCATGCTGCGCGGCCAGAACCGCGACGGCGGGTTCGGCAGCTACGAGGCGCGGCGTTCGAGGATCGGACTGGAGTGGCTGAATCCCGCAGAGATGTTCGGCGACTCGATGACCGAGCGCTCCTACGTCGAATGCACCGCGTCTTGCCTCGCGGCGCTGGCTGTCTGCCAGCAGCGCCTCGCACCTTCGACGAATGGAGAGATTGCGAATGCCGTCTCAAAGGCCGAAGCGTGGCTTCGGCGGGGCCAAGCAAGCGATGGGTCTTGGCGTGGTGCGTGGGGCGTCCATTTCATCTACGGCACGATGTTCGGCGTCCGGGGCCTCGTCGCCGCCGGTGCCCGTCCCGGGGATCCGGCGCTGCGTCTCGCGTGCCGGTGGCTGCTGGACCGTCAACGACCGGACGGGGGGTGGGGCGAACACCACAGCGGGTGCGCCATCGGCCGATACGTCCCGCACGAGCAGAGCCAGGTCATCCAGACCGCGTGGGCGCTGATCGCGCTCCTCACCGCCGACGATTCGAACTGGAGCGCAATCTCACGCGGCATCCGGTTCCTGATCGACACCCAGGACGCGGATGGCGCATGGCCCAGGCAGCAGGCGTCCGGGGTCTTCTTCCGGACGGCGCTGCTGGAGTACGCCCTGTATCGAGACTACTTTCCCCTGCGCGCGCTCGGTCTCTACGAGCAGCGGCGCCGGTCCCGGCCCGGATCTGCCTCGCCCGAATCGCTTGGGAGCACTTGAGGCTCTTCCCTCTAACCCTAACCTCCGCGACTTGGGTTTCTCACCCCACTTCCGGAAGGTCACCGCGCGCGGTGACCCCGGTATACTCGGTCCGAACGGCTGCGAAAGAGTATCGATGGCTGGAAGACTGGCGCTTTGCGGGACGGAACCTCGACCGGCTTCCCGTTTCGGCGGTTGCGGGCCAAGCGAGCCTTGCGATCCCGAACCTTGAACTGCCGAGTCCCCGGATCTCGATGCCCTCGCCTTACACGAGCGTGTCCTGCACCGAGGCGAGAAACGCTTCGACGACCAGCCTTACGTTCATACGTGCTCCATCCGTAAAGTCCGTGCTCCGGCCTCCGGGGAGCGTTTGGCTTTGGAAGGTGTAAGGGATTTTCATATCCGGTGGGTCCAAGGGGACAGGGCGGCAGTTGCGTTCGTAATTTATGTTGGAAGGCATGGACGCTCACGATCCCCACTCGCTCAGATCGACGCCTTCCCGGAGACGAACGCGTGCCGCGCTACTGGCGGTCGTCGCCTTATGGGCATGCTCGGACGGCTCAACCTCACCCACCGATTCCCCGAATCCTCGGCTATCCCCGGCCTCGGTGGTGGTCTCACCGAGCGAACTGACCCTTACGGCGCTGGGCGACACGGTCACGCTCACGGCGACGGTGCACGACGCCGCGGGCAACGTCATCGCCGACGCCGAGGTGACATGGGCAAGCTCCGATCCCGACGTTGCCACCGTCGCCGCGGACGGGCTCGTGGCAGCTGTGGGAAACGGCTCCGCACTGGTAACGGCGACTGCGGGCTCGGCCTCGGGTTCCGCGACGGCGACGGTCGATCAAGTCCCGGCCTCGGCGGTGGTCTCACCGAGCGAACTGGCCCTTACGGCGCTGGGTGACACGGCCACGCTCACGGCGACGGTGTACGACGCGGCGGGCAACGTCGTCGTCGCCGCCGACGTGACATGGGCAAGCTCCGATCCCGACGTTGCCAAGGTCTCCGCGAACGGCCTCGTGGCAGCCGTGGGGAACGGAACGGCTCATGTAACGGCGACTTCCGGATCCATCGGCGCACAGGCCACGCTGCGGGTGCAGTCGCGCTCCGAGGACGCGGATCGCGAAGTGCTCGTCGCGCTGTACGAGGCCACCGATGGCGACAACTGGACCGACAACACCAACTGGCTGAGCGACAGGCCGCTGGGCGAGTGGCATGGGGTGGAGACCGATGTTCAAGGAAGAGTCACCGGCCTCCGGTTCAGCAACAACAACCTGGCGGGCTTTCTTCCGTCCGAACTGGGCGATCTCGCCAATCTGACGCAGCTGACCATCTACGACTTCAATTATGGGTCTCTGCTTCCCGCTCCCATCCCACCCGAGCTCGGCAATCTGGCCAACCTGAGAGAGTTGGCACTCGCCGGCACCGGCCTCACGGGCACCATTCCAGCGGAGCTGGGCAAACTCGAGAATCTGACCAACCTGGCGCTTTGGGTGAACAACTTCTCCGGGTCCATCCCGCCCGAGCTGGGCAACCTCACCAAGCTGACGCATCTGGATCTCATCGATACCGATCTCGTCGGGATCGTCCCGCCGGAACTCATCGGGTTGCCGCTCAGCTATTTCGCATGGGACAGCTACGAGGGTCTGTGCATGCCCGGAACCCCAGCCTTCGCCGACTGGGTCGCCGGGATCGAGGTGCACAGGGGCAACGACTACTGCAACGCGCCCGACCTGGCGGTGCTGGATTCGCTGTACCGGACGGCGGGCGGTCCCGGCTGGACCAGTTCGGCCGGTTGGTTCGAGGGCGAAGTCCCCGTGTTGGACCGGTGGCACGGGGTTTCCGCGGAAGATTCGCTTGGCCGGGTTACCGGAATCGATCTCGCCGGCAACGGGCTCTCCGGAGAGCTACCGCTTGGGCTGGGCGATCTCGGGCAACTGACGGCGCTTCGACTCGGCGACAATCCTGGCCTGTCGGGGTTTCTCCCGCACACGATGCCGCGCCTCTCGGCACTCAGGGAGTTCCGGTACTCGGGAACGGATCTCTGCGTGCCGACCGAGGCGTTCATCCGCCGCTGGCTCGACGCTTTGGAGGTGCACGAGGGTACGGGCATGGACTGCGAGCCCACGCCGGATCGCGAGGTGCTGCGGAAGCTCTACGACGCCATGGGCGGAGAGCGGTGGTTCGACACCGGCAACTGGTTCACCGACGCCCCCCTGCGCGAATGGCACGGCGTCGACGCCGACGGCCAGGGGCGGGTCGTGGGGCTGGACCTGTCCCACAACGGCCTGGTCGGCACGTTCCCGCCCGACATCGTCGGGCTCGGCGCGCTGGTTTCGCTCAGCCTTTCCGGGAACGATCTCTCAAGCGGACCGATACCGCCCGAACTGGGGGGGCTCGTCAATCTGGAGGTTCTGGACCTCGCCGGCATAAGGGTAACGGGCACCATACCTGCCGAGCTTGGCGACCTCACCCGGCTGCGAGAGCTGGATATGTCCGGCAACAAGCTCTCCGGCGGAATTCCCGACGCGCTGGCCGACATTGCGACGTTGACGCACCTGGATTTGGCCGACAACGTTCTGAATGGTTCGATTCCGGCGCGACTCGCCGAACTCTCCGGCCTGCAACAACTTCACCTTGAAGGCAACGGGCTGTCCGGTCCCCTCCCCCCCGCGCTCGGCAACCTTCCCGAGTTGCGCGTTCTGGACCTCTCCGGCAACGCCATCTCGGAGTCGATTCCCGCTGCGCTCGGGGATTTCGCCAAGCTGGAGTACCTAAACCTCTCCTACAACGAACTTTCCGGTCCCGTCCCGCCGGAGCTGGCCCGAATCGCCGGTCTGACCGAACTGTTCCTGGGCGGCAACCGCCTGTCGGGTCCCCTCCCCCCCGAGATCGGTGATCTCGCGCGGCTGCGTTCGCTTGCCGTCACGAACAATGCGGAGATGTCGGGGCCGCTGCCGGCCAGCCTCATGAATCTCGGCGAGTTGAGCCATCTCCACGCCACCGGAACGGGACTGTGCGCGCCTCCCGAAGAGGCGCTGCTCGCCTGGCTGAACGCGCTGCTTATCCGGCGGGTGCGGCGATGCGATTCCGACCCCGCTCCGGCATATCTCACGCAAGCGGCCCAGTCCCTCGATCTACCCATCGCTCTGGTGGCCGGGGAGGAGGCTCTGCTGCGCGTATTCCCGACGGCGACGCGCGCCAACTCCGAGCGCATTCCGCCCGTGCGCGCCGCCTTCTACCTCAACGGATCGTTCGTGCATTCGGTGGACATTTCCGACAAGCCGGGTCCGATCCCGACCGAGGTGGACGAGGGGTCGCTGGCGCGTTCGGCCAACGCGCCCGTGCCCGCCGAGATCGTCCAACCGGGGCTTGAACTCGTGATCGAGATCGACCCGGAGGGTACGCTCGATACGGATTTGGAGGTTACGCGCCGGATCCCGGAAACGGGAAGGCTTGAGGTCGAGGTGCGAGCGATGCCGCTGTTCGACATCACCTTCATCCCCTTCCTGTGGGAGGCGAATCCGGACTCCACGGTGATCGGACTGACCTCCGGCATGGAGGCCGATCCCACGGGCCACCCAATGCTCGGTCCCACGCGGACGCTTCTCCCAGTGGGAGATCTCACGGTTGCGGCCCACGCTCCCGTCGTGAGCACCAGCAACGAAGCGGGCAACCTCATCGGGCAGGTCCAGGCGATCCGCGCCATCGAGGGTGGAAGCGGATACTACATGGGCCTGTTGTCGGGAGAGTTTTCGGGTGCGGCGGGCATCGGCAATCTAGGCCGGAGGACCGCATACTCGGTCACCAGTTCCTCGGTCATCGCGCACGAGTTCGGACACAACATGCTGCTCTCTCATACGCCGTGCGGCAGACCGGCGGGCGTGGATCCCGCGTATCCGTACGCCGAAGCCTCGCCCGGCATCTGGGGGTATGACTTCAGCGAGGGCGGGCGGCTGATCCCTCCGACGGAGTACAAGGACCTGATGTCCTACTGCTCGCCCTACTGGGTCAGCGACTTCAGTTTCGACAAGGCGCTCCGCCACCGGCTGCAAAGCGAGGGCCTGCTCGACGCAGCGGCGGCCGCGCGGCCCGTCACCTCGCTCCTGATATGGGGCGGCGTGGACTCCCTTTCAGTGCCGTTCCTCGAACCCGCGTTCGTGATCCGCGCTCCACCCGCAATGCCCGAAACGGTCGGCAGCCACCAGATCACGGGGCGCTCGCGCGATGGCGACCAACTCTTTTCCCTGAGCTTCGCCATGCCCCGGGCGGAGGACGGCGACGGAGGTTCGAGCTTTGCCTTCGCGGTGCCCGCGTCGGCTGCGTGGGCCGAGGACTTGGCCAGCATCACCCTGTCGGGACCCGGCGGTTCGTTCACCCTCGACGCGGGCCACGACAGGCCCATGGCCATCCTGCGCGACCGGACCACCGGACAAGTCACCGGCTTTCTCCGAGACGCCCGGGTGGCGGTCGCCGCGATGGACGCCGACGCCGACGCCGGACCGGCTAACCTTGTGCTCTTCAGTCGAGGGATCCCCGATCCAGAGGCTTGGAGGCGTTGAGGGACGCCCCGCGCGACAGCACTCTCACGTTCGTATAGTTGTTTAAGTTTCTGTTGTTAGTGTCGCCGGGATTGTCAAGACCGGAAACTCTATGCCCTTGATGTCGAAATCCGAGAATGGCCGTTCGTAGCATGGCGCGACGATGATCGTCCCTTCGAGGGTAAACCTCAAGCTCGCAAGAGACCGTCGCCGGAAGTCGCGACCCGGGCCAATGCCGAGAACTGGAAATAGTCGATGTTGAGCGTCACGGCACCACCAGCGTCCCGCGAAGTCACAGCGTAGAGTGCCTCCCGGTGCCGCCGCCGTCGGCCATCAGGGCCGGTCTTGTGATGCGAGATTTGCGGATGTAGGAACCGGAGAAGTTGACGGTGGCCGCCCGTCCTTCGATGTCGATGCTCGCGGTGGCGGAGGTGCGGTCAAAGCGCGCATCCGTCGGATAGTCGCTGATGGTGATGGTGTGGATGCCGGCTTCCACGTCATCGAACCTGAACGCGCCGCCTCGGCTCGTGGTGGTTGCAATCCGGGCATCCAGGACGACGGTTACGCGGTCGGCTCCCCGTCCTCCGATCAGCACGTGTCCCACGATGGCGTTCGCCGGCAACGGTAGCGGGTGGTTATCGGTCCGCCCGGTCGCGGCGGACAGCAGAGCCGTGAGCGAAAGCAGCAACGAAGCGGCCATGATCGTGTACGCTGCGTACCCCTTCCTTCGAGTTCGCCTCTGGGAAGGAGTCATCCGGTACACGTCCTTGAGGGATGTTCCGGCGCGAACGCGGGGCGGCGGCGGTCGGTTTCCGTTCGACCGTACGAAGGGTACGGAGGCACTGGTCATCACCGCGAAGATCCTCGACTCCCTTCGCATGCAGGTCGCCGAGCGGTACTCGCCGCTCCGGACGGCCATCTCGATGCGCTGGGCGAACTGCGCCACCAACCGTGACCCGTCACGGGTGTCCATCGCCCAAGTAGTCTCGTGTGGGCCATTCGCTGAGCCGGGTCGTCCATCCGCGGGGATCCGTCTGACAGCGACACCGCTCCCCGTGCCGTTGACGCTCGGGTCGATGCACAGCAACTCGTCCCGTCCGAGCACGGACAGATGATAAAGGATCCGCCGCCAAGGCATGGGCCGGACCGCCTCGTCGGGACTGATCGTGTAACCTTGCGCGGCCCAACGCAGAGTTTCCACGATGGCTTCGTAGCTTGGGATCTCCTGCCGCATGGTTCCCGACTCCTTGCCTCTGGGTTACACGCCCCCGATTCGCTTCGGAGCACCCTACGATCAATCAATATGCGGAACCGCGCCTACGGGCCTTGAGAGGAGAATTCCGCGAATTGCGGGGGGAGAAACCCGCAACCGTCTTGAGGGGAGTTTCCCGTCAAGACGTGGAAGGTCCGGGGAAAGCCAGCGGGATTGCGGGTGTCCCGCTACTGCTCCGTTTCGGGCCGGAGGAGCCCGCTTTCCAGGGCGAAGCGCACGATGTCACGCCGGTCCTTGAGGCCCAGCTTCGACTTGGCGCGGGCAACGTAGCCCTCGACGGTCTTACGGCTGAGGCACATCTCCCGGCCCGCCTCCGCAGCGGAGAACCCCCGCGCGGTCAACTCGATCACGGTCCGCTCGCGGTCCGAGAGCGCCTCCGCCTTCCCGTCCGCGTCACGTTGCTGCGCCTTCTGACGCGCGATGAGTGCGGCTGCGCGTCTCGGCAGATAGGAGTGGCCGCGCACAATCACCTCGACGGCTCCAATGAGATCGGTGTCGGCGGCCGACTTGGTCAGGAAACCATCCGCGCCGGCTTCAAGGGCGGGCAGCAGGAACTCGTTCTCGTCGTGGACCGTGAGAACCAGAACCTTCGTTTCGGTGCCGAGGGCGGCAATGCGCCGCGTGGCTTGGATCCCGTCCATGCCCGGCATCGCCAAATCCATGACGACGATGTCCGGGGCCAAGCTTCGGGCCTTCGCCACCGCCTCCTCCCCCGACGACGCCTCCCCAACAACCTCCGCAGTTCCAGATGCTTCGAGCAATGCCTTGAGCCCGGCGCGCACGACCGCGTGGTCGTCGACGAGGAGCGCCCTCACCATCGTCAGCGGTTCTTCGATCCGCCCGGTACGCCCGCACTCCGCACGGGAACGGTGGCCTGGACCGTCGTTCCCCTGCCCGGTGAGGTCTGCACGACGACCGTGCCTCCGACGAGTGCGGCTCTCTCCCGCATCCCGGCCAAGCCTATGCACCCATCGCCCGGCAGTCGTTCCGCGTCGGGCAACTCGAACCCGCATCCCTCGTCTCGGATGGTGGCAGTGACCGTCCCGTTCGACGACTTGAATGTGACGGTCGCCTCACTTACTCCCGCGTGCCTCACCGCGTTGCCCAACGCCTCCTGGACGATCCGGTACAGCGCGAGCGTGGCAGCCTCGTCCAACTCGCCGCCCACCCGGTCCATGCTGGCGTGCACCGTGAATTCCGTACACGTCCTCGATGTCGCGAAAGGCGGAGCCGAGGGCGGAGGAAAGCCCGCCGTGGTCCAGCTCCGGCGGCAGAAGTCCCCGGATCATCCGCTTGACCCCGACGATCGTGCCTCGAATGTCTTCGGCGATCCGCGCCCGCGCACTCTCCCGTTCCCCGTCGTCCTTCTCGTCGGCCAAGAGCTTCACCCGGATCTTCAGCGCCACGAGGTTCTGGAGGAACTCGTCGTGCAGTTCGCGCGAAAGATGCTTCCGTTCCTGTTCCGCCGCCGCGACCATCATGCCCGACAGGCGCCGCATTCGCCTCCAAGGGGAGATGTCGCGGACCGCGCAGATCACGTGTTCACGGCCCGGCGACAGTTGCGACGGGCTCAGGCTGATCTCGACCGGGATCGTCGTGCCGTCCTTGCGCAGAGCTTCGAGTTCGAGACCCTCGCCCATGGGGCGGGGTTCCGGCGCCTCGCCGTAGCGTCGGCGATGCCGACGATGCTCACCGCGGCTGGCGGCGGGAATCAGTCGTTCGACTTCGGTGCCCTCCAGTTCCTCCCGGCTCCATCCGAACATCGTGACGGCCTGCCGGTTGAGGTCCCGGATCACACCGTCCGCATCCACGACGAGCATCGCGTCCGGTGAAGCGTCGAACACGGCGGTGTAGTCCTTTTGTTTGAGCACTTCCGGCTCCGTCCGTGCGTTCGGGCGGGCCGGGTCGCCGAGATCGCGGCGTGTGTTTCCTGCCGGCCCGCTCTCACCCACGAGATGCGCCCGGCCGGGGATTGTCAATGGGAACCAGGACTCTCATCAGATCAACCCGGCCCGCCTCAGCCGGTCCAGAGGGTCGGCGTTCGAGGCCACCGAACGGCGCTGAATGAAGCGTCGGTGCCTGGCCAACCGAGCGATCATGTGCTCAGGCCATCGGGCGGAGCGGCGGAGCGGCCAAGGAACCAAGCGCCTCAAAATGTGGCTCATTGGCTCGCTGCTGCCGCCAGAGCGGCTCGCATCGTTGGTGGTGATCGCATCGAACACGAGGACCGTTCTGTTCATGGAGATTCCTTCCTTTCGTCGTTCTCGTTGAGATCGTGCTCGGAAAAAAGCCGGTGGGCGGAGTGCGATTTGTGTAAACCCGAAGAGGCGGAAGCGGCGGCGGCCTTCAACGGGCTCGGGTCTCTGCGAGCCGGGTTGAGAATGGGTTGGCCGCGATTCGGGAATGGCCGGCCACCGTCCCTGCGCCGCGGGGAATCATCAGAACGGTCCCGATCCGCATGCGCCGAGGCTCCACGTCTAGGTTGAACGTGCGCAAAGCCTCCAGCGGAACACCGTACCGTCCTGCAATGCGCACCAGGGTTTCCCCCGGGGCGACGGTGTGTTCGCGAAGCGTGGAGCGCTCCTCAAGCGGGATTGCGGCGAGGCGGGCGAGAAACCTGTCGCCTGCGCCGATGGGGACCCGCAACCGTGTCGGCCTGCCCGCTGGGACCAAGCCAATACGGAGGTGTGGGTTCAGGGTCTTGATTTCGTCTTCGGTAATGCCTGCGGCTTCGGCGAGGACATCCGCCGACGCCGCTCCCTCGACACTGACAACGTCGAAGAGCTCCGGCGGATCCTTTTCGGATGCCTCACGCCCTATGACCGAGAGGTCGCCGGCCAGACGAACGCTCGCGAGGAACTTGGGAATGTAGTCCCGGGTCTCCTTGGGCAGCCGGTCGCGGATATGCCCGAACAAGGCGTCGTCGTGGAACCGGGCTCCACCGTACCGCCGGATCGCCTGCTCGATCCGCGTCGGCCCTGCATTGTAGGCCGCCAAGGTGAGAAACCAGCACTGGAACCGGTCATGCAGAGCAACCAGATAGTCCAGCGCGGCTTGGGTGGCCGCGTACGCGTCGAATCGCTGGTCCACGAGCGAGTTGACTTCGAGCCCAAGCCACCGCGCGGTCTCGGGCATCAGTTGCCATAGCCCGGCCGCCCCCGCCGGTGAAACAGCCAAGTGGTAATAGTCGGCCTCGATGAGGGGGAGGTAGCGGAGCGAATGTGGCAGGTCCCGCGCCGCCAGCTCGGCGTCGACGAAGTCTTCGTACCTGCCCATTCGCTTCAGGCCGCGCTGCACCGGACTCCGCCCCTCGGTTCCCCAATGCTCCAGCCACCGGGCGACATCCTCCTCGACTGCCCCGTCGTCAGCCGATGGCGGTCTGATCTCGATGTGGGTGTTGCAGGAACGACCGGCCCATCCACCGCAGATCCGCCCGGTCTGCGGCACGCGATCGGCGCTCTGGCGGACGGAGTCCGCGTCCCGGACGTTCATCTTGACAGGCATCATGGCCAGAACCACGGCGGTGATGGCGAAGACGAATCGAGTCAGCAACCTGTCCATGAGAAACCCTCTCGGATGACGTGGTCGGTGCTCCCGCAAGCGGTTTTTTCGGAACGCGACATGACGGTCGCCTCCAATAATGGGGCAACGCGAATCGGCGCTCCCAGAGGAAAAACCCGCAACTTTTGACGGGAGATTTCCGTGTGTGCCGTGCCGGGAAAATCCCCTCAAGCTGTTCCGCAGCGCCGGGGCGAGCGGTCCCGGAAGCCCGTCGACAAGGCGTGCAGCGCGTACCTTCGCTTGTCGGTCGGCTCGTCCGTCGGCGCACGCGCCACCTCCATCCGCAGCGCCATCTCATTGCTGCGCTTCCCCGCGTCTCCGCGATGAGCGGGATTCCGTGCAACCACGTCGGATGTTCGCGGAGGTAACGTGTTCACCAAGCCGTGCGGAGTGCTGTGGCGTCAGCCTACGCTTGGCACCTCGGCGGCGGCACCCCCCTTGGTAGCCAGCTACAAGAACGGGGTGGACTGCTCCGTATCCATGAGGCGGTCTCCAGCGACGGGGGCGAGCCATCTCTTGGCCGACGCTCATTCGGAGCCCCCGACCGGTCCCCTGGCAGTTTCCTGACTCTTCCATCAATCTCGGAGTATCGGGAAGCATGGGCTCTCGAACTGCTCCTGAATCGCTGCGTCAGACCAGGCTGTGGACAAGCCGATTGGAGACCGTGCTATTAGATTGGATGGGAACTTGAACTCATTCCCCGGACCAAGGGAGACCGACATGGAGACCAAGGAAACCGTGCGAACCGCCGATCCGGCGATCCGCCTCGTTCATGAAGCCGGTCTCTCGGGCAGAGGCTTGAGGGCAACGATGGTCGCGTTGGCCGTGATGGCAGCGGGACTCGCCTCGGCGGCCCCGGTTGCCGCACAGGCGACGGGCACGATTACGGGCACGGTGGCGGACGCGGAGACCGGCGCGCCGGTCTCCGGTGCGCAGATCAGCGTGCCGGCGCTCGGGGTCGGCGTTCTTTCGAGCGGGAGCGGGCGGTTCGTCCTTCCGGGCGTTCCCGTCGGCACGCACGAACTCCGTGCGGACAGGCTGGGCTTTGCGACGGTGTCGATGGACGTGACCGTAGCCGCGGACTCGGCCTCGTTCGTCGATTTCAGGATGACGACGACCGTCCTGGGCCTCGCGGAGCTGGTGGTAACGGGCACGGCGTTTTCGGAGTCACTCGTGCAGTTGCCCTACGCAGTGTCCGTTTCGAGCAGGAGAACGCTGGCGGAGCAGGGTTCTCCGCAGGCCGTGGACTTCTTTCGCAACCTCGGATCGAGTGCCGGGGTCCTCGGAGACCGCCAGGGCTGGTACAATACCCGGCCCCCCGCCGCAGTTCCGGAGACGGTCGCCAGCGTCAACCTCAGGGGCATCGGGCCGTCCCGCACCCTCGTGCTGCTCAACGGGCGGCGGCAGGTGTATCTGCCCGCGCGGCTGTCCGGAGGGAGGTTCGTGGACGTGAACGCGTTTCCGTCGATCGCGCTGGACCGCATCGAGGTGGTGAAGGAGGGTGCGTCGGCAGTCTACGGCTCGGACGCCGTGGCCGGCGTGGCCAACTTTCTGACCCGGAGCGACTTCGAGGGGCTGGAGGTGTCGGGCTCGCACGAGTATTTCGCCGGGGCCGGGGAGACGCACGGGGGAGCGATTTGGGGCAGGCGGCTCGGCGAGGGCGCGCACGCCGTATTTTCCGCCGAGGCGACGGTCAGCCAGGAATTGCACCCCGAAGACCGCGATTGGGCGCTCCGCCCCTTCACATCGGGCGGCGGGGCTTGGTCCTATACGGGGAATCCCGGTGCGTTCCTGTTCCCGAGGTTGACCGGCGACGAGACGATCGAAGAGTTCACGGCGGCCCTATCGGACGCGCAGTTCGGAGGCTGGGGCGGCGTCTTCGTGGACCCGCGCTGCACGGACTTCGGGGGGCATCGCGAGGGCGAGACCTGCCGCTTCCGCTACCAGCACTGGGACAATCTGCTCCAGGCGTCCCGCCAGATCCGGGCTTTCGCCGAAGTCAACGGCGACATGGGGGACCGTTCAAGCTACCATGTCGAGGCGCTTTGGGCCGAGGCGGCCATTCCCGAGTGGTTCACCACGCCGTCCTATCCGCCGATCTCTCCGTACAACGGAGCCCAGGTGATCGAGCCCGGAAATCCGGGCAGGCGGGCGTTCTGCGGGACCTACGGCCAGAGTGCGGGTTTCGCGAGCGAGGCGGCCTGCCTAGAGAACGACTGGTACTTCTACGGGCGGCTCGTCGGCAACTCGGGACCCGGACGCACGCTGGAGCGCGCATCCCGAACCCAGCGGATCGCCGCCTCGATGGAGCGTGGCATCGAGTCACTGGGCGGGGCGGCCATCGAGTTGTCCGCGAGCTATTCCCGGGCTTTTGGAAACGCGAACCTTCCGGCCGAATACGCCTACCGGAAGTTCCTGGCCTTCCGCGGCTTCGGGGGTCCGGACTGCGGAGTGACCGTGGTGGTCGACCCGACGAGCCCGTCCGGGATGGCGCTCGGTTCCCTGAACGGCGCCGTGGCGGGCCAGGGCGACTGCCGGTACTACAACCCGTTCAGCAACGCGCACCGGCTCTCGGCGCAGCCGGGCGCGGCCTACCGGGACCAGCCGAACCCGGACTACATGCCTGGGCTGGAGAACAGCGCGGAGCTGATCGACTGGATCAACGAAGAAGTAAATCTGGACAGTTCGGCGGATCTGTTCGTCGCGGACGCCATGCTGAAGGGAGCCCTCACCGAGGGACTCGACTACGCCGTCGGGTATCAGTTCCGGAGGGTCGGCGTCTCCGCGACCCCCAACCAGCCGGGAGACCTGTCGATCAATCCCTGTCCCGTCCCGGGCGACCGCAGCTGTGTCGAAAAGGCCGGAGCGTTCACCTTCACCACCGGGCACTACGAGTACCACGACGCCCAGATGGTGAACCGGTTCTTCGCCGAGAGCCGCTTCCAACTCGGCGGCAGGGTGGAGGGCCAAGCCGCCGCCAACTACGAGTTCCACGGCTCGGTGAGCAGTTTCGATCCCAAGCTGGCGGTGCGCGTCGCGCTGGCCGAGCCGCTGGCGCTCCGCGCCTCGCTTCAGACGACCTTCCGCACACCCTCGGTGGACGACCTCAACGAGGACCGCAGCACCGGGCTCGAGTACGTGTCCGAGGCGGGCATCTACAAGGCGGTGGACGCGTTCGGCAACAGCCGGCTCGTGCCCGAGCGCGCGTTCACCTACAACGTGGGACTGACCGTGCAGCTTCCGCGTTTTCGCGGCACCGCCGACTACTGGAGCTACGACTTCCGCGACGTCATCGACCAGGTGCCCTTCGGGGGCGTGACCAGACTGTACGCGGCGGGCGGAGCTTCCCGGGCCGCGGTGCAGGAGTTCGTGACCTGTCCCGACGGACCGGGGACGGGAACCTGCCATGTGTCGGCCGTCGAGCGGATCAGGGTGACGAACGTGAACTGGCCGGGCATCCAGATGTCAGGAATCGACCTGCACGCGAGCACGCGCCTGCCGGCCGGGGAGGGCATCCTGTCGCTGGGGGCCGACGGCACCTACACGCGGGAGTTCTTCGTCAAGGCACTCGAACTCAACGGGGCCGAGGTCTTTGCCGCGCAGGACGCGGCGGGCCAGCTCAACTGGGGCAACCCGATCGCGCCCCCGCTGCCGCAGTGGAAGCTCCGCTTCTCGGCCGGATACCATTGGGGCGACTACAGCGTCGTGAACTACCTGAACACCGTCTCCGGGTACGCCAACGAGGTGTTCCCCGACACCGAGTTCGAGCACATCGACCGGTTCGTGGGCTGGGACCTGAGTCTGCTGCGGCGCACGTCGAGCACGACGGATGTCGCGCTGTCGGTGATCAACGTGCTCGACGCCGATCCGCCGCTGGTCAACTGGGAACAGTCCTACGATGCCTTCACCCACAGCCCGAAGGGCAGGCGCCTCAAGCTCTCCGTGACCTACCGGCCCGGGGACTGAGGAGGCTGAGGCTGTCGGCCAGACGTTAGATTACGGCGCTCCCGCGGAACCGCGCTGTGGTTCCGCGGTCGCGTTATCCAACCCAATGGAGAACGTCCATCATGCGAAGACTCGTTTTACTGGCAGGTCTTGTTCTGATTGCAGCCCCGGCAACCGCCCAGAAGACCACCCTTGGTCTGAAAGGCGGAGTCGGCTTCGGTACGGTGTCCATCGAAGAGGCGGGCGTCGAGGAGGAATCCGTTTCCGGCATCGTCGCGGGGATGGACCTCGGTGTTCCCCTGGCCAGCGTGCTGAGCCTGCGGTTCGGCGGCGCGTACGCGCAGAAGGGCGGCAGCGGCAACGTCGAGGGTGGCAAGATCACGCTCAGCTTCGACTACATCCAACTTTCGGCCTTGGCGAGGGTGGGCACGTCGGGCGACGGCGGGTTTTCGGTCGGCGTGATGGCTGGCCCCTGGGCGGCCTATCGACTCTCGTGCGAGGTGGAGGGGACTCTGGAAGGGTTGAGCGTGGTCACGCCCTGCGTCGATCCGCCTTTCGCGGACTTCGACATCGAGACCTGGGATTATGGGCTGGCCTTCGGCGGAGGTGTCGAGATTCCTCTCGCAGGCAGCCTCCGTCTGGGACTCGACGCAATCTACGCGCTCGGACTCGCCCCGATCGACGACGACGACTCCAAGACGCGGCACCTGAACATTCAGAGCGGCTTTGTGTTCCCAATCGGCTAACCGTCGAGTTCGCGAGGTCGCGAGCACGCCATCGGACCGGGGGCAAGGACGAGGTGAGCCTTACGTCCCTCGGCTCTGCGATTCCTTGGCGACCGATGGGGGGTTACATCCGCGTTGAGAGCCCGCCCGAGGTCGCGTCCCCGGCTCCCAAGGCGGTAGACGCCAGCGGTCGATTTTTTTCGGCTCGGCCCGAGTCGATCAGTTGGTCAATGGTTATCCGGGCGCGTCGGTGACCGCAGTCCAGCAAGTCGGCCACGGAGCGGAGGCCGAAGAGCGATCCGTCGTGCCAACGGCGAAGCCGGTCCCTCATCCGAAGGTGCGGCGCAGCACGGACTCGTAGATTCCGTCGCCCAGCCACTTGCGGATGAACATCAGCGGACGCGCCGTCGCGCCCTTCACGTACCGCCTTCGCGGCCGGGCTGCGGTCGCCGCCTCGACGAACACGTTCGCGAGCACCTTGGCGTCCGTGCCGCGGCTGGCGGCCTTCGGATCCGACGCCATCGCAAAGAAGCGGTCCAGCCCGGCCTTGTAGGCGCTGTCGGCGTAGTACTTCTGAAGACTCCCACCCACTACGTGGCCGAACTCGGTCTGGATGAGCCCCGGCTGGATGAGGACGACCTGGATGTTGAAGGGCGCGGTCTCGATGCGCAGGCAGTCCGACCAGCCTTCGAGCGCGTGCTTCGTCGCGTGGTACCAAGCGCCGAAGGGCGTGAAGATCCGGCCGCCCATCGAGGAGGTGTTGACGATCCGGCCTCCGCCCTGCGCCCGCATGTGCGGCAGGACGAGTTGGGTAAGGTGGGCGAGGCCGAACAGGTTGACCTCGAACTGGTATCTCGCGTCGTCGAGCGGGATGTCCTCGACCGTGCCGTAGAGGCCGAAGCCAGCGTTGTTGATCAGAACGTCGATGCGTCCCTCGGCGTCGATGACGCGGCGGACGGCCCGCTCGTTGTCTTCAGCCTTCGAGACATCCATCTCGACCGGGGTGATGCCGTGTGCGGACAGGTCGTCCATGCGCTCCGCCCGGCGTGCGCCGGCGTAGACGGTATGTCCCCCGCTGGCCAGGAGGATCGCGGCCTCCCGGCCCATGCCGGACGAGGCTCCCGTGACGAGTATGATCTTGCCCAAGGCGGTGCTCCTTGTCTCTGTGTTGGTTGAAGATCTTGTGTACGGCAGCGTCGAGGTGTGGGTCGAGGAGAGCAGGTCCCCCTTCCGCGAACGCTCACCATCGGTCTGCTGCCGCCCTTAAGTGGATCCACCGAATCTAATGGCGACCGAACCGAGGCGGCATCCAGATGGGGCGGATTGCCAAGCCGGTCGCAACCGGGAGGTTCCCGAAGCTCATGATCGCTGGAACTGCGAATGTTGGTGCGCTTATCGGGAGTGTCCACGAAAGTTGCGGATCGCCGCCAGGCTTTGCCTTACCGTAACGACCGGAACATCGAAAGGGATCGTGGTTTCCAGAGCATCCCGGCGATCTCCTCCTGCTGGTTTGGGGGCGTCCGTCGCCAAGACCCGATCCGAAGCCATCTAATCTGAATGAAACTAACAGGTGCGATGCGCCGTCGCTCCCCGCTTTCCGCCACCGCCCGGTGGAGTTCCTCAAGGGGGTCCGGAAAAGGAAACCGAATCGGCCTGACACGCCAGCCTCGCGTCTTGTCTCACTGAGCGCCTTCACCACCTCGCGGTGCTGCGCCTAGTGGGGTCGCAGAAGGTGTCGCGATGGTGGATTCGTCAGCACCCCTTGATCGAGCACTCCTGGCGCAGCGGCGGATCGTCGGGCGGCGTGCCCTTCTTGAAGCGCTTGTAGGGGGCACGAGAGTAGCCAAGGGATTTCGACAGAGAGCGGCCCGTCCGACGGTATCGTGAGCGTCCAAGACAACTCCAAGTCACGGCTTCGCCACCCCCGGCAGACCGGTGGCTGATCTGGGTCGCCGGAGTGGCGGTCTCCATCAACGAACCGAGCGGATGCCGAACGGACGTGAATCGGAGAGCAAGGCGCCGTCCGAACTCGCGCAGGAGTGGTTTGCGTACCTCCAGTGCCCCGGATCAGGACCGCATTCGCTCGCTAAAGCGACACGGGGTGCCGATGCGCACCCCGGGCGCTCCAGACGTGCGCACCGGCAAGCGGACGGGCTGCACCCCGCGAGCAACTCGAAGTCGTCGCCAAGGCCGTGATCCCCGAGACGGACTCGCCGTGATTGCGGCGGCAAAGAAGGCGTACCCGCCGCAAGACGCACCTCCTTCGCGCCCCGGTCTAGAGGCAAGGTCACCAGACGAGGACCAGAGACGTTCGGATTGCGAAGGAACTCGCATACGCTGAGCATGACCTTTTCTGGTGGAAGGATCTTCCAAGCAGCCCACAGGGTGGCGAAAGCACGGGTCTACCTTGGGCGTAACGGCGCGTGCCACTACCCACTAATCGGTGGCACCGCCTGAGGAAACCGGTGCCGCGGATGCACCGGCGGCTGGGGCGGTCGACCCGGCTGCGGTCGGCGGCCTGTAGCTCGAGGTGGCGAGGGGAGTCGCGAACGTGGGGAGTCAGGCGGAAACGATCGACGGTCATTGCCCGGCTGGATGATATGCGGCCGACATCATGAAGGCGGCGCAGAGCTTTGAATCACCCGCAGGCCTCGGTGCCGAACAGCGGGTCTTGACGCTGACCTTGACGCGCGTCTCGCGACTTGCGGGAACGGCCTGTATTGTAGCATGGCTAGCGGTTCTTCGCGCTCTTGAGTCCTTCTGCGGAGGCGTTGCGAGGCGGACGAATGAACTGGTTACAGCAGTTGCGCCTGAAATTGAAACCGGATCCGGTACCGGCGCTGAAGCAGCGCGTCCCGGCGTTCGTCGAACTGGCGGGCTACGAGAGTGCCTACGACGCAGTCTGCGAGACCCTCAACGCTACGATCGGCACGGACGCAGGGATGCTCGTCGCCGCGACGATCGACGGCATCTCGAGGGCATGGGCAGACGGCGATCTCGCTGCGGCGAAAAAGGTGGTGGAGCATCCCTTCCAGCGAGACATCGCGGAAGCGTTGCTGGTGGGGCCGGAAGAACTCCGGATCGTTCTGGGACTGATGCGGGCGCGAGTCCCGCGCGAGGATGCCGAACCGTCACGTTCACTGGTCGCGCTTTGGAATCGGCTGGCGGACGAGGTGCCGATGGCAGGTCCGCTCCACCGGAAGCAATCGGGGGGGACGCTGTCCGGCCAACTCTGGCCAGGGCTGCGACCGAAGGGCGACGGGTCCAGCACCGACCGCAGTCCGCAGGACGCCTTTCGGCATGCGCTGCTCTTGCACATCGCCTTACAGGGCGCGCCGATCTCGACGACGAGGAGCAGGCCATGAACAGCGTTCGCGCTCGGCGCCATCGCGGTCTGCCCGGGGCTTGCTTTGTGGCGCGGGATCGGGGTGGACTTCGCGCTTGCCGTCGGCGGAACCGGGGTCGTCTGCATCCTGCGCCGGATCATCAACCTTTTCACGAGAAAGGTGAGTGATCCGGTCTGCTGACCAAGGGGGAGGACGTGACGAAGCGAGGCAGGCAATGAGGGGGCAGAAGCCCGTGTGGTGGGCATGGCACTCCGAACAAAGCTCGGGTTTACCACACCAGCTACGACTGCAAGCCCGGCAAACGCATCAACCCGAAGCATCTGCGCCCGGGGTCCGGTGGCAGGCTACGGTGCCGGATTTGCAGGGAGCGTTGGAAGCGAGACAACGAGCGGATCCTGGAAGAGCAATGACGAAGCATCTGGCGCGCGTGATCGCCATCATTGTCGGGGGCGTCGTCGCAGAGGTCACCGGCTGGTCGTGGCGGGTGTTTCTCCCGCTCGCGGTAGCGGCCTTCCTCGTGGCATGGGTGGCAGCACTGGTGACCAGGAGAAGGAGGGTGAACAGGTGACCGGATGGAGGCAGAGAGTGCCGCCGCCTCCGCCAAGAAAGCCGCCTCTCTCACGCAAGCCGCCCCGACCACCCAAAGCCCACGACCAGCGGGGCGCGGTGGCCATCGCCGGGACTGCCGACGACGAGTATTGGGCCACGCGGGCCAGAGGCGTAGAATCCGCCGCGCGGGAGCGCTCCAACGGACGGCCAGCGCCCTGTACGATGCCGCACTGCGGTGTGAAAACGACGCGGGGGGGCGATTCACACTTCGACCCTCCGGCGACTCACACCGGAACTAGCGCTTATCCGCAGGCACGGTAATGTTTTGCGGCACCGCCGCCGGGTGCGCGATGGCGCACCGGCGACAGGTGCCGTGGCGGGAGCAACCCCCCTCGCCGAAGGCTCGGTGCGGCGTAGCGGCGAGTGTGTTTTCACACCCTCGCCACCGCCTCCGGGGTTGCTCCCGAACCAGGATCCCTTGCGGGAAGGCCATGCGCGCCGCCATGAGCGGGACGGATTGACCGGAGCGGCCACCTCCGATTCGGAACCGGGGCACCCCATGGGGACGGCGGACCCTCGCCGGCACCGGCGACCAAGGCGAGTGCGTCGTTCACCCGGGCGACATCCTGCAATCCGCGAACCCCTTCGGGAGCGCGGACCTGTCCGGGGTCGAAGGGGCGGAGCCGCTCGTCGGCCTCGCCGGGGACACATGGAGTGTGGCCCCAGGGAGTACGCTGCTTGCAAAGCCGAGAGGAGAATGCCACGCCGAGGGTCAGCCGCCCGGCCCGGAGACACTCTCGATTTCAAGCTCCACGTCGTGATCGCACAACGTGCCGGACAGCGTTCCGGCAACGCCCGGCTCGTTGCCCGAAAGGTCCGGCTCCGCCGTCAGCTCTAGATCCATGCCGCAGGAGCCGGACCTGCCGTCGAGTTGCCAATCCAAGCTGCCAGCCACCGTGCCCTCGACACCGACATGCTCGAAGAGCCCGACGATAACCACGACTGTCTGCTCGCGGACGCCGGGATCGCCATCGGTGGTGAAATGGTGCCCTCCCTGGGAGAACTGGCAGCCCGCGGGGGCAGCGGTGAAGTCCGTTTCCAGCCTAAGCGTATCTCCCGCGACCGATTCCGAAGCGCTTCCCGTCACCCGGACCCGTCCACCGATGGGACAAGCCACCACCGTGCTGTCCTCGGAAGCGTGAAGGATCGCGGAGGTGGTGTCCTGTTGAATCGCCCTCATGCCATCGAACAGCGCCACGGCCTCTTCCATCGTAAGGGTCGCGACTTCCGGCTCCGTGGTTCCGTCCTCGCAACCGAGGGCGACGAGCAGGAGCCCGCAGAATACCAGTCCGCGCAACCCAACCCTCCGCCCCGTCCCGCCGTGCGCTCTGAGCATCATGGAATGGACTCCTTTCGGTGTGGTTGTCGTCGACATCGGGGACGACTCCCCCAAGAAGCCAATCTAACAACTCGCGGCACGATCCGTCGTGCACGATTGCCATCGGCTCTCCCGAACCCCGGATGCGGCTGACCGGCTCGGAAGCCGCTCGGCCGACCCATTGAAACTCGATCGCCACCGATACCGTAATACTTGCTTTGGAATCGTGTGCCTGGGTTGACCGACCAGCCTTGGAGACACTTGAGTTCTCCGCCGCCCTTCGAGCCGGGAAGCGCTGATTTCGTCTTGGAAGCAGGTCTGGCATCCCGTAGTGGCGGGCGTGACACGGCGGCAAGCGCCGGAAGAGGTGCAACTCGCCGGAGCCGGGTTGGGCGGCAGCCAGTGCCCCGACTTGGAGCCGTACTGAAATGCGGAAACGACACGGGGCGTCGATGCGCACTTCGGTCGCCCGGCGATGCGCACCAGCGTTCCCGTCCATCCGCTGGCGCGGGAACGTTTTTCGGCCTCACCGCCCCGTTCGCCCGTGGCGTGCTGGGCGTTCGGGCCGTGACGCTAGCGACCCGGCAGTCCGAGGGCCTGCTACGGGTTCGGGGGCAGGTGGGTTTGCGCACCCCCTGCCCCCGACCCCTTTCGGGTCGCTACCGAACCAACGATCCCTCGCGGGAAGGCCAAGGGTGCCGCCATGAGTGGCGGTGGACGACCGGAACGGCCACGTGCGATTCAGATTCGAGCGCCCCATGGGGACGGCGGAGCCGGCTTCCGGTTCATCGAGGCGAAGGGACCGACCGGGGAACCCGTGTCAGCGCCCCGCACCCTTCCCCGTGTCGGCGGATTCCCCCGTCCGGTGCCGGACGTAGCTCTCCAATACGCGGTTCATCCGCGTCTGGTAGCCCTTCCCCGGTGCCTTGAAATACGCCAGCACGGAGCGCTTCACGCGC
>JAJDTB010000056.1 GCA_022827345.1 Gemmatimonadota bacterium | reverse complement strand
CCCACCACCCTCCACCTCGCCCTCCTCGGCTACGAAGAGACCGCCTCCCCCACCGTCCCCCTGACGGCCGCAGCCGCCGGCTTCACCCTGCTCGTCGCCATCATCCTCTTCCTCCTCCCGCTGTCGGCCCGCCCCCGCGCCCTCCGCCGCACCCTCGCCGCCTGGGGCTTCCTCGCCCCCGCCGCCACCCTCCTCCTCGTCTTCACCTTCGGCCCCCTCCTCTTCTCGCTCTGGATCTCGCTCCACGAGTGGCACCTCGTCGATCCCGCCCACCCCTTTGCCGGCCTTGACAATTACCGTCAACTACTATTAGATACCGCGTGGTGGTCATCCATCCGCAACACCGCCGTCTTCACCTTGCACGTCCCCTTCGCGATGGCCGTCGCCCTCGCCCTCGCGCTCCTCACCCAGGGGTCCCGGCGCGCCGTCCGCTGGGCCCGCCTCGCCCTCTTCCTGCCGAGCATCACCAGCGTCGTCGCCATCGCGGTGGTCTGGAAGTGGCTCCTCAACGACGGCTACGGCCTCGTCAACCAGCTCCTCGCGCGCGCCGGCATCGGCCCGGTCCCGTGGCTGACCTCGCCCGACACCGCGCTGGCCAGCCTGATGCTGATCAGCGTGTGGATGGTCGTCGGCTACCAGATGGTCGTCTTCCAGGCCGGGCTCGCCGCGATCCCCCGCGACTGGTACGACGCCGCGCGCGTCGACGGCGCCGGCCCCCTCCAGCGGTTTCGCCACATCACCCTGCCCGGCCTCCGCCACACCCTCTTCTTCGTCCTCGTCACCTCGGTGATCGGCTCCTTCCAGGTCTTCGGCCTCGTCTACGTCATGACCGAGGGCGGCCCGCTCGGCGCCACCGACGTCGCCGTCTACCACATCTACCGCGAGGCGTGGGAGTTCCTGCGCTTCGGCAACGCCGCCGCGATGAGCTGGGTCCTCTTCGCCGTCGTCTTCGCCGCGACGTGGCTGCACTTCCGGTTCCTGGAGGGGAGGCGGGCCCATGCGTAACCCCGGTGCCTCCCTCGCGCGCGCCTGGGCGGCCCCTGCCCGCGCCACCCTCCTCGTCCTCGCCTGCGCCGTCATGGCCGCCCCCTTCCTGTGGATGGCCGCAACCAGCCTCATGGGCCAGCTCGAGGTCTTCGCGTCCGCGCGCATCCTGCCCGAAACCCCGCTCTGGTCCAACTACCCCGAAGCGCTGACCGCACAGCCGTTCGCCCGCTACTTCCTCAACTCGCTCGTCTTCTCGGTCGCAGTCGTCGCCGGACAGGTCGGCACCGCCACCGCCGCCGGCTACGCATTCGCGCGCATCGACTTCCCCGGCCGCGACCGCCTCTTCATGCTCTTCCTGGCCACCATGATGGTCCCGGCCGTCATCGTCCTCATCCCCCGCTTCCTCATGATCGACGCGCTCGGCTGGATCGACAGCTACCAGGGCCTCATCTCGACCGAACTCGTCTCCGTGTGGGGCATCTTCCTCATGCGCCAGTACTTCCGCACCGTCCCCCGCGAGCTCGAAGACGCCGCCCGCGTCGACGGCGCCGGCCCCTGGCGCATCTTCCGGAGCGTCGCCCTGCCCCTCGCGAAGCCCGCGGTCGCCACGCTGGCGCTCTTCGCCTTCATCGACGCCTGGAAAAACCTCCTCTGGCCGCTCCTCGTCACCCGCTCCATGGAGATGCGCGTTGTCGAAGTCGGGATCGCCGCCTTCCACTCCACCTACGAAATCAACTGGCCGTACCAGATGGCCGCCGGCGTCGTGGCGGTGCTGCCGATCGCACTCCTCTTCCTCTTCACGCAGCGGTATTTCGTGCGGGGGATTCAGCTCGAAGGGATCCGGTAAGGCGACGGGACCCGCGCCACCGGCCCGCGTATGGCTGCAGGCGCGCCTGCGTTGGCGCGGCGTCCAGTCCTACCCCGACTGCGACTCCGGTTCCGCGGGCGTCAGGGTCGTCCTGCAGGACCAATAGACGACGGGGACGCCCCAGCACCGCCGGGTCTCGTGGTAGTCTCGGTCCTCGTCGTAGTCTCGCGGATAATATGTGAAGTCCTGGGTCACCATCGCCGGGTATTCCGCACCCCGTACCAGCCCGAAGAACAACAACACGGCCACGAAAACCAGCGCCACGATGGCCTTCTCCCTCGTCATCCACTCGCGATTCTTCATTGCCTGCTCCTTCGCATCACTTCCGTGCATAGTGCTTTCGTAGCAGCTTGGTAAGGGCAATCTGATCGTTGGGGATCGCCCAATCAAGCTGGTAGTAGGTACGTCCGCCTACTCCAACCGGTCCGCCTCTTCCGGCTCCTGGCCACCCTGCCGCCGCAGAATGCGCCGCGCGGCTTCGATGTCGGCCTGGGCACCGCGCTCGGCGAAGAAGTCGGCAGTCCGCATTGCCGACAGTTTCTCCGCTACGGCCGTGGTCACGAACTGGTTGATGCTGGTTCCGTCCCTGCAGCTCACCTCCCTGGCCGCCGCTTTCAGAGACGACGGCAGCCGCAGGGGGTAGGTGGTCGTCTGCTTCCGTCGCTTCGTCATTCTGCAATCCTCCTGAGCGCTTGGCTGGGCGAGAGGAACGCTATGATAGAAGCTTCCGGCATATGGTCACAACCCTTGATCGTCCTGATTGGGGTTCGGAGGCGGTACGGCCGCCCTCCTACTCGCTGACCCTCCTCAGCGGTGGCAGCACCGCGCGCCCGACCGTGTTCACGTCGGTTCCGAACCAGACCACGTTGGTCTCCGGATCGAAGTACATGTGGCGGATGGTTCCGCCGCCGCTGCCGACGTCCATCTCGCTGATGTACTGCTCCGTGCGGGTGTCGAAGCCCACGAACCTGTTCGGCCGCACGCCGGTCTCGACGAACCAGACGCGGTCGTCGTTGTCGATCGCGACGCCGTACGGACGGGCGCCCTCGCCGCTCGGGTTCTCCCACTCCGTGACCTCGCCGGACTCCGGATCGAGGCGGCCCAGGAATCCGCGGGCGTAATCGACGTACCAGACGATGTCGCGGGAGTCGATGACCAGGCGGCGGGGGCGGGCGCCCTCGGGGAGCTCGTAGTAGGTGGGCTCGAAGGTCTCGGGATCGACCATGACCAGTTGGTTCGTGCCGAAGAGGGTCGCCCAGGGCCGGTCGCGGGAGTCCATCTTCAGGCCGTAGGGACGGGTCGATCCTCCGCGCCCGCCGGGGTTGTCCGGCATCTCGACCAGCCGCACGTCGCCGGTTTCCCGCCAGAACTTTCCGACGAAGTTGCCGCCCTGGACGGTGAACCAGAGGTCGCCCGCAGCGTCGAAGGCGAAGGTGTGCGGGTCGCGGGCGCGCTCGTCGGGCATCGGGAAGATCTCGATCTCGCCGCTCACGGGATCGATGCGGCCGATGTTGCCGACACGGTTGCCGGTGTACCAGGCCATCCCGTCGCTCCCCACCACGACCGTATGCGGCCCGGCGCCGTCGGGAAGGTCGAATCGCTTGAATTCGCCGGTGTCGGGATCGAGCCAGGCGGCGTAGTGGGAACGCTGCCCGACGAACCAGACCCGCCCGTCAGGCGCGACGTAGGGATCGCGCGGGCGGCTCTCCTCCCAGGGGACCTCCCACTCCTCCAGGGTGGGGTCGGACCCCTGCATGCTGCCCGTCTCCTGCGCGAGGCCGGACACCGGGATCATCAGAACGGCCAGGGACACCGCTGCGAACGCATTGAACATGGTCTTCATGACTCGATCCTCCAACCGGTCTTCGGAGATGCTTCGCTACCGCAGAAAGATGCTCTTCGGGATGAAGCCCGACACGACCTGCGTCAGGTCCACTACTTCACTGACACGGAAGTCCACGGCAATGCTGGCCAGCGACAGTGCCTTGGCCGGCGTCATCCCCTTCTCCTCGACGAGGAAGTCGACGACCTCCCAGACGGCGTGGCGGGCGGCCCGGTCCAGGTCCAGATCGATCCCCATCAGGATGTAATGGTCGGCATTCTCGGCCCGCGGCGCCGCGATGCTGCGGTCCTTGTGCACCGTGAGCCGGAAGGTGCCGGTCAGAGACTGTTCGATGGCCGTCCCGCTCACCTCACCGTCGCCCTGAGCCCCATGCGGATCTCCGACATAGAACAGAGCGCCGGGGTGGAACACGGGAAGTTGGAGCGTGGTGCCGGCGGTCAGGTCCTTGACGTCGAGGTTGCCGCCGAAGGGACCGGGCGGGCGCGACCCCTGCACGCCGGGGACGGTCACGCCGGGCTGCCCCACCACCGGATCGGGGGCCACGGCCATGATGCCCATGAACGGAGCGAGCGGAACCTGGATGTCGTCGGAGAAGAACGCCACCTCCCGGCCGTCGGCCTCGCCGGTGCGGATCACGTGGCGGGTGCCGGGCGGGATGTCGAGCGCGGGATCGCCCTCGGAGTACCCCGGGTAGGAGGTCGAGAACACGCCGCCGCGGGCGCTCGTGCTGTTGACGCCCCACGGGACGCGCGTCTCGATGGAGAGGATCTCGATCTCCAGCATGTCGCCGGGCTCTGCGCCCTCGACGTGGATCGGTCCCGTGATGACGTGGCCGCTCCGCCCCTCACGGGGCCGCCCTTCGCGCGTGGCCCAGAAGTCGAGCACGTCCTGCGGTATCTCGTCGCGGGGGATGCCGAGGCCGGTCAGGTAGGTGACGGGATCCTCGCTTTGGCCGGCGCCGACGTGGGTGAGTGTGTTGACGCGGACGGTTTCCCCGGACTGCATGCGGAGGACGGGGTCCTTGTCAATCGGGAACCAGCCCCAGTTGAGGTTTTCGGGGGTGGATGGGACGAAGTGGTCGGGTTCGGCGGGCTGTTCGGCAGGTGCGGATGCCTCTGTTTCGCCGGGGGCCCGGGCGTCGGGGGCGGCGCAGGCGGCGGCGAGGGTGAGGGCCAGCAGGGCCGGGGAACCGACTTGGGGAGTGCGCTTCATCACGGCTACTCCGGTTGTGTGGTTCGGAGGGGTTCGGTCACGGAGCAAAGTGCGGATACGATCACCTCGCCGCCAGCCATCCACACTATCCCATCTCCCGGTCTGACCGACGTGGGGATCGAGCTCAACACTGGGAACACGGAGAGCGCAGGGTCGACAATGTAAAGCCGGGTTTACATTCTGTAATGTCTGATTGAACAGCAGGAGTCGAACCATGATGGAATACAAGGGATACGTCGCCGCGGTGGAGTTCGACGACTCCATCGACGTCCTTCACGGACGGGTCGTGAACAGCGGGCCCTATCCGATCGCCACGTTCGAGGCTATCGATGCGACGGAGAGCTGCGAAGAGAATTCGAGCGGTCGGTGGACGAATACCTCGAATGGTGTGCGGAGGATGGGGTCGAGCCCAAACGTCCGTTTTCGGGGAAACTGAATCTGCGCCTTGGCTCGGAACTCCATGCTCTCGTTGCCGGGGCCGCGGCCGCCGGTCAGGTGAGCATCAACTCGTGGATCGTGGACGCAATTCGCAGAGCGATCGGCACCAGGGTTGGCGATAGCCAGCGGAGGACGGCAGTGGGGTAGCGGACAAAGTGGCGTCTTCGTTGACACGAGCGTCTTCGTCTATCGTCACGACGGACGGACACCACCGCTAAGCATCCGGCGACCACTTCACCGCTAGCCATCCTCCCCACCCCATCCTAGTTTGACCGACGTTGGATCGGATGGGTCGATGTATCGCTCGGCGTTCGCCGCCCACCCAACGCGGGCGCCGGTTCCTCGCTGCAAGGAGGAGGCTGATGAAACGCCTGCGTGAGTTCTCTCTATCCCTCGTATCCCTGGCTCTCGCGGCCGCTCCGGTACTGGCCCAGACGGGCACGGTTACCGGGTCGGTGCAGGACGCCGGAGGCCAGCCCCTCGCCGGGGCCCAGGTTGCGATCGAGGGAACGACGATCGGCGGCCTGACCACCGAAGCGGGCCGCTACCTGCTCAACAACGTGCCGGTCGGCGATCACGACATCACGGTAGTGCTGTTGGGGTACGCGACAGCAACTCAGTCCGTGACGGTCGTGGCCGGCGAGAGTGCCGTGCGCGACTTCGTCATGCAGCTCATGGCGCTCTCCATGGACGAGATCGTGGTGACCGCCACCGGAGAGCAGCGGCGCCGCGAGATCGGCAACGCCATCGCGAAGATCGAAACCTCGATGCTCACCGAGGTGGCGCCCGTAACGAGCTTCCAGGAGCTGCTGCAGGGCCGCGCCTCGGGCGTCTCGGTGATTCCGTCGGACGGGACGGTCGGTACCGGCGCCCGAATCCGCATTCGCGGCATATCCAGCGCAACGCTCTCACCCGATCCCCTCGTCTACGTCGACGGGATCCGGGTCAACTCCGGGTCGCCCGCGCTGGGCGGAGACCAGTACATCGGAGGAGGCGAGCCCTCCTTCTTCAACGATCTCAATCCCGAGGAGATCGAGAGCATCGAGATCGTCAAGGGACCCTCCGCTGCCACCCTCTACGGGACGCAGGCCGCCAACGGCGTCATCTGGATCACGACCAAGCGCGGCACCGAGGGACCGCCCCGCTGGAACATCTGGATCGAGCAGGGGCTGAGCCAGGATCCGGCGGAATACCCCGGGATCTACTATTCCCAGGGCCGCGGAGCCAACGGCCAGTCGCGTCTCTGTCTGCCGATGCACCAGGCGATGGGACAGTGCACGATCGAGCAGCTGTACACCCGCAACCTCCTGACTGAGCCGGAGTACTCGCCCATCAAGGACGGACACCGGCAGCAGTACGGCGCGCAGGTCAGCGGCGGAAACACCGTGCGCTACTTCGTGTCGGCCGAGTGGGAGAACGAAACCGGGGTGGTGCAGATGCCCGAGATCAGCCGCGAGTTCCTGTACGAGGAGCGCGGCACGGACGTGATCCCCGACGAGCAGCTGTACCCGAACGAGCTGAACAAGGTCAATCTGCGGGCCAACCTGAGCGCCGACGTTCGCGACAACATGGACCTGAACATCTCCATGGGCGTGGTCAAGAGCGATCTCTACCTGCCCCAGACGGGCGACAACCTGGAGGGCATCTACGGGACCGCGATCTTCGGGACCGCGAACCCGGACGCCCCGAACCCCTTCGGTTTCGCGCCGCCGGACCAGAATTTCGCGCATATCGTCTGGCGCGAGAACGACCGCTTCATCAACAGCGGACGGCTCAACTGGAGGCCGACGGACTTTGTCACCGCGCACGCCACCGTGGGAATGGACTACACCGGCTACAGCGACGAGTCGTTCAACGCTCCGGGCCAGGGCTGCGCGATCTGCGGGCAGCAGCGCCAGGGGATCCGGGCGATCGACTCCTTCACGCAGTACAAGTACTCGGTGGACCTGGGCAGCAGCGCGAACTTCGACATCACCGACCAGATCAGTTCGCGCACCTCGGTCGGCGCCCAGTACAACGAGGACCTCCTCGAAGGCACCCTCAACTCGGCTGCGGTCTTCCCGCCCGGCGGCCAGTCCATCGACGCCGGCGCAACCAAGAATTCGGGCGAGATCACCGTCGAGACCAAGACGGTCGGCAGCTACCTGGAACAGCAGCTGGGCTGGAACGACCGCGTGTACGTGACGGGCGCCATCCGCGTCGACCAGAACAGCGCGTTCGGCGAAGGCTTCGAGGCGGCCTGGTACCCCAAGGCCTCGGTCTCGTTCATCGCCCTCGACGACCCGGACGCCAGCTGGGTCAACTCGCTGCGCCTGCGCGGCGCCTTCGGCCAGTCGGGTCTGCAGCCCGACGCGAACGCGGCGCTCAGGTTCCTCCTGCCGGTTACGAGCTCGATCCTGGTAGGCGATCAGACGACATCGCAGCCCTCGGTCACCATCGGCGGCCTCGGCAACATCGAGCTCCGGCCCGAGCGGTCGACCGAGTACGAGGGCGGGTTCGACGCCACGATCCTCGACAACAGGGTCGACATCCAGTTCACCTACTACAACAAGAGCACCACCGACGCGCTGGTGAACCGCGAGCTGCCCGGTTCGCTGGGCGCGACCCAGACCCGCGTCGAGAATCTGGGCGAGGTGATGAACCAGGGGATCGAGCTCAGCGTCGACGCCCGAATCATCGAGCGGGAAGACCTCAACTGGTCGATCGCCATCACGGGCGCGAAGAACTCCAACGAACTGATCGAGCTCGGCGAAGGAGTGACGCCGCTTCAGGGCTTCGGCTACAAGCAGGCCGTCGGGTTCCCGCTCTACGGACTGTGGTGGCCGAGGCTCGAGTCGTGGGAGGACGCGAACGGCGACGGGATCATCGTCCCGAACGAGGTCGTGGTTTCGGACACCGCCGTGTTCAACGGCAGCACGATCCCGACGCAGAATCTGCAGCTCGGAACCAGCCTGTCGCTGCTGAGCGGCCGGGTCGAGGTCGGCGGCCTGCTCGACTACCAGGGCGGATACGTCTCGCACAACGTCAACACCCTGTTCCAGTGCGCATTCGTGCAGAACTGCCGCGACCTCAACGACCCCAGCGCACCACTTGAGGCGCAGGCCAAGGCGGTCGCCGGCTCCCGGGCCTTCGGCGCCTACGCCGAGGACGCCTCGTTCCTCAAGGTTCGCGAAGCTCACGTCCGTCTGAACACGCCGGCCGAATGGGCGCAGCGGATCGGCGCGCGCTCGGCATCGATCATCCTCACGGGACGCAACCTCTTCACCTACACCAACTTCACCAGCTGGGACCCGGAGGTGAACACCTCGGGCGCAAGCACGGACGGACCCAACTACAACTTCGTGCAGGCGGGCCAGCTGAGAGCGTTCATGCTCAGAGTCAACCTCGGGTATTGACCCATGGCAACCATGACGACAAAGACCATGACTCACGAGAGGAAAACCGACATGAACACGAATGGAAGACAACGGAATGCGAGGGCCCGGATGATCGCCGCGCTCGCTCTGATCGCAACGCTCCCCGCCTGCGACGCGCTTCTGGACGTCGCGGACCCGGACATCATCGAGCCCGACCAGTTGCGCACCCTCCAGGGCGCGTCCGCGCTGTACAACGGAGCCATCGGCGAGTTCGCGCTGGCCAAGGACGGAGCCGCCGGCGGTCCCGGATCGGCGCTGGGCCTGGTGCAGGCGGTGGGCTGGTTCAGCGACGAGTTCAAGTTCGGCGGCACCCCGCCGCTGATCCGGGCCATGGACTTGAGGGAGATGGATCCCCAGAACGCGTCGTGGGACCAGATGTACCAGAACCTGCACGTGGCGCGCGTCTCGGCGGAAGATGCGGCGGCGCTGCTGCAGGAGGTGTCGGCCGGCGGCGACCCGCGGATCGGCGAGCTGTACACCGTCTCGGCCGCGGTGCACATCCTCATGGGCGAAGCCTACTGCGGCGCGGTGCCGTTCGGCAGGACGGAGCCCGAGATCGAGTACGGCATGCCGCTCAGCACGGACCAGATCATGGACCGCGCGATCGAGCGGCTGAACATGGCCGACCAGGCCGCGGGCGGAAGTGCGCGGATCGCGAACTTTGCAAGCGTGCTTAGGGGCCGGGCGCTGCTGAACCAGGGGAACTACACCGCCGCGGCCGCAGCGGTCGCCACCGTGCCCACGGACTTCCTGTACGAGACCGTCCACTCCACGAATTCCTCTCGCGAAGAGAATTTCATGTACGTGGACAACTGGGAGCTCGACCGCTACTCGGTGTCCGAAAACGAGGGCGGCAACGGCCTGGACTTCGCCACGGCGGGCGACCCGCGGGTGCCCACGGAGTACGTCGGTGTCTCGAGGTTCGACTCCGAGACCCCGATGTACCGGTATCTCAAGCTGACCAGCCGCGCCGCCCCCGTGGAGACCGCGAGCGGCGCCGAAGCCCGCATGATCGAGGCCGAAGCCCAGCTCAACAGCGGCGACGTGGCGGGATGGCTCGCGACGATCAATGCCGCGCGCGGGACGGTCGGGATGGAGCCGGTGGCGGACCCCGGCGATCAGGACGGCCGTGTGGACCTGATGTTCAGGGAGCGCGCGTTCTGGCTGTTCAACACGGGGCACCGGCTGGGCGACCTGCGTCGGCTGGTGCGGCAGTATGGCCGCGCGGCCAACTCGGTGTACCCCTGGGGCGAGTACCACAAGGACAATCTCCAGAGGGGAACGGACCTGTCGCTGGTGATTCCGGGCAACGAGGCGAACAACCCGAACTACAGCCTCACCGATTGCAACGACGGGGCGGCGTAGGGGGCGCCGAGAGGAGCAACAACACGTGACTGTCCGGAGAGTCGCGGGCTACTCGACTCTCTTGGCGGTGGTAGGACACTGGCTGTTGGCAATGTAAAGGCGGGTTTACATTCTGTAATGTCTGATTGACATTTCGTGTCTCCGACCCCGAATTGCGGCCGGGCTACGGTCCGCGATATCGCGCTGCTCTTCCTGCCGCGCTTTCGGATGGCCTACGAACGTACGCGCAACGACGATCTCGCCGCCCTGGGCATGGTCGACGCGTTCGATCAACGGGCCGATCTTTCAAGACTCTCGCCAGTCGGCGGCCTGTTCATCTCCGAGGTGAAGCAGAAGTCCTGGGTGGAAGTCAACGAGGAGGGCACCGAGGCGGCTGCCGCAACCGCGGTCACGGCTGCTACGAGCGCCGGTCCCGTCGTTCGCGCCGACCGACCCTTCCTCTTCCTGATTCGGGAACGCCTGTCCGGCACCATCCTCTTCGCCGGGAAGCTCGCGAGGCCTGTGGAGAGCTGACACCCGCGCCGGCGTCCTGACACCTACCCCGGCAGCTCCCTCAGAAACTCCGCCAGCGGCAGTACCTCGACCCCATCGATTAGATGGCGCCGCTCGCCCAGGAAGACCACGATCCGCCGCTTGACGCGCTCGCTGCGGGATGCGAACGATACCAGCCCCCGGAGCATGCTCCGCGTCACGCGATGTCCCGCCTTGACCTCGATTCCCCAGAGGTCCCGTCCCACCTCGAGCACGAAGTCGACCTCGGCGCCGGACCGCGTCCGGTAGTGGAAGAGCGCGGCTTCCGGCCACAGCGTCCCCAGGCGACGGTGCAGTTCGCAGCCGACGAAGTGCACCAACAAAACGCTGCGTTCGTCGGGGAGCGGCGCGTCGAGCGGCCTTCTCAAGAGAGCGTTGCGCACGCCAGTGTCGAAGAGAAAGAGCCTGGGACGCGCGACCAGGCTTGAGCGGCTGGAGCCGCTCCATGCCGGGACCCGGAACATGATCAGCGTGTCTTCCAGGACCTCGATGTAGCGGCGGGTGGTCTCGTAGCCGAGTCCGGCCTGTTTGCACATCGCCTGGACGTTGAGGATCCGGCCCGAAGAGGCCGCCATCAGATCCAGGAGACGCGAGAAGCCCCCCAGGTTCCGCACAAGGGCCTCGGCCTGGATCTCCTCGCGCAGATAGGTATCCGCATAGCTGCGGAGGTCCGCGGCGCGGAGCCCACTGTCCGGTTCCGCATGGATTCCCGGAAGCGTCCCGTGCGCGAGCGCGCGGACCAGGTCGAAGTCGTCGCCCAGCTCGCGCGCGAGCAGCGGGTGCATCTGGTGGACGTGGATCCTCCCGGGCAGGAGGTTGGCCTGTCCCCGCCTCAGCTTGCGCGCGCTGGACCCCGAAAGGAGAAAACGAAAGCGGCCCGGATACTCGTCGAGGAAGAGCTGCACCACATCCAGGAGGGCCGGTACGCGCTGAACCTCGTCTATGAACACCGTGCGCGCTTCGGGCGGCGCCGCCAAGAGCTCGCGCTCAAGCCGTTCCGGATATCCGACGAAGTCGCGAAACACCCGCGGGCTCGCGAGATTCAGCGAGATATCCGGTGCTGTGGAAGCCAGAAGGGTGGACTTGCCGACCTGCCTCGGCCCGAGCACCAACACGCTCCGCTCGTTGGAATCGAGGACTTTGGAGAGAATTCTCTGGTACGTGTGGGTAAAATAGCGGTAATTTTACCCACGATCAATTCGATATGGGACGCCGTCATTGTCGCGGCGGCTCAATCCCTGGACTGCTCCGTCCTGCTGACCGAGGACCTCCAGCACGGTCACGAGTTCGACAAGGTCCGCGTGGTCAACCCGTTCATATCGATGTCGCGGGCGCCGGTGGAAATCCCGGACGCCAGAGGGCGGTGAGCTCGGCGCCGTGGCGCTGAGCCGGCGCGAACGCTAAACGGCAGCGAGCAGCCGGTTCACCTCGGCCTGTGCCTCGGCCCGGGCCCGCTCGAGGGCGTCGGCGTATTCGGAGGCCGTCTGTCCGAGCGGGCGTCCGGGGTATCCGGCGATGTCCACGGCGTCCAGGTCGGCCAGGGCGGCGCGGGCCAGCTCGAGGGCGCGGGCACGGCGCTCGGGAAGGGCCGAGATCATCTGGACGATCATCAGCTTGTCGGACCAGGGGTCGACCCAGTCCTCACGCAGGATCCGCTCGGTCCAAAGGTCCACAGCGTCGAGATCCCGCAGCTCTACCGCGAGCAGCAGGCCGCTGTTGGCGATCCCGGTGCGCAGGCCCTCGGCCACCGGCCATTCTGCTTCCAACGCTTCCAGTGCCGGGCGCGAGTTCCCGTCTTCCTGCCAGCGCGTCCATGCCTGGGTCCACCGCAGCTCCGGCGGCAGCTCGGTCAGGTCGGGTTGCACGTCACTGCTTGGAGTGTCCGAGAAGGTGACCGTGACCACCTCGCCGGGGTTCTCTTCGGCAAGGACCTCGCGATAGAGTTCCGCAGCGCGTTCCTCGGATTCGTTCGCGATGGAGGGGTCGCGATCCCTGTAGTGCTCCGCGCGCCGGAACAGCACGCCTGCGTGGGACCGTTTGTCTTCGCCGTGGACGAGCAGTTCGAAGTGCATTGCACCGTTCGTATCGACGCGCTCGCCCGCCACGTCCTCGGCGACGAAGACACCGTAGGCCGCCGAGTTGGGCGCCGTGAACGATCCAGTGAAGGAGCCCCCGTCCCCCGGCGTCAGCGTGGCGACGCGCTCGTTGCGCGGCTCGTGGCCAGGATCGAATCGTCGCGGGACCTGGAAATGGCCCCGCAAGACGAGCTCGGGCTCGCCGGCGAGGGCACCGAGCGGCTGGTAGGTCACGGTGACTGTGGATCCGGGGGCGGGAGCTTCGGGTGTGAAGGTCAGGTTTGCAGGGGGTGGGCCGGGATCCTGGGGTGGGGCCAGGGCGTGGACGGGTACGGAGGGGAGGGCAAGGGTGAGGAGAGCCGTGATGGTCAGGGCGGGGAGGACAACGACGGTCTTGGGGCGGGGCATGGCGACGGCCTGACGATGGGGTGGCGGGTGGGCGGCGCTTGTATGAGGTTACGCCCCTTACAGCAGTGAGATTACCTGAGGTGCCGGGGGGTTGGCTGTTCGACTGCCACTTCCATGTACTCGCGCACTGCATCCGCGATATTCGTCAGGGCTTCCTCTTCCGTCGCGCCCTGGGACGCACAACCCGGGAGGCCTGGAACCCAGACGGAGAATCCCTCTTCGGACTCTTCAAGCACAACCCGGTATCTCATCGTTCACCTCCAGGGTCACCCGGATCCAAGGCCGTCCACGAGCACTTCAATCTGGCGTTTCACGACGTGGACCGAGCTGTCCCCTCCCCCGCCCCCGCCTCCCGCAACGCGTCCGCCATGATCCCGCACGCCGACCCGATCACTCCGATCCCGGCGAACATCGCCACCGTGGCCAGGAGCCTTCCGCCGACCGTCACGGGCTGAATGTCGCCGTACCCGACCGTCGTCAGGGTGACCACCGCCCACCACAGGCCGTCGTAGACCGAGCCGAAGACATCCGGCTGCATCCCGTGCTCGAGGTGGTACATCCCGAATCCGGCCGTGATCACGATGATGCAGGTGCCGGCGAAGAGCGCGCCGGCCTCGTCCATGGCGAAGCGGAACGCCCTGGCGAGCTTGATGACCGCGTTGGTGCGGCTGGCGAACTTGGCCGTCGTGACGAAGAGGCGGAAGATTCGGAAGGCACGCAGCACCCTCAGATCGAATCCCGTGAACGCCCACAGCGGCAGGATGGCCAGGAAGTCCACGATCCCCATGAAGCTGAAGGCGTACTTCTTCCAGCTCTCGGCCCGGCGGATGCGGACGCACCACTCGATCGTGTAAAGCAGCCAGATGCCCACGCCGGCCCAGAAGAAGGGCGACGCCAAATCCGCGAGCATGTCCACGGTCTCGGTGGTCTGGAGGAGCAGATCCACGCCGATGACGGCGAGCACCATGCGTTCGGTGCGTTCTGAGAATGGAGATGCGTGTCTCATTGGGGGTCTCCCGGGGTGGGTGGTCGGCGATGGGGGGGTGGGTAAGCTGGTGGGTTGCGGGTCACCGGTGGGTTGTTGGCCCGCGGCGGGTTGCGGGCTCGGGGTGGAGCTTGCCGCTGGGACGGCGCCGGAGACAAGTCCCGGACGCCGCAAACACCTGGCCGGCCAGCTCTTGGTATCTTGCGAGGAGTGACGCCGCTACTTCCTGCAGGAGCGCGAATGCAACGAATAGCCATCATCGGCGGAGGCGTCTCCGGCCTGGGCGCCGCGTGGGCGCTGCATCACGATGACCGGTTCGACTTCCGGCTGTACGAGGCCCAGGGGCAGCTCGGTGGGAACGCCGTCACCGTCGACATGCCCCAGGACGACGGCAGCTCGATTCCCTTCGACATCTCCGTCACCGCCTGCATCCCGTCGGTGTATCACCACATCCTGCTGCTGATGAAGCAGTTCGGGATCGACCTCGTCGACACCCGGTTCAGCTACAGCGTGAAGTACCGCGGCCAGGTGTATGCGCACGACTTCGAATCGGACATCCGGCGCGAGCTGCAGCCCGAGATCGAGAAGTTCCAGCGGATCCTGCGGCGTCTGCACTGGTTCGGCGGACTGACCCGCGCGCGGTCGAGGCTGCTGAACGCGCTGAACCCGTTCAACTACATCAGCATGGGGACAATCCTGAACCTGGCCGGCTTTTCCGGCGACTTCAGGTACAAGATCCTGAAGCCCATGTTCGTCAACTTCCTGATGGCGACCAACGTGTTCGACATGCCCGCGTCCCTCTTCTCGCGCTATCTCGAGTTCTTCGACATCGAAGTCACCACGCCCATGCAGACCTGGGACCAGGGAACGCGCCGCATCTACGAGAGCATGTCAGCCGGGTTCCGCGACAGGATCCACCTCAACCGGCCCGTGCGGAAGGTGTACCGCCGCCCGTCCCATGTCGTGGTCGAGGACGAGGACGGTGCGCAGGAGACCTTCGACAAGGTGATCTTCGCCTGCAACGCGAACCAGACGCTGATGATGCTCGACAAACCCACGCTCCTGGAGCGCTACATCCTCTCGTCGATCCGCTACGAGAGCGAGCTGCACAACCATACGGTCGTGCATTCGGACGCGTCGGTGCTGCCGGTCAGCGAGGTGAAGGCACTTGAGACGAGGAGCAATCACATCGAGCAATACGGCTCCCGGCCGGACAATTATGAGATCACCTATATCATGCACAACCAGCAGCCATGGGTGAACCGTTCGGACAAGCCGTGTCTTGTCACTTATAACCCTGTAAGCCGGATTGATGAAGACAAGGTTATAAGGAAATGGTGGTTTCAGCATATTGTGCATGATGTTAGACATGTTGCGGTGCTGGTGCCGATGTTTCGGTTTATACAAGGGAAACGCCGCGCCTGGCATTGCGGGGCGCATACGCTCATCAACAGCCAGGAGACCTGCCTTGTGAGCGGGTTGGCGGCGGCGCGGCAGATCGGGGCGGAGTATCCGTTCGAGGATGAGGAAGCGCGGCGGGTTTTCAACTACTATGGCGGGGTGATGTATGGGTGGGGGTTCAAGAGGGTGTAGCACCGGAAAGCATCGTTGTCTGCACGGCTCACTCCTCCCCTCATCCCTCGTCTCCAGCCGTAATCCACCCGCCGAAGCCCGGGTCGGCAATCTCCCACCGCCCCCTCGCGGTGTCCGCAATCCCGAGGCGCTCCAGTCTGCGGAACGCCGCTTGAACGCGGGCCGCAGTCGGGGCCTCGTCACCCAGCGCGGCACCCAGCGCTTCGCGAAAGCTCCGGCTGAACGGCCGTGCGGCTCCGGAAGACTGCCACAAGATGGTCGACAAACGGCCTGCCCAGCGCCGGGAGATCGATGGGTGTGGCGAAGTGGAAGAACGGGGCTTCCCGATTCGAGAACATGGCCGCCAGGCCCGCGCGACTGGATCCGGTAAACACCGCTCTGAGTCCATCCCCTCGCTTGTCCAGGCTCGTCCTCAGCGCGGCTACCAGGGACGCGTTGCTACGGCTTCGGGCCAGCTCCTGGACCTCGTCCAGCAGCAGGATGGTCGGTCTGCGCGTCCTGGCGACCCGTCCGAGCAGATCGTCCATGTGCAGGAGCAGATTGGTCGGCGGTTCACCCTTCAGCCGGGTCAGGTCGATTTCTGCCCCGGCCCCCGTTCCCGTGCCCGGGACCGATGCCGAGAGCTTCAGCTTCGGGGCCATTCTCCAGGCCGAAGTGCGAATCCTGTCCGCCAGCCCGCCCCGCTCCCGCGATTTCTCGAGGGCATGCAGCAGCACCGCCAACGGACTGAGCGGCGCCTCCCGGAACGATGCGTAGATCACACGGTGTCCCTGCGCCTCGGCGTGCGGAGCCAGGTCCTGAACCAGGAACTCGGTCTTGCCGGCGCGCCGCGGAGCGAAGAGGCTCAGCGCCTGAGTAAAGGCGAGGTCTGCAAGGGTTGGGAGGATGGACGATCTGGGCCCCTTCGGACGGTCCCGCTTCCTCGAGATTCACCGGATCTGCTGCGGAAGCCGCCTCACCGTGATGACCGGAACATCGAACCCTGCGAAGGATGCGCGAGACCGCTCCGGACGCGTCCGTGAGCTTGATGGCGTAGGTCGACGAGTCCGAGAACGCGACTCCACCTGCCGGCAGCGCGTCGAACAGAAGCTCCGGTTCGAACCCCCACTCTTCACCAATCATGTCGAGCACATCCTCGAAGTCCGAGCCTGGCGGGAGCTCGTCCGACGGGTCCGGAGGCCAAGCTTCGACGTGCACCCGCGTAGCGACCGACTCCGAGGACTTGTCAACGCGAAGGATGGAGCCGTCAACCCGGACCAACACCGCCTGAGCCCCCGTCCGCTCCGGTCGAAGCCCCATTCGTGTCATGACTCCGAATCCCACCGGGTCCCGAACCATGCGTTCGAACTCGCCACCGGGGGCAAAGACATGGTATCCCGGCAGAGCACGGACGGCCCGAATCCCGGCAGGAAATCGGCTAACTACTTACAAGGCTGCACGATCTGCTTTTCCTGCCGTTGTACTGAACCCTGCTGGATCGTACCGCGAAGGCGGGAAAAGCGGACCGGAATGGCGGGACTCCCGCGCCCGCCACCCTCCTCCCGGCGGAACGCTCGAAGCAGCCCCGGTTTCCGTCCTCCGCCGAAGGGGAGTCGGCTTCCTACATTGCTCTGCCTTACGATCCAGGCAATCCACAATAGGATGAGGCTTCAGCTGTCCCCTACCCACCGCAACTGCTGAAGAGCCAGTCGAAGTAGCCCAAGGACTAGGCGGTGCAGACCTACATCGGTGTTGCAGGAACCTCTCCGCGCTGGTACTCATGAACCCCTTACCGGGTTCGCGGCCGAGAGCCTCTTTAGGTTGAGTGAGTGTCAATGGCGAAAACGTCAGGGTTGGGAAGCTGCCCCGCGGAGTGTAGCTCGATAGGGTGAACAGGAAGCGCCTGGGGATGCTGCTCGCGGTCGGGTGTGTCGCGACTTGCGCGGAGGCCCCGGACGGCGTGCAGCCCGACCCGCCGCGTCCGGTGGCGATCTCGGTTTCGCCGGATTTGGCGACCCTCGGTTTCATCGGGGAGACGGCGACTTTTACGGCTACGGTCACCGATCAGCACGGGGCGGCGTTTTCCGGCACGGTGACATGGAGGAGCCTCCAGCCGACGGTCTTCACCGTCAGCCCCAGCGGCATGGCAACCGCCGTGTCCAACGGCTCGGGCACACTGTCGGCCTCCCTAGAGGGACTAACCGCCACTGCGCGGGTTACGGTGAGGCAGGTCCCTGCGACCGCTGCGGAAGCCGGCGGAGGTGGGCAGGAAGCACTTCCAGGGTCCACGCTGCGCGACCCCATCGTCGTGAGGGTGCTTGATCAAGGAGGCACGCCAACCGCAGGTGCCACGATCCACTTCGAGCCTTCGGAGGGCCACGGCTCGGCAACTCCGGATTCCGACACAACCGATGCGGCGGGCGAGGCTTCCACCATTTGGACGCTCGGCACCAGCATCGGCCCGAAACTGCTCACCGCCCGTGTGCCGGATGGGCCGAGAGTACGGATAACTGCGACGGCGACCGTCGGGTCGGCGGTCGAGGTAGTAGCTGGCGACCAGCAAAGCGCCCTCGTCGGCACACCACTGCGCGACCCCATTGTCGTCCGCGTGTTGGACCGGCACGGGGAACCGTTCCCTGGTACGGCTGTACGGTTTCGCCTGCCTGGCGGCAACGGATCGGTGACCCCCGACTCGGTGGTCACGGACGATGCGGGCGAGGCGGCCACGCTGTGGACGCTGGGCGACTCCGCCGGACCACAGTTCCTGACAGCGACGGTTCCATCCGGCCCGAGCACGCGAGTGGAAGCGAGAGGACTGACCGGGGTCGGGATATGTGATCGAACCGTGCAGGTGCAGCAGTCGATCCTACGAACCACGGGCCATCGGGACTGCGCTAACGTAACGGATCAGGACTTGGCCCGAATCCGATCTCTCGGATTCGGTGACCATGTAGAAACGCTGGCCGGAATCTCTCGACTCTATGACGATGATTTCCGAGGTCTTTCCGGCTTGGAGGTCCTCATACTGCGGTACAACGATTTCGCGAGCCTCCCCAGCCGAGTTTTTTCTGACCTGTCCAGCCTCAGCCGATTGTACCTGAGCGGGAATCCGGACCTGTCCGAGTTGCCCGACGACCTGTTCACCGGCCTCTCCAGCCTGGAGGAAGTGTCTTTGTCCTCCAATCGGTTGGCGACGCTCTCGAGCGATCTGTTCGCCGGTCTCCACAACCTGAAGGGGTTGGACTTGTCTGGGAACAGGCTGGAGTCGGTACCTCCTAGCGTTTTTTACGGCCTCTCCAGCCTAGGTAGGCTCAACCTGAGCGGGAACCCGATCCGTGCGCTGCCCGACGGGATCTTCGCAAACCTCTCGGGATTGAAGGTCTTGCATCTGATTTCGCGCTGTGACGCCGACGCCTCGGCAGGCCGTTTCACAGAAGCGATGTTCCAAGACCGCGATCCATCTGCGATCTCTGTCGGCAGTAGGCCAGATCGGGATGCATTCGTGCTTCCCGCGCAGTCCGGGCGATGGAGGGCGCAAGCGGCAGTTTCCGGGCAGGTCGATGACTTGGTCCGGCCTTCCCCGGCGAATGCCGTTCAACATTGTGTAGACCGCTCCACATCCCTGACCGCCGGCACTTTGTCGGGGCTTGCCTCGCTTGACACACTATCCATCGGAGGATGGTTCGACGAGGTTCGTTCCGGTGCCTTTTCCAACCTGTCATCGCTCAAGTACCTCAAGTTGGAGAGTCCCGTGGTTCATCTCGCGGACGGTGCCTTGGCCGATCTCGCGAGCCTCGAAAGCTTGACGCTACGGATGCCATTGGAGAGACTGGCACAGAGCAACTTCGCAGGACTCGGCAAGCTACGGTCACTGGCGCTCGATGACACCGAAGTCAAGGTGCTGCCGGGTGATGTCTTTGCGACGCTGACCAACCTGCGGTTCATTCGGCTGTCGGGCAACGAAGCGCTGAACACGCTGCATGGAAACACCTTCCGTTGGCTCACAAACATGGAATACATCCAGTTGTTTGGCAACGGAATCACCTCCCTGCCAGAAGGTGCCTTTTCGGGCTTACGGCGGATGCGGTATCTGTGGCTTGACGGGAATGGACTACGCCTGCTTCCCGCCGGAGTATTCTCGGATCTCACAAGCCTAGAACAACTTGCCATCGGAGAGGATCTGACCGCGTGGCCACCCGGTGCACTATCGGATCTAACGAGCCTGGAGCTTTTTTGGCTCTACGGTGGACCAGGATTCTCACCCATCGAGTTGCCGGCCGGCATGTTTGCAGGTAGACAGGGGCTTCGCTTCATTCGCGTCGAGCAAAAACTGCGGGAATTGCCGCCAGACTTGTTTTCCGGGCTGTCGGACCTAGAGAGACTTCGGCTTGGCGGCAACCGGCTATCCGCGCTGCCTCCCGGAACATTTGTTGGACTGACAGCCCTCACTTCACTCTATCTCTGCTATAACCCTGGCGCACCATTCCCTTTGCCGCTGATCCTGAAGCGAACAGATGCCGGCGACCCCACCGCGCCGGGTCCGGCGACGATGCAGGTGCGCCTCGCTACGGGTGCCCCGTTCGAGATGTCCGTCGCGATTTCCGCGCCGGGCGCCACGCTCTCGCCATCAGTAGTGACCATGGCGAAAGGTGACTCGACGAGTAACGCCTTTGCGGTGACCAGAAAAGCAGATCATTCGGGGACTGTCGTCGTGAGCGTGGCCAAAGTTCCCGAGACACCACCGGTCAGTTGCAATGGCTCCCGTAGGAATGACACCTACCTCGGGCTCGATGTCATGCTCGGCGACGCGGTCACACTCTTCAGGTAGACGCTTGAGTCGTGGCTGGCACCAGCCGGTGTGCGGGCAGGCTGCATCCTTCTATCCCCGGCGGCACATCTAAGGGCCACACGGTAGCGCGCAGGCCTGTCACGGGCGCCGAGTTCAGTGTAGTTTGACGGATACACCGACGAGGAGCGCGCACGGCGAGAAGCAGCATTAGTGGGCCGCATCGATGTTACGGACGCAGTCCACGATCATGCGGTGAAGCCGGTGTTCGAGATCCTCCTAGAACTCAAGGCTGAGGCACGCGAGGAAGTCGCCCGCAAGGCCTCGCAGTGCGTTCACATTCTGTGCCCTCTGGGTGCGCGATGAGGCGGTTGGCATGGGCCAAGGGCCTCGAACCCGGACGCGTCTGGCCACACCGCCGACCGAACGGACCTGGGGGTCGTCGCAAGTAAGCGACCCGTCGAAACTCGTCATCCCTCGAGAAGGGAGCCGGTTTCCTCGCCAGAGCGCAACGCTCGTCCCGCCTTCCGGGCCACCAGCAGGCTGGCCGTGCCTACTCCAGCACCAAGGAGTGGCAGGATGCTGAACGGGACGACGGCGTTCCAATTGGGCCAGTCCCCCCAGGAGGCGCCCACAATGACTCCCGCCAGCAGGAGGCCGCCTATCACGCCCACCGATGCGACCCACCGGTAGGAAAGCTCGTCCAGCGAGCGGCCACCCGCTGCAATCGCCAGGATTGCCGAGAAGCTGGCACCGATCGCGCCGCCCCATACGGCCCCTGCGATGATCATGAACCCGAGATCATCCTCCCCACCCGGGAAGAACACCGTACTCACCAGGGCGACCAGGGAGAACAACGCCCCGCCCAGAGCGCCGAAGGTCAGCCCCATGCCGAGGACACCGCGGGCGATCTTCCTGATCTTCTTCCAACGTGACATTGCGAGCCTCCTGCCTACACTGACTTCCTGCCATGGAGGATGTCATCCAGCCCCGTCGTCAACAAGGCGCTCCGGGGGATGTTTGGGTGAGGGGGTTGAGAGCGACCGGGGCCGCGCGGGCCGGGTGGGCCGCCCATGGGATCGACCGCATGGGAGCGGGGACGGGAGGATGGTCGCGCTGATCGCGACGGTGCAGAGGTGGGGCATGGGGCCCACCGGCATCCTGCGGCCCTCAGTGTAATGTGCGCATTACATTGTGACAACCAGACCTTACAAACTGACAATCCGTCAACCCTGCCATACGGAATCAGTCCCATTCAGCCATCGAGGCGGACAGTGGAAATCTAGTGTCGTCCAAGGGTGTCCATAGAGTTCCGTAACATCCTGCTTATCAACACGTTAGACACGGTATCGCCTACTCCCTTCGACCGGCTACGCCTCTTGCGATCCACTGCCATCCCGCCTACGATTAGGGAATGAATAATGTCACCAATTCCCGCCCTCAGCGCCGCCGAGGCAAGCCGAAGGGCCGCCATCCCCACAACCGGCTGTCCGCCGCCTTCGTGCGCTCGGCTCCGCCCGGAAGACACTGCGACGGGAACGGCCTGTACCTCTACGTCAAGAAGACCGGAACCCGCAGCTGGATTCAGCGGCTCGTCGTCCGGGGCCGCAAGCGCGAGATCGGTCTCGGCAGCGTCGTCCTCGTCTCGCTGGCCGAGGCCCGCGAGCAGGCGCTGGCGAACCGGAAGCTGGCCCGCGCGGGCGGCGATCCGCTGGCCGAGAAGCGCCGGTCCCTCGGCGTTCCCACCTTCGCCGAGGCCGCCGGGCGCGTCATCGAGCAGAAGCGGGCCGGGTGGCGCAGCCCGAAGACCGCGAGGCTGTGGACTCGCAAGCTGGAAATGTATGTCTTCCCGCGGCTCGGCAACCTGCCGGTCTCCGAGATCACCAGCGGCGACGTGCTGGAGACGCGGATCGGTTGAGGTCTGAATCACGGCAGGAGATCACGTAAGTCAAACTGGGAC
>JAJDTB010000065.1 GCA_022827345.1 Gemmatimonadota bacterium | reverse complement strand
CGGGTTTCGAGAGGTGGAGCACCTCCCCGGCCGCCGCTCCCGTGGCGGGCCGGAAACGCCGGGGTCAGAGGGGGCAGAGCCCCCCGCCAGCCTCCGCAGGGGACGCACGGAGTGTGGCCCCACGGAGTACGCTGGCTTGTCCAAAAAAGAGTGATTCAAGCCAGCCTTTTGGGACGCCCTCGTAGAACATCTCTCTGGACACCGCTCGGAAGAGCCCTCCACCGGACCATCGGAGGAAGCTACGCGGCCTCTTGGCCGCCAACCTCACTGATGGCGAGGGCGAACAGGCCACCCGCGACTCCTCGGGAAACTGGAAAGGCCGTTAGCGAATCACTCGCAACCGAACGACGTATTGTACTCCGAGTTCATCCTCAGTGACCGCAGTTATCGCTCCCCTGCGGAAGACAGGGAAGGGCTCAGCGGCGACGGGCACCGGAGGGGAGACCGCTCCGACGTAGTAGCCCCGCTCGTCGAAGACGTCCCAAACTGTGATTGGCCGTTCTCCCCGATCAACCCAAATCCATCCATCGGATGCGATCCAAATCTCATCGAGAACGGTCTTGTGCTCCGGTAGTCTTGCCGCCGCAATCCCGACAGCAGCCGCCAAGCTGTCACGCTCCAGCCCGGTCAGGCTAGGAGGCGACCGACGCAAGCGCACGGTGCGTAGCGTGTCTCCCCGATACGTCGTTTCGTGCAGTTCAAACTCCGATTCGGTTGCCAACCACACTTCGCCATCCGAATCCACGGTCCAGGCAATCCCAGGGGCATGAGGAATGGGTGCGCGCGCCATCATCCTCACACCGTCCCACTCACGCTCGCGCTCGTACATCTCAGCCTCTAGCCGAGGGACGGGGAACGTATCGAGCGGGACTAAGTCGGGGTCCAGAAGGTACTTAACGATGTTGCGCGGGCCGGGATCCCACAGGTGAAGCGCGTGGCTGTTGTCCACCCATAGTCTCCATGGAAGGCTGGCCGATCCAGATGGTTGAAGCGCGTAGGTTTCTCGAACGCTTCCTGCCGAATCGAACACTGTCAGTCGGTACTGAGATGCATCCATAACCCACAACAGACCGGGGGCCTGCCATGCGATACCTGCCAGCATACCGAATTCTCCCGGCCCTTCTCCTGCCCGTCCGAACGTATGGATGCACTCGCCGTGTGCGTCGAAGACGGTGATGGTGCTCGCCGAGAGGTCCGCGACGTAGGTTCGCCCAGCATCGTCAACGGCTAGGGAAAACACGCGTCCGAAGGCGTCGCAGAGCCCATCGGCGGACCCGATGCGCAGTTCTTCTACAAGGACAGGGGCCGCACCGTCAGCGCGCCTCGGCGCGTCAGGGCTGGATATGACGACCCTACCTCCATACACGGTGTCAACTTGAACCCCTCCAATCGGGGAGGGGTCATCGCAACCTGCCAACCATTCGGCGCTGGCTAGGATCGTAATCGTAGCGCATCTACGGATACTTGGTCGGAAGCGCACCGCGAATCAGGGCGAGAGCCTACTCTCGAAGGGCTTGACTCGGGCAGTCCCAATCGTCGGGGCTGCCGATTGGCGCGGTCTCAACGGGTTCGAGTGTTTCCTCTGGACGCAGAACGCGCTTGAATACTGCTGTCAGCGGCTCTCCACCGCGTTCTGCGTCCACCCGATACTCGGTTCCCTCGATACCTGAGAAGGGATCGTCTTCTCGGGCGTCCCTTCCGTTGACTCTGAGCAAGAGGTCGCCCGGTTCCAATCCGGCGTAGTGAGCGGGGGAGCATGGTACGACAGTCCGCACCACAGGCGCGCGGCGCCTCTCCAGTGGCTCCATCATCGGGTCGAGAACGGTCCAGCCCATGCCGATCCACGTGCGAATGGCGGTTGAATCCGGTTCCACCACAACCCTGCGTTGCGCCTCCGCCGAGGTAGCCATCCCCATCGCGAGAGTGGCGGCCACAAAAGTAGACATGCGAACCACGGAGCTACTCGAAGCAGTGGATCCCACCATCAATCCTGACGCCGTCGTCGGTGCATTCTATTCCGGCCCAACCACCCGATTCGCCACATTTCTTCTCGACTTTCTTCGAAGCCCACTCGAAGTCCTCGTCTTCGCAGTCCCCGTCTAGGGCCGTGCAGACAGCCGCTGTTGCCTCGCCGCTCACACTCCAGACAGGCTCGTCCGAAGACAAGGCAGTACCGGAGGAAGACTCAGCAGGAGGCACCTCGGCGCTCATGTGCCCAGCAGGCGGAAACGCGAGAGCGAACGCAGCGGCAATTGCCGCAGTGACGGTGAGGGGGAACCAGCGCTTGAGGTTGAACATTGACGATCTCGCTTCTGAAATAGGGTGAGGTTGCGGCCCATCGTTGGGCGGCAGCAATGGTAACGTCGGCTGCGAGAACGTGTCAAGCCATCGTCCCGCGTTCCCGCCAGTTGACGCAGTTCTCCCCGCTATTCTGGAATGGCGGAACCCGTCGCGGCCCAACGGCAGGAAACGCAGATCGTGCAGTCCTGTATGTAGTTAGAAGATTTCCTGCCGGGATTCAGACCCCAGGCGATCCGCCGTTCCCACGTGGCGTAGCGCGTGGAATCCCATGGCGCGGAACGCCAGCGCCACCGCCTGGTTCCGCCATTCGGGGCGGCCGAACGTGCGCAGATCCAGCGCGTGCACGAAGCCGTCGTCCTGGCGGAAGTGCAGCGATGTCTCGTTGGCAGACAGCCCCATGCGCCGGTAGAAGTCAGGCGTGCGGCCGGCATCGGTGATGACCGCGCCCGGGTCGGCCAGAAAGACCGCGCTCGCGGCGACGCGGAGCAACGGGTGCAGCGCGACGTACTCCGCCCGGACCTCTTCGGACTTGACGTTCGCGCCGGCGATGAACACCAGCGACCACGTTACGTACGCCGCCGCCAACGCGGCCGCCGCGCGCGTGAGCAGCTTCCTGAGCCCCTCGCCCGCGCCGATCCGCCGGCTGACGGCCCACGCATAGAGCGCGAGCAGGAGCATGGTGGCCGTAGCCGAGAGCCCGAGCGACAGCCACGCGCCCAGCCCCCAGGCGTTGTAGGCGAAGACGCCGCCCCGAATGAGGAGGACGAAGGGGAGGACCGCCAGGAGCACGGCCAGCAGCACCCAGCGGACGAGGCGCAGGTGCAGCGAGCGCCGCCGGGGCTTTCCGCCGCCGGGAGGCTTCCGGTCGCCCCTGGTCTCTACGGGAGGTCCCGGCGGTCCGTGGTACTCGACCCTGATTGTGTCCATGCGGCAGCTATCGGCTGGGGACTCCTACCCCCCCACCTGCCCCAGCAACCACGCGCACAGGATCGCCGCGTAGATCCCCAGGATGTAGCCCGCGACCGCCATCAGCAGACCGATCGGGGCCATGGCACGGTGGTAGACGCCTGCCACCACGGGCGCCGAGGCCGCTCCGCCGATGTTCGCCATGCTGCCCGTCGCCACGAAAAAGAAGGGTGCGCGCACGATCCTGGCGGCGATGAGAAGGATGCCCAGGTGGATCGCGATCCAGACGGCGCCTGCCAGCAGGTACACCGGAGCATCCAGCACCGCCCTGAGGTCCGCCTGCGCTCCGATCCCGGCCAGGAGGAGGTACAGCGCCGTGTACCCGAGGTGCGAGGCACCCACCGTTTCCAGCTCCCTGAGCCGAGTGAACGACAACACCAGCCCACCCGTCACGACGATCAGGATCGCCCAGGTGGTACCGCTGATGATCGTGGGATCCCCCAACGCCGGAATGCGCTGTCCCAGCCGCTGCGCCGCCACCGCGCACGCCATCCCGAAGCCGATCATCACGACGGCGTGGCGGAGCGTGAGGGGGCGCCGATCGCTCTTCATCTCCTCAAGGCGGCGGTTGGTCTGCTCGATGGCGTCCGTGCGTGCCCTGGTCCGGCGGTCGAATCGGCCCTGGAGCCCGACCATGGCGATCAGCACACCCATCCATCCGTAGCCGACCACCGTGTCCACCACGATCACCGGGCCCATTGCGTCGGCCGAAGTTCCCACGCTTTCGGCGATGGCAACCATGTTTGCCGTGCCGCCGATCCAGCTGCCGGAGAGTGCGGCGAAGCCGGTCCAGGCGTCGGGCGGCAGCATGCCCTTGAAGAGCATCAGCGAAATCGGCCCGCCGATCACGATGCCGACGGTGCCCGCCGCCACCATGAACAGGGCGACAGGCCCGAGCCGCGCGACACTGCCCAGGTCGACCGAGACCATCAGCATCAGCAGCGCGAAGAGCAGCAGATACGGCACCGTCCACTCGTAGAGCGGCGACGCGGCCGGGGTGATCCCGGCGGTGGTCGCCAGCATCGGCAGGAAGTAGACGTAGATGACCGGGGGCACCACCTCGAAGAGCTTCTTGCAGCGCGGCAGCTCCGAGACCCAGAAGACGAGCGCCACGAGTGCGGCAAGGAAGGCGAAGACGCCCATGGGTTCGTTGATCAGCGCGGTGGTCCCCTGCCCCATTGTGTCTCCCCTGTGATCGGTCGTTCAGCCTGCCGGCAGTCCCGCCGGAACGCATGGCCGCGCGGTCGCGTATGGCCGGATGCATATTGCGGCTCGAACTACTTGCCAACAAGGACGGGAACTGTCGCAGTGTCTACGCGGATTGTCTGCCGCGAGGTCGTCGTCGAGCTCGTCTGGGTCCTGGAACGGGCCTACGGGGTTTCGCGCGACCGCATTGCGGCGACCCTGCAGGAACTCGTGGCCACGCTGAATCTTGTCATCGAGGCCGCGGACGATGTGGCCCGAGCCGCATTTCGCTACCGAGCGGGGGGACCGGATTTCTCGGATTTGATGATCCTCGCCGCGGCTGAGCGGTCTGGAGCGCGGCCGCTGTATACCTTTGAGCGAAAGGCGGCGCGAATGGAGGGAGCCGAATTGCTGCGATGAGGACCGCAAACATCCGAACACCGAACCTGAACCCCGTCGCACCCGCTTGGGACTTCGTGAGCCGAGCAGGCGGATAGCCATGTACACGACGTGTATGTTCTGCCGGAAGCCGCTGGGCACCAACGAGGTCATTGAGTCGTTTCCGGTCGGGCGCCGGCTCGCTTTCGACGCCGCGCGGGGACGCCTCTGGGTGGTCTGCCGGAAGTGTGAGCGCTGGAACCTGACGCCGCTGGAGGAGCGCTGGGAGGCGGTGGAGGACTGTGAGCGCATCTTTCGCGGTACCCGCATCCGCGTTTCGACCGACAACATCGGCCTCGCGCGGCACCCCGAGGGGCTGACGCTGGTCCGGATCGGCGAGCCGATGCGCCCTGAGTTTGCCGCGTGGCGTTATGGGGACCAGTTCGGGCGGAGGAGGAAGCGGCAGATCCTGTATGGGGCGGGCGCGGCTGTGGTGGTCGGGGGGATTGTGGTCGGGGGATTGGCCACAGGTGCCATCAGCGCATTCATGGCGTCGCAGGCCGGCAATTGGGTGAACATATGGAGGAACGCCCGCACCCTGGTGAAACTGCACCCCGACGACGGCAAAGTGATCAAGCTGAAGCAGCCCGATTTGCAGGGAACCCGGCTGCGCTCCGCCGCCGACGAACTCGGATTCAGAATCCAGATCAGGAAGGGAAAGAAGACGACCTGGCATGAAGGCGAGGAAGCGAGGCGGTTCGCCAGCAACATCCTGCCCAGGATAAACGCCGCTGGCGGGAAGAAGGACGCGGTGCAGCTGGCAGTCGACAAGATCGAGTCGAGCGGACATCCCGAGCGCTTCCTGGTGGACGTGGCCGGGAGAGACGGATACCGGGACAAGAAGGGTGTGCCCGGCTACATCAACAAGATGCCCAAGACCACCAGGCTCGCCCTGGAGATGGCGCTGCACGAGGAACAGGAGCGGCGCGCGCTGGAAGGCGAGCTGTGGCTGCTGGAGCGCGCGTGGGTTGAAGCGGAGGAGATCGCGGAGATCTCGGACAATCTCCTGTTGCCGGAAAGCGCGGATGAATTCCTGCGCGGCCACCGGGGCGACCGGCCCGGGTCGGGCTGATCTCTCCCTACCAGCGATACCCCGCCTTCACATAGTAGAATCCGCCACTCGCGCCGAACGGCGTCGCCGGGCTGTACCGGTTGCCCGCCACCGCTGACGCGTTCGGATTCTCCTCCGGGTACTGGTTCAGCGCGTTCTGGCCGCCGATGGTGAGCGTCATCGACTCGTTCACGACGTACGTCGCCTCGAGGTCGACCACATACTCGCCCGGGTAGTCGCGGTTGTCGCGTGAGTCGAACCAGCCGGCGTAGTAGCTCAGCCGCGCCAGAGCCGATACGCCGCCCCAGGCGCGGCGGCCCGATGCCATCCAGCGCGTCCCGGGCAGCGCGTCCTCCAGCTGGCGGATGCGAACCTCGCTGAGCACCTCGGGGTCGTGACGGGTCACCGTGGTGTTCGTTTGGTTGAAGGCCAGGCTGAACTCGGTTCCGGTCATCGCGGCCGGCGCGAACGACGCCACAACGTCCACGCCCTGGGTGCGCGTGTCGAAGTTGTTGGTGAAGAAGCGGAAATTGGCCAGGTTCCTGGCGCTCGTGATCCCTTCCGAGATCAGCCGCTCGGCCTCGGCCGCGTCGAGCGCGAACACCTTGCTGAGCGCCAGACGGTCGGACAGCGCGATCCGGAAGTAGTCCGCCGAGGCCCTGAACGCTCCGGCGTCGAGGACGAACCCCAGGCTGGTGTTCAGCGACTTCTCGGCGTCGAGAGCCTTGCCTCCCTTGATCTCGGCCACCCGCGAGGTGGACGGAATCGTGCCGTTGTTCACCAGGTCGCCCAGGGTCCGGTCGAACTGGGTCGAGACGTTGAAGGCGTTCTGCTGGCCGGGCGTCGGCGCGCGAAACCCGGTGCTCGCGCTGCCGCGGACCGCGAAGGCATCGCTGAGGCCGTAGCGGGCGGCCACCTTCCAGTTGGCCGTTGTGCCGAAATCCTCGAACCGCTCGCCGCGGATGGCGGTGCCCAGCGTCCAACGATCGTCACGCGAGCGGACCTCCAGATCCCCGTAGGCCGCGAAGTTCGTCCGGTGCCAGTCGCCCGCGGCGATGTCGCTGAAGCCGGGGAAGCCGTTCGAGCCGGCGCTGAAGCCCTGCGCCGCAAAGGGACCGATTTGCCAGGAGTCCACCTCTCCGATCCCGATCTCGAAGTGCTCGTCGCGGAACTCGGCGCCGCCGGCGACGTTGACCACGTCGCTGACCGTGTAGTTGAGGTCGACGTTCAGATTCACTTCCGACTGCTGGTAGATGCCCGGGTCGAAGTGCGACGGCGAGGCGGGGCCCAGCGACGCGTTCACCGTGTTGTCGATGAAGAAGTCGATCGCATTGCGGCCGAAGCTGGCGCTCACGTCCCACAGAAGGCCGTCGTGGGTGTGGCCCCGCACCCCGGCTACGACAGAGGCGTCCATCACATCCCCCCCAAATTGGGGGGTGAACCCTCCCGGGAACATTTCCTGGAAGGTGAAGCAGTTGGGATCCGCCAGCACGCGGGCGAGCTTGTCCGGGTCGGGCACCCAGTTGGTGATCTCCACGACCGGGCAGCCCGCCGAGCCATCCACCTTCCCGTCCTCCGCGTCGAGGACATCGCCCACGAGCAGCGTCTTGCCGCCGTCGAGGCTGAAGACCCCCCCGCGCGTGTTCGGGTTGCGGAAGAAGAACCCGCCGGTCACGGTCTCGCTCGCGTAGTTGGCGTGCCCGTACAGCTGCAGCCCGTCGCCGAGGAAGCGCCCGAAGTTGCCCCAGAGCTTGACGTCGTTGTCGATGGTGGGGGCGCCCCAGATCTGGGCCGGATCCCTGACGTGGGTGTTGCCCGCCGCGATCAGCGCGGCCGCGTCGTCCCGCTGCACGCTGCGGCTGGTTGGATTCGAGGCCCCGAACTCGGCGCTCAGGTTGGCGAATCCGCCCTCGCCGAGCGGCAGGCCGATGTTGCCGGCCACGCTGTACGATTCGCCGTCCCCCTCCCGGAAGGTCCCCGTGCGGACCTCCACGCTGCCGCCGGACGGTGCGTCCTTGAGCGTGAAGTTCATGACCCCGGCGATGGCGTCCGAACCGTACTGCGCCGACGCGCCGTCGCGAAGCACCTCGGCCTGGCGCACGGCGATCGCGGGAATCGAGGAGATGTCGGGCCCCTGCGCGCCGTCGGCGAAACCGCCCCCGATCCAGGTGATCACCGCCGCGCGGTGGCGGCGCTTGCCGTTGAGCAACACGAGGGTGTGGTCGGGGGCCAGTCCGCGCAGGCTCGCGGGCCGTATGATCTTGGCCGCGTCGCCCGTGGCCTGCGGGTTGACGTTGAAGGACGGGATGACCGTGCGGAGCAGGTCGTTCAGGTCGGTGTCGCCCTGTTCGATGAAGTCCTGCGACGAGATCGCGTCGATCGGGACCGCCGATTGCGTGACCGTGCGTGGGCGGGCACGGCTGCCGATGGCTACAAGGCCCTCCAGTGCGAGGACGGTTTCGTGCAGTTCCAGGTCGAGGTGGAGGGTCTGGCCGGCGGTCAGGGTGACTTCCCGCGCCTCCGCCGCGAAACCGATCAGCGTGATCTCGACGGCGTGCGTGCCGGGCGGAACGTCGCCGACTTCGTAGTGTCCGGCCGGATCGGTGATCCCGCCGAGGCCGAGCGCGGGCAGGCTGACCTGTGCCCCGGCGAGCGGCGCGCCCGTTGCGCCGTGGCGGATGGTGCCCTCGAGGGTCGCCTGTGCCGACGCCGGGCCCGGGTTCCACCAGAGGAACACGAGCGCGGCAACAGTGTATTCGATACGTCGGGTTCTGTGAACCCTGCGAGGTGTGTTCGGGCCCATTCCGTGCAATTCACCGGCCATTCAATTCCTCCAACGTCGCTGTTTGCTGCTGACAATATCCGCATATGATCGTCGTCGCCCCTTGTCGTCGCAACATGGACCGAGAAATGTCAGATCAGCGATTCTTCCGCGTATTCCTTTTGATGTCGTTGGCCGTCGCAGGGTGCCGAGGTGACGCAGGCTCGTCACCTGACCTCTTTGACGGCGAGCCGTGGACGCTGTCCGGCCCGGAGGTGACGATCGGTTCGACAGACGACGATCCCGACTACATCTTCGGGTCCGTGATCGGTCTTGAGTTCGCACCTGACGGCAGACTTTATTCCCTCCATGCCCGCGAAGCCTCTGTGCGGCGTTGGACACCGGATGGACATCCGGACGGAACCATTGGAAGGGCCGGCGAGGGCCCCGGCGAGTTCCGGGAACCCTGGCTCATGGGGTTCTTCGGAGACTCCCTGTGGGTCTGGGACTGGGGCTCCCACGTCAGCTACTTCGATCTCGACTCCGAGTTCCTGGGCCGAGTCGCCCCGAGGGTCGACATCGGCAGCCCGGAAAGAAACCCGCCGCGTCCGACCGAGCCGTTGCGCGACGGCACCTTCTTCGGAATGCAACTACCCTGGTCGCACGAGATTGCGACGGGCGCACTGACCGAATCCGCTGTCGTCCATATGGATCCCGCGGGTGAGACGCTGGCCACCATCTGGATGCATCCTCACGAGCCGCGCGACGGTCTGGCCCTGCTCAATGAGGACGGATCCGGAGGGTCGTACGGCTCTCAGCCCTTCGGTGACGGCGTGGCCTTTGCGGTAGTCGATGACGGAATCGTGGCGATCGACCGCCGGGCCTGGACGGGCGAGGGTGAGGCGGTTTTCACACTGACGAGGATCGGGCTGGCCGGAGACACGGTGTTCCGCACCCCCGTCCCGTATACGCCGGACCCGCTACCCAGGGAGCGCATCGACGCTGCGATCGACAGCCTCACCGAAGACTGGTTCGAAAGGATGAGTCGACGTCAACCGGGGCTCACACGGCCGCGTCTGGAAGCGCGGATGAGGGACGCCACCTACCAGCCGGCATACGTGCCGCCTGTGGGAGCGATGATGATCGACGAGGACGGCAACATCTGGCTGCGCAGGTTCGATCCCGTCGTGTCCGACGACAACCAGGTCCTGGCCGAATGGTGGGTTTGCGATCCACGGGGAGCGCCGCTGGCGCGGGCCTGGTTCCCCACGGATCTCCAGGTCATGCACATCAACCACGAGTACGTCTGGGGAGTCGAGCGCGACGAACTGGATCTGGAATCCATCGTCCGCTACAGACTCGTGAGGGGCGCCTAGCCCGGATCTCCGGTCCCGGCCCGCACCTCTTCGGACGCCCCCCGGGCGCCTACCGGGATCCCGCCGCTATTGCAATCGGCGCAGCCTCGCGCGAGTGTCAGCCAGTCTCACGATTCCTCCATGCCAGGAGCCGACTCATGAACCGGATCCTCGTCGCGGCGGCGGCCGGCCTGGCCGCGCTCTCCACCACCCTGACCACCGCCTGCGCCCCGTCGGCGGGCACGCCCGGCGGCCCCGCCAACCCCGAAGTCGACGCCATCTTCGCCGACCTCGAGGGCGACCGCCCCGGCGCGGCCGTGGCCGTCACGCTCGGCGGAGAGGTCGTCCACCGCGCCGGCTACGGCACCGCGCACCTCGACCACGGCATCCCCATCACGCCCGAGACGGTCTTCGACATCGCGTCGATCTCGAAGCAGTTCGGCGCCATGGCCGCCCTCATTCTCGAAGCCGAAGGCAGGCTCGACCTCGACGCGGACGTGCGCACCTACGTACCCGAGGCCCCGGATTTCGGCGAGGTCATCACCGCCCGCCACCTCATCCACCACACCAGCGGCATCCGCGACTGGCCCCACGCGATGATGCTGGCCGGCATCACCTACACCGACGTCATCTCCTTCGAGAAGATCCTGCGCATGCTCAACCGGCAGCAGGCGATCAACTTCACGCCCGGCTCCGAGTACGCGTACTCCAACACCGGCTACAACCTGCTGGCGCGCGTCGTCGAGGTGCAGTCCGGGATGAGCTTCCGCGAATACACGGATTCGCGGATCTTCCAGCCGCTGGGGATGACCCGGACGCATTTTTCGGATGACTACCTCGAAGTCGTCCCCGGCCGCGCCGAATCGTACAGCCCGTCCGACGGCGGCGGCTTCCAGCGCCAGCCGAATCAGCTAACCGCGCTGGCTTCGTCGTCGCTGCACACCAACATCGACGACTTCGTCCGCTGGATGCGCAACTACGAGACGGCGCAGGTGGGCGGCGAGGCCATGCTCGCGACGATGGTCCAGCCCGGCGTCCTAAACGACGGCGAGGTCCTGGGCTACGCCTTCGGGCTGAGCGTGGCCGACTACCGCGGCCTCCCCACGTTCGGGCACGGCGGCTCGTGGGCCGGTTACCGCACCAACTTCGTGCGCTTCCCGGATCAGGATCTCTCGATCGTGGTCTTCTGTAACGTGTCGGACTGCGATCCCGCGGGGAGGGCTCGCCGGGTGGCGGAGGTCTTCATCGGCGACCGGATGGCGGAGGCGCCCGAACCCCCGGCGCCGGAGGATGAGCCCGAACACCCGCCGCTCACGGAGGCGCAGGCGCGCGAATACACCGGCGCATACCGCAGCCCCGAACTGGACTCGACCTACGATATCGTGATCGATGCCGAGGGGCGGCTGATCGCCGAGCACTGGCGCAACGATCCCCAGGTCCTCACTCCGACGGGCGAGGACACCTTCGTCGGCAATCCGCGGATTTTCCCCGAGCTCCGCTTCGTGCGGGACGGGTCGGGAGCCATTTCCGCTTTCACCGTTACCGGCGTGCGCGTGCGCGATCTGATCTTCGAGCGGCAGGGTTGAAGCGCCCGTGATCTTCCGCCGTACGGAGGTGCTGGTCGTCGCCGTCTTCTTCGTACTCCTGATCGTCGGCGGCACGGTCGGATACAGGGTAATCGAGGGCTGGACCTGGGACGACGCCCTGTACATGACGGTGATCACGATCACTGCCGTCGGTTTCCACGAGGTCCACGCCCTGAGCAACACGGGCCGCTGGTTCACGAGCTTCCTTTTGATCGGCGGCATCACCGGGCTCGGGATGTGGTTCGCCCTGGTGACCGCTTCGATGGTGCGGATGGACCTCGGCAACAACTATGTGAGACGCAAGACCATGAAGAGGCTGAAGAAGATCAGGGACCACATCATCGTGTGCGGCGGCGGAAGGATGGGACTCCAGATCGTCCACGAACTCGAGCAGGCCGGGCAGGAGTTCGTCGTTGTCGAGCGCGACGAGGAGGCCAGGCAGGCGCTGCGACGGGTATCCCCGGAGGTGCTCATCGTTTCCGACGACGCGACCCGGGACCGGGTGCTGCGGGAGGCCGGGGTAGAGCGGGCAAAGGGACTCGTCACCTGCCTTTCGGCGGACACCGACAACCTGTACGTGTGCCTCTCGGCGCGGCACCTGAACCCCGATCTCGTCGTCGTGGCCCGGGCGGAGGGCAAGCCTGCCACCGCGAAGATGTACCGGGCCGGCGCAAACCACGTGGTCAGCCCGAACGTGACAGGCGCGGTGTGGGTCGCTTCGGTTTTGGTGCGACCGTCCGTCGCGTCGATCCTCGACGTCACGGCGCCCGGCCGCCACCTCTCGCGACGGGTGGACCACGCCACGATCGGCGCGGCCTCGCCGCTCGTCGGCAAGACCCTCGCCGAAGCGGGTATCCAGGCGGAAACGGGCCTGCTGGTGATCGCCATCCACAAGCGGGACAGCGACGCCGGGGACATTCGCTTCAACCCCGATGCGGCCACCGAACTCGGCGCCGGAGACGACGTCATCGTCCTCGGCGACGAGGACCAGATCCGCCAGCTCCACGGCTATGTCACCTGAGACCGGAACCATGATGCGACACACACTCCCCGCTTTCGCCTGCCTGACCACCGCCCTCGCCGCCTTCGCCCTGCAGCCCGCCCCCCTCCTCGCCCAGCGCGACGGGATGAAGGACATGGCGACCTTCCCCCGCCCGATCGAGGCGGTCGACAACGTGTGGATCGAGGAGCTCACGATGCTCGAGGTCCGCGACCTTCTCGCCGCCGGCACGAACACGGCCCTCATCCTGACGGGCGGGATCGAGGAGAACGGTCCCTACCTCACGACGGGCAAGCACAACCACGTGCTGCGCGTCATGGGCGAGTCAATCGCGCGGCGGCTCGGCAACACCCTCGTCGCACCCATCGTCACCATCGAGCCCGGCGACCCCGAGCGCGCCTCCACCCCGGGGGGCATCCGCCTTTCGCAGGAGACCTTCATGGCCGTGCTGCGCGACATGGCAACGAGCCTGAAGGCGCAGGGCTTCACCCGCATCTTCATCATGGGCGACAGCGGCGGGAACCTGCGCGGCATGACGGCGGTCGCCGACGAGCTGTCGGCAGCCTGGGCGGGCGACGACATCCTGATCGCGCACATCCCCGAGTACTACAACTACGGCGACGTGCTGACCTATCAGCGCGACGTGCTCGGCATCGACGAAGATCCCCGCCTCGAGGGGCTCCACGACGACTACTACATCACCTCGATCATCATGCACGACGACCCCGAGTTCGTCCGGCTCCAGCAGCGGATCGATGCGGGCAAGGCGTCGATCAACGGGATCAGCATCCTGCCCGTGGAGCAGACGCTGGAGCACGGACGGAGGCTGATCGAGTTCCGGACGGAGGCGACGGTGGCGGCGATCCGGCAGGTGTTGGCGGGAGCGGGACGGTGAGTTCCGATTGGCAAATGTAATGGCGAGTTTACATTATGTAATGTAAATATTACATACTAACGATTGAAGGGGCCGTTTCCGGCACCCTGGCACCGATGCGCCGGGGATCGACTCGGATCCGCTGTTTAGTGGAAGTTGCCGAAATCCACCCGCGCCGTCGTCCCCTCGCTCCAGCCGACCTCGTGCGCCAGCGAATCCTCGATCCGCGCCACGGCGACGATGTAGTTGTACAGTTCGGAGACCCGCGCGAATGCGGTGGGGATGTTGCCGCACTGGTCCCTGTTGACCAGGAAGCTGGAAACACCGATCTCGATCCATGACTCCTCGTAGGGGACCAGCAGCGGACCGCCGCTGTCGCCGAAACAGACACCGCGCCCAAGCCGCTCCTCTCCGGCGCAGATCACCCGGTCCGTAATGCTGCCAGCCAGGAATCCGGCCACCAGGCCGCACCGCTCGTTTGTGATTATGGGCAGGTTGGTCCGTTGCAGGATATCGGTATCCATGCCATCCGTGCCCTCGCCTATCTGCCCCCACCCGATCGCCGTGGACGTGTCGCCGGGCATCGAATACTCGGGCTGGTCCGGCTTCTGCAGGTAAACCCGCGGACGCAGATGCGATCCCTCCAGGCGCAAGAGGGCTACATCATAGTCGATGGTCTGGCCGAACTCGGGGTGGGAGCGAACGGCCTGTACATTCACCCGCTCACCCCCTGAAGTCAGGTCGGCGCTGCCGAGCAGAACCTCGATCTCGTTCGCCGGAGCCCCGAACACACAGTGCGCCGCAGTCAGCAGGTAGCGGCTGTTGATCAGAGTGCCCCCGCAGAACTGGAAATCGGTGCCGGGGACCATCAGCGCGGCCTGGAAGGGGAAGTCCTCGATGTCCGCGTCATCCCCGTTGACGATCGCTGCGACGTCCGGTGGAAGCGCACCCGCCCCTTGCGCCGCGGGTCCGGCAAAGGTGCTGCTCCAGCCGAAGTCGAGGATCTGGGAGACCGGGTAGTTGCGGCCTGCGTCGAGGCCGGCGAACTCGTAGGTGCCGTCGGCCGCGGTGAAGGTGAGCGGTTCGCCGTTGTCGTAGGCGCCATCGGCGTCGAGGTCGAGAAAGACCTTGAAGCCCTCCAGGACACGCTCGCCCTCGTCGATGGCTTCGTCCTGGTTGCGGTCGAACCAGACCGTTCCCTGAATGACGTTGGGGCCGCTTCCGGCGGCGCTCGCCACGGTCACGTCGCCGGTTGCCGACGCCTCTCCGTCCCGATCGTCCCTGACCGTCAACTTGACCTCGAACACACCGGCGCCGTCGTAGGTGTGCGTGACTTGCGCACCGGCCGCGGTGCCGCCGTCTCCGAAATCCCAGCTGTAGGAGACGAGGCTGCCGTCCGGGTCGCTGGACGGGGACGCGTCGAAGGTGACGTCCAGCGGGGCTTGTCCGCGGTCCACGTCGATGGTGAATCCGGCGGTCGGCAGCTGGTTGGGTTCCTGGGGGCGTGGGGGTGGCGGAGGCGGCGGCGCGACGGGAGACTCGTCGTCGTCGCCACAGGAGGCGAGCAAAAGCACGCTGACCAGTAGGGACAACCGGGCGCGGACGGCACTTGACATCGGAAGTCACCTGCTAGAGTAGGGAATGTGGCTTATACTGAATATAGAACCCGGCCAAGGCTCTGGAAGTTCCGGTCACAATGGGCGCTGCTGGATTCGAACCAGCGACCTCCTGCTTGTAAGGCAGGCGCTCTGAACCAACTGAGCTAAGCGCCCCGAGGTCAGGTCAGTTGGCGATGCGTCCCGTAGGGCCCGCCCAGCGGATCCGGTCCGTACTGGTTGTCGCCGACCGTACCTTCGACCACGAAGAGAACAATGGCCAGATAGATGTTGTACAGAGGGATCATGAAGAGCAACACGTGCCACCCCGGCCGACCGAGGTCGTGAAGCCGCTTCACCGTGATCGCCAGGGCCGCCCAGGCAGCCGCCAGCCCGACCCCGAAGAGGGGAATGGTAACCAGCGAGGTGAACATCCCCATGAACACCGTCATTCCGGCCATGGTGACGACCACCAGGTCGTCCAGTACCACATGCCAGAAGTAGCGGGCCCGGTTCGCCCGTCCGTCGAAGGAAAACAGCTCCAGAAACGCGTCCATTCCGATCCTCTCTGTTGTTGTCGACGAGTGCCATGGCGCTCAACTTTCACCAATGACCCGGCTACGCGATACCGCGCCACTGACTGGCCACTACGCTCTGGCGGACTCCCTCCTTCACGCCCAGGCGAAGGGAGTCCTGGTCGAGCTACCTTCGATCACCGACGGATTGACGCTCGATGAAGCCTACCACATCGGCGCTCTGATCGCCCGGCGTCGCATCCGGCAGGGCTGGCGCTGGAAGGGGTGGAAGGTCGGGTTTACCAACCGGGAGATCTGGTCGAAGTGGGGACTTGACCAGCCTATCGTCGGGCCGGTTTACGACGAGACGGTGTTCGATGTGGGTACCGGCTCCACAGGGGCGCGGAACCGGGAGCCGCCGCCTGTCCCCGCCGGGCGCCGCGCCGCGCTCATGATCGAGGTTGAGGTGGTATTCGGTTTCGACGGGCCCGCCACGACGGCGGGGCGGCACCCGATGCCGGACTGGGTCGCGCTGGGCGCAGAGCTGGTGGACTGCCACTACGCGGGCTGGCGGCTGCACCCCGCCGACGCGGTCGCGGATTTCGGGCTGCACGCCGGGTTGGTGATCGGCCCGCGCGTTCAGCCCGTGTCGGCGGACGCGGTCGAGGCCCTGCGCGATGTCGTGGTCTCCCTCTCGGCGAGTGGCGAGCGCCTGGCCGCGGGCAAGGGGCGGGCGGTCCTCGATGGGCCGGCCAATGTGCTCGCGGAGCTGTACGGACCGCTTGCGGAGCGTACCGCCGGCTACGGCGTGACCGGGGGCTCGAAGCGTGGCGGCGATGGTGGCGCAGGTTACCTTGTCTCGACCGGAACGCTCACCCCCCTTGTGGAGGCGACGATTGGAACCACGTACGAGGCCGAAGCCGATCAGCTTCCTTCGTTTTCCTTCGCGCTGGTCTGAGGCGGCCACCCGCTCTCGGGCCGGGTTCGCGGCAGCATCCGTCGCGGTCGCGCTTGTTTCCTCCACCTGCCAGGCCGGATCCCCTGCCCCGACGTCTGCACCCGAACCCGCCGCCGAACCCGAGGCTGCCCCCGCACCCGAGGCTGCGGCCGCACCCCGATCCAGGGCCGACGAGCCCAACACCACCCACGGGATCTACACCGAGGCGCAGGCGGCGCGCGGACGCCAGGTCTACGAGCAGATCTGCACCGAATGCCACGAGCCCGCCGACTGGACCCAGCCCGCGTTCCTGGAGCGATGGGAGGAAGCCTCGGTCTTCCGCCTCTGGTACTGGATCTACGAGCGGATGCCCCACGGCAACCCGGGCAGCCTGACCCGCGAGCAGGTGACCGACGCCCTGACCTATATCTTCCAGCTCAACGGCCTGCCGCCCGGGCCGAGCGAGCTGGCCACCGACGACGACTCGATCGACGACTACTGGATCATCTGGACACCCTCCTGAGAGGAACGATGCACCGACGCACCCGACACCCCGCCGGCCTGCTCCTGACCGGACTCGCGGCCGCAGCCTTCGCCGGCGCTCCCGCCCCCGCCGCCGCCCAGTCCTCCAGCCTCGTCTCGCCCGCCGGCGACGTCGACTGGAACCGCTTCTACACGGCTGCCGAGACCAACCAGATCCTGCGCGAGTTTCACGCCCTGTACCCGGAGCTGACCGAGCTCGACCAGGTCGGCGAGAGCTTCCATGGCCAGCCCCTCATGCTGATCACCATCACCAACGAGGCGACCGGCCCCGCCGCCGACAAGCCCGCCCTTTACGTCGACGGCGGCATCCACGCCGGCGAGCTCACCGGCTCGGCGGTGGCGACGCACGTGATTGGCCACCTCCTGAACGGCTACGGCAACGACCCCCGCGTCACCGCCCTCCTCGACAGCCGCGCCTTCTACGTGCGCCCCAAGTTCAACCCCGACGGCTCCGACCTCGCGCTCATCGACGATCAGTTCCTGCGCAGCACCCCCCACCCCTTCGACGACGACGAGGACGGCACCGCCGACGAGGACCCCCCCGAGGACCTCGACGGCAACGGCTGGATCACGCAGATGCGCATCCCCGACCCGGACGGCATCTGGGTGGCCGATCCGGACGACGACCGCATCATGCTGCGCGACCCAGAGATGCAGCGCGCCGGCCTCCGTTTCTCGACCATGCGCGAGGGCGTCGACAACGACGGCGACGGCACGATCAACGAGGACGGCCTCGGCGGCCTCGACATGAACCGCAACTTCCCGCGCAACTGGGAGCGCGTGCACCTGCAGACCGGCGCCGGGGACTACCCGCTGTCCGAGCCCGAGACGCGCGCCGCGGCGGAGTTCATCAACGCGCACCGCAACATCACGGGGATCGTGCACGGGCACACCTCGGGCGGCTTCGTCTACCGGCTCCCGTCGGCGTCCGCCCCGTCGCTGTTCCCGCAGATCGACCTGTCGCTGATCATCCACCTCGGCGAGGAGTACACGCGTTCGACCGGCCGCCCGGTGGTCCCGAGCGCCACGCACCCCACCGAGCACCGCTACGGGACGCTCATCTCGTGGGGCTATTGGGACCACGGCATAGTCGGATGGGTCCCGGAGTTCTCGCCCGGCCCCGAGGCGTGGGTGACCGATTTCGACGGCGACGGCGAGATCAGCGAGGCCGAACAGCACCGTTTCAACGACGAGGAACTGGGCGGCCGCTACTTCTCGGACTGGACGCCGCATGACCACCCGCAGCTGGGCGCCGTCGAGATCGGGGGCTGGCACTCGAAGTTCTGGGGACAGAACCCGCCGCCGGAGTTTCTGGAGGCCGAGACGGAGCAGCAGCTGCACTGGATCCTGTACCTGGCCGAGCAGGGCCCGCTGATCGAGGTGAGCGACCCGGCGGTGACGGCGCTGGGCGACGGGACCTTCCGGGTCGCCGTGACGGTGACCAACACGGGGTTCCTGCCCACGAGCGTGACCGATCGGGGCGCGGTGGGGCGCGAGCGTCCCGACGGCAGCATCGACCGCCAGGTGGTCCGCGCGCCGGCCGTGACCCTGACGCATCCCGGGCTCGAGATCGTGGAGGGCCGCAGCCGCACGGTGATCCCGCACCTCGCGGGGTCTAACCCGTTTCTTGAGGCCGCGACTGAAGCGTCCCACACGGTGACGTGGGTGGTGCGCGCGACGGGCGGCGAGCGCGCCGTGCGGGTGATGGCCGAATCGGACAAGGGTGGCACCGTCCGGTCCGGCTGGGTGATGGTACGATGATGGGGGTGAAGAAGGGCGGCCGGAGCCGCGAGGGGCGGTGGTCACGCCAGGCGGCACCTCGTGGCCACGGCAGCGGAGGAAGGTTCGCGATCGCCATCGCGGCGGCCCTGGCCGCTTCATGGCCCGCACCCCTCGACGGCCAGGAGGCCCGGCGGCGCTGGGAGCGCATGTGCCAGATCCGCGCCGAGAAGTTCGACCTCGTGCTGCCCGGCGCGATGCACGACAACGACCTCGACATGTGGATCGTCGTCATGCGCGAAGGCCTCCTCGACCCCATGTGGGATGCGCTCGGCCGCGGCTACGTCGGCGACTGGGCGTACTACGTCTTCACCGACCGCGGCGAGCGCACCGAACGGGCCGCGCTGGGCGTCGGCGGCTACATGCTCGAGCAGTGCGGCGTCTACGACCACTTCGGCAGCGCCGCCTCGCTGCACGACTACGTGGCCGAGCGCGATCCCGAGCGCATCGGCGTCAACATGGCCGCATCGATCGGCGGCGCCGACGGCCTCTCACACACCTCCTACCTGCACTTGCGCGAAGAACTCGGCGCGCCCTACGCCGACCGCCTCGTCTCGGCCGAGCGCTTCGTCTCGGACTTCCGCGCGACCCGGGTGGCCACCGAAATCGCCGCCTTCGGCGAGGCCGGCGAGATGAGCCGCGAGATCGCCGAGCGCGCCTTCTCCAACGAGGTCATCACCCCCGGCGTCACCGCGCTCGAGGACGTAGCCTGGTGGATGTGGGACCAGCTCCTCGCGCGCGGCCTCGACTCCTCCTTCGACATGCCGTCGGTCTACATCACCGGCCCGACCGGCATCGAGGCCACGTCTTCGGACCGCATCATCCAGCGCGGCGACCTGCTCATGATCGACTGGGGCGTCGGCTTCCTCGACTTCTACACCGACATGAAGCGCGTGGCCTACGTGCTGCGCGAGGGCGAGACCGAGCCGCCACCGGGGATCCGGCACGCATTCGAGCGCGCCAAACAGGTGCGCGACGTCATGAAGGCGTCGATCAAGCCCGCGCCCACCGCCCAGCAGGCCGTCGACGCCACCTGGGCGGCGATCGAGGCCGCCGGCTTCAACCGCATCGAGTTCAACCAGCCCACCGACGACCCGGACGTCACCGATGTCGTCATCGGGCCCCACTCGGTCGGCAACTGGGGGCACGGCATCGGCCCGTCACTCGCGTTCTTCAACCCGACGCGCCAGACCTACGAACTGCGCCCCGGCACCCTGATCTCGGTGGAACTGTTCGCCTACACCGCCAACCCCGAATGGGGCAACGCCAAGGTGCGCATCCCGCTCGAGGACGATGCGGTGGTCACCGAACGCGGCGTGGAGTGGCTGTACCCGGTGACGCAGCGGATCCTGGTGGTGAAGTAGGGGCCGGTCACCGCCGCGGGTACACCGTCCTTACAATCCGCCCCTTCTGATCGATGAAAGTGATCGGATAGTCGGCGATATCGTTGCTCAGGTCGATCACCGACTCCGGATCCAGATCCGCCCGGACAGCTGCGGCCGCCGATACCCGGTAGTTGTCGGCTACCGTCGGATCGACGCTGAATCCCAGGTCGGCCATGGCCTCGATCGTGATGACGCTGAACGGCTCGATACCGGCCGACAGGAAGGGCGTCATCAACTCGTTCCCCAGGACCGACTCCCTCCAGTGCGAATCCGCCGAGCCACGCTCCCCGCCATTCTCAACGGGCACGATGGCACCGCCCCTGTAGTTGCGGCCCCCAGCCCTTTCGAAAGCCCGTGTAGCCAGCGGGCCCGTGAAGTGGGTATCGGCATTCGGGTTCCCCCCGGTCGAGGGATTCTCGAGCAGGTCGAACCGGTCCCACATCGTACCGAAGCCGAGGACATGCCCCATCTCATGCAAGACCGTGGAGACAAGGATGCCCTGGGCAGACAGGCGGTTCAGGTCGTCCTCGTCGAACTCCATGCTGCCGACGATCACCGAACGCGGGATTTCGGGATACCCCTCAAACCTGACAATGCGGCTGAAGCAGGGCCCCGCGCGGGCCAGGATCTGGCCCGGTCCGTCGATCGAATCGATGCGCACGAACATCCGAACATCGTCGATCACATCGTTGGTCAGGGGCGAGTCTCTGCCACACTGGCCCGGCCCGATGGGATTGTCCGCAAGGTCGATGTCTGCGACGCCCTGGACGATCGCGGACTCCCACCTCCTGGCGGCGTCCAGAATCACCTTGTCCTGCTCGGCCGATCCGTTCTCGATGAACACCACGTCGATGTCGTAGCCCTCCACCTCGATCCCGCCCACGGTGACCTTCAGCTCCAGGTTGCTGAAGGCGCTGTACGCGTGGACAGCCACGTGGTAGCTGCCGGATCGCGCGGGAAGCAGCTGGCAGAGCTCGCGGTCTCCCGGCTGCGCTCCGCTCAGGCAGCTGTACTTGTAATGGTGATCGGGGCGAAAGCCGTAGTTGACGAAAAGGTCGGGATCCTGGCCCGACGCTGCCCCGACCTCGACGTTGAGCGCCTCCTTCGATCCGTTCTCGATATCGATGCGGAAGTGCAGGACTTCATCGAGGCTCGCTGAAATGTTGGAGGTGTGTCCGACCGAGATCACCTCCTGGCGCAGGATCGTCAGGTTCTCCGTCCTGGTGTTGTTCTCCTTGTCCCACTCGTCGATCCCGCCGTCGGGGTCGACCACCAGCGCGAGGCGGCGCGAGCCCGACTCCAGGGGGCCGGCGGTGAAGTCGAGCGCCGTGCTCCCCTCCGGGTCGAGGCGCGCGACGTCGACAGCTTCGAGCACCACGCCGTCCACCGTCAGCTGCACCTGGAAGGTGTCCGGACTCGCGGCGTCGCCTTTGTTGGTGATGGTGGCGTGCACATCGAAATCCTCCAGATCCGTCAGGTCGGTCCGCGAGAGCGTGAAGGTCTCGACGCTGAGGTCGGGGAGCGGCGTGTCCGAGGTGGCCATCGCCCGCGCCCGGTTCTGGATGCCGCCCGGCACCGAGATCACCAGCTCCTGGGTGCCGAACTTGCTGCCCAGCGTCCACTCCGTGGATCCCTGACCGGCATCATCGCTCGTCACCGACTCGACGCTGACCGATCCGCTCTGCGCCGTCGGCGCGAAGCCGATCTCGACCCCGGCCACCCCGTGTCCGCCCCGGTCTTCCAGCTGCACCACCACCGCCTCCGGCAACCTGGTGCCCCGGAGCGCCTCCTGATTGTTCCCCTCCACCACCTTGATCGCCGCGGCGCGCTGCTGCACGCTGATGTCGGCGGTCGCGGTCAATCCGCTCGCGGCCGCGGTGAGCGTGCCCGCCCCGTTCCCCGTCGAGGTCACCAGTCCGTTGCCGTCCACGGTGAAGACGCCTTCGTCCGAGCTGGTCCAGGTCACCGATGTGGCCATCGCGGCCCCGTACTGGTCGCGCACGGTGGCGCTGAAGGCCGTCGACTGGCTGATGTAGGTGAGCGATGCCGAGGCCGGGTTGATCGTGATCGTCGCGGGGCGTGGCGGCTCGGAGGGCGTCGAGGGTCCGGCGTCTCCGCCGCCGCAGGCGTTGACAAGGGCGAGCAGTGACAACGATGCGAGAAACGTGAGCCTGGATCTGGTCATCTTGCACGAGTCCTTCTGATGCGGTTGGCGGGATTGCAGTAGGATAGCCCCAAAGAGTCGCCAATTCTAGAACCGTGCGACGGGGCGCACGCCCGCACCCGCACGCCCCCACCTCCGTTCCAGGTAGACCGGCAGGTAGCACAGCGCAAAGAACACGAGCGCGACGACTTCCAGCCACAGGATGTACCAGGGCCACTCGAAGAACAGGAACGGGGAGTCCGTGACCGGCGGTTCGCTCAGGTACATGTAGTTGGCTCCGGTCAGCAGGTTGAAGCCGGTCAACACGACCGCCAACGCATTCAGAACGATGAACGCCCTGAGAAGGGACCTGAACGTCGGCCGCATTCCGAGTCCCCAGGTCATCAGCACCGCCGTAACCACGATCCCACCGTGGGAGATGTAGTACTGGATGAAGTGGAATTCGGGCCACCCCGCGTCGAGCGCCGGGGTGACGACCGCGTTGGTCGCTCCCGCCAGCCCCCAGAAGTACACCAGGTCGTAGGCAAGCCGGTTCCGGGTCAGCAGCACCACCACCGCAAGGATGGCCGACATCCCGCAGACGTGCAGCGGCAGGTGTTCCTCGATGAAGACCGCCCGCCCGTCGACCATGTACTTGTGGCACCAGTTCGCGATCTGGGTCGCCATGAGAATGACGGCGAAGCCGACGCACACCCTCCTCCTGACGCGCTCCGAATCGAAACGGCGGACCACCCACACCATGCCGACGGCGACGGCCGCGTTGAGCACCATGACCACGTTGTGCGCGGTGCCGAAGAGCTCGAAGGGAACGGGTTGCATCGCCGGATTCGTCGGGGCTGGGGATCCGGTGTGGGCGCGGAGGATCCGTTGGCTATGCGGGAAGGTACGCCTGCCCGACCCGGCGGGCGAGCCGGGAGTCCGCCGCAACCTGCCTTCCGCGAGCTTGTCCGCCAAGAAAGCCGGAATCTGGCGGACAAGATCGATTGAAATGTCACATCGACATTACATTTTGTAATGTTTGTATTACATTTCGATCGTAGCTCGGTTCGCCACCCGGTGTCAGGGCCTTCGGACCCAGGTGGGCCAGGCACAGCTCGGCGTTGGCGAGGCAGGCCCCGGCCGCGCCCCGTATTCCGTTGTGGACGACCACCGCCAGAGCCAGGTGGTGCGGAGGAGGAGCCGGGCGGATCCGGCCGACGGTCACGGCCATGCCCGCCTCGGCGCCCGCGTCCAGGCGGGGCTGGGGGCGGTCGGGTTCGCCGCGCACGACGAGGGGCCGGGCCGGAAGGGACGGCAGCGCGCCCGCCTCCAGGGGCGGCCGAAAGCCGCGCAGCACCTCGGCCGCTTCCGCATGCGTGACCGGGTCGCGCAGCCTGCAGAAGACGTGGGCGGTGTGGCCGTCGAGGACCGGGACGCGATTCACCGCTACGGCAACATCGATGTTCGCCTCCAGGATCTTGTTGAGCTCGGGACCGATCTTCTCCTCCTCCCCGCGGATCGACGGGATGACGTTGCCGGCGACTTCGACCGCGCCGAGGCCGCCGAGCCCGGCCCCGGAAAGCGCCTGAAGCGTCACCACCGTCGCCGATTCGATGCCGAATGCCCTCTCGACCGGGGCGAGCGCCATGGCCAGCCCCACCACGACGCAGTTGGGATTGGCGACGAGCGCCCCCCCGGAGGCCGACCACGGCTGGGCCATGATCCCGCTGATGGCCTCGGCGTTGACCTCGGGGATGACGAGCGGCGTATCCGGGCGCATCCGGTGGGCTGAAGCGTTGGTGCACACGACATGCCCGGCCCGCGCAAGGGCCGGTTCGGTCTCCGCCGCTACGCCGGACGGCAGGGCCGAGAGCACCAGCCGGCTCCGCAGCGGCTCGCCGGGTGCCACGAGTTTCAGCCGCGCTGCGGCGGCCGGGGGATCGCCGCCCAGAGCCCATGGGGTCGTCTCCGCATACAACCGGCCGGCACGGCGCCCGGAGCCGGTGACCTCCGCGAGACGGAAGAGGGGGTGTCCCTCGAGCATCCGCACCAGGCGCTGTCCCACGATCCCGGTGGCGCCGAGGACGGCTGCCGGTATCCTGTCGCGTGCCGAAGCGGGACCACCGGGCTGCGGGCCGGTCAGCGCGCCGTCTGCCACGGGCCTCGCTCCCCGACGTTCGTCCCCTTCCCCGTCAGCCCGGTGACGCGGAAGGCGAGCCCCCTGCGCTCCGCGAAATCGATCGCCTTCGACTGCACGACCGCACCGCCGATCTCCTGCGCCTGCGACCAGGTCAGCGTGGAGTAGGGCTCCGGACCGGCCGTGGGACGCTCGCCGGCGCCTCCCCGGTGCAGCGAACCGGGTGTTCCGTGGCGGTGCGAAACCGCCCCCGAGAGACGGCGCGGGTCCGAGGGGAAAATGCCGTCCACATCCTTTACGAGACGGACCGCCTCGGCCCCCAGAGCGTCAGCCAGAAAGAGTGCGGTGAGGTCCGATCCGCCCCGCCCGAGTAGAGAAGGAACGCCCGTCACGTCCACTCCGATAAAACCGGGGAAGATGACCACGTCGTGACTGGCGAACATCGCGCGGATCTGTCCCGTGTCGACGGCGACGGGGTCGGCGTCGCGCAGGGATCCCCGCGTTCGCACGGGAAGGCGCCATGCGTTCACCCCCGCCGCCGGGACTCCCTTCGCGGCCAATGCCAGGGTGAGCAGCGCCACCGACGCCTCCTCACCGGTCGCGAGCAGCGCCCCCATCAGCCGGTCGTTCGGCGCTGCCGCCACCGAGCGGGCTGCCGCAAGAAGCGCGTCGGTCGTGTCGCCCATGGCCGAGACGACGGCGACCACCTTGCGTCCGCGGGCGACCTCGCGGCCGATCACCGCGGCAACAACGGGATAGTCCTCCGGACAGGCCAGGACGGAGGAGCCGAACTTGAGGACGTGGATATCGGCAGGCCGCGAGCATCGCGCCCGTCCTCGAGCCCGGAGCTTCAGGGCGGCTTCCATCACGCGAGTACCGCAGCCGCCGCTGCCGGCGTTGTGCTCACGGCTGCCGCCCGGCCCAGGGCCCGCTCCAGATCCGCCTCCAGGTCCTCGGCCGCTTCGATCCCCACCGACAGGCGCAGCAGTCCCTGGCCGATGCCGGCCGCAACCCGCGCGGGCTCGTCCATCGACGCGTGCGTCATCGTCCAGGGGTGCGTGACCAGGCTTTCCACGCCCCCCAGCGATTCGGCCAGCGCGAAGTGCTCGATCCCGTCCACGAAGGCGTCCACCGCCGCCCGTCCTCCCCTCAGCTCGAAGGAAATGAGACTGCCCCACCCCGTCTGCTGCCGCGACGCAACGTCGTGCCCGGGATGATCGGGCAGACTGGGGTGATTGACGCGCGCCACTGCATCGCTGCGGACCAGCGTATCGACGACGCGGAGCGCGTTTTCCTCGTGTACACGGCTGCGCGCGTGCAGGGTCCGCATGCCGCGCAGCGTCAGGTACGAGTCGAACGGGGCGCCGGACACGCCCATGGCGTTGGTCCACCAAGCGACTTGTTCCAGCAGGCCCTCGTCGGCCGCCACCACGGTGCCGCCCACCACGTCGCTGTGCCCGTTCAGGAACTTCGTCGTCGAGTGCACGACCAGGTCGGCGCCGAACTCGAGCGGGCGCTGGTTTACCGGCGAGAGGAAGGTGTTGTCGGCAACGCAGATCGCGTCGATCTCGCGCGCCAGGCGGGCCCACGCGGCGATGTCGGTGATGCGCAGGTGCGGGTTGCTGGGCGTCTCGATCCAGATCATGCGGGGACGGAGTTCGCGGGCGAGCTGCAGCGATTCGGGGTCCCAGGGATCGACGAACTCGACCCGGTAGGTGCCGCGGTTGGCCTCGGCCGAGAAGAGGCGGTAGCTGCCGCCGTAGCAGTCGCGGGGCGCGAGCAGGAGGTCGCCCGCCGAGAGGAGGCGCGTGGCCACGGCGATCGCCGACATCCCGGAGGAGGTTACGACCGCGCCGCACCCGCCCTCCAGTTCGGCGATGGTCTCGGCGGAGAGGTCGCGGGTCGGGTTGGCCGTGCGGGTATAGTCGTACTTCCCGTACACGCCCGGCGCGTCGAAGAAGAAGTTGGTGGAGAGGTGGATCGGCGGCATGACCGCGCGGTGCGTGGTGTCGGCGCCGAGGCCGGCCCGGACGGTGCGGGTCACGGTGGACCTGGGACGGGAACCGTTCAGCTTGCTCATCGGACCACCTCCGGGGTGCCTGTCTTGAGGAGCGTTGCCACCGCGCCGACTTCCTTGAGGAAGGCGTCGTGCCCGAAGAGGGACGGCACCGTGACGTGTTCGTGCGATCGTCCGCTGCGCGCGGCCAGCTCGTCGACGAGCCACGGCGGGACCAGGGAATCGGTGTCGAAGGACACCAGGAGGGCGTGCGGCAGCAGCGAGGCGGGGTCGGTGCGGTGCAGGTCGATCGATTCCGACAGCGCGAGGAAGCGCTCGGTGTCGAATCGCGTGATGAAGTCGGCGCCGCGCGCGTTGAGGTAGTCCTCGACGGGGAAGCGGGTGGGTGGCTCGCCGGGCTCGCCGACGCCGAGCGGGCCGGATTCGAAGCGCTGCTCGAACTCCTGGGTGCTGCGGTAGGTGGTCATGGCGAGGGCGCGGGCGAGCGCGAGGCCCCGGCCCGCCTGGCCGGTGTCGGCGCCGAGCTGCGCGGCCGAACGCTGGACGGACCGGATCGCGGTGGCCATGGGGTGCGTGCGGTGTGCCGCGCAGAGGATGACGAGCCGGGCGACGCGCGCCGGGAAGAGTTCGGCGAATGCCAGCGCCACCATCCCGCCGTATGAGGCGCCGGCGAAGGAGGCGGCGGCGATGCCGAGGTGGTCGAGCACGGCCGCGAGGGCGCGTGCCTGGTCGTGGGTCGTCACCGGGCGGAGGAGGCCGTCCTCCGTGTCGCCGCCGAGGTAGTCGATGCCGATGAGCTGCTGGCGCGCCGGGTCGAGGGCGGCGCCGTCGCCCACCACCCCGGGCCACCATCCGGGCGAAGGGTCGGCGGCAGTGGGCGCCAGGTGACGTCCCGCCGAAATCCCCCCGAGGACGATGGTCGCCGGTGCGGCCGCCGGTCCCTGGGCCTCGTACGCGATCTCCACGGGGCGCTCCCCGAGGTGATCGAAGGAAATGTCGGCGCACACGACTCCCGATCGGACGGTCGTCGTCGGGTCGGGCGCCGGGGGCGCGGGCGCAGCATGCGAGGCAACGCGAGCGGCAGAGCAGTTGGCCATGATGACCTCTCCGAGTCTCGAGTTCGCCTCATCGGACTCCGGAGATTTGACCGCCCTGTTGCTTCCGGCTACCACCCCGGAGGGCGGTGGGCGGCTCATCTTTACCACGAACGCTTGTCCGTCGCAGGAGTTGGCACCTTTGTGGGAACGCCAATTCCCACAGGTTGCCCCGGCTTCAAAGGGCCTTTCCCTCAGCCGGTCTCGATGAGTTGTCTTGTAGGCAGTGTACGCGGATGGCGGGTGGATGTCAACAAGAATTGCGCGAGGGCGCTTCGTGCTCCCCCGTCGCGCGCTTGCCCACGGCCCTGCGCGGAAACGGCCAAGGGCCCGCGGAAATGACCAGAGACATTCGCATGTCCGGATGGGACAGGCGGGGCGGCACCCGAAATCAGTCCCATCCGGCTATTGGAACGCCCGCCAATCGGGGCCACCCTTCACGCCCGACGCCAGACACCCTCTAACGAATGCCCAACGGACCACCCAATCCCAGCCCCCGAGTTCGACCCGAGTGTCCGCCAACCCATCCCGATCGAAGCACGACGAAGCCTACAAGCTGCTCTTCTCCACCGCGGCCATGGCCGAGGACCTCGTGTCCCACATCCTGCCCGAGTTCGCGAAGCGGGTCGATTGGCCAACTCTTCGGATGCTGTCCCCCAGCTTCGTCAAACCCGAGGGTCTCCGGCAGCGGCACGCCGACATGCTGTGGCGGGCCCGGCTGCGGGAGCATGGCCGCCACCCCGTGTACCTGGCGCTCGAGTTCCAGTCAACACCGGTGAGCAACATGGCCTTTCGGGTACAGGAGTACGTCGGCCTGATGCTCCGGGAAGCGGAACTTGCCGGCGATGTCGGCTCGGGGGGTGGCCCACCGATCGCTGTACCAATCGTCATCTACAACGGGACGGCACCCTGGAACGCCGCCACAGACCTCGCAGACTGGCTCTTGCCTGGCGCCGACGCGACCCTCGCACAGGCACTTGGCTTCCAGCTTCGCCGCAAGTATATTCTCGTCGATCTGAAGACGGTTCCGCCTTTGGACCAGCGTCCCGACAGCTGGTTCTCGGTACTGGCCGAATGGGAGGCTGCCCGTTGGGCGAGGGACGCGGCTCGTCTTGCCGAGCTCTGGCGACTTGCGCGGGAGTCCGGTGACGAGGGCATGGTTCGTGGGTTTGGCGCGGTTAGACAGCAGATAGAACCATGGATGCGCATCCCGGAGGCTGAGACCCGGGAGCCCGAATCCAGGAGGAAGGGGAAGACGATGATCCGACACGAAGAGACCTGGCTGGCCGAGAACCTCCGGAAGCGGGACGAGGAATTGCGTCAGGAAGGACGCCAGGAAGGGCGCCAGGAAGGACGTCAGGAAGGACGAGAATCGCTGCTGCGCCAACTGGCGTTTCGGAAATTCGGCCCCGATGGGGTTGCGGTACTATCCCACGTGCTGGAGGCACCATCGGATCTGGACCGCACCGAGGTGCTCGCCGATGCGATCATCGAGTGCGAGACGGTCGCCGAGCTTATGGACCGGACCAGGGAGCTTTAGACCCGCGCCCGGGCACGTGTGCTACCGCATGGCCACCTCCCCCACGCTCACCCAGTAGCGTTCGCCGCCGGCCTGCCCTTCCACCACCACCGCCACGTACGGCCCGCGCCCGTCGCCATGCGCTGCGGGGGCCACCCATCCGTTGGCCGTCGTGGTCCATCGCGCACCCGACGCCCGCTCCTGGGGCATGTCGATCGTGCCGACGGTGCCGTAGGCCCCGTTGAACACGACATCGAGGTACTCGTACGAGGCTCCCGCGTCCGGCACGGCGGCCGCGTCCACCACCACCTTCCACGTCCCGGCGGCCGGATCGTGCACCACCAGCGACTCGTCGCCGACCGGATCGCCATCGGCCCGTGCGGCCGAGCAGGCGTCGCCCGTGCAGTCGAAGATGTAGACGTCGAGGTCGCCCTCGCCGAGCACCCGCGTGTTCACCATCAGCGCGGTCGAGCCCGGCAGGACTTCCACCTCGTAGATTTGCTGCTCGCGGGGCCGGATCGTCCGCTCCTCGCTCCGGGCGCTGCCCACCGGCGTGGTCACGGCGGCGCCCTCGAAGGCCGCCATCCGGTTGGTCATCCACACCTGGTGGCTGGCGCCGTTGGCCGCACCGTTATCGGCTCCGTTCCCGTTGTCGGCGACGACCTGCGTTGTCACCCCCTCCACTTCCACCGCCAGCGCCGAGACCGTCAGCGTCGCGGGCGTGGGCGGCACCGGCTCGTCCTTCTTGGCCTGCTGCCAGTCGAAGATCCGGGTGTCCGCGATGTCGGCCAGGCGCACCTCCCACGTCCCGGGAACCGGATCGGGAATCACCTGTGTGATCCCGGCCCCGCCGGTGCGCACGATCTCGCCCCGCTGGTAGCGGGTATCCGGGCGGGCAATCGCCAGCGCAACCTCACGCTCCTCCCAGCCGACCTCCACCTTGAGCGCCGTCACGCCTTCGGGCACGTCGAAGAAGTGGCTCTGCATGCCGGGGCGCGGGACCTTGACCTCTTTCGTCACCGTGTATGCGCCGGCGGCGTTGAGAGGCTCCGGAGCCACGATCGCCGCGAGCATGCGGTGGGCGTAGCCGGTGACGTCCGGGTGGTCGAGGGTGAGGTGCGCGGTGTGGACGCCGTGGTCGGGCGGGGTCGCCGTGACCGGCAACTCGACCGGGGTGCCGAGCGGGAGGGCGACCGTCAGCGGAGACGAAAACGTGCCGTGGTCGTTGCCCTCCCAGCTGACGTCGAAGGTCATCGGGGCCGAGGGGCCGGAGTTGCGCGTCAGCGTGACCGTGCGCTCGCGCCGCACCCCCTTCTTCCAGCCGGTGCGTTCGTAGAGACCGAAGCCCTCGTGCGGGGTCGGCAGCATGTGGCTGTACGGGGTGACGATCGACGATCGGCTCTCGATGTCGACCGTCATGCCACCCGCGTGCAGCTCCTGCAGGATAGCCCACGCGCCGGCCACGCTGATCACGCCGTTGCCCTGCTTGTAGGCGGCGATGTTGGGCACGTACCTCGCCCCGCGCTGCACGGCGTACTTGATCGTGTACGGATCGACTTCCATGCCGGACTGCCGCGCCGCGCTGATCAGGAGCGCGACCGCGCCCGAGGCGGTTGGGGTGGCCGTCGAGGTGCCGCCCGCGATCGTGTAGCCGGGCGGCAGTTCGAACAGGCCCGGAATCGCGCGCCCCTCCACGAATCCCTGCGACGTGCTCACATAGTTCGAGGGCGAGATGATGTCGGGCTTGAGCGTCCCGTCGCCCATCGGCCCGTAGCCGCCGGTGATCAGCAGCATGTCGTCGTGCTCGACGCGCACCCCGTGGTTCATGAAGAAGTTGTCCTTGCCCTCGTGGCCGCCCACGCCGATGACGCCCCGCCCCATCACGATGTCGTCGATGGCGCCGAGGACGGGAAAGTTGTGGGTGGGTGAGAGGATGGACGAGCCGTAGCGCTCGACCAGGCGGTCCGCGATGACCGAGGGGACCAGGCGGCCGTCCCGCAACAGGTAGTTGTGCGTGATGTTGGAGCTCTGCTCGAAGTAGATGATGTCGACCGAGGGGTGCGCCGCGGCCACGATCGTCGCTTCGGTCTGGCCATAGGCCGAGCCGCCTTCGCCCACGGCGGCCAGCCTGGCGCCCGGCGCGACGCCGTCGAAGCGGCCGTTTTCGCCCCGGCTGCCGACCGACGCGCCTACGACCAGCGTGCCGTGCCGCGCGATTCCAAGGTTGAGGGCGACGCGCTCCTTGTCGGCGTCGATCTGCACGCCGAATCCCACGGACTCGCGCACCGGGGTGTCGGGGTCGTCTGTGCCGAAGACGCCGAATTCGCCCCGCTCGTCGTACTCCCCGAGCGTGGCCTCGTCGGTCAGGTCGCGGTCCTGGTCGGTGTCTACCCACACGTCTCCGGTGGATTCGTCCCACAAGACAGCGAAGAAGTGACTGGAGCCCTCCGGATTCCCGTCGCGGTTGACGTCGAGATCGAGCCCCTGGAAGCCGAAGACGCCCGCGGAATCGGCCCTGGACTCGTCGAACAGCGCGATCCGGAAGACGCCGTCGCGCGGGGCGGTGTAGGTCGAGTCGCGGTAGGTGAAGGTGCCGCCGGACGCCTCGACCATGTCGTCCATGTCGATCCAGCGGCCGTCGTCCTCGATCTCGGGGTCGAGCACGTTGCGGTAGACCTCGATCTTGGGCACGGGCTGGCCGTCGAGGGTGTAGGCGGTCTGCAGCTCGGGGAGCAGCATGTCCGGGAACATGTCGATCTGCGCGATCGTGACGCCGCGGCCGTCGAAGGTGGGGTTCTCCTCGCGGAACTCGATGGCGCGCAGGTCGCCGATCGGGCTGTAGCGGTCGGTGATTGGACGGTCGCTGAGGACGGGCGGCCATACGGTGTCCGGAGTCTGGCTGTCTGGCGCGGACCCTGCGGACCCTCCCGGCAGAGGCGGCATGTCGTCTTCCGGCGCCCCTCCGGCGAGCCCGAACGACCGCGACCGGTTCGTGATCGACACGTCGATGCTGTGGACGTCCGGATGGTCCGCGAGGTCCTCGGCGCCCTGCACGGGCACCCAGGCCCGCACGTAGTCCACCTGGTCGAAGCGGAAGCCGATGCGCCCGCCCATGGCCTCGATCGCGGCGGCCACGCGGGCATTCCGGCCCGGCATCGACGCGATCACCACGACGACCTCGGCGTCGCCGCGGACCCGGGCCTGGGCAAGTTCGCCGCGGGCGTCCTTGAAGAGGTAGGGACGGCGCTCGGGCTGGGCGTCGGCGACGGGGGCCAGGAGGCCCAGGAGGAGCAGGGTTTGGAGTGCGGTGACGATCGACTTCTGGCGCATGATGGCTCTCCGGGTCCGGGGGGCTCGCACAACGTGGACCGGCGGGCCGGCGACATGGGCCGCGTGGTCGGCCGAAAGGGCCGTGGAGTCGGCAGCATGGGCCGGCGGGCCGGCGCTGTATGCAGAATTGCTCCGCAGGGCCGGGTCCGCAATCGGAGGACTCGCCGCCGGGGCCACCCGGGGCATAGGTTGCGGTTGAACACGTCCCCCGCCCTGGAGGTATCTCATGAAGTCGCTGGTCTGTCCGGTTCGCTCCGCCGCCGCCTTCGTTGCCGCCATCGCCACCGTCGCGCCCGGATCCCTCCACGCACAGGAGACCGCGCCCGGAATCGAGACCATCCGCCAGTCCGACCTCAGCGCCGACCTGCATTTCCTGGCCGGTGACGAGCTGCGCGGACGCCTGGCCGGGTCGCCCGAGGGACGGGTGGCGAGCGCCTTTATCAAGTCGCGCTTCGAACGGCTGGGTCTGGTGCCGGTCGGGCCTGGGGCCACCTACTACCACTACTTCAACGTCGCGCAGACCGAGATCGGCGAAGACAACCGCCTGCGGGTCGAGGACGGCAGCGTCACGCTGACCCGCACGCGAGGCCAGGACTTCTATCCGCTGCGCGAGAGCGGAAGCGGGACGGCGGGCGGCGAGGTGGTCTTTGCGGGGTTCGGCATCTCTGCGCCGGAACTGGGCCACGACGACTACGGTGACGCCGTGGCCGGCAGGATCGCGCTGATCGTCGCCCACGAGCCCGGCGAGCGCGACGCAGGCAGTCCCTTCGACGGGCTGGTGACCTCGGAGGCGTCGGCTACCTACCGGAAAGCCGCCGCCGCGCAGGACGCCGGCGCCATCGGGCTGATGATCGTCTCCGATGTACACAATCACCCGGGAAGCGGGAACTTCAGCGGGCAGGCGGCCGGCTACTGGCCCGAGACGGTGCGGCGAGGGGGGCGCTACACTCTCGAGAGCCGCCTGAACCGCATTCGGATTCCAGTGGTGCAAATTTCGCGGACGCTGGCGGAAACCCTGGTCGCGGGAACGGGACGCACGCTCGAGGCGCTGTCCGCATCTTCCGAGGCTGTCGGAGGCGTCGAAACCGTGCCGCTGCCGGGAGTCCGCGCCGAGATCACCACCGAGGTGAGGCGCCGGAGCCAGACGGCGCGCAACGTCGTCGGGCTGATCGAGGGATCGGACCCCGAACTCAAGGACGAGTGGATCGTGATCTGCGCGCACTTCGACCACGACGGCGCGGACGGCTCGACGATCTTCAACGGGGCCGACGACGACGGCTCCGGCACGGTGGCGCTGATCGAGATTGCGGAGGCGTACCAGGAGGCGGTCCGGATGGGCCGGGGACCAAGCCGGTCCGTGCTGCTCGCCGCCTGGGACTTCGAGGAGAAAGGGCTGCTGGGGGCCTGGGCTTATGTCGAGAACCCGCTCCATCCCCTGGACAGGACCGTTGCCGTGCTGAACATGGACATGATCGGCCGCAACGAGGAGGTGGTGGTGGGAGGCGGGGGGCGGTTCCGCGGACTCGACGTCCAGAGTGCGGAGTCGAACGCGAATGCGATCAACATCCTGGGTACGCTGCGGAGCCCGGATCTGCGGGCTGAAGTCGAGCGCGCCAACGAGGCCGCCGGACTGGAAATGCGCTACCGCTACGACAATCATCCCCTGCAGCTGCTGCGACGCAGCGATCACTGGCCGTTCATACAGGGAGGCGTGCCCGCGCTCTTCTACCACACCGGGCTGCACCCCGACTATCACCGGCCGGACGACATCCCCGAGCGCATCAACTACGGGAAGCTCGAGAAGGTGGTGCGGCTGGTCTATCAGACGAGCTGGGGGCTGGCGCAGCGTCCGCCGCAAGTCAGCTTGCGATAGGCCGGGGCAAGCGGCCGCTGGCGGGATAGCGGGTTCGTTGCCACGGCCGGGCGCGGTAATCCAGTCCGGTCCGTCCACGAGCAGACTGGCATGTGCGACGATTGCGCTGGTACGTTTGAGTTTTCCGGGTGTCCACGCCGGTGGACGGGGATTGGTCGAGGTTCATTGTTACACGGAGGTCGGCTTCATGTGGAAGCGAATGAAGTATTTTGGCACGGCATTTCCGGTGATCGCTGCGTTGTTATCGTGCAACACCCTGACCGAGACACCGGGTTTCGAGCCGGGGCCGCTCGGTGCGGTCACCCTCGAGGCGGGCGATGCGGTCCGGATCCGCATGCTGGCCTCGGTCACGGTGGCACCGACGCTGGGGGCCGTTTCCCGGCAGGGCGCCGAGTTCGCGATCGAGGATATCGGGACCGTGCGCGGACGTGAAATCGAGATGGGCGACCCCGTCGACACGAGCTGTTCGCCGGCGGGCGGGCGCGCAGGCGCGAGCGGGATCGTCGCAGACCCGCAGGTGGCCGGGTTGATCGGAACCAACTGTTCGGCCGCTGCCGTCGCCGCGTCGCCCGTCGTCAGCAGCGCCGGACTGCTCATGATTTCACCGAGCAATACCTCGCCGCGGCTGACTTCGGATCTTGCCGGCAACCCGGACGCCGACTATCACCCCGGCTACTTTCGCATTGCGTCCAACGACCTCCACCAGGCGCGTGCCCTGTCGGACTTCGTATACAACGAGCTGGAGCTGAGGAGCGTCGGCACCCTTCACGACGGCGACGCGTATACAACCGCCCTGGTGGCGGCGTTTGCCGACGCGTTCGGGGCTCTCGGTGGAGACGTTCCGGTCCGGGCCGCGATCGACAAGGGCGAGACGGACATGACGGACGTGCTCGCCGAGTTCGCGGCCGCGGGACCGGACGCCATCTTCTTCCCGCTGTTCGTCACCGAGGGGTCGGCCTTTGCCGCGCAGGCCCGCAGCTTCGATGGACTCGAGGGAACGACACTGATCTCGGCGGCCGCGCTGCTGGTCTCGTCCTTCCTCGAGACCCCGCAATCGGAGGGGATGTACTTCGCCGGGCCGGAGTCGGACTATGGCTCGAACGTAAACGAGGTCACGGGACGGAGCGGCGAGCAGGTGCTGGCCGCATTCGAGGCAGCGCATGGCGGCTTCCCCCAGTCACCCTATTGGGCGCACGCCTACGACGCGACAACCATGCTGCTCTCGGCCATCGAGTCCGTTGCGGTGGAGGAGGGCGACAGGCTGTTCATCGACCGCGCGATGCTGCGCGACGCGGTGGGCGCGACCGCCATGAGCGGCCTGGTCGGGACGGTAACCTGCGACCGCTATGGCGACTGCGGCACGGGACGGATGAACATCTACCACCACACGGACACGGCCATCACCGACGTCGCCCGGCTGCCGGTCGTGTACGTGTATAGTCCCTGAGCGCGGCGGGGCCCGCATGCGCCGGATGTAACTGGCGAAATTCGGGGGCCGGAACGAGATTTACAGGTCTATTCCGCACCCCACGTCAGGCCGCCTCATGAAACTCTCCCCAGCGATCGTTGCCGCTGCGACAGTCCTCGTATTCGCCAATCCCGTCCTCGCACAGAACTCCGAGGCCGGAACCGCGGGCGGGGGTTCGGGCGGCGCCATGCCAACGACCGCGACGGCCGTGGAGGTGACCGAGGCCCCCGTCATCGACGGCCGTCCCGACGAGGCGGTTTGGCGGCAGGCTGGCGTCATGACCGGGTTCACCCAGCGCGTGCCCTTCGACGGACAGCCCGCCAGCGAGCGCACCGAGGTCCGGGTGATCTTCGACGACGAGGCGCTCTACGTCGGCGTCTGGGCCTTCGACAGCCAGGCCGACGCCATCACCTACGGCGAGCGGATCCGCGACTACGAGGTGAATCAGAGCGACGCGATCGTCTTCGTGCTCGACACCTACAACGACGACCAGAACGGCTTCGTCTTCGGGACCACGCCCACGGGCATCGAGTACGACGGACAGGTCGCGAACGAGGGACGCGGCGGCGGCCGCTTCCAGGGAGGCGGCTTCAACTCGCGGCAGCGCTTCCAGTCGGGATCGGGCGGCGGCTTCAACAAGAACTGGGACGGCAGCTGGACGGTGGCGACCACCACCGACGGCGAGGGCTGGTACGCCGAGTTCCGCATCCCCTTCAACACCCTGCGCTACGGGACGGACAGCGAGACCTGGGGATTCAACGTCATCCGCCGCATCCGGCGCCTGAACGAGGAGTCGTTCTGGACCCCGGTGCCGCGCGAGTTCAACCTCTACCGTCTCAACTATGCGGGCGATCTGGAGGGGCTGCGGCCGCCCTTCCGGCGCCTGGCCACCGTCACGCCGTACGTGCTGGGGTCGACCGGGCGCGATTACACCGCCGCCACCGGCTTCTCTCAGGACGGCAATCTCGGCGGCGAGGTCAAGCTGCAGGTCACGCAGGGCCTTACCCTCGACGTGACCTACAACACCGACTTCGCCCAGGTCGAGGTGGACGACCAGCAGCTGAACCTGACCCGATTCTCGCTGAACTTCCCCGAGAAGCGGCCGTTCTTCCTCGAGAATGCCGGGTTCTTCAATGTGGGCGGCGGGGGCGCCGACCTCTTCTTCAGCCGCAGGATCGGGATCGCGAGCGGCCAGCCGGTGCCGATCACCGGTGGTGCGCGGCTGTCCGGCCGGGCTGCTGGGCTGAACCTGGGACTGCTGCATATTCAGACCGGCGGGGAGATGGGGCTGCAGGACGCGCACGGCTACTCGGTTGCCCGTCTGGCGAAGGAATTGCCGAATCGCTCGCGGGTCGGGGGCCTCTTCGTCAACAAGAGCGGCCCGGACGGCGACTTCAACCGCACCTACGCGGGGGACGTCGCCATCGGCGTCGGCGAGGCCTTCACGATCAGCAGCTTCGTCTCCGCCACCGACGACCCGGAGGATCCGGGCGACGGCTACGCGTGGGACCTGTCCGGCAACTGGAGCAGCCGGACCTGGACGTTCACGGGAACGGCCCGCGAGATCGGCCAGGGTTTCAACCCCGAAGTCGGTTTCCTGCCGCGGCGGGGCTACCGGTACTACCAGTACTACGTCATGCACAGAGTCCACCCGTCGTGGCTGCGCGAGATTCGTCCGCACGTTTCGTTCTTCACCTATCGCAGCCGCAAGACCGGCATCGAGCAGGGCTTCGTCGAGTCCTCCCGCCTGCACATCGACTCACACTGGGAGTGGCCTTCGGGCGCACAGATCCACACCGGCGCCAACTTCAACGTCGAGGGCATCTACGAGCCGTTCCAGATCCTCGGCACCGATGTCGTAGTCCCCGAGGGCACGCACCAGGGGTGGGAGTCCCAGCTCGTCTTCAACAGCAACGCCGCCGCCAGGCTGTCGGCCACTTCCAGAATCAACTTCGGCAGCTTCCTCACCGGCACGCGCTGGGGAGGCAACGGCTCGGTCACCTTCCGGCCGAACGCCTCGTTCAGCACGTCGGCGCGCATCAACTACTTCAACGTCGATCTTCCAGAGGGACAGTTCCAGACCGCTCTCCTGGGCATGAACTTCGGCTACTTCTTCACGCCGCGGATCTACCTGCAGTCGCTGGTCCAATACAGCAACCAGGTCGACAGCTGGTCGGCGAATCTCCGCTTCGGCTGGCTCAACACCGCCGGAACCGGGCTCTTCATCGTGTACAACGACGTGCAGGGATTCGACTTCCCCATCGGGCTGAATCCGGACGGCGGGCGGTTCGTCGAGAGCGGGACGCTGGCGCGGTCGTTAATCGTGAAATTCACCCGGCAGTTCAACGTGCTTGGAGGGTAGGGGCGGAGGGCGGTGCGGGGGCGCGCAACGTTTTTTGTTGCGCGGAAGCGGCGCAAGAGCTAGGTGGGACGTGGGATTTCACTGACTGATGTTGCGTCAGCCGGATTGGGGGCCGCAGAGGGGGAGATGGTCGTCGGCTGCATCCGGGGTGGCCTCGCGTGACTCGACGGAGAGCGTCCAGCGAACCCCGGTTCCGAACCAGCCCGTCCCGTCTCCAAAGACGGAGGGAATGAGGACTTCGCCGTCCAGATTGATCCTTCCCTCCCGGGTCCAGTTGATCCAGTTGCGGTCGACCGCACCTACAGAGACCTCCGCGGACGCCCCGTGCGGAAGTCCTTCGTGCAACGCACGATACACGTCCGTTGAATTGGGGCCGCCAAGTTCGAAGAGCAGGTCGCGCGGAAAGAGCATTCCGGTCTCGTCGGCACCTCGCAGAGTGGCCGCAAGGTACAACGGGTACTCGCTGGCCCACAGATCACCGAGCCCGGCAAACCGTGCTTCCGCGATGTAACCCCAGCTCCCGTCAGAGAGAGTCCAGTCGAAACGATGGCGGGTGTCCGGATCCAGGCGACAGCGACTGTCCTGCAGGGAAAGACCCAACGGCGTGAAGGCACCGGGCATCCGGCTCTCAGCCGTCAGGACACCGCCGTCCGGGAGGGTCACCGTCAGCCTCAGCCGTTCGCCCGGCGCGAAGCGGGTCCCGGAGACGGAGGCGACGTGGCAAGAGCCCGCCGGAGGACGAACGAGGTCCACCAGCTGGGTCACGCAGGTGACGAGCGGCTCCGACACTTCTGCAAGGCGCAGTGCCTGACCCGCTTCTCCGCGGATTTCAACCGAAGCGCCGGGCACTTCGTGTTCCCACTGCCTGTGGAAACGAGTGATCAGGGCCCTGGCATGCGTATCGATACGGGATGGGTCGAGCGGGTCCACCGCGAGGGTCACGGTCACTCCGGCAACGATGAGATCCGAAATGGGTTCGATCTGCACTTCGGTGAGCTCACAACCAGAGAGCAGGAACAAGGCAAACAGCGCAAGCCAGTTTCTTGGGCCAGTCCCGTCGGTCCGCCAGCGGATGTATCGAAACGGCTTTCGAAAACACATCAGAACGACACCTCCACTCCAATCGTGGGCAGAATCGGGAGCATCGATACCCCATTGCGAACCGGTATCTCCGGTCTGTAGTCGAACGAGTAGAACAGGACGTTCTTTCGGTTGTACAGGTTGATCACGTTGAGGTACGGCGTGATCCTACCCCATCCCCGCTCCCAGGTCCGCCGAAACGTGACATCCAGCCGGTGTCGCACGGGGTAGCGCTGGGCGTTCCTGAGACCCAGTACCGTGGCTCTGGCATAGGTCGGATCGACCAGGAGATCAATCATCCGGGTGCGATAGATCGAGAAGACGCCGAGGGGACGGGTGTATGGCAAACCGGTGCCGAAGTTCCAGCGCAGACCGGTCTCGATGTCTCCGGGCAGGTCGCGCCGAGCCACGAGGTCGATGTCGAGACGGCGGTCGAACGGCGGAGAGAACCTGATCTCGGGCGCGGGCTGAAGTCCCGAGCCGGTGTCGGGAAAGGTGCGGGCGGCGTTGAGGAGCGACACGGAAAGCCAGCCCGTGGTCCGGCCCACGTCCCTTCGAATCAACAGGTCCAGGCCGTAGGAGCGTCCAACGCCTGACATCAGGTCGTCGGTAGGATCGTCAGGATCTTCCGCCCAGTCCTGCGCGGCCAGCCCGTCGAAGCGGCGATAGTACCCCTCCAGACTGACAAACCACCTGTCGTCCCTTCCCGCGAACCCCTCGAGACCAGCCTGGATCTGCTCCGACACGACCGTGGGTGCCGCGCGCCCAGAGATCATCCACCAGTCCGGACTGACGGGCAGCTTTTCATCCCGCACGGATTGAATGAACTGGGAGTAGCGTCCCGCTGCTGCCCGCACAGCCCAGTTGCTGTTGCCCAGAAACCGCTTGAGAGCGAATCGGGGTGAAAACACGGTGGCGGTATTCCCATCGCCTGGACGCCAGCCATCAAGCCGCAATCCGCCCTCCAGCAACCAACCCGCGCTGGGCGTCCACCGGACCTGTGAATAGACGGCCGACTCGACCCCGCTCTCTCGTCCCGTAGGGAATGCCTGCGGCACCCCGCCCTCGATCACGTTGTCGTGAACCGCCCGGGCGAGTACCCAGCCGGACTTCCAACTGAGGCGCGGCCCCGGTCTCTGCTCCAGGTCACCCCCTATCGAGGCACGGCTGATCCGGGTCATGATGCGAATGTCTCCGAATTCGTCGAATTCGAATTCTCCGTCGAAGCGTGACACCGATCCGTGCAGATCCACCGCCCCGCCACCCTCGAGGGGGCGAGTCCAGGTGCTTCCAACAGCGTCGTTCCCCCACCGCCACGCGACATTGCGAAACCGGTCGCCATCCCGACCGGCATCAACATCGCCGTCGAGGATCGCGAGATCCCTGACGTTGACGACGTCGCGGCCGGAGTAGCCGGTAATCCGCACCCGGTCTCCCTTTCTGGTCCACGCCTCGAAGCCGGCCTGCAGGTCATTGAGTCGATAGGGGAACGGAGCTTCCAGGAAGGGCCGGGTGAGCACGTCCAGGTAGCTGCGGCGGCCGGAGACCCTCCAACGGGCACTGGCGAGCCCGAAACGTTCCTCCACACCGTCCGGCAGGCCACCGTTCACAGCTGCCCGGCTCGCAATGAGACTGACCCCCGCGTCCACCCCCAGCTCTCCGTCTCCCAGATCGGATTCGACCAGCAGGACCGACGATGTCCGCCCGCCGTACTCGGCCGGGAAGCCGCCGGAGTGAAGCTCGGCCCGCTGAACCATGTCGCCGTTGAAGACGGAGAACAGCCCCAGAGCGTGAAAGGGGTTGAAGATCGGCACACCGTCCAGAAGAACCAGGTTCTGGTCGGCCGACCCCCCACGGACGTTGAAGGCGGCGTGGAAGTCGGACACCCTGATGACCCCGGGCAGTACCTCCACGCTCTTGATCGGATCGGGCTCGGCGACGCCCGGAATGGTCTTGAGTTCACGGCGATTGAACTCCTGGACCGTTTCGCCGGCCGAACTCTCGAATCGCTCGCGTTGCCGACTGCGGCGGCCTTCGGCCTCGACACCTGCCAGCTCGACTGCCTTTGCGGCCAGATTCACTTCTATCTGGAGGTCGGATCCCGGGGCCACATCCACACGCTGGTCGTGGGGTGCATACCCGATGTGAGTGACGCTCAGGACATAGGAACCCGGCACAAGGTGGTGGAAGGTGAAGTAGCCGAGTCGGTCGGTGCCGGTGACGCTGCGCCGGGTGGTATCCGCAACCAGCAGCGCCTGCACGGTCGCATCCTCGAGCGGCACCGCCACCTCCGACCGCACGCGTCCGCGCAGCACCCCCTCGAGATCGCGGAACTCGCGGCCCGCCTTCGGTACGACGACGACCTGGGAGCCCAGCTCGACATATCCCAGGTCGGTGTCGGCGAGAAGGTGGTCCAGCGCGCGGGCCAGGTTCAGCATCGCGCAGTCGCAATTCACGCGCAGGTTCCCTGGCAGCAGACTGGGGCTGAAGGCAATCTGTACCTGCGACCGCTCGGCGAGCTGCACGAGGGCATCCGCGAGGAGCGCCTGGTCGGTGGAAAAGCGGGAGACGGTCGCGAGGAGGGTTCCCGGGGCGGGATCGACGCCCGTTTCGCCCCGGAGCGCGGCCAGCACCTGCTCGTCCTGGGCGGCGAGTTGCGGTGCGGCGACCCCTGTCAGAAACGTGCCGAGAGCAGAGGCGAATGCGACCAGGGCCGCCATGTGCCTCCGTGGCGCCGAGGCTCGTCCGTCGGTCATCCGCTCGTGCCGCGACATCGGCCGAACCATCCTCACGGCGCTCATGAGTCGTCTCCGGAATCGGTGCCGTGCACCCTCACAACGCCTCCGCCAACGCTGCACCGGGCGTCGACCACGCTGCACACCACCGTCATCACTTCCTCGAGCGACTTCGACTCGAACCACATGGTCAGGGTACGGTCGAGGAGCGCCGGGTCGTCCACCATCACATCGGTGCCGTAGCGCGCCCCGACCTCTTGCATCGCGACACTCAGGGGTGTGTCGTGAAAGATCAGGAAGTCGTCCAGCCAGGCGGCGACGGTCTCGATCGGGGGCGCGGCCACGACATCCTGCGGCTGGCCGCGCAGCAGCCTCGTCGCCTGCCCCGCCCCGACGTGCACCTCATGATCAGGTCCGGCGAGCGCGACCCGCCCCTCGACGACCGCGACAGAGAGATCTTCCTCGTCGGCGGCCAGGTGGAAGCGCGTCCCGAGCACCTCGGCCGTGCCGGCGTCGGTAGCGATGCGGAACGGCCGGGCCGGGTCGCCTGCAACGGCGAAGAAGGCTTCTCCGTGGAACGCCACCTCTCGGGCCGCTCCTTCCGGGATTTCCGTGCGCCAGGAGGCGGCAAGCCAGCTGTCGGGTCCGAGGCGGATCACGCTTCCGTCGGCCAGACGCACGATCTCGGTCTCGCCGGGATCGGTCGAGGCGAACTGGTGGATGGACGGGGCGGCGCTGTTGCCGCTCCGGACGACCGCCTGCCACACCCCCAGGAACACCACGACCACCGCGGCAGCCGCCAGTGAATCGCTCCAACGGAGCCAGGGACGCCTTGGCCGGAGCCTCCGCCCGAGACGCGCCACGCCACGCTCCTGCAACCGCGCCACCCGCGCCTCCGCTCGCCAGATCACATCCTCGGGGCTCGGCGCGTCACCGGGGTCGATCCGGCGATCCGCCACATGCCCCGCTTCGACCAGGCGCCGCAGCTCCGCCAACTCGCGCTCGCGATCCGGCGAGTCCTCCAGCCAGGCGGTCACCGACGCGTCCTCTTCCCTGCTCGTCTGTCTGCGCAGATGCCGCAACAGCAACTCGTCCATCTAGTCCTCCTTCACTGCCTGCCGCACGGCTCGCAGCGCGGCGCTCATCTGGTTTGCGACGGTGGGCAACGAGATTCCCATCACAGCGGCCGCTTCGGCGTGCGTGAGGCCCCGCTGGAAGACCAGCTCGAAGACCTCGCGGCGCCGCTCGGGGAGCGAGGCCACGGCGGCTTCGAAGGCATCGGCCAGCATCTTCGCGTCCAGCACTTCGGCCGGGGTCGCGGGGTGCGGCGCGTCCGCGGTCTCCTGCCGCTCCAGCCACCGCCGCCGCACACTCCACTTCCGCTTCTCGTCGATCACGAGGTGCCTGACGATCCGGTACAGGTAGGCGCGGGCCGATCCGCGGGGGCGCCACGAACGCCGGCGCTCCCATACCTGGATGAACGCTTCCTGCACGACATCGCGGGCGATCTCCACGTCCTGCAGTTGCCGTGCGGCGTACCGCACGAGCTCGGGCCAGCAGAGGTCCATCAGCTGGCCGAGCGCCGTCGACGACCCGCCCTTGATGGAGAGCATCAGGGGCTCAATCTCGGGGGTTACGGCGTTGGCCGGTGCGTCGTCGGTGTCGCGCATGAGTTGCACGTTTCGCATTCGCCCGATCCGTGGACGGTGAGGGTTGGATCGAAGTCCCGCTCCGATCATCTCGGTGCTTCTGCATGACAAGCGCGCGAGCTGCCTGTTTCTACTATGGCTCCCCCGGCTCGGGTCCGATACGATGTCTGCAGACCGCCGCCGAGCCGCAGGTCATCCCCGACCCGGAGATCACCGCATGACCGCCGACCACCGCACCACGACGACCGCCGCCCTCCTCACAGCCGCGCTCCTCGCCGCCTGCACCGACGCCCCTCCCCCACCCGACCCCGGCCCCTTCGACGTCCTCATCACCGGCGCCCGCGTGGTCGACGGCACCGGCGGCCCATCCACCGACGCCGACATCGGCCTCCGCGGCGACCGCATCGCCGCCGTCGGCGACCTCTCCGGTAGCGAGGCCGCGCGCACCATCGACGCCGCCGGCCGCGTCGTCGCCCCCGGGTTCGTCGACATGATGGGCCAGGCCAGCCTCGTCCTCATCACCGATCCCCCGAGCGCCGAGAGCAAGCTGCGCCAGGGCATCACGACCTACCTCTCCGGCGAGGGAAGTTCGGCCGCGCCCCAGAGCGAGGCCACGCTCGCCAATCCGCCCGTGATCGACGGCGACACGCTGCGCTGGCGCCGCTACTCCGAGTACTTCGCGATCATGGAGCGCTACGGCATCCCCATCAACGTGGTCCACGACGTCGGCCTGACCCAGGTGCGGCGCGTGGTTCTCGGCAACGAGGACGTCGCGCCCACGCCCGAGCAGCTCGAAGAAATGAAGTCGCTCGTCAGGGAAGGGATGGAGGACGGCGCGGTCGGCGTGTCCACCTCCCTGATCTATCCGCCCGCGATCTACGCATCCACGGACGAGCTGATCGCCCTCAGCGCGGTGGCCGGCGAGTACGGCGGCGTCTACTTCACGCACATGAGGAACGAGAGCTACGCGGTCCTCGAAGCCATCCGCGAGGCCCTCACCATCGGCGAGGGGGCTGGCGTCCCCGTCCACATCTACCACCTGAAAGCGGCCGGCCAGCGCAACTGGCCCCTCATGGACGAGGCCCTCGCGCTCATCGACTCCGCCCGCACCGCCGGCATGGACGTGACGGCCGACATCTACCCGTACATCCGCAACGGCATCGGCCTCGGCTCGTTCCTGCACCCGCGCCACTACGCCCGCGGCACCGGCGCCTTCCTCGCCACCCTCGGCGACCCCGACCTGCGGACCCGGCTGCGCGAAGAGGTCGAGACCGATTCCGAGTGGGAGAACTGGTACCAGCACGTCGGCATGGACTGGAACAACGTGCTGATCGTCTCGGCGCCGAGCACCGTCGACCCGGGCGTCGTCAACCGCTCCGTCGCCGAAGCGGCGGAGGTCCTCGGCACCGACCCCTGGAACGCCTTCTTCGACCTCGTGCAGGCGGGCGGCGTCAGCGTCAACCCGCTCAGCATGAACGAGGAGCAGAAGTGGGCCGCCCTGCGCGCGCCGTACGTCATGATCGACACCGACGCCTCCCCGGTGAACCCGGCCTCCGTGTCGAGCACCCACCCCCGCGCCTTCGGTGCCTTCCCGCGCGTGATCGCCAAGTACGTGCGGGAGGACGGTGTGATCTCGCTGGAGGAGGCCGTGCGCCGGATGACATCGCTCGCCGCAGTGCGTTTGGGGATGGAGGACCGCGGCATCGTCGCGGCGGGGATGGCGGCTGATCTGGTGGTATTCGACCCGGCGCGCCTGCGGGATCGCGCCGACTTCGGCGCGGACGCGACCCTGCAATCGGAAGGCGTGGATTATCTCTTCGTCAACGGCACGCTCGTCATCGACGACGGGGAGCTGACGGACGCCAGGCCGGGGAGGCTGCTGCGGCACACAAGCCGGAACTGAAGCCTGGCTCGCTGGTGAGCGCTCAACGTTTCAGCTAAAACGTATTCGCCGATAAACGCAAATCGCTCATGTAATGTTGCCATTACATTTTGTCATGTTTACATTACATTGCGAACCTGACGGACCCTCCCGCGCTATGGACAGGAAGCCGACCCGCGGCGCTTACGACGCCCCCACCGGATCCACCCGCACCGTCACGATATCCGTATCGTGGTACTTCTGGTGCCGCACCGACGTCGCGATGTGGCGCAGCAGGCGCAGCGAGAAGTCATGCTCCACGGGCACCTCCGTTACGCTGCCCCCGACGAAGGCCATGCGGTCCTCGATGTTGCCCTCACCCGCGGCGGCGAGGAATTCGAGCTCGGCCCCGCCCCCCTCGGCCCGGGCCGTCACCCGCAGGCGGCGCGTGCCGAGGGCATCGTCCTCCGCAATCTCGTCGAGGAGGACCAGCAGCGTCTCCTCGGCGGCGAGGCTCATGCGGTGGACCAGGTCGTCACCCAGACCCGAGCGCGCGCCGAACCCCTCCAGGAATGTCTGGATCTTCGGCTGCGCCTCGACGTTCAGCTTGGTCTCCATGCGGCGGCGCCTGGGCCCGGTCAGCTCCATGAACGCCGACAGCAGGATCGCGATAAGCCCGCCCGAAGTCATTCCGTTCTCCAGCAGCTGCCCGGCCCAGCCGAAATACTCCGACGGGATCTGGCCGCTCTGGAACCCGGCCCCGATCCAGAACGAGACGCCGATGATGGTGGCCTTGCGGTAGTCGATGCCGTCCTGGGTGACCATCTCCAGGCCAAGTACGAACAGGATCGCGATCAGCACGATGATGTAGGCGCCGACCACCGGATTGGGGATGGCGAGCAGCACCGCGGTCGCCTTGGGGAAGAATGCCAGCGCGATGAAGGTCAGCCCGATGCAGACGCCCACCCGCCGGGCGGCGATCCCCGTGATCTCGACGATCGAGACGCTGTTCGAGTAGGTCGTGTTGGGGACAGTGGCGAGGAGTCCGGAGAGGAGGTTGCCCACTCCGTCGGCCGCCACCGCGCCCTGGACAGCGCGGAAGTCGGTGGCCCGCCGCTTGCGCCAGGACACCCGCTGGATCGCCATCCCGTCGCCGATCGTCTCGATGGCGCCGACGAGCGTGACGAAGATGAACGCGGGCAGCATCGCCCAGAACGCGGGGCTCAGGCTCAGGTCGAAGCCCGGCCAGCCGCCCGCCGGGACGCCGAACCACTGTGCGTCGCCCACGATGCCCATGTCGTAGATGCCGTACGCGGTCGCCACCAGACAGCCCCCGACGGCTCCGATCACCGACCCCCACAGCCGCAGGGCGCCCCTCGCCCGCAGCACGATCACGATGGTGATCACGATGGTCGCCAGGGCCGTGAGCGGAGCCGCCGCGGGGGCCGCACCCTCCGGCGCCTGGAAGAGGAGGTCGAAGCCGATGGGCATGACCGTGACCGCGATCAGCATGATCACGGTGCCGGCCACCGTCGGCGTGATGATGCGCCTCAGCAGCGACAGGTGCGACGAGATCAGGAACTGGCAGAGCGACGAGGCCACGATCAGGGTGGCCAGCAGCGCCGGGCCGCCCCGTTCGAGCGCCGCCACCGACACCGCGATGAAGACCCCCGACGTGCCCATGAGCAGGATGTACCCGGCCCCGATCCTGCCCGCAATCGGCCGCGCCTGGATCAGGGTCGAGATCCCGCAGACGATCAGGACGGCGAAAGCGGCCCATGTCAGGTAGGCTTTGCTGCCGCCGCCCGCCCGCACCACGATCGCCACCGTGATGACGATTCCCGCGATGTTCAGCAGTACGTACTGGAATGCGAGCCCGAACGATACGGGGTAGCTGGGCGACTCGTCGGCCTGGAAGCGGAGGCCCAGGCGCGTGTCGGGAGGGGTCATGTGTGGCGTCCGTGCGGGGATCGGGATGGGCCGGCTGTGCTGCGGGCTCGCGGCGACGCGCTGTCGATGGCGGTCCCGTACCGCTCGAGGAACACCTCGAAGGCGGCGACCAGCCTGTCGCAGTCCTCGTCGTCGTGGGCAAGCGAGACCGACATGAAGCCGCGGCGCGCGATCCAGAACCCCGCGAGCAGCATCTCGAGGTGGAACAGATCGCGGGCTGCCTGAGGCGTTGCCGCCAGGTCCGCGTGGCTCCGAATCGGCGCCCGCTGAAAGTGCACCGTCATGATCGAACCGCGGCCCGTCACGCGGGCGGGGCCGTCCCGCCGTGACGCAACGCCGTTGAGTGCCGCGCGCAGGGCATCACCGCGGTCGTTCAACCGGCGGACGGCGGCGGGTGTCAGCACGTCTCGCAGTCCCGCGAGGCCAGCGGCCATCGTGAGCGCGTTGTTGTTGTGCGTGCCGGCATGGCTGAAATGATCCGGACGCCGGGGATCGAACCGGTCCATCAGCTCCGCGCGGCCGCCGAACGCCCCGAAAGATGCCCCCCCGCCGAGGTACTTGCCGAAGGTGGTCAGGTCCGCGTGGATGCCCAGCACCTCCTGCAGGCCGCCCGGCGCGAGGCGCGAGGTCTGCACTTCGTCGAAGATCAACAGCACGCCGCTGCGCTGCGTCGCGTCCCTGAGCGCGCCGAGGAACGCCCGCGTCGCGGGAATGCAGCCGCCGCCTCCGAGCATGGGCTCGACCAGCACGCACGCGAGTCGGTCCGGCTGTTCCTCGATCGTCGAGCGCGCCGCCTCCGCATCGTTGTATTCCCCGACGACCCACGGGAACGGAACATTGAGACGCCGATCCGGCCCCGTGAAGGTCAGCGGTCCGCCGTGGTAGCCGCCGTCGTACACGAGCACCCCGTCGCGCCCCGTGACCGCGCGTGCGAGGCTGACCGCCATGAGGTTGGCCTCCGTCCCGGAGTTCGTGAACCGGACACGCTCGACGGAGGGAAAGCGCCCGCAGATCAGCTCCGCGAACCGCTGCTGGTTCGGCGTGGGCCCGCCGAGCGTGAGCCCGTCCTTCGCCGCCCCGGCGATCGCCGCCTGGATGGCCGGGTTGGAGTGCCCGTACAGGCCCGCCGTATGGTCATTCAGGAAATCGACGTACTCGTGCCCGTCGAGATCGTACAGCCGGGCGCCCTCGCCCCGGACGATCGTCACCGGGAAGGGCGCGTAGTGGTTGACGGTGCGGGTGTCCGCGCCGGGAAGGAATCTCGTGGAACGCTCGAAGCTCGCTTCGCTCAGCGGATTGGCCGCCGCGTATCGGGTGGCCGCATCGGCGGCGAGTTGCTGCAGCGTTAGCGTCTGAACCGTTGGCATGGGCGCACATCGATGAACGGGGGCGGGACGGGCGGCTTTCCGGGAGTCGGGGGATTATCGGTCCCCTCCGGCTGGAATCGCAAGCCGGGTGCAGCGCCCGGGCTCTCCGCAATCCCCGGTCACCCGAAAGTCTGCGGGTAATTGTTTCGGATCCCGGCTCCACCAAGTAGCTTTTTGATCATTGTGCCCTGAAGCCGCTGCGCCGTGAGCAGCCGCGAGTCCGAGTGCCGGTTGGGCGGACGGAGGGCCCAGGAGTAATTGAATGGTGATATTGAGGAACCATTGAGCCTTTGGGAGGGGTGCTGATGTCTCGAGTTTCGGAACCCATCGCGATCGTTGGAATGGCCTGCCGATTCCCCGGCGCCAACGACATCGAGTCCTTCTGGAGGCTGCTGGAGGAAGGCGGCAACGCCGTCACCGAACGGGAGACGGATTCCAGCGAGGGACGCTGGGGGATGCTCTTCGGCGACGAGTCCCATGGCAGCGAGGGGTGCCGCTTCGGGGCCTTCGTCGACGACATCGACCATTTCGACGAGTCGTTCTTCCGGATCTCTCCGGTCGAAGCCAAACTCCTCGACCCCCAGCAGAGGATGACGCTGGAGGTGTCCTGGCAGGCCCTCGAAGACGCGGGCATCGATCCCGGGACGCTCCGGGAGAGCCGGACGGGCGTCTACATGGGGATCAGCAACGACGAGTACCGCATGCTGGTCGTGGAGTCGGAGAAACCCACCGACGCCGCGTCCTGCCTCTACGCCCTCAGCGGCACCAATCTGAACGGAACCGCCGGGCGGGTGTCCTTCAACCTCGGTCTGAGGGGTCCGTGCAAGGCGGTGGACGCCGCGTGCGCGTCGGCGATGGTCGCGATCAACGATGCGGTGGCGGATCTGCAGCAGGGCAAGGCCGATCTGGCGATCGCGGGCGGCGTGCAGGCCATCCTCAACGGCCGCATCTACGAACTCCGCGCCGACGCGATGATGCTCTCCCCGGTCGGGCAGTGCAAGACCTTCGACGCCTCGGCGGACGGGTATGTGCGCGCGGAGGGATGCGGGGTCGTCGTCCTGAAGCGGCTCAGCGAGGCGGAGCGGGACGGAGACAGGATCTGGGCCGTGATCCGGAGCTCGGTCGTGAACCACGGGGGCACCGGAGTGGGCCTCACGGTTCCCAACACGCCCGCGCTCGAAGAAGTGATGGAGGACGCGCTGGCCGCCGCCGGGATCGGTCCGCTGGAGGTGGACTACGTCGAGGCGCACGGAACCGGTACGGAGGTGGGCGATCCGATCGAGATCGACGCCGTGTCCAGCATCTACTGCCGGGGCCGCGTGGCGGACCGGCCGCTCCTGATCGGGTCCGTCAAGACCAATGTGGGTCACCTGGAGTCGGCGGCGGGGGTGGTCAGCCTGATCAAGGCGGCGCTGGCGGTGCGGCGCGGGGTGATTCCGAAGCACCTGCACTTCATGAACCCCAACCCGGCGATCGACTGGGACAGCCTGCCGCTCCAGGTGACCACGAGCACGATGGAGTGGCCCGACCGGACCGGAGGGCCGCGCATCGCCGGCATCAACTGCTTCGGGATATCGGGCACGAACGCGCACGCGGTGGTGGAGGAGTATCGCGCTGATGGCCGCAAGCCACTGGGAGCCCCACAGGCTGTCGCCGTTTCGCTTCCCACCGGGACGGACATGCCGTTGGACGGTGCGGCTCAACCGCGCGGCGCGCGCATCCTGCCCTTGTCGGCAAGGTCCGGCTCGGCGCTCCGTGAATTGGCTGGCCGGTACCTGGCTTGGCTCGACGAACTGGATGCCGACGCTTCCACCGCCGGGATCGCGCCTGAATCGCTGCTTGCCGACGCGGCCTGGACGGCGGGCGTGGGCCGGCGCCACTTCGATCACCGCGCCGGGGTCGTGTTTCGCGACGCCGCGTCGCTGCGGGAGGGGCTGGAGGCCGCGGCCGAGCGGACCGGCGACGAAGCGGCGCGGGCGTCTTCCCGGGTGGCGTTTGCGTACACCGGTCAGGGGAGCCAGTGGGCCGGCATGGGTCGTGCCCTCTACGAGGCCGAGCCCGTGGCGCGGGCCGTGCTGGATCGCTGCGAAGAGGTGTTCCGGGAAGTGCGGGGAACATCCCTGCTCGACGTCATGTTCGGCAGGGCCGGGGCGGTGGGTGACCTGGGCGACACGGCCTGGGAGCAGCCCGCCCTCTACGCGCTGGAGTGCGCGCTGACGGCGCTCTGGTCGAGCGTGGGCGTGCGCCCGGATGTAGTGCTGGGCCACAGCGTCGGGGAGATCGCCGCGGCGCAAGCTGCGGGGGTATTCAGCCTCGAGGACGGAATGCGCTTTGCGTGCGCGCGGGGGTCGCTGATGTCCGGCATGAAGGCGGGTGCCATGGCCGCGGTGTTCGCGCCGCCGGAGAGGGTGGCGGCCGAGGTCGAGGCCTTCAACGCGGCGTCTTCCGGGGTCCCGGTCAGCATTTCGGGGGATAACGGCACCCACCAGGTGGTGAGTGGCCCGGCGGAGGGCATCCAGGCGCTCTCGGACCGCTTCGATTCGGAGAGCGTCCGCGTGGTTCGCCTCAACACGGCGAAGGCATTCCACAGCGCGCTGGCCGACCCGATCCTGGACGACCTCGAAGCGTCCCTGGACGGCGTCGCCATCGAGCAGCGGGACGTGACCTTCGTCAGCAACCTGACGGGCCGCGCGGTCGAGTCCGGACAGCGGCTGGACGGGGCCTACTGGAGGCGGCACGCCCGCGAGAAGGTCGCGTTCGCGAGCGGGATCCGGACCCTGGCCGACTCCGGGGTGGACATGGTCATCGAGATCGGCCCGCGTTCGGTGCTGTTGCCGATGGCGCTCGCCGCGTGGCCGGAATCGTCCCGCGCTTCGGCGCCGCGCGTCCAGGGGACTCTGGCCGGGCCGCCCTCAGAGGGTGCCGGAGCAGGAATCGGCGCCTTCGCACCTGCGGTCGCCGGCGCATATGAGGCCGGGCTCCCGATCCGTTTCGAGGCCCTCTTTGCCGGGGAATCGCGCAGGCGGATCTCGCTGCCGGGCTACCCGTTCCAGCGGTCTCACTACTGGCTCGATGCGCCGAAACGCCGTCGCGGAGGCACCGGGCACCCCCTGCTCGGCACTCGTCACGACTCGGCTGGCGGCGAGGTCGCCTTCGAGTCCGAGCTTTTCGTGGCGGACCCGCAGTGGCTCGAAGACCACCGGGTGTTCGGCCAGGTCGTCGTGCCCGGAGCGCTGTACGGGGCCATGGCCACATCGGCGTCCGCCCTGCTGAGCGGCGGGCCGGTGATCGTGGAGGACATGCAGCTGCACAGCGCGCTGGTTTTCCCGAAGAGCGCCGAAGACGGCGACGAGAGCCGGACGATCCAGTTCGTCCTCGACGCGCCGGATCAGGTGTCGGCGCGGCGCTTCCGGATCTACAGCCGGGGGAGCGGCGGGGATTGGACAGTGCACGTGGAGGGCCGGTTGCCGCTGGGCGCCGTGGCTGGCGATCCCGCGGAGCGAATCGACCTGGAGGGGATCAAGGCGAGGCTCTCGCCGGCCGATGTGGCGGGGTACTACCGGGCCCGCGCGGAAGGCAAGGTCGGTCTGGGTCCGTTCTTCCAGACATTGCGCGGCCTCTGGTCCGGTCCGGGAGAGGCGTTGGGCGAGGTAAGGCTGCCCGAGGGGGCCGGGGGAAGCGGGCTCGACCTCCACCCACTGGTCCTGGACGGGTGCTTTCAGGTCATGGGCTCGGCGCGCGACCTGGACGGACCCCATGGCGGCATCACCTTCCTGCCCTTCGGCTGGGAGCGGCTCTCGTTCACGACCGGCCAGCTGCCGGAGCGGGTGTTCTGCCATGTGCGCCTGAGCGAGGCCTCCCGGGAGGCGGAATCGCAGCCGGGCGAGCCCCCCGAGGTCCTCACCGGCGAAATGCGCATCTACGACCCCGATGGGCTGTTGCTGGGGATCATCGGCGGGTACACGGTGAAGCGTGCGACCCGCGCCTCGCTGCTCTCGGCGGGCGAAGGCGTCAGCGACCTCCTCTACGAGGTGGTATGGCGGGAATGCGCGCTTGCCGACGGCATGCCGTCCGCGGACTTCTTCCCGGCTCCGGGGGCGGTGAAGGCCGGGGCGCAGACCTGGTCGGAGTACCTGGCCGAGTCAGGGGTCGACCATGACGACCGGAACTCGCTGCTGCGGGATCTGGAGCAGTGGTCGTGGTCCTACGCGCTGGGGACGCTGGACCGGCTGGGCTGGCAGCGCATCCCGGGTGCGGTCGTCGATTCCGAGGAGTTGAGGGAACGGCTCGGCGTCCTGGCCGAGCACAGCCGCCTCTTCAGGAGAATCCTCGAGATGGCAGCCCGGGCGGGTGCGCTCCGCGAGAAGGAGGACGGCACGTTCGTCGTCGAGTTGGGCTCGAAGGATCCATGGCCCCCGGATCTGCCCTCCGATCTCGACGGGCACGCCGCCGTCATGCTGGAGCGGTACGCCCACGGCCAGACCGAGACCGGACTGTTCCGGCGCTCGGCCGCGGCGCTGCCCGACGTCCTGCACGGCCGCGAAGACCCCCTGACCCTCCTCTTCAGCAGCGGTGAACCCACCGCCGCCGACCTCTACCTCAAGGCTCCGGTCGCGCGCGCCGCGAACCGCATGCTGGAGGTGGCGGTCCGCGCCCTGGTCGATTCGCTGCCCCGGGGAAGGCGCCTGCGCGTGATCGAGGTCGGCGCCGGGACCGGATCGGCGACCGCTTCCATCCTGCCGATCCTCCCGAAGGGCGGGTTCGATTACGTGTACACCGACATCTCCGCCGGCTTCTTCTCGGAGGCCGAAGCGCGCTTCGGCGACGGCGGCGGATGCATCGAGTACCGGCCGCTCGACATCGAGAAGGATCCCGTCGGACAGGGTTTCGACCTGCACGGCTACGACCTCATCATCGCCTCCAACGTCCTGCACGCGACGCGCTCACTGGACGAGACGCTGGACCACTGCCGCCGCCTCCTCGCGCCCTCCGGACAGCTGGTCGCACTCGAGAACCTCAGCGGCCTGGGCTGGATGGACCTGACCTTCGGGCAGCTCGACGGGTGGTGGAGGTTCGCCGACGACTACCGCCCCCGTCACGCGCTCGCGAGCCCGGCGGTCTGGAGGCAGGCGCTCGGCAACGCCGGTTTCGGCGAGGTGGAGGTGCTGGGCGTGGACGAGGCCGACACCGTCACCGTGCCCGACAAGGGCGTGATCGTGGCGCAGGGGCCCTCGGTGGTGACCGAGCCCGCGGGTGCGTGGGTGGTGGCCGGCGGCGCGAGCGGTCGCTCGGCCGGGCTGGCGGCGCAGTTGGCCGGGGACCTGCGAGCTCGCAATCAGACCGTGGTGCTGGCGTGCCCCAAGGGAGCGGATGCCGAGGGGCGGGTTACGACCGCACCCGGCGTGACCACGGCCATCGAGATGCAGCGGCGAGAGGCGTGGCAGTCGCTCATTGACGACCTGCCCGCCGATGTTCCCTTCTGCGGAGTCGTGCACCTCGTGGCTCTGGACGGCACCGGAGAACAGGCCACCACCGAAGAGATGTGGCGGGACGTGACACTCGCTGGCGAGTCCGCGCTGGCCATGGTTCAGGGCGTGGGCGACGCGGGCGCGACTCCCGAAATGGGATTGTGGCTCGTGACAAGCGGCGCGCAGGTGCTGGAACGCGAGCGCGGAGGCAGCCTGGCCGGCGCGGCACTGTGGGGCTTCGGCAAGGGCGTGGAGCGCGAGGCGGCGCACCTCAAGCCACGAATGCTCGACCTCGACCCCGCCCCGATGGCACCGGTACCGGACCTGGCGAACGAACTGATGTACCCCGACCTCGAGAATCACATCGCGTACCGTCGCGGCCGCCGCTCGGTGGCGCGCCTGGTACGAACCGAGGACGGTGCGCCGCGGCTGACCCTCCCAGACGAAACGAGCTGGGTGCTCGCCCCCGATCCGGACGGCGTGTTCGACAGGCCGTTCGTGCTGAAGCTTCCCGTGCGCGCGCTCGATCCGCGGGAGGTTCGCGTCGAAGTCGAGGCCGCCGGACTGAACTTCTGGGACGTTTTCCGGTCGCTCGGGTTCATCGAAGAGGGACTGCTGGGCCGTGAGATGTGCGGGCGCATCGTCGAGGTCGGCGCCGAGGTATCCAACGTTTCCGTCGGCGATCATGTGGTCGGAATGGGGTTCGGCGCGTTCGGGCCGGACATGATCACGCACGAGGAGCTGGTCGCGCCCGCACCCGGGGGAATCTCGGCGACCGGGCTCGCGACGATCCCGAGCGCGTTCGTTTCGGCGGCGCTTTCCTTCGACTTCACCGGCCTGGAACCCGGCGAGCGCGTACTCGTGCACGCCGCCGCCGGGGGCGTGGGCCTCGCCGCGGTCCAGCTGGTGCACGCGGCGGGAGCGGAGGTCTTCGCCACCGCGAGCGCGCCCAAGCAGGACTACCTCAGGTCACTGGGCGTCAGGCACATCTTCGACAGCCGCACGACGGCCTTCGGCGAAGAGATCATGGAGGCGACGAACGGCGAAGGCGTGGACGTGGTGCTCAACAGCCTGACGAGCGAGGGCTACATCGACGCCAGCCTGGCCTGCCTCAAGCAAGGCGGCCGGTTCGTGGAAATGGCGAGGCGGGACATCCTGAGCTACGAGGAGATGGCGGCGGTGCGTCCCGACGTGCCCTACCACATCCTCGAGCTGGACGTGGTGAAGAAGACGGACCCGGAGTGGGCGGGGCGGGTCCTGCGGGACATCATGGCGCGCATCTCCACCGGCGAGCTCGAACCGATCGTGCACAGCCGCTGGCCGCTGGCCGAGGCCGGGTCCGCGCTGAGCTTCATGCGATCCGCGCGACATCTGGGCAAGATCGCGGTTTCGGCTCCGCCCATCACCGGCGGCCGCCTGCGGCAGGACCGGACCTATCTCGTGACAGGCGGCCTCGGCGGGATCGGATGCGCCGTGGCCGAGTGGATGGCAGAGCGGGGCGCGGGGACGATCGTGCTGAACGGACGCCGCGGACCGGACGCCGGCGCCGAAGAGACCATCCGGGCACTGCGCGACCGGGGCGTGACCGTCGAGGTAGAGCTGGCGGACGTGACCGACACCGGCGCGATCGACCGGATGCTGACCCGCATCGACCGGGATCTGCCTCCCCTCGGCGGCGTCGTTCACAGCGTGGGAGTGCTCTCGGACGGGGCGCTCACCAACCAGAGCTGGGAGCGGTTCGAGCGGGTCCTTTCGCCCAAGATCCTCGGCGCATGGCACCTCCACCGCGCAACGCTGGACCGCGACCTGGACATGTTCGTCCTCTTCTCCAGCCGCGTCGGCGTGATGGGCAACCCCGGGCAGACGAACCACGGCGCGGCCAACGCCTTCCTGGACCAGCTCGCCGGCCACCGCCGGGCGCTGGGACTCGCCGGGCAGGCCATCGCCTGGGGGGCCTGGTCGGAGATCGGCGAGGCGGCGGAGCAGCGCGAGCGCATCGACCAGCGCCGCTCGGCGCTCGGAGGCCGCTGGTTCACCCCGCAGCAGGGCATTCGGGCATTCGACCGGCTGGTGCGCCAAGACGCGACCTCGGCCGTTGTAATGGCGATGGACTGGGCCGTGTTCGAAGAGGCCGTGGAAGAGCGGCCGCCCCTGCTCGACGACCTGCTCGCCGCCACTGCGGAAACCGAAGCCGAGGCGGCGGCCTCGTCGCAGGACGTCATGACCCGGCTGCGGCAGGCGCCGTCGGGAGAGCGCGAAAACGTGCTGGTTTCGTTCCTCCAGGGCGAGGTGCAGGCCGTTCTCCGGCTGCCATCGGCCCCGGCGCCCACGGTCGGCTTCTTCGACCTGGGGATGGACTCCCTGATGGCCGTTGAGCTGCGCAACCGGCTCAACCGGGCGTTCACGGGGACCTACACCGCGCCCAATACCCTGGTCTTCGACTACCCGGACATCGTGACCCTGGCCGACCACCTGGCCGAGGAGCTCGAGGAGGACGGCGCGGCGTCCTTTCCCCAAGCGGAGCCCGAACCCGTTTCCGCACCCGAAGCACCGGCCCTGCCCGGAGACGACGGCATCGCCATCGTGGGAATGGCGTGCCGCCTTCCCGGCGCGCCCGATCTCGACGCCTACTGGCGACTGCTCGATGCCGGGGCGGACATGGTCACCGACGCACGGCGCGATCCGGGTCCGTGGCACGGCGTGGACGGCGACCCCGAGTCCACCGGTGACGCCCGGCATCCGGGCGGCTACCTCGAGGACCTCGACAAGTTCGATGCCAGGTTCTTCGGCATCCATCCCCTCGAGGCACGGTCGATGGACCCGCGGCAGCGGCTGCTGCTCGAAACGACCTGGCACGCCCTCGAGGACGCGGGCGTCGACCCGGAGACGCTGCGCGGCAGCCGCACGGGCGTGTTCACCGGGGTCGGCGACGGGGATTACAGGGACCTGGCCCTGGCCGCGGGTCTGGTGCTCGGGTATCTCGGCGGCACCATCAGCGTGACCGCGGGCCGGGTTTCCTTCGCGCTGGGACTCAACGGCCCGTCCGTGCCGGTGGACCTGGCATGCGCCTCTTCTCTGGCCGCGGTTCACCAGGCGGTGTCCGCCCTGCAGCGGGGCGAGGTCGACGCGGCGCTCGTCGGCGGAGTGCACGCGGTCGTGTCCGCCGACATCACTGAGTTCATGAACCAGGCGGGAATGCTCTCGACGACCGGGCGCTGCAGCTCCTTCGATGCGGCCGCGGACGGATTCGTGCGGGGCGAGGGCTGCGGGGTGCTGGTGCTCAAGCGCCTGGACGACGCGAGGACCGACCGCGACCGAATCTGGGCAGTCGTCCGGGGTTCCGCGGTGAATCACAATGGGTCGACCGCCGCGCTCACGGTTCCGAACGGACCGGCGCAGGAACGGGTGATCGAGGAGGCGTTGTCCCGGGCGGGTGTCTCGCCCGCGGAGGTCGACTACCTGGAGGCCAACAGCGTCGGGTCGGATCTGGGAGACCCGATCGAGATTCAGGCCGCGGCGGCGGTCTACGGGCGCGAGCGTGACCCGAAGAGCCCACTGCTCATCGGCTCGGTCAAGACGAACATCGGCCACCTGGAGGCGGCGTCGGGGGTCGCCGGCCTGATCAAGACCATCCTCGCCATGAACGAGGGCCGCATTCCCGGGCAGCTGCACTTCCGCAACCCGAACCCCCACGTCGACTGGGACGGCATCCCGGTCCGGGTGACTGCCGAGGCCACGGCGTGGCCCGAGCACTCGGATCGTCCTCCGCGCGCCGCGGTGAGCTCGTTCGGGCTGTCAGGGGCCAACGCGCATGTGGTCGTCGAAGGGCCCCCGGGGATGGACGGCGCCCGGCCCACAGGTGCGGCCCAGGTCGTCGAGGTCAGCCTGCCGGAGCAGGTGGCGGAAACGCACGCCGACTCCACGGTCGCGCTCAGTCCGCGCGAAACGCGCTTGCTCCCGCTCTCCGGCAAGTCGCCAACGGCCCTGAGCGAGCTGGCAGAGCGGTATCTCGTGTGGCTGGACACCGTCCGCGAGGGCGAAAACGGTGCGCCTCCCGAGCCACGTCTGGACGACCTGGCCTGGACCGCCGGGGTTGGGAGGAGCCACTTCGCTCATCGGTCAGGGGTCGTGTTCCGCGATCTGGATTCCCTGCGCGACGGCTTGCGCGCGGTCGCCGGGGCGGCTGTCGACGTCTCAGCTGCCTACGATCGCGGGACCGGCACCTCACCCAGAGTCGCCTGCATCTACACCGCCGAAGGCAGCGAGCAGACCGGCATGGGGCAGCAGCTGTACGATCGCGAGCCGGTTGTGCGAGCCGTTCTGGACCGTTGCGACGCCGTGATCCGGGAGGAACGCGAAGGGGCGTCGCTGCTGGACGTGATGTTCGGCCGGGAAAGCGCGGCCGGAAGACTGCGGGACCCGGAGTGGGCACAGCCGGCGTTGTACTCCGTTCAGTGCGCGATGACGGCGCTCTGGGCAAGCGTTGGCGTTGGGCCCGCGGTGGCGGTCGGAGACGGCGCCGGAGAGCTGTCCGCGGCCTGGGCCGCAGGCGTCTTCAGCCTGGACGACGGATTGCGCATCGCCGCGGCAAGGGGCACCGCGATGGCCCAGCCCAGGATGCGCATGGCGGCGGCCGCGCCCGCGGGTGGCGGTGCATCCGCCGCCAGGCAGGATCCTCTCGCCGAAGTGGAAGCCACCATCGCCGGAATAGACACACGCGCCCCCTCGCTGACCCTGCTCAACCTGGCCGAGAGCCATGCCATCGACTCCGGCCAGGCCCCCGATCCCGCCATTTGGCTGAGACGGATTCGGGCCCGGCCGCGGCCGGGCCGCTGCAAGGCCCGGCTTGCGGAACTGAATGTGCGGCTCGTGCTGGAGATCGGCGCGGGTGCGACGGCGGGCCCGGCCCGGCTTGACAGCTGGCCGGAGACGCCGATCGAAAAGCACACCGACTTCGCCGAGTCAGTGGCGAGGGCCTACGAGGCCGGCCTCCCGATCACGTTCGGGGGTCTGTTCGCCGGCGAACAGCGGAGGCGGATCTGGCTCCCCGGCTACCCGTTCGAGCGCCGGCGGTACTGGATCGATCCCGGCAGTTGAACAACCGCCGCGTGGCGGATGCTCCCGGAAGACGACCGAATCAGTTGGCCAGCCGCGAATCGATCAGGTCGCAAAAGCCCTGCAGAGTGGCCATGCGAGTGCATTCTTCCGGGGTGAAGCTGAGCCCGAACTCGGCTTCGACGAGCCTGACGAACTCGACGCAGACCATCGAACTGATGCCGGCATCCTCGAACCTCTTGTTCAGATCCGGTTCGTGGTCGAGGTCGAGGTTCTTGTTGATCATGGAAACAAGACGATCGGCGGTCGTTGACATGTGTGCTCAGCTCTCTTGTGGATGTCAGTGCTGTGGGGTGAGATCCGCAGTGGCCAGCGACCCCGCGGATCAAGACATGGCAAGTCTAACCCTGCTCTTGCCCCATGTCAAAAGGGCGCCGTCCCTTGGCGACAAGGCGGCGCCTTATGTCGCACTACCGCGTCAAATCGCCCCATGACCGAGGCAACATTTCACCGCACGATCGTGTGGGCCGTGTTCGCGCTGGCGGCCCTCACCTTCACGCCCCTGCTGCGCTTAAGGGCCCCCTACGGACGCCACTACGGCGGCAGCGGCTGGGGACCGGCCGTCCCCAACAGGCTGGGCTGGATCGTCATGGAACTCCCGGCGACGGTTCTGTTCGGTTATGTCTACGCCTCCGGACGGGCGGCCGCGGCGACCGTTCCCCTTTTGTTCCTCGCGATGTGGCAGCTTCATTACCTGAACCGGACGTTCATCTACCCCCTCCGCACGCGTACCGCCGGCAAGACGATGCCCGCGGTCGTGGTGCTGAGCGGGTTCACCTTTAACGTCCTCAACGCCTATGTGAACGCGCGCTTCATTTCGCACCTCGGCGAGTATGGCGTCGAGTGGCTGACCGACCCGCGGTTCGTGGCCGGTGTGGCTCTCTTTTTCGCCGGTTCCGCCCTGAACCTTCACTCCGACAACATCCTCCTGCGCCTCCGAAAAAAGGGGGAGGCCGACTACTCGATCCCGAGGGGCGGCCCGTTCCGCTACGTCTCCTGCCCGAACTACCTGGGAGAGATTCTGGAATGGGGCGGTTGGGCGCTGGCGACCTGGTCGACGGCGGGACTCGCGTTCTTCGTGTACACGGTGGCCAATCTGGGCCCGAGGGCGCTCAGCAACCATCGGTGGTACCGGGAGCGCTTCGACGACTACCCGACCGACCGCAAAGCGTGCATTCCGGGGGTGCTGTAACCGCTAGGCCGCCGGGTCAACCCGCACGGTCACCACATCGATGTCCTCGTACTTGTGGTGTTGCACCGAGGTCGCAAGGTGGCGCAGCAGCCGCAGCGAGAACTCGTGCTCTTCCGTGGCGTCGACCGCGTGGGTGCCGACCACGGCCAGGTGATCCTCGATGTTGCCCTCGCTGCCCGCGGCCAGGAACTCCAGCTCCGCGCCGCCCGATTCGGTCCGAGCCGTCAGCCGCAGCCGGCGCTTGCCAGTCGCTTCGGCACCCTCGGCCTCCTGCGCCCCCTCCCCGATCAGGAGCAGCAGCGTCTCTTCGGCGGCGTGCGCCAACCGGCCCGCAATATCATCCCCCAACCCCCGCCGACCGGCAAATCCCTCCAGGAACCTGTGAATCTTCGGCAGCGAAGCGACCTCCAACTCCGTCTGCATGCGCATGCGCCGCGGCCCCGTCAGCTCCATGAACGCCGTCAGCACGAGCGCGGTCAGGCCTCCCGACGTCATCCCGTTGTCGAGCAGTTGCTGCAGGAAGGGCGTCAGGCCTTCGGTGGGTATCTGGCCGCTCTGGAAGCCGACCCCGACCCAGAACGAGAACCCGACCACCGTGGCCTTCCGGTAGTCCATTCCGTCCTGCAGCACGATCCGGGTGCCGAGCATGAACAGCACGGCGATGATGACCATGGCGTAGGCGCCGATCACCGGATCGGGGATGATCAGGAGCACCTGCGTAACCTTCGGCACGAATGCCAGCACGCAGAAGATCAGGCCGATGCACGCCCCCACCCGGCGCGACGCGATCCCCGTGATCTCCACGACCGACACGCTGCTCGAGTAGGTCGTGTTCGGAACCGTCGCGAAGAGCCCCGAGAGCAGATTGCCGAAGCCGTCCGCCGCCACCGCTCCCTGCACCGCCCGGTAGTCGGTGGCCCGCCGCTCGCGCCACGACACCCGCTGAATGCCCACCGCGTCCCCGATCGTCTCGATCGCGCCCACCAGCGTCACGAAGGTGTAGGCGGGCAGAATCGCCCAGAACGCCGGCCCGAAGTCGAACCCCAGTCCCGGCCAGCCCGCCACCGGCACGCCGACCCACATGGCTTCCCTCACCGGTCCGCCATCCATCAGCCCGAAGGACGCCGCCGCGATGCACCCCGCGACGATCCCGATCAACGGTCCCCACAGCCGCACCGGCCCGGTGAACTTGAGCATGATCGCCAGCGTCACCACCAGCGTCGCCATCACGGTCACGGGCGCGGCCAGCGGCGCGCTCCCCTCCGGTACGTTGTCCATGAAGTCGAAGAGGAACGGCATCACGTTGACCGCGATCAGCATGATCACCGTCCCCGCCACCGTCGGCGTGAGAATCCGCCGCAGAATCGACAGCCGCCCCGCGAGCAGGAACTGGAAGAGCGACGAGACGATGATCAGCGTGGCCAGCAGCCCCGGTCCCCCCTGCTGGAGCGCCGCCACCGACACCGCGATGAACGCACCCGACGTCCCCATCATGAGCACGTAGCCGGACCCCAGGCGCCCCACGCGCCACGCCTGCACGATCGTGGCCACCCCGCTCACCAGAAGCGCGCCGAATGCCCCCCACGCCAGGTATCCCGCGCTGCTTTCCGCGCTGCGAAGGACGATCGCCACCGTCAGCACCACGCCCCCGACCGCCAGCACGGAGTACTGCAGCGCGAGCCCCGCGGCCAGCGGCCAGGGCGGCTTCTCGTCGGGTTCGTAGCGGACGCCGTGGGCGCTTCCGGCTGGCTCGGATGCCATGGAAATTCCCTCGCGAAAGTGAGCGATCGGGTGGTGTCAACGCAGGGGCCGCGGGCACCGTCCCGGGGCGGGCGCGGCGAACGGCCCGAAGCATAGTCGGGGACACGCCTCATCCCCTGTCAAGATCCTTGTAGATTCGACACGAGAACGCCCCTCCACCCGATCACCGTACCCGGACGCACCGTGAACATCGATCAACTCAACCACTACAGGCAGAAGCTTGCCTTCGAGACCGACTCGTGGGATGTCTACGAAGCCCTCAACCGCAACGAGCCGGTGGTCGTGGTCGACGGCCGGTCCGCCGAGGCCTACGCCCGCGAGCACATCCCCGGCTCCGTGAACCTGCCCCACCGCGAGATCAGCGCCGAAACCACGGCCCACCTCGACAAATCGAAGCTGTACGTCTGCTACTGCGACGGCATCGGCTGCAACGCCTCGACAAAGACCGCGCTGAAGCTCCTCACGCTTGGCTTCCAGGTGCGCGAGCTGATGGGTGGTCTGGATTGGTGGAAGCGCGACGGTTACGCCACGGCAGGCGAAACCGCACAGGTTGGGACGGGGATCAGCTGCGGCTGCTGAGGCCCTCGTCCGTAGCGGCCGGCTTCACACCCCCCTCCCCCTTCACGAACCGGTCGAACCACTCGATCCAGCGCGCCCACATGTCGAGGTTGTTCTCGATCGCGCGCGGCGTGTGCGACTCGAACGGGTACTCGTAGAGCACCGCCGTCTTGCCGAGCCCGGTGAGGGCCTGGATCATCCGCTGCGACTGGATCGGATAGGTGCCCGAATTGTTGTCGTCGGCGCCGTGGTACAACAGCAGCGGGGTGTTGATCTGGTCCGCCTTGAAGAACGGCGACATCTCCATGTAGATGTGCGGCGCCTCCCAGATGTCGCGCGGCTCGGCCTGGAAGCCCATCGGCGTCAGCGACCGGTTGTACGCCCCGTCCCCCGCGATTCCCGCCTTGAAGAAGGGCGTGTGCGCGAGGAAGTTTGCGGTGGCAAAAGCGCCGTAGCTGTGGCCCCCGTGCCCGATCCGGTCCATGTCGATCATGCCGAGGCCGTCCACCGCGCGGATCGCCGCGTACATCCCGTCGACCATGTTCGAGATATAGTAATCGTTGTAATTCTGCCCTACGATCGGGATGTCGGGGTATATCAGCGCGTAGCCCTGGGTGAGCCAGATGTCGGACCAGCGCAGCCAGGTCAGCTGCGTATGGGCATTGTGATTGCGCGCCCGGATCGTGGCGTTGTGGAAGTCGTCCTCGCTCCTGTACTCGCGGGGATAGGTCCAGAAGATCGCCGGCACCTTCGTTCCCTCGACGTAGTCGACGGGCAGCGACACCCGCCCCTGGATCTCGAGCCCGTCGCGGCGGGTGAACTCGAAGTCGATCCGCCTCGCCGCCGTCAGCCGCGGGAACGGGTCGACGTTGCCGGTCAGGTTTTCCAGCGTGCCGCCGGTGGCAGCGCTCCCGCCCCGAGTCCACAGATAACTGTCCGGGAACGCGTTCTTCCCCTCGCGGCTCACGATCATGCGTTCCAGATCCGCGTCCAGCGGCACGAGCGGCCGGTCGAAGCTGTCGCGCGATCCCTCGAAGATGCGCTCGGTGTCGCCGCCGGCCATCGACAGCCGGTCCACGAAGGGCTGCGGCCGGAAGTCCTCCTTCAGCCCGTCGCCGCGCAGGTACGCGCTCTCGCCGTCCGACGACATCCAGGCGTAGTCGAGTCCGTTGCCGGTGCGGGCGGTGAGCAGCTCGCCGGGCAGCGCGACCGCGTCGCCGGGGTCGTGGAACGGCACCAGAACCCGCCCCTCGGCCGGCGTGTTGATCGGTGGGTCGAGCGCATAGTGGAACAGGCCGTTTTCGCCGTCCCGGCTGACCGAAGCGAACGCGTGACGCCCGTCGGCCGAATAGACGACCTCGCCGACGGGGTGCTCGCTGCGCGCAATCTCGATTGCGTCCCCCTCGCCGAAGGGTGGGGGGAGGAGCATGATGCGATCCCCTCGGGACCCCTCCGCACCACCGGCCTCGTCATCGTCCCCGGCCACCCGGTGAAGGTACGAGATCCCGCTCCCGTCGGGCCGCCAGCGCCAATCGCGCGGACCATCCTGCGACCCGCCGCCCCGCCCCTCCCGCAGCTCGCGCTCCTCGAGCGTGGCCAGCACCTCGCCCGTCGCGATGTCCAGCACCTCGGTCACGCGCGGGAACCCGCTGTAGCTGTTGATGAAGGTGAACGGGCGCTCGATCCGCGTGGCGATCAGGTGCCGGCCGTCGGGGCTCACCGACACGGCTTCGTACATGCCCGGCTCGCCGATCGGCCGCGCCGAGGCGCCAGGGACCAGCGCGACGATCCGGCTGCGCGTGTAGTACTCGAACAGGTCGGCGTCGTGGTCGTCCTGGAGCAGGAACGGCATGGTGCGGTTGGGGGTGGCCTCCGCGCGGGTATGGCGGATCGCCGGGCCGCTCGGCAGCGCGGGCGCGGGCGGGGGCGCACCCCGATCGGTGGGCGCGGCCAGCGTGATGAGCGACCCGGAGGGCGTCCACTGCAGCATGTTCGAGGGGGCGGCGCCCTGGCCGCGGGAGGAAGTCCCGATCGTGGTGATGACGTGGGCGTCTCCCGCCGGACGGACCGAGCCGTCTGAGGGCGAGGCGATCCAGACCTGGGTGACGTCTTCGAGGTGCGCGAGAAAGGCGAGCTCCGACCCGTCGGGGGACCACATGAGGTCGCTGATGTAGATGCCGTCGGGCAGCTCGACGTCGGTGAACGAGCGATCGCCGAGCGAGTAGAAGCGAAGACCGTACAGCCCGTAGATGTCGAGGTGCCAGGGGCGGTCGGTGCGTGCACGGATCTCGAGCATCCCGAGGCGCAGGGTCTCTTCGCCGACCTCCGCCAGGCGTGAGAGTTCGGTCGAGAGCGGGACCACGAAGTGGTTGCCGTCGGGGCTGACGTGGTCCAGCGTGGCGAAGTTGGGATCGGTGGCGAAGAGGTCGCCGACGGGATCGGGAGGGAGGATGTAGCCGGGTGGTGGATCGAGATGCTCGCCCGGTCGGGCGTCGCGCTCCTGCGCCGCAAGCGAAGCCGCGAGAAGGACCGGGCCGGCAAGCGAAAGCAGCAGCGGAAGAACGCGGGGGCCGCGAGAACGGGTCGTTGAGCCGTGAGAAGTGCGCATGGAGAAAGCTCCTCCGGAAATGGCTGGGCGGGTTATCATTCGACACATGGCCGCAACTTACGATATCGCCGTGATCGGCGCCGGGTTCGCGGGGCTCGCGTGCGCCCGCCGGGCCGCGGAGCGCGGACTCTCCGTGGTGGTCCTCGACCGGCAGTCCGGGCCGGGCGAGCGCATCCATACCACCGGAATCCTGGTCAAGGAGGCCTGGGAGGAGTGGGCGGTCCCGGCTCCGCTGGTGCGCAGGATCAGCCGCGTGCGCGTCTACACGCCGAACCACCGGTTCCTTGAGCTTGATCGCGACCGCTACTTCTTCATGGCGACCGACACCGGTTCGCTCATGCGGCATCTGGCCGAGGAGACCCGGAGTGCGGGAGCGGAGATCAGATTCGGCGAGAAGTACCAGGGTGCCACACGAAACGGGGCCGGGTTCGCCCTCGAAGGTTCCGGCATAGCCTGCCGGTTCCTGGTGGGAGCCGACGGTGCCCGCTCCCGCGTGGCCGAGAGCTTCGGACTCGACCGCAACCTGCGGGTGCTGAAGGGCGTCGAGTGGGAGTTCGAGCCCGCCCCGGGCGACGGCGACTGCCTGCACTGCTTCATCGATCCGGAGTGCGCGCCCGGGTACATCGGCTGGGTGGTGCCGGGCGTGAGGGTGACGCAGGTCGGGCTCGCGGTCCATCGCCACCTGAAGGCGGACATGCAGCGTTTCATCGACCGGATCGACCCGCTGTTCGGACTGTCGGACAGAGCGGTGCTGGAGAAGCGCGGGGGCGTCATTCCCATAGGGGGACTTCTGCGCAAGTTCCATGCGGATCGAGTGCTGCTTATCGGCGATGCGGCCGGCATGGTGTCACCGCTGACAGCGGGCGGAATCCACAACGCGTACCGGCTCGGCCGACTCGCCGGCGACGCCATCGCCGATCACCTCGAAGGGAGCGCACCGCACCCGGGCCGGGTCGTTCGCCGGGAGTATCCGAACCATGTGTGGAAGCGCGCCGCCCGTTGGAGTTTTGATCGCCTGCCGGTGGCGCGTGCGCTGGAAGCCGGGCTACTCACCCGGAGCCTCTTCCGCAGGCTTGCCGAGAGAGTCTTCTTCAATCGCATGTAAAGTTCGCTTTACATATTGACAACCACACTTGTCATTATCGGACTACCAAGTCAGCCGCATCCCGGTGACGGGGGTACTCGCAGCGACCGCTCACACCTCGGATCTGTCCCCGTTGCACCCCGGATTCCGCCCGTGGGAACGGCGGGCACCGCTTCCCTTCTGGCTCACTCCCGGTTCCTTCCGGCGGGCTCTCCTTCGCGGACCGCTGCCAGGGCGGACACATGGGGCACTGCCGGTCGGGCGTGTTTGCCGGCACCGTGGACGCCTACCACGTGCTGGACGTGACGACCGGCTATCAGCTGCCCTTCCAGCCGAATGCGCGGCTGGAGTTGACGGTGTACAACGCGCTGAACAACCGGCATCGGGAGTTCGTCGGTGCGCCCGAGCTGGGAAGGTTGGCGCTGGTGCGGGTACGGTATGATTTCTGAGGCGGGGGTGTCGACGCCGCAGCGCCCGGCAGCCGATCAGCGCTGGACCGTAATCCCCACACTTCCCGGATCGCGCTGCTCGTAGCTGCGCGCGGCTGCCTGCAAGACTCGGCCACCGTACTCACCGATCCGGCCCCGATCCTCGGTCCAGAAACGGAAGAGCGTTCCGGACTGCGGAATCTCTCCGGCCACGAAGACGTTCAGGCCGCCGCCGCTCTGCGCCGGCACGTGGTACACAGCCAGATCCGGGGCCGCCTGGAGCGAGTCGAACGCCGGACCGACAACCGCGAGCACAACGGCGCCCCAATCGGACTGGCCGTCCTGGATGTCCACGTTCACGTAGCCGAACCTGTCATCCACGTTCAGCCCCATCTGCCGTTGTGCCGACAGCCCGCCCGGGTCGCGCGCGGTCACGGTCACGGTCCCCAGGCCCCTCGCGGCCCCCACGATCGTGACGACGCTTCCCGCGACCGAGACCGAAGCCACCGTGCCGGGTGAAACCGTGGCGTCGTAGCTGAGCCGGTCGCCGTCGGGATCGCTGAAGTACGCCGACACGTCGACCGTGACCGTGTCGTCGACGAAGATGTTCGCGGCGGGGATGGTGCCGGTCGCCACGGGCGGACGGTTTGCCGGGGGCGCGGGAGTGACCGTCTCGTCTCCGCCGCATGAGTACACGGCCACGGCAGCCGCCAACACCGCCGGAATCAGGAGCGGGATCCTCTTCATTCCCCTCTGCTCCTCCCTGGTGCGGATGACCTCGGCTCGGAATCGGGAACGCGCCGTGCGGGCGATACCGGCTCTTGCCCCGATGCCGGCTCGCCCGGAGGCTTCTCGCAGCCCGAGTCCCCGGTCGCCGCGCAGTGGTCCAGCCACCTGAGCACGTCACCGGCGTTGAAGACTCCGTCGCCGTTGCCGAACCAGTCGAGGAAAGTCTCCTGAGCGGGTGCCAGGACCTCAAGGCCGAGGAGGTGGTGAGCCGCGTCCTCGACGGTCATCGGGGGTACCACTTCCAGACTGTCCACGACCAGTCCGACGAGGTCGGGATGCCCATCGACCCGGATGGTGATCGTGTCTGTGTAGACGCCGGGATCGAGCGATTCCGACGTGCGCGTCCACACGATCGGGTCCGCCCGGCCGCCGCTGCTCCGCTCGACCGTCAGCCATTCGGAGCCGCTGGCCGCGGTCCAGGTCGCCGAATCGGCGCCGAAGCCGGCAAAGCCCACGGAGATGGAGTCGGTCGAGACGAGCGACCAGCCGGAAACACCGTAGTCCGACCCCGCCACGCGCAACGCGGGAATGCTCAGCGGAGGCTCCACCGAGAGTGTGTACACGAGCTCCGCGGGGCTGCCGGTCGCGAGGCTGGCCGTGATCGCCACCCGTTCGGTGTATGTCCCCACCTCGATACTGTCCGGGTCCACGGTCCACGTGACGAATCCGTCTCCAACGCCCGAGTCGTTTGTCAGATCGAGCCATCGGCTGATGCCCGGCAGCGTCGCGCGCCACTCGACGGTAGCCGCCTGCGCACCCTCGAAGCTGACCGCCACCGAGTCCTCAAAGGGAGCCGTGTCGTAAACGAGAACCGCCTTCCGGCTTTCGCTGCGGGCCAGCGTCATGTGGCCCTTCGGCGCGGCCGCGTGCACATGCACCGGAATGTCGAGTGCGTCCGACACCCCGGACACCAGGACCTGCACGACCGCCTCGTGGTCGCCCGGTGGCAGCTCGGATGCCGCGATGCCGTAGGTGAAGCGCCCGCGCCCCTGCCCCATCCCTCCGGTGACCGTCAGCCAGGGAGCGGTGGCCGATGGAGCCGCCGTCCAGCCGGCCATGTAGTCGTCCCTTCCGTGCGGCGCCACGATCACGCGGCCGGTCACCTGCTCGTCCACACCCACCAGGACCGTGTCGTGCACCGCCTTCGGCTGCACGCGTGCAGTGAGCGGGACTTGGATCGGGATTTCGAACATGCCGCGCCCGTGCGTGGCGGCCACGAGTCTGCCCGTACCCGCGCGCGCCGCCAGGTCGAAGACCGCGACGGTCGGGAGTCCGTCGCCGAGCATGTCCCAGCGATCGCCTCCGCGGGGTGAGTGGAAGACCCCCACGTCGGTTCCGATATAGATCCCCTCGGGGTTTTCGGGATCGTATAGAACGGCATTGACGGGATGGTCGGGCAGATTGCCGGTACGGTCACGCCAGGTGCGGCCGCCGTCAGTGGTCTGGAAGACGTGTCCGGTCCTGAATCCGCCCACAACGGCGTATGCCTGATCCGGATCGTCGGGATGCACGGCCAGGTCGCCGATGTACCGGGGATCGCTCAGCCCCAACTCCGATTCTTCCCAGGTCACGCCCCCGTCATGGGTGAACGCGACCCCGTAGATGTCCCAGGTACGCAGGATCGAGGCGTACACCGTGTTCTCGTCGGAGGGTGCCGGGGCGATGGCATTGACCTTCGCTCGCCCTGGGGTGTCGTAGATCCGCACCCACTTGTCGGCCGAGTTCTCCGTCCGGTAGATGCTCCGGGTGCCGAAATACAGCCGCTTCGAGTCTACCGGATCCATCACGAGCGGCGGGAGGAACTGCGCGTCCTCGCTAAGGTCGATGCCCGTGGTCGCCGCCTGCCCGTTGCGGTGCGGACCGTGTGGCCACTGCGGCTCGCCGAACCAGACGTCCGGATCCTCGGCGTCGATGGCCGTGAATCCGCCGTCCCCGCCCATGAGCTTGGGCCACGGGGTCGTCGCGACCGCTCGGAGGGTACCCAGATCCTGGGTTCCGCCCAGAGCCCCGGCGGGGTCGGCCGGATGCAGGGTGACTCCCGGATAGAACTGCGCGATCGCCAGGTCGGTGGCCAGTGATGTCCAGCTTGCACCCGCGTCCGTGGAGCGGTAGACGCCTCCGTCGTTGGCCAGGTAGAGGGCGTCGGGCCCGCTGAGCGTGTCGAAGACGAGGTAGTGTTGGTCGACGTGCACGTTGTCCGGGTGGGCCAGGGCGAACGTTTCCCCGCCATCCGTCGAGATGTACATCCGGACGCCGGCACCGAGGTGGACGCGCTCGGGATTCAGCGGATGTACCGCCAGCGTCATGGCATACCAGCAGATCGTTGTGCAATCGGCTCCCTCCGCCCCGACCTCTCGCCAGGTGGCGGCACCGTTTTCGGTGCGGTAGACCAGCGGCCCGGGGATCTGCCCGGTCTCCTCTCGGTCGTGATCGATTGCCGCGTACACGATGTCCGGCATCGAAGGGGAAATGGCCAGGTTGATTCGGCCGATATGCGTGTCGCGCATTCCACTGGAGGCGTAGGTCCAGCTGCGGCCGCTGTCCGTCGACTTGTAGACTCCCTGCGCCATCACGGCCGCATACAGGATGGACGGATCGGCCCGGTTCATGACCAGGTCCGTCACGCGCCCGTTCAGCACCGGGCGCCAGCTTCGGCCGCTGTCCGTCGATCGGAAGAGCCCGAAATCCGCCGCCGCCAGGACCGTGGTCGACATCGAGGATCCGGCAGTCAGGGGGTCGACGAGGACGCGCGAAATCCTGGCGCCTTCGCTCCCGCTGCGGAGGAAGACGCCCGCAAGCTGCCGGTCCCACTCCCACGTCGAACCGCCGTCCAGCGACCGCAGGACACCGCACCCGTAGTAGCTGTCTCCCGAGAAGTGCTGCTCGCCGGTGCCGGCGTAGATGATGTCCGGGTTGACCGGGTCGATGGCGATCGACCCCATTGCGAGCGAGCATTCGTGGTCGGACAGGGGAGTCCAGGAGGCTCCCCGGTTTTCGGTTTTCCACACACCTCCCTGGGCTCCTCCGATGTAGAGGACCGCGGGATCGTGCGGATGGATGGCGATCGTCGATACGCGCCCCGCCACCGGGCCAACCCACGGGTCGTCGATTTGTGTCGGGCCCAGCGCCCGCCATGGGGTCGAAGCCGCGCCCCTGGCCGCGATGCGCCGCAGGGCAATCGCCTGCTCCCGCGCGATCCTCATGCGCGACGAGACGTCGACTCCACGTCCGGAATAGGTACGGACACGCTCATACTCCAGGCGGGCGAGGATGCGCTCGTGTTCCTCGGTGTCCTGGGCGCTGGCGGAAGCGGGCAGGACCAGCAGGCAGAGGCCCAGCAGCAGCGCGGCCTGGGCACCTGGACGGCCTCTTTGGCGAACGAAGTCGGGGATCTGTCTCATGAGAACATGGTCTCGACCCCCAAACGGGGCCGTGGCAGTACAGAATAGTGCATGGGCACGACAAAACAAGACAGTCCACGGGGATTCGCCGGGACAGAGCCATGCTCGATTGGGACTGGTCCCGGGTAAACGCGCCGGACACCGTTGCCCTTCAACCCGAATCCCGTTAACGTGCCGACCGATAGCGAGCGAGCCACCGGAAGTCGGTCCGAAGCCGACGCGGCCCCGCCACTGTAGGAGGCCCGGATCCCCCGCGGATCCGGCACGACGCGCTCGATAGCCACCGGGATTTGGACCGCCAGGCAGCTGGTCCCCGGGAAGGCGAGCGACTTTGCCTCGAGCCAGGAGACGCGGCTCCCTCGTCCTTGCACCATCCTTCGAGGGAGGGAAGCCGGTGTACATCGAGATGGCAGGACGTTGACCCGCTCCCGCACGCCGGCCCGCCTCGTCCTGCTGGGGCTCGCCGTCACGGTCGCGGCCGCGGTCAGCATCTCCTTCGGCGCTTCGGGCCTCGGGCCCGCCGACCTCTGGCGCACCCTGTCCGGCGACGCGGATTCCTCCACGCGCGCGATTCTGTGGCAGCTGCGCCTGCCGCGCGCAGTCCTCGCGGCCCTTGTGGGGGGCGCGCTCGGTCTGAGCGGCTGCACCTTCCAGGCGCTGCTGCGCAACCCGCTGGCGGAGCCGTATGTGCTGGGCGTCTCGGGTGGGGCGGCGGTCGGGGCCGTGACGGTGGTGGTCACGGGGATCGGGCTGGCCCTTCCCTGGGTGCTTCCGCTGGGCGCTTTCCTGGGCGCGGTCGCGGCGATGACGCTCGTCCTGCAGATCGCTCGGCGGGCCTCTCCCGGCGGCATGGACACCCGCGTCCTGATCCTCGCGGGGGTGATTGCCGGCGCCTTTTTCAACGCCGTGATCCTGCTGCTGCTCTCGGTCGCCGACATCGAGTCCTTCCGCTCGGCGATCTTCTGGATGATGGGGAACCTGTCCGGCGCGGATTGGGGGTCGAACGGGCTGCTGGCGCTTCTGCTTGTGCCCGGCGCCGCCGTGGTGCTGTCGCTGGCGCGCGCGTTCAACCTCCTGTCGCGGGGTGAGGAGGTTGCCTACTACCTGGGTGCGTCGGTGCAGCAGGTGAAGCTGACGGCCTACCTGGCCGCGTCGCTGATGGTGGCCGCGGCGGTGGCTGCGGGCGGCGTGATCGGGTTCGTCGGGCTGATCGTGCCGCACGCGGTGCGGATCGCGTGGGGGAACGACCATCGCATGCTCCTGCCGGCGTCGTTTCTCGCCGGGACGGCCTTTCTGCTGCTGGCCGACACGGTGGCCCGGCTGGTGGTCGCGCCGGCCGAGTTGCCGACCGGGGTGGTGACGGCGGTGGTCGGGGTGCCGCTGTTCGTGGTGTTGCTGATGCGCGGGGGGCGGCGGTGAGGGGGGTGGGGCGGATGGACGAGACCGCTGGGGGCGCAGTAGGGCCCGTGGCCGGCGATTGGCGCCCCGTGCTGCGAGGCCGCGGCCTTGCCTACACGCACCCGCGCGCGGAAAAGGCGGCCGTTCGCGAGATCTCGGTGTCGGTCGAGCCGGGGCAGCTCCTCGCCGTGGCGGGACCCAACGGCTCGGGCAAGACCACGCTGCTGAGGCTCCTCTCCGGGTCGCTGACGCCGCAGCTGGGCGAGGTTCGGCTGGCCGATCAATCCCTGGCCGGCCTCGGCGACCGCGAACGGGCGCGTGCGATCGCAGTGGTCCCGCAGTCGGAGTCCTCTCCCTTTCCGGTGACCGTGCGCGAGATGGTCGGGATGGGACGGTACGCACACCTGGGGCCGTGGGAGCGCGCCGCCAGGCACGACCATGCCATCGTGGACCGCGCTCTGGAGCGGTGCGCCGTCGCCCCCCTGGCCCGGCGCCAGCTCGGCGAGCTCTCCGGCGGGGAGCACCAACGCGCCCGGATCGCGCGCGCGCTGGCGCAGGAGGCTCCGATCCTGCTCCTCGACGAGCCCGCGGCCGGCCTCGACCTGCGCTACCGGATGGACCTCTTCCACCTGCTGCAGGAGCTGTGCGCGGAGGGGCTCGCCGTCTTCGTCATCACCCACGACCTCAACCTCGCCGCCCGCTTCGCCGACCGGATTCTGCTGCTCGACCGCGGCGAGGCCCGGGCCTGCGGCGCGCCGGCGGAGGTGTTGTCTCGCACCACCCTCGAGGACGTGTACGAGTGGCCGCTGCGGCTGGTGCCTCACCCCGGTCCCGGCAGCGACACGGGCGCGCCCCAGACCATTCCGCTGCGGAGAGAGAGTCATGACGATGACAACTAAACATTACGTTTTGTAAAGCGCGGTTTACATCACGATCGACCCCTCGAGCGGCATGCGCTGTTGCTCGCGCTCCCACGAGCGAGCAGTGTAGAGGTCAGTCATCCCCTCCAGCCACCTCCCACCGGGATCACCGAAATGAGAACCCTGCCTGCGGCGCTCGTGCGCCTGCCCACTTCGGCCTCCACCGCAGCCACGATTCGCGCCGGCTCGCCGATTGGCCTGTCAGCCCTCGTTCTGCTCGGGGCCTTCATCGCCCTCGCGGCACCCCTCATCTTCCCGCCCCCCACCTCCGCCCAGACGCCCGAGCTGGTCTACCTGTCCAACATCACCGGCACCTCGCAGGGCGGCGCCCCCCTCACCACCGTCGAGGAGCAGACCGCCGCCACGCTGGACGCCCTCGGCGAGCAGCTGCGGGCCCGCGGGCTCGGCTACGAGGATGTCGTCGCGATGAACGTCTTCCTCCGTGACACACGCCACTTCCAGGCGATGAACGGCGTCTATCGCGGCTACTTCGCCAACGATCCGCCCACGCGCGCCACCGTCCGTGCCGACCTGCCCGACCGCGACGCCCTGGTTCAGATGTCGGCCGTCGCCACCCCGGACGAGACCGAGATCATCGTGCCGTCGGGGCTGCAGTCGCCGGCGCTGCCGTATTCGTGGGGCGTGCGCGCGGGCGACGTGCTCTTCGTGGCGGGCGCGACCAGCCGCGATCCGGACACCTACCAGCCCGTCGGGGGCGACGTGCAGACCCAGACCCGGCGCGTCTTCGGCAACATCGGCCTGATCCTCGAAGAGGCCGGGATGGACTATGGCGACCTGGTCAGCTGCAAGGTCTTCCTGGACGACGTCCGCCTCTGGGGCGACATGAACACGGCCTACCGCGAGTTCGTCACCGCCGACGATCCTCCCGCGCGGGCTGCGGTGCGCGGCGGCCTGATGAACCCGGCCTTCCTGGTCGAGATCCAGTGCGTGGCGGAGCAGTCGGACGAGCGGCGGGTGGTGCTGCGCGAGGGGCAGCGGCGCGGACGGTCGCCGCTTTCGCCCGCGATCACGACCGGCGAACGGGTCTGGCTGGCGGGGATGCTCGCGGCAGGTGAGGATGCCCGCGGCGAGGCCCGGGCCACCCTGGCCAATCTCGGTGCGACGCTCGAGGCCGCGGGGCTGGGGTTCGGCGATGTGGAGGACGTGTGGGTCTACCTCACCGATGTGCGCGACGCGGAGGCGGTGATGGAAGTGCTCGCGGAGGTGATGCCGGATGGAGTGCCGCCGGTCACGCTCGCGGGACTGCCGCTGGTGGGCCGGCTCGGCGTCGAGATCCAGATGACGGCGGCGAGGAGATGAGACCCATGACTCGAACGGCCCGTCGCTCCCCTGCCACCACGCTCGCCGTCGTTCTGGGCGCCCTCGCCGCCACCGCCTGCGGCCGCCCCGACCCCGCCCCCATCCCCGTCGTCGAGGCCACCATCGCCGGCGTGCAGGAGGCCATCTTCTCGGGCGCCACCACCTGCCGCATGGTCGTGCAGGCATACCTCGACCGGATCGAGGCCTACGAGGACCGCATCAACGCGATCACGGTCGTCAATCCGGCCGCCCTCGACCGCGCCGACGAACTCGACGCCGCCCTGGCCGCCGGCGACGAGCCCGGCCCACTCTTCTGCGTGCCGATGCTCGTCAAGGACAACTTCGACACGCACGACATGGTGACCACGGCGGGCTCGATCGCGCTGGCCGGCAGCATCCCCCCCGACGATGCGTTCATGGTGCGGAGCATCCGCGAGGCGGGCGCGATCGTGGTGGCCAAGACCAACATGGCCGAGTGGGCGTTCAGCGCGCGCCAGTCGGTGAGTTCGTCCTTCGACACGACCCGCAACGCCTACGCCCTCGACCGCGTGCCGGCCGGCTCCAGCGGAGGCACCGCGTCGGGCGTCGCCGCGAACTTCGGCCTGATCGGGCTCGGCAGCGACACCGGCAATTCGATCCGCGGCCCTTCGTCGCGCCTGGCGCTCGTGGGCATCCGCTCGACGATCGGGCTGACCAGCCGCGACGGCGTGGTGCCGCTTTCATTCGACCGGGACATCGCCGGGCCGATGGGGCGCACCGTCGAGGACGTGGCGCGCGTCTTCAACGTGGTGGCCGGACACGATCCCGCCGACCCCTACACCGAGGCCGGGCGGGACCGCAAGGAGGACGACTACACGACCTTCCTCGACGCCGACGGCCTGCAAGGCGCCCGGATTGGCGTGCTGCGGGCGCTGGTCGACACCGAGGACGCCGACTCGGGCGTAGTCGCCGTCTTCGAGGACGCGCTCGCCGAACTCGCCGGGCTGGGCGCCGAGATCGTCGACCCCTTCGACTTCGACGTACAGGCCCAACTCGCGCGCGAGAACATGTTCTGCGGCCGCTTTCGCTACGACATGCACGTCTATCTCAACTCGCTCGGCGACGCGGCGCCTTTCACCGACGTGCTGCACGTGCTCGAGACCGGCGAATACTCCGACTACGTCGAAGGCTCGCTCCGCCGGTCGGAGGACTCGCCGCTCGACGTGCCTCCGGCCGAGTGGGATCCCCCCTGCCCCGATTTCCTCGAGAACGAGGGGCGCCAGGCATACCTCGCCGATCTGGTGGCCGCGATGGACGCCGCGGAAGTCGACGCCGTCGTCTACCCCAGCTGGCTCAGCCCGCCCGCGCACATCGACCGTGGCCGCGAAGAGTACAGCGGAGACAATTCCCAGCGCGTCGCGCCGGCGACCGGCATGCCCGCGATCACGGTGCCGATGGGCTTCACGGAGGGCACGCACCCGGCCGGGCTGCAGATCCTGGCGCGGCCGTACGCCGAAGGCCTGCTCTTCCGGTATGCCTACGCCTACGAGCAGGCGACTCACCACCGCCGCCCGCCAGAGGGGTTCCCGGAGCTCTAGAGCTCAACTATTGTTGAATATCTCGTATCCGGCAAACGATATGCAACAATACATCCCCCGTACGCGTCTGCTGGCGGCCGTCAACCGTGGCTTGGCCGAGGCCCCGGTGGTAGCGCTGCTGGGCGCCCGCCAGGTTGGCAAGACTACACTCGCCGAACAGGTCGTATCGGCCTGGGATGGTCCAGGCACCGTCTATGACCTGGAGGTCGCAGCCGCTCGCGAGGCGCTGTCCGCAACGCCCGAACGGTTGCTCGGCCAGAGTGAGGGACTCGTCGTCATCGATGAGATTCAACGCAGTCCGCACCTGTTCGAGACCCTCCGTCCGATCACGGACGACCGCAAGCGCAAGGCGGTCTTTCTCCTCCTGGGCAGCGCGTCGTGGGACCTGATTCGCGGGGTCTCCGAAACGCTGGCCGGCCGGATACTCTTTGTCGATGTGGGCGGCCTCTCCCTGGACGACGTGGGCCCCGACGAGCTTGACCTCCTGTGGATGCGCGGCGGTTTTCCCCGAGCCTACCTCGCTCCGGGCAACGCCGTGTGGAGACGATGGATGCAGGCCTTCACACGGACGTTTCTCGAGCGCGACATTCCCGGTTTGGGGTCAAGGGTTTCTCCCGAAGCCCTCGGCCGCTTCTGGCGCATGCTGGCCCACCGGCACGGCCAGACCTGGAACGCCGCCGAGATCGGCCGTTCGATGGACATCGGAGTCACGGCGGTCAACCACTACCGCGACCTGCTGGCGGGGGCCTTCATGCTCAGGGTGTTGCCCCCCTGGTTCGAAAACCTCGGAAAACGGCTCGTGAAGTCACCCAGGGTCTATCTGCGGGACAGCGGAATCCTGCACTCCCTGCTGGGCATCGACGATCCTGCGCAACTCCCGCTCCACCCGGCCTACGGGGCCAGTTGGGAGGGGTTTGCGCTTGAACAGACCCTGATCGCGCATGGGGCCGACGAAGCCTACTTCTACCGCACCCAGCGGGGAGCCGAACTGGACCTGATGCTACTGCGCGGCGGGAAGCGGTGGGGCTTCGAGTTCAAGTGCAGCGACGCACCCCGGACCACGAAGTCCATGCACATCGTCAAGGACGATCTCGGTCTGGAGCACCTGTGGGTCGTCTATCCGGGCGACCTGCAGTACCCGCTGGGCGATGCGATCACCGCGTGTCCGCTCAGGCGGATTCGGGAGCTCCGGCTGCGGGCGTAGCCCCCAGAAACCAGGGCAGGACCCGGAACCCGCTCAGGTCGAAGTTCTCCGTCCCGCCGTGGACCAGCACACCACCCCGATTCGGGTTCGAGGGAATCGAGGTCCACCACTGCAACCCCGATACGGCGTCCGCGGGTACCGTCCGGCCGGACTTGACCTCCACCGGAATCAGGCGACCGCCCGCGTCGATCAGGATGTCGGCCTCGTGCCCTGTGGCTCGGAGAGCCGCTCCACCGCTGACATTCGTGTCAAATCGATGATACGATCATCAAAGTGACACGAATGTGCCGGAATCAAGCCCAGACGGCGCGCCGCACTGTAAACTTTGGTTTACATTATGACATGTCGGGTTTACATCCCCCTACTCCGGAGGCCACCTCGGCAGCGCCCGCCCCGTCGTCCACGGCACGCCCGCTTCCTCCAGCCGCGCCTCGAGCGCCGGCAGATCCGTCTCGACGAGCTGCTGCAGGTCGGGATACAACCCGCCGAACAGCCGCCGCGCGATCCGGTACTGCTCGCGGTGCGTTTCCGTCGGTCCGTGCATGCCGTTCCAGTGCCCGCGCACGATCTGGTTTACGCGCCCCGTGATGCCGGGCAGGTCGGGCTCCGCGCGCGAAGTCCGGGTCCTTGATCCTTCCAGGGTTTCCCGCAGGTCGAGAAGCCTCAGCTCGATCGCGCGGGCCTCGCCCGTCAGCTCGCCCGGCGCCGCAGGCCAGCGCTGCAGCGCCTGCTTGATGGCCGAGATCCGCTGCGCGGCCTCCGCAGCCACCCGCTGGCTGCCGGTCACAGCACGGAGCAACTCGCCCGTCTCCCGTTGGAACGCGAGAATCCGCGCCCGGTCCTGCTGCGGGATCGCGGGCTGGTTGAGCGGCGCGATCGTGAACGGGGTCGGCCCGGCCAGCTCCGTCACCTCGCCGTCGACGCGCTGCGCCAGCGACACGGTGTAGTCGCCCGGCAGCGCCATCGGGCCGTTGCCGCCCCCGCCGCCGAATCCACCGAAGCCGCCGCCGCCACCGCCGCCCCCCGTCACCGGGTTGTAGCCCGGGTAGCGGTAGTTCCACACGGCGCGGTGAACGCCCCGGCCGGTCGAGCCATTCACGACGTTGACCACGTTGCCCGCGTCGTCGCGGACGGTGAGAAAGACCCGCGGCGCCTCTTCGCGATCCTCTGCCTCCAGCTCGTCCCATGTGGGATACGGCGTGTCTTCGCCCGCACGCTGCGCTCGTCGCTCGGCCGCCCTCCTCTCCGCCTCACGGGTCCTCAGCGTCTCGCCAACCCAGTACGTGAAGGTCACGCCCAGCGGCGGATTGTCGGCGGTGTAGAAGTCGCTGCCGTTCGCGCCGCCGGGGTTCCAGGGCACGAACATGTCCCCATCGGCCACCTCGAAGATGTGACCGCCGCCGGCGAGGATCTCGTCGGACGCGCGGGCCAGCTCGCGGAGCGGAGTGTAGTCGTCGACCACGTAGAAGCTGCGGCCGAAGGTGGCGGCCACCAGGTCGCCCTCGCGCTTCTGGATCTCGAGCTCACGCACGGGGATCGTCGGCAGGCCGGCGTCGAAGTCCATCCACGACTCGCCGCCGTCGACCGACACGAAGGCCCCGAACTCGGCCCCCAGGAAGAGTAGCCCCGGCTCGACGTGGTCCTGCACGATCGAGAAGCTCGGGCTGTTGTCGGGCAGGCCGCCGGTGATCATCTGCCAGTCCACGCCGCGGTTCGTGGACTTGAGCACGTACGGGCGGAAGTCGTTGCGCTTGAAGTTGTTGACCACGACGAAGACCTCGTCGGGGTTGTGCAGCGAGGCCTCGACGTCGTGCACGAAGCTCGTGTCCGGCACGCCCGGCAGGCTCTCGACGGCGCGCCAGGTGTCGCCTCCGTCCTCGGTTACCTGCACCAGCCCGTCGTCGGTGCCCACGTAGATCAGCCCCTCGGCCAGCGGCGACTCCGAGACCGCCACGATGTGCCCGAACGCCGAGGTCGAGCGGTTCTTGGCGACCGCGTCGACGCTCCACACGCGCCCCATCACCTCGAGCTGGTTGCGGTCGATGTTGCGCGACAGGTCGCCCGAAATCGCGCGCCAGCTGGTCCCCTGGTCGTCGCTCTGGAAGAGGATCTGCGCGCCGAAGTAGATGCGGTTGTTGTCGTGCGGCGACATGTGCAGCCCGGCGTCCCAGTACCAGCGGAGCGGCGGGCCGTCGGGGTCGGGCTGCGGCTGGATGTCGAGGCGCTCCTTGCTGCCCCGGTCGAAGCGCGAAATCACCCCGTACTGCAGCTGCGAGATGATGATGTCGGGGTTCTCGGGATCGACCACCGGGTCGAATCCGTCGCCGCCGAGGGTTACGTACCAGTCCGAATTGCGTATGCCGCCGCCCAATGTCTGCGACGGTCCGCCGAGCGTGTTGTTGTCCTGCGTGCCGCCGTAGACGTAGTAGAACGGCTCGTCGTTCGAGGTCGCGACCTTGTAGAACTGGGTCAGCGGCAGGTTGGGGAAGAAGTGCCAGCTCTCGCCGAAGTCATGCGTCTCGTAGAGGCCGCCGTCGTTGCCGAGGATCAGGTGCTCGGGGTCGTCCGGGTCGAAGGCCAGCGCGTGATGGTCCACGTGCACGCCCTGCGTGGGCAGCCGGCCCCAGGTCTGGCCGCCGTCGTCGGACATCTGCACGAAGGTGTCGAGCGAATAGATGCGGTCGAAGCGGTGCGGGTCGGCGTAGAGCTCGTGGTAGTACATTGCCGCGCCCGACTGGTAGCGCGACGTGCGGCTCCAGTTCTCGCCCATGTTCTCGCTGCGGAAGGTGCCGCCGTTGTTGCCGGACGCCTCGACGATCGCGTAGAGCACGTCGGGGTCGATCGGCGAGATCGCCATCCCGATCCGCCCCTTGTCGCCCGAGGGCAGCCCGCGGTTGATCGCGCGCCAGGTGTTTCCGCCGTCGGTGGACTTGTGGATGCCCGAGCCCGGCCCGCCGTCGATCATCGTCCACTGGTGTCGGCGCCGCTGCCACGACGAGGCGTACATGACGTCCGGGTTGCGCCGGTCGAAGTAGACCTCGTTGACGCCGGTGTGCTCGTCGATCTCGAGGACCAGCTCCCAGGTCTCGCCGCCGTCGGTGGTGCGGTAGAGGCCGCGCTCGCCGCCAGCCGCCCAGAGCGGGCCCTGCGCCGCGACGAAGACCGTGCGCGAGTCGTCCGGGTGGATGGCGATCATGCCGATGTGCCGGGACGTCTCCAGCCCCATGTTCGTGAACGAGCGTCCGCCGTCGACCGACTTGTAGACACCGTCGCCGTATCCCGTCGAGCGCTGGCCGTTGTTCTCGCCGGTGCCGACCCAGAGGGTGAGGTGGTCGCTCGGGTCGAGCGCGATCGCGCCGATCGAATACGAGCCGTAGTTGTCGAAGATCGGCGTCCAGGTGGTGCCCGCGTTGGTGGTCTTCCAGACGTTCCCGGACGAGGCCGCGACGTACCAGGTGCTGCGGTCGGTGGGATCGACGGCGATGTCGGCGATGCGTCCCGAGGCGGTCGCCGGGCCGATGCTCCGCCAGCGGAAGGAGGACAGGAGGCCGGCGTTGAGCTCGGCGGGGGCGTCCTCGTCGCCGCCCTCGCCGCCGCCGCGCTGCTGGGCGGGGAGGGTGGCGGGGGCCGCGAGGGACGCGAGCAGGGTCGTGGCGAGCAGGGCCGCGAAGGGAGCGCGCGCAGTCGTGCCGCGTGGGGAGGTGGGCAAGCGATGGTCGTGCATTGTGGTTCCTGATGGGGTGATGATCGTAGCGGTGCGCAGTGAGTCTACGGCATCGGGGGGGATGTGACCATATGGGAGACAACCCGGTGTCCCATCCGAACATCGACTTGTCCCTGGTCGTTTCTGCGGAACCACTCCGGTGGAAGCGGGCGAGGAAATCGTGATCGCCCGAAGCGGGAAGCCGGTCGCGCGTCTCGTCGCGCACCAGGACAGCCGTCCTGTCCGCCGATTCGGAGCGCTCAAGGGTCGGCTGACCGTGGACGACAGCTTCTTCGATCCTCTGCCGGAGTCCGATCTCACGGCTTGGGAGGACTGAATCGGGGTGCGGCGGGTCTGGTAGCGTCCTACCTGAGCTCGGACGGCAGGCGCCGAACCACCACGGTCGGAACATCCAGTTCGTCGCGCTCGACGAAGGCGACCAGGCCGTCGGGGCCAAAGGCGGAGGGCATCGCGGTGGCTTCCGCCGCGAAGGTGCCAAGGTAGCGGCCATCCGGAGTGAGCAGGTCAATCGGGCCCTCGCGGACCACCCCTTCGCCGCGACGACGTGCCCAGATCGTCCCTCCCCAGCCGGTCTTGAGGGCACTCATGACCGGCACAACGTCGTGGAATGTCATCGACTGGATGCCGCTGCGCCTGAATGCAGCCATCTGGGCCATCATGGCGCCACGTTGCCCACCCGCCCGGTCCGCCCCCAACTCGTTGCTCCCATCGAGTTCCTCCAGTTGTCGCTCGATCTCCGCTTCCCTGATCCGGTCGGTCACGGGTTCGGGCTGAATTGGCCGTGTGAGCACGCGCACCAGGTTGCCCTCGGGCGACATGACCTTGATCGCGTAGGCTGACGAGTCCACGTAGGCGACACCGCCGTCCGGGAGCGCACCGACTACGAGCGGGGGTGCAAACCCGCTGGCATCGCTTGGCGACTCCCATGCTCGGGCCACGGTATCCTCGACGACATCTTCACCGCTCAGGCCGAAGCGCAGGATCGGTCGGAAAGTGGGCTCGTCGGGTTCTTCGCGATTGCGCAGGGCGTTGATGTCGATGGCGAACACTCTTGCTGTCGCGATAACGGATTCGCCGCCAGGCTCGGCCTGCAAAGGGGGGAGCATGTACAGCAATCCGCCGGGCATTCTCACCGTGCGTTCGAACTCGCCGCCGGTACCGAAAACCGAGAAGTGCCGGTGGTCGGGGTCATAGCCCGCAACTGCCCCGCTGGGCAGGACCACGAGTCTGATCCCGGAACCGTTGTCTCCACCGAATTCACCCGGCCCGTCGCCAACACCTCCGAACTCGCGCAGGAACCCTCCGTCGGTGCCCACGACCACGATCCGTCCGGCTTGCGAGTCCAGCACGAAGAGATTGCCCGATGCGTCGAATGCCACCGCGCCGATGATGCCGAAGGTCTCCCATTCGTCACCCTCGAACGACCCCACCCGATACACCTCTTCGAACTCCGCGTCCAGCAGCTGGTCTTCAGCGGGAAGCTCGATGACTTCCTGGGCGGCCAGAAGAGGGGTGCCCAACGCCAGTATGGTTGTCAGCGCCGCCAGGGCGCACTGTGAAGGATGGATCCTGAAGGTCGATCGAGTCACGGTGTACCCCTGTTTTCGCTGTCCAGCAGGTGTTCTCCAGTTGCCTGGATAGACACTCTGCGTCCGATACACAGTTGCCATACGTCCTGGCGGCGAATGCGCTTACCCGACACGGGCAGCTGTCCCATCCGGACATCAGCATGTCCCTGGTCGTTTCCGCGGGACTGTCGCCGGTTGTTGACCGGCGCGCGCCGACGCACCTTGGTGCAGCATACTTCCGACGCTTGCCTCAGTCGGCCGACGCGCCACAGGAACCGCCAATAACTCATGACCGAACAAAACGCCGCAGCCCGCGCCAAGCCCCGCCGCCACCCCGCCCGAACCGCCCTGGCCGTCGCGGCCGCCGTCATCCTCGTGGCGGCGGCCGCCTTCGCCCTCATCTACGATCCACCCCCACCCCCGCTCCCGCCCCTCGAAGTCACCTGGACGCCCACGGAGCCCACCCAGGGCCACCTCTTCCTGATCCGCGTCGCCGCGCCGCCTGATTCGGGCGCCGTCTCGGCCACGGGCGAGGCCGGCGGCGAAACCCTCCACTTCCACGCCGCCGAGTCGGCGCTGGAGAGCTTCGCCCCCGTGCCGATCAACGCCACCGACTCGGTCGACGCCTGGGTCCGGGCCACCTACCCCGACGGCCGCACCCAGACCGACTCGCTCCGTATTCCGATCGTGGCCGGCACATACGAACACGAGCGCCTCACCGTCGCGCCCCGCTTCGGCTCGCCCCCGAATGAAGAGGACCAGGCGCGGCTGGCACGCGACCGCGAAAAGGCCGCCCAGGTAGCCCGCGACGCTCTCGCCACCCCGCGTCTCTGGTCGCCCACGATGGTCATGCCGCGCCCCTACCGGGTGACCAGCGAGTTCGGCACCGGCCGCGAGTTCAACGGTCAGATCTCGAGCCGCCACATGGGGCTGGACCTTCAGGGATTCATGGGCGATACCGTCGTCGCGGCCGCCGATGGCGTGGTCGCGCTCGTCGACGGCTTCGTGTACGCCGGCAACCTTGTCTACCTGAACCACGGCGGCGGTGTGGTGAGCGGCTACTTCCACCTCAGCGAGCAGCTGGTCGAGGCCGGCGACACCGTCACGGCCGGCACCCCCATCGGCCGTGTCGGCGCGACGGGACGCGTGACCGGCCCGCACCTCCGCTGGGTGGTCCGCTACGGCACCACCAGCGTCGACCCCCGCAGCCTGCTCGCGCTGGTCCGCTGACGGGCCGCGTCCGGTCCGGATCGGGCGCGCCCACACGCCGCGATGCCCGGGCCGGCGCGCCGCATTGCAAGGGCCCCCGCGCGCGCGCCAACTTGGCGGCACCCGCCCCCCCGACCCTTCCCACCGGAGCCGCACTCCCATGACCCCACGCACCATCCGCGCCGCCCTCGCGCTCTCGGTCGCCCTCTCCTCCGTCCCCTCAGCCTCCGCCGCGCAGGACATCCCCCTTTCCGGCGCCACCATCGCCGACATCAACGCGGCCTTCGAGGCCGGCACGCTCACCTCGGAGCGGCTCGTCGAGCTGTACCTGGCCCGCATCGAGGCATTCGACGACCAGGGGCCAGGCCTCAACGCGATCCTGACCATCAACCCCCAGGCGCCGGCCCGCGCGCGGGAGCTCGACGAGGAGCGGCGGACGCGGGGACCGCGGTCGATCCTGCACGGGATCCCCGTCATCCTGAAGGACAACGTCGACACGGACGACATGCCGACCACGGCCGGCTCGATCCTGCTCAAGGGCTCGATCCCGCCCGACGACGCATTCATCGTGCGGCGGCTGCGCGACGCGGGGGCGATCATCCTGGCCAAGGCCAACATGAGCGAGCTCGCTTCGGGGGTGCAGATGAGCTCGATCGACGGGCCCATGCGCAATCCGCACGACCTGACGCGCAACCCGTCGGGGTCTTCCGGCGGCACGGGGGTGGCCATCGCCGCTTCATACGGGCAGCTGGGGATCGGCACCGACACCGGTGGATCCGTGCGCGGCCCTTCCACCGCCAACGGCATCGCCGGGCTGAAGCCGACGCTCGGGCTGCTGAGCCGTGACGGGATCGTGCCGCTCGCGCTGTCATTCGATACGGCAGGCCCGATGGCCCGCCACGTCTACGACATCGCCGCGATGATGAACGTGATGGTGGGCGTCGACCCGGCCGACGAGGCGACCCTGGCCAGCGAAGGGCGCTACGAAAGCGACTACACCGCGCATCTGGATCCGGGGGCGCTCGACGGGGCCCGCATCGGCATCGCGCGCGACTTCCTCGGCTACGACACCGAGGTCGACTGGATCATCGAGGCGGGGCTGGACGCCATGCGCGAGGCCGGCGCGACGGTGGTCGACGTGCGCTACCCGCCCTGGCTGCTCGCGGCGAAGGCGGAGTACTACCAGACGATCCGCTTTCGCGAGTTCCCCGTGCAGATGGAGGCGTACCTGGCCACGCTGTCGCCCGGATACCCCCGCACGCTGGAGGAGATGGTCGAGCGCGCGAAGAAGATCCTGGCTCCGTTGCCCGACGGCGGCGTCCCCAACCCCACGCGCTGGAACTTCTTCCACGATGAGCTGGCCGGCGGATCGCTCGACGACTACGAATACAGCGCGATGCGCGACCACGGCCTGCCGCTGGTGCGCGACATCCTCGTGGGAGCGATGGACGCCGACAACCTGGACGCCATCGTCTACCCCACCTCGCCGACGCGGCCCGGCCCCGCGGGGGTCTACCGCGGCTCGTCGGCGGCCACCCCGTCGCCCTCCGCCACCAACCTGGCCAACCTGAGCGGCCTCCCCGACATGATCGTCCCGGCGGGCTTCACCGGCGACCGGCTGCCGGTGGGCATCTCGTTCCTGGGGCGCGAGTTCAGCGAGGGTCGGCTGCTGGCGCTCGGCTACGCGTTCGAGCAGGCGACCCGGGTGAGGCGGGATCCGGTGCACGCGCCGGCGCTGCCGGGGGAGGTGATCCGGCGCTGAAAGCTGATGTGAGTTGCACGGGATCGGACCGCGCCGAACGGGTCCCCCTATTCCGACCTGGCCTCCGCAACCATTACCAGCGACGGCAGCAGGCAGAGTATGAAGAAGCCGGAGAATATCAATCCGCCGAGCATGCTCACAACGAATGGCACGAGAATCATCAGTTCCTCGGTCCGCACGTAGAGCAGCGGTGCGAGCGCCAGGATCGTCGTCAGGCTGGTCAGGAACACGGCCCGGAAACGATGGCGGGTTGCGGCGGATGCGGCGGCGATCGCCGGGATCATGCTGCTCTCTCGACGCAGCACGTTGTAGCGATCCATCAGCACGAGCGCGTCGTTTACGATTACGCCCGCGACTCCGATCACCCCGAACAGCGACATGGCGCTGAAGTCCCATCCCAGGATCCAGTGACTCACGACCGCTCCCGAAAACGCGATCGGAATACCGGCTACGGCGATCACGGGCTTCCAGTAGCTGCGGAGGAAGGCAGCGATCAGGACATACATCGCGATGAGCAGCAGGGGAATCAGCACGGCCAGGGTCCCAAGGAGGTTGCCCTCCGTGCGGGCGCTGCCGTGGGGTTCGATTCGGAGATTCCGGTATCTCTCGAGCAGCTGCGGAACGAAGCTCTCGTTTATCTCGCGCCTGGCCTGAAGGGGCGTCAGCAGTGCAGGGTCGGCTTCGGCGCTCACGAGGGCGGTCTGCTGGCCGTCGATGCTGACCAGTGCAGACAGGTCGCGCCGCTCGCTCAGATCGGCCACCGTTGAGAGAGGGACCTCCCCTCCGGAAGCCGAGGAGGGCTGGCCGGCGCCATTCTCCCCGGTGCCGGGCCGATGGATCCGTTCGCTCTCAAGGTCGCGCATGCTTTGGCGCCGCTCCCTGGGGTATCTCACCATCACCTTGATCTCATCGTGGCCGCGCTGAATGCGCTGGACCTCCGCCCCATGGAAACTGGCACGGAGCTGTACCCCTATCCCCGCGGGCGTCAACCCCGCCGCCTTGCCCGCGGGCGTCAGTTCGATTGCGAATTGACGCTTGCCCAGCACCAGATTGTCGGAGATTCCGTATAGCCCCGGCATGGACGCCATCGACGCGGTCAGCTCGTTCGTGGCGGCTCGCAGGCTGTCCAGGTCGTCGTGCTTCAGGGCGTAGGCCACGCCCTGCTCCGACTGCGTGCGCTGAGTGTAGTAGGCTACGCTTTCCAGATACGACACATCGCCGATGTTCTCACGCCACAGACGTGTGATCCCCAGTACCGACATGCGCCGGATCGGCCGCTCATTCAGATGGACTATCACGGACGCTAGGTGGCTCCTGTTGGGACCGGCTTCGGCTGTTCGCCGCGCGAGGACGTTGCCGGCCATGATGCTGACCGCGTCGACCGATGTTCCCTCGCTCCGATCATTCACCGCCAGTGCCGCGTCGGAGAATCGCTCGGCCGCCGCGAGCGTCACTTCGAACGGCGTGCCCACGGGCAGCGTGAGATCGGCCTGAATGTTCTCGGAGGCATTCAGCACGTCGTCGAAGTAGACGATGCGCACTACGTCGGCCCGGAGCAGCAGGAGTGCGAACAGGACGAGCACGGTTCCCAGGACGGGCGCAAACCAGATGCGGCGAATCGACCAGGAGACCGCGGGCACTACGACCATGTCGCGAATCGTCTGCAAGCGAACGTGTGCCCGATGCTGAATGTCCGACAGCGGCGGCTGGCTCCAGCGCCCGGGATGGGACAGGTGGGCCGGCAATATGAAGAATGCCTCGATCAGCGAGACCGTCAGGACAAAGAGTGCCACATACGGAAACACGTTGACGATCTGGAGTCGAGGGGGGGTGATGAAGAGAAGCGGGATGAAGGCGAGCATTGTGGTTGCCGCGCCGATCGTGATGGGCCCCACCATGGCGCGTGCGCCCGCCACCGCGGCCTCGAGTGGTTCCTTCCCGCCCTCTCGTTCAGCCGCGATGCTGTCGCCGACGACCACCGCGTCGTCCACGACGATGCCCACCATGAGGAAGAAGGCGAAGATCGTCCCCAGATTGAGCGTGAGGCCACTCATTCCGAAGAAGATCAGGGAACCCAGAAAGGACAGGGGAATGCCCAGGGTGACCCAGGTGGCCACACGCAGGTCGAAGAACACGACAAGGCACAGCAGGACCAGCATGGTGCCCACCACTGCGTTTCCGACGATCGACGATATCGTGTCGACGGCATCGCCCGCCCGGTCGCTCCAGATGCCGATCTCGACGTTCGGAGGAGGCTGGTAGCTCGCAAGCCAGCTTCTGATGTCCTCGCCCATGGTCACGATCGACTGCTGCCCGGCCGCGTCGACACGAACCAGTATGGCGGGGTCTCCATCAACTCGGGTGATGATGTCTTCGTCCACGAACCCGTCACGAATCTCCGCGACCTCGCCCACGGTGAGAATCGAGCCATCGAGCCGCGTGATTACCGGAATGTCCTCGAACTCCTCGCCGAACTGCCGCTTTGAGACGGTGTGCAGCACGAGGCCTCCGGCGTCCGTACGCAGTTCGCCAAAGGTCAAATTCAGGGAGGCGCGCCGAATCGCATCCGTAATCTGGTTGATGGAGAGTCCGTTGCGGCGCAGCTCCACCTCGCTCAGCTCGATTGAAATCTCACGATCCCGCGTGCCGAGGAGCGTCACCTGGGAGACGGACGGCAGCTCGAGCAGCCCTTCCCGCAACGCCTGGGCGGCCAGCCGCAATTCGTTCTCGCTGGCCGATGCCGACGAGACGGAGAGCGTCAGAACCTCGATCTCTACCCGAGTGTATTCGATCTCGGGCTGTTCCGCGGAAACCGGCGGAAAATTCTCGATGCGGTCCACGGCATTCTTGACGTCGTCCAGAACGGCGGCGGCGTCCGCAAAGGTGGCCAGTTCGACCGTGACCCGGGCAAGCCCTTCATAGGCCGCTGCAACGACACGCTCCACCCCTGGCAGACCGACTACGTTTTCCTCGAGCCGCCGTACGATGTCCTCCCGAACCTCCCTGGGCGAGGAACCGGGCGACCTGACAGTGACTGTGACGCTGCGGAGGTCGATCTCCGGAAAGTTCTGGACAGGGAGGTTGGAGCCCGCGATCAGGCCGCCGACGATGAAGAACACCATAAGGAGGTTCGCGGCGACCGGATTCCCGGCGAAGTATGCGATCAGCCCGTTTTTCACTGTGACTATCGGGAAGACGCTGCGCCCGCCAACTCGACCGCCAATCCCTCCCGTGCTCCGGGCAGGGCGCCGATCACGATGCCGTCGGCCGCGTCGAACGCCTCGACCACCAGACCCTCGCTGGTCCACCCGATGGCGTTGGGGACAACCCGGCGCAGGGCGCCGTTTTCGACAACCCACACGGCGTCGTCCTGCTGCAACACCGATTCCGGCAGCAGATAGACGTTCCGGTATGGGGGGCCCTCGATCTCGACTTCGGCGAAGGTGTTCGGCAGTGGCAGCGAGCTGGCGCGCTGAGCGGGCGAGAACCGCAGGAAGATCGTCGAAAGACGCGTCCTGGGCGCAAGCACCGATGAGACGCGGACAATCCTCGCAGAATGAACGCCGGACGTTGTGGACACCCGGGCGGAGCGGCCGACTGCCGGGGCCAGATAGGCCAGGTCGGCGACTTCAATCGGTGCATTGACCTCCAGTGCTTCGGTGCTGTAGACGATGCCCAGCACCGCTTGGGGGCCGACAAGCTCCGGCGGGCCGACCAGCTCACCCACACTCACGTCCGCGCTGATCACGCGAGCCTCGTAGGGCAGGGAGATTTCCGTTCGGCTGAGCGCGAACTCGGCCAGGCGCAGCGCGGTTCGAGCGCTCTCGAGCACGGCTGCGGCTACGGGCCCGGGCTGTGTCGACAGTCGCGCCTCGGCCTCCGCAACCGCGTTTTGCGCGGCTTGTACCTCGAGCGAGTACTTGGCCGTATCAATCCTCACGAAGGGTTCGTCCGGCGCGAGTCTTCCCCCGTTGGTGAACTCCGGAGATACCCAGGCCACGCGGCCTCCCACTTCGGCCATCACCGAGACGCGGTCCGCGAGCGAGACCGTACCGGTCAGATCCACGGTCATCGACTCCTCGGTCGCGACCGGGTCGAATGTGCTCACCGTGGGCGTCGCGGATTCGACCGTGGCTCCGGCACCCACTTCGACTTCGACCCGGTCGGGCGCCCGGGCCAGGCGCAGGGCGACCAAGACCAGAACCGCGATAAGGAGCAGTTGGGCGTACCCACGCCACCTCGGTCGAACATTTCCGTCGGCAGAATCGCTTGGCATCGTTCAGCTATTGCGTCGTGAAAGGGTCGGGCAGCCATCTTAACCGCCCGTGTGAATAACCACAACGGCGCTCCACCCATCTGCCGCCAGCAGCCCGCATCCACCGCCGCTCGAATGCCGGGGGGATTTTGTCCACGGGCTGCCAGCATCGCGCACGGGGTTCGCCGTCAGCGGTGTCGGCCCTTACTTTCCTGTATTGACAGCTGGAAAAACGGCACCTTTGCGGGAGCCAGGGCAACAAGGTACCCGCCGATCCCATTGTGTGGCCCAGGACACGAGGATGGAGTCCCATGACAACCCCATCACGGCTTGAAGGTCTCGCTTTTGTCGTTTCCGCGTTTGCGTTCGCTGCAGCGAGTGTCATTCCGGCAGGCACCCAGGCCCAACAGGGGACGATCACGGGCCAGGTCACGGACGCCGAAACGGGAGAGGCCCTTTCCGATGCGGCGGTCGAGGCGCTTGGGGCGGCTGGGCCGGTCGCCACCAGCCAGGCAGGACGTTTCAGCCTTGGCGTGGCTCCCGGGTCGCACACGCTCGTGGTCAGGCTGATCGGATACGAAACCGCCCGGGTCGATGGCGTCGACGTGGTCGCGGGCGGCACCGCGGAAGTCTCCGTGGCTCTGCGCTCGCAGGCGCTGCTCCTCAATCCCATCGTCGTCACGGCGTCGCGCCGTCAGGAGAAGGCGCTCGACGCGCCGGCGTCGATTTCCACCGTCTCGTCCGACGACGTGGCCCGAACGGCGGCGGTTACCGTCGCGGAACACGTGCGCACGCTGCCCGGGATCGACGCGGCCCAGACCGGACTGAGCCGGTCAGCGCTGGTGGCGCGGGGGTTCAACAACGTGTCCTCCGGCGTGCTCCTGACGATCATCGACAACCGCTATGCACGCATTCCTTCGCTTCGGTTCAATGCGTACAGCCTGTTCCCGACGACGGATCTGGACATCGAGCGAATCGAGGTCTCGCTGGGCCCGGGAGCCGCGCTCTACGGCCCGAACGCATCGAACGGCGTGATGCATATCATCACTTCGTCGCCACTCGACAAGCAGGGCTCCACCATTTCACTGGCGGGAGGTGAACGTTCGGTCTTCCACGGTCAGTTCCGCTCCGCCCATGCCGCTTCCGAGAACTTCGGCGTCAAGATCTCGGGACAGTACCAGCGGGGAAACGACTGGGAGTATGACGATCCGTTCGAGATCATCTCTCGCGACTATGAAACGTCCAGGTACAGTGCCGATGCCCGGTTCGACGTGCGCTTCGGCGATGACGGCGCGTTCATCCTGAATACCGGAACCAGCAAGATCGGCAGCGGCATCTCAATGACGCGGATCGGTGCCAGCCAGGTGAAAAACTGGGGCTACGACTTCGTCCAGACCCGCCTTGCGAAGGGTCGGCTCTTCGCCCAGGCGTTCCTGAACCAGACGAATTCCGGGAGCACTGCAGCGGGAGGAGCGGCTGAAGCCGGAACATTCCTGCTGCGGACCGGCGGCCCGGTGGTGGACCAGTCGCGCACCATGGCGGCCCAGTTTCAATACGGCTTCGATGTCGGACCCTGGCAGAGTTTCATCTACGGCGTCGATTGGCAGCGGACCGAGCCGCGCACCGGGGGTACGATCTTCGGGCGGAACGAGGACGACGACATCGTCTCCGAAGCCGGCACGTATCTGCATTCGGAGACGTCTCTGGGCGACCGGGTGGACCTCGTCACCGCAATCCGCCTGGACGATCACAACCGCCTTGCCGACATGAACATCTCCCCTCGCGCCGCCCTCGTGCTCCGCCCCACCGACAACCAGACCTTCCGCCTCACCTACAATCGGGCCTTCGCGACTCCGACCACCACCAATCTCTTTCTGGACATCGTCGCGGCGCAGATCCCCGTGGCCGGAGGCATCGACTACAACATCCGCGCGCTCAGCGTGCCCTCGGGTGGCTTCACCTTCGGGGCTCAGTGCCCTGGCGGCGTCATGTCCTACTGCATGCGCTCGCCGGTGGTCGCCGGCCCTATCCCGGCAAACGCCGCGTTGCTCTGGGAGGCGGTCCTCCAGTTGCTGCCCTCGCTCGATCCCAGGACGGCACCGCTCGTCAATTTCCTGAAAGACCCGGGGGCCCGGCCCGGGGATCCGGCGCTCGGCACGGTGCTGCGCCGCCTGGACCAGTCGGCCACCGATCCCTCCATGAGGTTCCCGCTGGACAACTCGCCGGTGGAGGGCAGGGCCGAACTCGTCCCGACCATCAACAACACCTACGAGGTCGGCTACAAGGGTCTGATCAGGAACAAGGTGCTCCTGTCCGTGGACGCCTACTTCAGCCGGGTGCAGAACTTCATCGGCCCGCTGCAGATCATCACGCCGAACGTGTTCCTCGATGCCGAGAGCACCGGGGCATTCATCGTCCATCGTCTGGCACCGCTCATCCGGGCCGGCCTCATCACCCGGGAGAGTGCTCTGGGAATCGCCGAGCTCCTCGCTTCAGCGCCGCTGGGCACCGTCGTGCCGGATCAGTCGGAGTCCGCCGACCTCATCGTCACGTATCGGAACTTCGGCGAAGTGGATTTCTGGGGGACGGACCTTGCAGCGCAGATTCTCGCAACGGACCGGCTGCGGATCGACGCGAACTACTCCTTCCAGAGCGACGAGTGCTTCGATTTCAACGAAGACGGCCTGTGCACCAGTACGGACGACATCGCGCTCAATGCCCCCAATCACAAGGGATCGGTGGGGTTCACCTTCGACAACCGGGCCGCGGGTTTCTCCTTCGGCGGACGGCTGCGGATGACCACCGCCTTTCCGATGAACTCCGGCGTGTACCGGGGTGATGTTGACGGATACAGCCTTCTGGATGTCCTGATCGGATACCGGCTCCCCTTCCAGCCCGGCACGCAGGTGTCGCTGACGGCCAACAACGTCCTCAACAACCTGCACCAGGAGTTCGTAGGTGCGCCGGAGATCGGCAGGATGCTGGTGGCGAGGGTAAGGTACGACTTCTGAGGGAAGTCAGCTCGACGCCGAGGAAGCCGCGATCACAGTCACAACCGCGGCATTCGTCGCCGCCACCGCCGCCTGCGCCGCCGCCACCGCGCTCTTGACCGCCTCGTGCGCGGCCACGGCGGAGTGGCCGCTCGTCCAGAACGCCTCGCCCGCCGCGATCGCCTTCAGCCGCTTCCTGCGCGCCCGGAGTTCCCTGCGGTCGATGTGGATCTTGAGCGACCCGGTCGTGTGGGCCAGCGACAGGACGACGCCGAGACCGGGCTCGACATCCGCGTCGTCCATGACGGCTTCCCGGAGCGCCGCGATCACCCGGCGTTCGGGCTCGGGATCGACGGTCGGGTAGACCTTGCGGCTGAAGACCAGCAGCAGTTGCGACTCGCTCGTGCGCAGGATGCCCCGACGGCAGAGTCCGACCGCGGTCCGGTGGCGCAGGCGCTTGATGGAGCCGAACCGCTGCACCCACGAGGCCGCCCGGCGCCGCCTGGACCCGCGCACCTGGTCGAGCGCCTCGTCCATGACCTCGTCGCGGAGCCGGCCCAGGCCGCGGACCGCCTCGACCCGTGCCTTCCTGCTGTCGTCGATGCGGATGTAGCCGTCCAGCGCCAGTTCGGCGAGGATCGCCCCGCCCATCGCCAGGTTGTAGTGCCCGGCCCGGTAGTCGACCGTGCCCTTCCGGTCGCGCAGGACGAGAAGCAGGAGCTGTTCGTGCAGGTGTAGGTCGTATCGGGACGAACTCATGGGCGGGTTCTCTGGTGCGGGGAGCAAGATGCCCAAAATATTAAATACGTCCCCGCGCCGACGCCTCTTCAAACCCGCGATGGAGTACCCGCCATGAGAGCCGCGTTCCCCCTGCTGGTGGCCGCGGTCCCGATCGCGACGGCCTGTGCGCCGGCCGACCCGACACCCGACGCCGCCCCACCCTTCCGCATCGCCGCCACCATCGAAGTCGGCGCCGCCCCACACGGCATCCGCTTCAGCCCGGACGGCGACACCGCATACGTCGCCCTCACCGGCGACGGCCGCATCGCCGTCGTCGACCTCACGACAGCGGCCGTGGTCGCCCGCTGGGACGCCGGCGAAGCCCCCCTCGACCTCGTCCGCCTCGACGACGGCTGGCTCGTCAGCCAGTTCCGCGACTCCACCCTCGTCACCCTCGACGCCGCCGGCCGGCGCGTCCCCACCGCCACCCACACCGTCACCCCCGGCCCCTCCCTCTTCACCCCCGCCACCGTGCGCGGCGAGACCTGGATCACCACCGAGTTCTCCGACCGCCTCTGGGTCATCGACACCCGCACCGGCGTGCCGACCGCGTCCCACCCCACCGGCGACCGCCCCTACCCCGCCGACGTCATGTGGGACGGATCCCACGCCTTCGTCCCGAACCTCGACGCCGGCACCGTCTCCGTCATCGACCTCCTCAACGCCGAGACCGACGCCACCGTCGAGGTCTGCCCCGGCCCCCCCGGCGGCGCGCTCACCCCCGACCAGACCACCTACATCGTCGCCTGCGGCGGCTCCGACGAGCTCGCGCTCATCAACACGGCCTCGTTCCGCGTCACCGGCCACATCCCGGGCCTCGGCCCCCGCCCCTTCTCGGTCGCGATCCCCTCCGGCGGCCGCTACGCCGTCGTCAATAACGCGGGCGGCAGCACCGTCTCCATCGTCGACATCGAGGCGCGGACCGTCACGCAGACCATCGAAGTCGGCGCCCAGCCGATCGTCGTCCGCGTCCACCCCGACGGCGAGCGCGTCTTCGTCGCCAACGAGATCGCGGGAACCCTGGTCGAGCTGATTCCAGCGGACCACGACAGGCAAGCCGGCGCCAGCACCCCCGGGCTCACCACCCCCACCGAAGTCGTCGTCCTCGGCATGCTCCACAGCGGGCACCTCGACAGCGACCGCTTCAGCCTCGACGTCGTCCGCGACCTCGTCCGCGAGATCGACCCCGACTACTGGCTCACCGAGATCCCGCCCAACCGCTGGGACCGCGCGCGCACCGAATTCGCCGCCACCGGCACCGTCGAAGAGCCCCGCGTGCGCCGCTTTCCGGAGTACATGGACGTGCTCTTCCCCCTGTCTTTGGAGATGAAGTTCGAAGTCATCCCCACGGCGGGCTGGACCGAACCGATGTCGGACTTCCGGGCGGGCTACCTCGACGCGTATGCGCGGGACCCAAACCGGTCGGCCCGCTGGGCCGAGTACCAGGCGGCCAGCGCGGCCTCCGCCGAAGCCCTCGCGGCCGGCGGCGCGCGCGACGACCCCTACTGGATCCACACCGACGCCTACGACGACGCCTACGACATCCGCATGCAGGTCTATGCCCGCCTCTTCGACGCCGACCTCGGCCCCGGCGGCTGGGACCCGATCAACGCCTCGCACTGGGCCAACATCGAGCGGGCCCTCGACCGGCACCGCGGCGAAGGCGCGCGCTTCCTGCTGACCTACGGCGCCGGCCACAAGGGACCGTTCCTGCGGGAGCTGCGCCAGCGGGACGATGTCGTGCTGCTCGACGTCGCGGCGTTCCTGGACCGGCTTCCGTCGACGCAACCCGGCACCGCCCTCGTCCGCGCCGAGACCGTCCACACCGCCACCAACGGCACCCTCTCGCCCGGCGAGATCCTGATCCGCGACGGCGTGATCGCCGCGGTGGGACCGTCCGTCGACGCACCGCCGGATGCGCGCGTCTACACGGCCGAGACGGTCATCCCCGGCATGATCGACGCCCACGCGCACCTCGCGCTCGACCGGTCGGGCCGCTCGCGGATCCCCGGCCCCGTGACCGCCGAGTGGAAGGCCGTCGACCATCTCGATCTGGACGACCCCATGATCCAGGTCGCGCTGTCGGGCGGCGTCACGTCGCTGATCACACGCTCTGGCAGCGGCATCGTCTCGAGCGGGCAGTCCGTCGCGCTCAAGATGAAGCGCGAGCCCACGATCCTGAAGCCCTATGTCGACCTGAAGATGGCCGTGCGCCCGCTCATCAACCTGCGGCCGGGCGAGACGCCGCAGACCGTGATGGGGTGGTACGCCGTCGCGGACGACTATTTCCGGCGCGCGCGCGCATACGTGGGCGCGCAGGACGCCCACGCGGCAGGGCTCGGCCCGGCCCCGGAGCGCGACGAGCGCCTCGATGCCTTCGCGGCGGTGCTCCGCGGCGAGGTCATGGTCCACGTGCACACGCACTACCCCAGCGAGACCATGATGGTGCTGCGGCTGGCGCGGAAGTACGGCTTCTTCGACCGCCTCGCGCTGGCGCACGCCGAAGAGGTCTTCCCGATGACCGAGCTGCTCGTGGGCACGCAGATCGTCCCCGTGATCGGCCCGATGATGATCGTGCAGTACTTCAACGACCCCGAGCCGCGCAACCTGCTCGAGGAGCTGCTCGACGCGGGGGTGTACGCCAGCATCCAGACCGACATGTCGCGCCAGCACTTCAAGGACTTCCGCGAGTACGGGGCGTTCCTGGCGCGTCACGGGCTGACCGACCAGCAGGCGCTCGAGGTGATGACCATCAACGGAGCGCGCGCGATGGGGCTGCAGGACCGGGTCGGCAGCATCGAGCCCGGCAAGGACGCCGATCTTGTGCTCCTCGACGGGCACTTCCTCGACCTGACCGCCGACCGCATCGAGCGGGTGATCGTCGATGGCCGAATCGAGTATGCACGCGCCCGTTTGCCGCAGCCGGACGAGCCGCGCGCGGTGGGGCCGTTCGGGCCGGTGACGGGCGAGATCGGGCCGGACGATCACACCTTCGCCATCACCGGCGCCCACGTCTTCACCATCAGCGACGGCGCGATCGAGAACGCGACGCTGGTGATCGAGGACGGGCGGTTCACCACCGTCGCAGCCGACGCGAGCCCGCCCGCGGGCATCCCGGTCATGGACATCGGCGGCCGCGTCGTCATGCCGGGTACGATCATCGCGCGCGCCTTCCCCAACGACTGGATCGGCGACCTCAAGTGGCAGGTGCAGAACGACGAGATCACCGAGGCGGTCGTGCCCGAGATGAACGCGCTGTACGCGGTCGATCCGTGGTTCCCGTCGTACCGGGTGAACACGGCGATCGGGGTGACCGCGATCCATGTCACCCCTGGCACCCGCAACCTGATCGGCGGCAGCGGGGTCGTGATCAAGACGCCCGGGATGGACTTCGAGAAGATGGTGCGGCGAGAGCCGGCGAGCATGGTGTTCGCGCTCACCGCGTCGGCGCGGCGCGAGTGGACGGACGATTCGGGTGACCCGCTGACGCTTGAGGCGGCGTCCGCCCGGATTCGCGACGTGCTGGACGCCGCGGCCGCCTACGCCGCGGCCGCCGATCCCGCGTCCGCCCGGGCCGGCACGCCCGGGATCACCGCCAGACCCACAGACGACCCAGATTACAACCCCCGCCTCGAAGCCCTGCTCCCTCTTCTCCGCCGCGAGGTCGCCGCGGTCATTCACGCCGACCGTGTCGCCGAGATCGAAGAAGCCCTCGCGATCGCGCGCGACTACGACCTGCGGCTCGTCGTCACCGGCGGCGTCGAAGCCCACAAGCTCGCCGCCGAACTTGCCCACGCCGGCGCCGGCGTCATCCTCGGCAACTCCGGCAGCTACGCCTCGGACATCCGGGGCGGCGGAGAGGGCTGGAGCGTCGAGGGGCCCGCGATCCTCACCCGCGCGGGCGTCAAGGTCGCGTTCTACGGCCCGGGCGCCTCACGCCGCGCCTCGCCGATCGGCCGGCTGGGCGGCGAGCCGATCCTCAACTCCGCGTGGGCGTTCCGCAACGGCGTCCCGGAGGTGGATGCGCTCCGCATGGCGACGCTGAACGCCGCCGAACTGCTGGACATGGACGACCGCATCGGGAGTATCGAGCCCGGCAAGGACGCCGACTTCGTCATCCTTGAAGGCCATCCCTTCGACTACCGGGTGGTGCCGAGCCGGGTGTTCATGGACGGGAGGCTGGAGGAGCCGAGGGATTGACTGCGCGTGTTGTGCAACTATCTTGCATATGCACCACATTCCTGTGCAACACTCACCCGTACGATCCGCCATGGCCCGCATCCATTTCATCGTTGAGGAAACGGCGAAGGTCGCCTATCGGACCCAGGCGCGCCGCGAGGGCAAGTCTCTCGGGGAATGGCTCCGTGAAGCCGCCGAGGAAAAGCTCGTGTCGGCGCGTCCGCGCAAGTTCACGGTCGAAGAACTGCGGGAGTTCGAGGCAAGGTGTGACGCGCGTCACCCGCCGGGTGCCCGGGAGCCGGACTGGCCCGAGATCAAGAGGATTCTGGTCGAGACCCGATACCCGGACTACGACAGCGAATGATCTTCGTCGACGCCAACGTCTTCATGTACTTCGTCGGTGCCGACCATCCACACCGGGCCGAGGCCAGGGCCTTCTTCGCCCGGGCACGGCAGCGCGACACCCGCCTCGTGACGTCGGCGGAGGTGCTGCAGGAACTCCTCCACAACTACCTGCGCCGGCGAAGGCGTCGGCAGCTCGAGGTGGCCTTCGATCTGGTAGGCGGCACGGTCGACGAAGTGTGGCCGGTCGAACGTGCCGATGTCGAGATGGCGCGGGCTCTGGCGAGCCTCCACCCGAGCCTCGAATCCCGCGACCTGGTCCACCTCGCCTGCTGCCTGCGCCACAAACCGCGCGAACTCATGACCTTCGACCGCGGCCTCGACGCGGCCTGGAGGGTTCGCAGGAGGTGAGCAGGGCGGTGGCGGCTGCGCGGGCGGTGTCCCGGCGCCGCGCCGGGAACCGGGTGCCCTTCAGTCGGTAGGGCGACGGTAGATCGTCACCCCCACCGCCTCGATGTGTCGCAGCAGAGGTTCGTGACGGACCAACTCGAGGGCAACGACATCGCAGCGTTGCGGGATATCGAGATCCTCCAGGTCGAGCTTGAGCCGACCGAGGGTGCGACGATGCCGGACTCCAGTGGTTGCGAGGTCGATGTCCGACCACGGAGAGGCCGTCCCCGTCGCCCGGGACCCGAAAAGGACCACGGATTCGAGGTCTGGGTAGGTCGTGAAGACGTGCGTCAGCCGACCGAGCAGGCGATCGTCCAGAACACACGTCGCAGGGCCCGATTCAGAAGCGTTCACGGTGTCCTGCCTTCCTCTGCCAGCGTCGCCCGCAACTGTTCCAGCACTGCAAGATACCGCCTGTGGACGTTGTCAGCGACTTCCTGGAACGCCTCCGCGTCATACTCGTGCGACATGCGGTTGCGATCCTCCAGCATGTCGATCCACGTCTGGCCGTCCGCGACCAGGCGTGACTCGTACGCTGTCCGGATGACGTTGCGAGCAGTAGCGATGGGCTCGATGCGCATCCCATCGTGCTCCAGCCGGTCCTTCAAGGTCTTCCACGCCAGCTCGAAGGTGTACTCGAAGCGCTGGATGAGTCCCTCGCGTTCAAGGTCGTTCAGTCTCTTCGGATCGTCTGCCGCGGCCTCGCGCAGGAGCGAATAGGCCCGGGAGAAATTTCGGAACCTGTACTGCCACCTTGGAGGCTCGACGTGGCTCGCCATCACCCCCGCACCGCCCGCTTCACCAGGTTGCGGAGCAGCGGGATCTTGAAGTGGTTGTAGTCGAGGGGATCGGCGCCGCTGACCGCCAATTCGCCGGCTGCCTCCGCCGTCTCCTCGTCGCGGGGACGGCCGCGGATGAACGCCTCGACCTCGGTCAGGCGGCGCGGGACGCACTCGACGGCGCCGGCGACGATGCGGCCGTCCTCGATGGCGCCGCCGCCGTTCACCCGCACCGCCGCGGCCACGCTGACCAGCGCGAAGTCCCAGGTCTTCCGGTCGGCGACCTTCTCGAAACGGAAGTCGGCGCCCGCCCAGCGGCCCGGGATGCGGATCGCGGTGAGAAGCTCGCCGGGCTCCAGCACGGTCATGCGGGTGATGTCGACGCCGGGCGGCATGAAGAACTCCGCCGCGGGGACGACCCTTTCGCGGCGCACGCTCCGCATTACCATCCCGGCGTCGAGCGCCACCAGCGCCGGGGCGACGTCCGATGGCGTGACCGCCACGCAGCGGTCGGCGCCGAAGATCGCGTGTTCGCGGTTCATGGCGCCCGGCGCGCCCGCGTAGCAGGTGTTGCCGCCGGCGCGGTAGCAGGCCATGCCGTAGCGGTAGTACCAGCAGCGCGTGTCCTGGCAGACGTTGCCGCCGATCGTTCCGGCGTTGCGGATCTGGGGGCTCGCGACGTCGGCCGCCGCATCGGCCAGGAGGGCATATCGTGACCGGATGATCGGGTCGCTCTCAATAGTCGCCAGCGTGGTCATGGCGCCGATTTCGATGCCACCGCTGCCGCCGGCGTCATCGCCGCCCTGTACCTCTCTCACCCCCCTCAACTCCTCGACCCCCTCCAGGTCGATCACGACCGCGGGCTCCTTGCCGCGGTTCTTGAACCAGTCGAAGCTGTCGTAGCCCCCCGCGAGCGGCCACGCGTCGGCGCCGTGGCGGGCCAGCAGATCGAGCGCGCCCGGCAGGTCGGTCGGCTGCAGGAGCTCGAAACGGGTCATCATGTCGTTCATCATGGCCGCCTCCTCACTGCGTGTTGACCTCGAGCGGGCGGTGCGACTGGGCCTGCTCGGCGAGCACGTTCACGATCATGTCGGGGACCACCGGGATGCGGTTGAAGTAGTGGCCGCCCAGCGCGTCGGAGATGGCGCAGAGGAGCGCGGCCGCGGAACAGCCCATCAGCGGCTCGCCGACGCCCTTTGCGCCGACGGGATTCTGGGGGTCGGCGATGTCGGTGGCGGCCCAGTCGAGGTGCGAGGGCACGTCGAGGTAGGACGGGGGCTTGGCCTGGTGGAAACCGATGTTTCCGGCGACGCCGTAGCGACGGTCGTAGACGTGGCGCTCGAGCGCGGCCATGCCGAAACCCATGACCGCGCCGCCCTTGACCTGCGCGGCGAGGCCCTGCGGATGCACGACGGTGCCGCAGTCGGCGACGCCCAGGTAGTCGACGATCTCGAAGGCGCCGGTCTCGACGTCGAGCTCGATCTCGATGAACCCGGCCGCGAGCGCGGGAACGGTGCCCTCGTGGGGGAGGTTGTCGCGCGCGGCGCCGATCAGGCCGGTGCCCGCCAGGTTCGCGACCGAGGCCGCGGTGATGGGGTTGAGGTCGTCGGGGATCTCGTGGCCGCTGAAGCGCCCGCCGAGCGCGATCGCCCGCTCGGCCGCCTGCGCGTAGCTGAGTCTGCGCGACGGGTTGGCGCGGGCGAAGACGGCCTCGCCGCCGGTGTCGTAGTCGTCGGGTGAGCCGCCGAACTGCATCGCCGCGATCGCCTTGAGCTTCTCGACGGCGTCGGCCGCCGCCACGTACGCGGCGCGCGTCATGGTGAAGGTCGTGTTGCTGCCCACCTGCGGGCTGGCCGAGGCCAGATTGCGGGACGAGTCCCCGCGCACGATCACGCAGTTGTCCCAGTCGTAGCCGAGCACTTCGGCCGCCGCGCGTGAGACACCGGCATACGAGTATGTGCCGAGGTTGCCGACCCCGCAGTGGATGTGCAGCCTGCCGTCGGGCGTGATTCGCACCAGCCCGTCCATCCCGCTGAAGCCCGCCGAGTGGAAGGCCGTGCCGACCGCGACGCCGGTCACCTTCGACCCGCGCCGCACCCCGCTGCGGGCGAGCCGCTCGTCCCATCCGAACCGGCTGGCTCCCAGATCGAGCGCCTCGCGCAGGTGCGCGCTGGTCACCGGACCCTGATTGCCCCCGTAGCGCGACTCGCTGACGGGCGCGTTGATGCGGCGGATCGCGACCCGGTCGATCCCGAGCTGCTGCGCCGCCTTGTCGAGGATGGGCTCGACCGCGCAGGCGATCTGGTTCTGCCCCGGCCCGCGTTGCGCACCCCGCGCGGGCGTGTTGGTGAGCACCGGGATCCCGCGAAAACGCATGGCCAGAGGTGTGTAGACGATGGAGACGGCGCCCGCGGCGCTCCCGAGATCGCCAAAGCCGCTGTTGGGCCCGTTTTCCTGCACGATGAAGAGGTCCGCCGCCGTGATGCGGCCGTCGTCGCGGAACCCCATGCGGATTCGGCCCTGGAACCCCGCGCGGGCCGACCCGATCGCGTATTCCTCCGCCCGGCTGATGCGCATCATGACGGGGCGGCCGGTCTTCCGCGCCATGTGCGCCGGGATCGACATGACGGGGTACGCGCTGCCCTTCGACCCGAACCCGCCCCCGCAGAACTCGGCCACGAAGACCAGGTCGGACACGTCGATGCCGATGTAGCGGGCGAGGCTGCCGAGCGTCGCGCTCTGGCTCTGGCTCGATCCGAAGACATGGCACTTGCCGTTCTGCCAGTAGGCCATCGCCGAGCGGGGCTCCATCGAGTGGTGCGAGGTGCCGGCCGTGACGAAGCTCTCGTCGAGCACGACCGCCGCGTCGCGGAAGCCGGCCTCGAGGTCGCCGTAGGACCACTCGTTGTTGACCGCGCCCATCGGCAGCTCGCCGTCGGCCGCCGCGGCGAAGTCGGCGTCGGTCCACTTGATCTCGGAGACTCCCGTGCGGCGCTCGACCGTGTTGCCGTCTTCGCGGGCGTTGGGGCCGTCCGGGCGCAGGCTCTCGAGCGGGTCGACCACAAAGGGCAGCGGCTCGAGGTCCAGTTTGACCTTTTTAATGGCGTCCTGGGCGGTCGTCTCGTCCACCGCCGCCAGCGCGGCGACCGGCTCGCCGACGAAGTGCGGGGTGTTGGTGAGGATGGGATTGCCCGGCGCGGGGATCTCGGGCACGTCGTCGGCGGTGAGGATGGCGACGACGCCCTCCATCGCCAGCGCCTCCGAGGCGTCGATCCCGCGCACTCGGGCGTGCGGCATCGGGCTCGTGATGAGGCGGCAGAAGAGCATCCCGTCGGCTCGGAAGTCCTCGGCGTATTTGGCGCGCCCGGTGACCTTCGCGGCCACGTCCGGGGGGGTGAAGTCCTTCCCGATCAGCTCAGACACGGGAGGCCTCCCGGGCCGCCCTCATCACCCCGTTCAGATAGTGATCGTAGGCGCCGCAGCGGCAGAGATTGCCCGACATCGCGCGGCGGGCCTCCTCGCGCGTGGGGCTCGGGTTGGCGCGCAGCAGCGCCGCGGCCGCCATCACCTGCCCCGGCGTGCAGAACCCGCACTGCGGACCCAGCTCCTCGATGAACGCGCTCTGCACGGGGTGAAGCTCGGCGCCGGGGCCCTCCAGCCCCTCGACCGTCGTGATTCCGCGCCCTCGTACGCGCTGCGTCAGCGTCGAGCAGGAGTAGTGCGCCACCCCGTCGATCATCACCGTGCACGCCCCGCACTCGGCGCGGTCGCACCCGAGCTTGGTCCCGGTCAGCCCGAGCTTGTAGCGCAGCGTCATGGCGAGCGTCTCCTGCGGCAGGACATCGACCCGCCGAGTGCGCCCGTTCACCTCCAGCGTCACGAGCCGGCCCAGCGCACCCCGCGCGGCCCCCTGCTGCGGCGCGCCGGCCGGGACCGCGAACCACGAGACCGCCGACACCGAGGCGCCGGCCGCGATCACGCCCTTGATGAAACCACGCCGCGAGACGCTGCCCCGACCGGGGAGCAGCTCACTCACGCCGGGCAGCAACTCACTCATTCGTCGCCTCCTCTCGACACAGCAACCGCATCTGGCGCTTGGCTGACTGTCAGACGTGCCGGAGACCGCCTCGCAACTCAACATGGCGGTGCCGTGCCCGGCGCGATAAACTTGGCGAGCGCCGCCTCCTCCAGCAATCTCAATCCCCCACAAGGAGAACCCCGGAATGTCGAATCGAGCCCTGGCCGCCAAGCCGGCCGCCGCCACGCTGGCCGCCGCTGCACTGGCCGTCGCCGCCGCCGCCGCCCTCGCCGCCCCGTCAGTCCACGCCCAGCACGACACCAGCAATCCCTTCCGCCCCATCTACGGCTGGGGCGAACTCCCCGAGGGCCGCCAGTGGGGATCGACCAGCGCCGTCGAGATCGGCCTGGACGGGAACATCTGGGTCGCCGAGCGCTGCGGGCGCAATACCTGCGTGGACTCCGACGTCGATCCGATCCTGCTCTTCGACACCGACGGGAACCTGCTGCGCAGCTTCGGCGCCGGCCTGATCGCGTGGCCGCACGGGATCGACATCGACCACGAGGGCAACGTATGGGTGACCGACGCGTGGCGGCCCGGCGGCACCACGACCGGCCACACCGTCCTCAAGTTCTCCCCCGAGGGCGAGCTGCTCATGACGATCGGCACTCCCGGCGAGGCCGGCGACCCGCCTACCCACCTCACCCAGCCGTCCGACGTGCTGGTCGCGCCCAACGGCCAGATCTACGTCGCCGACGCCCACGACCGCACCCGCGGCCGCATCGTCCGCTACGACGAGAACGGCAACTACATGGAGACCTGGGGCGAACTCGGCTACGGGCCGAAGCAGTTCCGCGACCCGCACGCGCTCGCGATGGACTCGCAGGGCCGCATCTTCGTGGGCGACCGCTACAACAACCGCATTCAGATCTTCGACCAGGAGGGCGAGTTCCTCGCGATCTGGACGCAGTTCGGCCGGCCGAGCGGCATCTACATCGATGACAACGACATCATCTACGTGGCCGATTCCGAATCGAGCCCCGCGCTGAACGAGTTCACGGGGCAGCGCAATGCAGGATGGGAAAAGGGGATCCGGATCGGCGACGCCCGCGACGGGTGGGTGCACCACTTCCTGCCGGACGACCGGGCCAACCCGATGGGGTTCAGCGGGCCGGAAGGCGTCGCGGTGGACCGGGAGGGCAACGTGTACGGCGCCGAGGTGTCCCAGCGCCGCATCACGAAGTGGGTGCGCTTCAGGCGGTAGGGGGACCTCCCGGCACCTCCACCCGCACCGTGAGGATATCGGTGTCGTGATACTTCTGGTGCCTCACCGACGCCGCCAGGTGCCGCAGCAGCCGGAGCGAGAAGTCGTGATCGGCCTCGATCTCGACCGAGTGCTCTCCGGCCAGCGCCATCCGGTCCTCCAGGTTCCCTTCACCTGACACGGCAAGGAACTCCAGCTCCGCCGCACCCCGCTCCGCGCGCACGCTCAGGCGCAGCCGCCGCGCCGGGCCGTCCGGGTCGCCCTCGGCGCCCCCGGCGCCCCCATCCCCCATCAAGCTCACCAGCGCCTCCTCCGAAGCCAGCTGGACCCGCTGGACCATGCCGCTGTCCCATCCCGCGCGTGCGCCGAAGCCCTCCAGGAACCCGCTGATCTCCGGCAGCGCATCCACCCCCAGCGTCGTCACCAGCCGCTTGCGCCGCGGCCCGGCCAGCTCCACGAACACCGACAGCACGAGCGCCGTCAGACCGCCCGAGGTCATGCCGTTGCCCAGCATCTCGGCGAAGAACGGGCTCATCTGGTCGATGAAGAGGCCGCCGTTCTGGAACCCCGAGCCGACCCAGAACGAGACCCCCACGATGGCCGCCTTCCGGTAGTTCATGCCGTCGCCGACGACGATGCGCATCCCCAGCACGAAGAGGATCGCGATCAGCACCACCACATACGAGCCGATGATCGGGTCGGGGATCGACAGGATCACCGCCACCACCTTCGGCAGCAGCGCCAGCGCGCAGAATCCGACCCCGATTCCGATCCCCACCCGCCGCGCCGCCACCCCCGTGATCTCGACGATCGACACGCTGCTCGAATACGTCGTGTTGGGAACGGTGGCCATCAGCCCCGACAGGAAGTTGCCCAGCCCGTCGGCCATCACCGCCCCCTGCACCCCGCGGAAGTCCGTCGCCCGGTCGTCGCGCCACGACACCCGCTGCACCGCCACCGCATCGCCGATCGTCTCGATCGCGCCGACCAGCGTCACGAACACGAACGCCGGCAGCAGCGCCCAGAACACCGGCCCGAAGCCGAAGTCGAACCCCGGCCAGCCCTCGACCGGCAAGCCGAACCACGGCGCCGCCGCCACCGCGTCCCACGAGAAGAGGCCGAAGAACCCGGCGGACACGCACCCCGCGAGGATCCCGATCACCGGACCCCAGAGCCGCATCGCCCCGGCCGCGCGGAGCACGATCACCATCGTCACGCCCAGCGTCACGAACGCCGTCACCGGCCCGGCCGACGGGGCCGCCCCCTCCGGCACCCGCTCGACCAGGTCCAGCACCAGCGGCATCACCGTCACCGCGATCAGCATGATCACCGTCCCCGCGACCGTCGGCGTGATGATCCGCCGCAGCAGCGACAGCCGCGACGCCAGCAGGAACTGGAAGAGCGCCGAGGCCGCGACCAGCGTCGCCAGCATCCCGGGCCCGCCCTGCGCCAGGGCCGCCACCGACACCGCGATGAAGGCCCCCGACGTCCCCATCAGCAGAATGTACCCCGCGCCGAACCGCCCCACCCGCCTCGCCTGCACCATCGTCGTGATCCCGCTCACGAGCAGCGCCGCGCTCGCCGCCCACGACAGGAAGAGCTCGCTCTCGCCGGCCGTCCGCACCACGATCGCGACGGTCAGCACGATCGGCCCCAGCGTGAGCACGCAGTACTGCAGCGCCAGTCCGATCGTGATGGGCAGATTGGGACTCTCGTCGGGCTCGAAACGAACTCCGGTGGCGGATCGGCTGGGCTGCTGCGCCATGGGGCTTCCTTTTCCGTGCATCAAATCCGAGGTGTTCAAAGAGCAGAGCGACGTTCCGGTCGACTGCGTGGCTCGCGGCGCCAATATGGCGGCAGCCCGCACGGCGCGATAGGATTGACACGCCCGCGGACCCCGCTCCCCGGAGTCCCGGGCCGACCGGATTCGCCCCAGCACTGGAGGACCCCATGCGCTCTCCGCAACGCGCCCTGCTGAGCCCCCTCTTCACCGCGATCCTCGCCGCTTCCCTGGCCTGCACCGCCCCCGAAGGCGCGGCCGACGACCCCATGGCCGACGCCGAGCCCGCCGCCGCCGAAACCGCCGAGATGCCCCCCGCGCCGACGGCCGACCCCGCTGACGTCGCCTCGATCGACGCCATCACCACGGCCGTCTACGAGTCCATCTCGGGCGACGCCGGCGTTCCGCGCGACTGGGACCGCTTCCGCTCCCTCTTCGCCCCCGGCGCGCGCCTCATGCCCGTCGCCAGCCAGCACGGCCAGAACGGCCGCACCAGCACCGTCGCCTCCATGTCCCCCGACGACTTCGCCACGCCCAACAGCGACGCCTTCGCGGACGGTTTCTACGAGGTCGAGATCGGCAACGTCACCGAGACCTACGGCGACATCGCGCACCGCTTCAGCGCCTACGCGTCCTTCCGCACCGACGACCCGGATGAGGAGCCCTTCAACCGCGGCATCAACTCGTTCCAGTACCTCTACGACGGCGAGCGCTGGTGGATCCTCACCATCTTCTGGCAGCACGAGCCGGACGCGGGACCGATCCCGGCGGAGTACCTGGACGAGCTGTAGCCCGGGCGTCGTCCGCCCAGCCGCCCCTCAATAAGGCGCGTCCACCGGCCGCCGCTCCCCCGCCGTCACCGCCAGCGCCAGCCGATTCTCGTGCGGCGGCAGGCTGCACACCGAATACGGCGTGAACACGCACGGCGGATTGTAGGCGCGGTTGAAGTCGATCGTCGTCCACCCGTCCTCGCCGGCCAGCGGCACCCGCATGTACCTGCCCCCCTGGTACGTGTCCCCCACACCCGTCGAGTCCCACAGCGTCACGAAGTAGCTGCTGCTCGTCGCGGTCGCGAAGGCGATCAGCCGGTGCTCGCGCCCATCCGCGCGAAAAACCAGCTCGCCGGGCGCCTCGTTCGACACCGTCCCGCCGGTCACGTCGGCCAGCGGCACCGTGCGCGGCTCGTCGTAGGCATCGAACCGCGCCGCCACCCGCCACTCGTTGCTCACCGCGAAATACGGCGGCAGTTCGAACGCGGCGACCCTGGGCGCGTCCGTGTCCCACATCCGGAGCCAGAGCCGGTCGGTCCCTGGTTCGGCGTGGATCCGCAGGCCGAGGGAACCGAGGGCGAGGACCGTCGTACTGTCCGACCGGTCGTCGCGCATCTGCAGGGGAGCGGTCACGGGGTCGCCTGCGCGAAGGGTCAGGCCGCTCCCGGCGGCGGGCTCCAGCCGCACCTGGCCGCCACTCAGATGCAGCGTCCCGGCGTGCGGCGGCGAATCCTCCCGGGGCAGCACGATCGCCAGCGATGGGTCCGACCCGAATGCGTTGGCCCCCTCGGCCAGCTCCCAGAGCCCGCCCCAGCTGATCACCCCGGCGTTCGGACGCGCGAGGCTCTCCCGCCTGTTCGCCCGCCACTCCTCGTGCTCCGCGGCGAGCACCTCGGGATCGACGGGCTCGGCCTGGGGCCAGGGGGCATCCGCACAGGCGGTGAGCGTGGCGGCGAGCAGACCGGGGATGAACCGGCGCGCGCATCGAGACCGGCGAAGCGCCGGGCTGGATCCCCCGAGGCTCGTTTCGTCGATGACTTGATCGATCATTGCAGTTCTGGTTCCAGTCACGACACCCGGATATCCGCTCTCCCGGCCAGCAAGATAGATCGGCTTCACCGGCCGCGCCAATTACCCTGGGCTCGCTGCCCTCGCAGGCCGGTCAAGCTTCGGGCCGCGCAGTCACCCAACCCTTGATGAACGCCACGTCTTCCCCCATCCGGGAAACCTTGACTTCGACGCGATCAAGCCGTCTGCCCTGGGCGTCGATCCGTTCGCGCAGCTCGGCTCCCTGAGCGTCGATCCGTTCGCGCAGGCCAGCACCGTGGGTGTCGATCCGTTCGCGCAGGTCGGCTCCCTGAGCGTCGATCCGTTCGCGCAGACCAGCAACCTGGGTGTCAATCCGCTCGGGCAGGTCAGCACCCTGGATGTCGATCCGTTCGCGCAGCTCGCCGCCCTGGGCATCGATCCGGCCACCGAGTTCAGCACGGAGTTCGGCTCCTTGGGCATCGATCCGGCTGACGAGCTCATTGCGCACGTTGTCGATTCGCAGACCGATCGCGTCGTGGGCTTGCTGGTTTGCGTGTGTCAGAGCGTCGATCCTGTGGTCCATGTGACTCCGCAGGTTCCCGATACTCCGCGACACCAGTCCCACCACGGCCATGACTGTGCCCGCACCCGTCGCCAGCACGCTGATGATGGTCGTGTCCACTGGTCAGTAGCTGCCGTTTCGGCGAATGTTGTCCGCGCTCATGCAGGTCCGCTCCTCCCGGAACATGCTCCTGTCTGCCCAATCTGGCAAGCAGAGAGAACCCTACATTCGAATCGCGGGCATTTCCATGGCTCGATGGGCGATGATTCTGTAAGAGTTTGTTATTACTTGTGTTACATGGTCTGTTGTGATTGCTGTTCCCCTATCAGTTCGTGTTTCCTGAACGGGATGTAGATCGACGCTCTGGAACGCTCTTGGATGTGTCAGCGTCTGCGGCCAAGTTGGAGGTACCCTCCCGCCATGTGGATACCACCCGGCGGAATCCCCTCGTCGCAAGTGGCCTCGACCGTGACCAGAACTCCCCCCCGGTCCGCTGGATACCTGCCTCGGAAGCTGTCCATGGTCGAGCTGTGGGTGACCGCCGATGGCGCAGCCCGATATGTTCGAGAAACGCAACCGGCACATCGAGGCACCTCCCTCAATGCGCCAACAGCCACCCTCGCCGTCCTCGACCGACTCGAAATCTGGCTGATGCTGATCGACGCCCGATCAGGTAGGCTTGAGAAGAGGAACGGACGGCCGCGAGGCGGCCACAACAACGTCCACAATCAAAGGGAGAAGATCGAATGAAGTCCGGTTTCCAAAAACTGCGGTGGGCCGCGACAAGGAACCGAGGCGTCGAGCTGACCGCGACCGATGTGTGGTTGCTGTGGGAATTGGCAGGAGACGCATTGGAAGGGGCCGAGGCCGCCTATGAGAAGTGGCGTGAGATCATAAGGAGATCCGCCATATCCCCTCGTCGATGACGGGAGAGGTCGCGGTTGCTTTCCTGTTGGCCGTCCTCTTGGCGGCTGTGGCCTGTGACGAGGTGGACGAATTCTCAACGGATTGCGCCAACCCGTTCTCACTGGATGGTGCCTGGGAGGGCCACGAGGGTGCGTCCGACGACGGCGTCTGGTGGCGGTTCGATCTTGAGGAACAGCCGATACAAAGGGGCGCTGTCAGACTGAACGGATCCTACGTCACGGACTTCTTCTACCACCTTGAGGGCTTTCAGGGAGCCGATACCGTCGGCGGTAGCGTTCAAGGTGGAATGCGGTGTCTGACCTTGGGGGGAAGCCTCCTGCCGAGCGAGATGGATCTGCGCTTCGAGATCGAGTATCCGGATGGCCAGAATACTGAGCATTGCCACCTCACCGCCTCTGTCTGGCGGCAAGGCCTTGAGGAACATGTCAGCGCAGCCCTAATGTGCGCAGGTCGCGATCGGGGGCTCCGACTTCATCGCGTGAGGAGCTAGGGACCTCGCCCTCAATGGCCCCCGTCTGCGCGTGCTGGGGCGTGCCGCAAGCGCACATGGGAACACGGGGGGCATGTGTAGCGCAGATCCCAGGCGCGTCACGCCGCGGGACGACTGGGCTTTGCCGGGTTGGGAAGGGGGCTCGACCCCGGCGGAGGGACGGGCGGAGTCCGTCCCGGAGGCCGGGGGGACCGGCGCCGCAGTGGTGGCAACGCCGACCACGCCGCCCGCCGGTCACGCCGCAGACTCATCCGCGAACCGACGGCCTCGACCGGCGGGGAGCGGTGCTCGGTGGGAGAACAACCGGCGCCTGGCCGCCGGGAACGGTTCGGCCAGGCCGGTGGCCGGGCGGAACTCCACAACCGCGAACGCTGCCGGAGCGGAGGTTTTCCGGGGGATCGAAGGGGGGCGGCAGCACCCCTCGCCAGAGCGCGAATGTTTTACATCGCGTCGGCTGGCTGACCGACCTTAAGAGCGTACAGCCAGCCCTCGGGGGGAGCCGTGTCCGACCCTGTCGATGGACACGCCGCGAGCGGTTTGTTCAACGCTCCTCCCGACTGTCCCCTGGAGATCCCGTCAAGGGAATGGTCCGAGCAAATCGGCATCCAGACAACCAGACAAGGCGCGGGGGCTGCAAACCTGCGGCCTCCATCGAACCGGCCCTGACATCCACCCGAGCCGGTGTACCGGCACGCTGAGTTTCTACGAAGCCGACCGACCGCCGCCAACCCATCTGTCGTGGTATCTTCCGAAGGTTGCTGGATACTGACCACGAGAGGGCGGCACGGCCGATTTCCACGAAGCCAAGATGTCCGGACCCAACAAGAAGCTGATCGTCGCGGCGGAGGAGTACTTCGCCGATCTTCGCCGGGTGCGCGCTTTAGGCGGCGGGACGAGGAACCGCTCCTACTATCCGGCGGCAACCGACGAGCACGAGGACCACTTCTCGAAGTTGTCCACGCCGTCGAGCCCGAGGGAGTCGGCCAGCGAGCCGTCCGACTGGGACGCCAACGACATCCGCTCGACTTGGCACCGGAACGTGGGGTAGGGACGATGAGGACGACGCCGTTACTCACCGCCGCTACGGTGCTGGCGGTGTCGGCGTGCGACGTGCTCGACTCCACCTGGCTTGAGGTGCAGGCGGGCAGGAATACGACCATGTGGACGATCGAATGGCCGCCCGGATCCGGCGAAACCCCGATCGTGCGCGACCAACTGTCCGACCCTGCGGGACTCGCCGGCCTCGAAGTCGAGGTGCGCGTGCCGGGGAAGTCGCCGGTCATGCTGACGGCTTCCGACTTCGGCGCCAATGGCACTTACGGTCCCTTCGACCTGCCCGACGCGGGCATGGCTAGCGTATTCGTGACCCTTCACCAGTCCGGCGAAGTGGTGGCGGAAGGCCATGTGACGTGGAGGCTCGAGAGGCGGATCGAACGGTGGCACGTTCGGATCGACCGATCACCGCCGCCACCGGATACCGCGCGCGACGACGAAGCCATCCACGGGTTCGACTGCGTTGTTCCATGGTGCCGCCAGCTCGTGCGCATCGAGATCGACGAAGCCGCGCGCAACTATTCCGGCGAGGCGCTTTGGCTGACGGTGTGGGACCGCTACGCCGGATGACGGACGATGACGCCGCCACCCCCGGGCTTTCGGGGTTGCCCCGGTCCAGGGGGTGGCGGCGGTTCGCCGCAGTTGAGAGGACACCAAGCCCATGACCAGAAGGGCCAGCAGGTACACCTTGCTGTCGTTGGCCGTACTCGCCGCCTCGCGCACCCGGACGTGCCGCCAGTCCTCCCGTTTCTGGGGCGGAGTGGACCAAAATCGCACGGGCGATGTTTCTCCGGGCCGTCGCTGGCAAGCTCCCCGGCCTCTCGGTCACCAGTCTCACGGACGGCGAGGGCAACGGGCGACACCGTCACCTCCCTCGCGATAGCGGTGCTCTCTGCGGACCGCCGCTTTTCGCCCTACCTCTACCCCTCGGGAACCCGAGATTGTCGATCCTGGGCGATCCTAGAGCCCGTAGATTACCCGAAATGCCTCCGATCCGCCCCGAAACGGCCTCGGAGCCGGTCGCAAGGTCAGATCAGGTCTCGGGGCCTGCTCTCCGGCCCTCCAGATAGGCCGCCCAATCGGCCATGAGCCGACGCCGCCGCTCGAACAGATCCGTCCGCAGGTACGCCGCCTCGACCTTGTTCTGAACGACATGAGCAAGCGCGGCCTCGACGACCTCCCTGGGATGGTCCGTCCTCTCGGCGGCCCAGTCCCGGAACGACGACCGGAACCCATGAGGCACCGCCGAGATTCCGCAACTCAGGAGCAACCGGCCCGGCCGCTTCCGGGTCAACGGCTTCCCGCGCTCGTTGACGAACACGATCGGACTCTCCCCGTTCCACAGCTTGCGGGCCGCGTCGAGGATCTCCAACGCCCGGCCGGACAGCGGCACCCGGTGCTCGCGGGCGGTCTTCGTCCGGCTTGCCGGAATCGTCCACACGCCCGCATCCTGATCGATCTCGCTCCACACCGCCCCCCGGACCTCGCCGCCGCGGGCCGCCGTCAGGACCAGAAACTCGAACGCCAACGTGTCCACTTTCCCCGGCTTCGCCGCCCGCACCTTCGCGATGGCCGCCGCCACCTCGCCGTGAGGCAGGGCCTTGCGGTGCGTGACGACATCGTGCTGCGCGCCGAGCACCGGCAGGAGCCGGTCGCAGGGGTTGTCGGTCCGCCAGTCCATGGCAACGGCCCACTCCAGCACGGCGCGGATGCGAAGACGGATGGCGCGGGCGACCTTCGGCCTCGCGTGCCAGATTGGGGACAGCGTTTCCAGCACGTCGCCGCTGGTGATCTCCGAGACCGGCAGGTTGCCGAGGCGCGGGAAGGCGTACATCTCCAGCGAGCGAGTCCACAGCCTCGCGGTCTTCGGGCTGCGCCACCCGGCGCGCTTCTGCTCGATGACGCGCCCGGCGGCCTCGGCGAAGGTGGGAACGCCGAGGGACCGGCGCTTCTCGGCCAGCGGGTCTCCGCCCGCGCGGGCCAGCTTCCGGTTCGCCAGCGCCTGCTCGCGGGCCTCGGCCAGCGAGACGAGGACGACGCTGCCGAGACCGATCTCGCGCTTGCGGCCCCGGACGACGAGCCTCTGGATCCAGCTGCGGGTTCCGGTCTTCTTGACGTAGAGGTACAGGCCGTTCCCGTCGCAGTGTCTTCCGGGCGGAGCCGAGCGCACGAAGGCGGCGGACAGCCGGTTGTGGGGATGACGGCCCTTCGGCTTGCCTCGACGGCGTCGGGCGCGGGAATTGGTGACATTATTCATTCCCTAATCGTAGCCGGGATGGCAGTGGATCGCAAGAGGCGTAGCCGGTCGAAGGGAGTAGGCGATACCGTGTCTAACGTGTTGATAAGCAGGATGTTACGGAACTCTATGGACACCCTTGGACGACACTAGATTTCCACTGTCCGCCTCAATGGC
>JAJDTB010000001.1 GCA_022827345.1 Gemmatimonadota bacterium | reverse complement strand
CAGCTTCGCGAAGCTGTACTGGCCGGCAGCGTCGGTCGTCGTGGTCTCGTTGACGCCGTCCGGGCCGCCGCTGAGGCTGACGTTGACGCCCTCGAGACCCTCGCCGTCGACGCTGACCCGGCCCATGATGCCGGCCGTGCGGAGGTAGGTGCCGTCGAAGCTGACGATCTTGGACTCGCCCACCCCGACCGTAACCGATGCGGAGGTGCTCGAGAACCCGACCTCGTCGGAGTCGAAGCTCGAGATCTCGACCGAGTAGGCGCCCATCCGGAGACCGGTGAAGGCGTACTGGCCGCTGTCGTCGGTGACTGCCGAGGCGCCGGAGACGCCGGTGAGCGTAACCGTGACGCCGGGCAGGCCCATGTTTTCTACCGTTACCGTCCCCGATACGGAAGAGGATATCGGTCGGAATCGGCGATTCGGGGTCCCTTCCAGCCCCCCTGCCGGTGTCGGTGGGCGTCGCGAATCGCTCGCTTCCGGCCGGCGCGAGGTGGACACTTTGGGGGACACCGCGGAGGGAGGCGCGGCGGGGGCTGCTGCCGGCCTGGGCGGTCGTTCAGGCCGGCCCGTGGCTTCCCGTCATCCGTTGTCGTCCGCTCTCATGACGTAGCGAGCCCATGCCTCCATGACCTCGCGCCGCCGCCCGAACAGATCGCCCCTGGCGTAGGCGGCCTCTACCGGGTTCCGGACGGTGTGGGCAAGTGCGGCCTCGGCGACCTCCCGGGCGACTCCGGTGTCGCCGCACCACATGCGGAAGGAGGTGCGGAAGCCATGCGGGACGGCCTCGATGCGCAGGTCACGGAGCAGCTTCGCAAGCGTGACTGCCGAGAGCGCGCCGGTTCGGACCGGAGAAGGGAAGACCAGGCCGGAGGCGGTTCGGAATCGCTTCGCCGACGCGAGAACATCGAGAGCCGCGCGAGACAGCGGGACCCGGTGCCGCCGCCCGGCCTTCATCCGTTCCGCCGACACCGTCCATATGGCATGGCGGCTGTCGATTTCCTCCCAGATCGCGTTGCGGACCTCCGCTGATCGGCCCGCCGTCAGCACCAGAAAGCGGAAGGCCAGCTTCGTCGTCGTCGCCGCGCCTGATGCCTGGACCGTGTCAAGTGCCGCGGCGACTCCGCGGTGCGGCAGCGCCCGATGGTGCCGGACGCGGCCGTTCTGCTTCGGCAGCGCCGCGCCGAGCACCTCGCCGCACGGGTTGTCGGGCCGGTAGCCCTTCGCGATCGCCCACTTCATGACCGCGCCGATCCGATGGCGCACCCGCCGCGCGGTTTCGGCCTTGGACGACCAGATCGGGACGAGGGCGGCCATCACATCGGCGGTCGTGATCTCGTCGACTCTCTTGTCGGCGAAGTGCGGCATCGCGTAGTCGCGAAGGCTGGCCCGCCACTGGGACTCGCTCTTGCTTCCCGGCCGCCAACCGGCGCGATGGATGGCGATGACCTTTTCGGCCGCTTCCTGAAATGTCGGGACCTGCCGGTCGTGCCCGTGAGGATCCTCACCGCCGCGGGCGATCTTCCGGTACTCGAATGCCTTCAGGCGCGCCTCGCGGAGGCTCGTGTACGGGAACCCGCCGAGGCCCAGGTCTCTGCGCCGGCCCCGAACCGTGCCCCGCCAGATCCATTGCTTGCTCCCAGTCGGCCGGACTCGCAGGATCAGGCCATGCTGGTCGAAGTACTTTCCGGGCTTCCTGACGTGTTTCACGAATGCCGCTGTGAGTCCTGAATTCGGCATGTGTCCCGGGTGATCAGCGGTTGCACAGAGAGCTATAGATAATCGATAGCTATAGTGGGCCGATATACATAGCGATACCATCATACTTTGGCAAACTCGGCGATGAACCGTTCCGAGGCGCCGGCTGCTACGCCACCGATTCCTCCGGCCGCCCCGGAGCCCACTCGCGGTCGCGCAGCCACAGCGAGACGGCCACCAGTGCGAACGATGCGGCCCATGCCCAGTACGCGGTCCCCAGGTGTCCGTACATGAGCCGATCGCCGTCGACCGGGAGCGGGAGCGGGCGGAGCAGATTGAACACCCCGAGCCCGAGGGCCGAGGCGCCCACGGCTCCGATCACCCGCGTAAGCCACCCGCGCAGCGAGCGTCGGGCACGCCCGAGGGTCGGGAAGGTCAGGATCATCGGCAGGTTCAGGAGGAGCGGCAGGAGGATCCAGCCGTTCTCCAGGGCGAGCCGCAGGAACTCGTATCCCGGAGCCGACATTCCGAAACCCGGGCGGGACGGCCCGAACCCCACGGCGCCGAATCCCGGGAGAACGAAGGACAGAGCGTACAGAACCCAGCCCGCCGGCACGAGAAGCTGCCACGAGAGCGCTTGCGCCTTCTCGAACTCGCGAAAGAGTGCCATCGGCTCGCCCAGTTCTTCCCTGGCGGCGGCCTCCAGCGTGCGGACGGCGTCGGTACCCGGGGCCACCTGAAGCTGGCGGGCGGTGTGGGCCCTCAGGTGATCCTCGAGTTCATCCAGTTCGGGCGGCGAGAACCATTCCCTGCCTTCCAGACTCTCTCGCCAGCCCCGGATCTCGTCATCCAGCCGGGACACTTCGGCCTCGCCAGGAGATCTCGAGCGCTGCGGATACCGACCGCCAGCTCGCCTTGTCGATCGACATCTGCCGCCGACCCCGGGCGGTCAGCCGGTAGTACTTGCGGGGTCGCCCTTCACCGGTGAGTTCCCAGTAGCCCTCGATCAGCCCGTCACGCTCCAGCCGGTGCAGGAGGGGGTAGAGCATCCCGGGAGACCACTGCAGGTCACCGCCGGACAGCTGCTTGACCTGCCTGATGATCTCGTAGCCGTACTCGTCGCCGGCGGCCAGGATGGAGAGCACCATGGGGCGCGAGGAAGCCGCCACCAACTCCTTGTAGATGAACTTCTTCATCGCGCGCCAATCCTATAGAGATGGAACATGTGTAAGTTGCTACAATGTATACCAGATGACGATGCTGGCCCGCAACCATCGAGGCCCGGGCCCTCCGCCCCCTCAACCGGCGGCGAATCGTCCCCCGGTCCTCCCGAGGCGCGCTACGAGATACCCGAGCAAGGCCAGCGCGACTGTACCCACGGCCAACCGGGTCGCGACGTACCGGAGGAACCGATCCCGCGTGGCTTCTCTGCGCACTTCCTCTTCCCGGATTATCTCGACCACACGCCTGTCGTCGGCCCAGAGTGTCGGGGTAGCACCTACGTCCCTACCCCTCGCTTCCGCTGCGAGGTCGGCGCCGTGCCGAAGCAGTACTGCCACCACATCCGGGTTCGGGGACGGGACTGTGGGGCCGGTTCCGCTCCTGGTAGCAGAGTGCAGCGGCGTTTCTCCGGCCCTCGCTGCGACGTTTACGTCGGTCACCCTGGCAAGTTCTTCCACGACGTCAGGGTTGTCGTTGAACAGGGCCGCAAGGTGCAGGGGTGTTCGACCGATCGGATTCCTCGCGTAGGTGTCGGGCTCATAACGGAGCAGCGCCCGCAGCACCTCCGGGTTTTCGTTATTCCGGGCCGCAGCATGCAGCGGCGTTCGGCCGGCTCTCGACACGGCCTCCAGGCTCCCCCCGGCCTCGACCAGCACTGCGATCACTTCGGGGTCGTCGCTGTACGCCGCCGCACGGTGCAGCGGAGTCGCGTTCCTGACGGGGGACCGAGCGTCGACACTGTACCCAAGGGAGAGGCACTCCCTTACCGCATGCGCATCCGCCGTCCGCCAGAACCGCGGGAAGGTCCAGCCTTCACACGGGGTATGGGCCGGAGTCAGGGCAAGCGAGGTCATGACCGCGGCCCCGACGATAAGCGATCGATTCCGGGGCATCCGCGCCTGGCGGCAAACCGACGACAGCAACACGAATCCTCCTGCTGTTGGCCGACAACCTCACTGCACCTACTCCTAGCATGGTGATATCGTGTGTGTCAATAGAGGGCCGGTGCCGGCCCTCGAGGGGAATGCGAGCAGTTTGTCCGCCAAATCGGGCCCGAAGTGGCGAACAAACCGGTGCCGGGCGAGCTTTGGTGCCATGATCTCCGTCAGCGGCCTCGAGAAATCGTTCGGCGACCGGACGCTCTTCCGCGACGTCACCTTCGTCCTGAGCCCAGGCGAGCGCTACGGGCTGGTCGGCGCCAACGGTTCGGGCAAGACGACGCTGCTCAACATCCTCGCAGGCGACCTTGAATCGAGTGCGGGATCGGTGTCGGTTCCGGGCCGCGTCCGGCTGGGCGTCCTCCGCCAGGACCAATTCCTCTATGAGGACCAGGAGATCCTCGACGTCACGCTGATGGGCAACGAGGAGCTCTGGCGGGCCACCACCGAGCTGAACGAGCTGCTGGCCCGCGCCGACGACCACTTCGACGCGGCGCGCTTCTCGGAGCTCGAGGAGATCGTGCAGCGGCACGACGGCTACACGGCCGATTCGCGCGCGGCGGCGATCCTTGACGGGCTGGGGTTGCCGGCGAAGGTGCACCGGCGGCCGCTGTCGACGCTATCGGGCGGCTTCCGGCTGCGGGTGCTGCTGGCGCAGGTGCTGGCGAGCGCCCCGGACGCCCTGCTGCTCGACGAGCCGACCAACCACCTCGACATCCTCTCGATCCGGTGGCTGGAGAAGTTCCTGCGCGACTTTCGCGGCCCGGCGGTCGTGATCAGCCACGATCACCGCTTCCTCGACAACATCGCCACGCACATCCTCGACGTGGACTACGAGACGGTGCACGCGTACCCGGGCAACTACTCGCGCTTTCTGGGGCAGAAGGCGGCCGAGCGCGAGCGGCGCGAGAAGGAGATCGCGGTGCGGCAGCGCGAGATCGCGCACCACCGCAAGTTCGTGGACCGCTTCCGGGCGAAGGCGTCGAAGGCGCGCCAGGCGCAGAGCCGGGTGCGCATGATCGAGAAGAAGGCCGAGGGGCTGGAGGAGCTGCCGCAGAGTTCGCGCCGGTATCCGACCTTCCGCTTCGGGCAGCGGCGGGCGAGCGGGCAGGAGGTGGTGCGCGCGCGCGGCATCTCGAAGTCGTTCGGGGACAACCGGGTGCTGCACGAGGTCGACCTGCGCGTGGGCCGCGGCGACCGGCTCGCGATCGTGGGGCCCAACGGGATCGGCAAGTCGACGCTGCTGAAGGTGATGATGGGCGAGCTGGCGCCGGACGCGGGCACGGTCGAGTGGGGCTACGAGGCGCATCCGGGGTACTTCGCGCAGGACCCGGGCGATCACCTGCGCACGCCCAGGCGCACGGCCGAAGCCTGGATCGACGAGTTCTGCGCGGGCAAGGGGATCGGCTTCGCGCGCGGGAAGATGGGCATGGTGCTCTTCACCGGGGACGACGCCGAGAAGCGGCTCGAAGCGCTGTCGGGGGGCGAGTCGGCGCGGCTGGTGCTGTGCAGCCTGATGATCCGCGAGCCCAACGTGTTGGTTCTCGACGAGCCGACCAACCACCTCGACCTCGAGTCGATCGACGCGCTCGTGAAGGGGCTGCGGGGGTATCCCGGGACGCTCGTGTTCGTGTCGCACGACCGCTGGTTCGTGGAGCGCCTGGCCAACCGGATCGTGGAGATCGGCCAGGACGGCATCCGCGACTACCGGGGCACGTACAGCGAGTATGTGCGGTACTGCGGGGACGACCACCTGGATGTCGCTGCGGTGGCGCTGCGGGCACGGGAGGAGAAGCGCCGGGCGCGGGGTGGGGGTGATCGCGCGGACGGTGCGGGTGGCGATGGCGCGGGCGATGCGGCCGATGCCGGCGGTGATGGCGGGCGGGCCGGTGCTGGCCGCGAAGCTCGGCGGGGTCGGCGCAGGCGTCCGGCGCGGCCCACATACCGGCAGCGCCAGCTGGCGGCGCGGGGGGAGAAGCTGGCCGGGCGGATCGAGGCCGCCGAGGCCCGGGTGGCCGAGATCGAGGCGGTGTTTGCGGCGCCGTCGTTCTACGGCGAGGCCGGGCCGGCCGAGGTGCAGGCGCTGGAGGCCGAGCGCCGGGGGCTCATCGATGACATCGCCCGCCTGATGGAGGAGTGGGAGGGGGTGGAGGCGGAGATTGGGAGGGGTGAGGGGTAGTTTGTCCGCCATTTCGGGCCCTGATTGGCGGACAAACCGGCGCGGGGACGTTTCAAGTGAAACGTGCGCTACATCGTCGGTTGCGACGTCCCACGTCCCCCTCGTCAGGTGTGAGGCACACTTCAGGCCGACAAGCGCGACCGTGCGGTCGGCGGTCAAGAGGCTCCGAAAGGTTGTTACCTTTCGCCTGTGGGCAGAAGCGAAAGCTCCGAAACCGGAAGCTGGCAAGCCGGTGCCGGACGCTGCCATCAATCCCGTCCGAGAAAGGGACCCCCACCATGGGACAGCGGCTTGCACCCTTGTTTTGCGCATTCCTGCTGGCGATACCCGCCGCCAATACCCTGGCGCAGGAGAGAACCACCGATCTGATCCTGGGAGCCGGTGCGACCATGGGCTTCGCGACGGACGAGGAAGCTACGGAGAGCCGCACCGGTCTGAATGCCGCGGGAGGATTCTCGCTGCGGGTGATCGACATGATCGGCCTGCGTGCGGAAGCCGGCTACATCCAGAAGGGTGCCGGGGCTGAGATTACCGAAAACGGCGCGGCCGGCGATCTGAGCATCGAGGTCGACTACGTCGTGCTGCGCGGCCTGCTCGAAATCGGCGGCGACTTTCACATCCTCGCCGGTGCGACCATGGGGCGCGACTTCCGATGCAATGTGGCCATCGATGTCGTGGTCCAGGGGATCGACATGTCGAGTGAGCACACCTGCGACGAGATGGATCTCGACAGGAACACCGATCTCGGCGTCACGGCCGGTGCGGGCTACAACCTCGGCCCGCTTGGCGTAACGCTGCTGGTCACCGAGGGGTTGAACGAGATCTTCGCCAACGACGACGCACCGGACGGCCGCAACCGCACCATCTCGCTCGTCGGATCCGTTCGCATCCCGCTCGCGGGATAGCTGGCCGAGGCTTTCAACCGCCGCACAGAGACCGCGCACGGCGCACCAGACGTCCGCCGAGAACCGCCCCGCCAGGGTCTGGTACTATCGCCGCCCTCAACCCTGACCGTCTCGATGACGGGCCACGAATGCGTCCGCACCCTCCGGCACCAGAAGGTTGTCGGCGATGGCTGCGATCTCCTCGGCTTCCTTCCAGGCCTGCTCCAGCCGCCACAGTTCACCTTCGAGCGCGCGGCGCTCGTCTTCCTCGTGGAGCGCCATCTCGAGCGCGAGTTTGGTGGACCTGGGCATCCGGTTGACGAACCCGGGGACGCCATTCCGGTCACAGGCTCCCTGTCGGCCGACAACATCCAGCAGGAAGCGGTGGGGATGCCCGGCTGATTCGATCTCGGAGACGGCTTTTCCCACCACGTCCTTCCGCCCGCCCATGACGTTGTACGCCGGGATGATGGCCCTCAGAGCCCGCCGGGCGTCGTCGCCCTCCAGCCACTCCTCGTAGCCCGCGACCCGGGTATCGGTGTGGAGCTGCAGCCGAAACCCGACTTCGTCGTCCGCGGGTTCGATTCGGGTGGTCCCCAGTATGTCGCTGCGGCGCAGCCTTCTCAATCGACCGTCGGACGTACGAAAGCGGATTCGAGCCCGTGTCCGATGAAAACTGTAGACCCAGCCTGTAACCTCGAGAGCCGAGAAGCCCCCGATGAAGCCGATCAGCATTCCGCCGGCTACGATTCCCCCGGTTGCCGCCAGCCCGGCGACGCTGCCAAGCAGAATCATCCGGTTGCGCCGCCGCCCGAACTGGTCCCCGTAGCGCCACGCCGCGAACTCGGGCCGCAGCGGCTTCCCGATCCGGACGAGCTCAAGTCCCTCGCGGTGCTTTGCCAGGCCTATGTTCTCGGAAGAGGTGCGGACTCGCGTACCCCTGAACAGACGCTCACAGTCCTCTACCGCCTCCCAGCGCTCCTCCAGCGGGGAGAGGTTCCACCGCTCGCAACTGCGACACACCACCCAGAGGCGCCCCTTGGCCGCGTCGAAGGCGAGGCGGCGTCCGACCGGGAAGCTCTCCAGCACCTGGTTGCTGCCGAGGGCCCTCTTGCAAAACATGCAGGTCGTATACACGGCGGTCGCGAACACTCGGATTCAGAAGAGGTCGGAGGGTACCAAATTTGCCCATCCCACCGTGCCGCGATAGTGCGCATGGCGAACCGGCAACCAGGCCAGCCTTGGCCAGCGGCGTTGGTTGTCCGCCATTCCGAGCCCTGATTGGCGGCCAAACCGGCGCGGGGACGTTTCAGCTGAAACGTTTTTCCGCTCTGCCCCGGCATCTGTCCCATCGAGCCATGGAGGCGGACAGTTGAAATCCACTAACGTCCATGGGTGTCCATAGAGTTCCGTAACATACGGTTTATCAACACGTTAGACACTGTATCGCCTACTCCCTTCGACCGGCTACGCCTCTCGCGATCCACTGCCATCCCGGCTACGATTAGGGAATGAATAATGTTACCAATTCTCGCAAGCGGCGACGAGGCAAGCCGAAGGGCCGCCATCCCCACAATCGGCTGTCCGCCGCCTTCGTGCGCTCGGCTCCGCCCGGAAGACACTGCGACGGGAACGGGCTCTACCTCTACGTCAAGAAGACTGGAACCCGCAGCTGGATCCAGCGGCTCGTCGTCCGGGGCCGCAAGCGCGAGATCGGTCTCGGCAGCGTCGTCCTCGTCTCGCTGGCCGAGGCCCGCGAGCAGGCGCTGGCGAACCGGAAGCTGGCCCGCGCGGGTGGCGATCCGCTGGCCGAGAAGCGTCGGTCCCTCGGCGTGCCGACCTTCGCCGAGGCCGCCGGGCACGTCATCGAGCAGAAGCGCGCCGGGTGGCGCAGCCCGAAGACCGCGAGGCTCTGGACTCGCAAGCTGGAAATGTATGTCTTCCCGCGGCTCGGCAACCTGCCGGTCTCCGAGATCACCAGCGGCGACGTGCTGGAGACGCGGATCGGTTGAGGTCTGAATCACGGCAGGAGATCACGTAAGTCAAACTGGGAC
>JAJDTB010000037.1 GCA_022827345.1 Gemmatimonadota bacterium | reverse complement strand
CGGGTTTCGAGAGGTGGAGCACCTCCCCGGCCGCCGCTCCCGTGGCGGGCCGGAAACGCCGGGGTCAGAGGGGGCAGAGCCCCCCGCCAGCCTCCGCAGGGGACGCACGGAGTGTGGCCCCACGGAGTACGCTGGCTTGTCTCCCAAACGACAACCCGACAAACCCAGAGACGGGCTTGTCCGAGACCCATCGCAGGGCCGCCGACGCTCGAACAGGTCCGCGGGATGATACGCAGCCTCCACCTTGTTCTGGATCACATGCGAGAGCATCGCCTCCCTCTACGTCGGCCTCGATCCAGCCGACCACTCGGGAGCCCACTGAGACCGGTCGGGAGGAACCGATTCACCGCAACCGGCCACCCGGCACCTTCCAGAGGGAACGTTGGACTGCCGTTAGCGCATCACTCGCAACCGCACGACATATTGCACTCCGAGTTCATCCTCAGTGACGGCGATTATCGCTCCTCCGAGGAAGACAGGGAATGGCTCAGCGGCGACGGGGACCGGAGGCGAAACCGGTCCCACATAGTAGCCCCGCTCATCAAAGACGTCCCAAACCGTGATTGGTCGCTCTCCGCGATCAACCCAAATCCATCCATCGGACGCTACCCAAATCTCATCGAGAACCGTCTTGTGGTCGGGCAATCTCGTCGCCGCAATCCCGACGGCAGCCGCAAGGCTGTCCCGTTCCTGACCGGACAGCTTGGGAGCCGACCGACGCAAGCGCACGGTGCGTAGCGTGTCTCCCATATACGTAGTTTCGTGCAGGTCAAATTCCGATTCGTTTGCCAACCACACTTCGCCATCCGAATCCACGGTCCAGGCAATTGCGGGAGTGTGAGGAATGGGGCTTCGTGTCATCATGCTCCCACCGGCCCACGCGATCTCGCGCTCGTACATCTCAGGCTCAAGCCACGGAACCGGGAATGTATCCATGAGGACCAGCTTAGGACCGGGGCCGTACTTGACGATTTTACGGGAGCCGGGGTCCCACAGGTGAAGCGATTGGCGCGAGTCCACCCAGAGTCTCCAAGGCAGACTAGCCGATCCGGATGGTTGAAGCGAGTGAGTTTCCTGAACCCTTCCAGCCGAATCGAACACCGTCAGTCGGTACAGAGATGCATCCATCGCCCACAGCAGCCCGGGGGGCTGCCACACGATACCGGCTAGCATGCTGAACTCTCCCGGCCCTTCTCCTTCCCGTCCGAAAGTACGGACGCACTCGCCGCGCGCGTCGAAAACGGTGATGGCGTTCGACGAGAGGTCCGCTACATAGGTTCGCCCATCGTCATCGACCGCTAGGGAAAACACATGGCCGAAGGCATCGCAGAATCCGTCGCCGGATCCGATGCGCAGTTCTTCCACAAGGATCGGCGCGACGCGCTCATCGCCGCTCGCGTCAGGGCTGGATACGACGACCCTCCCTCCAGACAGCGTATCTACCTGAACCCCCACCCCAGGGGAGGAAACATCACAACCTGCCAACCAAATGGCGGTGGCGATCACCACGATGGCGGCGCATCTGCGACCTTGTCCTCGAACACCACCGCACACCAGAAAGACCCGGACGGCTGCTACCTAAAGGGGAAGACCGAGCGTAGGGCAGTTCCAATCGTCCGGGCTGCCGATTGGAGCTGTCCGAACGGGTTGCGGAGCTTCCTCTGGCCGCCGGACGCGCTTGAACACAACCGTGAACCGCTCCCCGCCGCGTTCTGCGTCCACCCGATACTCGGTTCCCTCGCCACCTGCGAAGGGATCGTCTTCCCGGGCGTCTCTTTCGTTGACTCTGAGCAGGAGGTCGCCCGGTTCCAGGCCGGCGTAGTGAGCCGGGGAACATGGTACCACAGTCCGCACCACAGGCACCCGGCGCTTCCCCAGTGGCTCCATCATGGGATCGCGAACGTTCCAACCGATGCCGATCCAAGTGCGAATGGCCATCGAGTCCGGCGGCACCTCGATTCGACGTTGAGCTTGGGCCGGGGTAGCGGTCGCCACCACGATGGCGGCGACCGCTACAGTAGAAGCCCGAAGAGCGAAGCTGAGCATCGGACGATCCTCGCTTTGAAAAAGGGAGATTGTGGTCCATCATCGGGCGATAGGAACGGTAACGTCGTCGGCAAGAACGTGTCAAGCGGTCGCCCCACGTTCCCGCCAGTTGACGCCGTTTTCGTCGCTATTCTGGAATGGTGGAAACCGGTGCGGGACGACGGCAGGAAACGCAGATCGTGCAGTCCTGTATGACTTTAGACGATTTCCTGCCGTGATTCAGGCCTCATGTGTTCCGCCCGTCCGGCGGATCCGGCTCGACAACGAACTCAAGCGCGCCGTCGCGCGCGGCAGCGAGTCCGCGCGCAGGAAGGACGGCAAGCGGGCCGCCGACGCCGAACGGCACCGCATCGCCACCGAACTCGGACTGCCACTCGACGACGAGGGGCGCGTGCTGTACCCGGACGCCCAGATCGAGTACGAGGACGCGGACGGCCGCTCCGGGCGCGTCAACATCGAGGCCGTCTCCGGCAACTACCGCGAACCCGCAGTCCGCGCCAAGGCCGCCGCCGGGTTCGCCATGCACGCCAACGGACCGGCGGCCGCGGCGCTCCTGCGCAAGCTGGGCCTCGGCGACGACCGGGGCTCCTGGCTCCGGGGACCGGTGGACCGGGACCCCGCCGCCGTCGAACTCTGACCCACGCGGAGGCTCCAACCATGCAGCCCTGGAAGATCAGCGCGGGACTCACCGCCGCCATCGCCGGATCCACCTTCCTCATCGCCGGGTCCCGGCTCGGATACCTCAGCCCCTTCTGGCCCGTCGTGCTCGCCGACCACGGGCTCTCGCTCGCCGCGAACCTCGCGCTCGCGCTCGGCACGCTCGCGGCCGCCATCTACGCAGCCGGCCGCGCCACCGGGCTCGCCGATCTGGGCCGCCGCGTCGATCTCGCCGAACGGTCCGTCCGGCGCGGCGAGGGCGATCCGGACCTCAGCGACGCGCTCCGCAGGGACGCCGAGGGGGACTGGGAATGAAACGCAGACGCCGACGGTCGCCCGAGTCGCCGTCCGTCGAGGCGCTGCCCGCCGCATGGCGAAGACGGGCCAAGGCGCTCCGCAGGTACGGGAGTGAGCCACCGGCCGTCGCACTCGAGCGGTGCGCCGACGAACTCGAAACCACGCTCGTCGAGAGGGACGAGACCACCCTCTCCCTGGTCGAGGCCGCCCGCGAGAGCGGATACTCCGCCGACCATCTCGGCCGGCTCGTCCGCGACGGCAGGATCCCCAACGCCGGTCGGCCCGGCGCGCCCAGGATCGCGCGCGTCCATCTGCCCCGGAAGGCATCCGCACCGCCCGAGCCGAGACTGGCGGAGAAGCGCCGTTCTGGCGAAATTTCAAATGCGCAGATCGTGCAGTCCATCATCGAGAAAGGAATCGAATGATGGCACGCACGAAACGTGACCGGCGCGCGTACAGCGCCGGCGAGTGGGGCCGGAACCGGGTGAGGGTGTTTCCCGATCCCAAGACCGGCCTGTACCAGATCGAGTGGCGGGAGAACGGGCGCAGGCTTGCGAGGTCGCTCAAGCACCGCGACTGGTCGCGGGCGAAGAGGCAGGCGGACAAGGTTGCCGCTGGCTTCGCGGTCCGCGAGCTCAACGGCAAGGCCGAACCCGAGCCCGAGCCGCTCACGCTGGGGACGCTTTTTGAAATCTACGGAGAAGAGGTGACGCCCACGAAGGCGGAGTCGTCGCAGAAGTACGACCGGGCCACGATGCGGATGTTCCTCAAGTTCTTCGGAGGGCATCGAAGGCCCGATACGCTCTCCCAGAGGGACTGGGACCGGTTCATCCGGGCGCGGCGGTCGGGCAGGGCCGGGCGGAGTGGCAGGCCTGTGGGCAACCGAACGATCCAACAGGACCTGAAGTTGCTGATTGCGATCCTCAACTGGGCCGCGAAGTCGAGGGACGAGGAGGGGAGGTTGCTCCTCGATTCCAATCCCCTCCGGGGCCTGAAGACCCCCACGGAGAAGAATCCGACCCGGGTGGTTCTCACTCAGGCGGAGTACGAGGCACTGCTCAAGGCGTCGATGTCGATGGACTGGCGGTTCCGTGTGGCGCTTGTGATCGCCCACGAGACCGGACACCGCATCGGTGCCGTCCGCCAGCTCCGGTGGTCGGACATCGACCTAGAGGCCAGGATCATCCGCTGGCGCGCCGAGAACGAGAAGACCGGGTACGAGCACCGGACGCCGGTCACGGCCGAGGTGCTCGCCGTCCTGGAGGAGGCGCGGATGCAGAACCCCAGGGGCGGGAACTCTCCCGTGTTGCCCGCGCCGAAGGACCTCTCGCGGTGCCTGGACCGGTCGCGGGTGCGCGTCTGGTGGGACAAGGCCCAGAAACTTGCAGGCCTGGAGCCGAGGCGAGGTCGCGGCTGGCACTCGCTAAGGCGAAAATTCGCGTCGGACCTCATGGATCAACCGCTCAAGGTGCTCTGCGAATTGGGCGGCTGGAAGACGGCCCAGACGGTGCTCCAGTGCTACCAGAGGCCCGACGAGGACCGGCTCAGGAAGGCCCTTGAGGCCCGCCGGAGCGCCTCCGTTCCCGCCAATTAGCGGGAGTCAAATAGCTGGAACTCCGCCTCGAGATCCCGTAAGTTCAAGTGGGGCCTGTAGCTCAGGTGGTTAGAGCGCACGCCTGATAAGCGTGAGGTCGGTAGTTCGAATCTACCCAGGCCCATTGGACTTACGGGATTCGGGGGTCCGATGTTTGTAAATTATGTATGTAAATTGGACCCCGAAACGACCCCCCGGTACTCTTCGAGGGCCTTCCGGAGCCGGTCCTCGTCGGGCCTCTGGTAGCACTGGAGAACCGTCTGGGCGGTCTTCCAGCCGCCCAGTTCGCAAAGCACCTTGAGCGGCAGGTCCATGAGGTCGCTGGCGAACTTCCGGCGAAGCGAATGCCAGCCTCGGCCGTGCTCGGGATCAAGGCTCGCAAGTTTCTCGGCCTTCTTCCACCAGTCGCGCGCCAGCGAACGGCTCGTGGGCGAGAACGGGTCCTTCGGTGCGGGCATCACCGGCGCGTCCCCGATCCCGGGGTTGTGCTTCCTCGCCTCGGCCAGAACGGCCCGCGCCACGACAGTCATCGGCGTGCGGTGCCCGTACCCGGTCTTTTCGTGCTCCCCCCGCCACCTGATGGTTCGGGCGTCCATGTCGATATCAGACCAGCGGAGCTGCCGGATCGACCCGATACGGTGCCCCGTCTCGTGGGCGAGCACGAGCGCCACCCTGAACCGCCAGTCCACCTCCGCGGCCACCCGGAGCAACGCCTCGTACTCGGCTTGGGTGAGCAGCACCCGCGTCGGGTTCTTCTCGGACGGCGCCTTGAGTCCCCGGAGCGGGTTGGATTCGAGGAGGAGCCGTCCCTCCTCGTCCCGCGATTTCGCAGCCCAATTGAGGATCGCGAGCAACAGCTTGAGGTCCTGCTGGATGGTCCGGTCGGCGGCGGGCTTGCCGCTTCGCCCGGTCCGGCCCGCACGGCGCGCCCGGATGAACCGGTCCCAGTCGCGCTGCGAAAGCGTGGCGGCCTTTCGGCGCTTTCCGAAGAACCGGAGGAACATGCCCATCGCTCGGCGATCATACCTCCGCGTCCCTTTCGCCTTCGTGGGCGTCACCTCCTCGCCGTAGATTTCAAAAAGCGTCCCCAGGGTGAGCGGGTCGGGTTCGGCTTCCGCCGCCTTCGCGGCCACCGCCTCGGCGAGCCCGGCGGCGATCTTGTCGGCCTGCCTCTTGGCTCGGTCCCAGTCGCGGTGCCTCAGCGACCGGGTCAGCCTGCGCCCGTCTTCAAGCCACTGCACCTGGATCATGCCGGTCCTCGGATCGGGAAACACCCGGACCCGGTTCCGGCCCCACTCACCGGCGCTGTAGGAGCGCCGGCCCTTCTTCGTGCGTGCCATCATTCGATTCCTTTCTCGATGATGGACCGCACGATCCCTCTGCCAGAAACCTGACGCCGACCTCGCTCCGGCGCCAGCCGGGGAGCGAACGGCGATTCCGGGTCCCGGCGTTTCCGGGGGAGGTCCCTGCGCGCGATTCTGGGCGCGCCTGGCCGTCCGGCGTTGGGGATCTTGCCGTCGCGGACGAGGCGCCCCAGGTGTTCGCGGGAGTAGCCGCTTTCGCGGGCGGCCTCGGTGAGCGAGTAGGTGGTGTCGTCGCGTTCCTGCAACGTGCCTTCGAGTTCGTCGGCGCAGCGTTCGAGCGCGGTGGCGAGGGCCTGGCCGCCGTACCTGCGGAGCGTCTTGGCCTGTCGTCGCCAAGCGGCGGGCAGACTCCTGATGGAGGGTTGGCTCGTCCGGGTCATGAGCAGGCTGGCTCGTTGGAGGCGGGATGGTGCGCGGCGTTCCGGACCGGGCGCACTGCGGGCGAGGCGTGGGTGGGGACCGATCCGGCATGAATGGGTGAAGGGGGCGCGAAGGGGTCGCCCGTACAACCGATAGCGACCGATACGACCCCTTCGTGGGTTTCCCTTGCGTAAGCGCGCGCGCACGGCACAACCCAACCGATCGGTGTTTTCGGTCGCATCGGTTGCATTCAGGCCTCCTTGCATCCGCGCCAGATCCTCGCTTTGGCGCTCGACGCGCGTTTGCAGCCACGTCTCCGCAGTTCCGCGGCGACCGCACGGGCGAAGGGCACGGTTCCCAATCCGTTGTTCTCGAAGTAGTCGGCCAGCATCTCCTGTATCCTCTTCGCCGGGACCGATGCGTAGGGTTCGCCGAAGGTGAACAGCGTGTCGAGCGCTTCACCCAGCGGGTCCATGCTGTCGAAGAGATCGGCGGTCGCGGCCTCGATGCCCTGGGGGAGCGTGGGTGCGATCCATCGTCTGCCCGCCTGGTGCCGCCGCCAGCCGGCGTTCGCTTCGCCGATCATGCGGGCCAGGATGCGGGGCGCCTCCCTCCAGAGCGTTTCGGGCAGTCTCTCGTCGGGTCGCCTGGCCGTCGTGCAGGGAATGACGACGAGCCGTCGCTTGAGTCCGGAGTCCCAACCCGGCAGCCGGGGCTCCGCATTGCCGTAGAGCATGAGCTTGGCGGTGGGCCGGAAGGAGTAGCCGTCGGCGCGCATCCGGTTGGCGCGGATGGTGTCAGCGCCGGTCAGCGCCTTGAACAGTCCGGCCTTCAGTCGGCCCGAGCTGGGGATCTCGGCGGCGGAGGCGAACCGCGATCCGTCGAGCGCGGTCATCCATTCCGGATGGCGGTCGGAGGTTCCCCGCGTGGAGACCAGCCCGTCGGGCGGAATGCGGGCGGCGTAGTCGCCGAGGATGCGGGTGAGCAGTTCGACGAGGGTGGACTTGCCGGCGGCGCCGCGTCCGTAGAGGAAGACGGCCCGGTGGACGACGGTCCGTCCGGTCAGCAGATAGCCGAACCAGCGCCAGAGCCAGCGGACGACATCCGCGTCGCCGCCGCACATCTCGTGCAGGAACGCGTCGAACCGTTCCGTTTTCCCGCCGGAGGGCGCGCATCCGAGCGAGCGCGTTACACCGTCCTCCCTCCTGGCGGGCCGGTCCTCGATCCGCTCGAGGTCCAGAACGGCGCGGCCGGGCAGGCCGCACAGCATGGGATTGGAGTCCGGGTGCAGCTCGCGCGCATGGGCGTAGAGCACGTCGAGCGCGGCCCGCGCGACCTTGGTCCGGGCGCGCTTGCCGCCGATGTTCCAGACCCGTGCGACCGCCTTGCCCGGGCTCGCCTGGCCGGAACCGCACACCCACAGCGATCCCGTCCAGTAGAGGCGCGAGCGTCCGGGTCCCACCGCCAAGTCACCGAGCACGCTCTTGCGCACGCAGGCACGCACCAGCCGAACCTCGCCGCTCAACTCCTTCGGCGTCGCGCCCACGGCGTCCGCGGCCAGGATCCTGTGAAGCTCGGCCGCCCGTGCGGCCTTCGCGGCATTGGCTCTCGATTCCGCGAGGATGCGGTCGCGGTCCGGATCCTTCCGGCCAACGGGTCCGTTGGCGATGTCCCCGGTCAGGGCCAGCTCCCGCCGCGCCCGCTCGGCCCGTGCCTCGTACCAATCGGAGGAAGGCTTGTCGAGCCGGTATCCGAGCGCCTCGCACATGGCCTTGAAGTGCTTTGGGTCGCCCGGATGCTTCCGGCAGTGGAAGTGTCCCGAAGGCGCGACCCGGAACCGGTCGTCGCCGCCGCAGGCCGGGCAGGGACCGCGCCATTCCCTGCCTCGGGTGTGGAGGGGTTTGCCGGTCGAGCGCAGGTAGTCGTGGGCCACCTGCGCCTGCGTCCGTTCGGAGCGTTTCATGGCTCGCCGCCGGCCCCGGGCCGGCGTTTGCGCCGGCCCTCGTCGCACCGCCAGCACCGCCGCTCGTTGTCGGCGCGGACGAGATCGGCGACGCGGCCGCACGGGCAAAGTCCCAGATCGCCCCACACCGGGCAGGCCGGCGCCCTCGGCGGGACCTCGGCGCCGCAATGCCCGCACTTGGTCGCGGCGCTCATTCCCACACTCCTTTTTCGTCCTGCCGGAGCGCGTCTTCGAGCCCGGCGTCCCCCTCGCCGCGGCGCACGGACCGTTCGGCGAGATCGACGCGTCTCCCCAGGTCGGCGAGCCCGGTGGCGCGGGCGACGACGTAGATCGCGGCCGCGACGGCGATGAGAACGAGCACGGCGTGAAACGCGAGCCGGAGGCCGTGCTCGGCCAGGACGGCCGGCCAGTGGGGCGCGAGGTATCCGAGTCGGGCACCGCCGATCAGGAACGCCGATCCGGCGAGGGCGGCGGTGAGTCCCGCGCTGATCTTCCATGGCTGCATGGTGGTCCTCCCCGTGTGTCAGAGTTCGACGGCGGCGGGGTCGCGGTCGGTGGGTCCCCTGAGCCAGGAGCCTCCTTCGTTGCCCAGGCCGAGCCTGCGGAGGAGCCCCGCCGCGGCCGGGCCGGTGGCGTGGAGGGCGAACCCCGCGGCGGCCTTGGCCCGGACGGCCGGTTCGCGGTAGTTGCCGGAGACGGCCTCGATGTTGACGCGGCCGGTCCGCCCGTCGGCGTCGGTGTACTCGATCTGGACGTCGGGGTGGAGGATGCGCCCATCGTCGTCGATGGGAAGCCCAAGTTCGCTTGCAGTTCGGTGCCGCTCGGCGTCCGCGGCCCGCTTGCCGTTCTTCCGCCGCGCGGCCTCGCTCGCTCGCGCGACGGCGCTCTTGAGTTCGGAGTCGAGCCGGACGCGCCGGACGGCGGCTCCCCGGGCTTCAAGCCGTTGCCGCTCCTTTCGGCAGGCGCGGTATATTGCGGTGTCGTGCGCGGCTTCCTCGGTCCGGATCCGGGCTGGCCGGATCGACTGTCCCGGGTCCATTCCGCGCTTGGCGGCCAGTTTGCGCACTTCGGCCACGCCTTCGCGGGTCAGGGTCAGGAGCTTGAACGAGTTGCCCTTCGGTCCGGTGACCGTGTGTTCCTCGACGGTGCCATCGCGGATCCAGGCGTTGACGGCCCGCCGGGTGGTGTGGGGATGGCCGCCGAAGCGGGCCTCGGCGAGGTCGCGGTAGGAGACCGCGCCGAAGACGCCGATGTCTGTGAGCGCCCCGGCACAGCGGTCTTCAAAGGAGATGGTGGACCCGCGCGCCCGGTCCGCGGCGTATTCTCGGCGGTGGCCTTTCCGCATGCGTTCGCGGCTGCGGCTGGGTGGCGCGGCGGGGCGCGGGTCCGGTTCGGCGGTGCGGCCGAACATCTCTCTTCCTCTCACGTCTTCAGCGGCTCGGTCCGAAGCCGCGCTCAGGCGTCGGGAGCTTCGCAGCGGGCACCTGGATCCGCTGGAGCCCGTGCGTGGGCGCGGGCGTGCG
>JAJDTB010000031.1 GCA_022827345.1 Gemmatimonadota bacterium | reverse complement strand
GCTCGGCTCGGCTCGGCTCGGCTCGGCTCGGCTCGGCTCGGCTCGGCTCGGCTCGGCTCGGCTCGGCTCGGCTCGGCTCGGCTCGGCTCGGCTCGGCTCGGCTCGGCTCGGCTCGGCTCGGCTCGGCTCGGCTCGGCTTTTAACGATCGGGCCGTAGTCGCAGACCGTCATCGTGTCAACCCCCTTGTGCAGTTGCGGGAGATGCCGCCTCCCGGGCTCTCGCTTTGTTCGTTCAGCGCCTTGCGCCTCGTCGTGCTCCAACTCACTCGCGAGGCAGGTCTTTCGTGCGGATGGCACCGGGGCGGTGGGACCGGGGACGGGTCCGGCTCCGGCTCGGACACGAGCCGTCGGCCGCCGACGCCGGGCAGGTGGGGAACCGGCGGTCATCGTCGGCTTCGCCCCGGTGAGTTCGCGCGCCGCGCGGCCCGTCAGGGGATGAAACCGGGGTGGGTGGTCCGGTCCCAGGCAGCAGGGACGCCCTCCGGTGTTGCCGCGCCGCTGGCGGCCCCCCCGGCGCGTGGCGGCGCGCGCCGGGGGACCGTGTCGTCCGGGCGTGTCAGTTCCCAACGGTCGCCCTGTATCCGCCCGTGTCGGGCGGCCGGTGGTCCTCTCCGGCCACATCGACCCCGCTCGCGACCTCGCGGCCTCCGACGAGGATCATGCCCGCGAGAACGAACGGCCCCGGCCCGTTGCCCTGCTCGGCCCGGCTCGCCTCGTTCAGCGCGATCGGGCCGCAGCGCGATGTCGTCATGGTCAACCCCTTCGGGGATTCGGGAGGGTTTCGAGGATGGTCGGGAGATCCGCAACGCTGGAGCGCCAACGGTACAACCATAGAAAATAACGACCCAAATCCGATCTTAGGCCGAGAACACGAGCCATTTTGACGAGGGTTCGCCGATGATTGCGGCCCTTCGGCCCGGGGAGCCCAACAGGCTGGGGGGAACCGGCGGGCCGGGCGTCAGGGAATCGAAGCGGTTCGCCGATTCGCGGCGGCGCGCCGGATGCGGTTCAAGCGCGCGGCGCGGCGGGACCGAGCCCCGGCACGGGGGACCAGGCCGGGCGAGCGCCCTATGCCGGCCTGAGCGGTCCCTGCCGTGGGTTCAAGGGCGTCACGCCGCCGGGTCCGTCCCCCGGTCGCGCGGGGCGGGCACGCGGTAGCCGACGCCGCGCTCGTTGAGGATGTAGGCCGCCCGGGACCCGTCCTCGCCCAGCTTGCGGCGGAGCGTCTGCACGACGGCGTGCACGAGCTTCGGATCGACCTTGCCCGGATGCTTGCTCCACGCTTGGTTGAGGAGCGAGCGATAGGTTGAGACCCTGCCCGCGTTCACCGACAGCACCCGCAGCACCTCGTACTCGGTGGGCGTCAGCTTCACGGGGCGGCCGCCCACGGTCACCCGGCGGCTGGCGTAGTCGATGGCCAGCCCCTCGGACTCGAACGGCGCGGGCTCGCCGCCGCGCCGGAGCGCCGCCCGGACCCGCGCCGTCAGCTCCGTCGGGGAGAACGGCTTGACGATGTAGTCGGAGGCCCCGGCTTCGAGCGCCTTGGCGACGGTCTCGTCGCGCCCGTAGGCGGAGATGAAGACGACCGGCACGTCGGCCAGTTCGGGCACCTGCTCCATCAGCTTGACGCCGTCCGTTCCCGGCAGCATCAGGTCGAGCAGGACGAGGTGGGGCTTCTCGGCGCGGATCAGGCCGGACAGTTCCCGGTGGTCGCCCGTGGACACCGTGGCGTAGCCCGCCGCGCGGAGCACGTCGCGGACGTAGCGAAGCACCTCCGGCTCGTCGTCCACCACGAGGATCGTCACCGGCTCCCGCCCCTCCTGGAGTATCACCCCCGGGCCACGGGCTGAAGGTGCCGCCCCGGTTGCCGCCGCGGGCTCCTCGGCCACCGGGACCGTGAACGTGAACCGGGCGCCCCGGCCCTCCACGCTCTCGGCCCGGATGCGCCCGCCGTGGGCCTCGACCAGCCCCTTGCAGATGGCCAGGCCGAGGCCGCTCCCGAGGCCGCGATCCCCGCCGTCGCCGACGGCGTGCTTCCTGAACAGGTGCGGAAGCTGCTCCGGCGGGATGCCCCGGCCCCGGTCGGAGACCGAGACCGCCACGTCGCCGCCGTCGCGCCGGGCGTCGATGCGGATGGGCGACGACTCGGCGGAGTGCCGGGCCGCGTTCGAGAGCAGGTTGGAGAGCACCTGGACGACGCGCTCCCGGTCGGCCATCACGCGGGGCAGGTCCGCGGGCAGGTCGGCGGCGACCCGGTGCCGGCCGCCGCCGCTTGAGAAACTCCTCCTCGCCGCGTCCACCAGCGCCGCCACGTGCGAGGGCTCCGGCGAGACCGACAGCGTGCCGGTCGCGATGCGCCCCGCGTCCAGCAGGTCGCGGATCAGGCCGCCCATCCGGCCCGCCTGCTCGTCGATGATGCGGAAGAACTGCATCATCTCGGGCCGTGCGAACCCCGGTTCGGCGCCGAGCACCGCGCCGGTCGAGCCCTGGATCGAGGTGAGCGGCGTGCGAAGCTCGTGGCTCACGATCGCGAGGAACTCCGTCCTCATCCGCTCGATCTCCTCGAAGGGCGCCAGGTCCTGCATCGTGACCACGACCGACTCGACCTCGCCGTCCGGCCCCTGGATCGGCGTCGCGTTGATCAGCGTCCTCACGCTCCGGCCGTCGGGCACCGAGAGCTCGATCTCCTCGGCGCGAACCGTTTCGGCGCGGCGGAGTTGCCGCTCCAGCGGGAAGTCCTTCAGCGCGATCTCGCTCCCGTCGGAGCGCCGGCAGGTGAGAAGCTCGGCCAGCCGCTCGACCGAGCGGTCCGCGACCCGCACGCCCTCGAAGATCCGCTTCGCCTCGCGGTTCAGCGACACGACGCCGCCGGTCCCGGCGTCCAGCACCACCACCCCGACCGGAGAGGTCGCGACCAGGGCCTCCAGCCGCGTCCGCGCCCGTTGCTCGTCCCGGAAGGCGCGCGCGTTGGCGATCGCCGTCCCGGCCTGCGACGCGAACAGCAGCAGCACCTTCCCGTCCCCGTCGGTGAAGTCCCCCTGGCCCCGCCTGTCGGCGACGAACAGGTAGCCGACGCGCGCGCCGCCGCTGTCGATGGGCGCGCCCAGCGCCGTCCCGTAGGGCAGCACGCCCGCCTCGAACCCGTGGCGCCGGAGGTGTCCCGGCACGTCCTCGAACCGCAGCGGGCCGGGAAGGTTCGTCAGGTGCTCGAACAGCCGCGGCCCGTCGACCCAGCTCTTCAGTTGCCGGTACTGGGCCTCGGTGACCCCGGAGCCCACGAACCGGCGGGGGCGGCCCGCCTCGTCGACCGTCGTGATCAGGCCGTAGCGCGCGCCGGTCAGCGCGCGGGCGCTGTCCACGACCTCCTGTAGGACGGCGTCCGGATCGAGGCTCGCGCCGATGCGCACGGCGGCGCGGCTCAGCTCGGAGACGCGCCGCTCCAGCACCTCCACCCGGTCCCGCAACACCGCCGAATCGTCCGTCACGCTCGTCCCTCCCTGGGGCACGGGGAAACATCATCGCCGAAATCTCGACGAACGGGCCGAAATCCTCGCCCGCGCATCGGACTGCGAGCCGTATGATAAAAGGTTACGCCAGCGCCGTCAGCCTGCGACGCGGGCGCGCGGTGCCGCGGGGAACCCGATGGACCCGAGGAGGAACGATGACCACGAGCGATGCGGCGGGGCGGGACGCGGATCGGCGCTACGGCTATCCTGCCGCGCGGGTGATGCTGGCCGCGATCTTCCTGCTCACGGGCTGGGACAAGCTCGCCGACACGCGCGACGCGGCGGCCGACATCGCCGAGGTGGGCCTGCCCGCCCCGTTTCTGCTCGCCGTCGTGGCCGGCGTCGTGGAACTGGTGTGCGGAGTGCTGCTCGCCGTGGGCTGGAAGGCCGCCTGGGCGGCGGGCGGGCTGTTGCTGTTCCTGCTCCCCGTGACGGTGCTGCTTGAGAATCCGCTCGCCGCGCCGGGGGATTTCGGCACGCTGATCGACTTCCTCAAGAACCTCGCGATCATGGGCGGCCTGCTCATGGTCGCGCTGTGGGAGCGCCGGTCCGCCTCCGACTGAACGCCACGGGGCGGGTCGGGATCGGCGGAGCGTGCCGCTACCCGATGTAGTCGCCCCACGCCCGAAGCACCTCGGCGCGCCTCTCCAGCAGGTCGGAGCGCTGATAGGCCTGAACGACCCGGCTCTTCGGGACGTGGGCGAGGCACGCCTCGGCGACCTCGGCGGGGACACCCGACTCGGCCATCCACGACCGCGCGCTCGACCGGAACCCGTGCAGCGTCGAGTCCACACCGGCGCGCCGGAGCACCCCCGCTGCCGTCCTCGGCGCAAGCATCCTGCCCGTCCGCGACGGGAACACCAGCGGCGACCCGTCCGACAGCCTGCGCGCCCGTTCCAGCACGGCCAGCGCGCCCGTGCCGAGCGGGACGGTGAACTCGCGGCCCGCCTTCATCCTCGACGCCGGGATCGTCCACCTCGCCGCGTCCATGTCGATCTCGTCCCAACGCGCGCCGCGCGCCTCTCCGGGACGCACCGCCGTCAGCGCGATCAGTTCCACGCACAACGCCGCCGGGCTTCCGTCCCCCACCCGGCGGATCGCCCGGAGCGCCGACGCGATCTCGCCGTGCGGCAACGCGCGGTGGTGCCCGCCGCCGCCGCCGTTCTGCTTCGGCAGCGCCGCGACCGCCCGGTCCACCGGATTGTCCCGCCGGTAGTTCCGGCCGATGCACCACCGAAAGACCGCGGTGATCCGGTGCTTGGCCTTCCGCGCGGCGGTCGGCATGGTGCTCCAGATCGGCGACAGGCACCCGAGCACGTCCGCGCTCGTGATCCGGTCCACCGGCATTTCCATGAGCGGCGCGGCGTGAAGCCGGAACGTCGATTCCCACTGCTGGGGCAGAGGGCTCCCCTCCTTCCATGAGTCGCGGTGAAGCTCGATGGTCCGCCGGGCGGCCTTGGCGAACGTCGGGACGCCGCGCCCGCGCGGGTCCCGGCCCTGCCGGACCATGCGGCTGTTGTCCAGCGCCTTCCGGCGAGCCTCCGCAAGCGTCACCTCGGGATAGGGACCGAGCCCGATCGAGGTGAGGCGTCCGTTGATCCTGACGCGCTGACGCCACGTCTTGGTGATCCGCCCGTCGACCGTCCGGTACACCCGGAGGCTCAGCCCCCGCCCGCCCCGTCCATCGCCGTACACGCCGGTTCGGCCCACCGTCCGCACGAACGCGGCGGTGAGGGTCCTGGGTCGCTTCGTCATGGGCGCTCCTTCCCGTTGTGTATCACATGCCAAATCACTATACGGGGAAGAATACACCGGATTGCGATGGATTGCAAGGGACGATCCGGCGAGGCGTATCCTACAGAACACGTTGTCCAGTAACGTGTTATGTCATACCTGATAGACTTGAGTGGACTACCTCGGACGATGGGTATCAAGTTCGGGCGGGATCGGACCCGTCAACGCGTTATCATCGAGATCCAGGCGTTGCAAGCCCGCAAGATTGCCTAGCCCGGGCGGAATCACGCCGGTCAGACTGTTCCCGGACAGGGAAAGGTCAGTCAGACGCGCGAGGCCGGCGAGTTCGACCGGGATCCAACCCGTCAGCGCATTATCGGGCAGTGCCAGCCGCACGACGCCACCATCGCCATCGACCGCGACTCCGTGCCACGATCCGAGTGGCGAATCGGACAGCCAACCCGTGCTCGTTGTCCAGCCTGGACCGTCCGTGGCCTCGTACAGCGCGATCAGCCGGTCTCGATCCGAGAGCGGCGCACATTGCACACCAGTGCCCTCGTGCGAAGAGATGCCCGACAGCCATTGACTGAACGCCGCATCGGAGGGGGCGCACAGATCAGTTTCGGAGTAGTGAAAGACCACTAGTCCCAGCCGGGCCAACGAGAGCGGCAAGCGGCCCGAAAGAGCGTTGCCGCCGATCCGGAGTTCCGCCAGCACCGCAAGGTCGGCGACCGCGCTCGGAAAGCTCCCGGACAATTGGTTCCGGCTCAGATCCAGAGTCCTGGCGCGACCAAGCGTGTCGACACCGACGCCGTACCAGTCATCGAGTGGAGTGTCGGTGAGCCAGTTGCTGGAATTCAGCCAGGCGCTGCCGCCCGCAACTCGGTACAACTGTTCCAGCGAGGCGCGGTCGGACTCGTTGCAGTACGGCCCTTCAAAACGGTCGAGAGTAGCGGTCCAGTCCACGAAGTCCGCACTGCCCGAGATGCAGAGGCCATCATTTTCGTGGAACCGAAGTTCCTCCAGGGACGAACGCAGGAACGCTAGTGGAATCGAGCCGGTGAAGCTGTTCGTCTGGAGCCATAAGACCCGCAGGTCCGGCAGAGCCGCCAACTCATGCGGAACCGGTCCGGTAAGCGAGTAATTCCAGTTGAGAATGAGCCCGCGAAGCTTCGCGAGGTTGCCAAGTTCGGCAGGTATCGTTCCCGAGAAATTGTTTCTCGTCAGGCTCAGCCATTCCAAGTTCGCCAGATTGCCCAACTCGGGCGGAATCGGCCCGGTCAGGAAATTGACCTGAAGTTGGATCGAACGGAGGCTGGTAAGCAGGCCGAGTTGTGGAGGGACCGTGCCAGTGAGTGCGTTGCCGCCAAGGACGAGCGATACGACTCTGCCGGTGCTATCGGTCTGCACTCCGTGCCAGGTCCCCAGCGGCGCGTCGCTCAGCCAGTTCTCGTTTCTCGTCCAGTTCGGGCCGTCGGTCGCCTCGTAGAGCGCCACCAGGGCTGCCCGGTCGGGGTTCTCCACAGTGATCTCCGCGACACCCGCAACGTCGCCCGCTCTCGCCGTGATCCTTGCCGTTCCTTCGCCCAGTCCCGTCACCAGCCCGGAATCGTCCACACTTGCCGTTGCGCCGTCGCTCGATGACCAGAGGAATTCCGCCCCATCCACCCGGTGACCGTTCTCGTCAAACGCTTCCGCCGCGAGCCGCAGCGTGTCACCCAAAGCGATCGTGCCCTCGTCCGGCGACACCACCACCGAGCCCGCCGACTGCACCACGGTAGCCACGACCGCGTCCGACACGTCGCCCGCGGCTGCGGTTACCACCGTGGTTCCCCCGCCAACAGCGGTCACCCGTCCCCCCGACTCCACCGCTACAACCAGCGTGTCCCCGCTCGACCAGGAGACAAGGGCCTCGGCCATGACGCGCCCGGCCTGTTCACGCACCTCTGCCGTCAGTTGGGCGGTCTGCCCGAGCGCCGAGAGTCGCAGCGTATCGGGGCTCACCGCGATGGTTGTCGGCAGCGGGGGCACCACGCTCAGTTCGGTGCCGCCCGTCACTTCCGCGGCGGTGGCCATCACCACGGCCTCTCCCTCGGCGAGGGACTCTACCAGCCCCGAGTCGTCCACCCGGGCCACCAGCGTGTCGCTCGACGACCACACGAACTCCGTCACTGCGGCCACACCGTGACCGTTCGCGTCGGTCGCCTCCGCCACCAGACGCACCGTGTCGCCGAAGGCCACCAGCGTGTCCGTGGCCGGCGACACGGCGACTGCGCTCACCACCTGGGCCACCGTCACCGACGCAGTCCCGGAGACCGGGCCCGCCGTTGCCGTGACCGTCGCACTTCCGTTCGCCGCCGCCGTCACCAGCCCGGAGGCGTCCACCGACACGACCGAGGCGTCGCTGCTCGCCCACGCGACCGCCGCACCTGCCATCACCTGCCCGTTCTGGTCGCGCACCTCGGCGGTGAGCCGGGTCGTCTCTTCGAGGGCGGTCAGCGAGGCGGAAGCCGGGTTGACTGTCACCGTGGTGGGCACGGGGGCCTGAGGCGGCGGCGGGGGCTCCACGGCCCCGTCGCCGCAGGACAGTACGAGAAGGAGCATGCCGGCAAGAGCCATCGCCGAAATCGTAAAGCCCGCGTTCCGCCCCGGTCCTCCGTCGCCGCACCTCTTGCGAGTGAGCGTCCGCCGCGTCTCCGCGTGACCGTCAGGCCGTAGGCTTCTCGACTGCATCCCGATTCTCCTCGCTTTAGTGGGGGCGTGCGTCCAGGCTCCCATTCGAGATCGCGACGGTCACGTTACACACTATCCCGCAAAAGCGACCACCCCGCGATCTCGTGGTCTGATCGTATGAGGCTACCGTGTCCTCCGAAGAGCCTGCAAGAAACGACTCGGCGCCCGTACCGCTGGATGGCTGCGGCGTCCCCTCGCGGGACTACGGGGAACGCCGCGGCAAAAACACGGGGGTCCGCCCGCGGCCCGCCGGGACATTGGGAGGTGTTTCTCCGCGCGATTGGCGACGACCTCCACCGGCTACAATACGTTATCGGTCATCTCCGAACGTTATCGGCAAATGGGAGATTCTCTATGGGTTGACTCGCTCGCTAGCACTTCTTCAGCGTTCTAGGCATGGAGACGCCGAAGCAGCAGTTCCACTCGCACCCGAGCGATGCCGTAGTCCACCCGCGCGGGCGGGAGCGGGCGCTCGGCGCCGACGACATCCGCCGCCGGATCGAGAGGAGTCGGGGGTGGGAATGGCTTCCCCGCGACCCGGTCATGCAAATCAAGCAGGGATCTGCATGATTATGGGAGACAAGCCAGCATACTCCTTGGGGCCACACTCCGTGAGTCCCCTGCGGAGGCTGGCGGGGGGCTGTGCCCCCTCTGACCCCCGGTCGGGCAACGGCGCGCCGTGAGCACCGGACGCGCCGTTTGGGTGAAGGTTCGCGCCAGCGAGGCGGAGCGTGCCGAGTGGCACGCCAAGGCGCGCTCCGCAGGCCTGACGCTGTCGGATCTGGTGCGCCGAGCGGTCGACCGGACACGCACCTGGACCGTGCCCCACGCCGAGGTCGAACGCGAGCGCACCCAGCAGGTGGCGCGCGTCGGCAACAACCTCAACCAGATCGCCCGCTGGGCGAACACCCACAAGGAGGCGGTCGAGGCCGTCGAGGTGATCGGCCACCTCATCGCCATCAAGCGGGAGATGGCGGCACTGTCCCCCCCTGAGAACACGGAGGACGATGCTCGTTAAGTTCCTGGCCCGCGGAACCGGCTCGGCGCGGAATGCGGCCCGCTACCTCCTCGGTGAGCAGGACGCGGCAGGGAAGCCGCGCGAAGGCGTTGAGGTGCTCAGGGGAGATCCCCACCAGGTGGCCGCCGTGGCCGATGCGCTTCCCTTCGAGCACAAGTACACCTCCGGGGTGATCGCGTGGGCGCCGGAGGACAAGCCGACCGACGAACAGATCGGCGAGGTTCTGGACGCCTTCGAGAAGACCGCGTGGGCGGGACTGGATTTCGACCGCTACGCATGGACGGCCGTGCTCCACCGTGAGGAGGGCGGCGGCGCTCACGTCCACGTCCTCGCCGCGCGATGCGACCTGGAGACCGGGCGCAGCCTCAACATCGCCCCTCCGGGCTGGGAGAAGACGTTCGGCCCGCTCCGGGACGCCTTCAACGCCGAACACGGCTGGGCTCGCCCGGACGATCCGGCGCGGGCCAGGGTGGAGCAGCCCGGTCACCGGGCCTACATCGAGGCGACTCGCCTGCGGGCGGGTCTCCGGCTTGAATCCTCACCCCGCGACCTGATCCGGGACTACCTGCTCCAGCGCGTCGAGCACGGGACCGTGCGGAATCGTCACGAGGTCGTCGACGCGCTGCGTGAGGCCGGCCTTGAAGTGCCGCGCCAAGGCATGGACTACATCACCGCGCTGGACCCGGAGACGGGGGACCGGTGGCGGCTGAAAGGAGAACTGTACGGAGTTGGATTCCAGAGCGAACGACTTGACCGCCCGGCGGCGGAAGCGGCTGGAGAACGAACGCAGGGAGATCGAGGAGTTGACCGCGAGCGAGCTCGAAAGGCACGGCGAGAACTCGCGGCGCGTCGCGAGGAACGTGCTGCGTTCCATCGAGCGCGATACGGAGGAGGCGACCGGGCGGATGCGCGAGTTGCTGGCAAAGGCCTGGCAACGGCCCCTGATCGTCGGCCTGAGCCTCTGGCTCGGTTTCTTCGGCGGAAGCTGGGCGACGATGCAGTGGTTGTCGAGGAGCGTTCAGGACCGGATCGAGACGCGGTCGATGGTAGACCTGGAGATCGCGGGTGGACGCGAGATGCTGGCCGAGATCGAGGAGACGACGTGGGGAGTGGGGCTGAGGGAA
>JAJDTB010000058.1 GCA_022827345.1 Gemmatimonadota bacterium | reverse complement strand
GGCGAGACGCCGAGTACTGCGGGGCGGCCCACCGAGACGCTGCCGAAGCATTCCTCCACCCCGTTGGCGACGACATCCGATGGCCCGGATACGTTCCGAGACAGGCCGAGACACCATTGGACATCACAGCGTTTCCGAAGGATTGACCGCCTCGCGGGAGGCTCTCCAGCGTCTTGGACATGGAGACGCCGAAGCAGCAGTTCAGCACACGGGGCAGCGTTCCCCTCGGGACCGCCGCGCCGTCCACGATGGCCGGACTGAAACCTATTGCGGATGGAGTCCGTAAGATGCGGCCCTCCGGGTCACCGAAGCCCGGAGGGCCGCATGATCGAACGAGGCGAAGGACTGGAGGACACGCAAGTAGCCAGGTTGATCCACCCCGCGGCGGAACCGGTGCCCGTGTCCATCTACAGGGGCGCCGGCGGGATCAGATGCCGCTCCGGCTTCGGAGGCACATGGACGGCCCGGCATCGCCGGGCGTCGTTCCACCGGTGGTCGGGCTTCGCGAGGTCCGTCTGAACGGGTTCCCCGAGGCGCTCGCGCAGGTGCGCCGCCACCGCATCGGCGGCAGTCGCCGGCGGGTACCGGACGCGGCGCCCACGGGCTCGCTGGACGCCCGTTTCGTGGATCAGCCAGCGTACTCCGTGGGGCCACACTCCGTGAGTCCCCTGCGGAGGCTGGCGGGGGGCTGTGCCCCCTCTGACCCCGGCAACGGAAACGGCGCGCCATGAGGCCCGGACGCGCCGTTTGGGTGAAGGTTCGCGCCAGCGAGGCGGAGCGTGCCGAGTGGCACGCCAAGGCGCGCTCGGCAGGCCTGACGCTGTCGGATCTGGTGCGCCGTGCGGTCGGCCGGACGCACACATGGACCGCGGCGCACGCCGAGGTCGAGCGCGAGCGCACCCGGCAGGTGGCGCGCGTCGGGAACAACCTCAACCAGATCGCTCGCTGGGCGAGCATGCGCAGTCCCGTGTGTATCTGTTTGTGATCGTTGAACTTACGGGATTGCCAGCCCGGATTCCCGCTGATTGATTCCCGCTACTTCGACTTCCCGTCGCGCAACCTTCTGCGGGCGTCCAGCGCCTTCCTGAGCTGTCCCTCGTCCGCTCTCTGATAGCACTGAAGGACGGTCTTTGCCGTTTTCCAGCCTCCGAGTTCGCACAGGACCTTCAGCGGCTGGTCCATCAGGTCGCTCGCGAACTTCCGCCTCAGCGAGTGCCAGCCCCGGCCTCGCTTCGGTTCCAGCCCCGCGAGCGTTTGGGCTCTCTGCCACCAGAAGCTCGGCAGCGACCGGCCCACGCACCGCGCGGCATCCGTCGGCGCGGGCAGCACCGGCCCGTCCCCGGTCCCGGCACCCATCGCCCGCGCCTCCGCCAATGCGGCCAACGCCTCGTCGGTCACGGGCGTCGTGTGCTCGTAGCCCGTCTTCTCGTGCTTCGCGCGCCAGCGCACCGCTTCGCTCTCGAAGTCGACATCAGACCACCTGAGTTGGCGGATGGCCCCGATCCGATGCCCGGTCTCGTGCGCGAGCACAAGCGCGACATGGAACCGCCAGTCCACCTCCCGGGACACCTTCAGCAATTCCTCGTACTCGTGTTCGGTGAGTACGACCCGGGTGGGGTTCTTCTCGACCGGCTTCCTGAGTCCCTTGAGCGGGTTCGAGTCGATCAGCAACCGCCCCTCCTCGTCCCTCGACCTCGACGCCCAGTTGAGCACGGCCATCAGGAACGTCAGGTCGCATGCGATCGTCCGGTTGGACACGGGCCTGCCCGAGATGCCGATCCTTCCCGCGCGGCGCTCCCGGATGAACCGATCCCAATCGCGCTGGGAGAGTGTGGACGGGTCGCGGTCCCTGCCGAAGAACTGGAGGAACATCGCGATCGTGGTCCTGTCGCCCTGCTGTGTATCCTCGGCCTTGGTGGGCGTCACCTCTTCGCCGTAGATGTCAAAAAGCCGTTCCAGGGTGAGCGGCTCCGGCTCGGCTTCCGCCTTGCCGCTGGGCGCGTCGATGAAGCCCGCGGCGAACTGATCCGCCTGCCTCTTCGCGCGCGCCCAGTCTCGGTGCTTGAGGGACCGGGTGCGCCTGCGCCCGTTCTCCCGCCACTCTATCTGGTACAGGCCGGTCTTGGCGTCGGGGAACACCCTGACGCGGTTCCGGCCCCACTCGCCGGCGCCGTAGCTCCGGCGGCTTCTTCTCGTGCGTGCCATCGTTCGATTCCTTTCGAAGATGGACTGCACGATCTGCGCGAACGAAATGTCGCCGAGCAAGGGGCGTTTTGACCAGTGGCAGATCGTCCAGAACGTTGGACTGGCTACGATGCGGACGGTTCAGGCGCATGATCGAGGGTCGCCGCGAGAGTGGAGCGACGAGAGCTTCGGGAGAGCGTCGTTTGGATTCGGGCGGGGGGCGTTCGGGGCCGTGCGGGGACCGCACATGTGAAATGACCTGCATGTGCGCGATATTGCGGGCCGGGCGTGCATGTCCGTGACTGCGTATGTCGTTTTCCAGCTTTTGGTTGCATCACGGCCTCCGGGGCGGCGGTGCCGCGCCGGAAACGGAGGCCGTGACCGGAGCGACCCCCCTTTTTCGATGCCTGCCGTGGCATCTGCGGGGGTTGGGATGTGCACTCCATCCCAACCCCCGCGGCGGGTCGCTCCGGGCCAGCAATCCCATGCGGGAAGGCCATAGGTCAGCCGTGACGGACGCCGTCCTGAAGCCAAGAGGATCTCTGCTACGGCCAACTCCATCGGGGCACGGCTTCGCCTTGGCGCGGGCCGGTGGGACCAGTCAACCGTGGGTCGCGCCGCAGGTTATCATACTGAAGCGGCAGGACTCGGCCACACTTCCTACGAGGAGAAGAGGATGACCAAAGCCGAACTCGTTGAGCAGGTCGCCGACGCGGTCGGACCGGGTGTCACCAAGAGGGAATGCGGGCTGATGGTCGACGCCTTCCTCGATGCCGTGAAGGAGGCGCTCGCCCGAGGCGACGGCATCGAACTCCGGGGCTTCGGCACCTTCAAGGTGAGGCACCGCAAGGCCCGCACGGGCCGCAATCCCCGGACCGGAGAGGCGGTCGAGGTTCCGGCCCGGGATGTACCGGTGTTCAAACCGTCAAGGCACCTCTGCGGCCGGGTGGAGCGAGGCTACGGCGTGGCGGTCGCGGGAGAACCCTTGGGGACCATTGGCAGGCCATAAACTGCCCACTTTCCGTCGCTCACGACGCGAGTTTTCAGTTGGGGGGTCACAGGGGGCACAGCCCCCTTGCCAGCCTCCGCAGGGGACTCACGGAGTGTGGCCACACGGAGTAAGCTGGCTTAGCCACCATAGCAGTGGCTGAGCCAGCTCGGCGGAGCCGCCGGAAGCTTCAGGGTGCTCGCGGTGGTGGTAAGCCCACCCTGTTCGCTATTAGGATTCCGGCAGGAGAAGAAGATCACGAATCTCCACGCGCTGGACATCGAGTTCGTCGCGGATGATACCGACGAGCTGGCTCCGGCTGATCTCTTGGATCGCAAACGAAGCGGGTACTTCCACCCGGCCAAGATATGCGCCATCGCCAGCGAACACATCCCAGCGACCCACTTCTTCGCCAGTGACCCTAAAGCGCTCTGCCCACAGCTCCCCCGTGTCCGCGACACGCACCTTGGTGTAGCCGGGCAGCGTATCCGGCAGGGGCATTCCCCGGTACTGCTCCATCAGTTCCTCTGGCGATTCTCTCTCGTTCGCCTCAAGCTCGGCGCGAACTCTGAGATGTTCTTCGGTTCGTGCCGGGGGTTGGTCCTCTAGTCGTGCGATCATCACCAGCGAGCCCGCCGGATCAAACAGGCTTAGCTCGTAGGCGAGACCGCCCGTGACCGCGATCCCGCGATCAGATCCTGCTGCCGAGGATGTTGGGGCGAACGGAAGCTGCGCGAACGACACGGCTCCCCCCGCCAACTGCGAGACAATGACCGGGCGGGTTCTACCCTCGGCCACGGTATCGACCAGCGTACCGTCGAATCGGTGACGAACGTAGAGTACCTGCGGTTCACCTCCCAACGCTGCTTCCATGACGCTCTGGAATGTCCCCTCTCCGGTCATCACCGGCGAGGCGCTTCGCAGCGTGACTTCGTGGAGCACCGTTCCTCGACCACCCGTGCCCCTTGAGAACATGCTGTTGAGGTTGATCTCGCTCCCCCCAAGCTGCTCGACCCGTGTCGTCTCAACCACTCTACCGGTCGAATCGAAAACCGTGATCCGGTCGAGGCCACGGTCCGTCGCTACGATGTTCCCCCCAGCGACCGGCCATGCATCGCTCAGGGTCTCAAACTCCCCCGGACCCTTTCCCGCTCCGCCGAGAGTGCGCAGGTGGACGCCTGTCGCGTCAAAGACGCGAATTTCGTTGGCCTGGCTGTCACCCACGACCACGTTACCTCGTTCGTCTCTCGCCACTGCGGTGATAGTTCCGAAGAGGTACTCTTCCGGGCCGTCGAGTCTGCCGATCACCAGCGCCGGCTCCGCAGCCGCCTCTGCGTACACGGCATCAGTCGGCGCACTGGTGACAATCCGAACCCCAGCCGAATCGACAACTCCCACGATCGAGTACGATCGAGTACCGGAATCGCCGCAGGAAACGGCGAGCAGTGCGAGGGGGAGGAAGCGCACGATCTTCAATGGTAGTCGGATCCTCGTTGCGGGGGCACGACGATGAGGGACCAAGGTCTGATCCGGAATCACCCAGCGTCAAGCTCGCTCCAGTGAAGGAAACCTGTCCGCAGCGGGTGTCCTCAGGTGACTCCAGACTCTTGTAGCAGATCGGCCACGGACGATCAGCCCATCTCCTGTCCGCTTGTTTCCACGCAGCGGGTTCACTGCTACAAGAGTCTGGAACCCTCACCTGCCTAATCTTTGCGTGGCTCGCAATAGGCGACGTACTCGTCGCCTTCCTTCCAGCTGCTGCACTTCTCCCCTTTGTCCATGCGGTCCTTGACGCACCTAGCGAACTTGAGGCCCTTCCCCCTACAGTCCGGCTCGTCCTCCTCCTCTTCCTCTTGGAAGTAGGCGAGCATCGCAAAGCTGGCCACGAAACCGGGCTCGCTCGTCAGACCGTACAGGCCTTCGCCGAAGTCGTGGGTACGGTCTCCGTAGTTGGTGGCCGCGTAAGGGATCCCCGTCCGTGAGTGAAGGACCTGCTCGTCGTTGAGCTGGGCGATAGCGTCCGCTATGCGGTACTCGGCGACCCCCTCTACCTCCACCGCCTTCTGGTGGCCGTCGGCGGGGGTGCCACCGTCATAGCAGGCCAGAAAAGGGGTCATCAGGGTGGCAGCCACCAACGCGGTAGCCGCCGAAAGAATGCGTGTTCTCATGGTTCAGGTCTTCCTTTCTGAATCCTGTGGGTGTGAGAAAGAGAACGGCTGCCATCCATCGGAGCGCTCGTGGGCTCCGGGCTGGCATCTCCAATATCGGCAAGGCAATTGGGCACTCCCAGAGGGAAAACCCTGCAATTCTCAAGGGAAACCACCGGTCATCCCATGCCGGGAAAATCCCCCCAGGTGTGTCCATCAAACTGGCCAGCACCGCGAGCCCCTCACTCGAACAGCAGATGGACGGTTCAATCGCTTGCCGAAGCGGATCGCCGAGAGGCGGCCGCGGGCCGCCGGAGCGCGGCCCGGCCGATCAGCGGAGATTGGTCATATGCTCGGCACCCCCGGGCACGACTCCAGGGCGGTTGCCCGACGGCTTGGCCTCGGAAACCCCGCGTGAACGCGAAGACCGTCGCTCACAGCGGCGGGCTTACACCGGCGACGAGGTCTGTCGCAAGCCCCACTTGGCACCGAAGGCCGTCGCGAATTGCCGCTCCTCGGCCGAAAGCAAGTTGGGTGCCCAGACCTGAGCCGTCGCCTCGCGACCAACTTGGCCAAGATGCGCAGATCTGGCCGGATCGGACAGGATCATGAGCAGTATTGCAGGACAGGGTTACGGGACACCTCAGGAATCGCTCGCTTTGAACCCAAGAACCGCTGGGCGTCCGTTTCGGAAGCTTCCCGCGATTCCCGCCACCTCATGGCGTTTTTCCTGCTATCGTGGCACGGTCCAGTGGTGTCCAGTACACCGGCAGGAAACGCAGATCGTGCAGTCCTAGTTGACTTTACGTGACTTCCTGCCGGGATTCAGCCGTCATGCGATCCGCTGGGCGAATGCCCACAAGGAGGGCATCGAGGCCGTCGAGGTGATCGGCCACCTGATCGCCATCAGGCGGGCGCTCAGCGCCTTGGAGCCCGCCGAAGACCCGGACCCGGATGCACCTTAAGTTCCTGGCGCACGGAACCGGATCGGCCCGCAAGGCGGCCAAGTACCTCCTCGGCGAGATTGACGCGGCCGGGAAGCCCCGCGAAGGCGTCGAGGTGCTCAGGGGCGATCCCCACCAGGTGGCCGCCGTGGCCGATGCGCTTCCCTTCGAGCACAGATACACGTCCGGCGTGATCGCGTGGGCGCCGGACGACGAACCGACCGACAAGCAGATCGAGGCGGTCGTGGACGCCTTCGAGAAGACGGCCTGGGCGGGGCTGGAGTTCGACCGATACGCATGGACGGCGGTGCTGCACCGTGAGGAGGGCGGGGGTGCCCATGTCCACGTCCTCGCCGCGCGGTGCGACCTGGAGACCGGACGCAGCCTGAACATCGCGCCTCCGGGCTGGGAGAAGACCTTCGGCCCGCTCCGGGACGCCTTCAACCACGAACACGGCTGGGCTCGCCCGGACGATCCGGCGCGGGCCAGGGTGCAGCAACCGGGCCACCGCGCCTACATCGAGGCGACCCGGCTGCGGGCGGGCCTCAGGCTCGAATCCTCACCCCGCGACCTGATCCGGGACTACCTGCTCCAGCGCGTCGAGCACGGGACCGTGCGGAACCGTCACGAGGTCGTAGACGCGCTTCGCGAGGCTGGCCTCGAAGTGCGGCGCCAGGGCATGGACTACGTCACCGCGCTGGACCCAGAGACGGGGGACCGGTGGCGGCTGAAAGGAGAACTGTACGGAATTGGATTTCAACGCGAACGATTTGACCGCCCGGCTGGGGAGACGGCTGGAGACCGAACGCAGGGAGATCGAGGAGTTGACCGCGAACGAGCTGGAGCGGCTCGGCGAGAACTCGCGGCGCGTCGCGAGGCGCGCGCTGCGTTCCATCGAGCGCGATACGGAGGTGGCGGTCGGGAACATGCGCGAGTTGCTGGT
>JAJDTB010000062.1 GCA_022827345.1 Gemmatimonadota bacterium | reverse complement strand
GAGGGTGCCCAGGGAGAAGAACCCAACCCGGGTGATTCTCTCTCAGGCGGAGTACGAGGCGCTGCTCCGGGTGTCTGCCCAGATCGATTGGCGCTTTCGCGTGGCGCTCGTGCTCGCGCACGAGACGGGCCACCGAATCGGCGCCATCCGCCACCTGAGGTGGTGCGACATCGACACGGGATCCGGGGTCATTTGGTGGCGTGCGGAGCACGATAAGACAGGCTTCGAGCATCGGACACCCGTGACCGACGAGGCGCTAAGGGTGCTGGAAGAGGCGCGGAAGGCGAACCCCGGGAACGGCGACGCTCCCGTGTTGCCCGCCCGCAGGGACTCCGCGAGGAGCGTGGGCCACGGCACGGCGCGCGACTGGTGGAACAGGGCCGAAGCGCTCGCCGGACTGGAGCGCAAGCGTGGCAGGGGCTGGCATTCGCTGAGGCGGAAGTTTGCTTCCGACCTGATGGACCAGCCACTCAAGGTGCTCTGCGAACTCGGAGGCTGGAGGACGGCACAGACGGTGCTCCAGTGTTATCAGAGACCCGACGAGGATCGGCTCAAGAAGGCGCTCGCGGAGCGGCGGGTCAACCCTTCCCCCAGTTAGCGGGAGTCAATTGGCGGGACCCGAGGCGCCAAATCGTGTAATTTCAATCGGGGTAAGGGGAAATCAACTCCGATACGTTCTGCCATTTTGGCATATTCCTGCCATTTTGACAGTCCACAACCTCCTGTCCCCCATAAGCTTCTGCCATTTTGGCAGCTTTCCGCCGGCACGGCTCCTGCTGTAGCGCGGGGTCGGCCCGCCGAGCCGACACCACAACCCGGCGAGCCCGACACCAACCCCCATACCGAAAGGACCCATGAAATGTCTCTGATCAAGCACACGCAGCGCTCCACCCCCTGGAACGACCTCGACGTCCTCGCCAACCGGATGAGCCGCATCTTCGGCGACTCCGGCTTCGGCAACCTGACCTACGGCGCGAACTGGGTGCCCCCGGTCAGCGTCGAGGAGCGCAACGGGGAGATCCTTCTCACCGCGGAGCTCCCCGGGATGACGGAGGACGCGGTCGAGATCAACCTCGAGAACAACGTCCTCACGATCTCGGGCGAGAAGACCGAGTCGCGGGAAGAGGGCGAGCCGACCGGCAAGTTCCACCTGGTGGAGCGCAGCTTCGGCTCCTTCCGCCGGTCGTTCACGCTGCCGCGCACGATCCGCGCCGACGGCATCACGGCCGACTTCGACAACGGCCTGCTCACCGTGCGGCTGCCGAAGGCCGACGAGGCCCTCAGCCGGAAGATCGAGGTGAGCCGCCGGAACTAGTCCGGGCCTCGGCCACACTCTCGTGGCCCGGCAGCTGCCAGGGGCGGGCGCGGTGAAGGTCTCCGCGCCCGCCCCTCCTCAATTCTGCTTCCGGACAAACGTCACCGTCTGGCCCGAAAACCCCTCAGGCCGCGCCGATCCGCCGCCATCCGGATCCCCGGGCTCGAAGTCGACCCGGAACCGGTCGGGCCCCAGCATCTCCACGATGCCGAAGAGAGTCCGTCCGGCGACCGGCCCGGTCGACCACGGGCCGACATCCAGATGAAACGGCGTTTCCGTGTAGTCGACCCGGTATTCCACCGCGAACGTGTCCGGCCCCTGGGGAAGATCGAGTACCCAGCGGGACCGGCCGTCCTCTTCGAAGATGTAGGTCATGGACGGGGGGGCGGACCCGACCGACACCCATTCCCCCAACAGGGGTTCGGCCGACTCCCCGCAGGACAGTACGGCCAGGGCCAGGGAGACCGCCGACAGCGAGGCGGCCACGGCCGACACGAGCCCGTTGGCGCCGGCCCGGCACGCGCCCCTCAATACCGGTAGTGCTCCGGCTTGAATGGCCCGCTCACCGGCACGTTGATGTAGTCCGCCTGGTCTGCCGTCAGCTCGGTCAGCCGCGCGCCGAGATGGTCCAGATGCAGCCGCGCCACCTTCTCGTCGAGCGACTTGGGCAGCATGTGGACGCCCAGCTCGTATTCCTCCGCGCGCCGGTGCAGCTCGATCTGCGCGAGCACCTGGTTCGAGAAGCTCGCCGACATCACGAAGCTCGGGTGGCCCGTCGCGCACCCCAGATTCATCAGCCGGCCTTCGGCAAGTACCAGGATGCTGCGGCCATTCGGGAAGGTCCACTCGTCGAACTGGGGCTTGATCGTCTTGCGCGCCGCATCCGACGACTCCAGCCCGGCCATGTCGATCTCGTTGTCGAAGTGGCCGATGTTGCCGACGATCGCCTTGTCCTTCATGCGGCGCATGTCGTCGATCGTCACCACGTCGCGGTTGCCGGTCGCGGTGATGAAGATGTCGGCGGTCTCGACCACGTCTTCGAGGCGGGAGACCTGGAAGCCCTCCATCGCCGCCTGCAGCGCGCAGATCGGGTCGATCTCGGTGACGACCACGCGCGCGCCCTGGCCCCGCAGCGCCTGCGCGCATCCCTTGCCGACCTCGCCGTACCCCATCACCACCGCCATCTTCGCCGACAGCATGACGTCGGTCGCGCGGTTGAGCCCGTCGATCACCGAGTGACGGCACCCGTAGATGTTGTCGAACTTGGACTTGGTGACCGAGTCGTTGACGTTGATGGCGGGGAAGAGCAGGGTGCCCTTCTCGGCCATCTCGTAGAGGCGGTGCACGCCGGTGGTGGTCTCCTCGGAGACGCCGCGGATGTCGGCCGCAACGCGTTGCCAGCGCCCGTCGTCGATCTGCTGGTGTTGGCGCAGCAGCTCCAGGATCACGCCGTATTCCTCGCTGTCGGCGGCCGGATCGAAGTCGGGGACGCGGCCCAGGCGCTCGAACTCGGCGCCCTTGTGCACGAGCAGGGTGGCGTCGCCGCCATCGTCGAGGATCATCGTGGGGCCGAAGCCCGCCGGCCAGGTGAGCGCCTGCTCGGTGCACCACCAGTACTCCTCCAGCGTCTCCCCCTTCCACGCGAAGACGGCGGGCCCGCGCGGATCGTCGGGGCTCCCGTCCGGGCCCACGACCGCCGCCGCCGCCGCGTGATCCTGCGTGGAGAAGATGTTGCACGACGCCCAGCGCACCGAGGCGCCGAGGTCGATCAGGGTCTCGATGAGCACGGCGGTCTGCACCGTCATGTGCAGCGAGCCCATGATCCGGGCGCCGGCGAGGGGCTGGAGGTCCCGGTATTCGCGCCGGATCGCCATCAGCCCCGGCATCTCGTGCTCGGCCAGGCGGATCTCGTCGCGGCCCCACTCGGCCAGGGACAGGTCGGCCACCTTGAACGGCGGCCGCTCGATATCGGTTGCGGGCCTGCCGGCGCCCGCGACTGCGGTTTTCATGAATCAGCACCTCAATGTTGTCTCAAAGGGTAGGACTCTAAATCTAGCCGGGGCGGATGGCTGATCCAGACCCGGATCACTGTGGAAGATCGGTGCCCTTGGCGCAGTGGATCGCAGAGTCTGCCGCGGTGACCGGGTGATATATCCAAACTGTCGAAAATCAGATATACTAATTTCAACAGAAATATGGACAACAGCGTTCTCGGGAGGAATCCGATGAGAAAGACCACTGTGGCAATCGACGATGAACTCGTAGCCCGGGTGCGGATCCTGCTTGGAACCTCGTCCATCAGGGAGACGATCGACAGCGCGCTTCGCGAGGTAGAGCGCCGCGAGGCCAGGCGGCGCGAAATAAGGGCCCTTATCGACATGGACGGGCTCGACCTGAGCGATCCGGCAGTGATGTCGAAGAGTTGGCGCTACTAGGAGTTGAGGGCGGGTCGGCATGCCGTACCTGATCGACAAGAGCGCACTCGCGCGCATGTCCCACGCGCAGGTGCAGGCCAGGCTCGTTCCAATCCTCGAGGCGGGTGAGGCTGCTACCTGTGCGGTGATCGATCTGGAGGTCCTGTATTCGACCCGCAATGCCTCCGATCACGCGCGTACCCGCCGCCGCCGCGGCCTCGCCTACATTCAGGTCGAATTGACCGAGGCGATGTTCCAGCGCGCCGTCGAAGTCCAGGGCCTGCTTGCTCTCCGCGGGCAGCATCGTGTGCCGATCCCGGATCTGATCATCGCGGCGGCCGCGGAGCATGCCGGGATGGTACTGCTCCATTACGATGCCGACTTCGATCCGATCGCGGCGGTTACCGGGCAGGCGATGGATTGGGTCGTGCCAAGGGGATCCGTCTAGTCCTGGTATAGCCCTGCTATTCACCTCTCGTCGCGCCTTGCCAGCCCGGCAGAGCACCTGAAGCCCAAATCACGGCAGAAAGTCACGTAAAGTCAATCAGGACTGCACGATCTGCGCTTCTTGCCGTCGGACCATACCTTCTTTTGCCGTACCGCAATAGAGGGAAAACCGCAACCGAATGGCGGGAAGTCCTAGATCTGTAGCCCTACGGCGATGAGTCCCCCCGGGACTGTAGGCACTGCAGCAGGACATCGTTCCGCCATCCGACCATACATTCCACTTTCGGGTACCGGCGAGTCATATCGCGAAATATGGATATGGTCTGTGTGACAGCGGAGCTCAAGTAAGACCGGTACTCTTCCGACGATATCGCTTCACCGTCTTCAGGCACCCGGATCAGTCCATCTTCCACCACTCCCAACACAACCTCGGTCGCCGTGTAGGTCGTCACTCCCTCGTTCACCGAAAGCGCCAGAATCATCCCCGGAAGTCCGCCGTAGAGTGCCGGGCCGAACGATACCGGAATGTCCGGCGCGAACCACGCCTCAACCCGTTGGCCCGCAGCCTCACCAACCGCTCGGGTCACTTCGTATCCCAGATGCTCTCCATACTGCTCGGTGATTCTCCACTCGACCGGCGTGCCTCCCCCAGCGATGCGAAACTGCGCCCTACTAACCGTCAGCAACTTGACTCCCGAGGACCCCTCCTCGCCGACATAGGCCTGTGAGAGGATACTTGGCGCGACCGCATACCACGCTTCGAGGGCTCGTCCCAAGGCGTTCAGATTGGTTCCGGTTGCACGAAACCTTGCGGGAGCAACCCCTCGGCCCCTGTTCCACTCACCTTGCACCATCAGGGATTGTGAAGGAGTGAAGTGGAGCAGGAACGGCGCGCTGCCCCATGCTTCCAACACTGCGGGTACCTCAGCCAGTTCCCCGGGCATCTCGACATCGAGCGACACGCTGCTGGCGTAGGAAATGGTTCCGCTCTGCCCGTCCGCGCCCCCCGCCGACACCGTGATCGCGAGTACACCTGCGGACAGCGTCCTCATCGCACCGTACCCGTGCATCGATCCGGGTCGATGGTGAACCGTCGCACGACCGTCGCAATGCTTGTCTCCGCGCCTGCCCGCAGCCGTCGGTCCAGGACCCATAGAGTGTTTCCCTGCAGAAACGGAATCGGCACTCCGACATCCGAGGTCGGGATCAGAGTGTCACCACAGCCGCGATCACCGTCGAAACGGGACACGGCTGCGTAGAGCTTGACGACGGTCATGGTGCCGTCTTCGTCGCGGTCACTCTCCTGATATGGAAGGGCCATCTGTCAAGTGGGGTGTTTTGCATGTTGTGGGTGAGCCGAGGGAGAGGTTGCCCGAGGTTCGCTTCGACGGTGAATCTTCCTGATATGCGCCGGTTGGCTGGAGCCAGAGCGGCAAGAATTCGGATTCGTCGGGAGCTGGCTCGATCTAGTTGGCGTGGGTCTCGGAGCCGTTGCCGGTCCCGGCCACATAGCAGTCTCGAGCATTCTCCTGCCGTGCCTCGGACGACCTCCCTCTCTCAGCATCTGCGATTCGTTCCTCGTCTATGCGTCTCAGGCGGCGCGGCGCTCTGGTTCGATCCCCGCGGGGCCCTCCTGCATGAGCGCCCACACGAAGCCGGCCAGTTCGCGAGCCGCCGCCACCGCCGCGATCTGGTTGTTCTTCCTGAACGCCAGCCGCTTGAACACCTTGTGGAGCCGGTGCTGCGCCTTCCAGCTGTGAGCGACGGCGTCCGGTGGTTGGCCCTCCTGCCGGCGCTTCAGCACGGCTCCTCGCCGAGGCGGGAACCGATAGCTCCACGCCGCCTGGACCAGCACATGTCGTACCCGGCTGTTGCCCGCCTTGGTGATCGAGCCTTGGCGCCGGGTCCCTCCGCTCGAGTGCTCGCTCGGCACCAGCCCGACGTAGGCCATCAGCTTGCCGGGATGCTCAAAGCGTCGGAAGTCCCCGATCTCGGTGAGCAGCACCATCGCCGCATGGGTCGAGATCCCCTTGAGGCAGCACAAGCGGCCGATCGCTTCCTTGTAGGACGGCTCCACTGCAAGCGCCTCGATCTGCCGGTCCAGTTCGTCGCGGCGGTCCAGCTTGTAATCGAGCATCGCCAGATACTCGCCGAAGGCCACCCGATCTTCCGTATCCAGCACCGCGTCACGCTGGATCGCCCGCAGCCACGCGAAGTGCTTCCCCGTCCAGTTCTGGCCTTCACGGTACACCAGGTCGCGGCGCGTGAGAAACTTGAGGATGTAGTGGCGCGACCGCAGCGCCTCTCGCTGAAACACTTCCCGGCAGCGCACGAGATCCCGAACCCGCTCCTCCCGCTCTGTCGGCACGCGGACGGTCACCAGCTCCCCAGCCCGGTACAGCCTCGCCAGCTCCTCGGCGTCCTTGCGATCATGCTTGCGCCGCTCGCCCGGCCGCCGCGGAATCAGCGACGGGGCCACGATCTCGCACTCGTGGCCCCAGCTCCGGATCTTCCGCTCCAGCACATAGCCCGCGCCGCTCGCCTCGTAACAGGCGCGAACTTCGTGCTCCCGGGCCAAGCGGTCCAACAACCGCCTGATCCCCCGCGGATCATGCGACAGCCGCTTCACCAACGTCGGCTCCGCTGCTCCCTCCGGAAGCACAGCGATCATCACGCTGTCCTTGTGGACATCCATCCCGACGTACACCTTGGTCTTGTTCTCCACTGGGCCGGTCTCCTTTTCCGGTTGCGACTCATCACGTCGCATGTGGCTCTGGCACCTCCGACCACCGGGGCGCTAACCCACGGTAATACCGGGAGGGGCCGGCCCTTCCATAGGTTCTAGTTGGGCGGCCTCCGAATCCGGTCCCAGTAGTCCGTCGGTCGGTCGTCGCTGAGCAGCGCGTCCGGGTCCATCCAGTACGGCTCGCCGTAGCGCCGGTCGTTCGGCCACAGCTCGTCCAGGGTGTCCCCGTTGTAGACGATCCCGTCCTTGATCACGTAGTCGATGTCGGCGGTGGCCCGGATGTCGTCGAGCGGGTTGGAGTTGAGGACGACGAAGTCGGCGATCTTGCCTTCGACGAGCGAACCCAGCTCGTGCGCCAGCCCCAGGAAGTGCGCGCCGTGGATCGTGGCGACCTCGATGGCGGTGTGCTCGTCCGAACCCGCCGCGACCATCCAGACCTCGTAGTGCGGACCGAGGCCGTGCAACTGTCCGTGAGCCCCGATCGCGCCCCAGCCGCCCTCCTCGATGATGTCGGCCATCCCGCGCGCGATCAGCGGGAATGAGTAGTCGGTCTCGGGGCGCAGCATCCGCCGCCGGGTGACGGGAACCAGCATCCGCCAGGGCAGCCAGCGCCGCATCTTGGGGTCCTTCCAGATCTCGTACTCCTGGTAGAAGTACTCCTCGTTCCAGGGCCCGGGACCGCCCACCATGAAGGTCGGCGAGTACACGGCCTCCGCCTGCCCGAAGAACTTCGCCACGTCGCTGTAGAGCGGCGTGTAGCTCAGCGGGTGCTCCCACGCCGTGTGGCCGTCCATGATCATGCCCATGTTGAACTCGATGTCGCCGCCCTCCGACGTCACCCGCATTCCGCGCACGCGCGCCGCCTCGGTGACCCACTGCCGCTGCTGCCGCGTCGGCTGCAGGTACTCCTTGATCGTTACCGCGCCCCACGACATGAGGCGCGCGACGTTCTGGTCCGCCAGCTCGTAGCTCGAGATCTCGTTCTGGCGCGCGCCGTCGCCCGAATACACCGGATCGCCGGTGCTGTAGACGCGCGGCCCGATCATCCTGCCGGCTTCGACCAGCTCGGCGGCCGGGAACACGTTGGCCGACCACTGCGAGTTGTCGAGAGTGGTCGTCACGCCGTACGCGAGGTAGATCGCCGACTCCCAGTTGCGCAGCGGAATGATGCCCAGGTGGTCGCGGTGGTGATGGGCGTGCATGTCGATCAGGCCCGGGATGATCGTCTTGCCGGTCGCGTCGAACACCTGGACCGCGCCGGCGGTGTCGCACTCGCCGACGCAGGTGATTCTGCCGTCCGTGGCGACCAGTGTTCCGTTTTCGATGACGACGTCGTCTTCGACGGTGACGATGCGGGCGCCTGTGAAGGCCACCGAGCCCGAGGCGATGTGGCGGGGAAGCTCCAGCCGGATCGGCACTTCCCGGGTCTCACCCGTGGTGACATCGTGCGCGTAGTAGCGCGGCCCGCTCACGAATTCGAGCGTGTTGGCGTCGCGCCAGCGGGGGTGGATGCCGCCCTCCAGGCTGAGTGGCGTCACGGGGAGCTGGCCGTCCCGCTTGGTGATTCGCACCGTGTTGGACCCGGTGCCGCCGTAGGGGAAGGGCATGCGGTAGACGTTGTCGCCCTCCTGGAAGGCGAGCCATGCGCCGTCGGGGGACACGGCGGCCTCGTCGGCGTCGGGTAGGGTGAAGTGGACGCGCCGGTCGGTGCCGTCGGGGCGGATGGAAGCGATGTCGGTGCCGGCGGGGTCGTCGCCCATGGGCCCGAGCGCCTCGGCGTAGAAGAGGCGGCCGTCGGGGCCGAACCACGCCTGGGGCGGGGGTCGGCGGGGCATCATCGGGCGGCCGCCGGTGTAGGGGCGGGCGACTTTGGTGATGGTGCGGGTATCGCCGCCGTCGGCGGAGACTGCCACGAACTCGAAATACTCGTTGCTGGCGACAGTGCGGCCGCGGCTGGTGGCGCCGGCGCCCCGGGTGACCACGATCTCCTCGCCATCGGGGCTCCACACCGTGTTCATGTACTCGCCCTCGCGCGTGGTGAGCTGCTGTGCGGTCCCGCCGCCCGCCGGCACGCGCCAGATGTGGCCGCGACCGTTCTGCTCCCAGCTGGTGAAGGCGATGTCGCGGCCGTCGGGCGACCACGCGGGGGCGATCTCGGAGTGGTCGAAGGAGTCGCCGGTGAGGCGAGCGGGCGTTCCGCCGGGCAGATCCATCGTCCAGATCCGGCCCGCGGCCTGGAAGGCGAGACGGCTCCCGTCGGGGGACGAGGCGGTCCAGCGCGGGAACTTCACCGTGAACGTGGTGCCGAGCGGCTCCTGCGGCCTCCCCGCCATCTCCGAGATGACGCGGTGCACGCGCGCAGTGAACTCGATGGTGGTCACGTCGCCGCTCTCGACATCGACCCGCCGGATCTTCCCGCCGGCCGGGATCACGATCGAGCGGCTGTCGCGCGACCAGGCATAGCCCGGGAGATCGCGCGAGACCTTCATGCCCTCGGCCATGTCCACCTCGATCGGGTCCATCAGCACGCGCTCCGCTCCGGTCTCGAGGTCGCGCAGCCAGAGCGCGGTGCGGGGACCGAACCGCAGCCCCTTGTGCGAGATCGTCCCGTCGGGGATGCGCCGCCCGAAGGCGACCCAGCGCCCGTCGGGCGACGGTTCGGGCGCGATCGCGCCGCCGCTCGACGTCTGCCCCTGCTGCACCGCCTGGCCCGTCGTGACCTCGTCCACGCGCCCCGTCTCCAGGTCGAGCCTCCGGATCTGCTTGTAGCCCTGTACGACGTCGGAGCGCCCCGACCAGGTCCCGGGCGGCGCCGTGCGGACCTGGAAGTAGAGCGACCCGCCGTCGGGCGAGAAGGCGGGCCAGGCGGCGGCCGGGTAGTCCGAGCCGACCAGCTCGACCCCCTCTCCCCCGTCACGCGAGTACATCCACAGTCCTGCGCCTCCGGCTCCGCGCTGCGTCGACGAACGCCGCACTACTATGAACCGCCCATCCGGAGACCACGCCGGCTCCCAGGCTCTCAGCGACTGGTCCTCGAACACCGGGCGGGGGTTGGAACCGTCGGCATCCATCAGCCACAGGTTGCTCTGGCCCCTGCGGTCGGAGATGAAGGCGATCGTGGAGCCGTCGGGCGAGAAGCGTGGATGATAGTTGACCGCGATGCCCGAATTCTGAGTCAGCGCGACCGCTTCACCACCCTCTGACGCGACGCGGTAGACGTGGCCCAGCAGGTCGAAGACGACCCATTCGCCGTCAGCGGAGAGGTCGACCGACATCCACGTGCCCTCGGTCGTGGTGAAGTCGATCTCTCGGGTCTCGCCGCGAGGGGCGGTGACGTCCCAGTCTTCCGCCTCGGCCGTGTCCTGTCCGTGGAGGAGGCCCGGTGCACGCGAAACGGTGAACAGTCCGATCCAGAACACGATCAGGAGCGGGCAGTGGGCGGCACAGCGGCGAATCGGGGGACCGGTGACTTGCGAGCGCATGGGAACCTCCGTTTGGAACCGGGTAAAGCGGGACGACGTTACGGCGGCTTGAAAATCAGAATGCGCAGGTCGTCGAAGCGGAGCAACTCGTGCTCACGGAGGGCCCGTGGCGGACCGGATATCGTATTATTGACAACTTATATATATCATACTATAATAACAATTGTTTGGAGGCAAAACCCTTTTGCCCGGAACCAGTCTGATTTCACCTATATTTGACAGCCTTGTCGTCCACCGCATGCCGGCCTGCCGAACACGTCGGCTGCGCACCGGATCGAAGCGCGACACTCGCTTCAGCAGACACAGCACTCTCTGTACCAATGCGAAAGGAATCAACGAATGATCAGACGCGGATTCATGGTCCTCGTCCTGCTGGTGATACCCGCAACGGGCTTCGCCCAGGGCACGATCGAAGGAACCGTTCGAAGTGATGACAGCGGGATGGGACTCGGGAACGCCCGGGTCGAAATCCCCGCCCTCGGCCTGGTGGAATTCACCGGGGCCACAGGAGCTTTCTCGATGACCGGCGTGCCCGCCGGCACCCATACCCTCGAAGTCCGGCTCCTCGGATACGGACTGCAGACCCAGGACGTGACGGTGGCCTCCGGGCAATCCGTCACCCTCGATATCACACTCGGTATCGCGGCTTTCGAATTGAATGAACTGGTTGTCGTGGGGAGCCGCACGAGGCCCCGCACGGTGACCGAGTCGATGGTGCCGGTCGACGTGATCCCGGTGTCCGAAATCGCGCAGCAGGCCGAGACCAACCTCGACTTCCTGCTTCGCAACGTCGTTCCCTCGTACAACGTGAACATCCAGCCGATCAGCGACGCGGCGACGATCACGCGGCCGGCCAACCTGCGCGGCCTCGCGTCCGACCACACGCTGGTGCTCGTCAACGGCAAGCGCCGCCACCGGGGCGCGGTCATTACCTGGCTGGGGGCGGGCCTGTCCGACGGCGCCCAGGGGCCGGACATCGGGCCCATCCCCGGCATCGCGCTGCGCCAGGTCGAGGTGCTGCGGGACGGCGCCTCGGCGCAGTACGGTTCGGACGCCATCGCGGGCGTGCTGAACTTCCAGCTGAAGAACGACCGCTCCGGCGGCTCGGTCCAGGTCAAGCAGGGCCGGCACTTCGACGGTGACGATTTCGTCGACGGTTCGGACCGGAGCTGGGGCGGCCATGGGAACGCGCTCTCGGTGGCGGGCAATTTCGGGATTCCGCTCGGCGAGTCCGGATTCGCCAACGTCAGCGTGGAGTTCGGCAACCAGGAGCCGACGGACCGCGCGATCCAGCGGAACGACGCGGCCGGGCTCGTCGCGGCGGGCAACACGGCGGTGCGGACGCCGACCGCGCAGGTCTGGGGCTCTCCGAGGGTCTCCGACGACCTCAAGGTGTTCCTGAACACCGGCTACAACTTCGACGACGACGAGCAGGTCTACGCCTTCGGCAACGTCGCCACCAAGCGGGTGGACGGCGGCTTCTTCTTCCGCAACCCGAACACCCGCGGCGGCGTCTTCTCGGGCGACGGCGGCGCTACCCTGCTGATCGGCGACGTGCTGCAGGCGAAAGGCCTCGGATCGGCCGACTGCCCCGTCGTGGCGATCACCAACAATGTCCCCGACCCGGTCGCGCTCCAGCGGGTGCTCGACGATCCGAACTGCTTCTCCTTCCAGGAGATGTTCCCCGGCGGGTTCACGCCGCAGTTCGGCGGAGAGGTCTTCGACGCCTCGGTCGTCGGTGGAATCCGGGGCCGCACCGACAGCGGCATCAACTGGGATGCCAGCACGAGCTGGGGCAGGAACCTGGCCGACTTCTTCATCTACAACACCGTGAATGCGGCGCTCGGGCCCGAGACACCCACCGAATTCGATCCCGGCCTCTACAACCAGGAAGAGATCAACCTCAACCTCGATCTCTCCTATCAGGTCAGCGACGCGGCCAACCTGGCGGGCGGATTCGAGCAGCGCGAGGAGCGTTTCGAGATCGGTCAGGGCCAGGACGAATCGTGGAAGATCGGACCGTACGCGGCACAGGGCTTCAGCTCCTCGTCCAACGGCTTCCCCGGCTTCAGTCCGCTGGCCGCCGGCGACTGGACCCGCAGCAACACCGCGGTGTACGCCGACCTCAACCTGGGCCGGACCGACGACCCCTGGGCCATTGGAATCGCGGGCCGCTACGAGAGTTTCTCCGACTTCGGCGGCAAGGCGACGGGCAAGGTCTCCTTCCGCTTCGAGGCCAACGACCAGATCGCCTTCCGGGGGAACGCCAACACCGGCTTTCGCGCGCCCACGCCGGGTCAGCAGAATGCCTTCAACGTGTCGACGGTCTTCGATGTCGAACTCGGCGACCTGGTCAATCGGGGCACCATTCCCTCCACCTCGGCGGTGGCGATGGAACGTGACGGCAGGCAGCTGGAGCCCGAGACCTCGGTCAGCCTGACCGGCGGGGTCGTGTACGAGGCGGGCGCATTCCGCTTTACTGCGGACTACTTCCGCATCGCGATCTCGGACCGCTTCGCACAGACCAGGACCTTCAAACTCACGCCCGACGAGGTCACGAAGCTGGTCTCGGAGGGGGTGACGAGCGCCGCGAACCTTGCGGAGTTCCGCTTCTTCACCAACGACTTCGCGACCCTGACCCAGGGCATCGACCTGGTGGCCAACTACTCGGCCGGCGAGGCGACCAACCTGAGCCTGCTCTTCAACTACACGGGGACCGAGGTCACCGAGTACAATCCGGAAGTCGTGAACGAGGGGCGTGTGAACCAGCTCGAGCGGGCGCTGCCCCGCTATCGCAGCGTGCTAAGCCTGTCGCAGCGGCTGGGCAGCCTGGATGCCCTGGTCCGGGGGACCTACTACGACGGCTTCTACGATTCCGAACTCAGCGACCCCGACCTTCGCTACGGCGCGCGCGTCCTCTTCGACGCCGAAGTCTCGATGCCGCTCGCGGACAACGCGAGCATCGCGATCGGCGCCAACAACCTGTTCAACACCTACCCGGACGAGAATCCAGCCGCGTCCGGCCTGGGTGCGCTCTATCCGGAGAGCTCTCCGTACGGCTTCAACGGCGGTTACTACTATCTGCGGTTGAGCTACGACTGGTTGTGGGAGTCACGGTGACCGGCCGCCGTGGCCGAAAGGCAGTGACTTAGCAGCTAACTTTGCCGACCGGTCAGGCAGCAAAACCGCCTGGCAGAAAACGGAGACCCCGGCGGGCTCGCGAGAGTCCGCCGGGGTTCTCTTGCAGGCCCGGCGTGCGTGTCAACTCCCGAGACTGCGCAGAGCGGCGGCGGCCTCTTCGGCCGAGAGGGCCTCGCGGATGGCGTCCCGGATGACATCGCTGCCGGGATCGGCCGCCCGGGCCTGTTCGAAACGCGCCAGAGCCAAGTCGAAGTCTCCCATGATGCGGTGCAGCACGCCAACGTTGTAGTGTGCCGCGGCCAGGTCCCGGGCGTCGATTTCCGCCACCTGACCCGGCTCGCAGGAGTTCGCGTTCGCGATCGATATATCGAGCGCGCGCTCGTAGTCGCCGGCCTCGACGGCGCGGTGGCCCAGGTCCAACCCGCATCGCTCGTCGTTGAAGAAGACCAGCTCCCTCGTCTCGGACCAGCGAAACAGGATCGGCGTGACGACTCCGATCGTGCTGCGGTAGGCCTGCTCCGCAACCGTCCCCGGGGACGGGAAGTCAGGCTCCTCCCTGATGCTCGAGTTCGTAATCTCGGGCTCGCGGGAGAGCGTACGCGAGGCGGCCACGAGATCCGTCGACGGATCGACGACCTCGAACGTTCCCCGGAACCGGACGCGTGTGCGCGCATGGTATTCCGGCACGGTCCGGCGACGGGTGTTCTCTCCCGCCCTCTCGACAATTTCCCGCTCGGTTACGCTCCGTTCCTGCTCCGTCTCGCAACGCGTCACATCGACGGCGATCACGGCGTCGGCGTTCTGCCCGCCACCGCCACGCGCAACCCGGACGCCGCGCTCCAGCAGCTCCTGGGTCAGCACCTGCACCCACTCCGCCTCGCAGCTGGCCTGCGCGGTCCCGGCGCGTCCCCCGCGCGGACGGGCATCCTCGGCAAAAACGACCTCGTCGACCACGAAGCCCACGTCCGGCGGGTGCTCGACCTCGACGGTCACGGTCGGGTTGAAGGTCGCCGCGTACCGCATCGAGGCGCAGGACGCCGCCGACAGCACGGCCAGGGCGAGAACGCAGGCTCGGGCGGCCGCGCGGACCGGACCGAGGCTCCTGTCGACATTCGGATCCGCCGTTGACGCGAACATTCTCATCTCCCTGGTGCCGAGCGGCTTTCGGTGCCGCCTCAACGTGACGCGGACCAGGTCCCGGTCAGGCTGACGGATCCGAGGCCGGGAATGCTCCCGGTGCCGGTCAAGGTGCCGCTCATCGAATTCCCCGACAAAGTGCCCTCGTGCATCAGAAGGACGAAGCCCTGGACTTCGAAGCTCACGGAGGTTCCTTCCACTGTCCCGCTTACCTGTCCCGGGTTATCGCTTGTGAACGGCACGAGATCGAAGGACGGTACATCGCATGTCCAGTCCCCGCCCTGCACGCTTCCCGAGAAGGTACTGCCGGTCTGGGTGACGGTTGCCTGGACGCCGGACCCGGAGCAATTGGTGGTGCCGAGAAAACCCAGGTCCACCGCATAGGTTGCCGAATACGTCCAGGAGCCGCTGACATCCGCCTGCGGTTCGGTGCTGTCACCGCAAGCCGTGGACGCGACGACAATAAAGAGTAGCAGGCGACGGACTCCGATGTTCGTGTCGAGCTTCACCATGGGTGTCTCCGTCATCACAGGGTGGCGAGAAGGACCGAGTCGACTGCATGGAGCGCATGGCCACTATGGCCAGCAGTGTAAATTATTCGTCGACCGCCGGTCAAGCGACTGCGGCGGCGGCCGAAAGTCCTCAAGCCGCTGGAAGAGTAGTATCCCTCAACCCCCCGGCACCCACCCCACAATCCGCAGCGGCCCGCCGCTCCCGCCCTCGATCTTCAACGGCAGCGCCACGATCCCGGCCCCCGTCGCCGGCAGCCGGTCCAGGTTCGTCAGGTTCTCGAACCCCACGATGTTGTCGCTGTAGAGGATCACGTGCGACCGGTAGTCGCTGGATTGGCCGTAGTCGATGCTGGGGGTGTCGATCCCGATCGCGGCGATGTCGCGGTTGTCGACCAGCCACTGCGCCGCATCCGTGCCGATGCCGGGGAAGTGCAGTTCCGGCACCGATTCGGGCCCGGTCATCGAGGTGCCCAGGTAGGCGGTGCGGTCGTTCCAGCGCGAGGACCATCCGGTGCGGACGAGCAGCGCGGTGCCGTCGGCGATCCGGCCGTGCTCGGCCTCCCAGGCCACCAGGTCGTCCGCCGAGAGGAGGTAGTCCGGGTCGGCATCGGCCGACGCCGAGACATCGACCACGGAGGCCGTGGTGATGAGGCTCGACAGGGGGATCTGGTCGGTGGTGAGGCGCGCCTCGGCGAAGTGGATGGGCGCGTCGAGGTGGGTGCCGCCGTGCTCGGCCGAGGCGAAGGAGTAGGACGCGTAGAAATAGCCGCCCTCGGTGTGGCCGTACGCCAGTTCGGTGAGCTGGAAGCCGAGCGTGTCGGTGGGCCAGTAGATCGTGGACGGCCCGAAGGCGTGGCCGAGTTCGACCCACTCGCCCTGGGCGCCGGTGAAGACGCCGGAATAGTCGGGCTGGGCCTCCTGCAGGCACCCCGTGGCCAGGAGCGCCCCGGCCAGCGCCAGGGTGCCCGAACGCGCGTGTCGCATCGCTCTCTTCTCCTTCTGCTTTTCCTTCAGCTTCTGCGGTACCTCCCTATTCGGGCAGGCGGAGCGCCACCAGCGCGCCCGCGGACCCCCGCACGCCGATCGCCATGACCACGTACTGGACACCGTCGTGCATGTACGTCATCGGGGCGGTCAGGGTGGATCCGGGGAGGTCGATCCGGCCCAGCTCCTCGCCCGTCATCTTGTCGACCGCGCGGAAGACCGGGGCGGCGCCTCGGCCCTCGCCGTACATGACCAGCGTGCTGGTGACGAGCTTGGTGGCGTGGCCGCGCGAGCCCGTGTTGCCGACGTCGACGCCCTGGAGCGCCGGGTGGTTGCGCACCGACTCGGGGGTGTCGCCGTTGGGGATCTGCCAGACGTGGTCGCCCGTGTTGAGGTCGATCGCGGTGATGGTGCTGTAGGGCGGCTTGGTGATGGGCAGCCCCTGCGGGCCGCGGACGCCGCCCGGCCCCACGCTCACCCACTCGACGTTGGAGTCGGGGTCGACATCCACGCCGGGGACCAGGCGGGGCGCGCTGCAGCCGCGGGTCGAGGCGACGTAGAGGACGCCGGTCGTGGGATCGACCGCCGCGCCGCCCGGAATGTTGGCGCCGCCGTTGGCGCCCGGACAGTGGATCGACGGGCCGCCGGGGCCGTCCTCACGCGCGGGCGGGTTGAAGAGCGGGCCCATGCGGAAGTTGCTGACGATCTCCAGCGCCTGGGCGCGGAGTTCGGGAGTGAAGTCGATCAGGTCGTCCTCGGTGATGCCCTGCATCTCGTAGGGAGCGGGGCGCGTGACGTAGGGCTGCGTGGGAGACAGCTGCTCGCCCGGCACGTCGGACTGCGGCACGGCGCGCTCCTCGATCGGCCACACGGGTTCGCCGGTCTCGCGGTCCAGGACGTAGGCCCAGCCCTGCTTGGTGGTCTGCACGATCGCCTTGACGGCGCGTCCGTCGACGTTGATGTCGACCAGATTGGGCGCGGTCGGGTTGTCGTAGTTCCAGACGTCGTGGTGGACGGTCTGGAAGTGCCAGCGGCGCTCGCCGGTCTGGATGTCGAGGGCGAGGATGCTGGTCGCGAAGAGGTTGTCGCCCGGGTGGAAGCCGCCGTAGTAGTCGACGGTCGGCGGGTCGGTGACGACGTACACGAGGCCCAGTTCGGGGTCGGCCGAGAGCGGCGCCCACGCCGACACGTTGCCGGTGTGCTTCCAGGCGTCGTTCTCCCAGGTGTCGTTGCCGAACTCGCCCTCCTGCGGGATCACGTTGAAGGTCCACATGTGCTCGCCGGAGTCCGCGTCGTAGGCGAGGATGTTGCCGGGCACGTTCTCCTGCATGGTCTGGTAGTAGCCCTGCTCGTGCGAATTGCCGACGACGACCACGCCGCCCACGACGATCGGGGGCGACGAGTTGGTGATGTAGCCGATCTCCGGGGGCAGCCCGTCCTCGGGATGGTGCTCCCAGTGTCCGAGATCGCCGAGCAGGTCCACCTTGCCCTTCTTGCCGAAGGACTCGATCGGCACGCCGGTCATCGGATCCAGCGCGTGCAGGAAGAAGGCGGGGGTCACCAGGTAGATCGTCGGGCGTCCTCCGGGCTCCGCGTAGGCGACGCCCTTGCCGTAGTTCTTCCGCATCGAGTCCTCCCACCGCCTGGTGTAGGGCTCGCGGAAGGTCCAGATCGTCTCGCCGGTCGCGGGATCGATGGCCACCGCCGTGCGCCGCGAGCCGGCCACCGAATACAGCGTGCCGTTCACGTAGATCGGGGTCGCGCGCAGGAGCGGCTCGGGCTCGGGGCTGAAGTTGTCGCTCCGCCACATCCACGCCACTTCCAGGTCGTTGAAGTTGGAGCCGTCGATCTGGCCGAGCGGGGCGTACCGCGTGCTGGATGCGTCGGCGCCCCAGTGGCGCCATTCGGCCTGCTGGGCGGAGAGGGCGGACGGGGCCGCCAGGGAGAGAGCGACCGCGAGGGTGAGCGTGGCAGTGAGGGCCCGGTGTGTCGGCTTCACATGTTCCTCCAGATGATTCCCGGATTCGACGGGGTTGTTGAACGAGTGTCTGCGAAACGGGCGCGGCTGCCCGTATCGAAACGCCGAATGAGAATATTCCGTGTGGCGCGCGCGGGCCAGAGCACGGGGTTGGCGCCGTGGGTGCGCGTCCGGCGCCTGACGCGCCCTCCCGCCCGGGATCGGATCACCCGGGCGGAAGTTCCCCATTCAGTTCCATGTACACGCGTCCCAGTGCGCGGCCCCCCTGGCTGGACCGCAGCGACCACGTCTCGAGGTCGCCGAAGTCCGCTTGCTCGACGGCCTCCTCCAGGGTCAGGCCCGCCGCGTGCAGTCGCCGCGCCTCCTCGATCACCCGGACCACCGCGCGCCGGTACGTCTCCAGCTCTTCAGCGAGAATCTCCGGCGAATCCACGAACCCGTGCCCCGGCACGTAGACATCCACGTCCATCGCCTGGGCGGCCTCGATCATCGCCACCCACTCGGACGGGTACGCGGAGCGCATCGCGGGGAAGACCCGGTGCAGGTACGCCTCGCTCATGAAGAGGATCTTCTCGGCGGGGAGGTGGACGACCAGGTCGCCGCCCGTGTGTGCGCGTCCCAGGAAGAGGATCTCGATCTCGCGGCCCCCGCGAACGAGGGTCTCGCCGCTCTCGACCAGGTGGGTCGGAACGACGACGGCAGGTGCGTCGTCCGGGCGGAGCGGGTTGTCGGCGGTGGCCTGGAGCACGGCCTGCGAGGTCGGGTGCGCCCAGAAGCGGGCGCCTGCCGGGAACTCGGCATTGCCGGCGGTGTGGTCGCCGTGATCGGAGCAGACCACCACGTCCGTGATGGGCCGGTCGGTGATCCCGGCGATCGTCTCGATCATGCGGCGCGTCTCGGCGGGGCTGCCCTGGCCGTCCGCGACCAGCACGCCCTCGTCGGTGACGACGAACATGCTCACCGTGGTGAAGCGCTCGTCGCCCGCGGAGCGCAGCTGCTCGTAGGAGTAGACCCCGGGCGCGAGCTCCTGGACTCGCGGGAAGTCGTCGTCGGTGTAGCCGCGGGCGTAGGGGTCGGCGGTGCGGCGCACGTCACCGGCGGAGGTGGCCGAGGTTGCCGAGGTTCCCGCGCCGGGGGGGCCGTCGGGGGCGGGGGCGCAGGAGAGGGTGGGGGCTGAGGCGAGAACGGTGATCGGCGCCAGGACGGCGAGCGGGAGCTTGAAACGGGCGCGTGCGGCTCTCATGGGCGGACCTCCTGGATCGACGATGCGCTGTGGTGCGCGGCAAAAGTCGCCTTCACGGCACTCCCGCGCTACAATGGTGCGCGGAAAGCCCGTCGCGGCGGGTACACCCGGCACGGGGAGTTCCTGCGGGAATCCTACTCATATACTCATATACTCATACTCACATCCGCACTGAACGAGAACGGAGAGAAGCGAATGATACGCAGACTGTTGGTGGCGGCCGCGCTGGCCGCGGCGGTCGTGATCGGCGCCCCGGACGGCGCCACGGCCCAGGAGGCGGGCGACGGCCTCATCGAGGTCGGAGCGATGGCCCCCGACTTCGAGCTGACCGGCGCGACCCGCCACGGAGTCCTCCAGGACCAGGTCCGACTGAGCGACTACCAGGGCGAGACGGTCGTCCTGGCCTTCTTCTTCAGAGTCAGGACGCGTGGCTGAACGGTTCAAATGAGAGCGTACCGTGATCAGTACGCAGAACTGTTCAACGAAGGCCGCAACGTCGTGCTCATGGCGATTTCGAACGACTCCGCCGAAGAGGGCGCCTCGTGGCTCAAGGACGAGGACTTCCCCTACCTGTTCGGCTCGGACCCCGACGGCGCTGCCTTCACGGCGTTCGGCGGTTCCCTCCGGGACAACGGCATGGTGGGCAGCCGGGCGGTGGTCGTGGTCGGCCCCGACGGCCGCGTCGCAAAGGTGATCCCGCAGTTCAACCAGGTGGATCCGGCGGCGTACGACGAGCTGGCGGCCGTGATCGACGAGGTGACGCCGGAGCCGGAGGAGGGGTAGGAGACGGCCGGCGCGGACCCGAGTTCGGGCCATGCCCGCCGCGGGCTCCCTATCGGCCCCCGAGCATCGCCTCCACCGCTTCGACCAGCGGCTGTTGCGGCCCCACCCCGGTTGAGACCACCCGCCCCTCGCCGTCGATCAGAACCACAATCGAGGTCGTGAGGGCCTGATACGCTCTCACGGCCTCGCCGTTTGAGTCGTACACGAATGCGTAGCCCGGTGCGTGCCGTTCGACGTGGCGGCGCACCCGCCGCACGGACTGGTTCACCGCGACTGCGACGGCCACCACCTTCACCTGCTCCGCGAACCGCTCCTGGATCTCATCGATCTGGGGCTGCAGCAACTCGCACTGCTCGCACCACGAGGCCCAGAACTCGACCAGGGCCGGGCCGCCCCCGATGACGTCGAGCAGGGAGACCGCGTTCCCCTCCAGGTCCTCCACCTGGGCGTCCGGCGCGGGAGTGCCCGGCGGTAGCCCCAGCCCCTCGTCCTGCGCCCGGGCCGCGTCGGGCGCGGCGATCAGAAGCATCAGCGCGGCCAGCACCGACCCCGCGGCGCATCGGCCGGCCATCAAGGGCCCGGTCCGGCCCGCAAACTCTCGAATTCTCACGATTCCATCCCTCACAGGTTGTATCCCACCTGAATGAAGTAGTACTGCGCCACGCCGAGCATGATGACTGCCGCCACCCGCTTGACGATCACCATCCACTGTCCCGACTTCGGCAGGCGCGACAGCGAGCCCGAGAAGAGCCCGACCACGACCAGCAGCGTCGTCATGCCCAGCGAGAAGACGAAAAGGTAGACGAAGCCCATGAGTCCGGCACGGGTGGCCGCGACCCACGCCAGAACGGCCGCGAACGCGGGTGCCCCGCACGGTGCCGCTACGAGCCCCGAAGTGGCCCCCAGCACGAACACGGCCCCGTAGGACCCTCCTTCGCGGCTTCCCGCCCATGCCATGAGCCGCTGCGGCACCCGCACCGGGATCACGTCGAACATCGCCAGCGCGAAGAAGAGCAGCAGGTTGCCGATCAGGAGCAGCGCCCAGGGGCTCGCGCCCACCGTGCCGAAGAGCGTCCCGGTCAGCCCCGCGAGCATGCCGAGGAAGGCGTAGAGCATCGCCATGCCCACCACGTAGGTCATGGTCAGTCCGAAGGTGCGGCGCCAGGGCTGTCCCTCGCGCGCCGTCCCCGAGATAACCGACGCGGTGATGGGGATCATGGGATAGACGCACGGCGTCAGGCTGATCGCCACGCCGGCGCCGAAGAGCACCACCAGCGCCAGCAGCGGGCTGGACGCGAGGGCTTCGGACAGCCCCGCGGTGTTGTCGAGCTGGAGTAGCGGAGTCATGGCTCTCAAAGCAGAAGGGCTCTCGCGCCTGGAAGAGGCGCGAGAGCCCGAATCTGGCCGTCAGGCGGCTCCGTGTCTACTTGCCGCCGCGACGAGGCCGCGCCGTGCGGCCGGTGCTGCTGCCCGAGGACCGCGATGCGGCCGGTCGGCTCGACGCGGTCGGACGGCTCGAACCCGAGGATCCGCTGATGCCCTGCTCGGACCCGCCCCGGCGGGGTCTTGCCGAACGCGAACCCCCGCTGCTGCCGCTGCCGCCGCGCGAGACCGCACCGCCGCTGCGACTGCTTCCGCCGCTTCTGGTCCAGGCGCCGCCGGACCTGGAGCCGCCCTGGTTTCCGCTGACCCCTGACCTTGGCGCCCTGTAGCCCCTGCCCGCCACCACGCGGCCGCCGCCCGAACGCGGCGTCACATCCACCACGACCGGCCGGTAGTACCCTCCGCCGTACCAGCTGCCGTAACCGCCCCAGCCATATCCGCTCCAGCCGTAGTAGGAGCGGTAGGGGTAGTAGCCGTAGCCGTAGCCGGAATAGAACGGGCTGTACATCCGATCCGCCCAGATTGTGCGAGCCGCGCGGACGCCGCCGACATCTCCGTAGTCTTCGGCGTAGACATCCCCCCGGTTCAGGGCGAACCGGTCCGGGAACGAAATCGCGACCACCACGTCGATGACCGAGCCGGGAACGCCGGCGTCGTCGAGGCGAATGAGGTCGTCGGCATCGAGGCGGGCGAACGCGCGGCCGGCCTGCGCCAGCCAGGCCGACACGGCCTCGGGGTGCACGTTGTGGGAGGCGTCGATCACGTCGTCGATGGTGATTTGCGACGAGAGATACGCTGCCGCGCCTCGAAGCGCGGCCGGGCCTTCCATCTCGCCGGTCTGGATGCCCACCTCGCGCAGCGGGCTGTCGGTGGTGCGCTGGTACCACTGGGCCCAAGCGGTGGCGCGGCCGTCCACTTCCATTGCGCGCACGTCGAGCCACTCCGAGGTGCCGGGCATGGAGATGATGCCCGTGCTCCGGCGCAGCGCTCCGTCCTGGCAGGTGGCCTCGGAGGTCACGTAGATCCGGCGCTGGTCGTCGGAGAATCGCGAGGTCTCGGTCCCGGTGCACCCGTCCTGCTCCACCGTCCGGGGCTGGCCGTCGGCCGGGAAGGGCTCGCGGTGGGTGATGGCGCCGTCCACGATCGTGAGCATCTCGACGTCTTCGCCGGAGGCCACGAAACAGAGGACGCCGTCGTCCGTCGCTTCCTCTTCGGGGCGGTCGACATCCACGGGATTCGCGGGCCGGGCCCAGCACCCGAGGTAGGCCTGCCAGCCCAGACGGGTGTTCGGTTCCTGCGCGTCGACCGCACCGGGGAGCCCGCCGAGGGCTACCGCGGCGACGAGGCCGGCCAGAGTGCCTTTGCTGATGTTGGTCCAGGTCATGCTTGCACCCCTCTCATCCTGCGTCGAAAGTCTTCCTGATCGCGTCATTGTCGTGCTCCCTCTAGAACCGCAAGGTGATCCCGCCGGTGACCTGGAAGCCTGCCAGATCCAGGTCGGGGAACCCCACGAAGTCACTGTCAAGCGGCGCGCTGGCGAGACCGTACCGGGCCTCGCCCACCAGGAGGAAATGGCGGCTGACGCTGAAGTCCATTCCGCCAATCAAATGTACGGTGGGCGCCCGTCCCTCCGAAAGGAAGTTGTCCCGGAAGATGTCGTATGTCTCGTAGTCGACGAATTCGCCGTACTGCTCGAAGCGGTAGCTGACCACGCCGCCCGCAACGCCCACGTAGGGGTTCCAGGTCCGCGGAATCCACGCGAGGCTGCCGATGGACCGTCCCCGCTCGCGCAGGTAGGCCTTGACCCCGATCGTCAACGGCTTGGTCGAGAAGCTGGTGACCTGCTCGATCGGCAGATCGTCCGTCCCCACCCAGTCCCGCATCTCCGAATGGGGCTCGGTGAGGGAATAGCCGAAGGCGAACGTGACGTCGAAGCGCTCGTTGGCCCGCACCGCCAGCTCGGCGATGATGGAGCCGCCGGTCAGATCGCGGTTCTCCACGGTGAGCTCTTCGCGCGTTAGATCCCAGAGGCTCTGCGTGCCGTTCCCGCTGGCCGCGCGCGGCATGTGAAGGCCGCCCTTCAGGGTGAACGCCGCCCGCGGGCTGCTGAAGAGAAAGCCGCTGCCGCCGCTTTGGGCGGACAGCTGCTCCGTGACGGTCAGACCCAGCAGGGCCATCGCCGCGACCAATCCCGGCAGCGTGCGTTTCCCGGTGCGTCCAAGTCCGATCATGCTGGTGCTCCTGGTGAGTGATGTGCGTTTGCGCGATGGCGGAACCTTACAGCAAGACACGTGCCGGGCGAAAAGGCAATGTCCGCCGCCCGAACGGGCCCGCCTCCGCGCCATCCGTGGACACCCGCGTCATCAGGAGGGGACACCCGCATCCCGCGCCTACCCCGGTTCCCGGAAGCGCGACCCCGGAGGACGGCTACCCCTGCGGCTCGGAAGCCTCGCCAAGGGTCCGGTCCAGGTAGGCCATGAGCCGCTGCCAGGCGTCGGCGGCCGGCGCGGTTCTCACCTCGGGATCCTGGTCGACGCGGAGCCAGAAGCCGTGGTCGACGTCGTCGTAGATATGCAGGTCGTTGTCGATCCCGGCCGCGCGCAACGCGGTCTCGAAGGCGGCCACCGACTCCGGCGACGGCCCGTTGTCGAGCGCGGCGAAGGTGCCGTAGACCTCGTGATCCAGCCGGGCGACCACCTCCGGGTCGTCCACGAGGCGGCCGTAGAAGATCGCGGTGGCCTCGTGGTTGTCGCCGTCGAGGCCGAAGGAGAGCGCGACGCCTCCGCCGAAGCACCACCCCATCGCGCCGACCCGGCCCGTCACGTCGGGGCGCCCCTTCAGGTAAGCGACCGCCGCATTGAGGTTGGCGATCATCGCCGGCTGGTCGGCCTGCGCCTCTCGCACCAGCGCCATGTTCTCCTGCGGGTTGGATCCGGTGCGGCCCTGGAAGAGGTCGGCGGCGAGCGTCACGTAGCCTTCGGCGGCGAAGTCGTCGGCGAGCTGGCGGACGCGGTCCTGGAGGCCGTTCCACTCGTGGATGATCACCAGCGCGGGGAAGGGGCCGGGGCCATCGGGGACGGCCAGGTAGCCGGTGGTTTCGGCGTCGCCGTCGACGTAGTTGAGGTCGGCGCCCTCGAGGTCGCCGCCGTTGCCGGCGATTGCGGGGGGCAGGTCCGGGGCCGTGGCCGCTGCGGGGGCCGCGTCAGCCGCGGGGGCGTCCGGCGGTGAGGAATCGGCGCACGCCGCGGCCAGCGTGGCCAGGGTTGCAATGGCAAGGAATCGGGACATCGGCGAAAGTCTCCCCTCTTTCACTCGTGATCGCATGCGCGGGGCTGCAGACTCCTGACGACTCGGGCGGGGGGGCGGAGAACGCCGCCCTCTCATCACAAAACAAAAGCGTCCGCGTTGCCCGACCCGCCGCCTCCGCGCAATCATTAACATACTGTCGGGTCGGCCCTGCCGCACTCGAACCTCGCGATCCGGCGACGCGATCCGCGACGGGAATCTCACACAGGAGCAGAGGACCATGACCCCTCCGAGGCATCGATCGGGCCGCGTGGTGTGCGCGGCGTTCATGGCGGCGGCCGGCACGGCGGGGATCGCGCCTCCTGCGGGCGCCCAGCAGGACATGGCGGACGTGGTGATCGAGATGATCGAGCTGGAGAGCGATCTGTTCATGCTGATGGGGCGTGGCGGCAACATGGGGCTGTCGGTGGGGGATGACGGCGCCTTCCTCATCGACGACCAGTTCGCGCCGCTGACGGCGAAGATCCAGGCGGCGGTGGCGGAGGTGAGCGACCTGCCGGTGCGCTGGGTGCTCAACACGCACTGGCACGGCGATCACACGGGCGGCAATGAGAACCTGGGGAAGGCGGGGGCGATGATCGTCGCGCACGAGAACGTGTACCGGCGCATGAATCCGGCGGAGTTCGCGGACCTCGTCGGGCGCTCGGATCAGGCGCCGCGGGCCGCGCTGCCGGTGGTCACATTCGAGGACGGGGTGCGCTTTCACTGGAACGGACGCCACATCGGCGTCACGCACATCGGCACGGCGCACACCGACGGCGACGCGATCGTGCACTTCCCGCGCGCCGACGTCTTCCACATGGGCGACACCTTCTTCCGCGACCGCTACCCGTTCATCGACGTGGACAGCGGGGGCGGGGTCGACGGCGTGATCGCGGCGGCCGACTTCGTGCTTGTGCAGGCGACCGACGCCACCCGGATCATTCCGGGGCACGGCGACCTGGCGACGGTGGCGGACCTGCGGGCCTATCGCGACATGCTCGCTACGGTGCGGGAGCGCGTGGCGGGGATGGCGGCCGACGGGCGCAGCGAGGACGAGGTGGTCGCGGCGGGGCCCACGTCGGATCTGGACGCGGTGTGGGGAGAGAACTCCGAGCGATTCGTTCGGGCGGTGTACATCAGCGTAACGGGAGAGAACGAATGATGCGATCTGCGGTTGTGATTGGCGGCGCGGCGCTGGCCCTGGCGGCCTCGGGTGCGCCTGCGGGTGCGCAGGATGCACAGGACGCCGCGGTGGACGAACTGCTGGCCCAGGTGCAGGACACGATCATCCGGCTGCGCGAGCACATCCACCAGTACCCCGAGCTGGGCAACCGCGAATTCAAGACGGCGGAACTGGTCGCGAACCACCTGCGCGCGCTCGGCTTCGACGAGGTGCGGACGGGGATCGCGCACACGGGGGTCGTGGGGATCCTGCGCGGCGGGCTCCCCGGGCCGGTGGTGGCGGTGCGCGCCGACATGGACGCGCTCCCCGTCACCGAGATGACGCCCTACCCCTTCCGGTCCACGGTACGCACCACCTACCTGGGCCAGGAGGTGGGGGTGTCCCATGCGTGCGGCCACGACATCCACGTCGCCGTGCAGCTGGGCGTGGCGTCGGTGCTGGCCGGCATGCGCGACGAGCTGCCGGGGACGGTCAAGTTCATCTTCCAGCCAGCCGAGGAAGGGCCCCCGCCGGGCGAGGACGGCGGCGCGCGCATGATGGTGGCCGAGGGCGTCCTGCAGGATCCCGCCCCGAGCGCGATCTTCGGCCTCCACTCCTTCGCCGAGATGGATGTGGGCAAGGTCGGCTTCACCTCCGGGCCGGCGCTCGCGGCCGTGGACCACTTCCGTGTCCGCATCCTGGGACTGCAGTCCCACGGCGCCGCGCCCCATCTGGGGATCGACCCGATCGTGATGGCGTCCCAGGCGGTCAGCGCATTCCAGACCATCCGGTCGCGCAACCTGCCCCCGCTCGAGCCCAGCGTGGTGACGGTGGGGATCATCCGGGGCGGCACCCGCTTCAACATCATCCCGCACGTGGTCGAGATGGAGGGCACGGTGCGCACCTACAACCCCGACGTGCGCGATGCGGTGGAGCGGCGCATGGGCGAGATCCTGGACGGGATCACGGCCGCGGGCGGCGGCACCTTCGAGCTGGAATACGACCGGGGGACGCCCGCAACGATCAACGACCCCGCGCTGGGCGAGCGGATGCTGCCCACGCTGGCGCGCGTGGTGGGCGAAGACAACGTCGTCGATCTCGACCCCACCATGGGCGGCGAGGACTTCGCCTACTTCGCCAACGAGGTGCCGGGGTTCTTCTTCCGCCTCGGCCAGGTTCTGCCCGGCGGGACCTCGGGCGGGCACCACACCCCGGACTTCCAGGCGGACAACTCGGCGGTGCCCGTCGGAATCCGCGCGATGACGAACCTGCTGCTGGATTACCTGAAGGGGGCCAATCCGGCGACGGAGTAGCCGGTAGCCCGCGGCGGGTCGCCTGTCGGGGCCCCGCCGCGGGCGTTCCGGACTTCAGCCGTCAATCGGCTGTACGGCTCACCCGATGTTCGGGTTGTTGATGCGCTCCACGTCGGGGAGGGGGAAGCACGTCGTATCGCCGTAGGGTTGCCCCTTGTGGTTGACGCCCGTCTGGAACGGAATCCCGTAGCGCAACAGGTCGGCCTGGCGACGCCCTTCGAGGAAGAACTCCCGGCTCCGCTCCTCGATGATCTGGTTCCTGATTTCCGTGGGGTCGGAACTTGCAAAGGGCGGCAGACCCGCACGGGCATGCAGCGCATTGATGATATCGACCGCGTCCTGTCCGCCGCTCGCTTCGGCGATGATGAGTTGCGCTTCCGTCCAGGTCGCGAGAGCGATGGGGTCGGAAACGTCCGTGTACTTCATCGGGAGGATGACTGGGGTGATGCCGTCGTGGCCCAGGCGCCCGGCGTCGGCGGTGGCCACCCTCGGATCGGGGGTGCCGCCGAACTCCAGATCGCGGAAGACGGGGTCCACCGAGTAGTAGAAGTCCCCGTGCGTGTGTCGGGCGATCCGGTTCCAGCGCCGTTCGGCGGTGCCGGAGCGCTCCACGTTCTTGACGAAGCCCTCGGGCACCATGGCGGCGACCCCGGCCGCCTCGGCCGCTCTGCCCTGGTTGAGAAGCACGCGGGCCTGCCCGACCCGGGCCATGTTCAGCAGATCGTCGGCCCCCGCCTGCTGGGCCAGCTGCATCGCCTGGCCGAACCAGTTCTCGGCCTGGCTCATGGCCTCGGCGGGCGTCACCAGCGGCCCTTGGTCGAACGCGAGTTCGCAGAACGCTTCGCCCAGCACCGTGTAGTTGTAGCCGGCATAGACCGCGAGCGTGGCCATTCCGACCGGCTTGTCCGACACCTCCCCGTCCGGGAACTCCTGGATGCGGGCGAAGTTGCCCTCGGCCTGGACCCGGGCCGTCTGTAGCGGTGTGTAGACGCCGAAGCCGAAGTTCGTGCACCCTCCCGACCCGAGGTCGCCATCGGAGGCCGTGATCTTGCGGGTGTCCCAGTCCGTGTAGTCGGCCCAGCCTGTCGCGCCGATGAGTTCGTCGGTCAGGGCGGCGGTCGCCCCGGCATAGTTAGTCAGGGCGCAGTTGAAGTCCCCCACCGCGCTCTGAACGAGTACGCTGGCGAGCGCGGGATCGTCGAGTGCCTCGGCCGGGACGTCACCCGGTATGTCGACATCCAGGAGGCCGTCGCAGCCTCCCAGGCCCATCGTCAGAGCCAGGCAGAGCGCGCCCACTCGCCAGGGCGCCCAAAGCGGGACCGTCGAGGTCCAGGTCGACCCTTTCATCTTCCTATTCATTGATGCTTCTCCTGTAGCGCACATTGTCTTTGTCTCCTCGGCCGGTCAGAAGGTCACTCGCATCGTCGCGACGAAGCTCGAGAGGTGCGGAACGACCGTCTGGACGTACCCGGAGGTCTCGCTCCCGGTCAGCCGGTTCTCGGGGTCGATGATCCTGCGCCCGAAGAGTTCCTCCGTCTCCTGCCAGAGGATCGCCAGGTTCTGCCCCGACAACGTGAGCGAGGCGCGCGAGGCTCCGATTCCGCTCAGCATTTCGTCGGGCAGCGTGTAGGTGGCGGACACATTGCGCAGCTTGGCCCAACCCGCGCCGTAGAGGCCCGACTCGAACCAGCCGAACCCGCTGATCTGGTCGTACGCCTCGAGGATCGGGTGCGAGTTCGTCAGAATGGCCCGCGTATTGCGGAAGAGGTGGTGCGCACCCGAGATGTCTCCGGTGACCGACCTGTGACCTCCCTGGAAGTCCACCTCGGCCGAGAGCTGCAGGTTGCCGAAGAGGGTCACGGAGGTGTTGAAGTTCCCGGAGAGCTTCGGATCCGGCTGGCCTGCGAACACCCTTTCGGCGCTCTCGCAGGGCACGGCCGCCGCCCCGTCCTCGCCCTCGCACATCGCACTGACCACGTTCCCCTGGGCGTCGAGTTCCGCACTTGTCACGCGGCGCATGAAGTAGGACGCGACCGGGTAGCCGACGCGATGAATCTGGGCCGCGCCAGCGCCGAGGTCGCTGAACTCTCCGAGGTCGACCACCTCCGAGTCGTTGGTGCCGATGTTGACACCGAGCGACCAGGTGATGTCGTCTCCCTGGACGACCTGGCCGTCGATCCCCAGCTCGATGCCCCAACTGTCGACCTGCCCCACGTTGACGAAGCGGACGCCGGGGAATCCGGACGACGGCGGAACCGGTGCCGCGATGATGGCGTTCTTCCGGCTCTGACTGTACATGGTGAAGTCGATCCCCACGCGGTCGTCGACGAGGGCCGCGTCGAAGCCGAGTTCGAGTTCTTCGCCCCGCTCGGGTTCCAGATCGGGGTTGCCGATCGTGCGTGGCGTGAGAATCGACGAGTCGCCGGGGCCGGTGGCCGGCTGGTAGAGCCGGATGGCCGCGAAGACGTCGGGTTGCTGGCCGGCCTGACCCCAGGCTCCCCGGAGCTTGAGCGTGTTCACCCAGGGCACGTTGAAGAACGATTCCTCGTTGATGACCCAGGTAGCGCTCACCTTGGGATAGACGACGAAATCGAAGTTCTGCCCGAAGGCCGAGTTGTCGTCGCCCCGCACGGCGCCGGTCAGGAAGAGACGGTCGTTGAAGCCGATCCGCTCCTGGAGATACACGCCGACGGTCTTGTTGGCGACGTAGGACTCGCTGGAGAAGGTCTGGGCCGCGCCTCCGATGGTGATGACCGGCGGCGCGGGGAAAACCAGCCCCAGTCCGGAGAGACCCTCCGTTTCCTTGGTGAAGTACTGAAAGCCCATGGAGGTGGCCGATGAGATGGCGTCCGTAAGATCGAAGTCGGCCGTACCGCCGAAATCGACCGTGGCGTTGCGCACTGCCGTGCGTTCGGAGTTCTTTTCGCCCAGACTCCTGGAGCCGAAGAAATAGGCGGAGCCGGTGGGGTGACGCGGGAAGAGGATCGAGTTCTCCTCGTCGGTCATGTCCAGCCCGACGTTCATGCGGGCGTTCAGCCAATCGAAGGGACGGTAATCCACCGTCGTACCCACGGTCGCGCGCAACACCTCGGAAAAGGACTGGATACTGGCGGCGGCTTCCGGGGTGGCGCGCAGAAAGCCCCGAAGACGTCCGTCCCGGGACCGCGGATTGCCCCAGATGAACTGTCCCATCAGATCCCACCCCGATGCCGCCTGTCCGTAGCGGGTCTCGCTGCTCACCACGCCCAGGTTGACAGTCGCACTGAGGTTGTCGCCGGGGGTGATCTGGAGGTTGCCCCGGGCACTCAGCTTCTTCTGCCAGTTGTAGTCGACAATGCCCTCGGTGTTGTCCCAGGCGGCTGACGCGAAGTAGCGGATGCCTTCGTTGCCCCCGCGCACGCTCAGGTCGTAGCCCTGTGCGTGCCCGTTCTGCAAGGCGTTGCGCCCGGCGGCGAGTTCTTCCTCGTAGAGATCCTGTTCCAGCAGTTCACCACTCGCTCCGAGGGCGTAGTTGTTGGGAAGCCTGCCATGCGGGTTGCGGAAGTAGTTCAGTCCCTGTCTGACCGCGAGGTTCCAGGTCGGCGCGCCGGCGGTTCCTCTCTTGGTGATGATCTGGATTACTCCATTGGAGGCCTCCGTGCCGTATAGAGTGGCGGCGGCCGGTCCCTTGATGATCTCGATGGACTCGATCTCCTCCGGGTTGATGTCGTTGATCCGGGAGGTCTGGCGGCCGCCCCGGATGGATGGCCCGGAACGGAAGTCGTTGTTGACCCGGATCCCATCGACGTAGATGAGGGGCTGGTTGTTGAGCGAAAGGCTGGTCACGCCCCGCATCCGAATGACTCCGCCCGTCCCGACATTGCCCTGTCCGGTTCGCACGAGGACCCCGGGAGCCGCTCCCTTCAACAGGTCCTGAACGTCGCGAACCGGTTTTGCCTGGAGGTTTGCTTCCGCCGAGACCTGGGCGACCGCGTTGCCCACCGTGCGTGCCCGCGTTTCGCCGGGTGTGCCGGTTACCACGATGCCCTCCAGCTCGACAGCCGTCTCGGCGAGCAGGATGCGCACGTCCGTGGTTCCCACGGGAACGGTCTGCCGCGCGGTCCGGTACCCCACCATGATGACCTCGAGGGTGATCCGGGTACCGGTCAGACCCGCGATCGTGAAGCGCCCGCTGCCGTCGGTGATGGAGCCCTGCTGGGTCCCTTCGGCGACGACCTGGGCCCCCACGACCGGTTGCAGCGTCTGTTGCTGAAGAACGGTGCCGCGGATGACGTTCTGCTGGGTGGTGCCGGTGAGCGGCGTCCCCAGCGCGAGGGCCCCCGCAACGAGAGCCACGCAGGAAGGCCGCGCGGCGCGGCCTCCCCCGTTGCGGTAATGACCGGTCCTGGCTGATCGAGACCGGCGGAACAAACGGATTGCGTTCATTGTTCACCTCCTGGCATCCGGATTGGTATACATGCCATTCGGCGACACGGCACCGAACGGCGAGCGTCAGGGTTCAGTGATGCTACGGTCTGGCGGACCGGGCAGCAAGTTGGCGCCGGGCCGGTTCTTCCGGTGCGTCAGTACGCCGCCCGGTGCACACCCGCGACCGCGCGCCCTGACGGATCGATCGTCTCCGACAGACTGCCGTCCCAGGCCAGGGCCTCGGGGGTCGAGCAGGCGACGCTCGGGCCGCCGGGGACGCACGCCGCCGCCGAGGGCAGCGGAAAGTGCGACTCGAAGATGCGCCGGTACAGGTACGACTCCTTGTCCGTCGGCGGGTTTGCCGGGAACCTGTAGGGCGCGCTGGCCAGCTCGCGGTCACTGACGCTCCGCTCCGCGTGCGCCTTCAGCGAATCGATCCAGGAATAGCCGACGCCATCCGAGAACTGCTCCTTCTGCCGCCACGCGATCTCCGGAGGCAGGTAGTCGGCGAACGCCTCGCGCAGGATCCGCTTTTCGATCCCTCCGTTCGGCATCTTCGCTGCCGGGTCCATCGACATGGCCACGTCCAGGAACTCCTTGTCCAGGAAGGGCACCCGCGCCTCGACGCCCCAGGCAGCCATCGCCTTGTTGGCGCGCAGGCAGTCGAACTGGTGCAGCCGGTCGATCTTCCGCACCGTCTCTTCGTGGAAGGCGCGGGGGTCGGGCGCGCGGTGGAAGTAGAGGTAGCCGCCGAAGACCTCGTCGGCCCCTTCGCCAGACAGGACCATCTTGATCCCCAGCGTGCGGATGCGCCGCGCCATCAGGTACATGGGCGTCGCCGCGCGGACGGTGGTGACGTCGAAGGTCTCGAGGTGGTGGATGACGTCGGACAGGGCGTCGATCCCCTCCTGCACCGTGAAGTGGAACTCGTGGTGCACGGTGCCGATGTGATCCGCGACCATGCGCGCGCTGGCCAGGTCCGGCGAGCCCTCCAGGCCGATGCAGAACGAGTGGAGCCGGGGCCACCAGGCCTCACTCTGGTCGTCGTCCTCCACGCGCCTCCGCGCGAACCGGCGCGCAACCGCCGAGATGATCGACGAGTCGAGGCCTCCGGAAAGGAGCACGCCGTAGGGGACGTCCGACATGAGCTGGCGGTGGACCGCCGCTTCGAGGGCCTCGCGGACGCCGTCAGGACCGGGCTCGGCTGTGGCCGCCTCGAATGTCCGCCAATTCCGGTTGTAGTAGGGCCGGGGCTCGCCGTCGTTCGAGTCGAGCACGTGGCCCGGCGGGAACTCCGACACTGTGCGGCAGACCGGCACGAGCGCCTTCATCTCGGAGGCGACGTAGAAGCGCCCCTCGTCGTCGTACCCGGTGTAGAGCGGCACGATGCCGAGGTGGTCGCGGGCGACGATGTAGCGGTCCTGCTCGATGTCGTAGAGGACGAAGGCGAAGATCCCGTTCAGGCGATCCACGAAGTCGCTGCCCTGCTCGGCGTAGAGGCCGAGGATGACTTCGCAGTCGCTGCGGGTGCGGGGCTGGAAGGCGCCGCCGAGCTCCGCCTCGAGGGCGCGATGGTTGTAGATCTCCCCGTTTACGGCCAGGACGTGCGTGCCGGCGGCGTTCTCGAGCGGCTGGGCACCGTGCTCGACATCGACGATGGCCAGGCGGTTGTGCGCCAGGAGGGCGCGCTCGCCGGCGAAGACGCCGGACCAGTCGGGGCCGCGGTGCTGCTGCAGCCTGGACAGGGACAGCGCGCGCTCGCGCGAGTACGGAGCGGCCGGATCGATTTCGAGGATGGCGAGGACGGAACACATGCCGTTAACATATCGTCAAGCCGCCTCGCCGGTGTACTGCCGAGACATCATCCCCCCGCCCGCTCACGAAACGGCCCCCATGAAACGCTCTCCAAGATCGCCGGTCCGCGCCGGCATCCTGCCGCTGCTGCTTGCCGGCCTCTTCGCATCCGCGCCCGCCGCCGCCCAGACGCTGGGTCCCGTGGACGGCCACGACCTGCCCCCCACCGATATCGGGCGTGTGGCGATTGGCACTGAAGCGCCGCTCTTCACCCTCGAATCCTTCGAGCACGGGGCGGTGGACCTCGCCGGCTTCCGGGGCGAGAAGAACGTCGTCCTGGTCTTCTACCGCGGCCACTGGTGACCGTACTGCGCCAGTCAGCTCGTGGAGCTGAGAGCCCTTCTTCCCGACCAACTGCAGGACGACACGGAGATCGTGACGGTGTCGGTGGACGACCGCGAAGGCATGCAGCTGATGATCGACCGAGTCGCTGCTGATGACGGCGTGACGCCCGACTTTATCATGCTGTCGGATCCGGACCACCGGGTGATCGACCGCTACGGCCTCTTCAACGAGGATGCACCCCCGAACAGGCCGCTGCCGCACCCGGCGACCTACGTCATCGACAGGGAGGGGGTCGTCCGATACAGCTTCGTCGAGGTCGACTACCGCGTGCGGCCCACCAACGAGGACATCCTGGCGGTGCTGATGACCTTGTAGGCCTCCGAGGCACCCGGCGTCCGGGCCGCCCTCGCCGGTGGATTGCGGGCGGCCGGAAATCTGTCCCATCCAGCTATGGAAACGCCCCTGAGGACCCTGTAGAGTCTCTCTCGCTTGATCGCAGAGACGACTCACAATCACGGAATCCTCGGCATGATCGCACGTCGGTCCGGCTCCACAAATCCTCGCAAGGCGTTCTTCCGGCACCCTTCCGCAGTCCGTCGACTGGGTGCGCTGGCGGTACTGGTGCTGGTTCCGGCCACCATCGGAATCGCGGCGTTCGCAGTCACGGAACTGCCGCGCATGGGCAGAATCGCCGCCCGGCAGGAGTTGACCGATCTCGGGGGCTCGTATCTCGGAGCGGAAGGCGTGGTCCTGCAGGCCACCCTCAACGACTGCGGGCCCGCGGCCCTGGCGAACCTGTTGCACGCCGTCGGCATCGATGCCCCATCGCTGGACTCGCTGGCCACGCTTGCGGGCACCGGCCCGGTCGGGACCAGAGCCAGCGGGCTCATTCGGGCCGGCGCGGTCTTCGGGCTGCCGATGACCCTGGAGCACATCGCCCCGGAGCAGGTCGCCGCCACTCCGAGACCGTTCATCGCATGGGTCAACCGCAATCATTTCGTCACAGTGACGGACCTGAGTCCCACCGGGACCATCACGGTCATCGACCCGCGCGTGGGTCGCTACACGATCAGCGAACAGGACTTCAGATCCATCTGGTCCGGCGAAGCCGTGCTGCTGGCCGGACAGGAGCGGATCTCCCGTGGCGAACTGCGCCATGGGCTCAAGCACCATCATTGGAGGAAAAATGCTTCGATCTAACATGAGGGTTCTTACCCTCGGATTGTGTCTCGCCGTCCTGGGGATGCACAGCGCAGCACAGCCGGGCGCATCCTTCGGGACCGGCGAACCACCGGCAGCGGCAGAGGACGTCACCGGGACTGGCTGGAAGACGTTTGCAGCCTGCGTGGGATGTCTCGTGGCCGGGATCGGTATCGCCGCCGGGGGCTGGGGTGCCGTCGTTGCGGCAGCGTCGGTTCCCGGGTCTTCGCTGGCCCTCGCAGGATGCATAGCAGCGTGTGCAAACCTGTGATCATCGACCCCTGCAACAGGGAGAAGGAACGAACAATGAAGGAACGAACAATGAAAAAGCAGTCAGTAGTGCGAACCATTGCGGGTATTCTCGCGCTGATCGCCGTTCCGGCCGCCGCCATCGGCGGTCAGGTCGCAGCAGGCTCCGCTTCGGCAACCCCGCCGGCCACGCCTGTGACGGAAGCGGTCGTCGGAACGGGTCCCTGGTTGGCCAAGCTCATCTGCGCGGGGTGCGCGGCCGGCGCAATCGTGGGGGGCGGGTCGTCGGTGATCGGTCTTCTTGTGCTCGCGGGCGCAAACGGCGCCCTACTCGGAGCCTGCGTCGGTGCATGCACCGTTGGCTTTTCATAGGCGGCCGGATCCGTCGTGACGAGCAACACAACTCAGGAGGAACCATGACTTCAAGATTGAATCGGCGAGTGCTGTGCCTGGTAGCGGCGCTCTCGCTGTCGAACGCCCTGTACCTCGGACACGAGATGCAGGGGACGGGTACTGGCGCACCCGTCGCATACCAGGCAGAAACACGAACTGGCCCCGATGTGGTCGGAGGCCAGGGAATTGACTGGGTGACCTGCGTCGTTTCGGGCGTCGGCGCCCACTTCTTTCCGTTCATGGGAGTATTTGCAGCAATGTCGTGCTACTCGGCCGTAGTACGGACTTGGGGGTAACCAAAATGAAGAAATTCTCAGGATCAACGAAAATCCGTTCTGCCATGGCAACCCTGGCAGCTCTGTCCATCATCAACGCTTCGCTGCTGGGACATGGCGGTTCGGCGTGGGGCGACACCGATCACGTCGCCGAGTCGATTCAGGTCGTCGACGCGACGCATGTCGTGGGAGGCCAGGCGGCGGAGGATGTCTATCTCTGCATTGGACTCGCCGGCCTCTCCTTTGTGATGCCGCTCGCGCTCATCTTCGCCGTTCCCGTTTGCGGCGGCGTGCTCCTCGGCACCCTTGGCTAGCGGCGGTGTGACGATGCCCACAGCGATCTTTCACCGAGCCCTTGCCATGCGGCTGGCAGTGGCAGTGTCATGCGCAGCCGTTCTTGCACCGCCGACGGCCCGTCCCCGCGAGGCCACCGTCCAGGAGGTGCATCGGCAGACCGTCGCGAGCGATCCCTCCGGCGGCCAGTTGCTCGAATTCGTCGGGTCGGCGGTCCGGGTCATCACGTGGCTCGATTGTGTCGCGGGCGGTCCCGCCTATCCCGGCCTTACTTTCTACGCGCGCGTGCTGGCATGCACGTAGCAGTTCCGCGCAGGGTTGCGGCCGTGCTTGTGGCTGCGTGCGCCGCCGCGGCCGCGCTGCTGCCGGTGCTCCTGGCGAATGGGAATCGGGCCGGTTCCGGCCCGCGGCAGCCTCCCTGGCCGTTGCCTCCCCTGACCGTTGTACAGGTCGGGGGAGGCCCCGGGAGCCTGGAGGAAATGAAAGGGTCTCCGGCGGTCCTTCTCTACGTGGATCGTGAGTGCGTGTACTGCCGGGCCGAACTGGATCAGTGGGAAGCCCTGGCTCCCGAGCATGGTTTTGCGGAGAGGGTCTGGGTGGTCGCGTCACCCACCTCGGAAATGGAGGGTGCACAATGGGTGCCCGAGCCTCTCCGCGCGCGAACGGTGCAGGATCCGGACGGCAGCGCAGGACGAATGCTGGGAGTCAACGCGGTGCCCGCCGCCTTCTGGATCGACGCCACGGATACGGTCCGCATCGTCGAGGTCGGACAGAGCAGCAGGCGGAGGCTGATCAACAACATACAGACCATTACCGGAGATGAATCAGAACAATGAATGAAATGGTGATCGACCCGCCGCGGCCCACGGGCTGGGGCCGGATCAGGCGCTTCCTCGCCCTTCTGGTACCGGGCCTTGATGACATCAGGAGGCATGAGCCCGTCTTCCCTCCGCTGGTCGCGGGCTGGGTGTTCTCGGTCGTGGCTGCGGTCGCTTCGCGGCCGCTGCTCCTGCGCGCCCTGGGCGGTGAACAGCCTGGTGCATCGTCGACCGTCCAGCTCGTGCTCGTGTTTGCCGCGCTGATCGCGCCGCTTCTGATGTTGCTCAAGGCCCTGCTCCTGACTGCGGTTGGGTGGGCCGCCCTGACCCTCGGCGGTGTCGACAGCCGGATAAGGCCGCTCGTCTCGGTGCTACTGTACGGAGAGGCGATTCTGATGTTCCAGGGTGTGGCAGTTGTTCTTTTGGTGCATCTCACCACGGGGGGCGTCGTATCGTCGCCTCAGGACTTGCAGCTCCCCCTGGGCCTGGGGGCGATCGTGCCTCCCACCATGCCGGTTCTGTGGGCGGTGGCGCAGTCCGTCACGCTGTTCCACCTGGCGTGGTTCCTTTTCCTGACCGCAGCGTTCCGCCACTGCTTCGGATTCAGCCGGGCGAGAGCGGTCGGTCTGGCCTGCCTCATGTGGGCAGCCGTACTGGCGTTCGCGGCCGTTCGGGCCCAGGTGACGCTGTGAAACCGGCTGAAACGAGGCCGGAGGTCAGTGTGCGGGACCTCAGGGTCGAATACCCCAACTTCACCCTTGGTCCCCTGAGTCTGGATCTCCACCCGGGAGAGCGGGTCGCACTGGTCGGTGCGAACGGAGCGGGGAAGAGCACCCTCCTGAAGGCCATGGCCGGGAGGATGAACGACTATCGAGGTACCGTCACCGTGGGGGGGACGGAAGTCCGATCGAATCTGCCGGCGATCCGGGCAAGTATCGGATTCCTGCCGGAGCGCCTGCTGGGGTACGGGTGGCTGACCGTGGGCGAACACCTGCGGTTCCTGTCGAACTTCTACCCCACCTGGGATGATGCACACGCCGCCGACCTCGCGGAGCGCCTGCAGCTGCCGCTCCTTTCCCGGGTCGGAACTCTCTCGAAGGGGATGGCCGTCAAGCTCTCCCTCGTCGCTGCCGAGGCATTCCGTCCACCCGTTCTCGTCCTCGACGAACCCACATCGTCCATCGATCCCGTGATGCGTGGCGAACTCCTGCAGGTCATCAACGAGTCCGCTCCCGCCGGCGGCAAACGTCTTGTCCTCTACTCGACCCATATCCTCGAGGATGTCGAGCGCTTTGCCGATCGCGTCGTCCTCCTGAGGGACGGTCGCTTGGTGGCCGACATGTCGGCTGCGGATGTGGACGCGCGCGACCCCGCAACGCCGATGTCCAGGAAACTCTACACCCTGCTGAGATCCACAGATGAATAGACTCATCTCCCCGCGTCGTATCGTCGGCAGTCTGTTGGGGCTGGAATTCCGACGCGTGCGCAAGCAGGTGCTGCACACCCTGGGAGGGGCGCTCGCGGCGGTCGGTGTGGTTGCGCTGGCCGGTTTCGATTCAAGTGCCGTGGGGTTCATTGCGGTCGCCGTCGGGCTGAGCTTCGTGGGCATGAGCGCGATGCATGTCCTGAAGGACAAGCTGGACGGCACGATGGAGTTCCTCGCCGGTCTCCCGGCGACTCCACCGAGTCTCGCGTTGGCGCGCTGCGCGGCGGCCAGCGGGTTGACGGCCCTGGGCGCGATCTTCGTGACTGCCGCGTGCGGCATCGTGCTCCCGCCGCTGCTCGATACCCCGGCGCTTCGGGTCGTGATCGTTGCCTATCCTCTGGTTTGGTTCAGCTCGTCCGCCGCTTCCTGGCTGCTTATCGGGCTGACGATGCGCTACACGGTGACGCGACTGGCCAGCATCGGCCTGTTGGTCCCATTTGTCGTGCTGTTCGGAGTCCTGTGGGTATTCGATCGGTTGTTCGGTAGTCCGCTGGACGTTGTCACCGATCTGGTGGCTCGAGATTCGGGACCCGCGATCCTGGCATCGGCCATTCTTCTGTCGAGCGCATTGGTGATGGCCGCTGCCTTCAGGCTGACCCGCGACGGAATCGCACGCTATCGACCGGAACCGGACAAGGTCGACTGGTAGCTGCCAGCGCGTTTGGCATGCTGCGTTCGGACGGTTGCCGGCCGAATGCGGGGAGCCTTGTGCCCGTGGTTACATTAGTGAAAAGCGCTTGAAATCCTGGATTTGGAAGGATCTATGTCGCCAATCACCACGTGTGAGCCATGAGCCTGGTCGAGTCGGTTCTCGGAGACGTCTCCTTCGACCTGGGCTGGAGTCTGATCGAACGATTCGCGGTCCTCGTTCGCGAGTCGGGTTCGGCGGACGAGCGGGCCGCAGCCCACTTCATCGTCTCGCGCCTCGATGCGCTGGACATCCCTTACGACCTGCACGAGCCGAAGCTGTACCTCTCCGTCCCGCGCAGCGCCGCGGTCGAGGTCGCTGGGGCCGCGATGGCCGGAAAACCGCCCTCGTTTTCGGTTTCGACCGACTCGAAGGGGCTGACCGGGGAGCCGGTCCATGTGCCCGCCACCACCGTCCGCGGCGGATCGGACCTGTTCAAGTCGGTGGTCGAAGGCGAGATCCCGGATCTGCGGGGCAAGATCGTGGTGACCGAGGGGCTCGCCATGCCGGTGTCGGTGGCGCGTTTCGAGGCGGCCGGGGCAGCCGGGCAGATCTACATCAACCCGGGCAGCCGCGTGCACTGGGGGATCTGTACCTCCATATGGGGGGCTCCGACCGAGGAGCAACTCAGGCAGACGCCGACCACCCCGATCGTGGCGATCAACAGGCCCGACGGCGACCGGCTGATCGAGGCGATCGAGGCCGGGGAAGAGCAGGTCAAGCTTCATACGGAGCTTGCGGAGGGGTGGTCCACCTGCTCGGTGCCGGTGGCCCGGATCGAGGGCGAAAGCGAGGAATTCGTTCTGGTCCACGGACACTACGATTCGTGGGACATCGGGATCGGCGACAATGCGGTCGGCGACGCGACTCTCCTGGAACTCGCGCGCATCTTTCACACCCATCGCGAGGAAATGCGGCGGTCGCTGCGCGTGGCCTGGTGGCCCGCGCACTCGACCGGGCGATACGGGGGATCGACCTGGTATGCCGACGAGTTCGGGCTCGACCTGCGCCGTCGCTGCGTCGCCGCGGTCAACATCGACTCGCCTGGCTGCTGGCGGGCCACCCGGTACGACGAGGTCGCCTGGATGGCCGAGACAGCGGATGTCTGCCGTTCCTCGATCGAGTCCGTGGCAGGGATCGAGCCAGGGCGCCAGCGTCCCCTCCGGGCCGGAGACTACTCCTTCAACCAGCTCGGCATCAGTTCGTTCTTCATGCTCCTCTCGAACATCCCCGAGGAGGAGCGCGAACGCCTGGGGTTTTATCCTGTCGGCGGCTGCGGCGGCAACATCGCGTGGCATACGGAATGGGATCGAATCGAGGTGGCCGACCGCGCGAACCTCGAGCGTGACCTGCGCATCTACCTGACTGCGCTCAGCGAGTTCCTCACCGCCGAGATTCTGCCGCTGGACTTCCGCAAGACCGCGGCGGAGCTGAACGAGGCCCTCGCCGACTACGAAACGAAGGCCTTCAAGAAGTTCGACCTGAGTGCGGTGCGAAAGGCCCTCGATGCCGTCATTCTCAGGCTCGACTACCTCTATTCGAAGATCGAAGAGGGTGCATTGCCGCCCGAAGTCGTCAACGACCTCCTGCTGAGGCTCGGCCGCGTGCTGGTGCCCCTGGGATACTCGGAGAGACCTCGCTTCGAGCACGACCCGGCCACCCCGCGCGTCCCGATTCCCAGGCTCGCGAAGCTGCACGAGCTTCCGGAATTGGTCGAAGCGGAGTCGGAGCGGCTGCCGTTCGTCCGGACGGAGTTGCGCCGGCAGGCCAACGAGGTCGCGCAGTGCCTCACGGAAGCGATCTGGCTGCTCGACCTCTTTGCCCCGATGCCGGAGCCCGAGACTCCGAAGAGCAAACGCGCCAAGAAGAAGAAGAAGCCGAAGAAGAAGAGGTAATCGACCGCCGTGACGCGCGGCTACGGGCGGTTCAGACCAGCACCGGCTTCAGCTGCTTGCGCGGGGTGGGGTAGGCCGTCGGGGAAGGCGCCAGGCCGGCCACCACCAACGTTTCCGCGAGCTTCAGCGACGCCACCGCCGGATTGACCACCGGTACGCCCAGTTCCCGCTGCAGGTCGCGCGCCACATCCAGGAACCCCATCGTCATGCAGCCGAGGACGAGGGCGTCGGCCCCGCCGCGAACAAGGTCCCGTCCCGCCTGCTCCATCTCGGCCACCACCTCGTCGCGGCGGCGGCGCAGTTCCAGCACCGGGACGTCCACCGCGCGCACCTCGGTGAGGAACCCCTCCACCCCATGCGCACGCATCTGGCGCCTCACCGCGGGCACCACCTCATCCACCACCGTCAGCACGGCGAAGCGCGACCCAAGCTGCGCCGCCAGATGCGCGCTGGCCTGACCCGGCCCCACCACCGGGATGCCCGTCACCTCCCTCGCGCCGCTCAGCCCCGGGTCGCCGAAGCAGCCCACGATAATGGCACTCGCACCCTCCGCCTCCAGCTTCGGCGCGGCATCGAGCAGCCCTGGGACGGACAGGTACTCCTCCGCCGACGATTCGATGGACGGTGGCCCGGTCTCGCAGTCGCGCACCGAGACGGTCGTGCCGGGAGCGGCGTGGCGTTCCAGGTACTCCTTCCGCCGCGTCAGTTCGCTGCGTCCCATCGGACCGCGGGAGAGCGGGCCGGGGATCAGGTAGATCACGTGCATGTCGGTCTCCGTGTCAATCGCCTGCGTGCGCGCGCAGGCGGGCACCCGCAGCGGGGCCTCCACCCGAGCGGGGGCAACCTTGTCCAACCAGTAGATTAGTGTCAGCGTTCATAGTTCGGCATCCTTCGAGAATACTGGCTGGAAGAGGAATGAGGTACATGCGAAACATACTTTGTCGTGCGGCGCTGTTGCTTGCGGGGCTTGCCCTGCTGCCCGGTTCACTGCAGGCGCAGGGGTTCGCGTCGAGCGTGGTGGTCGCCGGAGACGAAGTTCTGGTCGCCGAGCCGCGAGCCGGCGGCGACGAGGGCGGAATCGTCTACGTCTACACCCGCACCGCCGACGGGTGGGTCGAGGGGGCGCGTCTGGTGCACCCCGAACCCTCCGCCGAGAACGGATTCGGCATGAGCCTGGCGCTTTCGGGAGACCGGCTGCTGGTGACTTCCGTGAACCCGGGATCGCCCGAAAGCGCGGCCGTACTTTCGTACAGCAGGACCGCCGGCGGATGGAGCCACGACGGCCGCATCATGGCGGAAGGCCTGCCCGAAGACATGATCCTCGGGATGACCTTGGCCATGAGCGGTGACGTCGCGGCGATCGGCGCGGTGTCGCGATCCGGATCGAGCGCCGTGTTCGTCTTCCGCAACGTCGACGGCGCATGGACCCAGGAAGCGATGCTCAGCGATCCCGAAGCCGGCCAGAGGTCCGGGTTCGCGGGAACGCTGGCCGTTTCCCCGCAGATGCTGGTCGTCGGTGCCCCGCTGGCGGAATCGCAGGCGGGCCTCGCGTACATATACGAACGCGGACAGGACGGATGGACCGTGACCGGCGAAATCGCGAGCCCCGATGGAGAGGGGTCGTTCTTCGGCAGCTCGGCGATGCTCCTCGGCGACCGCATCCTGGTCGCCGCCGGCAGCCCGTTCGGCCAGCCCGGGAGCGTGATCACATTCGCGCAGCAGGACGGCGAGTGGACGGAGACCGGCCGTCTCGCGGCCTTCGACGGCGGCGCGGGCGACGGATTCGGGTCGACGATGGCGTCGGACGGGAGCACCCTCTGGGTCGGCGCCCCCGGAGCCAACAGCCGCCGCGGCGGCATCTACGAATTCGCCGGCGGCGGCGCGGGCGACTGGTCCTCCGTGACGAAGATCACCGCTCCCCAGCCGGAGGAAGGCGACTGGATGGGAACCGTCGTTGCCCAGGCCGGCGAAGTCCTCGTCTCAGGCATGCCCCGTGACGACTACGGCCTCGGCACCGCCCTCATCTTCGACCGCGACGGCGACGGCTGGAGCGCCGGCCAGTCCATCCTGACGGAGGTCGAGGGCTACGAAGCCGTGCTGGGCGAGCAGCTCGACTGCGCCGAGGGCGAGGCCTCCGTCTTCGGCTGCAGCGACGTCGACCTCGTGTCGTTCGTCCCCGTCGAGGACCTCGGCGGCGCCCGCGGCGTCCGCGTCAACGACGTCTGGGGTTGGACCGACCCCGAGACCAGCCAGGACTACGCCATCGTCGGCCGCATGGACGGCACCTCGTTCGTCAACGTGACCGACCCCGTCAACCCCGTCGTCGTCGGCAATCTGCCCAAGCCCGAATCGGCCCCCGGCAGCTCCTGGCGCGACATGAAGGTGTACATGGACCACGTCTACATCGTCGCGGACGGCGCCGCCGATCACGGCATGCAGGTCTTCGACCTCACCCGCCTGCGCGACTTCTCCGGCACCATGCTCACCTTCGACGAGGACGTCCACTACGACCTGCTCCACAGCGTCCACAACATCGTCATCAACGAAGAGACCGGCTTCGCCTACGCCGTCGGCAGCAGCGGCGGCGGCAACACCTGCGGCGGCGGCCTCCACATGATCGACATCCGCGAGCCGAAGAACCCGACCTTCGCCGGCTGCTTCGCCCACCCCAACACCGGGCGCCGCGGCACCGGCTACTCGCACGACGCCCAGTGCGTCATCTACAACGGCCCCGACGAGGAACACGCCGGCAGCGAGATCTGCTTCGGCTCCAACGAGACGGCGCTCAGCATCGCCGACGTCACCGACAAGGAGAACCCGGTCGTGCTCGGGCTGGCCGACTATCCCAACGTCGCCTACACGCACCAGGGGTGGCTGACCGAAGACCAGTCCTACTTCTACATGAACGACGAGCTGGACGAGGTGCAGGGCATGGTGCAGAACACGCGCACACTGATCTTCGACGTCAGGGACCTCGACGAGCCGCTGCTGCTCAAGGAGCACTTCTCGGAGAACACGTCGAGCGATCACAACCTGTACATCCGCGACAACCTGATGTACCAGTCCAACTACAACAGCGGGCTGCGCGTCTTCGACATCACCGACGTGGAGAACCCCCGCGAGGTGGCGTTCTTCGACACGGTTCCCGGCGAGGACTCCCCGTCGATGGACGGTTCCTGGAGCAACTACCCCTTCTTCGAGTCCGGCATCATCGTCGTCACGTCGGGCCGCCAGGGGATGTTCCTCGTCAAGAAGCGGGACCGTACCCCGGTTTCCCAGTAACGGGAGGCTCAGAAGAGAAATGTGGATGAATAAAGGGCGAAGTCGGCCACACGGCGCGCTCCCACACGTTCCCGCCCCACGGATCGCGGCCACCGGCGCGCGAGCGGCTGCGCCGACCGCGGGAGGTGCCCTCCTCTTGCTGGCCGCGGTCCTCGCGTGGCTCCCGGGCGGCGGTCCGGCCGCGGCCACCGCGCAATCGCCCGGCAGCGGCGAGCGCGTCTACGTGGCCAACCAGGCGGCCGCCAGCGTCTCCATCATCGACGCCGCTTCGGGCGAGGTCATACGCACCATCGACATGACCGCGCTCGGCTTCGACGCCAACTGCCGCCCGCACGACACCGCGGTCGACCCCGACGGACGGCACTGGTACGTCTCGCTCATCGGTGGCGGGCACGTCCTGCGCTTCACCGCGGACGGCGAGCTGGTCGGCCAGGCCCCCTTCGAGACACCGGGGCTGCTGGCGGTCGATCCCTCCTCCGACCTGCTCTACGTGGGCCGCTCGATGATGGCGGTCAACCCGCCGCAGCGCATCGGCGCCATCGTGCGCGACGACATGAGCGTGGAGGAGCTGGACGTGTTCTTCCCGCGCCCCCACGCCCTCACGGTCGATCCCCAAAGCGACCGCATCTTCGCGGCCTCGCTGGTCGAGAACCGCATCGCGCTCCTGGGCGGCGGCTCCGGCGATCTGGAGCTGGCCGACGTGGCGGGGCCCCCGCACACCCTGGTGCAGTTCGCGCTGTCGCCCGACCGGAGCCGCCTGGTCGCCACCGCGCAGCTCACCGGAAAGCTCCTGGTCTTCGACGCCACGACCGCCGGCCTCGAGCTGCTCACCGAGGTCGACGTCGGCACGCAGCCGTGGCACCCCGTCTACGCGCCGGACGGCTCCCGCGTCTACTTCGGCGCCAAGGACGACGACGCGATCGTCGAGGTCGAGACCGAGGGGTGGACCGTCACGCGGCGCCTCGCCGGGCCCGGGATCGTGGAGCCGCACGGCAGCGCGATCACGGCCGACGGCCGCTACCTCTTCGTGTCGAACCGCAACCAGAAGGGGACGTACACGCCGCGGCGCGAGGTCGACGACAACGCCGAGGTGGGGACCGTGGTCAAGATCGACACCGAGACATTCGAGGTCGTGCAGGTCATCGAGGTCGGGGCCTACGCGGCCGGCATCTCGATCGGGCCCGCGGGGTAGCGCGGCGGATGAAGGCGCTCTCGATCCTGGCGGTGGCGAGCGCTGCCGCGCTGGTGTCGTGCGCCACGGCCCAGACCGGTGCCGAAGCGAATGCCGCAGGCGCGGCCGGGTGGGAGCGCGTCGTGTATGGGATCGAGGTCGTCGACGAGGCGGGGGAACCTCTCGACCACCCCTTCCTCGGCGGCTTCAACCTGCCTCGGCCGCAGCTCGCGGACGCGGACGGGGACGGCGATCTCGACCTGTTCGTCCAGGAGCACTCCGACCGGGTGATGTACTTCCGCAACGTCGCCCAGGGAGGCGGAGCCGAGTATCGGTGGATTACCGACACCTACGAGGGACTGTCCGTCGGGGAGTGGTTCCGGTTCGTCGATGTCGATCTCGACGGCGATCTCGATCTGCTTGCCGAGGAGCCCTTCAGCTACATCCGGTATTACCGCAACGACGGCGGCTCGGGGCCGGCTTCGTACGTGCTTGCCACCGACACCATCAAGGATGTCGACGGCGAGGCGGTGTTCTCGGACCGGCAGAACATCCCGAACGCGGCGGACATCGACTGCGACGGCTACCTCGACCTGCTGATCGGGCGCCTCACGGGGACGATCACGCGTTACGAGGCCGAGACCGTCGACGAGAACGGGGTGCCGCGCTTCGAGCACATCACCGACTCGTTCGAGGACATCGAAATCATCGGCGCCATGCAGGGGAGCCTCCACGGCGCGAACACGATGGCGCTTCAGGACTTCGACCAGGACGGCGACCACGACCTCTTCTGGGGCGACTTCTTCGAGCCCGGCCTCCTGCTGATCGAGAACACCGGCACCTGCCAGCGTCCCGTGCTGCGGGGGACGCCGAGGCCGTTCCCGCTCGGCGATCCGGTGGCGACTTCGGGCTACAACGCCCCCGCGCTCGGCGACGTGGACCGCGACGGAGACATGGACCTCGTCATGGGCGTGCTGGGCGGCGCCTTCAACCCGAACCGGACCAGCGTCGAGAACCTCTACCAGTTCGAGCAGGGCGGGGCGGGGGACTTCAGCGTCGCGACCACGCGGCTGATCCGCATGGTGGACGTGGGTGCCGAGTCGTATCCGGCCTTCTCGGATCTGGACGGCGACGGCGACCTCGACCTGCTGCTGTCGAACAAGATCGAGACGGACAACACGCGCACGGGGCGCATCTACGTGTTCGAGAACACCGGTTCCGCCACCGCTCCCGCCTTTGCTGCCCGCGGACCGGTGCCGGGCCTGCCCGACGCCTATCACTTCGCGCCCGCCTTCGGCGACCTGGACGGCGACGGCGACGACGACGTGATCCTCGGCCAGTGGGGGGACGCGGCCGCCTACTACCGCAACGACCGCGACTCCGGCGACGGCACCAGCGGCGCGATGCCCCGGTGGACGCTGGTCGACTCTGCCGCGGCCACCCTCACCCGGGGCCGCAACACCACACCCGCGCTGGGGGACCTGGACGGCGACGGCGACCTCGACCTCCTGCTCGGCGAATCCTCCGGCGCGCTCAACTACTACCGCAACGCCGGCGGCCCCCGCGCGCCCGCCTTCGAGCTCGTCTCGGACGAATTCCAGGACATCGACGCGGGCCGCCGCAGCATCCCCTTCCTCCTCGACTGGGACGGCGACGGCGATCTCGACCTGGCCCTCGGCTCGGAGGGATCGGGCGTGCGCATCTACCTCAACGAGGGGTCGCGCTCCGAGCCGGTCTTCGTGGAATCCGAGCCGTTCCCGCTCCCGGTGCCGAACTTCGCCGCGCCCAGCTTCGTCGACCTGGACGGCGACGGCGATCTCGACCTCGTGTCGGGGGGAATCGGCGGGGGGCTCACCGTGTACCTGAGGGGGGGCGGCGGATGAATCTGTCGGACGTACAGGCGGTCATCGACAGCGCCAAGGTGCGCGACGAGGGGAGACTCGAGGAGTTCATCCGCGGGATCGCGCCCGAGGCGAGCGAGCAGGACGTTGCGGACGCCGCGTCGGTCGCGGTCGAGGTGGTGGAGACCGTTCCGCTGCTCCTGGCCCGCGCCGCCCAGGCCGCCGACCAGCGCGGCCTGAAGGTCGTGGTGATGCCGCTGCTCGAGCACGCCGCCGACTACTTCATCAACCCCATCGACCTCATCCCCGAGATGACCCAGGGCATGGCCGGGCTCCTCGACGATACCTACCTTGCCCTGCGAATCCTGGAGAACCTCAACCGGGGCGCGGACCCGCTCTTCGATGCGGATTTCGGGGAGCCTCTGCGGTTCCTCAGGAGGCTCGTGGGCCGGAAGATCACGCGAAAGCTGGATGCCGCGTCGATCTTTGCGCTCCAGGACGTTTCCACCCAGGTCAGCCGCGCCTGGTCGGAGATGGGACGGCCGTCGTAGGTGCGGTGTGGCCCTGGCGCCGTGGCCGGTGCGCGGCGGCGGGGAGAAACGATGCGCAAGCGTCTGCCGTAGGAACGCGAAAAACCGGGAGCCGACTCCCGGGAAAGGACAGTGAGCGATGATTCTCGAAGTGATCGCCGGCGCGGCCGGTGTTGTCGGGCACATGAAGAGCAAGGATTTCGTTCGGCGGAAGCTCCGGTACACGAAAGTCGCCGAGAAGCCCGCGACGGGCGTGGGAGTCGCCACGGGAGCGGTGACCACCATCGCCGTGGCCGCCCTGCCGGTCATCACCCTCCTGCCGGCGGTGCTGGTGGGCGTGGGCGTGGGCACGGGGGTCGCCATGGGAATCAAGCAGGCGCGGCGCGGAGCATAACGGACCGCCTTCGCGCGCCGCACAACCTGCCTTCAAACCCCGAACAGGGAATCCCACAGTGAACTACGACAAGCGCACCGTGCGCTCGTGGGTGCTCTACGACTTCGCGAATTCGATCTACCCGGCGGTCGTCACGACGGCGGTGTTTCCGCTTTTCTACGTCAACGTCATCGTTGCCGACGATGGAGGGCTGGGAGAGCTCTGGTGGGGCTGGGCGGTGTCGCTCTCCGCGCTGGTGGTGGCGTTCACCTCGCCGCTGCTGGGCGCGATCGCCGACCGCAGCGGCGCACGCAAGAAGTTCTTTGCCAGCTATGTGACGGTCTGCCTGATCGGCGTGGCATTGATGACCACGCTCGAGCCCGGGATGGTCGTCGCGGGCTTCGTCTTCTTCGTCATCGCGAACGTGGGATTCGAGAGCGCGCTCGTCTTCTACAACGCCTACCTGCCAGACATCTCGCCACCGGAGAAGCTGGGTGAGGTGTCCGGCAAGGGGTTCGGCTGGGGATACCTCGGCTCGGCGCTGGGCCTCGTCCTGGTGCTCCCCTTCGGCATGAGCGGGAGGTACCCGTTCGTCTGGCTCACGGTCGTCGCCTTCTTCGTCCTCTTCTCGATCCCGGCATTCCGGATACTCCCGCGTGATGCCCCCGGGCAGATGCCCATGGGCCGGGCCGCCGTCTGGGGAGTCGCCAACCTGAAGAAGATCACCGCCGAAGTCTGGTCCGTCCCGGATCTGCGGAAGTTCATGTTCGCGTATTTCTTCTACATCGACGGGGTGCTGACCATCATCGCGATGGCCGGGGTGATCGCGGGCGTCACGTTCGGTTTCACCACCGAGGGCGTCATCATCCTCTTCCTCATCGTGCAGTTCTCGGCGCTGGCCGGTGCGCTCGCCATGGCGAAGCCGACGGATCGCGTGGGGCCGAAGAAGGTGCTGACGTGGGTGTTGATGTTGTGGGTGGCGGCCGGCATCTCCGCGTACTTCATCCAGGGACAGACCGCCTTCTATGTACTCGCGGTCGTGGCGGGCATCGGGCTGGGGACCGCGCAGTCGGCCAGCCGCGCGTTCGTCGCGTCGCTGATCCCCGACGGCCGGGAAGCGCAGATCTTCGGATTCTACGCGCTGTGCGGCAAATCGTCCTCGGTGATCGGCCCGCTGTTGTTCGGCGGAGTGACCTTTCTCGCCGGCGGCAACCAGCGCCCCGGCTTTCTGGTGCTCACCGCCCTCTTTCTCATCGGCCTGATCCTGCTGCAGCGGGTGAGGGATCCCAAGGCCCCCGGGGCAGTGCAAGGAGCTTCAGCATGACGACCGACACGACAGGACTCGATCTGACGGAGCGGCGCAGCGCCGTGCGGGACCGCTATGCCAGGGCCGCGACGACGGAGGAGAGCTGCTGCGGACCGTCGGATTGCGGACCGTCGACCGCAGCCGGTGCAACGGCGACCGCCGCCCCCGCGACCGCCGAGCAGATCAGCTGCGCCGTCGGCTACGATGAAGCCGACCTCGCCAGCGTGCCCGAGGGGGCGAACCTGGGCCTCGGCTGCGGCAACCCGGTGGCGCTGGCGTCGCTCGCGCCCGGTGAGACCGTGCTGGACCTGGGTTCGGGCGCCGGGATCGATTGCTTCCTGGCCGCCGAGCGCGTCGGGCCGGCAGGCCGGGTCATCGGGGTGGACATGACGCCCGAGATGCTCGAGCGCGCCCGCGACAACGCGCGCAGGGGCGGCTTCACCAACGTCGAGTTCCGCCTGGGCGAGATCGAGGCGCTGCCCGTAGCCGACAGCACGGTCGACGTCGTCATCTCGAACTGCGTGCTGAACCTCTCCGGTGAGCGGCCGCGCGTCCTCGCCGAAGCGTTGCGGGTGCTGAGGCCCGGCGGCCGGATCATGATCTCGGACCTGGTCTCGGAGCGGCCCGTGCCCGACTTCGTGGCCGCGTCTAAGGAGTCGCTGGTCGGGTGCCTGCCGGTGCTGGTGCGCGAGTACGAGGAGGATCTGGCCGCCGCGGGCTTCGCCGAGGTCAGCGTCGTGCCCAGGCAGCGCTACCCCGCCAACGTTCTGGCCGACCCTCAGGTGCAGGCCGTGATTCGGCGGGATCCGGCGCGGGAGCGGGAGGTGCGGGACTTCGTCGCGTCGATCCACGGGGGGACGATCGAGGCGGTGAAGCCGGCGATCAGCGCTGAACGGAAACGACGATTCGCATAAGACAGGGAAGGACAGCAGGATGACAAGACTTGCCGGCAAGGTCAGGTGGGCGGCGCTCACCGCCATCGTGATGGTGCAGGGTGCGCTGGCCTCGGCCGCCGTGCCAGCGCCGGTGGCTGCCCAGCAGGGCGCTGCAGGGACGGACGCGGTCGGCACCCCGGCCGAGATGCAGGCGATCATCGAGGGCGCCCAGACGCCGAACCGCCAGGGGCTCGACGTGCTCACCCTCGAAGAGGTCATGGAGCGGTTCGGCGTGCCCGGCATCAGCGTGGCCGTGATTCACGACTTCGACGTGCACTGGGCGAAGGGCTACGGCGTCGCCGATGTCGAGACCGGCGCCCCGGTCGATGTCGAGACGCTCTTCCAGGCCGCGTCGATCAGCAAGCCCGTGACCGCCACGGCCGCGATGGTGGCCGTGCAGGAAGGCCGCTTTTCGCTCGACGACGACATCAATGCGATCCTGACGTCGTGGCAGCTGCCCGGCAACGGCTTCACCGGCGACCGGCCGGTCACGCCGCGCCTGCTCCTCAGCCATACCGCGGGCCTGGGCGACGGACACGGCTTCCCCGGCTACGACCCCGGCGTCCCGCGTCCCACCGCGGTGCAGATCCTGAACGGCGACGAGCCGTCGAACGTGGAGGCCGTCACCATGGTGCGGCCCCCGCTCACGGCCATGCACTACTCGGGCGGCGGCACCACGATCATGCAGCTCGCGCTCACCGACGTCTTCGGCGAGTCCTTCCCGGACCTCATGCGCAGGACCGTGCTCGAGCCCGCCGGGATGACGACCAGCACCTTCGAGCAGCCCCTGCCGCCCGACCGCGACGCCAACGCGGCCCGCGCCCACGGCCGCGGCGAAGCCATGGGCGACGCCAAGTGGCACGTCTACTCGGCCATGGCGGCGGCCGGGCTCTGGACCAACGCCCGCGATCTGGCGCGCTTCGCCATCGAGGTGCAGAAGGCTGCCCGCGGCGACCCGGACCGCGTGATCACCGCCGCCTCGGCCGCCGAGATGCTCAGCCCGGTCGGCGTGGGCGATTTCGCGGTGGGCTTCGAGTTCGCGCGCCACGGCCAGGGCTGGTACTTCAGCCACTCGGGCGGCAACTGGGGCTTCACCTGCTACCTCGTCGCCCACAAGGCAAAGGGCTACGGCGCCGCGGTGATGACCAACGCCTCAGGCGGCGGCCAGGTCTTCCAGGAGGTGATCGCGCGCATTCAGCGGGCGTACGGCTGGGACGCGCTGGACAAGCCGACGCTGCGGTAACGCCCGCCCGCCTCCGACCGCGCCACACGCCGCGCATCATTTTTTGTTGCGCGCTCTCGCCGAGCCCCGGTAGCTTGACCCCATGACTCAAGCCGCCGATGGCACCGTGCAAACCCCCGATCATCGCCGCGCCAGGGCCCGAAGTCACCTGCAGATGATTCGCTCGGTGGTGAAGTCCGACCGTGCCCTGGCAGAGATCCTGGGGGTCTCGTCGTCACAGGTCTCGCGCTGGCGGAGCGGTCAGCGCCCGGACCGGGACAACGCCGACCGGCTCGCGGGACTGGCGCTGGTCGTCGAGATGCTGCTGCGGTGGCTGGACGCCGACATCGTGGAGGAGTGGCTCACCGGCGCGAACGCCCACCTCGATGGCGTCACACCGGCCTGCCACATCCAGCAGGGCCAGCTCGCCGAGGTCGTGGGCGCTCTCGAGGCGATGAAGGCCGGCGTCTTCGCCTGAGCGGCGGGACGACACCATGTCTCTGTACTGGCGAGTCTTTCCCTGGGACCGCGAAATGCCCGACGGGGAGCCTTTTTCGCCCTCCTACATCCCCGCCACGACTGCCCGGGGACGTTTCGACCTCCCCATTGCCTGTTCTCCGGTCCTCTACGTTGCCGAATCACCGGAGCACGCGATCGCCGAGGCCCTGCAGCCCTGGCGCAACCGGCCGCTCCGCGCGGCTCATCTGCGCAGGGCGGGACGCCCTCTTGCGCTGGTGGATGTCCAGCTGGGGGCGGACGAGGCCGCAGAGATTGTCGACCTCTGCGATCCCGCAACGCTGCGCCGCCGACGTCTTGGGCCGGATCAGATCGCGTCCCGCCACCGGCGGAGCACCCAGCCGATCGCGGCGTCGATCTGGGACAGCGGGAACGTCGGGTTGCGCTGGTGGTCGAGCTTTCGGGGCGACTGGCACGGCGTTGTCCTCTTCACCGCCCGGGCCGGTCCGGATCTGCACTTCGGCGAACCGCGAGAAATCGTCAGCGACACCCCGGCGCTCGGTGAAGCTGCGGCCGCCTTGGGGATGCCACTGTCGTTGTGACGGGACGGGGCGGCTGCACCGAGGGTGACGGCGACCCGTCGGAGGTCGTATTTTTCGCAAACGAAACGGCGATCCCCGGCGGATGGAAGAAGCGAGATGCCCACAACGATGCCCGCAGTGAATACTGACAGCGGCGCAACGGTCGGCTTCGAGGCCGGGTTGTGGATCTCCAGGCGCCGGAATCTCGGGTAGCGATCGATGCTGCGTGACGAGGACATCCGGCAGCGGCTGAGCCTGGGCGAGGACACCAGGTGGGAGTTCAAGCAGGTAGAGTTTTCCGGCGACCGTCCCGTGAGCCCCAGTCGCGATGATCTCGCCGCCGAAATGATTGCCTTCGCCAACTCGAATGGCGGCAGACTGCTGATGGGCGTGACCGATGACGGGTCGCTTCAGGGCATATCCCGTAATCAGCTGTCTGCCCTCGACAACATGCTGGTCGCTGTGAGTACGGATGCCATCAAACCCGCCCTGCGCATTGGTGTGCATCATCGGCAGCTGGACGGCAAGGCCTTCATCCTGGTCGAGGTGCCCCGAGGCGACACCCTGCACGAACGCGGGGGTAGAAGCTGGGTCCGTGTCGGCGCAAGCAAACGCCGGTTGACGGGCGACGAACCGATGCGGCTGGCACAGCGGCGTGCTCAGGGCCGGCACCTGTGGTTCGACGAGCAGCCGGTGGCAGGCACCGGGTTCGACACGCTTGACGCCGCACTTTGGAGGCCGATGCTGAGCGCCGAGGGTGCTACCGAGCCGGAGGTCGCGCTGACGAAGCTCGCGCTGCTCGGGTCGGACGAGTCCGGCCTCCAGTGCGCAACCATCGCCGGCTTGCTTTTGTGTACGCATCGTCCCGAGCGGTGGCTGCCGAACGCGGTCATTACTGCGACCCGCTATCGAGGGACGGACCGTACAACCGGCCAGGTGGACTCGCAGGAGATCACCGGTCCGCTCCAGCGACAGATCGCGGACGCGCTGACGTTTGTAGTGCGGAACATGCAGGTGGCCGCCCGCAAGACCCCTGCGCGGATCGATATGCCGCAGTACAGCGAGACGGCGCTCTTCGAGGCGATCGTCAACGCCGTTGTGCATCGCGACTATTCAATCCGAGGCGGCAGGATCCGCCTGTCGATGTTCTCGGACCGCCTGGAGCTCCAGTCTCCCGGTGCGCTCCCCAACAACCTGACCGTCGAGAGCATGGCTCTGAGGCAGGCGACGCGGAATGAGGTCATCGCTTCCGTGATGGGTCGAATGGGCGTGGGCGATACTCGTGGCTCCGCGCACCGGCGCTATTTCATGGAGCGCCGCGGGGATGGTGTCCCCGCAATCATGCGCAAGACCCGCGAGCTCTCCGGACGGTCGCCGGAGTACCGGTTGATCGACAGCGCGGAGGTTCTGTTGCGGATCCCCGCCGCACCGCAGGACGCCACCTCCTCTCGCGTGGTTGTCACCGTAAGGGCGGACGGGCAGCCCCTGCCTGGAGCGGACGTCCTGGCCTTGTTCCCGAACCGAACCTGGAAACAGGCGGTCGCGGACGAACACGGCGAGGCCGTCATGGACCTCTACACGACCGAGTTGCCAATGACGGTGTTCGGTGCGGCACCCAATCATGCGGCGTGTCTGGTCCGGGAATGGCTTCCTGCGGCTGGCGCTCTGGCACTCGATCTGACCCCATTGCCGCGGGGCGGGAGCACCATCTTCGCCGAGGCGACTGGCCACCTGCCCGGGTTGAAAGGGCGGCTAAACCCCATTCGCGACGCGCTGGATCGCACCTACCTGTATGCGTCGAACATCGCCGTTGGCCGGGGCCGGCCGCAGCCCGTTCATTTCGTGCCCGGCGAAGCGCTCCAGCTGACCGACTCGGACGGTGTGGTCCGCTTCGTACGCATTGTCGAAATCATCGGCCGTTCCGCGCTCGTTGAGCATTGGGCAGCAACGCCGCAGGAGTAGGGGAACGAAATACGCACCGATTCCTGTGCGCCTTGGAGAGATCGATCGAACCCGGTTGACAGCGATCCGGCACTCCTCCCGCGCATCATTTGTTGTTGCGCGCCAGTTGCGCCCCCTACTGCCCCGGCGAACTCATCCTCGGCGGCCCGCACCGCGGCCACACACCCTGCTGCCCCGTTTCCTCCCACATCGCGCGGATGACGGGGTCGTCCGTCGGGAAGGTCTGGGCCGCGAGGGGAACGCCGCCCTCATCCACCAAACCGCTTGCAAGCAGCAGTGCGGCAGCGGAGGCCAGGCGTCGGGTCGCGGTGTTCGTCCTGCTCGTCGTGGGTGTCTCCTTCGGGTCTGCGGTCGGGCGTCCGTACCTGCTCTATGCTCGATACCGCATTGCCATATACATTAATCATGTCGATAATCCATGATGGAGATGGTCCATGAAAGCGATTCAGGTCACGTTTGACGAGGCGCTCCTTGCCAGACTCGATAGACACGCGATGGTGCGCGAACGCAGTCGATCCGCGGTCCTGCGCGAGGCTGCCGCAGCGTTCCTGAAGCGAAAGGAAGCCGAGGAGATCGACCGGCAGTACCGCGAGGGATACGCGAATGCCGCCGAACTCGACCGCGAGTTGAAGGAGTGGGCGGCCCAGGGTGTGTGGCCCGAAGAATGACCGGACGCCCACAACGGGGAGAAATCTGGCTGTACACCTTCAACCCCCCGGACAAGAGGCGCCCGGTAGTGATCCTGACCCGGCAATCCGTGCTCCCGCTGTTGCGGACTGCCGTGGTCGCGCCGGTGACATCCCACATCCGCGGGCTGCCAAGCGAAGTACCGGTTGGAGTGGACGAAGGCCTGAAGCACGACTCCGTGGTGAACCTGGATTGGGTTCAGACCGTCGAGCAGCGGCTGCTCACCCACTATGTGGGGTCACTTGGCGAGGCCAGGATGGCGGAAGTATGCCGTGCACTCATAATCGCCACGGGATGTGACTAGTCCGCGCGCCGCGCTGCCCATGCGCCGGGTCCTGGCCGTGTTACTTGCCGTGGCCGCGTCATTGACTCCGGCCGCGATTCCGCACCCCGCCGCCGCCCAGGCCACCCCCGAGGAAGCCGCCCAGGCGTTCTTCGACGGGCTCAGCCGGCTGCGCTGGGCACAGGTCTCAGAGCAAATGCACACGGAGGCGCTGGCGGAGTTCCACCTCATCTCGCGGCAGCTCGTCGAGAGCCTTCGGGGCGACAGCATCCTGATCCAGCTCTACGACGCCTCGCTCGAGGAATGGGAGAGCTGGTCGCCCCGCGAAGTCTTCGAGCGCTCGATGACGGGGCTGACGCGCTACGCCCGCGGGCTGATGGAGTCGCAGGTGATGACTGATTTCCGGGTGCTGGGGACGGTCGCCGAGGGCGACACGATCCGTCATGTCGTCTACCGGGAGACGACCGACCACATGGGCACCGTCATCGAGGCCGCGCCCACGACGACCCTCGTGCTGGAGGACGGCGTCTGGCGGGTGCGCGAGAACGCCGAACTCGCGGTGCTGCGGATCGCGCTGCGCGGGATTCCGATCGGGCGCTGACGGCTGTACCCGGCCCGCCCGGCGCGGTACTTTCAACCGGCTCCGGACGCAACTGTCCGGTCGCTTGCAGACAGGCACCAAGACACCACGCCCCAACCCGAAAGAGACCCTGCATGAGAAGGCTCCTGGGCATCACGACCCTCGTCATCGCCGCGGCCGCCGGCGCCGCCATCTTCCCACCCACCCCCGCCACCGCCCAAAACGGCGCCACCGCCTACAGCGACGACCTCTTCGGCAGCTTCCGCTACCGCTACGTCGGCCCCTCGCGCGGCGGCCGCGTCACCGCCGTCGCAGGCCACGTCGCCCACCCCACCACCTTCTACATGGGGGCGACGGGCGGCGGCGTCTGGAAGACCACCGACAACGGCCACAGCTGGCACAACATCTCCGACGGATACATCGGCACGGGCTCGATCGGCGCCATCCGCGTCGCCGACTCCGACCCGAACATCGTCTACGTGTCGACCGGCTCGGACGGCCTGCGCAGCAACGTGATCATCGGCGACGGGGTCTACAAATCCACCGACGCGGGGGCCACCTGGCAGCATGTCGGGCTAGCGGCCACCGGGAATTCAGGGGCGATCCTCATCCACCCCACCAACCCCGACCTCGTCTACGTCGCGGCCATCGGCAACCCCTTCGCGCCGAACGCGGAGCGGGGCGTGTACCGCAGCAGCGACGGGGGTGCGAGCTGGGAGAACGTCCTCTTCGTCTCGGACAGCACCGGCGCGGTCGACCTCGAGTTCGCGCCCGACGACCCGAGCACCGTCTACGCCAGCATGTGGCAGGCCGAGCGCAAGCCCTGGACGATCATCTCGGGCGGCATGCAGGGCGGCGTCTTCATTTCGCGCGACGGCGGCGACAACTGGGACCGGGCCACCACCGGCCTCCCCACCGGCCTGCGCGGCAAGTCCGACCTCGCGGTCAGCGCGGCCGACCCCGACCGGGTGTACGTGCTCATCGAGGCGCCCGCCGACACCGGCGGCGTCTACCGCTCCGACGACCGAGGCGCCTCCTGGCGTCAGGTCTCCGACTTCCAGCCGATCCGCAACCGGCCCTTCTACTACAACAACCTCGAGGGGCACCCCACCGACCCCGACATCCTCTGGGGGATGGCCGAGGGCCACTGGAAGTCCGTCGACGGGGGCGTGAGCTGGATCTCCGAGCGGACACCGCACGGCGACAACCACGACATGTGGATCAACCCGGAGAACCCGAACATCCTGATCCAGTCGAACGACGGGGGCGCCAACGTGTCGCTCGACGGCGGCATGACCTGGTCCACCCAGTACAACCAGCCCACCGCCGAACTCTACCAGGTGGACGTCTCCGACGACTTCCCCTACCGCCTCTACGCCGGCCAGCAGGACAACTCGACCATCTCGGTGCCCGCCCTGCCCGAGCGCTCCGAGCCCGGCGGATCCCAGTCGGCCTGGGAAGCCCACGGGGGCTGCGAGACCGGTCCGGTGGTGCCCAAGCCCGGCGATCCGGACATCGTCTACGCCAACTGCAAGGGCCGCTTCGGGCTCTACAACCGGCGCACGGGGCAGGAGGCGCAGTACTACGTCGGCTTCGGCAACCTCTACGGGCACAACCCGCGCGACCTCGAGTACCGCTTCCAGCGCGTGGTCCCCATCCACGTCTCGCCGCACGATCCCAACAAGGTCTACCACGGCTCGCAGTACGTGCACGTGACCACCAACGGCGGGCAGTACTGGGAGACCATCTCGCCCGACCTCACAGCCTTCACCCCCGAGACCCAGGTCGTGTCGGGCACGCCGATCACCATCGACGTCACCGGCGAGGAGCACTTCTCGGTCCTCTACGACATCCAGGAGTCGGTGCTGGAGCCCGGCGTCATCTGGGCGGGCGCCAACGACGGACCGGTGCACGTCACCCGCGACGGCGGCCGCAACTGGACCGACGTGACGCCCCCCGGCATCGGCCCCTACGGCCGCGTCCAGACCATCGCGGTCTCGCATCACGACCCGGCCAAGGCCTACGTCGCGATCCTCCGCTACATGATGGGCGACTTCACCCCGCACACCTACCGCACCGACGACTACGGCGCGACCTGGACCCGCATCACCACCGGCGACAACGGCGTGCCGAACAACCATCCCGTGCGCGTCGTGCGCGAGGATCCCGACCGCGAGGGCCTGCTCTACCTGGGCACCGAGTTCGGGATGTTCGTCTCGTTCGACGACGGCGGCGCGTGGCAGCCCTTCCAGCTGAACCTTCCGGCAACGCCCATCACGGACATGAAGGTCGTGCAGGGAGACCTGGTGTTGTCGACAATGGGCCGGGGATTCTGGATCCTCGACAACCTCACGCCGCTGCACGAACTCAGCGACCGTGTAGCCGGCGCTGACGCCCACCTGTTCGATATCCGCGACCCCTACCGGTTGCGCTACGGCGGTGGCTTCGGCGGCTTCCGCCCGCGCGACCCCCACGAGCCCGAGTATCCGCAGGCGGGCGTCAACATCGACTACATGCTGGCGTCGGCGGCGCGGGGCCCGATCACGCTCGACATCGTGGCCTCGAGCGGCGAGGTCGTGCGCTCGTTTTCCAGCGAGGGTCCCGGGGAGTACACGGTGCCGGCCGAGCCCGGCATGCGCGAGTGGCAGCTGGAGCGGTTCGGGACGCCGCGCCTGCCTTCGGACGCGGGGACGCACCGGTTCACGTGGGACCTGACGTATCCGGGCCCGTGGGATGCGAACCCGGCCCGATCGGGTCGCGGCGGGCCGATGGTGCCGCCGGGGACGTACACGGCGCGTCTGACGGCCGGGGACTGGAGCGCGAGCCGGAGCTTCGAGGTGATGCTGGATCCGCGTGTGGTGGCGGAGGGGACCGGCGAGGCGGTGGTGCGGCGGCAGGTGGAGCTGGCGCTGCAGGCGCGCGATGCGCTGAGCGAGGGGCGGTTGGCGGTGCATCGGATCAACGAGGCGCGGGAGCGCGGCGGGGGGAACCTCGCGGCCGAGATCGAGGCGATCGAGCGGGAGCTGGTGACGGCGCCGCGGCGGTACTCGCGTCCGATGCTGGTGGACCAGTTGCAGTACCTGTACAGCAACTTGACGCGTGCGGATCAGGAACCCGGGCAGGACGCGATCGTGCGGTATGACCAGCTGAATACGGCGCTGGAGGAGCACGTGACGCGGCTGGAGCGGTTGCTGCGGGCGAATATCTCGGACGACGGCGACGGGCCGGGCGCGGCCGGCGGCGCGGGTGCGCCGGTGGGCGCGGGATCCGGGGGCTGAGCCGATGGACCTGGGACTGAAAGGGAAGGTCGCGGTTGTCACGGGGGGCAGCCGCGGCCTGGGGTTCTACAGTGCGCGGGCGATGGCGGCGGAGGGTGCGAGGCTGGCGATCTGTGCGCGCGGGGAGGAGGGGCTGGCGGCGGCTGCCGAGACGCTGCGGGCTGAGGGGGCCGCTGAGGTGGTTACGGTGCGGTGCGACATCGCCGAGGAGGGCGGCGCGGCTGAGTTGGTGGACGCGGTGCGGGAGCGGTACGGGGCGCTCGACGTACTGGTGAACAATGTCGGCGGCAACCGCCGCGGCCGCTTCGAGGAGACGAGCGACGAGGACTGGCTGGACATCATCCAGCTGAATGTGCTGTCCGGGTTCCGGGCGGCGCGGCTGGCGATTCCGCTGATGCGCGAGGGTGGCGGCGGGTCGATCGTGTTCGTGTCGTCGGTGTTTGGGCGGGAGAAGGGCGGCCCGGGGCTGTCGATCTACAACACGACGAAGACGGCGCTGATCTCGGCGGCCGGGATCATGGCGCTGGAGCTTGCGAAGGACGCGATCCGCGTGAACTGCGTGGCGCCGGGGTCGATTCAGTTTCCGGGTGGCAGCTGGGACAAGCGGGTGAAGGCCGACCCGGACGGGATGAAGGCGTTTGTGCGGGCGAACTTGCCGCTAGGGCGGTTTGGGAAGGGTGGGGAGGTGGGGGATGTGGTGGCGTTCCTGGCGTCGGAGCGGGCGAGTTTGATCACGGGGGCGTGTGTGGCGGTGGATGGGGGGCAGGGGCGGTCGTTGGTGTGAGGGTGGTGCTAACGTCGGTTAGCGGACTCGCTAGGGGCCGGACCACCCGCACGAGGGAAAGGGGCTGACCTACCGAACGGCCGTCACTACTGGCGACAGGGCTCCGGGGTCGAGAGTTCCGCATCCTTTGGGGGACGCGTCGCCAGTCAAGGGCGACCGACGAACAATCGCTCCCATCGCGGGCTGCATTCGGCTTTCGAAGTCAACAGGCCGTCCAGATCGGCAGGCTTTCGTGTCGGCATCACGTTGCGCTGGCCGTGGCGGAGCCGCTGTCTTTCGCACCTTATGGGTGCCTATTCCCGGTCTCGACGGAGACTCCGCGCCGGACCACCTGGGAAGCCACGATTTCTCCGGCTCCAGGCGTGGAGATAGGAAAGAGGTCATGACGGCAAGTCTGCTTGGCCCCGATACCTGCGTTGACGCTTTCCGTTTGGAATGTAATCTTACTCCACATGCCAGGGGGCAATATGCCAAGGGGAATCTCACTCGGCGACACTATCCGCCGACTCCGGCTCCGAGCGGGTCTCACGCTTCGTGAGATGGCCCGGCGGGTTGGCGTTTCAGCGTCACACCAATCGGACATTGAGCACGGCCGCCGCATGCCGTCCGACCCGGTGCTTCGGAACATGGCCGATCACCTCTCCGAAGTCGGGGGCACTTACGAATCCCTGCGCTTGCTCAAGCCCCAACTCGAAGAAGACTTGGATAAGTGGGTAACCACTGACCGGCATGTCCGCCAGCTCCTTCGAGAGGCGAAGGATTCGGGGGTATCCGGCCGAAGATTGCTAAAGCGATATCGGGAAGACATTTCGAGTCGTGAAGGGGGGTAGGTGAGGAGTTTTCGCGACCACAGGAGCCCTTGGGGCAAGCGCTACTATTTTGAGCCTCACGAGTTCGAAACGATGATGAACGACCTGCTGCTGTGCGCGGGTCCGGGTGTGTTTGTTGACGGATCGGGCGTGGACGTGGACCGCGTGCTCCTAGCTGCCTACCAGCTTGAAGCAGATTACGTTAGCCTCCCGGATGGCGTACTGGGCCGGACCTTGTTTCGCGCGGACGGTTCCGCGCAGATCGAAATCTCGCGGGAACTCGCGGACGAGGCCGAGGCCGACCCGCTTGCCCGCCGCAGATTCCGTACGACCCTGGCACATGAGTGTGGTCACGTCGCTTGCCACCGGATGCTCTTCCAGGCTGACACGGAGACGATGTCGCTGTTTCTTTCGGATGAGGACCACGAAGACGAAAAACCTGCCATTCTGTGCCGGGAGAGTACGGTTGGTTCGGGGTATTCGGGGTATTCGGGGGAGTGGTGGGAGTACCAGGCCAACCAATGCATGGCTTGTTTGCTTCTGCCCCGTCACTTCTTGGCGCCGCTTTTCCATGCCGCGTTGAACGCGGTCGGCGCCGGTTCGTACAGTGAAGCCGCGAAGCAGGACCAAGACGTGGACATCGTCCGGGCTCTGGCAAATAGATTCGATGTCAGTTGGCAGGCGCTTCTGTACCGGCTCGAGGAACTCGGATTCATCCGGAACCGGGACCTGCTCGACCAAGGCAGCCTCAAGCTTCGAGGTTGATTTTTTGGCTCCTCGCCGTTTCAAGTGGGTAGGTTGAAAGTGAGCTTGCCGCAGACGAGGTAGGCCATGGTGATGTAGTTGTCGGTGGTGCGGTAGCCGCGCGCCCGAACCTTGGCGGCCTGGACGAGCGAGTTCATGGCTTCCAGCATGCCATTGCTGATCCGGGAGTGAAGCCAACGGAGCATGTCGGTTGAGTGTGCGCGGATCGTCCCGGCGACGGTGGCCATCGGCGCAAGACCGCTTTCCTCGGCGCGAGCGCACCATCGCTCCAGATGCCGCCAGGCCAGTTTCAGAACTCCTGGAACGACAGTTTGAGCTCATATGCCCGGGCCGTGGCAAGCGCGATCCCGCGACGGATCCAGCAGTTCGTCGAGGCGCTGCCGCTGTGCAGGACTGAGCCCGTCGGGGTTCCACAGCGACCGCCTCCGCTTCAGCTCCGGGCGTTCCTTCTTTTCGGTGCGCCGCACCTTCTCGACCGCCTCGTTCAGCAGCTTGACGACGTGAAAACGGTCGAAAGTGATCTCGGCGTCTGGGAACGACTCCCGCGCCCCCTTGATGTCCGCTGGCGACATGTCCATGCACAGTTCCTCGATGCCGTCCGCGCTACCCCCGTGGGCATCGAGGTCGGCCTGGAACTGTCCCAGTACGCCCCATTTGCGCCCCTCGGTCGCATACAGCCGCCGCCGCTGGTCCAGGTCCGCGAAGAACGTCACGTAGCTGTGGCCCCGGCGACTCGCCTTCTCGTCCACGCCGACAGCCCGGACTCCCGAGTGGTCGGCCGCCGCCCTCGCCTCGCCCATGTAGTGCCTAGCGATCGGCCACAGCCGGGTGTCATGCTCGCCGACGATCCGCGCCACCGCCTTGACCCGCATCTCGGACATCATCGCCAGCGCGAGCGCCTCGAAGAACAGGGCGAAGCCGCTTCGCGGACGTGCCCACGGCAGCCGCGCCTGCCGAATCCCGCACTCCGGGCACTCCACTCGCGGCGACGGCGCGTGCAGGTACACCTGGTGCTGGAAGAAGTTCAGGTGCCGCCACACTGCTTCGGCGTCGTGTCGTACGCCTTACATCCCTCCCCGCCACACCCGCCACAGGCGAACGTTCCCCCCATCTCGAAGTTCAGGTAGAGATCCAGCCGCCGCTGCCCGGCGTCGAACCCCGTCCGCTCCACATACCACGGCCGTTCCAGCCCCAGCGCCTGCTCGAAGAGTCCCGTCCCCTGCATCTCGTTCTTCTCGCTCGCCCGGTCCCCATGGCCAGTGACCCCCGGGAGAACCTGGAAGCCCGGGCCGAACAACGCTCCCCTCGGGGACCGGAACGCTGCCCGGTCTCATCCCCCCAATCTCCGCTTAACTCGCCCCCTCCCGTAAGACCCTTCCCTCCTACCCACCTCGACTGAGCGCTACCGCGCCTACCCATTCTACATGGCGAGGAGCCTGTTTCTTGACCTAGATCGTACGCAGTGTTAGCGTACAGTACGTACACTCTAACCGACGAGGAGGGATCCCATGGCAGAACGACACGTGACCCGATCGCGCAAGGATGCCGACGGCGACATCACGGCCCTTTGTAACCCCGGTCAATACTGGTCTCCCCGAGCCAAGGCCGGGGCGATCCAAGACATCGAAACAGGCATTCACAGGTACTACGTTACCGGCACGAGCGGACGGTTGTACGTCCGCGTAGTGACCGGGCCGAATGGGAAGTACCTGCGAACGGACCCAGATCCCCTTTCCAGCAACAATCTGGACGAACTTCCCGACTGCTAACCAGAAGCAGACCAACCGACATGCACGCCAAAAGAACGAAGACCCCGACCTGCATTTGGCCGGGGGCGAGTGGGGTGGAGTACGAGTACTACGTCCACAAGCTCCCGGCCTCACTGAAGACCGGACAGAACGGCAACTACATCTACGCGAGGCAGAACCCGCTAGGACAGTGGGTGCCCGTCTACATCGGCGAGGGCGATCTGGGAGAGCGCTCTGGCCCCGCTCACCACAAAGCCGGGTGCATCCGTCAGAAAGGAGCGACCCACTTCCATTGCCATCTGAAATCAGATGCAGCGGCGCGTCGCGTAGAGGAGGCCGATCTACTAAGTCGCTTCACGGATGCGTTCGCCCCCACGGGCTGCAACGAAAAGCCCGGCGGATGAGGCGCGCGCCTACCAGAATGCAGACGTCGGGCATGAACACGGATCCCAAGCGCTCTCCCGACCGGACGTGCGCACTCCGGGCTTGGGCGAAGGGATCACATAGGGACCCGGAGACTATCGGCATCGAGGTTGAATCCGGCTTTCGGACTGGACGATGAAATAGAACCACCGAGCTAGAACAGGATGAGGAGAGAGTTTCATGAGTAAAGAGAATCAAATAGATCGTCCCGAAGACAAGACGTTTTCGATAGTTGTGAATGGGAGACCAACAGACGTCGAGCGTGATGAACTATCGTTTGATGAGCTAGTCGACCTCGCATTCGACGATCCCGCCAGGGGCCCCCAGATCGTGTTCACGATCACGTTCCGGGAGGCTGGTGGTCGAATCCCGGAAGGAGAGCTGGACGAAGGGCAACGGCTGAAGCTGCGCGACGGAACGATAGTCAATGTCACCAGAACTGATCAGTCATAGGGCCGACCTCCAACGACTCGTCGCCGAAGGGTACGAGTTGGAGCTTCGCTCTGGATATTTGGTTCTCCACCGCGTCCCATACGTAACCAGCGAGCGAACCGTAAAGTACGGTCAGCTCGTCTGCCCAGTTGCTGAGACCGGACCGCCACCAAATCACACGATGTACTTCGCGGGCGAATACCCCTGCGACGATAGGGGAGCGCCGATCGAAGCCTTGCGGAACAGCAGCAAGCGCCAAGAACTCGCCGAGGGTTTTTGGGTTGACCACTACTTCTCGGCGAGACCGTTTGCCGGTCGCTACGAGGACTACCATCACAAGTTGACGCATTACGAGCAGGTAATCGGACGATGTGCAAGGCGAATCGATCCCGGGGCCGTCTCCCGCACGGGACAGCTGGTGCTGTCGAAGGACCGGAACGACCCCTTCGTGTTCATGGAGACTGCGTCGAGCCGCGCAGGGATAACCCGACTGAACGAGAGACTGTCCCGTGACCGGATCGGTATCGTAGGCCTAGGAGGCACGGGGTCCTACATCCTGGACTACGTCAGCAAGACGCGCGTTGCGGAGATCCATCTGTTCGACGGCGACCGGTTCGCACAGCACAATGCATTCCGCGCCCCAGGTCCAACGACAGCCGGAGAGCTTGAAAGAAAAACAACTAAAGCTCAGCTGTACTGCGAACGATACGGACGGATGAGGAGGGGCATCGTCGCGCATGAGTTTAACGTGATGCCCAACAACGTTGACGTGCTTGATAAACTCAACTTCGTGTTCGTCGCAGTCGACGACAACGACACTAGGGGATGGCTGTTGCCGGCGTTGGACGCGATGGGGATACCGTTCGTCGATGTCGGAATGGGCATCGAGCAGGCCGGTGAAAGACTACTGGGGGTAATCAGAACGAGCTTCTGTGAGACACCGAGCAGCTCAGCAGCACCGCGTGGTGACGGCGGTTTGTGGGATGTCGGCGAGTACGAGAGGAACGTCCAGATCGTGGAACTGAACGCGCTAAATGCGGCCCTCGCGGTAATCCGGTGGAAAAAGCACCGGGGGTTTTACCTGGACCTTGGCCGAGAGGGCAGGAGTGCGTACACGATCGACGGGAATCACATGAGTAACCGGAGGCCGGAGAACCCGGGCGATAGGCGATGAAACTGCGGCACGAGTTCGTGGATTACGTACCGAAAAAGCTCGATGACGGTGTTCTGTATGTGTCAATTCGTTTCGGCACCGTGGTCCATCGGTGTGCGTGCGGGTGTGGCGAGGAAGTGGTGACGCCCCTGGGTCCGGCCGAGTGGAAGTTCACCTACGACGGCAGGACCGTCTCGCTGGTGCCGTCAGTAGGCAATTGGAGTTTCCGATGCAGGTCACACTACTGGATCGATGAAGGGAAGGTCCAGTGGGCGCCCGGGTTCTCCGCAACCGAGGTTGCGACGGTGCGACAAGAGGCGCGGACGCGTCGCGCTGGTTACTACGGGAAGAGCGCCGAGTCGGTCCAGGGAGCTTCTGGGAAAGACCCCGAAGGTGGCTTCCGAAGCGCGATCTGGAAGATTATCGAGGTCTTAAGGCGCCCGTGGGGACGGGGTCGAGAGTGAGCCTTCGAATGACCTCATACGCGAGACGGAAGCTTGGCGCCTGCCGCCCAGATCCACGCATATCTTCAATGAGCGTGGCGTCGGTCCAGGTAGCTGGAGCCCGACGAAAGGATACCTTCTTTCGGGTTTCGAGCTCTCGGTGTCGGACTACCGGGGTGGATTACGGACTCACCGTCAGATAGATTGCGTCATGCAACCGCTCGTCGCCACACGGCGCCCATCGGCGACACCGCGCCACCCCGCCCCGCTCCTTCCCACCGAGGACTTGGATCGGTATTCGGGTGACATCGATCGCTGGATTACGGGCCGCGTCCTGCCGTGCGGAGCGCACCCACTGCGCGCTCAAGCCGAAGCGGATGGCTCGCATCCCGGATCCCGGTGTCACCGAAAGGGAACTGGGACACACGGTGAACTACCGGACCCGTTTCGGGTCCACCGCCGAAAAGGTCATCGAACGCAACCCCTCTGCCATCGCCAAAGGGAAGATCTGATTCCGCCTCCGTTGCGTTTTTGCTGTCCCGAATCCCTGTGCAGAGTGGACGAGATCTTGGCCAGTGCCCTTGGGGCTCTCGTGCGCCCTAAAGCACACTTCGGCTTTTCCGGCGTGATCGCGCGGACCAAGCACCACCAACTGGGTCTTGAAGATCTTCGTTATTCCGATCAGTGTATTAGGATTAGATTATGACTGCAGAAGTGGCCGTCCTCAACAAATCCGCTGTAGCAATGGCAGCCGACAGCGCTATGAGTGTCGGGGACACCGGCAAGATTTATCCCACAAATAAACTGTTTGCGCTTACAAAGCACCAGCCTATCGGCATTATGGTCTACAATAGCGCTGAGTTTATGGGCATTCCCTGGGAGACCCTCGTCAAGATGTACCGGAGAGAGATTGGCTCCGCTGGCAAGCCGACGGTTACGGATTACGCTCAGGATTTTCTTGGGTACATTAGCAATAACACAATATGTACAGACGACCAACGACGGTACAATCTTCACAGCATTGCCCACGATCTCTTCCGTCGCATCGATCGCGCGTCCCGTCAATCTCTCTCGGAAACGCCCGGGGCGACCAATCCTGATGTTGTAACTGTGATTCGCAGTGTCATCGAGAGACAATCCACGATGCTCATCGCTGCTGGTGATGCGCCGTCAATGCAGAATCTTGACGTCGATGACTTGGTTTGTACCTACCAGGCAGACATCAACGAGCTGATCCAGTTGTACTTCGATGGCTATGAGGTAGACGACTCGATAGGGCAGGCGCTTCATGATCTCCTAGCAAGGGCGCTAAAGAGTGCGAGCTTGTCCAACGGTTTTTCGGGCCTTGTGTTTGCCGGCTTCGGTGACGACGAGCTCTTTCCTAGCCTCGTGGAAGTTGTAACGGACGGTGCCATTGGGTCACTAATCAAAGCCGATACTAGAACAGATTGCGATATTGCCCGAATGGGCACTCAGGGAGCAATCGTGCCATTTGCACAGAGTGAAATGGTTGGTCGTTTCATGAACGGAGTCGACCAAGAATTTTTGCAATATCTTGAGCCATACTTGGAAAACCTGCTATACAAGTCGGCCCATGAAGTACTGGAAGCTAGCACTCCAACAGGACAGCTGACGGAATCGCAGACAACAGGACTCCGTGAGATTGTCGAGAGCAACCTAGAGGACTTTCGCAATGCCGCCAAGGAGTTTTGCAGGGAACATTTTGTGCTTCCCGTCTTGCACAATGTCAAGCACCTTCCCAAGGAAGAATTGGCGAGTATGGCGGAGGCGTTGGTTAGCCTCACATCGCTGAAGCGACGGGTCTCGACGGATCAAGAGACTGTTGGTGGCCCGATTGATGTTGCCGTTATTTCGAAAGGAGACGGTTCTATATGGATCAAACGCAAGCACTACTTTGACCCTCGACTCAACCGCGACTACTTCACACGACAAGCGCTACCACACAATACTGAATCGGGAGGCGACCATGAAATACCAGCCCCATCCTCTTCGTCGCGCTGACGATGCCGGCAGCAAGCGGAGCGTCAGAAGGCTCCTAGGAGGCGACGACGAAATCTCGCGCCGGGCGATTGCTGACGCTGAACAGTCATTTCAGAAGGTCCGCGACGAACTTCGGAGATTGGTGCAGAGCGCTGACGTCGTGCAGCGTGGGGGCGGCGTCCGTCGCCGTGACATTCCTGACGAATAGCACGACCAATGCGGTGGTAATAGGGGCGCCGTATACCTTGAGCCAAAGGACGGCCCGTGTCAGTCGGTCTGTCTTCGGGCTCACTGATTCCTCCCTCGGAGGTCGGGGCAAGAGTTGCGTAAGGGTCGGCGGGCGTGACCCGATCCTGCCCGTTGGTGCCGGTGCTATCGCTGTCATCCTGTAGCGTGAACACCCAAACCGTTGGGATGGGTTGTCCGATATTCCGCCCGCAAGCTGACCCGGGGGGGCAGGGGGGTTAGCCTCGGCTGAGTGGTGTACGGGGACCCGTGCCCTATCGTATCTTTTCGCTGCGGACAGGCGATCCCAGTGGATGAAACAGACGAGGACAGCACCAGGGTGGGCAACAGACAGACCGACATCGGTGCCACTACCGGCTACGAGGCCGAGCTCTGGGCGATGGCCGATGCGCTCCGCGGCTCGATGGATGCGGCCGAGTACAAGCACGTCGTTCTCGGACTGATCTTTCTGAAGTACATCTCGGATGCTTTCGAGGAGCGCCACGCGGCGGTGCTGGCCGCGTGGGGAGAAGAGGCCGCCGAAGACCGCGACGAGTACATTGCCGAGAACATCTTCTGGGTGCCGCAGGAAGCCCGCTGGGCGCACCTTAAGGCCCGCGCGAGGCAGCCGACCATCGGCCAGACCGTGGACCGGGCCATGGCGGCCATCGAGCGGGACAACCCCGCGCTAAAGGAGGTTCTGCCGAAGGACTACGCCCGGCCGGCCCTGGACAAGCAGCGTCTCGGCCAACTGATCGACATGGTCGGAAACATCCGCGTCGGGGACGCCGAGGCGCGCTCGAAGGATGTGCTGGGCCGGGTTTACGAGTACTTCCTTTCGCAGTTCGCGAGCGCCGAGGGCAAGCGTGGCGGCGAGTTCTACACTCCGCGCTGCGTCGTCAAGCTGCTCGTCGAGATGCTGGAACCCTACCGTGGCCGCGTCTACGATCCCTGCTGCGGCTCCTCGGGCATGTTCGTGCAGTCGGTTGAGTTCATTCGGGCCCACGCTACCGGTAACAGCAACGGCGGGAACGCACGGGGCGACATCTCCATCTACGGCCAGGAGTCGAACTACACGACGTGGCGGCTCGCCAGGATGAATCTGGCCATCCGCGGAATCGGAGGGCAGATCGCCCACGGGGACACCTTCCACAACGACCGCCACCCGGACCTGAGGGCCGACTACATACTGGCCAATCCCCCGTTCAACGTCTCGGACTGGGGCGGCGAGCGGCTCGCGGAGGACAAGCGGTGGCGCTACGGCGTCCCGCCGAAGGGCAACGCGAACTTTGCCTGGGTCCAGCACATGGTCCACCACCTCGCGCCGAGCGGCGTCGCGGGGTTCGTGCTCGCCAACGGTTCGATGTCATCGCAACAGTCGGGCGAGGGCGAGATCCGGAAGAGTCTGGTCGAAGCCGAACTGGTCGATTGCATGGTGGCGCTGCCGGGCCAGCTCTTCTACTCGACGCAAATTCCCGCCTGCCTTTGGTTCTTGGCGCGCGGACGCCGGCGTCGTGGAGAGATTCTCTTCATCGATGCCCGGAAGCTCGGCCGGATGGTGGACCGGACGCACCGCGAACTGACCGGCGAGGATATCGCGCGCATCGCGGACACCTATCACTTCTGGCGGACGGGAGAAGACGACGGCTACGCCGATGTCCCCGGCTTTTGCAAGAGCGCATCACTGGAAGAGGTGCGCAAACACAGCCATGTCTTGACGCCTGGCCGGTATGTCGGCGTGGAGCCGCAGGAAGACGACGGCGAGCCATTCGCAGACAAGATGAAGCGGCTGGTGGCCGAGCTTCGCGAGCAGCAGGCGGAAGGCGCCAGGCTCGACGCTGCGATCACCAGGAACCTTGAGGCGCTGGGATTCGGGGGGAAGGGACCGTGAGTAATGCGGATGAACGGCGCTGGCAGCAGCGGCTCGACACTTTCGGGACCGCGCTCGCCCAACTCACGAACGCCTGTGACCGGGAAGGGTACGACTACCTGGAACTGGCCGGGCTGATCAAGACGTTCGAGTTCAGTTTCGAGCTGTCCTGGAAGGTGCTCAAGGATCTCCTCTTCTACGAGGGCCATGACGTGAAGGTCCCTCGCGCGGTGATCCGCAAGAGCTTCGAGGTGGACTACATCGACGAGAGCGACTGCGAGACCCTCCTCGACGCGCTGGACAAGCGCAACCTCCTGAGCCATGCCTATTTGCTCGATGTGGCCGAGGAGGCGGAGACGCTTATCAAGGAACGCTACCACCCTGTCCTGCTGCGACTCCACCGGACGCTGGACGCGAGGCGAACGCCATGACGGACGGCCTCAAGGACGCGCACCGAGAGGCGATCATCGCCGTGATCGCGGCCAATGACCGCGTCAAGCGGGCCGTGCTGTTCGGATCCAGGGCTACCGGGACGAACACCGTGACCTCCGACGTGGACATCGCGTTGTTCGGCGACCGGCTGACGTTGACGGATCAGGCGCGCTTGACTTCGGCGATCGAGAAGATCCCGATGGCGCAGACGGTGGATCTGCTGCTGTACAATTCGATCCAGGACCCAACCCTGCGGAAGCACATTCGTAAGGAAGGCGTCGAGTGGTATGCGGGTCCACAACAAGTAGCGGGTGCAACCGTTCGCGAGATCCTGGAGTTCGCGATAGGAGGGGGTTGGGGCAAGGAAACGGAGTTCGAAGACTCGGTACCCGTTCGCGTTATCCGTGGGACGGACTTCAGTCGGATTCGGAATGGCGAGTTCTCGGGAGTTCCGGCGCGCTACGAGACGGCGTTTAGAGTGGGTCGGCGCAGGCTGAGGGCGGGCGATAGTCTTCTGGAGATTTCCGGTGGCAGCCGAACTAGCAATCAGTTGACGGGCCGGAGCTTTTTCGTCTCAGAACGAGTGCTCACGGAGTTGGGACAGGACGTAATCCCCGCGAGCTTTTGTCGTCTTGTCCGATTCAATCCCGATGTCGTCGATACGCGATACGCGTATTACACCCTCCAAGAGATGTACCTGTCGGGCCGCGCTTCGTTATACGAACAACAGTCAACAGGCATCAGCAACTTTCAGTTCGAGTTTTTCCTCGATTCTGAGTTCATCCGTCTCCCTTCCTTGCGCGAGCAACGCACTATCGCTTACATGCTCGGCACCTTGGACGACAAGATCGAGTTTGACCGGCGTATGAACGAGACGCTGGAGGCAACGGCACGGGCACTGTTCAAGTCCTGGTTCGTCGATTTCGATCCGGTGCGGGCCAACATGCAAGGCCGGGACGCGGGCTTGCCGCAAGACATCGCTGACCTGTTCCCTGACCGGCTGGTGGATTCCGAGATGGGTGAGATACCGGAGGGGTGGCAGGTTACGACTTTGGCGGAACGCATCGACGTCAACCCGAGACGATTTCTTCGAAAGGGACAGACCGCTCCCTATCTCCCGATGGCCGATATGCCCACCCGGGGTCACATGCCGGATGCCGTCGCGGTTCGACCCTTCGGGTCCGGCATGCGGTTTGCTAACGGCGATACGCTTGTTGCCCGGATCACACCGTGCCTTGAGAACGGCAAGACGGCCTACGTGGACTTCTTGACCGACGACGAGGTTGGATGGGGCTCTACGGAGTACATCGTCCTCAGGCCGCAGCCCCCGCTCCCGAATCAATTCGCGTACTGCCTCGCTCGGAGTGCCAGGTTTCGCGAATTCGCGATCCAGAACATGAGCGGCACGAGCGGCCGCCAGCGGGTATCGCCAATCGCGCTGCGAGAATTCCCGATGGTCGTGCCGCCAAGCCGGGTGGCCGCACGGTTCGGAGAAGTTGCTGGGTCGCTCATCAAGAGAGCGAGCAACGGGGGTCATCAATCCCGCACCCTTGCCGCCCTCCGGGACACTCTCCTGCCCAAGCTCATCTCGGGCGAGATACGGTTGGGCCAGACGGCATGGACTCTGGGGATGACCGACCGATGAGTCACCTCAGCAAACTTGGCAATCGCATTTCGATCCCAATCAAACCCGATGAAGATGGCTTCACGGGCCGTGAGTGTCCCCACTCGGACTGCGAGGGATACTTCAAGATCGAACTCGGTACTGGGCTTGAGGGAAGAGACCTTCCGTGCCACTGCCCGTACTGCGGCCATACTGCGGCGCATGACCACTTCTGGACCAAAGAGCAGGTCAAGTATGTCGAGTCCGTGGTGACGCGGGAGATCACAGAAGCAATCCACAGGGATCTCAAGGAGATGGAGTTCAACGTGGAGCCGAAAGGGCCATTCGGAATCGGGCTGTCATTGACGTTCAAACCCGAAGGTCCGCTGCCGATCCGCCATTACAGGGAAAAGCAGCTCGAGACCGAGGTGGTCTGTACCAGTTGTACACTTCGCTACTCCATCTACGGTGTTTTTGCGTTCTGTCCCGACTGCGGCCAACACAATTCGCTCCAGATCTTCGAGAAGAACATCGAAGTTGTAGCAAAGATGATGGACTTGGCAGAGAGCACCGAGAGAGACGTTTCTCGGAGGCTCGTCGAGAACGGGTTGGAGGATTGCGTGTCGGTCTTCGACGGCTTCGCGCGCGAACTGTGCCGAGTCTACACGAGGAGCGCGACCAATCGCGCCATCGTGGGCAGGATTAGTTTCCAGGACCTTGAAGGAGCGAAGAGGCGCCTGCGACGAGCTTATGGCATAAACTTGTCTTCCGCACTGACTGCCTGTGAATGGCAATCGCTCGTTCGCGCTTTTCAGAGGCGCCATCTCATCGCGCACAGAATGGGAGTCGTGGATCAAGCCTACCTCGCCAAGGCGGCGGACAGAGAGGCGGTCGTCGGTCGGAGGATTCATATCGAACCAGACGAGGTACGTGACCTTCTCCAACTCGTTGGGAAGGTGGCTCAAGGTCTGTCGATTGCTTTTGATGAGCTCGGAGAGCCGGATTCGTGACATGACGGCCACCTTCACCGAGTCGGAGGTCGAAGCCGCCGCGCTCGAATGGCTGGAAAGCCTCGGGTGGACGGTGGCCCACGGCCCCGACATTGCCCCGAATGCGGAAGGTGCGCTGCGGGCAGACTACACCGAAGCCCTTCTGGAACACCGACTACGTGACGCCTTGTCCCGGCTGAATCCGACCCTGCCCGCCGACGCCTTGGACGACGCCTTCCGCAAGCTGACCCGGCCTGAAGGCTCCACACTGGAAGCCCGCAACCGTGCCTTCCACCGCATGCTCGTGGAAGGTGTGACGGTCGAACACCGGAGTGTTGGCGGCAACCTGCGATGGCCACACGTCTCCGTCCTCGATTTCGAGAACCCCGCAAACAACGACTGGCTGGCGGTCAACCAGTTCACCGTCGTCGAGAGCGAGCACGAGCGGCGCCCGGACATCGTTCTGTTCGTCAACGGCCTTCCGCTGGGTCTGATCGAGCTCAAGAACCCGGCGGACGAGAAGGCCACCGTTTGGACGGCCTGGCAACAGATCCAGACGTACAAGGCCGAGCTTTCAGACCTGTTTGCTTTCAACGCGGCGCTTATCGCTTCAGACGGAGTCGACGCGCGCCTCGGCACACTGACTGCCGGGCGCGAGTGGTTCAAGCCGTGGCGCACGATCACCGGTGAGGGGCTGGCCAACCCGAATCTTCCCCAGTTGCACGTGATGCTCGAAGGGATGTGCCAGCAGGACCGGTTCCTGACGTTGGTCCGGGACTTCATCGTGTTCGAGGACGACGGCGGCGGCAGGCTGGCCAAGAAGATGGCCGGGTATCACCAGTACCATGCCGTGGAGACGGCGGTGTCGGAGACGCTGCGCGCGGCGGCGCTGCGAGAGGAACTGAGGTGGGTCGCCGAGCCGGGCGGCCGGTACGAGAACGGCAGAAACCCGGGCGGAGATCCCGGTGACCGGCGCATTGGCGTCGTCTGGCACACCCAGGGGTCGGGCAAGAGTCTGACCATGGCCTTCTACGCCGGACGGATCATCCGCGAACCGGCGATGGAGAACCCCACGGTCGTGGTACTGACGGATCGCAACGACCTCGACGATCAACTCTTCGGCACATTCTCCCGCTGCCAGGACCTGCTGCGGCAGCCGCCCACGCAGGCCCAAAGTCGTGCCGACCTGCGCGCCAAGCTGGCGGTCGAGTCGGGCGGCGTGGTGTTCACCACGATCCAGAAGTTCTTTCCGGAGGAGAAGGGCGACCGGATGCCTGAGCTGTCGAGGCGCCGGAACATCGTCGTGATCGCCGACGAAGCCCACCGGAGTCAGTACGACTTCATCGACGGCTACGCACGCCACATGCGCGACGCGCTCCCCAACGCATCGTTCATCGGCTTCACCGGCACGCCGATCGAACTGGAGGACGCCAACACGCGTGCGGTGTTTGGTGACTACATCAGCGTCTACGACATCGAGCGAGCCGTCGAGGACCGCGCCACCGTGCCGATCTACTACGAGAGCCGGCTGGCCAGGCTGACACTGGATGAGGCCGAGCGGCCGCAAATCGATCCCGACTTCGAAGACGTCACCGAGGGCGAGGAAATCGAGCGCAAGGAGAAACTGAAGACCAAGTGGGCGCAGCTCGAGGCCGTTGCCGGAGCGGGACCTCGTCTCAGACTCATCGCTCGGGATATCGTGTCGCACTTCGACCGGCGCATCGAGGCCATGGATGGCAAGGCGATGATCGTCTGCATGAGCCGGCGCATCTGCATCGACCTCTATCGCGAGCTGACTCGCCTGCGGCCCGAGTGGGGTCACGCGGATGACGACGGGGGCCGGATCAAGGTCGTGATGACCGGCAGTGCTTCGGATCCGCCCGGCTGGCAGCCGCACATCCGCAACAAGGCGCGCCGCGAGATACTGGCGAAGCGATTCCGCGATCCCGCCGACCCCCTTCAGATCGTCCTCGTGCGGGACATGTGGCTGACCGGCTTCGACGCGCCCAGCCTGCACACCATGTACGTCGACAAGCCGATGCGCGGCCACGGGCTCATGCAGGCGATCGCGCGGGTGAACCGGGTGTTCCGGGACAAGCCGGGCGGTCTGGTCGTCGACTACCTCGGTCTCGCGCACGAACTCAAGCGGGCTCTCGCGACCTACACCGAGAGCGGCGGCACGGGCAAGACCACCGTGGATCAGGCCGAAGCGGTGTCGGTGATGCTGGAGAAGTACGAGGTGTGCTGCGGACTGTTCCATGGCTTCGACTATTCGCGGTGGATCGACGGCTCGCCGACCGAACGCGTGAGCCTGTTGCCCGGAGCGCAGGAACACATACTCGCGCAGGAGAACGGGAAGGAGCGTTGTCTGCGGTCCGTTCGCGAACTCTCGCAGGCCTTCGCGCTCGCCGTCCCTCACGAAGAGGCGATGCGGATCCGCGACGAAGTGGCCTTCTTCCAGGCCGTCCGCTCGGTGCTGGCCAAGCGCGCCGCCGGAGAGGTGCGTCCCGAGGAAGAGCTGGACTACGCCATTCGGCAGATCGTCTCACGATCCGTCGTCTCCGAAGGAGTCGTCGACATCTTCGCCGCCGCTGGCCTGGAGAAGCCTGACATCTCGATCCTGTCCGAAGAGTTCCTGACCGAAGTGCGTGGCATGAAACAGCGCAACCTGGCGGTCGAACTGCTGCAGAAGCTGCTCAAGGGGGAACTGGCTGTCCGCAAGAGAAAGAACGTCGTCCAGGCACGATCCTTCGCAGAGATGCTCGAACAGACCATCCTGCGCTACGGAAACCGGGCCATCGAGGCCGCCCAGGTCATCGAGGAACTGATTCAGCTTGCCCGCGAAATGCGCGAGGCGAATGCCCGCGGCGAGGCGCTGGGTCTCTCCGACGACGAACTGGCCTTCTACGATGCACTCGAAACGAATGACAGCGCCGTGAAGGTCCTCGGCGACGAGACACTGCGGGAGATCGCCCGCGAGCTGGTCGAGACGGTTCGGAACAACGTCAGAATCGACTGGACGCTACGCGAAAACGTCCGCGCGAACCTCCGGCGGCTGGTGAAGCGGATCCTGCGGAAGCACGGCTACCCGCCGGACAAGCAGGAGAAGGCGACAAGGACGGTGCTGGAACAGGCGGAGGCGATATCGGCGGGCTGGGCGGTATAACGCTGGTTCTGGTGCCGTAGGGTCGTATGGCTGTGGTTGCCCCGCTCCCACCCCACGACGACAGGTGGAAAGGCGATAATGATCGTCATACTATTCAGCTATCGGACGAGATCACTGCCACTGAGGAGCGTTGCAATCGAATGTATGTTCTGACACGAAGGGTATTGGGAAAACAGCCCGAAATCCCGATTGATGCAAGCCGTTATGCCGCATTGAGCGAAGCTGTAGGAGTCCAGCGCGCGGCTCTTGAGATCGAAGAGAAATTTGATCTTGTAGTTGCGAACTACGAGGAATTGGAGCGCGAAACTCTTACGTTGACGTTGACCCACGCTGTAAGAAACGACTTCACCTGGGCCAGCATGTCATCTGACCGGCTGCTGCTGGGGAGACGACTCGTAAACCTCTTGACCACATGTAGGCTCTACGTTGATCAAGTTGTGCACTCCGTCGGTCGATCCCCTACACCAATTGGCTGTACCCGCAAACAAGCGGAAGAGGTGTTCAAAGACCAGTATGACAGGAATCTCGCATATCGAATCATGGACGCCCTCCGAAACCACGTCCAACATCGCAGCTTAGCCATCGCAGGAATAACATATGGTTGCAAAAGAGTACGGGCAGAAGCGACTCAGCCACTGGTGAGATTCACTTTGTCACTCACATTGGACTTGGAGGCTCTCAGAGAGGACGAACGATTTAAGAAACCCACTTTGGAGGAACTGGAGAACCTTCCGCAGAAGCAACAAGACTTGTTCTTGTTTGTACGGCAGTATGTTCAGTCGCTCGGGCGAGCGCAAGAGCGACTACGCGAACTATTGGCTGCGGCGGTAAAGCGGGCTGACGCTGACGTTCAGTCGGCACTAACGGAATGGAAGACAGTAAGCGATACTAGCATCGGATTGGCCGCGGTAAAGCGTCATGATGGCTCAAGGTCGGAAGAGCACTTTGCAATGTCAGGCAATCTAAGAGAAAAGAGGGAGGAGTTGGTCGCCTCCAATCGGTCATTGGCGAATCTGGCGAGTCGTTTCGTCAGTGGTGCTAGACCTCGCGATGCTTACCCGCCTTGGATCAAGAGGTAGCTATTGGGTAACTCAGGGGAGAGTGATGGGCAACAACGGCCCCGAGTTCCGCGGCCGCGACTGCCAGCCCGGCTGCGAGTTGTTGTGCCAGTTGGGGGAGATTGGGCACCGCACCACGGAGGTGGGTCGTCCCCAGTCGAGCGGGCTCATCGAGCACAAGTAGCGAAGCGGCTAACGAGCGGCCGCCGCACCAGGGAGTCGGCGTGACTCACAAGGACAAAGTGGCGGATGGCTCCGAACGGGAACGAATACACGAGTTGATGCGCGAGGTCGTGTCCAAGTCTTCGAAACGCGATGACCCCTGCGTGTACAGGGGTGAACCGGCGTGCTATTCCGTGGTGTCGTCTGGATTGTACCGGAAATGCCTCCCGCACAGCGCGCATGAGGCATTCGACATCGCGCGCGTTGAGCTGGAAACGGTGGAGCGCGCGCGACAATACACGACCTTGGCTGCCGCCGATGACATTCTCACGGAGATCCAGCACCTCGGCGGTGCGACGAACCTGATCGACTTCACGGACGACTACCTGGTGGCCTTCTTTTTCGCGAGCGATGGGTGCGAAGGGGAGGATGGCAGGGTCGTCCTGCACTGGCCGGAGTCCGACACGATGGTGAGGCCGAAGCACACGATGAACAGGATCGTCTCGCAAAAGAGCGTGTTCGTGCGGCCGCCGAGAGGGTTCATCGTGCCGGATGCCCGCGAGGAGACGGTCATCGTCCCTGGCCGACGGAAGGGCAGCATCCTGGAGTACTTGGAACGTTTTCACGGGATTTCAAAGAGCACCGTGTATAACGACATCCATGGATTCATCAGGCACCAGGATCCAAAGCGAAGCCGCAATGTGCGGGCCTTTCGGGAGGTGGTCACCAGATTGTCGACCCGGCCGGTGCCCGACTGGCAGGGTTACTTGGAGGCGGGTGCGATCAACATTCGACTGGCATGCATGCGTCACGCCTATCACCAGAGGGGGATGGCGTTCCGAGATGGCAAGAAGAGCCAAGTCTGGGTAACCCAGGAGGACCAGACAAACCCGGGTCCAACCACGACGGTTCGTTTGGAATTGGCGGGGGACGAAGTCGTCCAACTGTACACTTGGGCTATTGAGAAAAAGGAGCTGGACGGCCAGCGGGCGGAGCTTTATTGCCGGCGCGCGGAGGCGCACCTGTTTCAGGGTTCGGCGGATTTGGCCCTGCGGGATTTCGACGCGGCCCTCAAGTGGGACGCGAACATGCCGGAGGCCTACCACGGGCGCGGGTGTGCGTATAAGCAGAAAGGCGCTGCGGACCGTGCTATGGCCGACTGGGAAATGGCGATGAGCTTGTCCCGGCAGCCGGTTGCAGCGCTCATCGATCGCGGCAACACGCTTCGGGATCGCGGGGCGCTGGACGAGGCGATGAAGGACTTCGACGCGGCGGTATCGAGCCTGCGCTTGGTCGGGCAATTGAGCCTGATCGGAGTAGGTGACGCGCTGTTCCACCGAGCTGTGGCGCGTTGCCTGCAACAGGACTGGGTGGCAGCCAAAGCCGATTTTGAGGAAGCGAGAAACGACAGGGTGCTGGTGGCAGCGTCATTCCATGGAGTATGCGCCGGCGTGCAGCGTTTCGAAGCTGAGCACCGCTTGGGAATGCCGTCCACGATCGGCACGATGTTGTACGTAGCATCTTCCGAATAGTTCCCACCCTGTCCGCGAACTTCGAGCCATATTCCAGGCGTTGTCGCACAGGCAACGGACCACCCGATCCGGTACGGGGCGTTGGCGGGCGCTCCAACAACGCCGGGGTCGCTTGCCGTCATTCGACGCCGAAATGCACGCCAGCCCGGCTGGGAACCGGGAGCCCTTCCCTCTTTGCAATGGATAGGACAATCCTCCCACAGAGGGTCACTGCCGCTTGCCCCAAGGCGTGAACCTCGGATTCCTCTAGGTGGTCGCCCCGGTGCTCACTGCCGTCTCTCCTTCCGCCGTGGAACAAGCGGCTCCGCTTCGAATAGAGGTCTTCCCAATCCGGCCACAGGACCGAGAGTTTGTTTGAGGTCAGCATCTGTCGTATCCGTTGACGGATGCTCTCGGGTCGTATTCTCCGAATCGCCTCGACGACCTGCCTGGTCTCTTCCCGGTTGCCATGCGTCCGCTTGAGCCAAGCGGCGGCGTTGTTGATCTGCTTCTTCTGTGCGTCCGTCCACGGTGGGTCAGTCGCCAACGCTTCGATGGTGGAGACCGCTAGCACGACCTTTGCGATGGGGTCAGTGCTGATCTCTGCGAGATTCAGTACCCGGACAGCCCGCCGAATTGAGGGACAATCGCCCGCGGACATAGCGGGCGCGGGAAAAGCCTCCTGAAGAGCCCGAACGAAATCGCCGGCATTCGCGTGCACCGTTCCCTTCGGCCGTCCGGCGTGGACGATCAGCGTGTTCCTGTCGTCCGGCAGGACCAAGGCCGTACGGTCGTCGCCCGGGTCGCCCGCGTCCACACCCACACGGGCACACAACCCGGCCAAATGAACGGCTCGCCGAAGCTTCTCGCCGAAAACCCTAGCGTCACGCTCGGCCTGGAATCCGCGACATCCGATCAACAACCATGACGCCTCGGAGAGCGGTTGCGACTGCCTCTCGGACTTGATCGTGACGTTCCTTCCAGCTACCGATGCCGTCATGGCAGTATCTTCAGTTGACAGTGCTTTGCCCACTCGAAGCTTCAACCGAAGGCGATAGCCAGTCTTCTTCTCCACCAAGCCAGTCTCCTCTTCATCCAGTTGGCCCGTCGGTTCACGGCTTGGAGAATAGGGCAAGCGTCGGCGGCGCGGAATCGCCCGTTGGGCGTGGCTGGAAGGCGCGGCGTAAGTCGGCGTAGAGTGACAGCGCGTTCGCCTGATGGATCCATGATGAGCCTGTTGCACCTTAGGGAGACACAAGCCCCGCTTCTCCCGGAGGACCTCCCAATGATGAGCATCGAGAAACTCCGCTCCCTAGCCCGCGAACTGGCTGGCGAAGCTTGGGACTATGAGCGCCGCCAGCTAGCCGCTCAGGCGCATGTCCGCCGGACAGCCGCGAAGGTGCTGATGACCCAAGCCGACACCATTCAACGTGACGATGCAATATTCGAAGATCCGCCACGGAGCGTACAAGTGGGCATTCACCTGACACCCGGTACATGACCGAAGACCCAACTGGAATCACGAGGCGAGACCGCTACCCAAGCTACCGTCTCAGCGACTACCCCGTCGGCGTGGATGCCTTCATCAAGACGTTTCCCCCACACCGCCGCGAGGAAACTCGGAGGGCCATTCTCCAGCTCCACCTCAAAGACATCACTGACAAGAGCCAGATCGCCCGGACGATGCAGGAAATGGTCGAACTGCCCGAGATTATCTACAAATACGTGCCGCACGAGCGGCTGAATGATGGATTCCCGATGTCCCTTCGGGCCACACAACCCGCAGTGCTCAACGATGTCATGGAAGGCAATGTCTCCACGTCGATGGAGAACAAGATGGATCGGGACGAGTGGTGGACCATTATCTCCCGGTCGCTACGCGAAGCCTTCGGCGAAGACACCCTCTCCGACGAGGAGCTGGCGCGACGTAAGGGACTCTACGGCGACCCGAAGGTCTCTACAATCATCAGGGAGCGCCTCTCCCAATCGGTAGGCGTCGTGTCCTTCTCAGCCGACCCGCTGATCCCAACGATGTGGGCGCACTACGCGCGCAACTCGGGGTTCGTCGTGGGCTACAAGACCAAAATGCTACGTGATCTCGGGATCGACCTTCGCCGCGTGCTGTATCTGGAACTGGCACCTGTCTACATTCCAACACGAGACAACGTCATTCGGATTCGCTTCGTCGATGAAGAGCATCGCCGACAGGACACTGAAGGCGGTATACAACGGTCAGGTACGCCCTTGATTAGTCACGACGTGGAACTCCTTGAACTGACGAACGACTCCCGGCAATTGGCCAAGCTCCTTTTCGTCAAGAGCCGGGCTTGGGAGTACGAGCAGGAGGTGAGGTTGCTGGTCGATCTGCACACCTGTCGGCTCAACGCGAACGGGGATTCTCCGTGGCCAATCCATACATTGGCGCTTCCGATGGAAGCGGTGGCGGAGGTCTATATCGGCTTCGACACGCCCACGGAACAGGTCGGGAGAATCAGTCGGATCCTGGATGTTGGCCAGGGCACTTGGCGCCTCAAGCATACCCACTGGCATGCGTACCGGTTGCAGGTAACGAGCACATCCGTCCACCGGCGCAAGTCACCGCCAAGCCATCGAGAGCCGGAAAACCTCGAAGCCGGAGGCGCGTAAGAACCGTGATTCGTCCGCCTCAGAGACTTACCAATGGCGCATGGGAGTGGCGCGTCCGGGGGATCATTCGTCACGCCAGTGGCCGGAGCGCGCCCGGGCGCGGGCGGGCGAATGCCGGACGGGACTCCGCAACGGTATGAGGACACTTGTCCAACGAAGTAGGACCGACCTCATAGTCCGGTAGAGAGCTTGGCCGTGTGAAGACAACATTACATATTGACAGCTTGACATTACGTTCCCAATCCCTCATCTCCATACCGAGGGCCCTCCGCCGCTCGGGAGGTGAGAGAAACCCGGACCCTGCGTAATTCCTCAGATCGTCCTCTACTGCAGAAGCCTTCGGGCGCAGCAAGACGCTGAGGTAGGAGCCCCGAGGCGGTTTCCCGTCCTCGGGGCTCTTGCGTTTCAGTAATCGCGAGGAACTGCCGTCGAAGATACGACCGGTGGCCACGACCTACTCCCGAGCCCCAGTTCGACGCCGCAACGGCGGGCCCGATTCGCCTCTCGCGCCTAAGTACCTGTAAACGCCGTCGATCCCATCGGTGTCCAAAGGCAAATGCGAACCAGACCCTCTTCCCCCCTGATCCTGTCCGCCGCCCTCCTCGCCTGCGGCGAAGCCACCGACCCCACCCACGACCTCCAAGTCCAAACCACCGACAGCGCCGGCGTCCAGATCATCGAGTACCTCGGCGTCCCCGAGACCAACCCCCTCTTCACCCTCGCCGAACACCCCATCTACCGCCACGGCGCCAACCGCGGCGACTACATCTTCCAGTTCGCCGAGGCCGGCCGGCTCTTCCCGGATGGAAGTGCGGTCGTTGCCGATTGGTACAGCGAAGTGGTCGTCCTGAGTCCGGACGGGACGACGCACAAGGTGCTCGCCAGGGTTGGAGAGGGACCGGGAGAAGTCATCGAGCCCGACGCGCTGTTCGTCCTGGGCCGGGACAGCGTCCTTGTGCCTGACCGTCGTCAATCTCGCCTCACTCTATTCGTCGGCGATTCGGTCGCGCGCACCGCGCGCCTGCCACGGGCAGCCCATTTCGGTCTGGCGGGAATCGGTTCATCCGGTGAGCTGATGATGATGGACCGGTACCCCTACCGTTCCTGGGTCGACATAGAGGAGGAGTGGCTCGCCGGGCACATGACCCTGTTCGATACCGAAACCGGTGCCCTGGACACGGTCGCGTCGTACGACCACTTGCCGCGGCAGCGGTCGGGGCCGACGCGCCCGATCATCGGACGTGGAGAATGTGGTGGTGTATGAGTTGGCGGCTTCACGACCGCCTCTCGGACATCGGCGGGATCCAGAATCCGCCTGGATCTGATCGCTTGACGTGATCAGGGGGCCGTTTCCACCTCTGTACATCACGGCGGATTCCTGTCATACTGAATTCACACGGAATAACGAAGGGAGGGCACGATGACCCACCGGACCCAAGACACCTATTCGCTCACGAATTTTCGTGAGAAGACGGGCGAACACCTGGCCCGCCTGGCAGAGGGTCGCATCGAGACGATTACGCAGAATGGCGAAGCAGCCATGGTCGTGATGAGCCCCAGGCGCTACGACTTCCTCGTCCATGCAGCCGAGCGCGGTCATGTCTGGAAAGCCGCCCTCGAGCGCCTCGAAGCCGGTGATACCGGCCGCGACGCTCGGGAGGTCGTCCGTGAGCTCGCGGACGACTTCGGCGTGACGCTGTGAAGCTCCAAGCTGGTGATGTCTCACCGGGTGTTCTTCACGATTGACGAGGACGCCATGGCCGTCCACGTCATCGACTTTGTGCACACCGCCCGGCAAACCGGGCTGGACGAGTACACGGGCTGAAGGAGGAGCTGGTTCCCCCATCGGCGCTCAGCAGTGGTTGCTGAGCCGCCGCTGGTCCCTATGGCGAAGGCCGTGCGTGTCGAACGCCAGCGAGCCGTCTGCCGAAATCGAATCCAGGAATGCGAGACTCGCCCGGATGGACTCCAGCAGGTGCTCCGCCATGCCCCGTGTGAGGTTGCTCTTCACGACGATCCGGAACATGGACGCACCCGCATCGGCATCGTGGAACAATGGCAGCTTCTCCTGCGTCACGGGATGATCGAACTGCATGCGGTAGCTTCCTACGTACCAATGATGCTGAGCCAGGGCGTTCTGAAGGTCGAAATCGTCATAAGAGAGTCGGCACTCGGGGTTGAGCCTGGCCGTGACCACCGGTAGGCAGTCGTCGTCGCCGTTGTCGAGCAGGACGAACCGCGGCTTGCCGCCTTGGCGCATCGACTGCAATCCGGCGCGCAGATAGGCAGCGTTGGCCATCATGTTTTCGCAGCACTGCCGGTAGCCGGACATTCCGTAGTGAAGCAGCTTGTAGTACTGGACGTAGACGCCCGCCGCCGGTCTGGAGAAGTTGAGCGTGTACGACTCCGCCCTGCCCCCGAGATACGTTACGGCAATGGCGATACCCTCGCTCAGTTGCTGGCGGTGTCGCCAGACGATCCAACCGGTTCCGCAGATCGATTCGCCGTACTTGTGTCCGCTTGCGGAGATCGACAGGACGTTTCCGACCCGGAAGTCCCATGGCGGTAGGCCGTCCTGGAATGGCGCGATGAACCCTCCGGATGCCGCATCGACGTGGATGCCGACCTGATAGCCGTGTTCGGCGTTGATTTCGTCGATGACGTCGCTTGTCTCCTGAACGGGGTCGTAGTGGCCTCCGTAGTGATTGCCCATGATGCAGACGACCCCCATCGTGCGCTCGTCGATCACGTCCGGGAGCTTCGCGGCATCCAGGGTGAAGGTTTCGACCGAAGGCGGGACGAGCCGGGGCTCAACGTCCATGTACCTGAACAGCTTCTCCCATGCCGCCTGGTAGCAGGTGGATACGACCAGATTCGGGCGCACTTTCGCCGTCTGCTCCACGGTCATGCCGCAGCGTTGGGCGTACCAGGCGCGCCAACGGAACTTCAGCGCCAGTCCAGCCAGCAGGCAGGCTTCGGTGGAACCTGCCGTGCCCGCGCCCGGGAACACGCCGAAGTCCGCGAAGTCGGGACCCTCGGGGCAGTTCCACAGGCCGCCGATCATGTTGACGGTCGTGTCGTGGAGCCGGTAGGACTGTGGGTAGACCGTTTGGTCGGCCAGGTTGACCCGTAGCCCCAGGAGTGCGATTGCCTCCTCCTCGGGGTCGAGGGCCACGTTCACATAGGAAGAGGTATTCAGCCGGTGATCGAAGTCAAGCGCGTGGGCGTCTTCCACGACTTGCCTTGCCACCCTCCGATCCAGGCCCTGTTCGGGCATGTGGCGCAGCTTGAACCAGTCCGTCTTGACCAGCGGCGACTCGTAGTAGCCGTCCTGCCCTCCCTGAACCAATGCCAACCGCGCGTGAAGCCGTTCCACTTCGCGGCGCAGATACTGCACTTCGTCGGACATTTTGCCTCCTTTCCCGTAGTCCGGAACCCTCCCCAGGGCGATTTCGCCCTCGGGGCTCTGGCGTTTCAGTAGTCACCAGCCACCCTCGTCAAAGATAAGGCCGGTGGCCGCGTCCAAGTTCCGCGTCCCACTCCGACCTCAGAACGGTGGACCGGGTTCGGTGCTCACGCCGGGATACGTGTAAACGCTGTTCATCTCATCGGTGTCCAAAAGCAAATGCGAACCCGACGCCACTTCCCTCTGATCCTGTCAGCAGCCCTGCTCGCCTGCGGTGGCGACACCGAATCCGCGCGCGACATCCCGGTCCGGATTTCGGACAGCGCCGGCGTGCGGATCGTCGAGTACGCGGGCGTCCCCGACGTCGAGCCCCCCTTCGCCCTCGCGGAAGAACCCCGCTACCGCCACGGCGACGGCCCGGCCGACTACATCTTCCAGTTCGCCGAGGCCGGCCGGCTCTTCCCGGACGGAAGCGCGGTCGTTGCCGATTGGTACAGCGAAGTGGTCGTCCTGAGTCCGGACGGGACGACGCACAAGGTGCTCGCCAAGGTTGGAGAGGGACCGGGAGAAGTCATCGAGCCCTACGCGCTGTTCGTCCTGGGCCGGGACAGCGTCCTTGTGCCTGACCGTCGTCAATCTCGCCTCACTCTATTCGTCGGCGATTCGGTCGCGCGCACCGCGCGCCTGCCACGGGCGGCCCATTTCGGTCTGGCGGGAATCGGCTCATCCGGTGAGCTGATGATGATGGACCGGTACGCCTACCGTTCCTGGGTCGACATAGAGGAGGAGTGGCTCGCCGGGCACATGACCCTGTTCGATACCGAAACCGGCGCCCTGGACACGGTCGCGTCGTACGACCACGTCCCGCGACAGCGGTCGGGGCAGACGCGCCCGATCATCCGGCCCGTCGGCGAGGTCACGGTCGCTGCGGGGCGGTTCGTCCAAACGAGGTCCGACAGGCCCGAGATCACCTGGCGTCTGCCGGACGGTACGGTAACCCAGATCGTGCGCTGGCGGCCCGGGCCCAACCTGCTGACCGAGGAACTCCTGGAGCACGGCGAGTCCTACAACCGCATGATCGGCCGGATGAACTACGGAGTATCCGAAGCCCGGCTCGAGGAGATAATCCAGGAAGACATGTCCCGGTATCGCGACATGATCGGCCAGCCGGTGCCGCTCTTCGGTTCCCCCTTCGCCGACGCCGACGGAAACCTGTGGCTCCCCTCCTACCGGCCGGCCTACCCGGAAGAGGGATCGCCGTACACCGTCATTTCCCCGGACGGGGAGTGGCTGGGACAGGTCGAGACTCCGCCCAGGTTCCGCATCCTCGACGTGACCGGAGGGCTCGTGCTGGGCGTGCTCAGGGACGACATGGACGTGGAGAATGTGGTGGTGTATGAGGTGGTTCGATGAGCGGCCGAGGATGCGGGGGCCCGCGGGATCGGCCGTAATGGGGGGGGGATATTGGGCCGGTGGTGGCATGGATGTCATGTCGGCATGTCAGAATGTAAGGTTGGCATTACATAGGCGGATAGGCGGGAAATCAGTCCCATCCGGCCATTCCTCCGCCCCCGGTCCCCGGCGATCATTCCCGCCTGACCACCGAAGGTCCGGCACAGCGGCCCCGACGCCGTCTCTCGCCGCCCTTCCCACCGGGGGAACTCCCGCCATGCCGGGAAAGCGGCAACGACCCGACAACCCGAAGCACGACGCGTCCTACAAGAGCTTCTTCACCCATCCGCGCACCGTCGCCGACACACTGCGTGCGGTGGCCGCCGACCTCTCCCGACACCTCGACTTCACCACATCTGGGGCCACGCAGCGAGTACCCCTTCGTGCTGCCCGTCGTCATCTACAACGGAGAACGGCGCTGGACCGCCGCGACCGACATAGCCGACCTGATCGGCCCGGTGCCAGGCGAGCTGCTTGGTTACCGGCCCCGGCACCGGTTCACCGCATGGTCACCCGCAGGTTCGGTCCCAGCGCCGCCGGTCAGATCCTGCCTGTACTCGATCGAATCTCCGATCCGGAAGACATCGCACCCATCGCCGACGCGGTGATTGAATGCGAGACCGCCGAGGAGTTCCTGGATCGGGTGCGGGGGAGCTGACCGCCACTTCGCACCGTACAGCAGATGGGTGTGGGTGTCACAGGTGTCGATCCTGGCGAGGAGGACGGCGAACACGATCATCACGGCCTCGATGGCGAGCTCGGCGAACTTCCAGCGCAGCTCCCCGGGGATTGCCTCCTCGGGTAGTCCCGCGACGCCTCCCCGCCGGGGGGAAAGAACTGTCGGTACCAGTCCCGCAGACGCATCACGGGCCCGTCGTCGCGGCAGAGCATCGGGGGAGCCGTGAAGGCTTTTTCCTCCCAGATGCGGACATCGTTGCGCCACTGGGAGACCCAGCCTCCGACCGCGCCCCGGACCAGAAGTCGCGGGACGCTGCGCTCGGCGAACCAATGAAAGACGACCTGCTGGTCAAGTGGTGCGATCGGCAGATAGGTCTGCACGATCTCCACGACGCCCACCCTGGGCAACTCGATCCTCAGGTTCATGATGCTGCCGACTCCCGTGAACATGACTCGGGTCTTTGTCCTGGTACTTTCCATGCGACGGCCGCCGACGTTGAACACGGTCTCGACGAGGAGCGGCATGCGGTAGCCCCCCCGGGCGGCGTCAAAGTCCAGGCGCGACGTGTATTCGATGGCCGTGCGGGGAATCGGGAATTGCGTCCAGGGCACGGTCAGCCGGTTATGGAGGTGTCCGAAGTGCGCGGAGTCGACCGCATTCTCGATAGGCTCGATGATGTGCATCCGGATGCGACCGGCGTCGTAATGTCCGCGAAAGACGAAGATCCCGTCATCGACTTCCGGGATGCGGGGGACCGGGTACGGAACCTCCTCACCCGCCTGCTGCGGAGTTCCGCCACTCCGGTGATACATGAAGATCTGCCCGTGCACCTCCTGTACGGGAAAGCTCTCGGTCGCCACGCGGGTGGGCACGGTGTCGCTGTAGGGCACACGGGCCGCTCGTCCGTCGCCCGTGAATTGCCAGCCGTGAAAGGGACACTCGATGCGATCCTTGCAGACGCGGCCGCCCGCGAGGTTCGCGCCCAGGTGAGGGCAGAACGCTGACATCGCGAATACTGCGTCCGCGGCTTCGCTGCGCCAGACGACAAGTGCGCGGCCCAGGCACTCCAGGTAGCGCACTTGCCCGCGTCGCAGCGACTTCGAGCGGAGCAGCCGGTACCAGCCGTCGGGATAGGGATGGGGATAGTTGGCAAGACGCAGGTCGTCGGAGTATTGCGGCTCCCGGCGCTTCGAGCGGCGAGTCAGGAAGCTCATTGGCCGCCGACGCGATTCCCCAAACGCTCCTGGGACGAGGGACTCGCCAGAGAATTCGTCACCGCGAGAGCCATCACCGGGTAGAGCGTCCCGGTATACGTGATGAAGTGCCATGTCTCCGTATTGAGTGACCTGGTCCACCAGCGGCCCGATTGTCTCTGGTTCCGCCTGAGCCAATCGAGACCGCGCTGCACGGCCGGGTGCGTGGGCGGCACCCCCGCGGACGACAGCACTACAACGGCCAAACCGGTTTGGTGGCCATCACTCGCGGGGTCGCCGAAGTCCACCTCGGCTCGCAGGCGTTCCGCGCGGTTGCCCCGGCCCCACTCCTCGGGCTGAGCGAAAGAGCGAATCGACCATCCGCGGTTGTTTACCCACGCTTTGGCTCCACCCTCCAGGTAGGTGATCGCCCGCTCGAGAGACAGATTCTCCCCGACCGACAGTCCGATTGCGGCGTGCATGAGTCTCACAACCGAGCGCAGTCTCATGAGGACCTCGTTGGAGATGGGGATACCGCCATCGTAAACGCCCGATCGCTGCCACGCAAAGGCACGCGCCGCTGGCCCGAGCCCGGCCAGACCAAGGACGTCAACTCGGCTCGCATCAAGGCACCCGCCAAGCCGACAGGCTGTTCAGTGAGGATGGCTGCAAACTGATCGACGATCTGGCCGAGAATCCCCTGGCGGGTGACAGAATGTAAGGTTTGCATGACATTGGGCGGATAATGCGGGCACCCCACCCGCGCACCGTCGCCGACACGCTGCGCGCGGTGGCTCGCGACCTCGCCCTACACCTCGACTTCACCACCCTGGAACGCATGCCCGCGAGCTTCGTCACCGAGCACCTCGGCCAGCGGCATACCGACATGCTCTGGCGAGTCGGGACCACCTGGGGCGGTTGGGTCTACATCCTGATCCTGCTGGAATTCCAGTCCACCGTCGACCGACGCATGGCCCTGCGAATGACGGACTACACGACCACCATCTGGATGCAGCTCGGCAACGAGGATCTGGGGCCGCGCGGCGAGTACCCCTTCGTGCTTCCCATTGTCATCTACAATGGAGAGCGGCGCTGGACCGCCGCAACCGACATCGGCGACCTGGTCGGCCCGGTGCCGGGCGAGCTGCTTGGTTACCGCCCCCGGCACCGATATCTTCTCATCGAGATCCAGTCGGAGGACCCGGCCTCGCTGCCGCCGGAGAACGTGCTCGCGATGATTGCCCGTTTCGAGCAGGCTCCCACGGCGGAACTGCTCGAGGAACTGCTCGGCCCGCTGTGGGCCTGGCTTGACACAATTGGGGAACCGGAATTGACCGGGGCCTTCCGGAAATGGATCGGCCTGGCGGTGGCGCGGCGGTTCGGTGAAGCTGGCGAGGAACTGGAACGCACCGTGCTGGAAGAGGAGGAAGGAACGATGACGCTGTTGGAACGGGCCCGGGAGTGGGGCAAGGAATACGATCGGCAGTGGAAGGAGAAGCTGGAGAAGGGCGTCGAGCGGGAGCGCAGAGCATCGATCCAGCGGGAGCGCGAGCTGGTTCAGCGGATGGTCACCCGCAGGTTCGGGCCCAGCGCCGCCGGTCAGCTCCTGCCTGTACTCGATCGAATCTCCGATCCGGAAGACATCGCACCCATCGCCGACGCGGTGATTGAATGCGAGACCGCCGAGGAATTCCTGGAGCGGGTGCGGAAGGGCTGACGCATGGGCGAGGGCCGCATCGAAACGACTACGCAGAACGGCGAAGCAGCCATGGTCGTGATGCGCCCCAGGCGCTACGACTTCCTCGTCCATGCAGCCGAGCGCGGTCATGTCTGGAAAGCCGCCCTCGAGCGCCTCGAAGCCGGCGATACCGGCCGCGACGCTTGGGAGGTCGTCCGTGAGCTCGCCGACGACTTCGGCGTGACACTGTGAAGCGGTACAGCGTCCGAGGTGGTTCCCCGTTGTCGCCGTAGGCGGCGAGGGACGCCCGCGCACCGAATAGCTACGCACCGGTTGTGTGGATGCGCCCCCGGAGGCTAGGAGGATCGCTTTCTTCTACCCCGGGATTGGTACTCTTTGGACTTCGCTCGACGCTGCATCTCAAGTGTGATATTGGGCCAGTGGGGGCTTGGATGTCATGTCGACATGTCAGAATGTAAAGTTGACATTACAGTAGGCGGATAATGCGGGCAATCAGTCCCATCCGGCCATTGAGGCGGACAGTGGAAATCTAGTGTCGTCCAAGGGTGTCCATAGAGTTCCGTAACATCCTGCTTATCAACACGTTAGACACGGTATCGCCTACTCCCTTCGACCGGCTACGCCTCTTGCGATCCACTGCCATCCC
>JAJDTB010000050.1 GCA_022827345.1 Gemmatimonadota bacterium | reverse complement strand
CCGGCGTCACCACCAGCGTGTACGATGCTCCGCCGCCGGAGAACTGGCCCTTCGTCCCGCCCGTCACCGTCACGTCCCCGGTGACGAAATCCGTCACGGCCTCCGAGAACTCGAACGTCGCCGTGAAGTCGTCCATCGAGTTGATCCTGGCCGGCACACCGCCGATCTCGACCGACGGGGCCGCCGCGTCCCACGTCGCGGTGGCCGAGACCGCCGAGGCCGGACCCGTGTAGAGGCCGTCGGTCGCCGAGTGCGCCGCCACCTCGACCGTCACGTCCGCCGCGCTGTCCGGCGTCACCACCAGCGTGTACGATGCTCCGCCGCCGGAGAACTGGCCCTTCGTCCCGCCCGTCACCGTCACGTCCCCGGTGACGAAATCCGTCACGGCCTCCGAGAACTCGAACGTCACGTCGAGCGCGGTCGTCGAGTTGATCCTCGGCGGCACCCCGCCGATCTCGACCGTCGGAGCCGTCACGTCCCACTCCGCGAGGACGACTATGGACTCGCCGGCCGGACCCGTGTTGCCGACGGCGTCGGTCGCCGCGTCCTGCGCCACCACGACCACCACGTCCTCCGAGCCGTCCGGCGTCACCTCCAGCGTGTACTCCGTGGCGCTCACCGTCGTGAAGTCGCTCTTCGTCCCGCCCGTCACCGTCACGTCCCCGGTGACGAAATCCGTCACGTCCTCGGAAAACAAGAACGTGGCCGTGAACGCCGCCGTCGTGTTGATCTTCGCCGGCACCCCGGTAATCTCGACCGTCGGGGCCGTCGCGTCCCACGTCGCCGTGGCGCTCACGGCGTTGGGCGGACCCGTGTTGAGGCCGTCGGTCGCTGCGTTCGCCGCCACCTCGACCGTCACGTCCCCCGTGCCGTCCGGCGTCACCTCCAGCGTGTACGTCCTCCCCCCGCCGGAGCCCGCGCCCTTCGTCCCGCCCGTCACCGTCACGTCTCCGGCCGTGAACCCCGTCACGTCCTCGGAGAACGTGAACGTCACCCTGAACGCCGCCGTCGAGTTGATCCTCGGCGGCACCCCGCCGATCGCGACTGTCGGGGCCGTCGCGTCCCACGTCGCCGTGGCCGAGACCGCCGAGGCCGGACCCGTGTGGAAGCCGGCGGTCGCAGAGTTCGCCGCCACCGTGACCGTCACGTCCCCCGTGCCGTCCGGCGTCACCATCAGCGTGTACTCCGTGGCGCTCACCGCCGTGAAGTCGCCCTTCGTCCCGCCCGTCACCGTCACGTCCCCGGTCCCGAACCCCGTCACGTCCTCCGAAAACGCGAACGCCGCCGTGAACGCCGCCGTCGAGTTGATCCTCGGCGGCACCCCGGTGATCTCGACCCCCGGAGGCCCGCCGTCGTCGTCCTTGATCAAGACCGTGGCGGAACCGGGGGAACCGACTCGGTATCCATGATATCGGTAGATGCCAGGCGTCGCCGTGACCGAACCGTCCGGCTCGTCGACGTTGTCGTTGACCGTGCCAACGGAGAAGATCGCAGTCGAAGTATTCGCTTCGATTCGCATCAAAACACCAGATACCGGGGCACCCCCGCTGAGGACGCCGAAGTCGCCAACCCATTGGGTACGAATCGCTCCTTCATCGAATCCTTCCGCTGGCGCAGGATCCAACCGCACGAGGAATCGCGCCGAATCGCCCTCGGTCACTTCCCGGGCGACGGGTGTAATGGTGACCGTCCCCTGGTTCACAGCGTCGTTGTCAGCAATTTCCACCACCAGCTCTGTGGGCTCACCCCAGAAGAAGGGTCTGTCTCTAAACGGGACGAACGCGGTGTGGCGGATCCGTACGGTCCAGTTTGTTGCCCAGTCGTCGTCCTCGGGTACGCTCACCGTCACCACTTGCGGCGTGTCCCAGTTCTTAGGCGTGAACGTCAGCGTGTCCCTGCTCACATTGAAATACGGCGGCTTCCAAGAGTCACGCCCCGACCTCCCAGATGCACTGCTAGGACTTACGGTCACGTTCACGTTGACGAACGGCTGTGCCGACAGGCTCACCGAGTAGGTGGCGCTCCCCCCTTCATCCAACTGCAACGAAGACGTCGACAGCTTCACCGGCCTCACGCTCCCCGTCTGGCCCGCGGCATTGGACGCGAGGGCTCCTCCCAGCAGGAACAGCGCACAGCACAGCGGCAGCCCGCGAAGGGTGCGGTATCCCACCCCCGTCACGACGCTCATCCCCGGACCGCCCAATCAGGACGGGCCCTTCGGGCCTTCGGGCCTTCGGGCCTTCGGGCCTTCGGGCCTTCGGGCCTTCGGGCCTTCGGGCCTTCGGGCCTTCGGGCCTTCGGGCCTTCGCAAGAGGACGAATGAGAGGCTCATCGCTTTGTCAAGTCCCTTTTGCTGAACCGCCCCGGTTTCGCGCGGCTCCCGCCCGCGTTGGATTCCCTTTCGCCGATTCCTCCCGCGCGGGCCTGTCCCGCTTCGTCGTCGGAAAGGGTGGGGCCTGCAATCGAATGTAAAACTGCCGCGGCGCGGCGCGCCATCGCGTCCATCGCTCGGAGGTGCGGTGGCGGAACACCGACACGGCACGCATGCCGCATCGGCTCTCGTCGAGGCCCGTCCGTCAAGCGGTCCTTCCCGAGGTCTCCGGCACTTCGGGGAAGCGGCCGGCCGGCAGCGTCACTCCCTTCCCGCCGTGGATCGCGATCTCAGCGGTCGCGCCTCGATCTCCCTCTTCCGAGACGTTGCCGGCGGACTGGACGACGGAAGATCGGTTCCGGTGTGTTTCGGCGCCTCCGCCTCACTGCATGGCGGCGTCACATCGCGACGCCGACATCGAGGCTCATCGCTCGAACCCTCCCCCGCCACGCTCGGGGCCTCCGGGCCGGGGCGGCCGGGGAATGGGGATGACGATGCGCGGGCGGCTCTCCCGCTCCCTCGCCTCTTGGCGCTCCCTCATCGTCTCCCGCACCGCCCATGCGCGCCGCTCCGCGAACACCAGATCCATTCGATAGAGCTTGCGCACACGGCGCTCGATTTCGCGGGCGTGCTCGCCGTGTGCCTTGCCCAACTCGGCCCGCTCGTCCCTGTGAGACCGGGCGAGATCTTCGCGCCAGCCCTCGACCAGATCCTGCCGCCCCCGGACCGCACCGACCAGTTCCCGCAAGGAACGCTCGATCCGCCAGACCCGCAGCCGCCCGAGCACGGTGCGGCTCTCCCGGTCGAGCTTCTGCCGCGTTTCTTCTTGCCGCTTGTGCAGCTCGGCCCATTCCTTCCGCGCCCGGGTCTCAAGGTGCCCGAAGCTCCACTCGCGCCCGTCCTCGACCTTCTCCCAAGCCTCCGCCTCAAGGCGCCGCCATGCCTCCAGGTCGATCCGATCCTCGCGGCGCGGCTTCCTCGCCCGCCGCGCCCGCCCGGGCTGCATCCCCTCGCGGCGGACGCGCGCCCAGTGGCGAGGCCGATCCGACGGACCGCGAACCACTTCCCGGCCCGCCCGCCGCCGCTCGTTGTTCTCGACCCGCCGCTCGCACCGGATGCGGCCCTGTTCCCGCTCGTAGCCCTCGGCCCAGCGCGACAGCCGGAGCTTGCTGTTGCCCAGCGTCGCCGCCTTCCCGGTCTCCGGATCGACACGGTTGGCGATGACGTGGACATGCGGGTGCCGCGTGTCCTCGTGCGCCACGATCAGCGCCTCGTGGCCCTCCAGCCCCAGCGCCTCCAGGCTCTCGTCCACCGCACGGCTCATCTCCCCCTTGCCGGGCGTCTCGTCCCTCGCCCAGCTGAGCGAGTAGTGCAGGACCGGCTTCGCCAGCTTCCGGCCCCCCCGCGCCACGCCCGCCAGCCGCTTGAGGTCGGGGGCAGCCCTCGCGGTCGCGGCCATCAGCCGCGCGGCCCGCTCCGGTCGGAACGTCGCGAGGTTGCGGGTGTCGGCCCACCCGACCCGCTCCGATGTCCTCGGACGGCGATCGTCCGGCTCCGGGGCGTCGTGCAGGCAGTACGCCGCGACCCCGGCGAACGAGCGCCCCAGCCCGTTGATCTTCGGGATCATCGGTCCAACCCCTTGCCGCTCAGCAGATCGGACGTGAGCTTGCGCACCCGCTCGACCGCCTCCAGCGTCCCGTCCGGCGCCGAGGCCCCGGAGTTCAGCGCTCGGGCGATCTGGTTCAGGTTCACGCCGATCCGGTGGAGTTCGACCCGCTCGGCCGCGCCGAGACGGAGAACGGCCGCCTCGCGGACCGGCTGCCCCAGCGCCCTGCGGCGCATGTAGCCGCCCCTCGTCATGCGGGCCGCCCCGGCCCGCTCGGCGATCTCCGCGGCCTCCGCGGTCGTGACGCGCACCCCGATCGTGCGGCTCCTGCGTTCGGCCTCGAGCTTCCGGGGACGGGCCATGTCGGGCGGCCTCCTTTGGTGGCGCGCGGGATGTCGTTTCGGGGGTCCGGGGGCATCCCCCGGCCAGAGTTTCCGTGCAACGGAAACACATCTGGCTCCTCCACAAACCGCAGAAATCAGCGCCCCCGTGGCGCGCCCGCGCCAGAGCCGGCCGGACCGCCAGCTCTGGACGACGGGCCAGCCCTGCGCGAAGTTTCAAACGCGCAGATCGTGCAGTCCATCAATCGAGAGGAATCGAACGATGGCACGCACGAAACGAAGCCGGCGCTCCTACGGCGCCGGAGAATGGGGCCGGAACCGGGTCAGGGTGTTCCCGGACCCGAAAACCGGCCTGTTCCAAGTGGAGTGGCGCGAGGACGGGCGCAGGCTCACCCGGTCGCTCGGACACCGCGACTGGGCGAGGGCGAAGAAGCAGGCGGATCAGTTCGCCGCAGGCTTCATCGACACGCCCAACGGCAAGAAGGAAGCCGAGCCCGAGCCGCTCACCTTGGAGAAGCTTTTTGACATCTACGGTGAGGAGGTGACGCCCACGAAGCGGCGGCAATCTCGGCGGCGCGACGGGGTCGTGTTGGCGATGTTCCTCAAGTTCTTCGGCAGGGACCGAAGACCCGAAACCCTGTCACAGCGGGACTGGGACCGCTTCATCCGGGAGCGCCGCGCGGGCACGGTCGGCCCCAGTGGAAGGCCGGTTTCCGACCGGACCGTCGAGCACGACCTGACGTTCCTGATGGCGGTGCTCAACTGGGCGGCGCGGTCGAGGGACGAAGAGGGCCGCCTGCTCCTCGACAGGAACCCGCTCAAGGGCCTCAGGAAGCCCGTCGAGAAGAACCCCAACCGGGTCGTTCTCACCGAGAAGGAGTACCAAGCCCTTCTCGGGGTCTCGCGGCAGGTCGATTGGCGGTTCTACGTCGCCCTCGTGCTCGCGCACGAAACGGGACACCGGATCGGCGCGATCTGCAACCTCAGGTGGGGGGATATCGACCTTGAGGGTGAGACGGTGCGGTGGCGGGCGGAGCATGAGAAGACCGGCTACGAACACGCCACGCCGCTGACTGACGAGGCGGTCGCTGTCTTGGAGGAGGCGCGACGGATGAACCTCGGGAGCGACAACGGTCCGGTGCTGCCCGCGACCGTGAATCCCTCGGAGTGCATGGGCTTCCCTCAGGCCCGTTTCTTGTGGAAGCGGGCGGAGCGGCTCGCGGGACTCGAACCGAAGCGCGGCAGGGGCTGGCACTCGCTCAGGCGCAAGTTTGCGAGCGACCTCATGGACCTGCCGCTCAAGGTGCTCTGCGAACTCGGAGGCTGGAAGGCGGCCAAGACCGTGCTCCGCTGCTATCAGCAGCCCGACGAGGCGCAACTCAGGCAGGCGATCCGAAGCCGCCGCAGGCCGCAGCCTCGGGCCTGAATCCAACCGGCGGGAACGGATTGGCGGGAATCGCGCCACCCGATTCCATAACGTCAACCCTCACAACGGTATCCGTGCACGACGGCGAATGCTGGCCCATCAACAACGCGGTAAAGGCCGGTGTGGAGGCTGAGGATCCGAGCATGTATTCCATGTTTACGGCCAAGGAGATCGGACGATGTTGGGAAAACGAATCCGACAACGAAGACTGGATGGAGCCGGCGGACTACTTCCGGCTCCAGGCGGTCAGCCTTTCGTACCGGGTGCCGCGGGAATGGCTGCGAGGCGGATTCACGGGGGCCACGATCCAGCTCCGCGCGACGAACCTGCTCACGTTCACCAGATTCTCGGGTCTTTACCCGGACGGGCTGCTCAGGCCCGCCCAGCAGACGGCGCGGGGCAACGGATACATCCTGCCCCCAGCCAGGCAATTCTCGTTCAACCTGCGCGTCAATTTCTGACCGGGCCAAGGAGCACTTCCATGAAGAACACACAGAGAAGAACAAGCTCGATCCCCGGACTCATGGGCGTCATTGCTGCGCTGGCGGCGGCCGGGTGCGTCGAAACCGAACTCCAGGGCGTGATCATCGAGGACGACATCGAAGATCCCAACCTGATGGTCGCCTTCGTGCGGGGGATCAATTCCGAACTCCACGACAGCATGCGTGATTTCAGCGGCGTCTGGTGGTTCACCGGCTCCGCCACCGACGACTTCAACAACGACGGCACCAGCTCCAGCGGCGAAGAGATTCTTGAGTACCGCAACTACTCGGATCGCCCCGGGAACTTCCCGTGGACGCAACTTCACGAGGCCGCGTGGGCGGGCTACTACGGGGTGGACGTCACCACCCGCGTCTTCGAGGAAGAGGGGATCTCCAATCACCCCCTCACCGCGCGTTCCTGGATCATCTCCGGGTGGGCCGAGCGCATGATGGGCGAGATGTTCTGTGAGTCCGTCTTCAACTACGGCCCGGGCGCGGGGGCATTGATGGGTCCCAACGACCACTACGACCCCTCCCGGACGGTGGACACCGACTCCATCATGAGGCGGTCGGTGAACGCCATGCAGAACGCGCTCGCCGTGGCCGAGGCCGCCGTGGCGGCAAATGCGCCCATCCCCGACGGGGACTCGCGGATCTTCGACCCGCTCAAGCTCATGTACGCCGCCCACGGCGGCATCGCTCAGGCGGCGATGTTGATGAGCGATTGGGATCTGGCCGTGGAGCACGCCTCGAAGGTGCCCGACGATTTCATCCTGTACAGCCACTCCGATCCCGAGGTGGAGGACAACGGCTGGTTCGACGTGTCCTTTCAGAACGACGACTTCACGCTCTGGAACACGCCGTTGCACCGGGTCTTCGCTGACGACCCCAGGGCCCCCTGGATCAAGTGCGGCGAATGGCGGTCCGATACGTTGCGGACGAGCCACGGATCCCGGGGGGACATCCGCGACACGGGTCTGTGCGACCGTTTCACGGGTTACGGAGGCGAGTACCGGGCCGAGAGCAATCGGATGCCGCTGTACTCCTCGCTCAAGTCCGAGAACGAGGGCCTGCTCACGCGGCCGGGCGGTGAGACCGGCGAGGATGCCGACTTCCCGATGGTGCGGGGCACCGAGATGCTCCTGATCCGAGCCGAGAAGGCACTGATGGACGGCAACCTGGGGATGTTCGCGAGTCTGGTGAACCGGGGACGCGCCGTGTACGGCATGGATCCGATCCAGACACCCGCGACCGCCGGAGCTCTGGAGTACCCCAACGCCCTGGATGACGGATGGTCGATCCTGGACGGGGAGCGCTATACGCTGATGCATCTCGAGGGCCGGCGCTTTGCAGACATGAGGCGCTGGCAGCACCCGTACATCGCCGAGGGACATATCGTCAACCCTCGGGTCAGGGCCGAGAACGGACCGTCCCGGGTGGCGTATTGCATGCCCATAGCCGACATCGAGTGCGACGCGAATTCCGATTTCACCTGCCCCGGGGTGGGTGGTTGACACGCGTCGTCCACGGCGGCCGCCTGACAAGGAAGAGGAGGACTGGATGCAGCGTCACCGGGCTGGTGCAATGCTGCTGTGTATCGTTCTGCTCCCGGGCGCGTGCTATCCCGGCCGGGCCACCTCCGGCTCCGGCGCGAGTCCCGACCTGATCGGGAACTGGGAGCTACAGGAACTGTCCGACTACAACGCCCTCGATGCGATTCGCCGCCTTCGGCCCGCCTGGCTGCGGCCCGGAACCAGGCCCGCCGTCGCGGTAGGGGGAAGCAGCACCCAACCCAGGGTCCACCTGAACGGCGTCCCCCTGCAGAGCCTCGCGACGCTGGAAGAGATCGACGCCTCCGAGGTCCGGGAGATGCGTTTCCTGAACGGTCCCGACGCGTCCACGCGCTTCGGCACGGGCTACGTGAACGGGGCGATTCTAATCACCCTCGAGCGCTGACCGGGGTCGCCTCAACTGCCAAGGAACATACAGATCATGCATGCACGAAATACGGGACTGATGTCCCTCTTGCTCGTCGTTCTCGTTGCTTCGGCCTGCTATCCGGCGCGCTCCGGAGGCGGCGGCAACCGGGATGCCTACGTCATAGGCACGGGGGAGCTGCAGGGCGTTCCCGCCGATGACATCTACGAGGCGATCCGGCTGCTCCGCCCGGCCTGGCTCACGCAGCGGTCGGGCCGAACGCCTCAGGTGTTCGTCAACGGATCGGTTCGGGGAGGTCTTGAAGAACTGCGGACTTTCCGTCCCGAGATGGTCACGGAGCTGCGGTACATCGACGCGACCGACGCGACGACCCGGTGGGGTACGGGGTTCATGGCCGGTGTGATAGACGTGACTACGAGGTAGCACACACCGCCGGCGCCTCATCCTCCAACCCCAGCAGCCGGAAGTAGTTCTCGCCCAGCGCGATGTTGCGGAACGCCTCGTCATCCACGAACTGCAATATCCGGCTCGTAACCTCCAGCTCCCCCTTGTACACGTCGAAATCCTTGTTCGACGACGCCAGGAAATCCGTCCCCGGCAGGATTCGATCCGAGTACTCGTTCAGGAAGGCGACGTATAGCGGCTGGTAGTCGGCGCGCGAGAAGTAGTTGTCGTCGATGATCCGCCAGGTGATGTCGAGCATCAGGTTCGGATGCCGGTCCAGCATCGACGACATCAGCGCGATGTGGTCGGCCGCGGGCAGCGTGGTCAGTTCCAGCGACAGCCCCATGTGCATCCACACGATGCGGTTGTCGGGGTAGCGGTCGAGGACTTCCCGCATGAGGGGGAGGTAGAGGGTGGGGTCCTCGTCGTTGCCGAGATCGGAGTGAATGGCGATCGGGATTGCACGCCGGCGAAGGATTTCCATGAAGGGCGCCCACTCGGCGATCGTTTCGAGCGGCACCGGTTCGTGCAGGTTCCCGAATTTCGCCTGCTTGACCAGGTTCACCTCGCCCATCCAGCGGAACATCCCCGGAAACTCCCGATCGAGCAGCTCGATGCCTTCCACGACCGATTCGGGCCGCGACAGGTCGGGGAAGGTCATTGCAAGGGTCGCGTGGACGCCTTCGGGCGGATTGGCCAGCAAGCTTGTCGCGTTGGCGAAGTCGTTCTTCAGCGTCGGCACGACCGGGGTGCCCGGGCAGTCAAGGTAGTAGGTGCACGGAGAATCCACCGGGAGCGTTTGTCCGATGCCGTAGACGTTGACGTAGCGCACGCCGGTCGCGCGCAGGTATCCCATGACCTCGTCGAAGGGGACGGGCGGGCCGCCGAAGGGGCGGAAGTGGAGGTGGCTGTCGACGATGGCGGTCTGGGGCTGGGTGGCTCGGTCGTAGCAGGCGGGGACGGGGGGCTGGGGTGGTGGCGGGCCGGGGGATGGCTGGGCGCAAGCGGACAGGGCTGCCGCTACCAAGGCGACGCCGAGCCTCGGAAACAGCAATCTCGCTACCACGCTTCTTTCCCCTGAGGACGGCCGGGTGCGACTTCGGCGTGCAGCGTGTCCGGAGTCATGCGAGCCACCATTTGCGACAAGCGTTGACCATCCTTCCCGGCGGCAGCCGATCCGCTACCCTTCGGTGAGATCTTCTCCGCGCGACTGTTTCCTTCAGTCATCGATTCCCCACAGTCCATTGATTGTCCACAGCCATCAATCAAACCTACACCGTCGCCAGCTTCCACCGCCCCCGCCGGAACAGCACCGCGCTCACAACTGCCAGCGTCGAGAACGACACAGTCATTGCAATGTACACGCCCGTGGTCTCAAGCCCGCCGGGCAGCGCCAGGCCCCACGCCAGCGGAATCTCCCACATCCAGAAGCAGAAGAAGTTGAGGATGGTCGGTGTCCACACCGCCCCCGCGCCGTTGAACGCGGCCGTCAGCACCATGCCGTAGGCGTAGAAGATGAAGCCGATCGACACGATCCGCAGCCCGGTCACGGCGACCGCGGATGCGCCGCTCGTTCCACCGAAGATCCCCACGATCGCCGGTGCGAAGGCGATGAACACGATGCTCACCGCCCCCAGGAACGCGAGATTCATCTTGCACGCGATCCACGCCGCGCGTTCCGCACGGGCCGGATCGCCGGCGCCCAGACCCTGCCCCACCATCGTCGCGGCCGCGTTGGAAAGCCCCCACGCGGGCAGGATCGCGAAGAGGATGATCCGGATCGCGATCACGTAGCCGGCCAGCGCCTCGGCGCCGAAGATCGCGGTCACGCGCGTCAGCCCGATCCAGCTGGCGGTGGCGATGAAGGTCTGCAGCGTGCCCGTCGCCGACAGCCGCACGAGCCGCGCCATGATCGCGGGCTGAAAGCGCAGGTGCGGCCGCCGTATCCGGAGCTTTCCGCCGAGCCGCAGCAGGGTGTAGATCTGCACGAGCACCGCCGTGCCGCGCCCGATGGTGGTCGCGATCGCCGCCCCCTGCACGCCGAGCTCGGGAAAGGGCCCGAGGCCGAAGATCAGCAGCGGGTCCAGGACAATGTTGAGCCCGTTTGCGATCCAGAGCACCCGCATCGCGATCGCCGCGTCCCCGGCCCCGCGGAAGGCGGCGTTCTGCAGGAACAGCAGGAGGATGACGGCGTTGCCCCCGAGCATGATGCGCGTGTAGGGAAGGCTCGTCGCCACGACGGTGTCGTCGGCGCCCATGAGCCGCAGAATGTCATCGGCGTACACCACACCGGCCACGCCGAAGACGACGGCCAGCAGCAGCCCCAGGAAGATCGCCTGCGCCGCGCCCCGGGCCGCCCCGTCGCGGTCGCCCTCCCCGATCCGCCGCGCCACCATCGCCGTGACCCCGATGCTGAGCCCGATCGCCGCCGTGTAGATCAGCGACAGCACCGACTCGGTCAGCGCCACCCCCGCCATCGCCGCGTCGCCGAGCCGCGACACGAAGTAGATGTCGACCACCGCGAAGAGCGACTCCATCACCATTTCCAGCACCATCGGAATCGCCAGCAGGATAACCGCGCGCCTGAGAGGACCGGCGGTGGGATCGCCGCCGGTGCCCCGGACGGCGTGCACGAAGACCTGCCACCAGGTCTCGCGCGGTGCGGATCGGGGCGCGCGCGCCGACTGTGCCTCCGCCCGATCCCCTGGCCGCGCCTCCACCCGATCCCCCGACTCCGCCCCCGCCCGGTTGTGCATTCTCTCGGAATCCTCCATAGTGGCGCTTAAGCTAGCTGGAATCGCGGGGACGGCGGGACGGCATGCGACCGCCGCTCCCCGGTGGGGACGAAGAATCGAAAGGATGACGATGAAGACGGATCTCAGCCGCCGTGCGTTTCTCCAGACAACAACCGCCGCCATCGGCGGTTTCAGCCTCGCCGCCTGTTATCCGGGCGACGAACTGGCCGCGAATCCGCTCCGCATCCTCATCCTCGGGGGCACGAGCTTCATCGGACCGCATCAGGTACGCACGGCGCTCGCCCGCGGCCACGAGGTCACCCTCTTCAACAGAGGCCAGACCAACCCGGACCTCTTCCCCGACCTCGAAACGCTGATCGGCGACCGCGACGGCGATCTGGGGGCGCTCGCCGGACGCGAATGGGACGTCGTCATCGACAATTCGGCCAACATCCCGCGCTGGGTCCGCCTTTCGACCGAGGCGCTGCAGGGCTCCGTGGGCAAGTACGTCTACATCTCGTCAACCGGCGTCTACATCCCCTACCTGACCACCGACATCCACGAGGACGCCCCCGTCGACACCCTCGACGACCCCGGAATCGAAGTCGTCGACGGACGAACCTTCGGCGCGCTGAAAGCCCTCGCCGAGGACGAAGCCCGCGCCGCTTTCCCCGACAGCCACCTCGTCCTTCGCCCCACCTACATCATCGGTCCCGGCGATCCCACCGACCGCTACACCTACTGGCCGGTGCGCATCGCGCGCGGCGGCGAAGTCCTGGCTCCCGGCACCCCCGACGATCCCATGCAGCACGTCGATGTCCGCGACCTGACCGCGTTCATGATAAAGGCTTTGGAGGACGACCTTGCCGGCACCATGAACATCGTCGGCCCGCCCGAGCCCCTCACGATGGGGAGCCTGCTGGAGCGCACCCGCGCCGCCATCGGCTCCGACGCCGAATTCGTCTGGCTCGACGCCCTCTTCCTTCGCGACCACGGCGTCCCCGCGCTCACCTACTGGACCGAGCCGTCCGGCGACTACCTCGGCATGATGCAGGTGAACGGCGACAAGGCCTTCGCGGCCGGCTTCGAGATGCGGACGCTGGAGGAGACCGCCGTTGAGACGCTGGAATGGTTCAACGCGCAGGACGCCGAGCGGCAGGAGCTGCGGGCGGGGCTGGCACCGGAGCGAGAGGTTGAGCTGATCGCGGCGTTTCGGGCGGAGACGTAGGCGGCGCTACATCTCGGCCCTGCGAAAGATCGAGTGGCCCATCAGGTTCTCGAGAAGCGCGCTGCGTGACCGTCCGAGCAGCACGACCGGGCCGCTCCAGCGCGGCGCGCCGGCCGCGGGGGCGCCGTCCTCGCGGCTGATGACGATCACGATCTTGTTCCAGTGCACGGGTGCGGCGAAGGGCTCGCCGGACGCGACCGTGCCGAGCGCCTCGATGCGGTCGAGGGCGGGGGTGGCGACCCAGGCCACATAGCGCGGTCCGTCCTGCGAGAGCTCCGCTCCACCTTCCAGCGCCGGAAGATCGAGGACGAGGCGCAACTCCTGGTCGAGGTGGCCGGAGCGCATGACCGCGAGGCCGAAGGGCGACCACGCGCCGACCAGTTCGGCCAGGCCGCAGCCTTCGCGTCCCGGGGCAGCGCCGAGGTTGAAGCGACCGAGATCCGAGACTTCCGCCGTGGCGTGGTCCATGACGGGCTCACACGGGGGCACCACGGGCTGGGCGGTGCCTGGATGGGCACCGGCGGTACCGCCCAGGGCCGCACCAAGCAGCACCGCCAGGGGCGCTCGCGGAAGCCGTAATCGCACGCTCAACACTCGTACCCAATGAGTATATGAGTATATGAGTAGGGTCCTCGCCTTCCTACGGAATCACCCGCCGCGGCGCGTTGTCCCAGTCCTGCACGCTCGACACGTTCGGCATGCCCCAGTCCGCCCCGTTCCACCCGTCGAAGCCGTCGAGCTTCATGAAGTGGACGCCGGTGGTGAAGTCGCTCACGACGATGAGGCCGTCCGCGTTGCGCACGTCGATCCCCCACGCGCCGTTGAACCCCGTGTCGCCCTCGGCGAGGGTGCGGGGGTCGAGCCCGCGACGCTCGGGGCCGTGGTAGGTGTCGAAGAAGCCCACCGTCGACGGGTTCTCCGGGTCGCGCATGTTGAAGACGTACAGGCCGTCCTCGAACGACGACACGAAGACGTAGGGCCAGCGCATCTCGTGGTTGTGGGTGAAGCCCTTCCAGTTGGGCGTCCACACCGACATCTCCTCGTTGATCGTCTCGACCTCGCCCGACAGCCCCGGCTGCAGGTCGTAGAGGCGGACCGGCGAATAGAGGTACTCGGTCTGGCCGACGGCGTACTTGTGGTCGGGGGTTGCGCTCATCGTGTGGGCGAGCTGCACGCCGAGGACGCCGACGATCGAGGTCTCGAGGACGGGGCTGGCGGGATCGGTCACGTCGTAGACGTAGTAGCCGTCGAGTCCGGCACCGTACGCCATGTCCTTGCCCGTTGCATGGTCGAACGCGACGTAGAAGTCGTGGTAGCCCTGCAGCATCCCGTAGGGTGACGGGGTGGCGGTGGACGGCCACGGCATCTGCCCCACCAGCCCCTGGGCGCTGTCGCCCTGGATGAAGAGCGACATGTCGTACACGTTGGCGTGCTGGCCGCTCGTGGTGGCGAATAGAAGCGGCGCGCCCGACGAGTGCTTGTACATGAAGATGTTGTGGAAGCCGCCCGGAGTGTCCGCCGCGCGCATCCGCCCGACTTCGCGGATGCCGGAGACATCGGGAAGCGACGTGACGTCGAAGACGACCGCGCCGAGATCCACGTTCGGGCCGCCGGGCGCGAACTGCATCGACTGCACCAGGTAGTAGCGCCCGTCATGCTTGAAGTACTTGGGGTCCATCCCGCCGAGCCCGACGTGCAGCTCCGCGTCCTCGATCCGCCACTCGTAGATCACTTCGGCGTTGTTCGGGTCCTCGATCGAGATGATGTCGAAGCCGAAGGTCGGATTCATGATCCGGCTGGCGTAGACGAACGGGCGGCTGAGCTCCTGCTCGATCTCGACGTCCGAGCGGCTGAACTGCGGCCCCATCTCGAGCGGCACGTGCTTGAGGCGCTGCAGGTTCGAGGTGTTCTCGCGGTCGGGGCCCTCCTGGGCGGCGGCGGGCGCGGCGACGAATGCGGTCGCGGTCAGGACGGCCGCGAAGGTGGCGAGGAGAGCGGCGCGGGCGAGTGGGCGGCGAGTGGTCATGCTTCCAGCTCCTTACACAGTGTCTGCGCGGTTCCATTCGGGGGACGCGGCCGTGAGGGCCATCGGTTCCGGCACCAAGAGTAAGTCCCACCTGCCCGGTTGCGCGACCGTGCGGGGAGTCGATCGAGCGCAGGGCCGGTGAATGTCGACCTGGAATCGGCCGGCCTCTGGTTTGACAGGTATACAGCAATACGGTTATCATGGTTCCATGAAAGCGACCATCGACATTCCGGACGATCTGTACAGGCAGGTCAAGGCGGAAGCCGCTCTTCGCGGGATTACCGTCCGCGAAGTCACCACACAGCTGTATCGGCGCTGGTTGAGCGAGGGGGACAGCGGTGAAGCGCGAGAGACCTCGTCAGCGTGGCTTCGCTCCTGGCTGGATGCGGCCGACGAAGCGATGAGTCGGGCCCCGGCAGGTCGTTCCGCGAGGGAGGAGCTGGAGGCGGACCGGAACCGCCTGGAGCGCACGTGACAGCACTTGTCATCGACGCCAGCGTGTGGGTGTCTGCTGCGGACCCGAGCGACACCGTGTCGGAAACAAGCCGGGCCTTCCTGTCCCAGGTCGCGGCCCAAGAGCTCTCGATCGCCCTGCCCGAGTTCGCGAAGCTGGAGATCGCGTGCGCACTGGCCCGTCGCCTGCGCAGCGCGGAGCACGGTCGCAGCCTTACCGATCAGATGCTGGAATCGCCCCGGATGTCGACGTACTCCGTGAATCGGCCAGTGCTCCGAAATGCCATCCAGCTCGGAACTCGGAGTTTCCTTCGCGCGGGAGATGCTCTCTACGCCGCGGTTGCCCAGAGAGTTGAAGGCCAGTTCGTGACCTGGGATCGAGAACTGATCAAACGCGCCGGCGCGGTTACTCCCGACGGCTGGATCGAACGCAACGTTTGCGAGAAGGAGTGAGTGACCGGCCTCGAGTCCGATCCCCGTCCGCGGGTACAAGCGCGTGGCCAATCCATCATCGCGATCCGTTCCACCACCCCTGGTGGCGCTCCCAGTAAAACCCCGGGAACTCCTTCTGCTCGGGCCAGATCTGGTCCATGGTGTCGCCCTCCCACAGCAGGCCGTTCTTCATCACATACCGAATGGTGTTGGTGCTGCGGATGTCGTCGAGAGGATTCCCGTCCAGCACCAGCAGATCGGCCAGCTTGCCCGGCTCCAGCGTCCCGATGTCGCGGTCGAATCCCATGGACTCGGCGGCGATGGTCGTGGCCGTGCGCAACGCGTCCATGTTCGAAAGGCCGCCCATGGCCAGTGCCCACAGCTCCCAGTGGGCGCCCAGGCCCTGCCGGTTTCCGTGGGCGCCAAGGGCCACATTCCCGCCCTCGTTCAGGATCCGGGCGGCGGTCTCCGCGATGGATATGAAGTGATAGTCTTCCAGGGGCGCCATCTGCCGGCGGCGCGCCCGGGAGGCAACGTCCGTGTAGGGCGTGAAGCCGAGGAGCTTCTCGTCCTCGTAGACGTCGTTCATCTGATAGAAGAATGCCTCGGCCCTGAGCCCCCCGTACCCGACCATAAGGGTTGGCACATAATAGATACCTGTGTGGGTGATCAGTGACCTCATGTCCTGGTACAGGGGGGCAGTGGGTATGGCGTGCTCGATCGTGGTGTGGCCGTCCATCACCAGCGTCATGTCGTGGAAGGTTCTGCCACCTCCCTCCGGCAGCACCATGAGTCCCTCCTCCCGGGCGGCCTGAACGACCCACTGGCGCTGCTCGCGGCGGGGCTGGAGGTACTGCTTGATCGAAGTCGCTCCGAGAGCCTTCAGCCGCCGCACCTGCAACCGCGCGTCGTCCAGGTCGGTGACGGGGCGCGCCATCGCGGCCTCGATGAGCCAGATGATGTCGCCGGTGCTGTAGATCCGGGGGCCGATGTACTCGCCGGTCTCGACCATCTCCGCGTGGGTGAAGACCGACTGGGCCCGCGCCGAGGGATTGTGGATGGTCGTCACCCCATACGCGAGCTGGACGACGTACTGCCAGTCCTCCTCCGGCAGGATCTCGGTGTCGAAGCCCCGGAGATGGTGGGCGTGGACGTCGATCAGTCCCGGCATGATGGTCCTGCCGGAGACGTCGATGACGCGCGCTCCGGAGGGCGACGCGACTTCGCCGGACGGGCCGACGGCTTCGATCCGGTGGCCGTCCACCAGGATGTCACCCCGTTCGATGACGCCCGCGTCGCCCATCGTGATGATCCGGGCGCCGCTCAGAAGCACCTGTCCCGTGGCCAGGGCCCGGGGCTGCGTGACCTCGATCACGATCTCCTCGGGCGCGGACTGCTCGTCCTCGTTCACCGCGTCCTCCACGGAGATGCGGTAGAAGCTCGGTCCCCATCCCCAGGTGATGCTCCGTCCCCCGTCCGCCCAATTCACGAAGTAGCCGCCTTCGTCGCTCAGCTTGTAAACGGGAATCTGACCACCCTCGAGACGCACCGGCACCGCTTCGCCGCCGGCCTGCGGCAACGGGGTCAGATAGACCTCGAACTGCTCGGTGAATGCGACCCATCGGCCATCCGGCGAGGGGATTACGTCGTCGGCCAGCTTGAATTCCAGGTGTCTGCGGCGATCGGTGCCGTCCAGACGGATCGAGGTGAGGTGGTTGTCCTGCGGGACGAAGCCCTGCCGATTGATCGTCTCCCCGTAGTAGATGCGGTCGCTCTCGGGGTTGAAGACCGGCCGAACCGTCTGGCGCCGGGTCCCGCGCGGCTGAAGGGGCGTGACGAAGTGGGTCTCTCCCTGGCGAGTCGCGTCGAGCCAGTGAATCTCGACCTGGAGAGACTCCTCCAGGGTGGCCTCGCCCCGCAACGCGCCGCCGGTGTAGCGGAGGAAAGTCAGCTTGCTCCCGTCCGGTGCCCAGGCCAGATGCTCGTAGTGACCCGACGTTTCAGTCAGCCGCACCGGCGATCCGCCGTCGAGGGGCGCCTTGTAGATGTGGCCGCCCTCGGAGTCCGACCAGGTCGAGTATGCGAGCCAGCCTCCGTCGGGTGAGATTGCCGGGGAGTACTCCATGTTGGGACCGTCTGCGATCGGGGCCCCACGGCCGGTCTCCAGGTCGTAGCGATAGTTTCTGCCGGCGGCATTGAAGTAGAGGGTGCGGCCGTCCGGGCTCTGGTGGGTCCAACGCAAGAGCTTGAGCCCGACGGGACCGTCCTCGATCTCCCTGTCGAAGTGCACCTTCTCCGTGAGGGTCTGCTCGAAGCTTGCCCGGAAGGGGATCACGACCGAGGTGTCGGTCCCGAGATCGTAACGCCGGATCCGGCCGTGGGCCGCATACACGATTCCCGTGCCGTCCGGGGTGAAGGAATAGCCGGGAAGCAGGTCCCCGTCCCCGATTCCCTCCTGCTGGTCCCGGTCGAGGAGCAGATCGAGAACGCGCTCAGTCCCCGTCCGGAGGTCTCTCAGAACCAGCCTCTGTTCAGTGTCGAAGCGACGACCGTAGGCGAGCTGGCGGCCATCCGGGCTCACGGCGGGACGCACCGCTCCCCCGTACCCTGCCGCGAGGGCATAGCTGTCCCCGGACTCCCGGTCGAACCGTTCGATCATCGAATCCGGGAACCTGCCGCTGTTGAAGTAGACCCAGCGGCCGTCAGGCGACGGGACAGGGCCCGCCGGCGCCTTTTCCCTGTCGATGATCTTTATCCCCGAGCCTCCAGCGACATGGTACATGTACAGGTCGTTGGTGAAGCCCTGCACCAGATCGTCGTGGCGGAGCGCAAGCACATACTCGCCGTCGGGCGTCCACTCCGGGGAGGAAAACTGGGCGTTGGCGTCGCTCGTGCGGGCTTCGGCGTTGGTCCCGTCCGCGTCCGCGATCCATACCTGGTTGGACCCTGTCTTGTCGGAGATGTAGACGACGCGGGAGCCGTCGGGAGAAAAGCGGGGCTGCTGGTCGTAGGCGGGGCCGCTCGACAGGACGCTGGCCTCTCCACCCGTGATGGGAAGGGAATAGAGGTTGCCGAGCAGATCGAAGATCACGGTTTGCCCGTCAGCAGAGATATCCACCGACATCCAGGTCCCTTCCTCGAGGGTGATCGCAAAGGGAAGGGCGGGACCGTGAATGTCCTCGATGGACCAATTCTCCCGGGTCTCCGCGGTCTCCTCGTCCCCTTGCACGGCTTGCGCGGCGGCCGGGGCGGTTGCGCACAGTTGCGCGACAACCAGGCAGGAAACCGGAGGGCCGCAACGGAGTTTCAGCTTCTTCGACATCATTGCCTCCAAGGCGAGAAGGGGCGGGTCCGATCCGTATGGGATAACTTGGTCGTGGCTCCGAGCCAGCGGCAAACGCACCCGCCGATCCGCCCGCGCGACCAACTGCAAGGCGCTTGTCTGCCACACCATGCGAGCATTCCTCCTCCTGCTGACCTGCACGGCGCTCCTCGCGTCCGACTCCCGCCAGGTCGCCCCGCCTCCCGTCGACACCTTCCTCCTTCTCGCCGCATTCGACCCGGACCAGGCGGCCGAAGCCGAGGAAATCATCCTGGAGAACTGGGACGACTCCTACGCGTCGATGCTCATCGAGCTGCACCGTTTCGTGCAGGGGGTGTGGATCGAGCGGCGCATCATCGAGATCCTCGAAGAGGGGACCGGGCAGAAGCTGGGGCACGATCCCGACCGGTGGTGGGACTGGATCTGGCGGACCGACCCCGGCACGCACCCCGACTACGCCGACTTCAAGGCGGCGCTGTACGAATACCTGGACCCCCGTTTCGCGGAGTACTTCGACTACGACCCTCCCGCGGCCATCCGGCTCGACGAGATCCGCTGGGGCGGCGTGCCGCAGGACGGAATCCCGCCCCTCGACCATCCGAAGATGATCCCCGCCGCAGAGGCCGACTACCTGGACGACGACAACGTCATCTTCGGCATTGCCCTCGTCGGCGACGTGCGCGCCTATCCCAAGCGCATCCTCGCCTGGCATGAGATGTTCAAGGATTCGATCGCCGGCGAGCACTACACGGGCGTGTACTGCACCCTGTGCGGGACCATGATCCTCTACCGCTCGGCCTTCAACGGCGTGCACCACGAGCTCGGAACGAGCGGCTTCCTCTACCGTTCGAACAAGCTCATGTACGACCACGCGACCAAGTCGCTCTGGTCGACCTTCGCGGGCGCGCCGGCCGTCGGTCCGCTCGTCGGCCGGGGGATCGCGCTCGAGCCGCGCTACGTCGTGACCACGACCTGGGAGGAATGGCGCCGGCGGCACCCCGAGACTCTGGTGCTGTCCCTCGACACCGGCCACGAGCGCGACTACCGCGAGGGCGTGGCCTACCGGGACTACTTCGCCACCGACAGGCTCATGTTCACCGTGCCCGAGCTGGACGACCGCCTCGACAACAAGGACGAGGTGCTGGCGCTCCGCTTCGCAGACGCCCCGGGCGAGCAGCTCGCGATCGAGGTGGACTTCCTCGCGCGCAATCGCGTGTATCACGACGTGCTCGGGGGCGTGGACTTCGTGGTGCTGACCGACCGCAGCGGGGCGAGCCGCGTCTACGAGAGCGCGGGCCGCCGCTTTGCCGAGTGGGACGGCGACGGCGCGGTCATTGACGAGAGCGGGGCGCGGTGGACGGTCGAGGAGGGGGCGCTGGCCGGGCCGGCCGCGGAGCGCCTCGAACGGCTCCCCGCGCACCGGGCCTTCTGGTTCGGGTGGTACGCGCGCTACCCGGAGACGCGGCTGGTCCGCAGGTAGCCGCGCCGCGCCGGCATCATCGTCTGCGCAGCGCCTCGTACTGTTCGTCGTCGACGGTCCACGGGAACTTCGGAAAAGTCCGTTGCTCGGGCCAAAGCTCGTCGAGGGTATCGCCATCGTACATCACGCCGTTCTTCACGACGTAGTGGATTGCGTTGGTGTTCCGGATGTCGTCCAGAGGGTTGGCGTCCAGCACGAGAAGGTCGGCGAGCTTGCCCGGCTCCAGCGACCCCAGGTCCTGCGCGAAGCCGATGCCCTCCGCGCCGTGCACCGTGATGACGCGGAGCGTCTCCATCGGAGTCATTCCGCCCGACGCCAGCATCCAGATCTCCCACTGCGCTCCCATGCCGGCCTCGTTGCCATGTGAGCCGAGCCCGGCGTAGCCCCCGGCGCGCACGATGTCCCGAACTCCCTGCGCGATCAGCGGGATGATGTAGTCCTCCTCCACGATGACCGTCTTGCGGCGCCACTCGTTGTCCAGCGACTCGTGTGGCGTGAAGCGCCGGAGTTTTTCATCGTCGTGCATGTTCCACCTCGCACGCCAGTACCCTTCGCCCGCAGGGCCGCCATACCCCACGATCAGCGTCGGCGTATAGGTGATGCCCGACTGCGCGAAGACCTCGATCGCGTCCCTGTACAGAGGGACGATGCCCAGGCTGTGCTCGATACCGCTGAATCCGTCCAGCGCCATTGTGAAGTCGGCCTTGAGATCCGCAGCACCTTCGTTGGTGACGGTGATGTTGGCCTCCTCGCCCGCCATTCTGACCCACTGGCGCTGAATTCGGCGAGGCTGGAGATACTGCTTGATCGAGTGGGCGCCCTGCTCCTTGTATCGGCGCACCGCCCGCAGCGCGTCCTCGTAGCTCTTGATGTTGACGTTGTTCGTGGTGAACGGATTTGCGGTGGCATAAACGCGTGGGCCCACGACCTCGCCCGCCTCGATCAACTCCTGCCACCAGAAGGAACCCCGGCCACCGCTCGGATTGCGGGTCGTCGTGACTCCGTAGGCGAGGTGGCTGGCGATGTTCCAGCCTTCGTCGGGCACCATGGCGGCTCCCGTCGACGGGTGGGCGTGAATGTCGATGAAGCCCGGGACGATGGTCTTGCCCCGCACATCCATCACCCTGGCGTCCGACGGCGGGTTCATGCTCGAGGAGGGGCCCACCGCGGCGATTCGGTTGTTCTCGACCAGGATGTCGCCCTCCCCGATCACCTCGTCGCCCCGCATCGTGATGATCCGCGCGCCCTGGAGGTAGAGCTTCCCCTGCGGGATGGCGCGGGGCACGCTCAGGGCGATCTCGAAGTGCTCCGACTCGAAGTCGCCGACCGAGTCCGCCGCGAGCACGCTCTCGAGCGACGCGCGCTGGAAGTGATTCACGAAGCCCCAGGTGACGGTGCCGCCGCCGTCCGCCCAGCCGATGGTGTTGGCGCCCTCGTTCGTGATCTGCGTGAGGGGCACGGGTGCGGCGGCCAGATTGATGGCCACACCGTCGCCGACCTCGGGCAACTGCGCGACGTAAGCGTTCTCCCGGTCGATGAGAAGGAGCCATTTGCCGTCGGGGGAGGGGCGGGCTTCGCTGAGGCTGAGCTGGCCCGTCGAGTTCGAGATCTTCGCGTGGGTACGCTTGTCGGTCCCGTCGAAGTTGACCGAGACGAGATGCCGGGGCGGGGCTGCGGCGAAGGTTACCGCGGGACCTCGCGGCCCCATCTCGGTGAAGTAGATCCGCTCGCCGTCCCGGGCGGTGGCGACCACCTGCGGCACCGTCATTCCCGGGGGAATACTGTCCAGAATCTGCTGCTGCTCTCCTCCCTCGGCGGGGATCCAGGCCAGCTCGTTCCGGCCGCATCCCCGGCAGGTCGGGGAGGCGTGACGCCGGCCCATGTAGACGATCCTGTCGCTCCCGGGCGACCAGCTGAACCCGAGGTACTCCCCGCCCGGGGGCGTGAGTTCGACGGCTGACCCACCGCCCGCCGGTACCCGCACGAGCCTGGCGCCCTCGGCGTCCGAGCGTGCGACGAAGGCGATCCATCTTCCATCGGGCGAGAAGGCCGGCGCATACTCGCGGAGCGGACTGTCGGTAAGGCGGCGCGGCGCCCCCCCTCCCAGCTCGGCAACCCACGCCTTGCCCACGGCGGTGAAGACGATCCGCCTGCCGTCGGGCGACTGGTTCGTCCACTGGAGTTGCCGAACCGGCAGCGGACCGTCGTCGATACGCTGCTCGACCATGAGCCGCGGCACCGCGTCCTGCTCGACCCGAGCCGTAAACGGGATTACCGAGACCTCCCTGGTGGCCACGTCCACCCGCTTGATCTTGCCGTCGCCCGTGAAGACGACGGCCCGCGAGTCGGGCGTGAAGCCGTATCCGGGCAGGATGTCGTTCGGCGCGTAGCCCTCCTGATCGTCCCGTTGCATGGACGCCACCAGCCACTCCTCCTCCATGGTTTGGAGGTCGCGGATACGAAGCGCCGTGACCGCGTCCCTGCGTGTGGCGTAGACCAGGTACCTTCCATCCGGGGACGCGATCGGCCGCAGGCCGCCCCCATATCCGGCGGTGATCCTGCGGGTCTCACCGGTGGACCTGTTCATCTCCATGACCTGGTACTGGGTCACCTGCTCGCCGGCGTATCCTCCGGCGTGGCTGCTGAAGTACATCAGGGTGCCATCGGGAGAGAAGGCCGGGCCGGTGTTCGTGGTCCTGTTCCCATCCTTGGGATAGATCTCGAAACCCGTGCCGATCTCCACGTGATACATCCAGAGCGGCACGTTGGTCAGGTAGTTCTCCGGGGTCGGATAGGAGCCGAAACGCCGGGCGACGATGTATTCGCCGTCGGGCGTGAATGCAGGCGAGCTCAGGGTGAAGTCGACCTCTTCGGTGATCGCGCGAAGGCCCGTGCCGTCTCGCCCGATCAGCCAGAGGTTGTCGCTCCCGCTCCGGTCCGAGATGAAGGCGATATGCTTGCCGTCGGGCGAGAAGCGCGGCATGTCGTCCCACGCCATTCCGCTCGTGACTCGCCGTGCCTCGCCACCTTCCATCGGCAGCAGATAGAGGTCTCCCACGAGATCGAAGACGATCTCCTGCCCATCCGGCGACACGTCGAGGTTGATCCAGGTGCCCTCGTCCGTCGTGAAGGAGATCGTGCGCCCCGGCTTCAGCGGCAGGGCGCTGGTCGATTCCTCCGGCTCCGCTTCCTGGGCCGGAAGGCCGGTTGGGATTCCCATCGACGAGAGTGCCAAGAACGTGGTGCCCCAAAGGGCTGCGCGAGTGACGGTGCTTCTCATGGGGGACCTTCCAGTATGACGTGGCATGCGATTCAGGATTCTCAAGCAGTCGGTGCCGAACTTCGTCACGGCACCACCGTAAACGAGCCCATCATGCCGGCATCGAGGTGCTCGGCGATGTGGCAGTGGATCATCCACTCGCCGGGGTTCGACGCTTCCATGAGCAGGTCGACCGTGGACCCCACCGGGACGAGGACCGTGTCCTTCCACGCCAGATTACGGTTCTCGACGCCGTCGCGCGACAGGACCAGGAACCGCTGGCCGTGCAGGTGGATGGGGTGGTGCATGGGGTGGAAGGCGTCGGCGTCGTTGCGGAGGCGGATCTTCACCACGTCGCCGAGCGCGAAACGCCAGTCGATGTCGGCGTTTTCGGCACCGGCGGCCTCGTCGCGCAGGATCCAGCGCACCTCGTTCGATGTCGACAGCCAGTTCATGTTCGGCATGCCGTCGGTCCACTCGACGGGCGGCCGGTAGATGGTGTCGATCGAGATGAACTGCTGCACCAGGATGGGCAGGCCCTCGATGTCGACGGTCAGCAGGAGTTCGTGGTCTGCGGGGCGGTCGAAGTGAGGGCGGAATTCCGCAAGCTCGGCTTCGAGAACCGCATCGGTTCGCATGGTCGAGTGGGAGGTGAGGAGGGCGTCGCTCTCTTCCACCTCATCCCCTGCCACGACGACGGCGCCCAGAGTGTCGACGGCTGCGTAGAAAGTGCCGCGCATGTGGTCGACGACCTGGACCTGGTTGAGCAGTGCGTAAGTGCCCGCGGCGGGGAATCGCACTTCGACGATGTAGCGCTCGGCCGGCGAGATGACCAGCGATTCCACCATCATTTCGCGCTGGAAGCGGGACAGGTCGGTGCCCACCAGCTTCATGTCGTGTCCGGCGAAGCTCAGGTTGTAGCTGCGCGTGTTCGACACGTTCGTGACGAAGAAGCGGACGACCTCGCCGGGGCGCACGGCCGCGGCGTAGCGCTCCTCGCCGTTGACCAGCATGACGTTTCCGAAGCGCCCCATGATCGTGAAGTTGGCGGCATCGCGGCCGTAGGGAAGGAGCTCGTCGCCGTCGACCAGGAGGTCGTCCACCATGAGGAACTCTTCGCGGGTGGCGGGGCCGAAATAGTCGGGCCGGGCCGGGTCGACGAACATGTTGCCGTAGAGGCCGCCGTCCTGCTGGATGTCCTCGCGCACGTGCGGGTGGTACCAGTAGAGGCCCGCGTCGGGGAAGACGACCTCGTAGATGAACTCGCCGCCGGGGGGGACGGGGGCCTGGGTGACATCGGGGACGCCGTCGAAGCGGTTCTCGAGGCGGAGGCCGTGCCAGTGGATGGTGGACGGCAGATCGATCGAGTTTGTGAAACGAATCACAATCTTCGTGTTCTGGGCGACGCGGAGGAGCGGCCCGGGGTACTGGCCGTTGAAGCCGTACATGACGAAGGTGCGGCCGCCGATCCTGCGCTTCACGATGCGGGCTTCGAGGGCGACGGTGTCGCCGTCGGCGGCGTGGATGACTTCGCGGGGGGTCGCCCAGGCGAGGGTTGCGGTGTCGACGCCCTCGCCGGGCAGGAAGGGGTCGACCGACGGGCTGACGCCGCGCAGGCCGGGAAGCATGGGGTTGCGCAGCATGGTCATGATCATGTCGCCGGAGCCGCGGACGGAGTCCATGGGCATGGCCATGTTCATCGGCATGTTCATGGCGCGGGCGCGGGTGGTGTCCTGGGGGGCGGCGGCGGTGGCGGACGCTGGGCAGGCGCCGGCGAGGACCAGGGCGAGGACCGGCATGAGCCTGGCTCGCAAGCTCGATCCTGGGAGCCGGTGGCGGCTCGCCGATGAAATCTCTTGTATAGTCGACATTACATTATGTAAAGTCGCGTTTACAATTCTAGCGCGACCAGGGAGGCACGATCCTGTTCATGCGGGCGTATGCGATCGACTGGCCGAGGTGCTCGTTCATGTGGGTGACGAGCTGAAGGAGGACCGCCCAGCTCGCGACCTGCCGGCCGTACAGCTCGACGGGAGCGGCCAGATCGTCGTCGGACATTCCGTCGACCACCGCGCGCACATGGTCCATCGACGCGGCGAGGATCGGCACGACCTTGTCCTTCCCGCTCATCCCCTCTTCAAACGACCGGTAGTCCACGCCCTTCGGCGCCTCGATGCCGAGATTCAGGTCCGGGTACATGTAGTTGTACCGGGCGATGTGCATGTACACCCGGGACACGCTCATCACTCCTTCCATGGGCGACCAGGAGTACGACTCGGCGGGCATCGCCTCGGACAGCGCGACCAGCTTGCGGGCGGAGGCTTCGAACTGGCCCTGGAATTCAGCGCGGAAATCGGGGGTGTCCTGGGCGTGGGCAGGGGTTGGGGCGAGGGCGGAGAAGGCAAGGACGGACAGGGTGGCGAAGAAGGTGAAGCCGGCGGTGCCGATTTGGCTGCGATACGCGGTGTGCTGCATGAGTTCGGGCGCTCCATGGCGGGCGATTGGGTCCGGGTGACGGCTTCAATGTGAGTCGGCAGGCGGCTCGCGGGCAACGATGCCTTGTCCAATTCGCTATACAACATCAAAATATCATGATAAATTGAAGTTCATGTTCAAAAGAGCACTTGCCCTGCCGCCGCCCGGGCGCGAGACGTTCTTCCTCTGGGGTCCCCGGCAGACCGGCAAGAGTACCCTGCTGAGACGGCACTATCCCGACGGCCGCTGGATCGACCTGCTGAAGAGCGACGAGTTCCGGCGGTACGTGAGTCGGCCCGAGCTTCTGCGACAGGAGATCGAGGCGGACCGGACGGAACCGGGTCGGCAGATCGTGATCGACGAGGTCCAGAAGGTACCCGCGCTGCTGGACGAGGTACACTGGCTGATGGAGAACCGCGGACGCCACTTTGCGCTTTGCGGTTCCAGCGCCAGGAAGGTCAGGCGCGGCGCTGCGAACCTTCTTGGCGGACGAGCCATCCGGTATGAGCTGCGCGGCCTGACGGCGGCGGAGGTCGGGAGCGGATTCGATCTCGATCACGTTCTGAATGCGGGCTATCTGCCCCGCATCAGCGAATCCGCAAAGTCGCGGCGGCTCCTCGACGCCTATATCGCCGATTACCTCAAGGAGGAAGTGGCGGCCGAAGGGCTGGTCCGCAACCTTCCGGCCTTTTCCGGATTCCTGGACGCCGCGGCGCTGAGCGACACCGAGCCGGTGAGTTTCTCCAACGTCGGCCGGGAGTGCGGCGTGTCCTCCAACACGGCCAAAGCCTACTTCGGGATCCTCGAGGACACCTTGCTGGGCCGCTGGCTTCCGGCGTGGCGCAAGCGCCGCAAACGCCGCCTGGCCGTCGGTCCGAAGTTCTACTTTTCCGATGTCGGCGTCGTCAACCGGCTGGCCCGCAGGGGAACGATCGTCCGCGGTTCCGAGCTGTACGGAAAGGCGTTCGAAAACTGGGTCCATCACGAATTGGCCGCGCACGTTGCCTACACCGGGTTCGACGGAGAGCTGACGCACTGGCGGATGCCCAGCGGGGTCGAAGTCGATTTCATTATGGGCGACATGCGCCTGGCGGTGGAGGCCAAGGCGACCGGCAACGTCGGGCGGCACCACCTCAGGGGGCTGCGCAGCCTTGCGACGGAGCACAGCGTCGAGCGCCGCGCGATCGTCTGTCTCGAACCGCGGGCGAGACGCACCCGGGATGGGATCGAGGTGTTGCCTGCCGGGGACTTTGTCCGGCGTCTGTCGAGCGGCGAGCTCGTCCCGGGTTCATGATCCTGCTGGCCCGAAAGGCGGTCCATGGTTGCCAGCCCCGCGACTGCTCGTGAACTTCCCCCAAGCCTGCTCCTGGTCCACCTGTAGCCCGCCGAGGTTGCCGTGCGCGTCCGTGCCCTTGCGAACAAGTCTCCATTTCGCGCGCTGCTGTCAACGGCCACGGCCGCAGCGCTCCTCGGGGCATCCGGATGCACCACCTTCCAGCCGGTTACCGGGGATCCGACGATCGGGTCGCAGATCCGGACCCGCCTCACGCCCGAAGGACAGATGCGTCAGGTATCGGCCACAGGAGTGGCACGGACGAGCCTCGAGGGCAGCGTTCTCACGGTCGACCCGGATGCCATCGTCCTTGTGGTTCCGATTCCGGGCATCGTGCCGGAGCTGCAGCGCAGCCCGAAGGTGGCCGATACCCTGCGGGTGCCGATGGCCGACGTGACCGGAATCGACGTGCAGCGGTTTTCGGCAGCGCGCAGCGCCCTGCTCGCCGGCGGGGTCGTGGCCGGTGGCGTACTCGGGATACTGTTTGCCGGTCACATCGGGTCCTCGGAAGGGGGGACGGAGGACCCAACCAACCGGCAGGCGCTGCGGCCCGGATTGACCATCCTGTGGATCCCTGTCGGGCGACAATAACCCGTCCGTCCGGCGATGATGTGAATACGGTTGCGTATGCATCATCACCTGCATAAGGTGGATCCCATCGTCCCCACCGGAATGAATCCCCGCAAAAGGAGGCTCGCATGAGAGTACCCGTCCCAGAATTCCGGGCTATCCGGGCACTTCGGATGCCCGCCCTGCCTGTCCTTGCCGCCGGGCTTGTCGCCCTTCTGCCGGCGGCCGTCTCGGCGCAGACCGGAAGGATCACGGGCACCGTCCTCAACGCCACCAACAACTCACCCATCGGCGTTGCCCAGATTCGTATTGGCGACACCGGGCTCGGGGGGGTGACGGGCGACAACGGCCGCTTCGTGGTCCTCAGCGTTCCGGTCGGGAGCCACGAGGTCTTCGTCGAGAGAATCGGCTACAGAACGCAGAGCCAGACGGTCGAGGTTTCGGCCGAACAGGCCGCGGTCCTGGAGTTCCGCCTGAGCGAGACGGCGCTGGAGCTGGATGAGATCGTGGTGACCGGTACGCCCGGCGCCTCGTCCAGGCGCGAGCTCGGCAACAGCGTGGGCAGTGTGCGCGCGGCGACGCTGGAGTACACGCCGGCGCAATCGCTGACCGAAATCCTCAACGGCCAGACCACCGGGCTCCAGCAGTGGCGCAACGAGGGGCAGGTCGGCGGCGGCTCCAAGATCGTGCTGCGGGGGATCAACAGCATCAGCCAGGACGTGCAGCCGCTGATCTACGTCGACGGCGTGCGCATGAACAACAACCAGGGGATCTACAACAACCGGTCCAGCATCAATCCCGGCCCGGCGGGCGCCCAGACATCGCCCAATCCCCTCGACCTGATCGACTCCAACAACATCGAGCGAATCGAGGTCGTGCGAGGATCCGCGGCCACGACGCTCTATGGCACGGAAGCGGCCGGGGGCGTGATCCAGATCTTCACCAAACAGGGGCGCTCGGGCCAGACGGCCACCTGGACCGCGGAGATGACCGGCGGTACGCGCTTCATGACCGGCAACTCGATGGGTCCCATCCTCGGCAAGACCGACGATTGGGGATTCACGAAGCCGTGGTACAAGTACGGCGGCCTGGGCGAAGCGCAGCTCTCGGTCTCGGGCGGGACGAACATCGTTCGCTACTACGTTTCCGGGGCGCTGAGCTACGACGACGGCGTCATCGACAACAACGACGACCGCTCCTACAGCGTGCGCGGAAACTTCGGCGTGCAACCCGCCTCGTCGCTCGACATCAACCTCAACACTTCGTACGTCCATCGCACCACGAACTACATGGAGATGGGCGACAACGGCTCGGGGTTCATGCTGAACGTGCTGCGGGGCTCCCAGGACTACACCAACGCCGCCGTCGACCGCGACAACTTCCAGGGCGATCCGGACCAGATCCTGTTCGACATCACGAACAGCGGACGCGTCGAGCACTTTGTGGGCGGGCTCACCACCACGCACAGGGCCGACGCGCACGGCGTGACGACCCGGCTGACCCTCGGACTCGACTACACGACGGCCTTCAACCAGCAGAACTTCCCCTTCGACCACGTGCTTCAGCCACGAGGCCTGCGGAATCTCAACGAGTGGGAACACCGCACCCTGACCTTCGACCTGGGCACGACCTGGGAATACGACATCAGCGAGACCCTGTCGTCCTCCTTCTCGGCGGGCGGCCAGCTGTTCAGCGACTGGGATCACACGACCTACGGGTCCTCTGAGGACTTTGGCGGCCCGGGAGAGAAGACGCTGACCTCGGGCGCGACCACCACCTCCAGCGAGGATCTCCTGAAGGTGGTCAACGCCGGGTTCTTCGCGCAGGAGGTTCTGGGAATCCAGGACAACCTCTTCCTGACCGCGGGTGTGCGCGTGGACGGAAACAGCGCCTTCGGGCAGGATCTGGGACTCCAGGTCTACCCGAAAGTCAGCGCCTCGTACGTTCTTTCCGATGCTTCCTTCTGGTCCATGGACTGGTGGCCGGTGATGAAGCTGCGAGCCGCCTGGGGTCAGTCGGGCAAGGCGCCCGGTGCCTTCGACGCGGTGCGGACGTGGAACCCGATCTCCGGCTACGAGGGACAGGCGGGTGTGACGCCGGCGAACCTCGGCAACCCCGAACTCGGCCCCGAGCGGTCGACCGAGCTGGAGCTGGGCTTCGAGGGATCGATGGCGAATGACCGCATCGGATTCGATGTCAGCTGGTTCAACAGCGTCACGAGCGATGCGCTGATGCCGGTGACCGCCGCGCCTTCCGAGGGATTCCTCAACTCACAGCTGCGCAACGTCGGCGAGTTCAAGAACACCGGCATCGAGGTGTCGGTGACCGGTGTCCCGGTCGCGCTCGACAATCTCCGCTGGGAAGTCACGGGACAGGTGTCCACCGTCACGAGCGAGGTGCTCTCGCTCGGTGAGGCGCCCGAGTTCTTCCTCGGCTGGGGTTCGATCCTGGGCCAGTGGGTGCGCGTGGGGTATCCGATCGTGTCGCTGTGGGGCAGCCGCGTGACAAATCCGGACGAGATCGCCGAACCGGTTTCGGAGCCGGACCACTACTACGGCCCCGTCTACCCGACGCACATACTCAGCGCCAGGACGTCGATCAACCTCTTCAACCGGCTGACGATCTACGCGCTCGGCGAGTTCCACGGCGGGCAATACCAGTTCAACATCATGCCGTGGCAGCAGGTGCGGCGCGGCCTGTGGCCGGAATGCAACGATTTGGGCCTGCAAAACGCCGATGACATGACGGCCAGGAATGCCGCGCCCGCCATCTGGAGGGCCCGTTGCCAGCTGCCGACGCCCAATTTCGACCACTGGATGAGGCCGTCGGACTTTTTCAAGGTGCGAACGGTCTCCGCGTCCTTCCTGATCCCGGACGGCGTGATTCCGGGAGCGACCGGCAGCACCCTGACCGCCACGCTGCAGAACCCGTACAAGTGGACGCAGGGCGCCGGGATCGATCCCGAACTGACGGTCGGCTACGGCGGCGGCGTCGGGACGTTCCCCGCCCGCTACGAGTACTACCAGCTGCCCCCTCCGGTGATGTTCTCCGTGAGCCTCCGGGCCAACTTCTAGGAAAGGGGGACAACGTGAACACCTTCAAGAAAGCATGCCGGGTTCTGGGGGCCGCGGCGCTCGTTGCGCTGTTTGCCGCGTGTGACCTGTTCGACGTGGTCAATCCGGGTCCGATCGTGGACGACGCTCTCAACGAGGAGGCCGCCGGCAAGACGGTGCTGATCGGCGTCGTCGCCGATGTGGAAGTGGCGCTGGACAACCTGGCGTGGCTCGGGGGACCGGCGTCCACGGACCTCGACGCCGACGCCACCCAGCCATGGCTGCAGGACGCCGGCGAAGGCCGCCTGACCGTGGTCAACGCCGAGACCAGCTGGAATCCGATGCAACTGGCCCGTTGGGGGGCGGCAGCGGGGATCGCGCGCCTTACCGAAACGCAGTCCGACGCCGCCACGAACCAGTACCTCACTGCTGCCTACATGTGGGCCGGCTGGGCCAACCGGGTCGCGGGCGACAACGTTTGCATCGCCGTCTTCGGGGGCGAGGATCGTGACGGGGACGGCACGTCCGACCCGGGCGAGGTCATGGAAGCGAGCGCACACCACACGCGTGCCATCGAGCGCTTCGAGACCGCGATCAGCCGCGCGGGGGGCGGTCATGACTCCATTGCCGTTGCGTCCACGGCCGGAATGGCGCAGGCGCACCTGCTGCTCGGCAACTACTCGCAGGCTCAGTCGCTGGCGTCCCAGGTGCCGGACGACTTCGTGTGGCTCGCCCGCCGTTCCAACAACACGGGACGAGAGGTCAACTCGGTCTATCAGTTTACCCATGAGGGCACCAAGCAGATCACCGTCTGGGGCATGTACAACGACAGCATCGGGGGGGACACCGATCCCCGCGTGCCCTGGCGTGACATGAACCAGACGTCCGGCGGTGGAGTGAAGCCCTTCTACCGGCAGCTCAAGTACACCGACCGCGGCGACGACTACGCGTTGGCCAAGGGTCACGAGATGCGCCTCATCGAGGCCGAAGCCATGCTGCGCATGGGCGACCGCCAGGGCGCCATCGACAGGATCAACTACGTGCGCGAGCGCGTGGGTGTGCCGCCGGTGTCGGCGTCGTCGGATGCCGAGGCGTGGCTGGCGCTCGACCGCGAGCGGAACTTCGAGCTATGGCTGGAGGGCCGGAGGCTGAAGGACAACGCCCGGTTCGCGGCCGAAAACCTGAGTTCGTGGGCTGTCGCGTTCATGCAGGGCCGCCACCACTGCTTCCCGCCGAGTCTGGCGGAGTGCAGCGCGAACCCGAATGTGACGGGCAACGCGTTCTGCAGTCAGAGCTGATCGCCGAGCCCTAATCGGTGCGCACCGGCCGCCGGGGTCGCGAAGATGCGGCCCCGGCGGCCGGTTTGCGCTGGGGTGGCTGATCTGGCCCGGCACTGGTGCGACGGGCATGGCTGGGTGACGGATCGCCGACTCGCCGGGGGCCGCTATTCGGGCCCTGGCACGTCCTCCGCGTCCAGCATGCGGGCGGCGAGGCCGGGCGGCGGGGTCTCGCAGGCGTCGGCGCGGCCGAACCAGCGAATGCGGTTGCGCGCGAAGACCTGGTAGGCCGCGTCGCGCAAGGGGCGGGGGACGAGGAGGGCCAGAGCGCAGGCCGGCCAGGGGAAGCGCAGGTGGCGGGTGAGGCGGAGGACTGCGGTGGAGGCGGTGTGGACGCCGTCCCGGTCGGCGAGCACGATGGCGTCGGGGAGGGAGTCGAAGTCGCGGCCGGGGTCGGTGAGGGCGACTACGCGGCGGGCGGCGTCGGAGGCCAGGGGCGCGAATCGCAGCTGCGCGAGGGGGTCGCGCCTGACGGTCCAGCGCACGGTCGCGTTGCAGAACGCGCAGTCGCCGTCGAAGAGGACGACGGGGCGGGGGTCGGTCACAGCGTCTCTCACCAGGCCGTTTGCGTAGGGGGGACCGGGTTCGCGAAAATGCGGGCTGGCTTTGTCAGTACCGCAAATCCACACGAACGGGGGCTACCGCGTCGAATGAGCGTAAGGCTGATGGTGGGGACGGGGAAGGGCGGATTCTGGGTGACGAGCGACGATCGCCGCGAGTGGACGGTCAGCGGGCCGTTCTTCAAGGGGTGGAAGGTGACCGCCGGGCTGCGGCTGGCCGATGGGCGCTTCATGGCGGCCGTGGCGAGCGACATCTACGGGCCCGCGCTTCACGTGTCGCCGGACGGGGAGAAGTGGGAGCAGCTTGAGAGCGGCCCAGCCTACCCGGACGGGAGCGACAGGCGGCTCCGGCAGGTGTGGACGCTGCGCGAAAACCGCGGGACGATCTACGCGGGCGTGCAGGACGCCGGCCTCTTCACCAGCAGCGACGGTGGTGAATCGTGGGACGCGGTGCCGGGGCTGAACGAGCACGAGACGCGGCCGGGGTGGATGCCGGGTGCGGGGGGCCTGTGCTGCCACGCGCTTCTCTTCGACCACGCGAACCCTGACCGGATGTGGTGCGGCATCTCCGCGGTGGGCGTCTTCCGCACGGAGGACGGCGGCGCGACCTGGACCCCGCGCAACCGGGGCGTGCCGATGGCGCTCGAGGACGAGCACCACAAGGGGATCGGCACCTGCGTCCACGCCCTCGCGCAGGACCCCGACGACCCGTCGCTGATCTACCGCCAGGACCACCTGGGCATGTTCCGCAGCCGCGACGCCGCGGACAACTGGACGCGCAACGAGGAAGGCCTCGCGGCCGTCTTCGGCTTCCCGATCGTGATCGACCGCGCCAGCAGGACGCTCTTCGCCGTGCCGCTCGAAGCCGATCAGTACCGTGTGCCGGTGGGCGGGGCGCTTCAGGTCTTCCGCAGCCGCGACGGCGGCGACAGCTGGCACTCCGCGTCGGCGGGACTGCCGCCGGAGAACTCGTTCGGCGTCGTCCTCAGGGGCGCGATGGGGGTCGACGACCTGGACCCCGGCGGCGTCTACTTCGGGACGACCTCCGGCAGCCTGCACGCGAGCAGCGATCTGGGGGAAAGCTGGACGAATCTGCCGGTGATCCTCCCCCGCATACTGCACGTCTCGGCCTGGGTCGAGTGATGCCCACGGCGACTGGAAGAGACTACTCGACTGCCTCGAGTCGGTCCTGGACATCCCGGAGCAGCGCCCCGACAAGAGTGAGCGCGGCTGCGCGATCTATGGGCTCGTGGCCGGGACCGACACCCTCGTAGCGAAACTCAACCGCATACGGCGTAAAGGACGACAGCGGTCGGTAGAAACCCGTTGCCACACCCTCCTCGTCGAGGAGCACAAAGAGATCGTAGAGATTGTGGGTGAGCGGATACTTGCGGCCCAAGAGGGCCAGGAAAGCCTTGAGCGCCTTTTCGGTCGCTTGCTGGACATGGAAGCCAAACGACTCGTCGGGGACGCGACCGCTCATGTCCTGTAGCGTAAGCACGTCGCGCTCGGCCGCCCGCAACATCACGCCGGCGCACTTAGGATCGCTCATACATAACCCTGCCCTCCCGAAGCGCCCGTGCCAGAACGTGGTTGAGCGAATCGCGCCAATACTCCACGTCGTCGAGAGAGTAGGCCAGGATGTCGGCGGGCACACCGAAGCCCGCGACAGCGCGATACAGCCGGTTCATCACCTGATGGCGACTCCGGCCCGGCCCGAACGGCGCTGCCTCGACCACGATCAGGTCAACGTCGGAGCGTTCAGTGAAGTCCCCCCGCCCCCTGGATCCAAAGAGGATCACCTGCTCGGGGTCGCTGACATCGACGATGGCCTGAACCATCTTCAGGATGACGGTGTCGCTAACCGGAGTCATTGATGTCCCGATTCCATCCCGTTTGGGGTCGCGTGTCGCTCGCTGGTGTGGGACCAATGTAGCATGTCGCAGACAGCCACGGTCGAGGATTTGCGTGGGTGGGCCCGCGGAGACGAAAATGCGTGCTGGCTTTTCGGGACCGCAACTTCACCGGTGAGGGACAGTGGGTAGAATGAGCGCGCGACTCATGGCGGGGGACAGGGAAGGCGTTGGGCCGAGAGGACCGATGGCCCAGGTGACCGTCACGCTCCCCTCGCTCCTCGACCCCGTCACCGGGGGCGTGCGCGAGATGGCCGCATCGGGCGCAACCCTGCGCGAAGTCTTCGCCGACCTCCTCGAACGCGAGCCGCGCCTCAAGCCGCACCTCTTCAACGAGGCCGGGGAGCTGCGGCGCCATGTGCTGTGCTTCCACAACGGGACGAATACCCGCTGGATGGACGGGTGGGATGAAGCGGTTGCCGACGGGGACACGGTCCTCTTCATGCAGGCAGTGTCGGGTGGATAGGCGGCCGGTCGTGCAAGGCCGCGCGGCCGCGTTGGGGGGTCGGCCCTCTCCCCCCGATCCACAGGTGACCTGAATGCCCTCCTGGTTCAGGCGCTACCTGCTTCCCGGGCTGGTCTTCCAATCCATCATCATTGCGGGCGGATACGGAACCGGCCGCGAACTGGTCGAGTTCTTCCTGGAATACGGGGTCCTCGGCGGCTTGCTCGCGATGCTGCCCGCGACGATCGTGACGAGTATCACCTGCATGGTCGGCTTCGAGTTCGCGCGCGCGTTCGAGAGCTACGACTACCGCTCGTACTTCCAGCACCTGCTGGGACGCGCGTGGATCTCGTACGAGGTCGGATACCTCACGGCGCTGATGCTCATCCTCGCCGTGATCGGCGCGGCCGCGGGTACCTTCCTGTCGGAGACCTTCCAGCTGCCGGGCTGGATCGGCGCGGTCGGGCTGCTCGTGGCGATCGGCGCGCTGGTCTTCAAGGGGACGCCCACCATCGAGCGCTTCTTCGCGAGCTGGTCGATCTTGCTCTACGGCGCCTATCTGATCCTTTTCGTGTGGAGCATGGCGACCTTCGGGGACCAGATCGCCGCCGGGCTGGAGGGCGGCGAGGTGCGCCCCGGGTGGTTCTCGTCCGGCGTGCGCTACGCGGCGCTGCTGGTGGCGCTGGTGCCGGCCATGCTCTTCGCCACGCGCCACATCCGCCGCCGCCGCGAGGCGCTGTGGGCCGGGGCGCTGGCGGGCCCGATCGCGATGATCCCCGGCGTCCTCTTCTGCCTGGCCCTGGCAGGGCAGTACCCGGCTGTCCTCGATCGGCCCGTGCCGGCCAACTACATGCTGGAGATGCTGGGCTCGCGTCCCTTCCAGATCGCATTCCAGCTCATCCTCTTCGGCACACTGATCGAGACGGGATCGGGGCTCATCCACGCATTCAACGAGCGCATCGACAGCGTCTACCGGGCCCGCGGCGGCGCCATGCCGGCTCGCCTGCGGCCCGTTACCGCGCTATTGCTTCTTGTGGCCGGCTACCTGCTGTCGCGGGTCGGCCTCATCGACCTGATCGGAATGGGATACAACGCCATGAGCTTCATCTTCATGGCGGTCGTCGTCGTTCCCCTGCTGACGGTGGGGGTCTACAAGCTGCGCGGTCGCTGACAGGCCGCACGCGAAAGCTCGCCGGGCGAGCAGAAATGAGTATATGAGTATATGAGTAACCCGACCCCCCCACTCGGCACGGTTGACGCAAAGAAAACGGGGCGCGCCCACGACGGCGCGCCTGCGGGAGATGCGCCCGCCGGAGCTGCACCCCCGGGCACCATCGAACGACGCCGTTTCCTGACGACCGCGGCCGCGGCGGCCGCAGCCGGAGCCCTCAAACCGGGGTCGCTCGGCGCGGACGCAGGCTCTGTCGGCGCGTCCCCCGCCCCAGCCCCGCTCCCGGCCCCCCAGGCCCCGCCCCAGGAGGCCCCGCCGCCCGTCCCCCTCGGGAACGGCGAGCCCCCCGCGCTTCAGTTCCAGGCATACCCGGGCGGAACCGGCGCGCTCATGGAGAAGCTGTGGCACGAGACCGGCGGCAATCCCTTCGAGCGCACCGGGATCGAGATCGAACCCTGGAGCGGCGCGGTTCCCACCGCCGAAGAGGACCTGGTCTTCCTCCCCGTCCACCGCCTCGCGGCCCTGATCCGGGCGCGGGACATCTCGCCTTCCGAGCTCACCGGCGTGTACCTCGAGCGCCTCAAGCGGCTCGACCCGGTTCTTCTATGCGCGGTGACCATCCTGGAGGGCCGCGCGCAGGAGGAGGCGCGCCAGGCCGACCTCGAGATCGCGGCGGGCGACTGGCGCGGACCCCTGCACGGCATCCCCTACGGGCTCAAGGACCTCTTCACGGTTGCGGGGACCCGCACGACATGGGGCTCGGCCGAGTTCAGCCACCAGTTCATCCGGGAGGACTCCGAGGTGGCGGTGCGGCTGCGGGACGCGGGCGCTGTCCTGGTGGCCAAGCTCGCGACCGGCGAGTTCGCGCGGGGCGACCGCTGGTACCGCGGCCGAACACTGAACCCGTGGAACCTCGAGGAGGGGTCGAGCGGGTCGTCGGCGGGTCCGGGCTCGGCCACGGCTGCCGGGTGCGTGGCCTTCGCGATCGGCACCGAGACGCAGGGGTCGATCGTGTCCCCCTCGCGGCGCTGCGGCCTGACGGCGCTGAGGCCGACCTTCGGCCGAGTCAGCCGTTACGGCGGCATGGTCCTTTCATGGAGCATGGACAAGACCGGGCCGATGTGTCGCAGCGCTCTGGACTGCGCCCTCGTCTTCAACGCCATCCACGGGTCCGACCAGAAGGACCCGGCGTCGCTCACCACTCCCTTCCGCTTCGATCCCGACCCCGACCTGAGCGCGATGCGAATCGGGTACGACGAGGACGCGCCCGAGGCATTCGTCGAGGGACTGCGAGCGCTCGGCGCCGACCCGCAGCCCATGCCGGAGATCCCCGACTTCCGCTCGAACGCGCTTGGGGTCGAGTCGTCGGCGGCCTTCGACTTCCACGTCGCGCCCGATGGCGAGCCGGAGCCGATCTCCGAAGAGCTCGACGAGGACGAGCGCCGCCGCCGCGGCAGGTTCCGGGGCGGGAGGGACGTGCCCGCGCTCAACTTCGTCCAGTCCCAGCGCCGCCGGCTCATCCTGATGAAGCAGATGGCCGAGGTCATGCAGGGCTTCGACATGTTCGTGAGCGGGTCGGGGCTTGTGGGGCTGACCAACCAGACCGGTCATCCCGCGGCGGTGGTGCCCTACGAGTTCGGCGAGCGCAATCCGGATGCGGAGAGCCCCACGACGATGCCGCTGACGACGACCCTGCTCGGCAACCTGTTCGCCGACGACAAGATCCTGAGCGTGGCGCACGCCTTCCAGAAAGGGACCGACTGGCACCTGAGGAGGCCGGAGATCGGGTAGGGACGACCCGGTTTCTTGTTGGCCCGCGGTAGGGGCGGGTGTGTCCCGTTTCTGGGGGTTGACGTTCCGTCCTGGGTCGCCGGACTGGACCGCAGAGCACTCTTTCATTAGTATGAATAATGCCGCATTATCACTAATGATACATTATCATGCTTACCATCGACCGGATCAAAGCCCAGCTGGACCGCCTCGACGGCGAGCCTGCCGACTCGCTCGAGTCCGACTCGCTGGAATTCAAGTCGTGGAACTCGAGCGGGTCCGCCCACAAGGCCCAGATCCGTGAGATTCGGGAGACGGTGGTTGCGTTCGCAAACGCGAGCGGAGGTTTCCTCGTCCTGGGGATCAGCGACAGAAAGCGGACGCGTGCGGAAGCTATCCATGGCGTGGCCGGTCTCGATGCGGACGCGCTGCGCCGGAACATCTACGATGGTACGGAACCTCATATCCTCGTAGAAGTCAGTGAACTGAAGGAGCCTGAAGGCAGAGTGCTGGTGGTTCGCATACCGCCGGGCTTGCCTCCGCACACCACCTCGGATGGGGTGGCCAAGATAAGGGTCGGCAAGGACAGCAAGCCGCTGACAGGATCCAATCTGGCCAATCTGGTCGTGTCCCGGGGCCGACGGGACCTTACCGCCGAGATCCTGCCGGATGTCAGATTCTGCGACCTCGATCCGGGTCAATTCGACCGGTTGCGCCGGCTGGTCAGGGCGGATCCAGCCCGCAGTGATCTGGCCGAACTCGAGAATAGAAGCCTGGCGGAAGCGCTCGGACTGACGTCACGCAGAGGCGTTACCCTCGCGGCGGTGCTTCTCCTCGGATCCCGTTCCTCACTTTCCCGAGCAGTCCCGCGCCATGAACTGGTATTCTCCAGAACCCGCGGCCCCTCGGGATACGATGTCCGCCGAGATCTGCGTGGCCCGCTTCTGGAGACCGTCGAGGAAGTTCGCAATCTGCTTGCCGCGAACCTTCGGGTCATGCCTATCGAGCCTGCGGGATTCCACCAGCTGGAAATCCCCGATATCACATGGTGGATTGCCAGGGAAGCGGTGCTGAACGCACTGGTTCACCGCGACTATTTCCTCCACCAGTCCATTCACCTGAATCTCTCCAGTGATCGCATGGAGATCACCAGCCCCGGAGGGTTCATCGGGGGCGTCACCGCGCAGAACATCCTTCGCCATCGCCCCGTTCGGCGCAACCCGCTGCTGGCGGATGTTCTGCAAACGATCGGTCTGGTGAATCGGCTGGGTCTCGGCGTCGACCGCATCTTTGAAGAATCCCTGTCGCTCGGGAAAGACCTGCCGCGGTACGAAGCGGACGAGTCCCACGTCAAACTGGTCTTGCCAACCAGGACACACGCGGACTTCGCCCGCTTCGTGCAGGACATGCGAGGTGGGGGTGAAGAACTCGGCGTCGACGATCTGATCGTCCTGCGTGGGCTGGCAAGGCGCCCCGTTCTCGACAGGTGGTCCGCATCCAGGCTGCTCCAGCTGTCCCCCGAAGAGGCTGCGGAAGCCCTGGTCTCCCTTCGAATACGCGGTTTCCTGGTTCCCCAGGGAAGGGGCCGGGGGACGAAATACCGGTTGGCTCGCCGGTATTTGGCACTTTTTGATTCCGCGGATGAGCATCAGGACGTCTGGCTGGACGAGGAGTCCGTAAGACTCCGATTGCTCGCGATCCTCGGCGAAAGGGGCCGACTGACCAACGCGGAAATTCGGCGGTTTTCCGGTTATTCCAGAACTCAGGTCCTGAAGCTCATGCGCTCACTGCGAGCGGAAGGACTGGTCAGAGTCCGGGGACGAGGGCGAGCGGCTCACTACGTGCCGGCTGACAAGGAGTGAGGCGACTGCTTCCAGCGCTTCGCTCTGTGTTGCTCCTCGGGCGAATCGCGGTGCTGTTCCCCTCTCGTCGCGCCTTGCCAGCCCGGCGCCTCACCGGTCTCGGTGCTCGCGCGGACTGCCAGTTGAAATGCCGCCAGACTCTCGGACACCCCATCGCCGGCGTACCGGAATTCCTCGGGGATTGCGTGTTGGCGTTCCTCCGCACGCTGCAGCGCATCCTTCATGAAGCTGTCTGCGGTTTCTGATGCCGCGTCAGGCCCCCATCCGGCTTCATTGAACGCAGCCAACTCCGATTTCAGGGCCGCTTTGAACTTCCGGAGAACAGTCTGCTGGCGCGTGAGTTTCTCGCAGTGATAACCCATGGCTGCCAGGCGGATTGCCAGCGGCAGCAACCGCGGATGATCCCTGGTGACCCTGGCGATGTAGCGTGAGAAAACCGGCAGCTGGTCCGGCGTCAGGCGCTGCCGGATCAGCATGATGCTCGCATAGAGGATGTGCTTGCTCACCGGCTTGTACAGGTGCGGTACCGGATTGAGATTTTCCAGCAGGGTCAGGCAGCGGTCGAAGTAGTTCTCCAGCGTGGAATCGTAGATGGTTCCGACGACCCGCAGGTACCCTTCCACCAGCGTCCGGGGATCCATTTCCGGCTTGAAGTTCAGGGCGGTCGCGTCGATCTCGACCGGTTTGTCCAGCAGCCGGTTTTCGCGCTCCAGCCGAGCCCACAGGTTTGTTCCCTTGAGCGCGGTCAGCAGCCCGACCAGCGCGATCGGAATCCCGGCTTCCTGAATGAAGTCGATCTGGGCGTCGAACGCGTTGTCATCGTCGTCGTCGAGGCCGAGGATGAAGCCGCCCAGAACCATCATTCCCTTCTGCTGAATCTTGCGCACGGCCGTGAACAGGTAGTTGTCGTCACGCATGTCAAGATTCTGAGGCTTCTTCATCTTCTTGAGAGCCTTCGGATTGGGCGTCTCGATGCCCAGGAAGACGGCGTCGAAGCCGGCCTCGATCATGACGTCCATCAAGTCGTTCATCCGCACGAGATTGACGCTCGCTTCGGTGAACAGCTGGTAGGGATGGCCGCGCTCCTTCTGCCATTCGGCGAGCACGGGGAGAAGCCTCGATACTTCGCGCTTGTTGCCGATGAAGTTGTCGTCGACCAGAAAGAGCGGACCCCGCCAGCCCAGGTCGTACAGGTGGTCGAACTCGGCCACCATCTGCTCCGGCGATTTCGTGCGGGATACCCGCCCGTACAGCTTTGTGATGTCGCAGAACTCGCAATCGAAGGGGCATCCCCGCGAGAACTGCAGGCACATCGAGTGATAGTCGCTCAAGTCGATGAGGTCGAAACGGGGAACCGGAGCCTCGGTCATGTCCGGCTTCCTCGGGGCGCGATAGACGGCCCGCGCGGTGCCGTCTTCCAGGTCGCGAAGGAAGGTCGAAAAGGTCTCCTCGACCTCATCGAGCACGAAATGATCGATTCCCTCCATCTCCTCATGAAAGGTGGTGGGGTGCGGCCCGCCGGCGATGACCGGAACCCGGGCACGGTTGCAGCGCTCGACGACCTGCTCGAGCGAGGGGCGTTGCGGAATCATGGTCGACGTGAAGGCCAGGTCCGCCCACTCCAGGTCGGCGTCCTCGAGCGGGGTCACGTTGAGGTCGACCAGGCGCAGGTTGTACCGGGAAGGGAACATCGCAGCGACGGTGAGCAGGCCGAGAGGAGGAAACACCGCCTTGATGCCCAGGAGTTCCAGGGCGTAGTTGTTGCCCCAGTAGGTGGGAGGGTGCTTCGGGTAGATGAGGAGGGCGTTCGGCATGGTCTACGTGGCCTCGTCGAGGACCAGGGCCGACCCGACGCGGTCCGCGACGAACCTGCGGTAGTTGGCGAACGCGGCGTTCACCTTGGCCTGCGTCAGGCCGTAGTCCGCGATATCGTAGGTGTGCCGCTTCTCGGCGCGCCGTTTTTTCTCCTGCTTCCAGAACCAGGCTTTCATCGCTTCAATGGATTCCGGCTCGATCGACCAGCCAAAGCGACGGTAGATGCCGCCCACAACCTCCAGGGGGTTGCGGACCAGGTCGTAGAAGCTCACGTCGTGCCAGCGGTCCTCCAGTTCGGGGTGCGACCGCCGAAAATCAACCGCCCGATCCAGCATGCGACTCATGGCCTTCAGCTGCTCGGCACCCACCTCTTCCCGCGGACGCGGCACACTGAGCTTCGACCTGACCCGCTCGACAAGACTGCACCAGCTTCCCATGAAGTCGACCGGTTCGCGATGGGTCTGAATGAACAGGGCGTCCGGATACGCTTCGAGCAGAGCCCCCAATTCCATCAGGTGGGTCGGCATCTTGAAGAGCCATTGCCCCTGCAGCCCGGGATGGCACGCTCTTCGCTGATAATTGTAGTGTTGCATGGTGCGCCGATGGAGGTGGTAGGCCTCCAGTGTGCCGACCTCCTCGAGCCACCGCTCGTACTGCGGAATGCGATATCGGGTCGTGAACACCCATGACTTGAGCGAGAGCCTGAGGATCGGGATGTCCTCTTCGAATTCGTCGAGCGTCAGGTGGTGGACTCCCGCAAAGGAATCGACGATGCCCGATGCCTCGAATACGTCGGCTGCCTTGATCCGGCGCGGATCCCCGGGCGTGCCGGCGACCGCCGCGTAGTCGCCGTCCGGGACGACCGGCTCGACGTATTCGTAGGCTCGAAGCGCCCAGAACTGCCGGTCACGGGCCAGCAGGCGGTGCAGGAAAGTCGTTCCCGTCCTGTTGATGCCCACGACGAACACCGGCTGAACGATCTCCTGCCGCCCTATGTCCGGCAACCGCCGCCGTTCGCTCGCCAGCTCGGCGTTGTTGCGCAGGACCCGGCAGAGGTCGAAGACACAGTGCGCGATTCGGCGTCTGCGCAAGTCCGATTCCGGCGAATTAACGGCGTCCACGAAGCGGGTCAGTCCCTCGATCATCCAATCGGGGTACGTGGACTCGAACGACACACCGTTGTCGTCTGCGTAACGCCGAGCCTGGTCCAGGAGGTTGTCGAGGCTGACGCGGCGACGTGGGATCGGATGGGGCCACTCGTCGTCATGGTTCCTGATCCAGCGGCTGTAGCGTGCGTACCTGGTGAGCGGTCCCGGCCATTCGACGGCGCTCGGACTGTCCTCGCGAATCGCCCGGTCGGAGATTGGCAGGTTGCGGACAGGCTCTCCTTCCCCGAACCAATAGGGGGCGAAGTGGTCGAGCATGGCCCAGTTGCGGGCGACCGGCGAAGCGTCGCGGCGAGCCTGACAGGCACGTTTGAAGGTGAGGTAGGGGACTTCCGGATACTCCAGTCCGAGTTCGGCGAAGCGAATGGTCCTGTAGGACGGATTGGGGTTGCAGCAGCTGTAGAGGGTGAAGCGCCGGTTGGGGTTCAGCGAAATGTCGGTGCAGATCCGGCTCAGCGTATCGACCGGGTCGTCGGCGAACTGCGCCGTCAATCCCTGGGGGATCATGCCGATATCGACTACCGCCGCGAACAGACGCTGCGCGAGGTTGTCTTGTTGCGTGTACCCGCTGGAGGCCTGGCTGGTCTGGCCCATGCGGAATACCGCCACGGGCAAACCGACAGCGTGTGCGAACAGCACGGCCTGCTCGGCCACGAGCTTGCTCCAGGGGTAGCCGAGGAACCCGAGCGGGATCACCCGTTTCATGCGGGCGAGGTCCGGCTGGGCGTGATCGCCGATGCGGCAATCGCGGAATTCCCGCGCGAACGAAAAGATGTACTCCGGAAACACCCCCATGGTCGACACGTAGAACAGGTGCTTGAGCCGCGTTGTCAGGCACAGGCCCAGTACATTCTGCACGCCCAGCACGTTGACGCGGCGAAGGGACCGGTAGGATGAGCTGAGACTGAGGGAAGCCGCGAGGTGGTAGACCGCATCGATCTGCCGGCACAGCCGGTCGAAATCGTCGCTGGGGAGCCCGAAGCTAGGCTCCGCCATATCACCGGGATGGACACGGATCCGAGACTCGAAGGCGTCATCCCATGTTTCCGCGTGCCGCATGTTGGCCCGCAGTCGCGCGAGTCCTTCCTCGGCGGTCTCCGCCCGCACAATGCAGTGGACGATCAGCGCGGCGTCGTGTTCGAGCAGGTCCCGCACGAGGAACCGGCCCATGAATCCGGTCGCGCCGGTGACCAGGACATGGCGGAAGTCGGCTGGAGAGGTGGCGGCGGCCGGGGTCGCGTCCGAGAAGGCGCTGCGGACCAGGCTGCGCAGGGTCGAAAGGTCCCTCTCGCAGTCGGGCGGAAGGGTTCCGACCAGCCGCGGGACGGGGTGCGTGGCCCCGGATACAGGCGTCATGACGAATCAATCCCCCGCGGAGACGGCCGGCGGCGCAGCGGTGGGCATCGAGCGAGACCCGGGTGCGTCGAAGCCGTCGGCCGGGCCGGGCCCGCCGTTCGGGAAGTGGTCCTCGATCCTGTTCGCGAAGGGAGAGCTTCGCCGTCGTGCGCGCCGATGGGACTGTTCGGAAACCGCGGCTGAACCATCGGCTTCGGCTTCGACCTCGGCCTCTCCGTCCGATGCCGACCCCTCGACGATCGTCTGCGCGAGGGACAGGGCCGTTGCGGTCGTCATCAGTTCCAGCGCGCTGACCTGGTGGTTGAACTGGGTCTGGATGAAGGCGCCCAGTTCGGCCACCGAGACCGACGTCAGCCCGAAGCTGGACAACGGTTCGGTCATTTCACCCTCGTCGTGGCCGCACAGTTCGGCCACCTTGGCCGAGATCTGGGCGACTACGCCATCGACGGTCAAATCACCGCCCACATCCACCTCGAATGCCGCCTGGTTGTTCACAAGCCGTCCGTTGCGCATGTAGTCGGGAGAATCGACGGACCAGGGCGGGTTGGCGAAGAGCGCGGTGACGAGGTGGTCCTGGTCGGGCATGGTGCGCAGGGCATAGTCGAGATTGGCGATCGCGAAGTTGGCGCTCACGGTCGTCATGCCGGCCGCCCGCATCAGCCGCATCACGTGGAGGCTGCGCGCCGCCATGCCCACCTCGGTCACCGGACCCAGGTTGTAGGAAAGGGCGGGAAGGCCACGCCGGCGCCGCCACGATGCCAGCCCGTCGAGGAAGGCGCTCGCGCCGCTGTAGTTGATCTGTCCGAGGTTGCCGAAGGTCGAGGCTATGGACGAAAAGAGGACGAAATAGTCCAGGTTGCGGTCGGTGGTGGCGCGGTGGAGATTCAGTGCACCCCGGGCCTTGGGCGCGAAAACCCGGTTGAGCGACTCGGGAGACGTGTCGAGGAGGGAGCGATCCTCGAGGGTTCCGGCGAGATGGAACACGCCCTTCAGGGGCCGCTGCAGCTGTGAGACACAGCGACGCACGTCATCCTCGCTTCGCACATCGCCCGCCACGATGTCGATTTCGTAGTCCTGGTCCATCTTCGACAGGGTGGTTTTCTGCCGGATCCAGTCGACGTCCCGTCCCCTGTCCGGATCCCGGTCCATCAGGGTCAGGTGCCGCGCCCCGACGGCGATCAGGTAGGGGACGAAGCGGAGGCCGAAACCGCCCAGACCGCCGGTCACCAGGTATGTGGCGTCGGGATCGAGGAAGGGCCGCGCATCGGCGATCCCGAAACCGCGATCCGTCCCGGCCGGCGGCGCGGTGAGGACGAGTTTGCCCTGGTGCCGGCCGGTCGTCATCAGCCGAAGCGCCTTTGCATGGTCTCGATACGGAAATGCCGTGAGCGCGGGCGGCGGCACCGCACCCTCCGCCATGAGGTCCAGGCAGGCCTGGGAAAGGATGTGCGAAAGCACCGGATCGTCCAGCATGAGCCGGTCGACATCGATCGCCGCGAAGCGGAGATTCTTGCGGAACACGCGCAGGCTCAGCGAGTTGTCGGTATAGATGTCGACCTTGCCGATCTCGCAGTGCCAGCCGGAGGGGCGCAGGGCCTTGAGGCAGAGCGCGATGCGGTGGCCGGCGAGGGAGTTCAGCACGACGTCGACACCTTCGCCGTCGGTGGCCTCCATCAGATCATCGTACCACTTGTGGCTGTGGGAATCGAAGGCACCTTGCGCACCCATCTCCAACAGCCGATGCCGCTTGCTCGCGTTGCCCGCGGTGGTGTAGATCTCGGCGCCCACATGCTTCGCGAGGGCGATGGCGGCCTGCCCCACGCCGCCCATCGCCGAGTGGATGAGGACACGCTGTCCCTCCCTCAGGCGGGCCAGATGGATCAGCGAGTAGTAGGCGGTCACGTAGACGGACAGCGACGACGCGGCTTCCTCCATGCTGATCCGGGGCGGCTTCAGGAAGGCGAGGTGCTCATTGACCACGACGCGGTTGCCGATGCAGCCGCCCACGGTGACCGCCACCTCGTCGCCGACCTCCAGGCGTTTCACGCCATCGCCCACGCGCCGGACAACTCCGCTCCCCTCGATCCCCACCTCCCGCCCGAGCGCCGAGCGCTCGTAGGCCATCGCCGGCAGGAGTCCAAGGGTGACCATGACATCGCGAAAGTTCAGCGCGGCGGCAGCGACTTCGATCTCCACGTCGTCCGGTCCCAATCGCGGCAGTGCACAGGTCGTCATCTGCAGCCCGCTGACCTGGCCCGGGTTGTCCAGTCGGAGCCGATAGGGCGGATCTTCGCCCGAGGGTACAAGCGGGGAGCGTTCTCGCACGCTGATCACCCGTGGGGCCCAGAGCCGTCCCTCCCGCACCGCCAACTCGCGTTCCCGCAGGTTGAGCCGGTCGAGGAGGGCCAAAGCGTCCAGATCGCCTTTCGCCCCCAGATCCACCAGCTGGAAACCGATTCCGGTGTCCTCGGCGAGGAGTTCCAGGGCGATACTGCGCACGGCCCCCCATAGCGCGCTTCCGCGTGGATCGTCCACATCGCAAACCGCCCCGTGCGTCACCACGGTGATTCGGCAATTCCGGGTCGCGTTCTCCAGGCGGAACGGGGCGAGGGCCTGAAGCAGCCCCACGAGCTGCCACACTGCCCGTTCCCCGGTGGGATCCGTGGAATCCGGCCCGATGAAGAGGTCGATCGCCCCCAGGTCGGCCGCCCAGGGCCATTCGTCCAGCGACGCGAAGTCGCCGCTCTCGTAGCTTTCCCAGGGAATCTGGTGCACCTGGGGCGAGTCGAGCATCGTCACCCAGTCCGAAGCCCGGCTCTCCGGCTCGCCGATCACCCAGCGCGGACCTGCGCCTTCGGTCTCGTCCGGCGCAGCACACGGCTCGGCGTAGCTCCGCGGCGCCTGGAGCAGCGTCGTACGGGTCCCGGCATGAACGCGGGCCCAGCCCTCGGCAGGCTCAACGGAATCGCCGTCGTCGTGGCAGACCAGCGCGAGCCCGCCCGGGACGATCATCCGATGCAGGAGGGCCCACTGGTCCGGTCCATAGGCCGCCGCTTCGGAATGCAGGAAGAGGACTTCGGCAGCGGCCGGCCGCAGCAGACCGGAACTCATGTCCAGATCCCGTGCCTGCTCCGACATCGGATCGAGCTGGGCGAAGCGAAGCGCTGCCTCTCGATGGTTGAAGGCCTCGTAGTGGGCCCGCGTGCAGTCCTCGTCCCTGCCGAGGATCCATAGCTCGGACTGGGCGTCCGAACCCGACAGATACTTAACACATTTATTTAGTATCGCCTGATCGGGCTTCCGCCCGCCAGCGACCTCGATCACGCGACATGCATACCGATGACCGATCCCGCCCTGCTCGAGCGCCGCGATCAGTGCGGCGGGATCGACCTCTCCGTCCCGGATCGCGTCGCCGATGGGCGGTGCCGGGGGCACGAACCTGGGCTGCCATTCGATACGGTGCTTGCTGTCCGGGACGTCGCTCCAGCGGGGGTTGCTGTTGAACGAGTGATACTCGCCGATGTGCGCGATCAGGTGTCCCGTGGTGCGGTCGTAGAAGCTGAGCCGGCCGATGTACAGCTCGCCAAGCGGCTTGGTGTACTGCCCCCGTTCATCCACATCGTACCACTCGCCCGTGTCCACCAGGTGGCAGGCGATCCGCGGCCCCGTGGGGGGACGGAGGAAGGTCACGTCGCAGGCCCGCTGCGGCATCGAGAAGAAGTCGGGCAGGCGCATCAGGTAGCGGAGGAAGATCTGGAGTCCGCCGTCCGTCAACGGCGGGTACATCACATACCCCTCCTCCTGCGCGGTGACCCACAGCCGTTCGTCGACCTCGATGTCCAGCAGCATGTCCGTCGAGTCGCGATCCATGTCGATCCGCCTGACGCTGCGGAACTCGGGACCGAACTCGAAGTCGTCCCCCACGACCGCTTCGATCTGCTCGTAGAACTCGTCCCCGGTGCCCAGGGGCTCGGGATCGAAGTCCGAAGCCAACACCTCGTCCAGGGTCGCGAAGGCACCTACCGGGTGGTCGGGATCCACCCGGCGTACCCGGCCCCTGCAGTGCAGCGTGCCCGCATCGTCGTCCTCGAAAGACCGCGACGAGATGGTGAAGGTGAACTGGCCCGCCGCGTTGGGAACCGGGAACAGCGCCGTCTGCAGCCTTACCGGCGTCTTGCCGACGGGCGTGTGCTGGAGAAACTCGATCTCCTCGATGTTGACGGGATCCCCCGAAAACGCCTGCAGAATCAACTCGATGTAGCCGGCGGCCGGGATGATCGGCGCCCGATGCACCCGGTGGTCGGTGAGCCACGGGAAGTCCCGCGCCGAGAGCCGCGCCTCGTAGAGGATGTGATCGCAAGGGACCCGGTGGCCAACCATCGGACCGTGCGAATACTCGCCCCGGTGGACGAACATCTCGTCGTCGCACAGGTCGTCGCTGGCTGCTATCTCATCCTTCGGATGGCCGGGCAGGAGATGGGTAACGGGCTCCGGCCGCGGGTATTGCGACTCGAAATCGAGGATGGCGCCGGCTCTGTAGAGTGCGCCCAGGGCTTCCTGGAAGCCGAGGCACACATCCTCATCCTTCATGAGAGTCGGGATGCTCGCCGCCGCCGGTGCGCCGACTTCCAGGCACTGCCGGATCAGAGGTTGAAGCGCGCTGTGCGGAGCGATTTCCAGAAGCACATGCGGGCGGTAGTCCCGCCTGATCGTCTCCATCGCGGCAGCGAAACGGACCGGCTCCCGGATGTTCGACCACCAGTAGGCGTTGTCGAGACGCTCGACAACTTCACCGGTGACCGAGGACACCATGGGCACATCGGCATCGAAGGCGCGGCCGTTCAGGAACGCCAGGGCTTCGGCGGCGTCATCGTGGAGCGGGTCCATTGCCGTGGAATGGAAGGCGATGTTCCCGGGAATCAGTCTGTTCTGCAGGGCGCGGCGGTCGAGTTCCGCCATCACCGGCCCGAGCTCGGCTTCCGTACCGCAGATGACGGTGTTGGCCGGCGAGTTTTCGCACGCGATCTCGACCTGCGCCCTGCGGTGGTTGCCGGAGCGGAATGAAATGCTGAGTTCCGCCAGCAGGTCTTCCACTCCCGGCCGGTCCAGACCGATCGCCAGCAAGCGTCCCGAACCGGCCACCCGCTGTTGCAGCGTGGCGCGGTGGTAGACCAGATGCGTCGCGTCGGCTAGAGAGAGAGCCCCGCTCGCGTACGCTGCAGCGACCTCGCCGGAACTGTGGCCCACGACGCAATCGGGATGAACGCCCCAGGTCGCCAGCAGCTCGACCAGGGCACACTGAATCATGAAAATCGCCGGCTGGGCCAGCTGCACCTCATCGAGCTCTTCCTGGCTCGCCGTGAAGCACGCCGCGCGCAAGGAAACGTCGGAATGCCGTCTCCACTCCTCCTCCACAGCGTCCACAACACGGCTGAAGACGGGATCGGCGTCGTAGAGAGCCTGTCCGCACCCGGCCCACTGTGTGCCCTGTCCGGAGAACACCATCGCCACCCGGCACTCGCCCTCGTCCGCGGTCGAGACGGGGGAGGGGTCTTCCACGAAGGTATCCAGCGCCTGGGCCAGCTCTTCGCGGTCACGCACGGCAAAGGCGGTGCGGGTCGGAAAATGCGTGCGACGACGGCCGAGATTCCCGGCCAGCGTGTACAGATCGAAGTCCGGCAGATCCAGGGCCCGGCGCAGGTGCCGTGCGCTCTCCGTCAGAGCGTTGCCCGTACGCCCGGACAGGGGAATCATGAATCCGGCGTCCGGTGCCGGCGGCAGGGACCAGACCCTGGGTTGCTCCGGACGGTACTCGCGCACCACGCAATGTCCGTTGGCGCCCCCGAAGCCGAAGGAGTTGATCCCTACCACGACGGGGCGGTCCGGAAACGGCTCGCAGACAGTCTGCACCTGCATCGGGCAGCTGTCGAAGTCGATCTCCAGATTGGGGGCGAGGAAATTCCTCGAGATCGGGGCGAAGGTACGTCTCTGCATCATCACGACGACCTTGAGAAGCGCGCAGCCGAAGGCGGCCGCTTCCAGGTGCCCCACGTTGCTCTTCACGGAGGCCACGCGCAGCGGCACATCCCGTTCGACGCCGCCGAAAGCCTCGGCGATGGCGTTCCCCTCGATGCGGTCGCCCACCACCGTGCCGGTGGCGTGCGCCTCGATGTAGTCGAAGTCCTCCGGCCCCAGCCCCGCCCGCTCACGGGCGGCACGCATCAGTTCGACCTGTGAATGGCGTGTCGGCGCCGTGATGTAGCGCCCCTGCGCGAGTCCGCCGCTGTCGTCGGCGGTCCCGGCGGTGTTTACCGCGGTGGCTTCAATCACCGCATGGATGTGGTCTCCGTCCCGTTCGGCCGCTTCCAACGGCTTGATGGCGAAGACGAAGGATCCCTCGGAGCGCATGTAGCCGTTGGCGTCGGCATCGAAGGAATGACAACGGCCGTCCGGACTGATGACGCCGAGGGCGTTGAACGAGGTGCTGCACCGGGCCGAACCCAGGTAGGTCGCGGCTCCCACCAGTGCCTGATCGCAGTCACCCTGTACAATCGCGTTCACTGCCGTGTGCAGGGCGGTGAGCGAAGCGGAGCAGGCCGTTGCACACGCAACCGACGGCCCCATCAGGTTGAGATGGTAGGAAATGCGATTGGCCAGCATCGATGCGTCGATGCTCAGGATCGAGAACTCGTTGGTTCCGTACATCGCGCGCCAGTTGGCCGTCGACGCGACCTGCGATCCGATGAAAACGCCCGTGGGACTGTTGCGCAGCGCGTGCAGATCCCAGCCCGCCCGCTCACAGCATTCCCAGGCGCATCCCAGCAGCATGCGGATCTGGGGATCCATGTAGGTCACTTCGTGGCGGGACACCCCGAAGAGGCCGGGGTCCATTCGCTGCTCCCCTTCGTCCCGGATCAGCCCCTCGTAGGCGCTCCCGAAGCGGCCCGGGCCGGAGAATCCGCCGATCGGCTGGTAGCCCCTGCCGTACCGGTCGGTGATGGGCTCGCGGACGATGTCGCGCCGGCTCAGCAGGCGCCAGAAGTCATCGTCGGTGACAATGCCGCCGGGCATGCGGTACGCGTAGCCGACAATTGCCACGGGCACAGCCCGTTTTGCCGCTTCCAAACTCATTCGTGGCACTCCAAATTGGGGTATGGCACCGGCCTCCGGAGTCGGGACGCGACCGACATACCCGGTTCAATCATGCCTTCCGGCAATTACAATCGTCATTCCTAATATCGGGCGAGCCAACAACCCTGCCGGCCACCACCGTGGACGGAATCCCCGTCCTCCGATCCTTGACCGAGTACCCGGGATCCCGTCACGTTGGGCAACAACCCCGTGCGACCTACCGTCCAAATGGCTCGTCAAATCTCGTCACTTCAACGATACGCGCCCGCGTGGCGCCGATCAACCGATATGAATCCGCCTGGTGCCGGACATGGGCGCCGCATATGGATTTGCGCGCTCGTCACGGCCGTCGGCTGCACGGCGGACCCGTCTGGCGATGACGGCAACGAGCGAATGGATGAGCCGGCCGCGACCGCCGCCGAGCCGGAAGCCGCATCCGCGGAGATTTCGCCCTACGGTTCCCTCGATCTCGAAACGGCCCTGTCCCTGTCCGCGATGCCGCTCTCGTGCATCGACCGCCCGCACGCCCTCCGTCCCGACCGCGCCGGGTACATTGATGACGTGGCGTACACGAGGCGCCGCGGCTTCGAGCAGCAGCGCGCCTTCTACGGCTGCTGGGACTGGCACTCGGCGGTCAACTCGACCTGGGCGATGGTGCGCCTGGTCAAGGAGGTGCCGGGACTCGCGGTCGCGCCGCTGATCCGCGAAAAGCTCAGGGACCACCTCTCCGAGGACGCGATGGCGGGCGAACTGCAGTACCTGACCGACAATCCCTCCTTCGAGCGCCCCTATGGCTGGGCATGGCTGCTGCTCCTGCAGGGGGAGTTCGCGTCGTGGGACGATGCCGATGCAGCGGTCTGGGCCGCGCGCCTCGACCCGGTCACGGATCTGGTGAGCGATCGTCTGGCGGCCTATCTGGCCGAGCTCGAGGGGCCGGTGCGGACCGGCGTCCACCCCAACACCGCGTTCGCGATCGCGACGAGCCTTCAGGCGTTGGCGATGGGCGGCCGGCCCGAGCTGGAGATGGCGCTCAGGGACGCCGCTGTCCGCTTCTTTGGTGGCGATCGGCAGTGTCCGGCGGCGTATGAACCCGGCCGTTCGGATTTCGTGTCGCCGTGTCTGGAAGAAGCGGCGCTGATGGGGATGGTGATGGAGCAGGGTGCCTACGTCGAATGGCTGGACGCCTTCCTTCCCCCACTGGAATCGGACGAATTCGCGACGCTCCGCGATCCTGCGCCTGCCGGCTCCAGCGAGGATCCGCCTTCGGAGGGGGGTGCGGTGATCACCGACGACTCGCTGCGGGCCGTCCTGGGTGCGCGGTCGCATCTGATCGGACTTGCATTCACGCGGGCCGACGCCATGTTGCGGATCGCGGGCGCCCTGCCGCCGGACGATCCCCGGGCCGCCGGTCTGCGCGACCTTGCGGGCGCCCACGCGCGGGCGGGGTTCGAGACGATGTTCGATGCAGACTACGCCGGATCGCACTGGATCGGGTCGTTTGCGGTCAAGTACCTGGTGCAGGCAACGAAAGGGAGCAGCTGATGAGAAAAGTGACAGAGACGGGGCGCGCGATGCGGGCGCGGCGGCGGTGCATGCACGTTGTGTTGGCACTTGCCTGCATGTGGGCCGTAACCGGGGGCGTGTTGGCGGCTGGGCCGGCGGCTGCCCAGGACGTCGTCGTGACGCGCGGCACACCGGCCGAAGCGGGGATGTCGGCGGGGGTGCTCGCCGGCGGCGTGGCGCTCTACGAGGAGGCGATCGCAAGCGGCGAGGTGGTCGGCGCGGTGCTGCTGGTCGCGAAGGACGGCAAGATCGTGCTCCACGAGGCGCTGGGGTGGCGCGACAGGGCGCGGGACATCCCGATGGAGCCGAACACGCTGTTCCGCATGGCCTCGAACACGAAGCCCGTGGTGGCGACGGGGATCGCGATGCTCGTGGAGGACGGCAAGCTGGCGTACGACGACCTGGTGCGGGAGCACATCCCGTCGTGGGACAACTACCGGGCCGGCTTCATCAACATCGGCCACCTGCTGTCGCACTCCAGCGGGCTCAGGATCCCCACGCTCTTCCTGCAGCCGTACATGCAGCCGAGCGCCGAGCACCCTGACGCGCCCACCCTGCAGCTCGAGGTCGCGCGCTTCGGCGAGGTGGGCGCCGAGGTCACGCCAGGCACCAGCTACAGCTACAACAATCCCGGCTACAACACCCTGGGCGCCCTGACCGAGATGGCGTCGGGGATGGTGCTCGACGAGTTTCTCGACCGGGAGCTGTACACGCCGCTGGGCATGCACGACAGCTATCACCACGAGGTCGACGAGAAGATGGACGGCAAGCTCGACCGCATGTCCGTCGTCTACTACGAGCGCGACGGCGAGGGCGGCTGGCTGCCGGGGTGGACGCCGGGCGATGCGCCGCAGGTGCCGTTCGTGCGCGCGTCGGGCGGCATGATCTCGACCGCCGAGGACTACGTGATCTTCTGCCAGATGTTCCTGAACGGCGGCGTGTACGACGGGCGGCGCTACCTGTCGGAGGAATCGGTGGCGCTGATGACGTCGCCGAAGATCCGCACCAACCCGGGCTCGGACGGGCCGGCGTCGTATTACGGCTACGGATGGAGCGTGTCGGCGGACGGGATGTTCTCCCACGGCGGATCCGACGGCACCAACGCCTTCGTCGATCCGGCGAACGGGCTGATCGTGCTGGCCTTCACGCAGACGCCGCGGGGGGCGAGGCCGGTGGGGCGGTTCCTGCAGGTGGTGAGGGACGCGATCGAGGGGTAGAGGGGTAGCCGGTCGGGAGGAGGTTGCGCCGCGTAAGGGCGGTGCGTTGTCGGCCAAAAAAGGGTGAAATTGGCCGACAACGACGTGCAGAGGAGGTTTGTCCGCCAAAAGAGCAGGAATCTGGCCGACAACGAGGGTGTCAGGGGGTTTGTCCGCCAGGGGCGGCAGGCCGCTAAGGATTCAGGTAAAGCTGGATCAGACGCCATGCAGCCAGGTCGGTGGCCTCGAAAGCGATGTCTCCACCCTGGTTGGTGGCGGCCACCACGGCGAAGTCCCTGCCGGGCGCCATCCACACGACGGCGTACCAGCGCAGGTTGCTGCCGGAGTGCGCCAGGGCGCGGCCGCCGGCCCATTCGCGGCTGGTCACCACCCATCCGGATGCGTAGGTGAATCCCTCCGCCGGCGTGTGCAGCCGCTGAATCGTCTCCGGCTGCAGCAGATCCGCCACCCCCTGCTCGCCGGCGAGGTGCATCGCCACGTAGCGGGCCAGGTCCTGCACGGTGGCGTGCACCGTGCCCGCGGGGCCGATGCCGGCCGGGTTGTCGGCGTTGGGCGAATTGGGTTCGATGGCGGTGAGCGCGCCACCCTGCCCGGAGTGTCCCCGCGGCTGGTCCATGGTTCCCGCCACACCCGGCGCCCCGAAGCCGCTGTCGCCCATGCCGAGGGGCGCGAAGACGCGGGTGCGCATGAGCGCTTCCCAGGCCTCTCCGGCCACCGACTCGATCATCGCGCCGGCGATCATGTAGCCCACATTCGAGTAGTGGTAGGTCCGGAGCGGCGGAAATTCGGGCGCTGTGGCCGCGACTTCGGCCACGAATGCGCGGCGCTGCACGGGGAGCGGATCGGTGCTTCCGAACATGGCGTTCCAGGTGGCGAACTGCCGAAGGTCGTTGGTGAAGCCGCCGCGGTGGGCCAGCATCGGCTCGATGGGGACGGGGCGCAGGTCGTCGTGGAAGGTCGGTGCGATGTCGGGGAAGGCCTCCTCCAGGGTGGTCGTCCAGGCAAGCGTCCCCTGCTCGACCAGCACCGCCGCCAGCGTCGAGGTCATCGACTTTGTGATCGACCCCAGGTGCCACTTGTCATGGATCGTCACCGGAACGGGCGATCCCCGGGCCCGGTTGCCCACCGCGGCGACATCGACCAGGCCCTCGCTGGTCACGATCGCCCCTGCCAGTCCGACCACCCCGTGCTGCCGGCGCACGCCGAGGAGGGCGGCCGTGACGGGAGATGCGGTGACCGTCAGGGAGGCGGTGCCTTCGGCGCCCTGGCTCGCGGCGGTGATGGTGACCTGGCCCGGCCCGGCGCCGGTAACGAGGCCGTCGGGGCCGGCCCAGGCCTGCGTGGACGAGGCGGTCCAGGTGATGGTCGGATTCGCGACGGTCTGGCCGTTGGCGTCGGCGACCGTTGCCGTGAAGCGGACGGTGTCGCCGACCTCCACGGAGTTGCTGGCAGGTTTGACCCCCACCGTGAACGTCGGTGCGACCGGGGTGACGGGCGTGGCGGGTTCATTGTCCCCGCCACCGCACGCGGCCGCGGCGATCGCGGCGGCGAAAGAGGTGGCTGCGGCTGTTCCGGCAGTGATCCGCATTGTGGCTCCCGTCCTGCCGCATCATCGAGGGAGCGGCGTGCCCTCGCAAGGCAGGGCTGGTTGTCCCGCCCGGTCTACCGCGCCTCCCGCTTCCTCCAGTAGCGCGCCAGTCCCCACCAGGAGTCCCTGAACCCCGAAGCCACCGCATAGAATTCGCCGTGCCTCTCCGATGTCTTGCGGGTGACGCGCTCGGCAACCCAGTCGGAGAAGGCCCGGGCACGTTCGGCGTCGCTCGCGAAGGCGGTGTTCCGCAGCGACTCGCGCACCCACCCCGCCCACGCACCCAGCCTCCAGCTGAGCTCGCCGAAGTGGGCGTCCACGTCATCGTACGGCCCGAAGTGGGTCGCCACGATCCGCTCCGGCCCCCAGGCCATCACCCGGTCCATGCTCGCCCTCCACAACTCCACGTCGATGTCCGGCGGCGGCGTCACCGGCATGGCCGGCCCGCCCCGAATCCGGATGCCGCCCACGTCGCCCACCCAGGCAGTCCCCGTCGCGGCTTCGTAGTAGGCGACATGGTGCTTGGCGTGCCCGGGAACGTAGGCCACCTCGAAGCGGCGGCCCCCCGGCGCGACGGTGTCCCCCTCGTCGACGACGCGAAGAGACGCGCGCGGCACGGGGAGGAAATCGCCCCAGAGGGTGGCCATCGCGTCCCCGTAGATGCGGCCCGCCGAGGCGAGCAGGCGGGACGGGTCCGCCATGTGGGGCGCGCCGACCGCGTGCACGTGCACCGCCGCACCGGGCGCTTCCCGCACGATCGCGCCCGCCGCGGTGGCGTGATCGAGGTGGATGTGGGTGAGGAGGATGGCGCGCACGTCCTGCAGGGTGTGTCCCAGCTCGCCCAGGCCAGCGCGCAGGGCGTCCAGGCGAGCCTCGGGACCGGGATCGACCAGCGCGATCCCGCCATCCGGGAGATCCAGGACGCCCACTCCGATGATCGTGCGGCGGCCTACATGGTGCAGGTCGACGATCGCTGCGCCGCCGCCGATGTCATGTGTGGTGGCGGTCGCCGCGGCGGTGCGGCGGTCTTCCCGCAGGCTCCCCGTGTCCGTCAACTCCCGCCCTGTTCCGTCGTCATCGGGTCCTTGTGGGTCCCCCACTTCTCAAACCACTTCCGCAGGTAGAGCTGCGTGCGCAGGAAGTTGGACGGGCGCCGGCTGGTGCCGTGCCACTCGCCCTGGAAGCGCACCATGACCGTCGGGACGCCGAGGTACTGGAGCGCCTGATACATCTCTTCGGTCTGCGGCATCGGTGTGCGGATGTCCATCTCGCCGGTGAGGAACATCGTCGGCGTGGTGACGTTGCCGACGTAGAAGATGGACGACCGGTCGATCCATTCGGCGGGGTCTTCCCAGAAGGGCTTTTCGAAGGTGCGGAAGTAGCTGATCGCGTCCGAAGTGCCCATCGCCGAGATCCAGTTGACGATGGGGCAGTTGGCGGACGCGGCGGTGAAGCGGTCGGTGTTGCCGACGATGTAGCTGGTCAGAATGCCGCCGCCGGAGCAGCCGTAGACGAAGACGTTGTCCTCGTCGACGTAGCCGCGCTCCAGCATCTCGTCGACGCCGTTCATGAGGTCGGGGAAGTCGGCGCCGGGGTAGTCGTGGTTGATGGCGTTGGCGAATTCGGTGCCGTAGCCGGTCGAGCCGCGGGGGTTGGTGTAGAGGACGACGTAGTCGTTCGCGGCGTGCTCCTGGAAAGCGAAGTTGAAGCCCCCGTTGTACATGGCGTGGGGCCCGCCGTGGATGACGAGCATCATCGGGTACCGGCGCGACGGGTCGAAGCCGGGCGGCTTCACGATCCAGCCCTGCACCTGGAAGTCGTCGGTCGAGTCGTACCAGACTTCTTCGACTTCGCCGAGCGTGACGTGGCCGAGGACGTCGGAGTTGACGTCGGTGAGTCGGGTGACGGCCTCGGGGTGCGTGAGGTTGAAGCGGTAGATGTCGCCTGGTTCGTGCGCGGACGAGATCGTGGCCACCGCGACCCCGTCCCGGGAGAAGGACGACATCGCGAACAGGTGCTCGCCCGATGTGAGCATGCTGACGCCCCGATCCAGCGACACGAAGTGCAGCTGGCGGTAACCGTCGCGGCTGACGTTGAAGTAGAGGCCGCCGCCGTCGGGCGCCCAGGTCATGGGGCCGACCTGCCTGTCGTAGTCGCCCGAAATGACCCGCGAGCCGGACCCGTCGCGGTTCATGACGTAGATCTTCTGGTTCCGGTACGTGTCGTTGTGCGCATCGATTCCGGTGTAGGCGATGAGCGAGCCGTCGGGCGAGGGGACGGGGCTGCCGTCGGGGCCGCGGCGGGTGGTCAGCCGGCGGATGTCGCCGCTGGCGACGGAGACGGCATAGATCTCCGACTCCTGCCAGTGCTCGGGCCGGTCGGCGTCCTCGTCCCGGAAGGACGTGAAGTAGATCTCGGTGCCGTCCGGGCTCCAATGAATGGACGAATGGTTCCAGTCCCCGTCGGTGAGCTGCCGTGGGGTGCCTCCGTCGGCCGAGACCACGAAGACGTGCGTCCATCCGGTGTCGACGTAGCCGATGCCGTCGCGCTTGTACGCCGGGCGTTCGACGACCTTCGGCTCACGCTCCCACTGGGCGCCGTCGGGCCGGTCGGGCAGATCGACCCCGGCGAAGTCGGCCCTGTCGGACACGCGGCTCGTAAACGCGATCCACTTGCTGTCGGGAGACCAGAGGGGGTTGGACGGCCCGTTTTCGAGGCGCGTGATCTGGGTAGACAGACCCTCGGCGTCCATCCAGCGCACGTAGAGCTGCGAGCCGCCCGGGTCGCCCGCCGCCGTGTAGAGGATTCTGGCGCCGTCGGGCGACCACCTGCCGCCGCCGCCGTCGACAAGGTGCCGCTTCCTGGATCCGTCGGCGTTCATCATCCACAGCGCCGACTCGCGCCGGTCGTTCCTCTCGTCGATCCACCCCTTCGTGTACACGATCCGCGCGCCGTCGGGCGAGATCTGCGGATTCGATACGGTCTCCATGTCCATGTACTGGTCCAGCGAGAGACGTTGCTGAGCGCCGGCGGGAGTGGTGAAGATGGCGACAGCGCAGGCGACGGGCAGGATGGTGGACAGCAGGAATGCAGCGGGCTGGGGGCGTCTCATGACAGTTCTCCGGGCAAGTCTGGTTTTCGCGACCACTGTGGAAAGTGGAGCGTTGATGGATTCGGGACAACGCGAGCGGACTGGTTCGAGCGGGGTCAGCCCCACGCAAGCAACCGTTGCAGCGACACTCCCATGGCTGGAATGGGCCAACTTCCCGGTCGCGCGCGGCGCCCTGGCGGTACGGAAATGGTTTTCCTGCTTACGCGGACGCCGCAATCGGTCTGGCAGCCCGTGGACAACCCCCCCGGTGGCATGGCCGAGGGCCTGCTACGAAACCGGGGCGCTTCCCCTCTTGATCGCCTGGCCGGGGAAGACACCGTCGACCACGGCCCCGTCGCGCACCACGGGCGTGCCCCCCACGAGCACGAACCTGAACCCGCGCGAGGGGTTGGCCGGGGCGTCGTAATCGGCCATATCGGTTACGGTTTCCGGGTCGAAGAGCGCGAGATCGGCGTCCGCGCCCTCCTGCACGCGTCCCTTGCGCGCCATCACGGGAGCCGCGCCCTCGACCCGGCGCGCCGGAAGGATGGTCATCTTGGCCAGCGCATCCATGAGACTGATCACGCCGCGGTCTCGCGAGTAGTGGCCCAGGACTCGCGCGAAGGTCCCGGCCCCGCGCGGGTGCACCGAAAGGAAGCTGAAGGGGATGCCGTCGCTCGCGGCGATCACGTCGGGCTGCGCGACGATCCACTCGTTGGTCGTCTCGTTACGCCCGTGGATGACCACCCATCCTCCCTGCTCGCGGTACAGCGCGAAGGTCTCCGCGTTGAGCCGCTCCTCCTGTCCCGGCCACTGCAGCCGCTGGTAGGCCGAGTCCGCAAGTCCCACCCAGGGATCGAAGAGCGCGGACTCGATGAAGGTCGACGAAGCCGTGTACGGATACGCCTCGGTGGTGACGTCCAGCCCCTGCTCCGCGGCTCCGCGCACGAGTCCCACCGCATCCATGGCCGACTCGTCCGCCGAGGAGTTGAGGTGAACGATGTGCAACGATGCGCCGGTCGCCGCCGCATTGGCGATGACCTCCTGGAAGGGCCCCAGATTGCCGCCCTCGTCCGCTGCCCGAAGATGGACGTACGCGGGCACGCCGTGCGCCTCGGCCGAAACGAAGAGGTCGAAGATCTCGGTGCGGGAGGCTCCGGGGGTGTAGGTGATGCCGAAGCCATAGCCGAGGCCGCCCTCCTCCAGCCCCGCCTCCATCAGGGCGGCGAGTTCGGCCACCTGAGCGTCGTCCAGCACCTCGTAGATGATGTCCGAGCCCATCGACTCGTTCTCGCCGGGAGGCAGCGTCGGCTGGTGGCCGACATCGATGCCCGCGAGGAGCTTCGTGCGGGCGTTCGGGTGGCTCACCGTGGCGCCGAAGTGGATCAGGGCACGGCCCTCGCGGGATGCGTACCAGGGTGCCACCGGGTAGACGCCGATCTCCATCTCCAGCGCGGTGGTCACCCCGTCCAGCGCCTGCAGGCGAGCGCTTACGGGATCCTGGCCGTGCGCATGGAGATCGATGAAGCCGGGCGCCACGACGAGGCCGGCCGCGTCGATGGTGTCCAGGCCCTCGATCGCTTCCTCGGTGACCGCCGCGATTGTGCCGTCCAGGATCCCGACATTGCGCTGGGCGTCCAGCCCGGTTTCGGGGTCCATGACCCGCCCGTTCAGGATCACGAGGTCGTTCGGCGAGCGGCCCGGGTACCAGAACAGCACGGCCGCGACGGCGGCGGCCGCGATCAGCAGGAGCAGGTTGCGGTTGCGTATGGCAGACTGTGACATGGCGGAGTCCGTCTTCTCGGCAGCGGGTTTGGGTGTCTCAGATTCCGCAAGGAGGGACCGGTGCGCAAGCCCGGGCGGCTGCGGTCCGGTTCAACTGCCGCCCGGCATGAGTTGTGTCCCGGGATGGAAGGCGGCCCAGGCGGCCCAGAAGGCGATGTACGCGTCGCCGATCGGGCGCAGGCGGCGGCCGGTGCCGGCCAACTGACCGGCGACGGGGCTGCCGTCGACGGCCCAGGTCGTACCCGTGAGGTCGTCGACGACCCCCTCCTCGCCGGCGGCGAAACGCGCGGGCCGGCCGCCGATCTCCTGCCGGTACGCCATGGCCGCCTCCCTGGTGCCGTCCCAGATCACCATCGCGGGCGCGCCGTCCCAGGTGAAGGTGAAGACGGCGTGATCGCCCGCCGCCGCCATCGCGCTGAAGGGGAAGGCTCGCGGCGGAGCGCCCGCCGGCTCGCCGGGCAGGCCCAGCACCCGCTCCTTCGGCGGCAACCGGTCGTCCACCGGGATCGGGTGGCCCAGGAAGTCGCCGTTGTGCGGATCCTCGTAGTCGTCGCCGTACGGGTTGCGGACGTATCGCTGCCAATCGTCGAGGCCGCCGGCGGCGCCCACCATGCGGGAGTCGGGGTGCAGGGACTTCCACCCGGCCATCGTCATCTCGACCACGGGGAGCCGCTCGAGACGGGTTCCGGACCGCGGACCGCAGCGCGCCTCCCCGAACATCTGGGGCCAGAAGGACTCGGGCACGTTGGTGTCGTACATGATGAGGTTGGCCTGGTAGAGCAGACCGGACACCCGCAGTTCGGCGCCGTCCACGGCATTTCGCCGGAAGGCCATGGCGGACCCGGTGAGCGGACAGTAGGTGACCACCATCTGATCAGCGCCGTTGAAATTCACGATCTCGTGCCGCCACATGATATTGTGCGGGACCACGATCCATTCGGCGTTGAGCTGCACGGCGATCACCCGGTCCTGGTCGCGAACGAAGGAATTGGCGGGGACGTTCGGTGAAATCGGGACGAGAGGAGGATCCGTGAGTGCCGGGATTCCGTCCCTGCCGACTTCACCGTCGGAGAGATACGCCGGATCCAGGTCGCAAACGAGTCCGTGGGTCGGATCCGTAACAATGCCGACCGGGTCCCCGCCGCCGCAGGCCACAAACGCGGCCATCGCAACGGAGGACCCGAGGTGGCGGCAGCGCGAGCGGCTCGGCTCACGCGCTGTCGAATTCGTTGGACCTGCCATCGGATTCCCGGATTCAGGCATTGCTCCACACAGGCATCGGGCGCGATCTATAACGTCATCCAGCCTCCAACCCAACCTGACATCAACGCAAGCAACCCGCACCTGGCTACGGAAGCCCGCACGATGAGATCCCGCACGCGCCTGCTCGCCCTCACCCTCGCCCTCGCGGCTCTGCCCGGCACGGCCAACGCCCAGTCACAGGCCTCCACCGGCGTGATCCGGGGCGCGGTCCTCGACGCCGCCGGCGCGCCGGTCCAGGGAGCGGTCGTCGAGCTGACGCACCGGGAGACCGGGCTGCTCACCACCGTCGAGAGCACCCCCTCCGGCACCTTCGTGCGCCCGCTCCTCCCCCTCGGCACCTACGACGTGACCGCCCGGGCCGACGCCCAGCTCGGGGCCGCGGCCGCATCCGGCCTGGTTCTGCGCGTCGGCGAGGAGCTCACGCTGACGCTGCGGTTCGGTGCGGTGGAGCTCGAGGGCATCACCGTCGAAGGCCACCGGGAACACCTCGTGCACCCAGAAGACGTGACCAGCTCCACCCGGCTGTCCGGGGAGGTCGTGGACGGGCTTCCCAACAACGGGCGCAACTACCTCGACTTCGCGCTCCTCACCCCCGGCGTCGCGATCTCGCAGGGACCCGATGGCGACGAGCTCAACATCAGCGGGCAGCGGGGCATCTTCAACAACTTCATCGTGGACGGGGCCGACTTCAACAATCCCTTCTTCGGCGAGCAGCGGGGCGGGCAGCGGCCGGCCTTCACCTTCAGCCAGGACGCGATCGAGGAGGTCGTGGTCGTCAACCAGGGCGCGACGGCCGAGTTCGGACGGTCGGCCGGCGGGTTTGTGAATGTGATCACAAAGTCGGGCTCCAACGAACTGACCGGATCCGCCCACTACTTCGGCCAGTGGGACGGTGTCTCGGCGGCCTACCCGGTGGCGGTGCAGGCGGGCGAGCCGGATTTCCTGCGCAACCAGTTCGGCTTCACCATCGGCGGCCCCATCGCGCGCGACCGGGCGTTCTTCTTCGTCGCCTACGACCAGCAGGCGGCGACCGAAACCAAGCAGGCCCACCGCCTGGTCGAGAACCCGGCGAACCTGACGAAGCTGCGGGACTTCCTGACCACGCGGTGGCCTGGCCTCTTCGACGGCGAGTTCGGGCCCATCTCTCGCACCGACGACGCCCGCGCCCTCCTGCTCAAGACCGACGTGCACATCGACGGGCGCAACCAGGTATCCTTCAAGTACAACTACAATTGGTCCGAGCAGCTCAACGGCACCTTCGACGTGGACTCGTGGGGTCTGTCGGCCAACGGCGTCGAGACGGACGAGGCGCACGCCTTCAACGCCAGCTGGCGCTCGCTGCTCAGCAGCACCCTGTCGCACGAACTGCGCCTGCAATGGGCGCGAGAGGACCGCGTGCGCTGGTACGAAGGGCCCCTGATGCCCGCCGGGGCGACCGTCCCCGCCCCGCCGCAGTTCCGTACCCTGGGCGGCCGCCCCTTCCCCGACATCGGCATGGACTTCGCCGACGGCTTCCGCATCGGACTCCCCTTCTTCCTCCCCATCGATCCGGGGTACGACACCCGTTTGCAGGTCGTCGACAACTGGTCCTGGCTCAGCGGCCGCCACCTCTTCAAGGCGGGTGTCGAATACAACCGGACGGCGATGACCCAGCAGTTCATCGGCTTCGCCAACGGGCGCTACATCTTCGATTCGGTCGACGGCTTCATCAACTTCGTGACACACGGAAACCGGTACGTCACATGCTCGGACGGGTCGGACAGCGCGACCGGCGAGTGTCCGGCAGGCACCGGCATCACCGGCCCGGTGCTCGTCTATCTCCAGTCCGGGACGGTCCCGGGCGTGGCCCCCGACCGCCTTGGCAGGGGCGATTTCGGCATGGACGAACTGGCCTTCTTCGTCCAGGACACCTGGCGGCCGAACGACAGGCTCACCCTCAACCTCGGCCTGCGCTGGGAGGGGACCTGGCACCCCGACGCCACGGTGCAGCCGGAGTCCACCTTCTACGGCCCCTACCTGGGCGATACCCGATTTCCTTCCAACGGGACCATCCCCGACGACCTCGACAACTTCCAGCCGCGCTTCGGCCTGGCGTGGGACGTGTCAGGCGATCAGGAAACGGTGCTGCGGCTCAACGCCGGCGCGTACCACGCGCGCATCCCCATCCTGGTCTTCGCCCAGAGCGTGACGACGAACGGGGCGTTTCAGCAGATCTTCTTCCGCAGCAGCTTCGGGCTCCCCGGGCAGGCGCCGCCGGCGATCGGCGAACTCATCGACGGATCCGCGAACCCGCCCTTCCTCCCGGACATCCACGTGACGTCCGGCGATCTGGAGCTGCCGCGCACCTGGTCCTTCGCCGCCGAAATCGACCGCGCACTGCCCCGTGGGGTGGCCGCCAGCGTCTCATACCAGCATGCGCGGAGCGACAATCTCTTCCGCTTCGTGAACCGCAACGACGCCGCCTTCGGGTCGCCCTTCGGGCTCGGCACCCACCCCGGCGGCGGGGGAATCGGCACCCTGACCGTGGCCGAGAGCACCGCGAGCTCCCGCTACCACGCCGTCACCGCCGGCCTTCGCGGCCAGGACGCCTTCGGCGAACTGCTGACCTTCGACCTCAGCTACACGATCTCCTTCGACAGGTCGGACGACGACAACGAGCGCGACCCCTTCACCTTCCGCTACGCCGACGCCGCGCGCCTCGCGACCGAGTACGGCTGGTCGGACCGCGACCGCCGGCACAAGGCCACCGGCTACCTCGCCTTCGACCTCCCCGGCGATCTGGCGTTCAGCAACATCGTGCGCTACCTGTCGGCCTCGCCCGTCTCGGAGAGCTGCGCCAGCCGCGGCCGGCGGGCCAGCCAGCCCGCCGACCGTATCTGCGCGGACGGCACGATCCTCGAGCGCAACACCCTGCGCCGCGACAACGAGTTCTTCACCTGGGACATCAAGCTGTCACGCCCGGTCGACATCGGCGGCGGCCGCACCGTCGAGCCGGTCTTCGAGGTCTTCAACCTGACCAACGCGGACAACTCGCTCGACACCGCCCACGGCTCGCTCCTCTTCAACTTCGACGGTACGATCCGCAGCGGCCTGGGGGACACGCGGCGGGCGCAGCTTGGGGCGCGGCTCCGGTTCTAGCGTATGGCACCGCGATATGTAATCTAAACACTACATAATGTCGTGTTTACTTTACATTCATGCGTTGCTCACCTGCACCGTCAGGATGTCGATGTTGTGGTATTGGTGATGCTTCACCGAAGAAGCGTGATGCCGCAGCAGGGACAGCGACAGATCACGGTCGGAGGTCGGGTCGGGACGGCCTCCAAGGAGCACGATTTCGTCTTCAAGATTGTCCGTGTGCGCGGCCGCGGTGAACTCCAGCAGGGCACCGCTCGGCCCGTTCTCGGCCACAACCCGCAGCCGGCGTCCCCGGGATGCCGGCGCGTATTCGTCCTCTTCCTGTCGCAAGAGGCTCAACAACGCTTCTTCAGACGCCGCCCGGAGGCGTTCCCTGGCTTTGACGCCCCATTTGTACCGCGATGCAAACCCCAGGAGGAACCTGTCGAGTTCGGGAAGTTCCTCGGCACTCAACCCCACCTCGGTCTTGTGGCGGCGCGGCCCGGTCAGCTGCATGAACAGGCTGAGGAGCAGAATCGACAGTCCGCCGGCTGTGAGGCCGTTGGCGAGCATGCGGGCGGTCGGCGTCCCCAGGTGGCCGGGGAAGATCGCCTGGAACTGGATTCCGATCCCTATCCAGAACGAGAGCCCCGCGACCAGCGCGTGCTGGCGTCCGATGCTCTCCTGGAAGATGACGCGCATGCCCTGCGCAAAGATGAGCCCGAAGACCACCATGATGTACGCGCCGATCACCGGCAGCGGGATCGCCAGAATCAGCGCGGTGATCTTGGGAACGAAGGCGAACGCGATGAAGAAGGCGCCGATGAAGATCCCGATCCTCCTGGCGGCCACGCCGGCACCGGTGGCCATTGCGATCCCGGCCGCGTAGGGCCAGGGGGGAAGCACGCCCGCGAACCCCGACAGCAGCGTCCCGGCGCCGCAAGCCGCGACGCCGCCCTGGACCCTGCGGAAGTCGATGGCCCTGGGTTGGCGCCGTGACAGGCGCTGCATGCGGACGGTATCACTGACCTGCCTGACCGTGATCACGAATGTGACAAAAAGGAAGCCGGGCAGGAGCACCCAGAAGCTCGATCCGAAACCCAGATCGAAACCCGCGGTCGCCGGGGCCGGCACGCCGATCCAGCGCGCGTTCGCGACAGGCCCGAAATCGAGAATCCCGAAGAATGCGGCGGCAATGCACCCCGCGCCCATCCCGAGGACCGGAGTCCACGCCCGTACGAAACGGGGGCCGCGGAGCATCAGGATGACCACCAACAGGAATGTGATGACGGCGATGGTGGGAGCGGCAGCGGGCGGAGCGCCGTCGGGGACCCGCGTGAGCATGGCGAATGCCAGGGGCATGACCGTCACCGACACGAGAGCGGTGAGCGTACCGGACACGACCGGCGTGATGATCCTCCGCAGGAGCGCCAGTCGGGAGGCAAGGATGAACTGGCAGAGCGCGGCCGCCACGACCAGCGTCGCGAGCAGCGGAGGGCCGCCAGCGGCGAGGGCGAGCGCCGAAACCCCGATCGAGGCTCCGGACGCGCCCATCACCGTCAGGCTGCCGGCGCCCAGCCCCCCGATCCTCTTCGCCTGGACGATCGTGAGGATGCCGCCGATCACCATGCTCGCGAAGATCGACCAGGACAGATAGGCGTCGCTCTGATCGGCCGCGCGGGCGACGATGGTCGTGACCACGACCAGGGGCAGACACACCAGGATCGCGGCCTGCGACCCGATGACGAGCGAGAACGGATTCGGCGGCCGCTCATTCGCGGCAAACCGCAGATTCCGACCTGGTGTGGGCGGGGCAGCCATGGGGGGCGCCTCCATTCAGTATGCGGAGCCGTAGGAAAGAACGGCCTGTTGGCCCGAACGCGCAATATTCGCGGCCGTCATGATAGGTTCAGGACGCCCGATGGCAAGCGTCCGCAACGGGGAGAGAACATGCCCGATCGAGTGCTGGGTGCTCCAGGACCCGTCCTGGTCACCGGCGGCAACGGCTATGTCGCGTCCTGGCTGGTGAAGAGGCTGCTCGACGACGGCTTTCGGGTGCATGCCACGGTTCGCGATCCCCTTGACGAGACGAAAACCGCGCACCTCGAGGCGATCGCGCAGGGCAGTCCCGGCACCCTGTCCCTCTTTCGGGCCGACCTGCTGGACCGGGGCAGCTTCGACCAGGCGATGTCGGGTTGCGACCTGGTCTTCCACACAGCCTCGCCGCTCATCGTGCGCGGGGTCGACGACCCGGTGCGGGACCTGATCGAGCCGGCCACCGAGGGCACGCGCACCGTGCTCGAGGCGGCCAACCGGACCCCGTCGGTGCGCCGCGTCGTCCTCACCTCAAGCATCGTGGCGGTCTACGGCGACGCCGCGGACCTGCGGGACATCCCGGAGGATCGGTTCGACGAGCGCCACTGGAACACGACCAGCAGCGAGAGCCATCAGCCCTATTCCTGCTCCAAGACGCTATCGGAGCGGCTGGCGTGGAAGCTGGCGGCCGACCAGGACCGGTGGGACCTGGTGGTCGTGAATCCGGGACTCGTCCTCGGCCCGTCCCTGAGTCCCCACACGAAGGCGGAGGGAGTCCTGGTGATGCGGGACTTCGGGAGCGGCTACTACCGCTTCGGCGCCCCCGAGCTCGAATTCGCCATCGTCGACGTGCGCGATGTCGCGGATGCCCATCTGCGCGCGGGCCTCACTCCGGGGGCGAGCGGGCGTCACATCCTGGTGAGCGAGACGCTGAGCGTGATCGAAATCGCCGGCGTGCTGCGGCGTCACTTCGGCGACGCGCTCCCGCTGCCCCGCAATACCGTCTCCCGATCCGTTGCTCTTATGCTGGCACCTCGAAGGGGCATACCGCTGGCCGTCGCCAGGCGCAACCTCGGCTTTCCGCTCCGCTTCGACAACTCGCGGGCGCAGGCCGCTCTCGGCCTGACCTTCCGGCCAGCCGCGGTATCGGTCGTGGAACACTTCCAGCAACTGCTGGAGGACGGTGAGGTTCGCTGGGCGGGACACTAGCCCCCGTGCTGGGCGACCACCTCCTCGAGCTTGGCCTCGGCCGCCTGGAACAACCTTGCGCGTGTCTGCTTCCGCAACTCTATGGCGCGCTCGACCTCCGTCCACAGTAGGCCGGATATCGCGGAGACCGCCTCCGACCGGACATTCTCGGCGAGCTGCGGGTTCACGAACTCGTACTTCTCGATGGCGTAGTTGGCCACGTCCGTGATGTTGTCGCCGATCACCGCCATGTCGAGCGGGTCGCGCAGCGCTGGCGGCGAGGTCGGCCGCGGAGCGTCTTCGGCTTCTTCCGTCGCGGGGGCGGCCGTGCCGCCCATCGCGCTGACCGCCTCCGCCTGGGAGCCGTGGACCTGGATGATCTGGCTGAAGCCGCTGACCGTGATCACTTCATTGATGTGATCCTCGAGTGCACAGAGTGCGAAGGCCTTCGCGGGGCCGGTGAACTTCCTGGCAAGCATGAGCAGGACGCGGAGGCCTGCACTGCTGAGGAAGGTGATCCCTCCCATGTCCAGGAGCAGGGATTCGTCGTCCGGACCAATGCCCGATTTCAGCGCCTCGTGGCAATCCATGCTGTTCGCGCTGTCGATCCGGCCGGCGAGTGTTGCGATCAGGACACCGGAATCCCGGTTCCAGCTGACCTCCATTGCCATGTCTGCGTTCCGTTCGCTTGAGGTTTGCTTTGGTAGGCGGTCCAAAGCTACAAGATTCGTCGGGACCGCGACCAGTTCCGCCGGGCGTCGCGGCCCCGCGCCCCGACTACGACTTCGGAATCTCCTTTCCTGGATCGACGAAGGGGCGCGGCACCACCACCGCCCCGCGCTCGCCCTCGGGCGTCGTCACGCTCAGCCGCGTTCCCAGCTCCGCGACGCCGGTCGGCACCATGGCGTAACCGATGTTCCGGTCGAGACGGGGCGAGTACACCGCCGAACTCACGAAGCCGATCACCCTTCCACCCTGGTGCACCGGCCACCGCGTCATGTTCAGGTCGAGCGGGTCGCCCGCGATCTCGACACCGGCCAGCTTCCGCTTCGGCCCTTGCGCCGCGATCCGGGCCAGCGCCTCGCGCCCGATGAAGTCGCCCTCCTGGTCGTGGTCGACCTGCCAGCCCAGCCCGACCTCGTATGGGTTCGTGTCGAGCGTCATGTCGATGCCGTAGTTCAGGATCCCTGCCTCGACGCGGCGAATGTCCGACGGCCCCGTGGGCGTGATGCCCAGGTCGCGTCCCGCGTCCATCACGCGATCCCAGAGTTCGACGCCGCGGCTGCCGTCGCGCGGGTAGATCTCGTAGCCGACCTCGCCGCTCCACCCGGTGCGCGTCACCACCACCGGGATGCCGTCCAGGTCGGTCTCCAGGAACCAGTAGTAGCGCAGCTTCAGGACATCGTCCCCGAAGAGCCGCCGCACGACCTCCTTCGACTTCGGGCCCTGCACCTGCATGGGCGATACGTCCGGCTCGCAGATGTCGACGTCGAGCCCGGAGTTGAGCGCGACGCCCTTCGCGTAGAGGAGCACGTCGCTGTCCGCGAGGGCGAGCCAGAAGTGATTCTCGCCGAGTCGCAGCAGCACGGGATCGTTCACGATGCCGCCGTCGTCAGCGCCGATCAGCACGTACTTCCCCTGTCCGACCGCGCACTTCGAGAGGTCGCGGGGGGTGAGCAGGTTGGTGAATTCGAAGGCGTCCCGCCCGGTGATTTCGACCTGCCGCTCGACGCTCACGTCCCAGACCGTGACGCCGGTCAGCAGCTTCTCGTACTCGGTGTGGAGGTCGTCGTAGCGGGTGGGGAGGAACATGTGGTTGTAGACGGTATAGCTCCGGCAGCCGGCGCGCAGAGTGGCGTCGAAGTACGGCGAACGGCGGAGGCGGGCGCCGCGCTGGATGAGGGCCATGTCGAAGGTCTGGGTCATCGGGTGTCTCCGGGGTGGAGGTGGATGTGTTTCATGAGCGGGCTGCGTGGCGGCGGGCGCGCAGAATCTCGCGGGCGGCGAGGCGTCCCGGCATGCAGGTGACGCCGCCGCCGGGATGGGTTCCCGCACCGCAGAGGAACAGCCGTTCCACCGGCGTCCGATGCCTGGCCCATCCGGCGACCGGCCGCATGAAGGCGAGTTGGTCGAGCCCCATCTGGCCATGGTATTCGTCGCCGCAGGTCAGCCCGAATTCGCTCTCGAGGTCGAGTGGCGTGACGAGGCGGTGGTCGAGGATGCGGTCGCGGGTGCCGGGGAGGAACTCGTCGAGGGTGTCGCAGGTGCGGGCGAGGAGCTCATCGAAGATGTCGCCCGCGAGGGGGGTGGCGCCCGGCGCGAAGTCGCCGCCGGGCGATGGTCCGGCGTGCGGACCGCGGACGGGGGTGGCGCGAAGGTGGTAGGGGGCGTAGCGGATCTGGATCGACGCGATGTGGCGGCCGGGTGGGGCGAGGGTGGGGTCGTGCAGGGTGGGGATGACGATGTCGAGGTGCGGGCGGGGCGAGCAGCGACCGTACTTGGCTGCGTCGCTGGCGCGTTCGAGGTAGTCCAGGGTGGGGGCGACCAGCGTGTGGCCGGCGAGGCGCTGCTCGGCGTCGTCGAGCGGCGGGAGGTCGTCGAGAAGGAGGTGCAGAATGGCGGTCGTACCGCGCATCTGGATGTTGGCGACCTTGCGGTTGAACTCGGGGCCGAGCTGCGGCGCTCCTACCAGGTCGTGGAAGGTGCGGCGCGGGTCGGCGCCCGAGACGACGCAGTGGGCAGGTACTTCCTCGCCGCCGGCGAGCAGTACCTTGGTGGCGGCTCCATCCTCCACGATAATGCGCTCGACCTCGGTCCCGGTGCGGATTTCGGCCCCGCGAGCCCGCGCCGCCGCGGCGAGAGCTTCGGACAGTGCGCCGACGCCTCCCTTCAGGAAGGCCGAGGAGCGGAATCCGTGTGCGTGGCCGCCGGTCGCGTGGTACAGCATGCGGAAGGCGCCGCCCATGGCGCCGGGGCCGTGGCTGGCGCCGGGCAGGGCGGTGGTGGCGAGCATGCCCTTCAGGGCGTCGCCGGCGAACCGGTCGTCGAGGAGGTCGCGGGCGGGGAGGGGGAGGACGCGCAGCAGTTCGACCACGCGGCGTCTGCCGAGCCGGGCCGCCTGCGCGAGGGGGCGCAGCAGGCGGAGGCGTTCCCGCCTGGTGAGGTCGTGCAGGGCCGGGGCGGGGTGGTCGAGGCCGACTCGCAGGACGCGCGCCATCGAGTCCAGGTAGTCGGCCCATTCGGGGAATCCGGACGCGTCGGCCCGGCTGTGACGGGCGATCTCGCCCCGGGTGGCGGCGGGGTCGCGCCAGAGCGTCAGCCTGTCTCCGCCGCCGAGGAGCGAGGTCGCCACGGCGGGGGGATGCACCCACTCCAGTGCGCGGGCGCCGAGGCCGAACTCGTCGCCCAACTCGCGCCGGAATAGCCCCGCGTCCTGAGCGGCCACGTTCACCCGGCATCCCGGGAAGACCTCTTCGGTCGCGGCAACGCCCCCCACGACCCCACGCCGCTCCAGCACCAGCACCTTCCATCCCCTTCGCGCCAGCACACAGGCGGCGGCCAGCGCGTTGTGGCCGGCGCCGACGAGAACCGCGTCGTACTTCTTCACCGCCCCCTCCTCCCCTTCCCCCGCCCCAGGTCCCCCATCACCACCCCCGCCGCCAGCTTCCCCGGCGCACCCATGATCCCCCCGCCCGGGTGCGTCCCCGACCCGCACTGGTAGTAGCCGCGCACCGGCGTGCGGTACTTCGCATACCCCGCGACCGGCCGCAGGAAGAACAGCTGCGACGGCGTCAGCTCGCCCTGGAAGATGTTCCCCTGCGACAGCCCCGTGGTGCGCTCGATGTCGAGCGGCGTGACCACCTGACGGTGCAGGATGATGTCCTTCAGGTTGGGGGCGTAGCGGGCCAGCGTGTCGATCACGGTGTCGCCGAAGGCCTCGCGCTTGTCGTCCCAGGTGCCCTCGCGCAGCTCGTAGGGCGCGTACTGGACGAAGCACGACATGACGTGCTTGCCCGGCGGCGCCATCGCCGGATCGATCGCCGAGGGGATGACGATGTCGATGTAGGGTTCGCGCGAGAAGTCCCCGTACCTGGCGTCGTCGTAGGCGCGTTCCAGGTAGTCGATCGAGGGGCTGATCGAGACGGCGCCGCGCAGATGGGGGCCGTGGCCGGGCATGCAGCTGAAGTCCGGGGCCGCGTCGAGCGCCAGGTTGACCTTGCCGGAGGAGCCGCGGAAGCGGTAACCGCGCACGCCTTGCACCACCTCGTCGGGAAGTTCGCCCTCGTCAACCAGATCGAGGAAGGTGCGGCGCGGGTCGAGGCTGGACGAGACCACCTTCGCGCGCAGTTCGTCCCCGTTGGCGAGGGCCACCCCGGTCGTCCGCCCGTTCTGTACCAGCACCCGTGCGACCGGCGCGTCCGTGCGGATCTCGGCCCCCGCCTCGCGCGCGGCGGACGCGATCGCCCGCGCCACGGCTCCGGTGCCGCCCTTCGCGAAGCCCCACGCCCGGAAGTGTCCGTCGATCTCGCCCATGTAGTGGTGAAGCAGCACGTACGCGGTCCCCGGCGAGCGCGGCCCGAGGAAGGTGCCGATGATCCCGCTCGCCGACAGCGTGGCCTTGAGTACATCGGTCTCGAACCACTCCTCGAGGAAGTCGGCCGAGCTCATGGTCATCAGCTTGGCGAGGAGATGGAGCTGGTCGGGCTCGAGGCCCAGGAAATGGCGCCCCAGGCGGAGCATGCCGGAGATGTCGCCGGGAGCGAGGCGGGCGGGGTCGGGGGGGACGATGTCGAGCAGGTATTTCACGGCCCGCGCCATGTAGAAGAGCGAGCGGCCGTAGTCGTCGTAGGCTTCGGCGTCGCGGATCGAGAAGCGGGCGATCTCGCGCCAGGTGCGGTGGTGGTCGGCGTCGCGGTAGAGGCGGTCGCCGTCCGGCAGGGGGGTGAGGGTGCTCTCGAGCGGCAGGATGGCCAGCCCGTGGCGGGGCAGATCCAACTCGCGGATGATATCGGGGCGCATCAGGCTGACGACGTACGAAAACACGCTGTACTGGAAGCCGGGGAAGATCTCCTCGGTGACGGTGGCGCCGCCGACGAGCGGGCGAGCCTCCAGCACGCACACGTCGAGGCCGGCGCGCGCGAGGTAGGCGGCGTGGACCAGGCCGTTGTGGCCGCCGCCGATGACGATGACGTCGTATCGTCTGGTCATCGTGACCAGCGCCTCTTTGTGAAGCGTTTCACAAGCCGGGTGCGCGCGTGACGGCCGCTCATGACTTCAACCCCGCTTCCGCGCCGGGTCGAAAAACGGGGTCTTCACCACCCGTGCCGGCACCGTGTGGCGCACGAACTCCACCGTCAGCTCGAATTTGACGCGATGGCCCGGCCGCGTGAACTCGCGCCGGACCGTGGCGAGCGCAATGTACTTCTTCAGGATCGGCGAGAAGGTGGAGCTGGTGACGTACCCCACCTGCTTGCCACCGGCGTAGATCGGGACCGCCTCGCGCGACGCGCGCCCGGCCATCAGCGGCGGCAGCCCGACCGCCGCGAAGCGCTTCTCGATGTGCGGCCACTCGACCTCGAGCCCGGCAAACCCCCACTCCGACGGCGCGGCCGCCTCCCGCGCCAGCGCCCGGCTCCCCACGAAATCCCGCCCCGGCTGCGGCTGCACCGCCCACCCCAGCCCCGCCTCGTACGGCGACGACTTGCGCGATTCGATCAGCGCCGTCCACGTCGAGACGTAGTCCACGTCCTTGAGCAGCAGCCCGGCCTCGATGCGTGCCACGTCGAGCGCGTCGAGCCCCGCCGGCGCGAGCCCGTAGCCGCGGCCCACCTCGGCGAGCGCATCCCAGACCCCCACCGCATTTTCGGGGCGCACCCAGATCTCGTACCCCAGGTCCCCCGTGTAGCCCGTGCGCGTGACGGTCACCGGGGCCGCGCCGATGCTCCCTCCGGTCAACCCGAAAAAAGGCAGCGCGGCAACGTCGGCGCCCGTCACCACCCGCTCCAGAATCTCCCGCGATGTGGGACCCTGCAGCGCCAGCGCGGCCAGCTCGCGCGTGATGTCGCGCACGGCGGCGTCCATCCCCAGCGCGCAGTCCTGGAACCAGCGCAGACACGGATCCGCGGAGGTCACCCGAAAGGTGTCCTCTCCCAGACGCTGCACCGTCCCGTCGTCGATCATCTTTCCCGCCTCGTCGCACCAGGGCGTGTAGAGCACCCTGCCCACGGGACACTCGAGCGCATTGCGCGTCACCACGCGGTCCACCAGCGCCGCCGCGTCCGCGCCCGCGATCTCGTATTTCCGCAGTGGCGAGATGTCGAACAGCCCGGCGCCGCTCCGCACCGCGTAGTACTCGTACTCGTGGCCGGGCTCGTAGGTGAGCGCGCTGGCGTACCCCGACCAGTTGCGCCAGCGGCGGCTGTGGCAGAGGGGGGCGGTGCGGGGGTGGAAGGGGGTCTCGAGGAGCATGCCGGAAGTTAGCAAGCCGTGGATGAGCCCGCGCGAGCACCGGGAGCGGCGCGCAGTCGGTGCAACACGTCCCACTGCATTCGGACGGCGGCGCTCCCACGCTGGCCGCGGCGCTCGCGCACCTTCGCGCCGGCATCCCTTTGCCGAATGTCCGTCTCCAGGAGCATTGAAATCATGTCTGCAATCTCATTGAAAACATGTTTCCACAAACGTTGACATCGTGTCTGTGAGTCGGCCGTTCCACCCCATGACGTCACACGCCACACCAGGGCCGGCCGAATCGTCCGACTGCGTCCGCGGCTTTCGAAATCAAGCCCGGCCTGAGCCGCATGCAGGACGCGTCCGCGTGATGTCCCGCCGGCTCAGAAACGCATCGCCGAAAAGACCGCCTGGTGCCCGGTCACGATACGCTCGATGGCCTCCGGGTCGGGCTCCAGCGACCACTCTCCACGCTCGGCGGTGCCTCCCAGCACGATCCCGTCGCTCCGGGGCTGCATGTGGATGCCGAGTCCGCCCCGGGATGGCCCGGGTCCCCCGAAGGTGCCGTAGTCCACTTCCGGCTGCGGCACCAGCACGGTCAGCTGCCCCTTCACGGGAATCAGATCGGTGTCTCCGAAGAGGTCGCGGGCTCCCAGGCCCGTGCAGTTGATCACGAGGGATTCGTCCAGTGCCACCAACTCTCGCGGCTCGGTGAACTCGCGGATGACGATGCTCCCGCCGAAGTCGATGAAGTCGCCGACGAGAGCCTCGAGATAGACCGTGGGCTCGATGCGCAGCTGGGTGCGCCGGGTCGCGTAGCGGGTCGGAAAGGGGTGCTCTCCGGGGCCGAGGCGCGTCCTTCCGGTGCGCAGGTGCGCGGGGAGCAGCGGGGCGCGCTCCGGTTCCTCGTCACTCTGCCGGGCGCGGGGCTCGTTGTCGCTCAGCGCGTAGCTCCTGATCCACGACACCCCGTATCCCCGCCCCACCAGGAGCTGCAACTGGCGGTACGAGATGTCCGCGGCTTCGCGGAATTGCGCGTCCCACGCCGGGGTCCGCAAGTCGTCGGCGACGAGCCCCGATGTTGGAGTGAAACCTGCCAGCGACATGTTGGATGTCGTGTTCGGGGGCACCGTCATGGCGTAGATGGTGACATCGAAGCCACGCCGCTGGAGCTCACGCGCGGAGGTGAGCCCCGCGACCCCGCATCCGATCACCGCCGCGGTGCGGCTGGGGTGATCGAGAGCCATCTCGGCGGCCATCTGCCCCGTGCCCCACGAGATCGACATGCCCGCCCCGCCGTGACCGTAGTTGTGGATCACCGTGGTGTCGTCGAGCCGGTCGGCACGGAGCAGGAAGCCGGCAGGGCGGTGCGGTCGCAGCCCCACGGTGGTGCGGATGATGCGGTCCCGCTCCGCCCGCACGGGCGCCAGCAGCGGGGCGCGCCGGTCCGTGGACCAGGAACGTACCGAGCAGGCTCCCAATCCGCTCCCGATCAGGCCCATTCCGCCGATCTTCAGCAGCGTTCTACGATCCACAGGTCGCCTCCGGCCCAGGCTCACATGGCTGGCGTCTTCACCGATACCATCTTGGACGGCGCGCCCGCGGCGGGCAACTTGCAGCCGCCGGGCGGCGGTCCGGTTCAGACCATCGCCGCCAGCACCCCGAGCAGCCGGTCCACATCACTCCGGTTGTTGAACATCCCCACGGCCGCCCTGAGCAGCGCCCCGTCCTCCTGGAAGGTCACCGCCACCCCCTCGCCCTCGAGCGCCCGCGCCAACCGCTCGTGATCGAGGCCGTGATAGAAGCTGACGATTGCGGACGGGTTGCCGGGCGGCGTGAAGAGCCGCATCCCGAGCGCCTCGGCTTCCGTGCGCAGCTCGCCGGCCAGCCCCTGCACATGCGCCGCGATGCGGTCCGGGCCGACGCCCTCGAGAAACTCCAGCGCGGCGGCCATGGCGCTCACCGGACCATAGGCGGGGTTGGCGTACTCGAGCTTTGCGGCGCTCGTCTTCAGCCGGAAGCGGTGGCCCGGGAGCGTCTCGGCAACCTGGCTGTGGCCATGGCGGTCGGCCGTCATCCACTCCAGGTGCTCGGCGCGAACGTAGAAGGGCGCGCACCCGAAGTCCGCGTGCAGCCATTTGTAGCCGTTGCCGCAGGCGAAGTCGACCTTTTCCTCGTGGAGGTTGGTGGGGAAGGTCCCCCACGCCTGGATCGCGTCGGCGTACAGGTACGCACCATGCGCGTGGGCGAGGTCGGCCAGGGGAGGCAGGTCGTAGCGGAAGCCGTTGCGGTTCGACACCCAGGCCACGCTGATCAGGCGGGTGCGGTCATCGGTGTGTTCGGCGAAGTCGTCGACCGAGACCACGCCCCCGCGCGAGGGGATGATCCGCAGCTCGATTCCGTGCCTGCGTTCGAGCTCCCTGTACAGAACGAAGGTGGTCACGAAATGGAGTTCGTCGACCACCACGTTGTCGCCTGCGCGCCAGTCGAGAGCGCTGGCGATGATGTTCTCGGCGCCGCTCGTCGCATACAGGAACGCGATTTCGTTCTCTTCGGTGCCGAAGACCCTGGCGAAGCGGGAACGGGCGCTCGCGATGGCCTCGCGCCCGGAGGACGTGTTGCGGCGGCGCATCTTTTCGTCGGCGTAGGCATGCAGGGCGTCGCGCACGGGGATCGACAGCGGCCCGACCGAAGCCGTGTTGAGATAGGCGAGTTCCTCGGTCACGGGGAAGCTTGCGCGAACGCCGAGCGGGTCGTCGAGGCGGTGCGGGGGGGTGCGGGTCAGGTGGGCCGACCCGTCCCCGGGAGTTGAAGCCGCGAGACCGCGGGCTGCCGGGAGAGCCGAGAGCCCGATCGCACTGGCCTTCAGAAAATGTCGCCGATTCACGTTTTTCATGGATTTCGCCCTGGAGCTCGGGGGAGGCCGCGTCGCGTAACACTTGTGATGATAGCACCGCACTGCGGGCGTGCCAGATCCGCTCTTCCCCGTTGCTCGAACCGCGCGGCGCAGGGATGGGAGCCCTCCGCGTCGCCGAAGCAGGCCGGGGAAAGTGTTTCGGGCAGCCGTTTGACAGCGCTCTGCGAGCCGGACAGTATTTCGGAGACCTTCCCCCGGAACCTTGAAATCACGAGGAAACGACAATGACGATGCAAGTCAGCTGGAGTCGTCCTGCCGGCGTTCTGGTGGCGTCGGTGTCCGGCCGTGTGGACAGCGGCAGCAGTGCGGCTCTTCAATCGGCGTTGGACGAGGGGATAGAAGCGGACGAACAGGCTCTCGTCCTCGATTGTCGGCATCTGTCCTACATGAGCAGCGCCGGCCTTCGCGTCCTGCTGACCGTGGCGAAGAGATTCCGAGGGTCAGGCCAGTCGGTAGGCCTATGCAACCTCTCGGAGTCGATCCTCGCCGTCGTTTCGGCCAGCGGGTTCGACAAGGTCATCCCGGTCCATGCCACCTGGGCGGCCGCCATCGACGCGGCCGGCGCAGCGGCCGATGGAGACGTGGGCGAAGTCTACTTGACGCAAGCCGGCGAAACGCCGATCCCGATGCGCAATGCGATCAATTTCGCCGTGGTGAGCGAGAACATCGCCGACATCGCCGGATATACCATCGAGAAGTACGAGTACGACAACGAGGATATCGCGTTCGACCTCCGGTCGAGGGTGGATGCGGAGATCAAGGCTGTCCTGTGGCAGCAGGTCGAAGTCATGAAGGAGCGCCGCAAGAGGGCCCTGGCAGAAATGTTCCGCAAGGCTGCCGCAACGCTCGAAGACGTGCTCGGACGGAGCACCTGACCCTGCCCTCATGGGCGGCTGCCGCCATCGAATCGGTCGCCGACCCCCGTACCCGCGAGGCTGCTCTACCTTGAAGCGGTATCCCTGGCTCTCGGCCCTCGAATCCGAGGCCATCGAGATCATGCGCGAGGGGATCGCCGTGGCAGCCCGGCCGGTGATGCTCTATTCCATCGGGAAAGACTCGTCGGTTCTCCTGCACCTGGCCCGGAAAGCCTTCTGGCCTGCTCCGCCGCCCATGCCTCTGCTGCACGTCGACACCACCTGGAAGTTCCGCGAAATGATCGCCTTCCGGGACCGGGTCGCGGCCGAGGCGGGCGTGAGGCTCATCGTCCACACCAACCGGGAGGGCGTGGACGCGGGCATCACCCCCTTCACCCACGGGTCCGCCTGCTTCACCGAGGCGATGAAGACCGTCGCGCTGCGCCAGGCCCTCGACGCGGGCCGCTACGACATCGTCTTCGTGGGCGCGCGCCGCGACGAGGAGAAGTCGCGCGCCAAGGAGCGGATCTTCTCGCTGCGGAGCCCCACCCACCAGTGGGACCCGAAGGCGCAGCGGCCCGAGCCGTGGAACCTCTACAACACGCACCTGCAGACCGGTGAATCGCTCCGGGTCTCCCCTCTCTCGAACTGGACCGAGGCCGACGTCTGGCGTTACATTGCCGCCGAGGAGATCCCGATCGTGCCGCTGTACTACGCCGCGGAGCGTCCGGTAGTGAAGCGCGACGGCCTTTGGATCATGGTGGATGACGACCGCATGCCGCTGGAGCCGGGCGAGGCGCCCCGGATGCGCCGCGTCCGCTTCCGCACGCTGGGGTGCTATCCTCTCACCGCCGCCATCGAGAGCGACGCGGCCACGCTCGCCGCGATCATCGCCGAGACCATTGCCACCGACCACTCGGAGCGCGAGGGCCGCCTGATCGACCACGACGACGAAGCGTCGATGGAGCGGAAGAAGAGGGAGGGCTACTTCTGATGACGCCGACCCTGCGATTCGTCCTGTGCGGCAGCGTGGACGACGGAAAGAGCACGCTGCTCGGCCGCATCCTCCAGGACACCCGCCAGGTGTTTGCCGACGAAATGGAGCGGGTCGCCGAGGACTCCCGACGCTACGGCACCCGGGGCGACGCGGCCGACCTCGCCCTCCTCGTCGACGGTCTGCAGGACGAGCGAGAGCAGGGCATCACCATCGACGTCGCCTACCGCGCATTCGAAACGCCGCGCCGCCGCTTCATCGTAGCCGACGCGCCCGGCCACGAGCAGTACACGTGCAACATGGCGACCGGCGCTTCGACCGCGCACCTCGCCGTGGTCATGACGGACGCGCGCAAGGGCATCCTGCCGCAGACGGCGCGGCACACCCGCATCGTGGCCATGTTGGGCGTCAGGCACATCGTGCTCGCCGTGAACAAGATGGACCTGGTGGATTGGGACCGCGACAGATTCGAGCCGATCGCCGCGCAGTACTGGGCCGAAGTGGCCCGAATCGGCGTGACGAAGGTGCAGGCCATCCCCGTTTCCGCGCTCACCGGCGGCAACCTGACCCGGCCGGCCGCGGAGTCGCCCTGGCATAACGGCCCCACCCTCCTGGAACACCTGGAGACTGTCGATGCCGAGCGGCCCGCCGACCGCCAACCCTTCCGCATGCCCGTCCAGTACGTCAACCGCCCCAACCCGGACTTCCGCGGATACTGCGGACGCGTTGCGGCAGGAACGGTGTCGCCGGGTGACCAGGTCCTCGTCTCGCCTGCGGGAACCCCCGCCGAGGTGGAATCGATCGTAGTCTGGGGGGGCGAGCGTCAACAGGCCGCCCGGGGCGACTCGGTCACCCTCACCCTGCAGCCGCAGGTCGACGTTTCCCGCGGCGATGTCATCGTGGCCGCCGGGGAGCCCCTGGAGGTGGCGGACCAGTTCCAGGCGCGGATCGTGTGGATGGGAGATGAACCGCTCACCGTGGGCCGCCCCTACCGGATGAAGTTGCACACCCAGGAGGTGGGCGCCACGGTCACCCGCATCCGCCACCGGGTCGGCGTCTCGGACGGAGCGGAACTCGCCGCCGCGCACCTCAAACTCAACGACCTCGGGGTGATCAACCTCGCGACCACCCGTCCCGTCCCCTTCGCCCCCTTCGACGAGTCCCGTGCTCTGGGCGGCTTCATCCTGATCGACCGTGCGACCAACGCCACCGCCGGTGCGGGCACGATCACCTTTCCGCTCATGCGCGCGGCGAACCTGTCGTGGCAGGCCTTCGACATCGACCGCGCGGTCCGTGCCCAGATGAAACGGCAGCGCGCACGCTGCCTGTGGCTTACCGGTCTTTCCGCGTCGGGCAAGTCCACCGTTGCAAACCTGCTCGAACGGCGCCTCGTGAGCGGCGGCCGCCACACCTACCTGCTCGACGGCGACAACCTGCGGCACGGCCTGAATCGCGACCTGGGATTCACCGAAGCCGACCGTGTCGAGAACATCAGGCGCGTGGCGGAAGTGGCGCGCCTCATGGTGGATGCAGGGCTGATCGTGATCGCCTCCTTCATCAGTCCCTTCCGGTCCGAGCGAGAGTTCGCGCGCAGTCTCTTCGAGCCGGGCGACTTCATGGAGATCTTCGTGGACGCGTCGGTGGAGGTGTGCGCGAGGCGCGACCCGAAGGGCCTCTACGCCAGGGCATTGAATGGCGAGATCAGGAACTTCACCGGCGTGTCCAGCCCCTATGAGCGACCGGTGAACCCGGACGTGCACCTGGACACCGAGAAGCTGTCTCCCGACCAGTGCGTGAAGCTGGTGGTCCGACGGATGGAGGACGTTGTCTGATGGCGCGTCCCACGGGATTCCTGCGAGGGGTGTTCGAAGACGACGACGTAGCGACCGCAATACAGAAGTACGAGTCCCGGTATGGGGGCTCGGCGCTCGGCGGAGAGGACCTCAGGAAGAGCGAGTACGGAACCTTTGTAAAGCTGTATTTCGATCTGGTGACCGACTTTTACGAGTACGGATGGGGCAGGCGCCAACACTTTGCTACGCGCGCGCCGAACGAGAGCTTCGCGGCGTCGCTCGCCCGCCATGAGCATTACCTTGCGTACAAGCTGGGGCTCCGCCAGGGGATGTTGGCGCTCGATCTGGGTTGCGGAGTCGGTGGGCCATTGCGTGAGATCGTCCGCTTCACCGGGGCTCGGGTCGTCGGCGTCGATATCAGCGCCTACCAGCTCGACCTCGCCCGCCGGTACACGGAAGACGCCGGACTCAGTCACATGGCGGACTACGTCGAGTGCGATTTCATGAGGATGGACTTCCCGGACGAATCTTTCGATGCCGTCTTCTCCATCGAGACGACATGCTGCGCGCCAGAGAAGGCAGCCATCTTCGCAGAAGCCTTTCGCGTCCTGAAACCGGGAGGCCGATTTGGTGTGTACGAGTATTGTCTTACTGACCTCTTCGACCCGGAGGACGCGCATCACCAACGCCTCAAGGGCGAGTTGGAGCTCGGTGGCGGGCTACCCGAACTGGTGTATCCGGAAGACGTTGATGCGGCTATGGGCGATGTCGGGTTTGGACTGATGGAATCGGGTGACCTTGCGGTCAAAGACCATCCCCACGTCCCCTGGTACCAGCCACTCGCCGGCTCGGGCCGTTCTCTGACCAACTTTCGGGCTTCAAAAGCGGGGCGGGCCGTGACGCACTCTCTTGTCTGGACGCTGGAACGGCTCGGTATCGTGCCGCGGGGCACGCTGAGGGTTTCAAGTCTGTTGAATATGGCGGCGGCAGCGTACGCGGAGGCCGGCCAGCTGGGCATCTTTACACCGATGTACTTCGCGCTGGGCCGAAAGCCTGAATAACCATGCCGTTGGTCGCGGCGGCGGCGGTTGCCAGCCGGGACAACGGAAAAGTCCGACACCCCCGTTGGTTTCCAATAGTAATGTAAACATTACATAATGTAATCTTTATTTTACATTGGATTCATCGTGCTCGATAGTTGACGGGTTGCGACCTCGGGGGCAATAATGCGGTGAGGCACCGTGCTCATGCATTCGGGCCTGGGATCTGCCGCGGGGTAGGTGCCGCCGGCCCCGGTCCCGATTCAACCCACGGAGACGAGGCAATACGATGCCGAGATCCCGCAGGTCGTTCCTGAAGCAGTCGGTCGCGACCGTGGCGGCGGCCTCCGTCGCCGGGTGCGCGCCTGACGGGGACGGTGAATCCGGCGCCGCGAGCGACGGTGGAACGCGCGCGGGGGCGACCGGCACAAGGGCGAGCCCGCTCCCCGCGAGCACCCTCCGAGCCGTCGGCGAGGCGGTCCTCCCCGCCGAACTCGGCGACGATGGCCGCGAGCGCGCCGTGGCCGCCTTCGAACGCTGGTCCGATGGCCTGGAACCCGTCGCCGAACTGGCCCACCCCTACCTTGTGCCCGAGACGCGATACTCGGGGCCGGATCCGCGGCCGGGTTGGGCGGCGCAGCTTCAAGGGCTGGAGAAGGAGTGCCGGGCCCGGTTCGGCAGCGAGTTCGGCGAAATCGACGTGGCCGCACGCAGGAATCTGCTGGCGGGGCCGGTCGGCCAGGCGGGAACGGGCCTCGGCTCGCCGTCGAACGCAGGCCACGTCGCCGTCGCGCTCATGGCGCACTTCTTCAGGTCGCCAACCGCGACCGACCTGTGCTACGGGCGGGTGATCGCGAAGCAGCAGTGCAGGGGACTCGACGGCGCGCTGGGCGAGCCGGTGCACGTGGCCGGCTCCGAGGGAGGCGCCCCATGAGCCGCGTCATCGAGAGCGACGTCTGCATCATCGGAGCGGGAATCACCGCGGCCATGGTCGCCGAACGCCTCGCCGAGCGCACGAACGCGTCCATCACCATCATCGAAGCCGGCCAGCGCACCGCCTCCCTCGCCGAGCGCACCAACACCCGCGCCCGCATGCTGGCCTACGGCGAGAACCCCTACCCGAACGACCACATCCCCGACCAGACCGGCACCGGCAACATGTACCGCCAGATGGTCGTCGGCGGCTCGGCCATGCACTGGGGCGGAGCGATCCCGCGCTACTCCCCGGAAGACTTCCGCATCCGCTCCCTCTACGGCGTCGGCTGCGACTGGCCCATCTCCTTCGACGACATCGAGCCCTACTACCAGGAGGCCGAAGAGCGCATCGGCGCGGCCGGCGAACAGGGCCCCGAGGACTGCGATCCCCGCTCGAAGCCCTACCCCATGCCTCCGCTCCCGCTGTCCTACAACCTCGCCCGCATGCGCGAATGGACCGACAGCGCCGGCATCCCCTTCTGGACCCAGCCCTGGGCGCGCAACACCGAGCCGTACCGCGGCCGCAACGTCTGCCAGCGCTGCGACACCTGCGCCGTCTGTCCCACCGGCGCCAAGTACACCCCCGACTTCGCCTTCGACCAGCTTCTCGCGCAGGGGCGCATCGACCTCGTCACCCGCACGCTGGTCCGCCGCCTCGCCCTCGAGCCCGGCACCGACCGCATTGCCGCCGCCGAAGCCGTCAACCGTGACGCGCCTACCGAGCCCATCGAATTCCGCGCCGGCACCTTCGTCCTCGCCGGCGGCCACGCCTGGAGCTCCCACCTGCTCCTGCTGTCCGCCAACAGCCGCTTCCCCGACGGGCTCGCAAACCGCACGGGCAACGTCGGACGCTACATGACGGGTCACTGGTACGTGAGCGGCTTCATCGATCTCCCCATGCGCCTCTACCCGGGCATCTTCGCGAACAACAGCCTGCTGACGCACCGCTTCGCCAGTCCCGGGCCCCTGGATCGCTACGTACGCCACGATATCCGCCTGTGGGAATCGGATGTGGGACGAGTGCCGCGACTCCGAAACGGCGACGGCGGCCTCCTGTGGGGAGACGAGGTCATGGCAGACTGGCGTGAGCGCACCGATTCCGGCGCCACCGCCCGCATCCGCTCCTACTACGACGTGCTGCCCGACCGCGACAGCCGCCTCACCCTCGACGGCGCGAACACGAACGCTCTCGGCGACCCCATGCCGCGGATCGACTACCGCCCCGCCCAGGCCAGCCTCGACCTCGAAGACCACACCCACAACACCATCTTCGGCCGCTTCGAACACCTCGCCCGCGCGGCCGGCGGCTCGATGATGAGCAGGCGCACCTCCCGCCTCTGGGAACACCCGGGCGGCGGCTGCCGCATGGGCGACGACCCCGCGACGAGCGTGGTCGACCGCTGGGGCCGAACCCACGACCACGAGAACCTCTTCGTTGTCGGCGCCCCCACGATCGTCTCGAGCGGGTGCGCCAACGGAACCCTCACCTTCTGCGCCCTGTCGCTGATGGCGGCCGAGGAGATCGGAAACGGCTTGGGTGGCGGCTGAAGCCCCCCGCGCCGGCCTCCTGGTGGCCGCCTTCCTGGCCGCCCTGCTCGCCACCCTGCCGGAGCCCCTCGCCGCGCAATGGGGCGGACGCACCCGCTGGGCACCCCCCCGCTCGCCCTCCGAGGCGGCCGAGTACGGCGAGTTCACCTTCTGCCGGCTTCGCTACCAACCCGTCCGGCGGGAGTGGCTCGGCACCGGCTGGGACACCGACTACCCCGACGGCGACCGCAACCTCCCGCTGCGCCTCTCCCAGCTCACCCGCGCCGACATCGCCCGCGACGAGCGCGGCGACCCCTTCCACGCCGTCGTCACCGCCACCGACGAGGGGCTCTACGCCTGCCCCTTCCTCTTCGCCTCGGACGTCGGAACGATCCGCTTCAGCGAAATCGAGGCGGTGCGCCTGCGCGACTACCTCCTCAAGGGCGGCTTCCTGTGGGCGGACGATTTCTGGGGCGAATTCGCCTGGCACAACTGGATGCTCGAGATGACGAAGGTGCTGCCGGGCCATTCGATCGTCGAGGTGCCGCAGGATCACGTCCTCTTTCACACTCTCTACTCGGTGGACAGCATCCCCCAGGTGCCGTCGATCCAGTTCTGGCGGCGTAGCGGGCGGATGGGCACGTCGGAGCGGGGACGCGAGAGCGAGCGTCCGACCCTCCACGGAATCATGGACGAAGACGGCCGGCTCATGGTCGTCATGACGCACAACACCGACATCGCCGACGGCTGGGAGCGCGAGGGCGAGGACGACGAGTTCTTCTACCTCTTCTCCCCCAACGCGTACGCCGTAGGGATCAACGTGGTCATCTACATGCTCACGCACTGACGGAGACAATCGTGAGCGACTGGTGGGCCGAAGGGCTCCTCTTCGAGAACTGCAACTGCACCGCGGTGTGCCCGGGCCACATCCATTTCAGCCAGAAGTGCACCCACGACGTCTGCCAGGGATTCTGGGCCATCCGCTTCGACGACGGGCGCTTCGGCGACGAGAAGCTGGGCGGGATCTCCGCGGTGATCATCTACGAGACACCACCCGTGATGATCGACGGAGGCTGGAAGCAGAGGATCGTGATCTCGGACGACGCGACGGCCGGGCAATTCCGGGCCGTGGAGGAGATCCTCACCGGTGTGCGCGGTGGACCGTGGCGAATCCTCGCCGGGTTCGTCGCCGACGCGTTGCCGACCCGTGCGGCTCCAATCGCCATCGACGAGCCGCCGGCGGGAAAAGCGGTGACGGTCAAGGGCGTGCTCCGGGGCGCCATCGAGGCGATCCGGGGCCGGAACCGCGCCGAGCCGGTCAACTTCGTCAACATCTTCAACCAGATCCACGACTCCACCCAGGTGATCGCGATGGGATCGACGCGTTGTGACGACGGGGATTTCACATTCTCGATCGAGCAGACCCACGCCCTCTGGTCGCGCTTCCGCTGGACCGGTGGGTAGCTACCTTCCCGTCCTGGCCATGTGGCTGGCCATGACCGGCCTGATGATGGCACCGGTGGTCCATCCCTGGCTGCGCGCGCTGAACCGCATCGGGAGACGTCCCGTCGCCTCCGCCGGCACAGGCCTTCTCTCCTCGGACACGCCACGCCATGCCGCCTCCGTCGCGCCACGCCCACGCACGCCCGTCGCGCCGTTTCTCGGCGGATACATGCTCGCGTGGACCGGCTTCAGCGCGGCTGCGGCCGCCGTGCACGTCTCGCTCGCGGCGATGGCCGTCCCGGTACCGCTCGGCATGGAGGCGCCGGTGCTCTCCGCGGCCGTCCTGATGCTGACCGGCGCCTACCAGCTGACCCCGCTCAAGGGGGCGTGCCTGTCGCACTGCCGCTCCCCGGCGGGGTTCCTGCTGTCGAACTGGCGGGACGGCGCCGCGGGGCAGGTCCGCATGGGGTTCGAGCACGGTCTGCACTGCGTGGGGTGCTGCTGGGCGCTCATGGCGGTGGCCCTCGTGGTGGGGATGGGCAGCCTGGCGTGGATGGCGGTGCTCATGGCGGTCATGGTGGCCGAGACCGCGCTGCCGTTCGGGGCGCGGCTGTCGCGTCCGATCGGCGCCGCGCTGATCGTCGCGGGCGTGGTCGTGGCGGCCACGGGCGGCTCGGCGTGACAGTCAGCTGCCGGGCGGCCCTCCCGCAGGCGTGCCGTGATGCTGTCCCGGCTGGCAGGGGCGGCTAGCTTTCCCGCATGAAAGTCGCCTTCTTCGTCACCTGTCTCGCGGACCACTACTTTGCGGACGCCGCTGCCGACGCGGTCCGCCTCCTTCGCCATTTGGGGTGCGAGGTGAGTTTTCCCCCCGATCAGACGTGTTGCGGACAGCCGGCGTACAACGCGGGGCGGACCGGGGAAGCGCTTCGCATGGCCGAGCACACGCTCGATGTCTTCGGCGGCCAGCCCGACAATCCCGCGGGTGCCGACGCCGTCGTACTTCCCAGCGGATCCTGCGCGACCATGGTCAAGAAGTTCTATCCGCGGCTGGCGACGAGTCCGGGGGCAAGCGCGGTGCGCGCAACAGCGCTCGCCGAGCGGAGCTGGGATCTGGCCGAGTTCATCGTCCGGCGGCTTGGCGTCACGCGGCTGGGCGACGGGCTGGCGGGCCGGAGGATAGCGGTGCATCAGGGGTGCCACGCGCTTCGCGAGCTGCGTCTGGAGACGGAACCGGCAACGCTCCTCGAGGGGGCCGGTGCCGAAGTCGTCCCCTGGGAGGCGCAGGAGGAGTGCTGTGGGTTCGGCGGCCTGTTCTCGGTCAAGATGACGGCGGTTTCCGCGGCCATGGCGGATCGGAAGCTGGAGACCCTGCCCGACGTCGACTGGGTGGTTTCGGGCGACGGGGGATGCGTGCTGCACCTCGACGGACGAAGCCGGGCACGCGGTGATCGCGTCGAATTCGTGCACCTGGCGACCGCGCTGTGGCGGGGTGTGAACGGCGACGGCGGGAAAACCGGAGCGAAGTGACATGGCCACCGGCATCAAGGACTACGCGGCGCGCTCGCGCGAGATCATCCGCGAGGATCCGGGGGTCAGGGAGTCGGTCACCGGCGCGACGATCGCCTTCGACGAGAAGCGGCGGCAGGGTTACGCCGAGGTCGACGCGGACGCCTGGCGGCGCTGGGCCGAGGGGGTGAAGAACCACACGCTCACCCACCTGGACCGCTATCTCGCCGAAGCGGAGGAGCAACTCCAGGCCAACGGTGCGCAGGTGCACTGGGCGGCGGACGCGGCCGAGGCGCGGGAAATCGTGACCGGGCTTGCGGTGCGGCATGGTGTCCGGAGCGTGGTCAAGGGCAAGAGCATGGTCACCGAGGAGATCGACCTGAATCCCGTGCTGGAAGCTGCCGGGATCGAGGTCTTCGAGACCGACCTGGGCGAGTACATCCTGCAACTCCTCGAGGAGCCGCCGAGCCACATCCTGGGGCCCGCGCTGCACAAGAGCCTGGAGCAGGTACAGGAACTCTTCGCAGATCGGCTCGACACGGCGCGGGACGGGGACCCGGACACGCTGGCAAGGGCCGCCCGCGAGGTGCTGCGCGGAGCATTCATCCACGCGGACATGGGGATCACGGGGGCCAATTTCCTGGTGGCGGAGACCGGTACCGTCGCGCTGATCGAGAACGAGGGGAACATCCGCCTGACCACCTCGCTGCCCCGGGTCCATGTCGCCGTGGTGGGGATCGAGAAGCTGCTGCCACGGATGACGGACCTGGCGGGCTTCCTCCAGCTCACCGCCCGCGCGGCGACCGGCCAGCCGATCGGGTGCTTCGTATCGCTCATTCAGGGGCCGGCCGCGGATCCGGGCGACGACGGCCCCGAGGAAGTGCACGTCGTTCTGGTCGACAATGGCCGGACCGATGTGCTTGCCCACGAACACGCCTGGGAGGCGTTGCGCTGCGTACGCTGCGGCGCCTGCCTGAACGCCTGTCCCGTCTACCGCCAGACCGGCGGCCACGCCTACGGGTACGTCTACTCGGGGCCCATCGGGTCGGTGCTCGACCCCGGGCTGCTGGGGCTGCACGAGGCGATGCCGCTTCCCTTCGCGTCGTCCTTGTGCGGCGCCTGCGAAGATGCCTGTCCGGTCCGGATCCCGATCCCGGAGCTGCTGCTCGAGTGGCGGCGCGAGGCACAGGAGGAAGGCCTGACCCCCTGGAAGGAACGCGCGGCGCTGGCGGGGCTCGCGAGCGTGGCGACGCGCCCGGGGCTGTACCGCCTGGCGGGGAAGATCGGCTCGCGGCTGGGCGCGACGGGCGCCGCGCGGGTGTTGCCGATGCTTGGGGAGTGGTCGAAGGACCGGGCGCTGCCGAAGCCGAGTCCGCGCACGTTTCGAGACCTGTGGCGCGAGGGGATCGAGTGAGCGTCGAATCGCGCGAGCGGATACTGGCACGGGTTGCCAAGGCCACGGCGAGTCGGGCCGGGCTGCCGCACCCCGGTGCGCTCGTGACTCCGGTGACGGACGATCCGGAGGCCGCGTTTGTGAAACGCTTCACAAGCAGCGGCGGGGAGGTGGTGGAGGCCGGCCCGGGCCGTGAGCGGAGCGCGTGGCTTACTCGTCTTCTGCGGGGGCTGGACCCGGAGGTCGTGGGGGTGGCCGTGGGGCCGGAGGTGCCACCCGAATTCAGGCCGCGGTTGCCCGAAGTCGCGGCCGCGCACGCTGGCGCCGGCATCTCGGTGGCCTGGGCGGCCGTGGCCGAGTCCGGGAGCCTGATCCTGCCATCGACCGGCACGCGGGCAGTGCAGCTGCTGCCCCCGGTTCATGTGGTGTGGGTGCCGCGGGGACGCGTGTACGGTCGCCTCGAGGACGCGCTGAGGGAGCTGCGGAGGAACCTGTCGGCCGGTGTGGGTCTGCATTCCGGCCCGAGCAAATCGGCCGACATCGGGCGGACGGTCGTCACCGGGGTTCACGGGCCGGGACGGTGTATGGCAGTGGTGGGGAGTTACGCCCCAACGGGCACGTCCGAAACTTGACACGCGCGCCGCATTGACCGGGCAATCAGTCGCGGCGTGAGCGCGCCTGCTGCCAGCGCAGCCGGGAGATCATCGACAGGATCCCCACGCTGGCGCCGACCACGCCCCGCACCGTGCCCCCCACCTTGGAACGGCCGAAGCGGCGTCGCAACGCGTCCGCGGGTACCTCCACGACCCCGAGTCCGTGCTGAATGGCCTTGATCTGCATCTCGACGGTCCAGCCGTATGCGCGGTCCTGCATGTCAAGGCGCTGGAGCGCTTCAGAGCGAATTGCGCGGTAGGGACCGAGGTCGGTTACCACTGCCCCCCACAGCAGGCGAATCAGCAGGCTGGCGACCCGGTTGCCGGCCAGTTGCGGCAACGACATGGCGCCCGGCTCCCGCCGGCCCAGCACTCGTGAGCCGATGGCCAGATCGGCCCCGTCGGCGATGGCATCGAGCAGCCTGAGTCCCTGTGCGGCCTTGAACGACCGGTCACCGTCCGTGAAGAGCACGATGTCGACCGGACGGAGGGCCGCAAGGGCCGTCAGACACGCCAGTCCGTAGCCGGGTATGTCCTGTCGCACTGTCCGCGCCCCCGAATCACGCGCTCTGAGCGCCGTCGCGTCCGACGATCCGTTGTCGCAGACGACGAAGTCGTCCACCACGCGCATGCCCCGGTCGTCGCGCAGCGCGAGAAGGTCGGCGACGACAGCCCCGACGTTCTGCTCTTCGTCCCGCGCCGGAACGACCACGCCGACCGTCATCCCTCCGTACACGGCGGCCGGGCTCTAGGCCGGGTCCGCCGGGCGACCGACGATACCCCGGCGCCGGCTCACGTCATACATCATCGCCGCCAGGATCAGGCCATACTCCACCGGGCGCACCCGGACCGGATGCCCGAACGGCTCCATCTGCAAATCGCTCAGATACCCTTCGCAGCACCTCCACGATTCCCGTCCGGTCCACTTTGCCCACCCCCGTCAGCGGCATCTCGGCCACCAGCACGATATGCCTTGGGTGCGCATACGCGGGCCCGCGGTCCAGCGTGTACATCCTGAGCGCGTCGACCGTTACAGCCGACCCCGACGCGACCTTGACCATCGCAGCCGGAACCTCACCCTTCACCGCGTGCGGCACCGGCACCACCGCCGCATCGAGCACATCCGGATGCGAGAGAAGCAGGTCCTCGACCTCCTTGGGGTAGATGTTCTCGCCGCCCGAGTTGAACATGTCGTCCGTGCGGCCCCTGAAATGGAAGAACCCGTCGTCGTCGCGGTGAAAGAGGTCGCCGGTCGCGAGCCAGCCGTCCCGGATCCGCGCCGCGTTGACTTCGGGCAGGTTGTGATATCCCGTCGTCACCCCGGGATTGCGGACCCACAGCTCACCGTACCGCGCATCCTCGACGCCGTTGCGCATGAGCCTGATCTCGCCCTCGGGCCACGCCGCGCCGCAGCTTCCCCTGGGCACCGGGCGGCCGTCGGGCGGGGGGCCGAGCATGACGGGGCCACCCTCGGTCAGACCGTAGCTCTCACCCACCTGCACGCCGAACGCACGCTCCACCGCGTCCATCAGCTCCGGCTGCACCGGGGCGGATCCGAGCACGACCTTCCTGAGCGCCGAGAAGTCGAGCCTCCGTATGAGGTTGATATGGTCGAGCAGGATCGTGAAGACCGCCGGAACCGCACCGACCTGCGTGCATCGGTATTCGCTCAGCGCCTGCAGGAAGGCCACCGGCTCGAACCCGGGGAGAATCACGACCGATCCCCCCGCCTGGAGCAGCGGCTTGACCGCGCCCGCCATCGCGTTCTTGTGGTAGAGCGGCACCGCTGCGAGCGCTCGGTCGTCCGGCCCGGACGGCCAGTACTTCTTCAGGCAGCGCACCCACCAGATCTGTCCCTCGTGGTCGAGGACGACGCCCTTGGGCTTTCCGGTCGATCCGGATGTGTACGGCTGGAAGGCGGGGTGGTGCGCGCCGAGGACGGGGGGGTCGAAGTCCGGTGACGCTTCCGCAAGGGCGGCTGCATAGTCGAACCAGCCGGTGCGTGCCGGTTCGTCCGCCGCGCCGCCGCCGCCGACCTCCCACCTCTTCTCGATCCCCAACTGCTCCACGACCGCCGCCGAGCGCTCCGTGACCGCGACCTCGACGAACGCCGCCCGGCAGTCGGCGTCCGCGACAACGTGCGCGAGCGACTCGGCCGAGAGCTTGAAGTTGAGGGGCACGGGCACCGCGCCGCAGCGCATGCCGCCGAACATGATCTCGACGAACTCGAAGCGGTTGCCGGCGCTCAGCGCGAATCGGTCGCCGGCCCGGATTCCCGCCGCCGTGAGCAGGTTCGCGACACGGTTCATGCGCTCGTCGAGCTCGCGGTAGGTGACCTCGCGGGGAGGGGTGCGCGACAGGTCTATCAGCGCGACGCGGTCGGGGAACTCGGCACGGGCGTCGTGCAGCCAGTAGCCGAGGTTGTTCACTCGGCCGGATCCCCCGTGCGGTCGGGCACGGCCAGCACTGCCATGCATGCGACCGTGGCCATTCCCCCGATCACGATCCAGGCCCAGCCGCCGCCCGTGCGCAACAGCGACGACACGCCCCACAGCGTGACCGCGTTCGCGGCCAGGTTCATGACGAGTCCCCAGACGCGCCCGGACCATGGCCCGATGCGACGCTTCAGGAGCCGTTGCAGCGCGCTGCCGCTGCTTCCCGCCGTGCCCATCACCACCACCCCAGGCGGTTGAAGACGTAGGTGATGGCGATCCCGTTCAGCAGCGTGACCTGCAGGAGGATGCCCAGGTTCCAGAGGTACGATTTACTGCGGTCAGCGCCCAGAACCTTGCGGTCGTTGAGCAGGAGGTACATGGACCAGCCGACGACGTTGTTGGCGAGCGACAGGAAAGCCGCGATCGCGATGACGAGCCAGACGGGACGCGCGTTCCAGGCCGCCAGGAAGGCGATCTGCGGCAGCAGCGCGCTGATCTTCCAGCGCCACGACGAGGTGTCGGGCTCCCACCCGAAGGCCTCGTGGATGGCCATTGCACCGGCCAGACTCATCCCGACGGTGGTCGTGATCGGGACGGCCAGGAACCCCACGTAGAAGAGGATTTGAGACCAGGTCGGGCCGAGCAGCGGCATCAGCGCGGCCGCGAGTTCGGGCGCAGATTCGGGCGTGATCCCCTGCGGGAAGAGGGTGGCCGCGAAGACGCCGATCACCAGGAAGTTCACCAGCACGAACGGCAGGAAGAGCCCGGCGATGACGTCGAAGCGGGCCAGGGACTCGTGGTTGCGGCCCCAGCCGCGCCCCAGGCCGGCGTAGTTGAAAAAGACCCAGTCCATCACGCCCACGGCGGCCGCGGACGACGCGATGAACAGGTCCAACCCCTCGCCGCCCCCCGGCAGCCACGGCACGAAGGTTCCCCGCGCCGCCGCTCCCCAGTCGACGCCCACGACCAGCAGCACCGCACCGAACGCGGCGATCATGATCGCGATCCCCGCCTTCATCACCCATTCCACGAGGCGTGTGCCCGTGCCGCCGCGGCGTCCGTAGCTGAGGATCAGCCAGCTCGTGACGGCCACGTAGACGATCCAGTTGTACTCGGCGGGGAAGGAGAAGCCGGCGAAGGGCGCGAGCGACTCGATCAGGTGGGTGCCGAGCGCGACCTGGCCGAAGTTGAAGATGACCGCGACGGCCGCGGTGCCGACCAGCGCGGTCATGAGCGAGCCGATGAGCCAGGAGTGCCGCCGGTTCTGCACCTGGATGATTCGGAAGCCGCCCTTGCAGGTGAAGCGTGCCATCGCCGCCATCATGAAGAGGCCGAGGCCGCAGGAGAGCCAGATCAACCAGAGGGTGCGGTAGCCGAAGGTCGCGCCGGAGAGCATGGACGAGGTGAGGGTGCCCGCGCCGAGGGTGAGGGCGGCGGCCATGAAGCCGGGACCGGCAAGGCGGGCGTAGCCACCGGCGCGCCGGTGGATCGGGGCCTGCCTCAGCTCGGTCAGCCGCTCGGCCTCGGCGTCCAGGACCTCCCGCGGGATCTTTTGGGCGATTGGATAGTCGACCGGGTCGCGGGCGGCGGGCTCGCCGGGCGGACGCTCGCTCACAGCGTCAGTACCGACTTCCCGAAGACCTCGCGCGCCATGAGTTCGCTCATCGCCGTGCGGATTCGCTCGACGGGTCTGGCCACATGGATCGCCGGCTCCAGTTCGCCCTCGGCCACCATGTCCAGCAGGCGCGCAAGGCCCGCCCGGCTCCATCCGTCGGAGCCGATGATCGTCTGCTCGAAGCTCCAGATGTAGCGGATGTCGGTCGGCGGGTCGTAGCCGGCGGTGGCGCCGCAGGTGACCATGCGGCCCTGGAAGCGCAGCACCTTCAGGCTGTCCGCCCAGGTGGCGCCGCCGATGTAGTTGATGACGACGTCCACGCCGCCCGAGTCCGGATCGTGATAGCGCGGCTTGCCTGCGATGCCCCTGACCAGCCGCACCAGCTCCTCCGAGCGCGACGAGATGACGTGGTCGGCGCCGAGCGCGCTCAGTTGGGCCAGCTTCCGGGCCGAACCGCCGGTGGCGATCACCTGCGCGCCGATCCGCTTGCAGAGCTGGACGCAGCAGGCGCCGACGCCGCCCGTCGCACCGAGGATCAGCACCGTCTCGCCCGGTTGCACCCTGGCGCGCTCCTCGATCATGCGCAGGGCGGTCCCGTACGCAACCGGAAGGGCGGCGGCATGCTCGAACGAGACACCCTCGGGGATCCGCACCAGGTTCTCCAGCGGGACCGCGAGGTACTCGACCGCCGCCCCGGGCGCCTTCTCACCGAGCATGCCCCGGCCGTCGATGATGGGGTCGATCATTGCGCGGTCCCCGACCTGCCACCCCGCCGCTTCCGTCCCGGGACCGAACCCCGCCACCTCGCCGGCCGCGTCGCCGCACGGGGTCATGGGGAGCGGGACGTGCAGCCCGGTGGTCCCGCCGAGCATCATGGGGTCGAAGCCGTTGAGGGCGCAGGCCCGAATGCGAATGAGGGCCTCGCCGGTGGCGGGGTCGGGGGTGGGGACGTCGCCCAGGTAGAGTTCGTCGACGCCGCCGTGGCGGTCGTAGAGGACGGCCTTCATCCCGTCAGCCGACCATGGAGGAATAGGTGCCGCGTCCCACCGCGCAGAGGCGGCCCTGGTCGTCGTGCACGTCCACGTCGGAGGTCGATATGGTGCGGCCGCAGCGCCGCAGCCGCGCTGTCGCCAGCAGATAGGGGCCGGTACAGGGGCGCAGGTAATCGACCCGCAATGAGATGGTGGGCACCCCGCCCCCGGCGCGCACCGCGACGACCATGTCCCCCGCGATGTCGATCAGCGACGCCACCGGCCCGCCGTGATAGATCGTGCCGTCGCCGCGGGTGAGATCGAGCCGCTTCGGCATTTTGAGCACGCAGGTGTCCTCGCCCACGTCCTCCAGGGTGATTCCAAGGGCGACGATGGCCTCGGAGGCTGAGAGGATCGATTCGATGAGGGTCCAGGACTCGGTCTTTTTCGGTGGCATGGCGATACGAATTAGCGTGAACCGGGATGCCGGGCAAGCCTTGACCCGCGCGCCCGCGCGCCCCCACTTGCACGGAGCATTCCCCTCAGGTCCGAAGGAGCCCGCACCGATGCGCATCAACGCCCGTTTCCTGATTCCGGCCACCGCCACGATGCTCGCGATTGCCGTCCCGGCCCTCGCCGCCCTGGCCCTCACGCCGGCCCAACTCACCGCCCAGGACGCCCGCCTCACCGTCGACCGCTACCTCGACTGGGAGCGCGTCGGCGACCCCCAGCTCTCCCCCGACGGCAGCCAGGTCATCTACACCCGCAGCTGGGTCGACAAGATCGAAGACGAGTGGGAGTCCGCCCTTCACATCATGGACGCCGACGGCTCCCGGCCGCGCTTCCTCATCGCCGGCTCCTCGCCGCGCTGGTCGCCGGACGGCACCCGCATCCTCTTCACCGCCGCCGGCGAACAGGGCGGCGCCCAGATTCACGTCCGCCACATGGACGCGGAAGGCTCCGTCACCCAGGTCACCCGCGTCTCCGACACCCCTATGAACGCCCGGTGGTCGCCCGACGGCACCATGATCGCCTTCACCATGTACACCCCCGGCGAGCTCCCCAGCGACTGGTCGATCGACCTTCCGGCGGCTCCCGAGGGCGCCAACTGGACCGCCACCCCCCGCATCGTCGAGAACATGCACTTCCGCGCGGACCGCGTCGGCTTCACCGACCCCGCCTACGTGCACCTCTTCGTCGTCCCGGCCGAGGGCGGCACCGCCCGCCAGATCACCCACGGCAAATGGCACGTCGGCTCCCGTTACATCGGCATCTACGGCGGCGTCGGCTACGACTGGACCCCCGACGGCAGCACCATCGTCTTCGACGGGCTCATGAAGGAAGACTGGGACATGCGCTACTTCGAGTCCGCCATCAACGCGGTCGACGTGGCCACCGGCGAGACCCGCGAGATCACTCCCGTCCGCGGCCTCTGGAATAGCCCGTCGGTCTCTCCCGACGGCCGCACGATCGCCTTCACCGGCAACGAGTGGTCGCCGCAGACCTACCACGTCGGCGAGATCCACACCATCGGCATCGACGGCAGCGGCATGCGCAAGCTCACCCCCGACCTCGACCGCGACGTGGGCGACATGATGTGGGCCGCCGACGGCAGCCGCTTCTACTTTTCGGTCGCCGACCGCGGCTCGTCCAACATCTATTCCGCCACGCCCGGCGGCGACCTGCAGCAGCTCACCGACGGCGTCCACATGCTCTCGCTGACCTCGATGGCCGGCGGCACCGCGGTCGGTGTGCGCTCGGCCCCGCAGACGCCCGGCGATGTGGTCCGTTACGACCTCGAAGCCGGCGCATCAACGACCCGCCTCACCGATGTGAATGATGATGTGCTGGAGGGCGTCGCTCTCGGCGACATCGAGGAAATCTGGTACGAATCCACCGAGGGAGCGCAGGTACAGGGATGGGTCATCAAGCCACCCGGCTTCGACCCCACACGCAGATATCCCCTCGTCTTCGAGATCCACGGCGGCCCGCACGCCATGTACAACGTGGGCTTCAACTGGATGTTCCAGAACTTCGCCGCCAACGATTTCGTCGTCCTCTACACCAACCCCCGCGGCTCGACCGGCTACGGCACCGACTTCGGCAACGCCATCGACGACAGCTATCCCGGCGAGCGCGACCTCGCGGACCTCCTTCACGGCGTCGACGAGGTCGTCGGCCGGGGATACATCGACACGGACCGGATGTACGTCGGCGGCTGCTCCGGCGGCGGCGTCCTCTCGAGCTGGGTGATCGGCCACGACGACCGCTTCGCCGCGGCCGCCGTGCGCTGTCCCGTCATCAACTGGATGTCCTTCGCGGGCACCGCCGACGTGGCCATGTGGGCCTACCGCCGCTTCCGCGAACTCCCCTGGGACAACCCGGACAAGTGGCTGCACCACTCGTCGCTCATGTACGTCGACAACGTGACCACGCCCACCCTGCTCCTGACCGGCGAACTCGATCTGCGCACCCCGATGACCCAGAGCGAGGAGTACTTTCAGGCGCTCAAGATGGTCGGCGTCCCCACCGCCATCATCCGCTTCAACGAGGAGTACCACGGCACCGGCAGCAAACCCTCCAACTTCATGCGCACGCAGCTGTACATGCGGAAGTGGTATGACCAGTGGGTGGGCAAGCGGCCTGTGAGTTGAGCGGGCCCGCGACGGCGGCCCTCCGCGAATCGTGACGATCACCAACAGCCCTGGACCAAAACCATGAACACCCCTCCACCAGAGGCCCGCTCCGGACTCAAGCCCTTCGAAAAGGCGGAGTTGCCGGCTCCCCCGAATCCGAAGGGGCTCTCGTGGATCGGGGTGGTCGGTCCGGGCGTGATCGTACTGGGGGCCTCGATCGGGAGCGGCGAGTTCCTGCTCGGGCCGGCGGCCTTCGTGCAGTACGGGCTGGTGCTGCTATGGGTGACGCTGGTCGCTGCCTTCCTGCAGACGGTGCTCAACACGGAACTGATGCGCTGGACCATCGCGACCGGCGAACCGGTGGTGACCGGGTTCATGCGCACGAAGCCGGGCTCGCAGTTCTGGGCGTGGTTCTACGCAATCCTCTATTTCCTGCAGGTGGGATGGCCCGGATGGGCGGGCGCCGCCGCGGGTGCGATCTTCTTCCTGATCTTCCGCGAGCTCGCGGGTCCGGGGCAGGAGCTGACCGTATACCTGATCGGTGTGGGTACCTTCGCCCTCTGCGTCGGCATTCTGCTTTTCGGCAAACGGATCGAACGCACGCTGGAGCTTCTCAACTGGATCCTGGTGGCGGCGATCATCGGCGGCTTCCTGATCCTGGCCGCTATCTTCGTGTCCGGGGATACCTGGGTTGCGGCAGCCGCGGGCCTCGTCGGCTACGACACCGCCGCCGGGTCTTTCCGCTTCATCCCGGAGGGCGTGGACTGGTTCCTGATCGGGGCGTTCGCCGCGTACTCGGGCGCCGGAGGCGTCATCAACCTGACCCTCTCGAACTGGGCCCGCGACAAGGGCTACGGTATGGGTGAACGAACGGGCTATATCCCTGCGGCGGTAGGCGGTGAGCGCACCGATCTCGCGCCGACCGGCTACACCTTCGACACGTCCTCTGCGGCCATGGAACGCTGGCGCGGCTGGTGGCGCATCGTCCGGGTCGACCAGTGGGGCGTGTATTTCGTGGGCGCGATGCTGGGGATGGTCCTGCCCGCGGTCCTCTACGTCACCTTCATCGAGGGCGGCACCGACATCCGCGGCCTCTCCGTCGCGGCCGCGCTTGCCAACGCCATGGCGAGCCAGGCGGGCGCCATCTTCGGCGGCGTCATCGCGATGATGGCCGTCTGGGTGCTCTTCAAGACCCAGCTCGACATCATCGAAGGCATGACCCGCGCGATTACGGACATCCTGTGGACCGGTTCGACAAGGGTGCGCCAGTGGCGCGGCGGAGACGTGCGGGTCGTCTACTACACCGTCCTGGGCGTGTTGGCTGTGTGGGGAGCGATCGCGCTCGGCCTGGCCCAGCCGATCATCCTGCTGCAACTGGGCGCCAACATGGCCGGTGTCGTCTTCGTGATCTCACCGCTGCACCTGCTCTACATCAACACGAAGTTCCTGCCCGAGGCGGTGCGGCCACCGATGTGGCGCCGGGTGGCGCTGGTCGCGATGTCGGTGTTCTATGGAGCGTTTGTACTGCTTTGGTTGAACAGCATGCTGTAGGCCCGACATGCCTGCCGCACCAGGAATCCCGAAGGCGCGGGCCTTGATCAGTGGGTTGAACACGTGACAGGTTTGTCCGCCAAAAACGGGCGAATGTGGCGGACAACGATCGTGCGAACGGGTTTGTCGGCCAAAACAGGCCCGAAGTGGCGGACAACACCAGCGGGCAGTCCCGCTATGGGTCGTTATCCCTCCGGGCGTGGTGCTCCAGCGCGCGCTCAAAGCTGACCAGCCTTCGAATCAGCGCGTTGTACCGGGAATGCGCATCTTCCGGGTAATCCTTGCCGATGAGCAGGTAGAGCGAGATCTCGGGTGAATGTTCGAGCGGCGGGGGTGGGGAGATGACAAGCCCGGCCGTGCGTAGGCGAGGCTCCCCTACCGTGACCAGCAGCGCCTCTACGGTCACTTCGCCGCGCCGCAGCGCCGCGATTCCGGAGGCGACCAGATCGGCACCCGGGAGGCCGGTCGGAATGGTGGTCATGACGCGATTCCCCTTGCGGCCCGGTGCACGCCGTCGCGGAAGCTCGGGGGATCGATCGCAGGATAGCGCACCAGCTTTGGCTCGATGGACTCGAAGAGTTCGACGAGTCTGGTCGACCGAATCAGACCGAGTCTGCCCATTTCTCTCACATCCGAAATGTCCTGCCGGTGCCCCCGCTCGATCTTGGCGAGCGCCTGCGCATAAAAGTCATAGTGATAGTAGTCGATCGGTCCCGACCGGTCGATGAAGCGGCTGCGTTCCCGCCATCCGGGCAACGCCGGAATGAAGTCGTCGGGGGCAGCAAGCTCCACATTGATGTGGAGTGCCTCCTTGGCTCGCGCTATCGCTTCGAACACACCTGATGGTTCCGGGTCGAGTTTGAGATCGACATCAACCGTCGTCTCCCTCCAGCCCACAAGCACCGCGGAACTGCCGCCGACCAGGTAGATCCTGCCGTCGCTCTGCGCCGCCCGGCCCAGCATGCGCATGAGCTCACGCACCTTGGCGGCCCCGGCGGGCGGTCGGGCGGTGCTCATCGCTCCACGATCCGAAACAGCTGAATCTCGAAAAACAGCGTCTCGTTGGGACCGACCACGCCGTCGAGCCCTTCCCAGCCGTACCCCAGCCGCCCGGGCATGGTCACCTGGTAGTGACTCCCGACCGACATCAACTGCAGCGCCTCGCGGAAGCCGCGGATCAGGTCGCTCAGGGCGAGCACGTCCGGCGCGCCGCGATCGTAGGACGAGTCGACAACCGTCCCGTCCTCGGTCGTGCACCGGTAGTGCAGCACCACGCGGTCTCGCGCGGTGGGCCTCGGGCCGGTGCCCTCGCTGATGACCCGGTACCTGAGGCCGCTTCCCGTGGTGACGTAGCCGTCCGCGTCGGGGGTTGGGGGGTCGGCGGAGGCACTGGCTCCGCCGCCGGCGCAGGCGGTGCAGGCCAGGAGCATGAATACGCCCAGCGGGGATGGGGTCCGCATCATCCGCTGCCTCGCACCGGAGCCCGGTGTTGCGTGAAATCCCTGCCGCAACGCCGCCTCCGCCCTGGTGTCATGTCCCGGAAACCTCACGGCTATTCGAGCACCGATGCATCCGGCCCTGCGGCGTTGCTCCTCCTCCGAATAGCGGTGCTATTCCTCGTCGTCGCGCCTTGCAGGGTCCGGCGCCTCGGCACTCTCGGTAGCTCGCGAGCTTCCGGGACACGACACTAACTCCCAACAATCTCCAGCAGTTCGATCTCGAAGATCAGGTCCTCGTTGGGGCCGATCACCGTACCGGCGCCATCCTCCCCGTACGCCAGAGCGGACGGGATCGTGACCCGGATGTGGCCGCCCACCGACATCAGCTGCACCGCCTCGCCGAAGCCCTCGATCACGCCGCTCACCGGGAAGGTGGCGGGCTCGCCGCGGTCGTAGGACGAGTCGAACTGCGAGCCGTCGGTGAGGGTGCCGCGGTAGTGCAGCACGACCTCGTCGTCGATGGTCGGCGAGGCGCCGTCGCCCGCGCGCAGGACCTCGATCTGCAGCCCGCTCTCGGTGTTGATCATTTCGGGCCCGGCGTCCGCGCAGGCCGTGACGAGCGCGAGTGCCGCGGCGCCCAATGTGATCCGCATGAGGTTTCGCATTCTGTCTCCCTGGTTCGATTGATTTCCGCCACTATTCCGTCCCTATGGATGTCTCGACGATGCTTGCCAGCGAGGGCGTTCCCGCCAGCCGCATCGTAATCGCAAGTTCGTTGCGCAGGATCTCGAGCACGCGCTCGACGCCGGCCTGGCCGAAGGCCCCCAGCCCCCACAGGTAGGGGCGGCCCACCGCCACCGCATCCGCCCCGCGCGCGATCGCCTTGAAGATATCGGTGCCGCGCCGAAACCCGCCGTCCACGATAACCGGAACCTGGCCGGCCACCCTCGCCGTGATCTCGGGCAGGGCGTCGATGGTCGCCTGGCCGCTGCCCTCCGCGCGCCCCCCGTGATTCGAGACCCAGATTCCGTCTACCCCGCTGTCCAGCGCCAGTTCGGCGTCCTCGTGGGTCATGATGCCCTTGATCAGGATCCGCTGGTCGGTGATGTCGCGCAGGCGCCCGATGAAGTCCCAGGTCATGCCGGGGGTGCGGTAGTCGCGGGGGCTGTACACCGTGCCCTGGTACATGGGCTTGATGTCCGGCGCGCGGCCACGGGGACGATGGCACTGGGTGCAGGTGCGGTCGTCGATGCGCGACCACCGCCGCCCGGTGAGGCGGTTGCTCCCGGTGGGCAGATCCACGGTGAGCACGATGACGGGACATCCGGCCGTGCGCACGCGCTCGACCACGGCTTGCGTGACCTCCCAGTTCGAGGTCGCGTAGAGCTGGTACCAGACCGGTTCGCCGCGGGCTTCGTTGACTTCTTCGACCGCGGTCGAAGACACGGTCGACAGCGTCTGCAGGTGGTTCCGCGCCTGCGCGGCCCGGGCCGTGGCGAGTTCGCCCTCGGGGTGGAACCCGCGCTGGCTGCCGCACGGTGCGATCATGATCGGCGTGGGCCATTCGCGCCCGAAGAGCGTGACGCGGGTGTCGAGGCGGCTGACGTCGACGAGGCGGCGCGCGCGGATGTAGATGCGTTCGAGCGCCTCCCGGTTGTTGCGCTGGGTGGACTCGCCGTCGACGCCGGTCTGGATGTAGCCGAAGTGCGCGGGGGGCATGGCGGTTTCGGCCACCTTCTCCATGTCGAAGACGTCGAGCGCGTCGGCGGCGGTAGCGGCGAGGTCGTCGAGGGTGGGGCGGGGGGTGGGGGGAGGCTCGGCGGCGGGGACGCCCTGGCCGGCTGCGCCGGTGAGCGGGCCGGGCGAGGCGCCACGCGGGGCGCAGCCCGGGATGGTCGCCAGAAGCGGGCTCGCCGCCAGCCAGCGCAGGAAATCGCGGCGGTTGGACGTTTGGCTGTAGGGGAAGTCGTGTCCCATGGGAGCATCCCGGTGGCGCGGCCGTGTCGCGTGGTGGCCGTGGGAATGTGTGGGTAACGAGGTCGCGGGGCCACTTGAGGGGCGATGCACGCCGCGCTTCGACCCGGTACCTTGAACCCTGCCGGAGGTCCTGGGCGGCTGAAGCGAAGAGGCTCCGGGTCCGCGACCGAGCGCGGTCATCCTCCTGCTCCTGGCAGGGAGTTGAGCATGTCACAGCCTTCGTGGTATTTCATCCCGCCGGCCCTGCGTCGACGCCGGCGGTCGGATCCGGCTCGGCGACTACGCCAAACACCAGGAACAGGAGCGGCGATGGACCGTGTTCGGTCCCGACGGGCTCCCGATCGCCGCCGTCAACCTTTCCGTTTTCCGTCCTGAATGGGTTCAGATGAGGGATGGAGCGATGACCGGCTACGGCTGGGTCGAGTTCGAGGTGTACGAGGTCGAGGGGCTGCGGTAGCCGGCCCATGAGCGACGGACGGCACCGGCGAGCCAGGGCGACGGACGGGCCGTGGAAGGGGCTCAATCCCACCATGGCGCTGGCCGCGAAGGGCTTCGTCCTGGCATTCGTGCTGTTCGCCATCCGGGATGTGGAGGCTGCCGGCGCCGCGTTCGAGCGCGTCCGCGTCTGGATCGAGGGGACGCTCGACTGGTATTACATCCTGGCGGTCTGCGCCTGCCTCTTTGCCTGCGTGTTCCTGGCGTGCAGCCGGTTCGGAAGGATCCGGCTTGGCGACGACGATGCCGAGCCGGAGTTCCGCACGTCCTCCTGGCTCGCCATGCTCTTTTCCGCTGGCGTGGGGATCGGGCTGCTCTTCTTCTCCATTGCCGAACCGCTCTTCTACTTCGACAACAGCGCCAGCGCGGGCTACCCGAACAACCCCATGGCCGACCTCGCCGGCGCCGTGTCGCTCGACGAGCCGCGCGCCCTGCACGCCATGCGCGTGGTCTACTTCCATTGGGGCCTGCACGGCTGGGCCGCCTACGTCCTGGTGGGGCTTTGCCTGGCCTACTTCGGATTTCGCAAGAGGCTGCCGCTGACGCTGCGGTCTGCCCTGCATCCGCTTGTCGGCGACCGGATCTACGGCCCCATCGGCGACCTCGTGGACCTGCTCGCGGTGTTCGGCGCGGTCTTCGGCATCGCGACCACCCTGGGGCTCGGGGCCAGCCAGATGGCCACCGGACTCAATGTCCTGGTCGGCGTCGATCCGGGGATCCTCACGCAGATCGCTCTGATCGCGGCCATCTCGGTAGCGGCCACTCTGTCGGCCGTATCCGGCGTGAGCCGCGGGATCCGCATCCTGTCGGAGTGGAACATCGTCCTGAGCGTCATCCTGCTGGGCTGCTTTCTCTTCCTCGGTCCTGCCACCTGGCTCGCGGGATTCGTTGCGACATCGCTGGGCGAATACCTGCTGCACGCACTGCCCATGGGATTCTGGATCGCCGATGATCCGGGGCAAGCCGAATGGCAGAATCGCTGGACCATCTTCTACTGGGGATGGTGGATCTCCTGGGCGCCCTTCGTCGGCATGTTCATCGCGCGGATCTCGCGCGGCCGCACGCTGCGCGAATTCGTCATCGGCGTGCTGGTCGTCCCGACTGCCCTGGGGCTCCTGTGGATCGGGATTCTCGGTGGCAACGCCATCCACCTGGAGCTCAACGCGGCGGGCGGCGTCGGAACCGCCGGGATCATCGATCTGGTGCGGGATGCCAACTACGAGGCCGCCCTTTACGGGACCATCGCCCGCTTGAGCGACATCGGCTGGCTGACCTGGGCCATGTCCGCCCTGGCCACCCTCCTGCTCGCGACCTGGTTCGTCACGTCCTCCGACTCCGGCACGCTGGTTCTCACCACCCTGCTGAGCATGGGCGATCGTCACCCTCCCAAGCGGTTCCGCATCGTCTGGGGGCTCGGAATCGGATTGGTGGCTGCCGTGCTGCTGCTCGCCGATGGGCTCCAGGCCCTGCAGACCGCCGCGATGGCCGCGGCGCTGCCGGTGAGCGTGGTGCTGTTGCTGATGATTGCGGGGCTGGTGAAGTCGCTGGTGGAGGAGGAGTAGGGGGTGGTGGAGTCGTTGGCGGCTTGATCGATCAGGCCTTGCCGTCTGCCTCTTCCCTCCTGAGTAGCTCCCGAATCTTCAGAAGCTCCTGCTGCATGTCCTCCGCGACCCTGCGGACTTCGATTGCGACCTGCGGCTCCTCCCCCATTTCCAGTTCGAGCGCGGTCGTGAGCGGGAGTAGGTGGTCGGCTGCGGGCGACTCGCGGATCAGCACAGCGAGTTGATCGATACCTAGCGCAAAGACTTCTCGCGCAGTGTCTCAAGGAGCGACTCGAACTCGCCGACCCTCACGCAGAACACCAGACAAGACCAGTCATCCACTTTCCCCAGCAGAATTGTTGGCAACAGATTTGTTGGCAAACCTCAAGCTGGCGTCAAGGCGCTCTTCCGAGATAGTCGCCGACCTCCCCCCGACCATGCTCGCCGCGGCCTCCGTCATACCACTGATTTCCGTCGCCGAGATGACTACCGCTCTTGTTCGGAAACCACGACTGGGTCAGACGGGCGGAGTTGCGCGAGGGGTACGTAGTACCGCACGTATCGCCGCCCGTCGGACCAGCGCTCGCCCTCCGGGTCTTCCACCAGTACCGTAGCACGCTTGGTGATCCGGTTGACGCGCCCTTGCAGCAGCTGTCCCCGATAGGGAAACGTCACACGGCTGCCGACGGTGATCCCGAGGCTTGCGGCCCGTTCTGTGCGGGTAATGAGCTCGTGCGTATGCGCTCGGTGGAGAAACAACCGGGAGGCGATATCCTGAAAGCGGCTACGGGCACAGTGGCTCTCGTCCCAGCACAGCCATTCCGCGAGGTGGACAAGTTCGTGCTCGAACAGCCGCTGCAATGCCTCCAACCGGTGGCGGCAGGGCAGCCCGCACACAGTCACATTCGGATCTCCCGCTCCGAATCCGTCAAACAGGATTGAAGTGGCCACGGCGATCTCGTAACGGGCTCCTCCATCCGGGCGCCGGAAGCGCGTCGTCTTCCCGCCCGCGCGCGTCATTCTGCTGGAGAGGCGAAACGTCACCCCGTCCGGGCCGAGCAGCTGTCCACAGATCCCGTCCATGAACCGCGCGTCGTAGGCGGCGAACAGGAATGAAAGGTCGCCGGGATCGATCGCGGTGAAGTTGGGCTCGCGGATGTGTGTGGAAGTGTCGAGTAGACGCCGACCGATGCTCTGGGTCCGCTTTCGAATCCGGGTCACCCCGGGGTCACGCGTGAGCAGGATGTGCGCCAGCGCTTGCTTCTTCACATCGCGAACGGGCATACGGCTGCTCCGGATCAGGCGGCCTTCAGGCATCGTGCGCGCGAGCGTCCGAGTTGACAGTCAGTAATCTCACAAGGGTCACTCCGATGGTCGAGCTTCTCTGATGAAGGGAGCCGTAGCGGTTCGAGGCGGAAGCTTGTCGGCCAATATTGCCCCATCTTGGCCGACAAACCCGTCCGCACGGTCGTTGTCCGCCATTCTTGCCCCTTATTGGCGGACAAAACGGACCCTTCGCTCCCGCGACCGGCTATCATTAGGCAAGGCGTCGCACTCCACGAGTTCCACCCCGCACGGCTCCATGAACAAGCCACCCGCCCCATCCGGACCCGGATCCGCCTCCCCGAAGCCCCGCCTCCACCGGAACGTCTGGGCCGCGAGCGGCACGAGCTTCCTCACCGACGTGTCGAGCGAGATGCTCCTCAACGTCCTGCCGCTCTTTCTCTCGAATGTGCTGGGGGTGCGGATTTGGGCCGTGGGCGTCGTCGAGGGTCTGGCCGATGCGAGCGCGAGCATCCTCAAGCTGTATTCGGGGTGGCTGTCGGACCGGCTGCAGACCCGCAAGTGGCCGGCGGTCGCCGGGTACGCGATTTCGGCGCTGGCGAAGCCGTTCTACCTGCTCGCTGCGACCTGGGGGGCGATCGCGGCGATCCGGGTGGGGGACCGGGTGGGGAAGGGGGTGCGCACGGCCCCCCGCGACGCGCTCCTCGCCGATTCGACGCCGCCGGAGCGGCGCGGCCTCGCCTTCGGGCTGCACCGGGCGGCCGATACCGCGGGCGCCGTAGTCGGGATCGCGGTATCGATCTGGGTGGTGCAGCAGGTGCAGGGCGGCGGGGCGCTGCTCGAGGCCGGGACGTTCCGCAACCTGGTGTTGTGGAGCCTGGTTCCCGCGTTTCTCGGGGTGGTGGTGCTCGCGGTGGGGGCGCGGGATGTCGGGGCGAAGGGCGAGGCCGGCGAGGCTCGGGACGCCCGGGACGACCAGGGCGGCAGCCCTGCCGGCGTCAGCCGTCCTCGGCTCGGCCTGCGCGGGCTCGGCCGGGGCTTCGCGGCATTCGTCGTCTGCTCCGTGATCTTCGAGCTTGGCAACTCCGCGGATGCCTTCCTCGTGCTCAGGGCGCAGGAGCGGGGCCTGTCGGTGGTCGGAATCCTGTGGCTGCTCCTCGCCTTCAACGTGGTCTACACGCTGGTGTCGACCCCCGCGGGAGCGCTGGCCGACCGGATCCCCCGCAAGCGGGTCGTGGCGGCGGCGTGGGGGTTGTACGCGCTGGTCTACCTCGGCTTTGCGCTCGCGGACACGGTCGTGCACGTGACGGTGCTGTACCTGCTGTACGGCTGCTATCACGGACTGGCGGCGGGCGCGGCGAAGGCGCTGGTCGCGGACCTCGTGCCAGCCGTTCGACGCGGGACGGCCTACGGAGGCTACGCGGCTGCGATCGGCCTCGCCACCCTCCCGGCTTCGGTGCTGGCCGGCGTGCTGTGGGAGGGGCTTTTCGGCTGGCAGGGATTCGGCCCGGCGGCCCCGTTCGTCTTCGGTGCGGCGATGGCGGGCGTCGCGGCGGTGCTCCTGCTCGCGACGGTGCCCGGAGGCCGGGTCGCCCCCGCGGAATGATGGTCGGCCGGCGCCTCAGTTCGGCGGCAGCCTGAACCGCACCAGCACCGGCAGGTGGTCGCTCGTGGTGTCTTCGTAGTCGGGAATGTGTTCGTCGACCCGGTAGACGAGCGCCGACCCGGCCTCGTACCACGCCATGATCTCGTCCGACGCGAGGATGTGGTCGATCACGTCGTCGTAGCCGAGGATCGAGGTCTCGCCCGTGGTGCTGAGCTCGGCCGTGGGGAAGACCCAGTCGGGGCCGGCGTCGACGAGCGGCCGGTACGGGGTGTCGCGTCCCGAGGTGATCGACTCGTCCATGTCATCGTTCCAGTCGCCGGGGACGAGCACAATGTCGTCGGCGAGGGTCGACTCCAGGTGCGCCTTCAGGCCCTCGCCGGCCGCGGCGCGCCGCGCCCACGAAGTGGCATCCTGGTTGGCCTTCGCATGCAGCACGATTATGACCGCTTCGCGTGAGACACCTGCATGGTTCAATCGGACACGCACCTCCAGCGGCGGACGGCCGGCGAACTCGTAGTCCAGCTCGGCGAGGATGACCCGCGCCCCGGTCACCTCCACCGCGGACGACTTGAAGATCAGTCCGACCTTGATCTCGCCCCCGGTGTAGGAACCGGTCCCGCCGACCACGCTCGTGTCATTCACCAGCAGGCCCCCGTAGCCGGGAAGGTTGGCCAGCAGACTCTCGAACGCGCTCGCCCTCGACACCTCCTGAACGCCCCACAGGTCGGCATCGGTGCCCAGGATCACGTCGCGAATGCGCGCGAGTTGCAGGATTTCGTCCGACGGTCCCAGCCCGGTGGACCCGAAGTTGAGGAGGTTCCACGTCGCCATGTCGAAGGTGTCATCGGTGCCCCGGGCCGGGATCGCGATGGGTTGCGGGAGGGGGTCGGGGGGTGGCGGGGGAGGGACGGTCGGCGTGTCGGAGCCGCATCCCAGCAGCGCCAGCAGACACAACGGGATGGCGGCCCCGCGCCGCCGGCGGATCATGGCCGCTCCCGCAGCCGCCGCTCGATCGCGTCAAGCACCCGCCGCAGCGCCTTCCGCTCTCGCCCGAAGAGGGCCCGCCACGGAACGAGCGCCGTTGCCCACGCCAGCAGCCCGGCCGGGATGACGACCATGGGGTTCGCGCCGCTGAGAGCGCCGCCGAGCAGCCCCCCCAGGACCCCCAGAATCGGCCCCGGCCCGAAGGCGAACGTCAGCAACCCGTCGCGATAGTTGCCGAGCACGCGCACGCGGGTCGAGTCCCCCTCGCCGCGAATCGACACGTAGCGCCCGCCCATCACGCTGCGCGCGCGCCATTCGAAGCCGCCGAGAACCTCCTCCACGATCCCCTGCCGCGCGAACTCCGTGCGAATCAGGTCGAGTAGTTGGGGGAGGAGGTCGTCGTCCAGCCTTGCGGGGACGACCCGTTCCATCTGCACCGTAGGGGGCAAGCCGACGGATGATGAGGTCAGCGCCCCATCGCGGCGAACTTCCAGCGAAGTGGCCGCCTCCTCGATCCGGGCCGTATCGATCCCGGCTTCGCCGGCGATCTCCTTCAGTTCGGCGAGCGTCAGGCCCGCACTCGTGCCGCCCTCCTGGTCGCGCGCGGCCGCCTCGACCGCCCGGTGCAGGATGAGCGCGACCTCTTCCTCGTCGTAACGGCGTGCGGTCATCGGCTGTTGGGACTCTCCGACCGGGTTGGTGCGGCCGCGCCGGCGCCATCGGAGTCGCGCGCCGACGCGGAACTCGCCGGCCCGGCCCCGCCCGGCCCGTCGGCCAGCCTGTTCAGCCGCTCCATCGCCTCGGCGAAGCGGGTTTCCAGGCGCGGGATCTCCGCACCGCCATACCCGATTCGCAGCCGCGCAACGGACGCCGTGAGGATGTCGCGCAGTTCATCGGCCGCCTCGCGCCGGACATCGGGGTCCGTGCTGCCCCGCGCCCCGATCCACACGGGAGCCGTGTGCGCGAAGGATGCCTCGTCCATCGCCGGCCACCGTGTCGCCCCGCCGCGGGCCCGCGCGGCCACCCAACCGCCCGTGGGCAGCTCGATCTCGCCGGAATAGCTGCGCCGACCGGGCGACTGCATGCCCGGATGGGACGCCACCACGCGCCCGTTCACGATGATCTCGACCGTGTCGACCGAGGTGGCCGTGGCGAGATCGAGCGTCCACGCCGCCGTGCCGGCCCCCGTCACGGAGCCGGGCCCCGCCCCGCCAACCTCGAATTCGAGGAAGGGGCCGTTGGTCACGAAGGAGCGCCCTTCACGCAGCCCCTCGATGTAGGCGGGCCAGTTCAGCTGCTCGCCGGTGTGCACGTAAACGCGCGTCGTCCCCACCGCCATCGTGCGATACAGGTTGAGCATCACATCGGTCCCGGCGGAAGGCGCAACCGGCACCCCGAGGTTCAGGAACCTGTACCACAGCGCGGACGTCCCCGGGGAGCTGCTCCACAGACAGATCACCTCGAGCGCGTCCACATCGCCCATCACCGCATCGGCCACCAGTTCGACGGGAACGCCGCCCGCGCCCCCCTCCGCGAACGGATCCGGCACCGACACCGGGTGCACGTAGTACCCGAGCCCGCCCTGCGCGTGCGCGAAATCGAGGACTTCCATGTTGGTGCGGTCGTCCGTCCCATACACCTCGTAGCCGGGCCCCCAAACCCACGGCCAGTGCAGCTCCGTCGTCTCTATCAATCCCATGTGCCCGAGAAAGTGCGACCGGATCTCCTGGCCGAAGCGGATGAAGGGTGAGGCGTCCGACTTCTCCCACCCCCACAGATGCTGATCCTCGTAGCGGTTGTGCAGGTTCGCGAGGAGCGGCGAGGCCATGTCGAGCGCTTCGCCCCGCATCTTCGCGACCATGTCCGCGGGGTCGAGGTTGGTCTGCCCGCCGTAGTTGAGGTGGAAGTGATGATCGCCCGAGGCCCATCCGGCGGCCCGCGCGTCCCAGACGGAGGTCAGCTCGAGGGCGACATCGGTCGTGGACCCCGGCGCTGCGTTGACCGTGGCCGTGGCCTCCGGCGTCGCGAGCCCCTGCACGGCCGACACCGTGACCTCGCCCGCCGGAACCGTGACCTCGATCAGCCCGGGGCTGTAGAAAAAGACCCGCCCGTTGGCGCCGTCGAAGTGGATGCCTTCCCGGTCGGGCACGGCGGGGTGTCCGCTGTCGTCGAGAACGTTGAGGCGCGTGGGAGCCAGCGCGGTGGACCCGTTCATGGTCGTCCGGATCCGCAGGCGTGCGGTGCCCGCCGCCCACTCCCAGGCGCGCACTTCCACGGCCTCGGCAGGCCCGCCGACCGGCCGGATCCGCTTGAGGTGCATGACCTCGTCGTCGTCGGCCTCGGAGTAGTAGATCCACTGTCCGTCGGCGGTCCAGGCGGGGGTGAGGGGGAGGCCGCCGCTCGTCAGCAGCACCGCGGGCCCGGGCTGGGCGAGGTCGTGAACGCGGAGATCCCATCCGTCCTGCGTGGGCCAGTTGAGCGCGAAGGTGTTGCCGTCCGGCGAGAGGGCCGGGCGCGCCATCGAGGCGATGCTCCCCGCGCTGAGCACGTACGCTTCATCGCCGCCGGGGGTGCGCAGTTCGACGCGGTTGCCCCCCGACTTGGCCAGCACGAGAAAACTGCCGTCCGCCCGCGGCTGGGCCTTGAGTTCGATGCCGGGGTCGGCGGTGAGCGCGCGCGATTCGCCTGACGCGAGGTCCATCGCCCATATGTCGAGGGTGCCCGCCTGGCCCGACGTGTAGTAGAGCGTGCCGCCATCCGGCGAAAACGCGGGATCGAGGTCGATCGCGGGGGTGTCGATGGTGCGGAGGTCGGCGCCCGATGCCGCGTCAACCACGACGATGCGCGTGTCCCGGTCGTTGTCGCGCACGAGGGCGATGCGGTCGCCGGACGGGTGCCACGCCGGGCGCGAATCGAGATCGCGGCCGCTTGTGAGCTGGCGGGCCGTCTCGGTCTCGAGGTCCATGATCCAGATCCACCCCCGCGCGGCAAAGGCGATGTGGCGGCCGTCGGGAGCCGGAGCCGGATCGATGGGTCCGGCGTTCAGAATCGGGAGTTCGTATCCCTCGAGGTAGACGTGGTGACCGTATCCCTGAACGTGCGGATAGCGATTGCGCCATTGGCCGGAAGCGGGTTCCGGGACCAGCAGTCCGGCGGTCACAAAGAGGGCGCAAATGGCCCATGCGGTAGCGTGCGGGCGTGTGCGGCGCGCCCAGGGCGGCATCTTCTTCACGGCGTCGACTCCTCAAGGTGAAAGAGGGGTAAGCATCGCTGTGGCGAGGCGACGCGGGCAAGGGCGGGCTATCTTTCCCGAGGCCCGCTCTCCCGACTGGCGAGCACCCCCAGCCCGCCGACCCAAACAGACACAGGAAAGTCCCAATGAGCCATCCTTCAACGGTGCGCCGCCCCGCCGTCTGTGCGTTTCCCGTCCTGGCCCTGCTGACCGTTGCCGCCTTTGTTGCCCCCGCGCCCGTCCAGGCCCAAGAATCGGACGAAAACGTCTTCCACCACGGTGCCGATCTCCCGTGGGGAGAGCCCAACAACGGCATGCAGTACCTCGCGCTCTACGGAGATTCCGGCGCGGGTGGGCCCTTCGTCTTCCGCCTCAAGGTCAACACCGGGTTCGAGCTGGGGCCGCACACCCACCCGATCACCGAGCACATGACGGTGCTCTCGGGCAGGTTCTTCGTCGGGATCGGCGAGACGCTGGACCGCGACACCGCAACGGAGTATGGCCCTGGCAGCTACCTCGCGATCGCCGCGGGGGTGCCCGCCTACATGTGGGCCGAGGGCGAGACGGTCGTGCAGGTCCACGGCGTGGGACCGCTGCGGACCGACTTCATCACGCCGCCGGGGGGATGACGGTGCGCGGGACATCGCCACAGGCCCGCCGCCGAGCCCGGCCGCGCCTGCTCCCAACCGTAGCCGCGGCCCTCGCGGTGCTAGTGCCGGCCTGCATCCCTTCCGAGGAAGCCACCCTACGTCGCGGCGACCCGGCCCCCGCGTTCACCGCGATTGCCCTCGAAGACGGCAACCCCGTCTCGCTCACGGACTATCGCGGCCAGATCCTGCTCGTCAACCTGTGGGCGACCTGGTGCCACCCATGTCGCGAAGAGACGCCCTACCTGCAATCCGTCTACGAACGGTACCGCGATCGCGGCCTGCGCATCCTGGGCGTATCCGTCGACCTGACCGCCGACTCGGCCGCGGTGGTCGAGTTCGTCCACGAATTCGGCGTCGAGTACGACATCGCGCTCGATCCCGAGGCCGTGTCACGGGAGGTCTTCCTCGCCCGCGGGCTGCCTACGTCGGTGGTCATCGACCGGGACGGAGCCGTGGCGTTCTCGTGGGTCGGCCCGATCCCGGAAGGCGATCCCGTCTTCATCGAGGGACTGGAGGCCGCGTTGGCACGGTGAGAGCGGCCCCGCTACTCCTCCCGCTCCCACTCCCCGTCCCGCCGCTCTTCTTCGGCGATCTCCCGCGCCCGCTTCCGCAGCCACGCGCCGGTCCCGAAGATCAGGCCGAGCGGCAACAGGGTCAGCAGGCCGGTCGTGGCGAGAAAGGCGATCCGCGCCTCGTCGTCCCGGTCGAAACACACGGGGCAGGCGTGCAGGGTGTCGGGGAAGGCGGCCGTCACCACCAGGGCGAGCGCCGCTCCGGTCAGCGCCGCGCGCCAGCCCCACCGGATCCTGTCGCTGCGATTTGCCATGTCTAGAGATACACCTGGAAGTACAGGAAGGGCCAGACCAGCACCACGAAGTACCAGAAGAGCGCCACGGTCGACATGGCCTCCTTCGTCAGCCGATCGCTCAGCAGCCGCGCGAACGCCCATCCCAGCGCCGCAATCGCGGCGACCGCGTGCAGGGCGTGCGCCCCGATGATCGTGTAGAAGAGGGCGCCGTAGGTCGACGACGTGATCGTCAGTCCCTCCTGAATCAGCGCCAGCCACTCCACCCCCTGCAGCGCCACGAAGGTGGCGCCGAGAACGGTCGCCGACGCCAGCAGGGTCCGGATGTCGCGGTTGCCGCGCTGGAACATCGTGTGCGCGATGAGCAGCGCGACCCCACTCGCAATCAGCGCGGTCGTGTTGACCGCCGTCTCCGCGAAGGGCAGCCGTGGCTGATTCGGCGGCGGCCACACCGACCCGACGGCGCGCGCCTTGATGATCACGAAGGCCGAGATGAATCCCGCGAAGAGCATGATTTCGACGAAGACGAACAGAATCATCCCAAGCACGCCGTTGGACACGATCTTCTTCGCCCTGTGCGGCCGGGGCCGGAACGGAATGACTCTCGCCTGCGCGGACATATCGTCCTCCTAAGCCTCCTGGCCACCCGGCAACAGCTTGCGGATCCTGCCAACGCCCGGCAGCCGCATCAACTTCTCCAGCATGGGCCCCACCATCCGCTGCAGCATCGGGATCTTCATCAGCGTCTCCAGCGCCAGCAGCAGAATCCCGATCGACAGGATGATCGCGACGGCGTTGGTGCCGATCGCCACCAGCACGACCACCGTCCAGAAGGCGGCGTGCACGAAGTTGTAGCCGCCCGGCAACAGGTTCGCCGTCGTCTTGGCCGTCGGCACCAGCCCCGCGTAGCTCACTTCGGCGTGATCACCCTCTTCAACGTGCTCTTCCTCGGCGTGCTCCTCCGGCTCCGCGATCCCGCGGTCGACGGCGGCCTGGGCGGCGTCGTTTTCCCACATCCGTCCCGAGTGCAACTGCACATCCGGCGCCACGCCGCCCCAGAAAAGGGCCAGCAACAGCACCGACGCGGCCAGGAAGAGCTTCGGCACCACCCGCTCGATCGTAAGGTGCATGAAGTTCTTGATCACGAGCCAGGCTTTGACGACCGCGATCCCGAATGCCGTGATCAGCGTGATGACGATGCCGAGACTGAACGTCCGCCCGAAAACCTCGACCTGTCTGTTCAGCCCTTCGCCCACAAATGGCCCCACGATGCTCACCGCCAGCAGAACCAGCAGCACGACGTAGACCCTCACGTAGTGGTTGCCGAAGAATCCCGTGTCTTCCGAGTGACCGGCCATGAGCTATTTCGCGATGTAGAGCAGGGGGAACAGGAAGATCCAGACGATGTCGACGAAGTGCCAGTAGATCCCGATCAACTCGACCCGGTGGAGTTCGCGGCCCTTCGCGGCGTCCCGGGCGACGAAGGCCATGATCACCGCACCCGCGATCACGTGGAAGGCGTGCAGGCCGGCGGCGGTGTAGTAGAACGCCCAGAAGCCGTTCGACGTGATCGTGTAGCCGTGGCTGATCTCGTACCACCACTCGTACGTCTTGACGCCAAGGAAGACAAGCGCGCCGAAGATGGTGCAATACAGGTACTTCGCGGCCTGCTTGCCGTCGCCCCTCTCGGCGGCCTGGTGCGCGAGCACCGCCGTGAGGCTCGAGGTGAGCAGCACCCAGGTGTTGAAGGCGCCGATCCAGGTGTTCGTGACCGCCGCGGCGTCCGCCCACTCGGGGTGGCCCAGCCGGAACATGACGTAGGAGGCCAGCAGCCCCCCGAAGATCACGACTTCGGACGCCAGGACCCACCACACCGCCAGCTTGCCGGTAGCGGTTCCGGTGGCGGCGCGTGTTGTTGCGATCGGCCTCATGCGTTCGGCCTCACGCTGTCATGCATTGGCATAGGACTCGTCATTTGGGTTCGTTCTGCGGCCAGTAGTCGTCTTCGCGGCCCGGCACGTTGTACTCGTAGGGGCCCCGGTAGACCACCGGCATCCGGTCGGGGTGCCAGTTGCCGTGCGGCGGGGGCGATTCGGTGGTCCACTCGAGCGAGTTGGCCTTCCAGGGGTTCCTGGGAGCCTTTTCCTTCGAGCGCCACGATTTCCAGCAGTTGTAGAAGAAGATGAACTGCGCGGCGAGCATGATCAGCAGCGAAACCGTCGCCACGATGCGCATGTCCTGGAAGATGTCGATGGCCAGCTCGGGGAAGTGCGTGTAGTTGTAGATCCGGCGGTGCTGGCCGCCCATCCCGAGCACGAAGAGCGGGATGAAGATCATGTTGAAGGGGATGATCGTGAGCCAGAAGTGCCATTTCCCGAGCCGTTCGTCCATCATTTTCCCGAACATCTTCGGGAACCAGTAGGTGAAGGCCGCAAAGGTCCCTATGATCGCAATCGGGAAGAAGGTGTAATGGAAATGGGCAAGGACGAAGTAGGTGTCGTGGAAGTAGATGTCCGCACCCGCCGCGCCCAGGAAGATCCCCGTTACGCCCCCGATCAGGAACTCGGCTACGAAGGCAAGCCCCCAAAGCATGGGCGTCGATAGCGTGATCGACCCGCCGTAGAGCGTGGCAATGTAGATGAAGCACAGCTCCGCGATGGGCACCGAGATCAAGAGCGTGGTGATGGTGAAGATGTTCGCCATCCGTGGATCAATTCCGGCGATGAACTGGTGGTGCGCCCAGACGAAGAAGCTGAGGACGCCGGTCGCGACGATCGTGAAGATCACCGTGCGGTAGGCGAAGAGCTTCTTGCGCGCGAAGGTGGTGATGATCTCGATCACCACGCCCATCGCGGGGAGCAGCACGACGTACACCTCGGGGTGCCCGAAGAACCAGAAGAGGTGCTGCCAGAGGATCGGGTCGCCGCCCGTGGCCGGGTTGTAGAAGCCGGTGCCGATCGTCTGGTCGAAGATCAGCATGATCGCGCCGGCCAGCAGCGGGCCGACCGACATCATGAAGAGGATGCTGGCGACGACGATCATCCACACGACAATCGGGATGTCGAAGGCGCGCATCCCGGGAGCGCGCGAGTTCATCAGGGTGGTGATGAAATTGATCCCGCCAAGGAGGAAGGCCACGAACTCCAGTCCCACCCCAATGACCCACAGGGTACTCCCCAGCGGCGTGAGGTTGTAGGTGGAATCCGCCGAGAGCGGCGGGTAGGCGGTCCAGGCTCCCGCGAAGCCACCTCCTTCCACCACGAGCGACGCCAGGATCACGATCGTGCTGACGAAGAAGACCTGGAAGGAGAGGCGGTTGATCTTGGGGAAGACCATGTCGTCCGCCCCGATCATGAGCGGAATCAGGAAGTTCCCGAAGGCGGCCAGCAGCACGGGCATGGCCACCCAGAAGATCATGATGGTGCCGTGGTTGGTCACCAACGCGTTGTATTCGCCCGGCGACACGATCCCGAATCCGGGCACCGGCATTCCGGGGAAGGCCAGCTGCATCCGGAAGACGTACGCCATGAAGCCCCCGATGAGGGCCATGAACATGCCGGTGAACATGTACTGCATGGCGATGACCTTGTGGTCCGTCGACCACAGGTACTTCAGCCAGCCCTGGGGACCATGGTCGGCATGGTCGTCGTGGGCGTGTCCGTGTGTCAGATCGACCGCAGGCTCAACCATCTCTCTCGGTCCTCCGTCTCTCTCTTATCTCGCTACTGGGAGGCTGGCGTGGCGCCCGCGGGGGCCGAAGCCGCCGCGACAGGCGTGTTCGCCGCCACCCAGGCTGCGTGTGTTTCCGCGTCTTCGACCATCACCCTGGCGGCCATGACGCCGTGCCCGAAACCGCAGATCTCGGCGCACTGGACATCGAATTCGCCCGTCCTGGTGGGCTCGAACCACCCCGTGATGGTCCGTCCGGGGATGGCATCCTGCTTGATGCGCCATACGGGCACCGAAAAGCTGTGCAGGACGTCCGTCGCCTGAAGCTCGAAGTGGTAGGTCTTGTTGTTCTCGACGTGAAGCTCGTCCACGGTGAAGATGTCGTCGGGGCTGTCGAGCTCGCCGTCGGCGCCGGGGTGCTGGAAGGTCCACGCCCACTGCTGGCCGATCACCCGCACCACCGCGTCGGGATCTTCGGGCAGGTCCATCTTGATGTCGTGCCAGACCCGGAAGGAGACAAGGATGATCAGGATGTCGAAGACCAGCACGCAGAGGTGCGGAATCGTGATCCACCGCTTGTGGCGCTTGTTCTTCCCGTCGATGTACTCCCCGCGCCGGCCCGGCTTCGCCCGGAACTTGAGGATGAAGTGCAGGAAGACGTACTCGGCCGCGAGGAACCACACCCCCACGATGATCAGCACCGTCAGGATGAGCCCGTCGATCTGCTCCGCATAGGACGAACCCACCTCGATGAGCGGCTCGAACCAGCTGAATTCGAAGAAGTCGAAGAATCTGTTCATGTTTGCAGCACGAAGGTCCAGACGACGGCGGCGCCGATGAAGCCCACGGCCAGCAGGAGGGTGATCATCATGGTCTTCCTGGCGAAGACGATGGCGTCATTGACTTCGTCCGCGGGAGCGGGCGGGATCTGCGCCGCGAGCTCCGCGTGGGTCGGTGTATCCGGGGTCGCTTTCTCTTCCATGTTTCAGCGGCTTAGGGTGTAGACGTAGGCGGCGACCGCGCGCACCTGGTCGTCGGTGATCGAGGTTCCGGCCCGGGCGAGCATCTGGCCCGGGTGCTCCACCGGCTGCGGGACGCCGGTCATGACGATGTCGACGATCGACTCGTATTCGCCGTCGATGTTGAGCCATGTCGCGTCGGTGAGGCTCGGAGCCAGGGGCCCGCCCTCGCCGCCGCGCAGGTGGCAGGTGACGCAGATGCCTTCGCCGTGGAAGATCTCCTGGCCTTCGCGGGCCATCTCCACGGTGACGCCCTCCGGCAGGATCGAGGCGTCGACGATCAGCTCCGGCAGCGGCTCGGGCGGCGGACCGGGGATCCGGCGCGGCAGGCGCTGCATGCTCATGATGTAGGCGGTCACGTTGTCGATCCGCTCGTCGGACATCCCGGCCATGGGGCCGCGCATGACCGCGCCCGCACCGTCTCCAGGCGCCGCCCCGCGCACCCCGTCCCGATACTTCCGCAGCGACGAGGCGATGTACCAGTCGTTCAGGTGAAGCACCGAGGGGGCACGGAGTTCCGGCACCGGCGAATCGACTCCGCGGCCGTCGACTCCATGGCAGTTTGAGCACAATGCCTCGTACTCCGCCTCTCCCGCCGCGGCGTCGGCCTCGACGGTGGCCGGAGGATCGGGGATCGGGAGCGAGAAGACGTATTCGACAACCGATTCGATGTCGCCCCGGTCCGCGAACAGCGCCCTCGACATGGGACGCATGCGCAGCCCCTCTGCGTCGGTGTAGTGATACCCGCGCACGCCGTTCTGGAACTTCTCGATCTGGTAGGTCATGTACCAGTCGGACGCCCCCGCGATCGCCGGAGCGGCGAGTTCCTGGTCGCCGGCGCCGTCGTCCCCGTGACAGGGAGAGCAGGTGTCGAAGAGCATCTCGCCCCGGGCGATCCCCGGAGCCGGGTTGCATCCTCCAGCGATCATTACGACCGCCAGGAAGCCCACAGCGCTGATTGTGTTGAAAGATTGACCTGTGGTAAGCCGCGTCATTGTCCTCGCCCGAAGGCTGGTGGCATGAAACGAAAGAAGCCTGACTAATGTCGCCATTTTGGCGTGCGCATTCTAGCCATGGGCCCCCTGCGGGGCAATGTCCGGGCGTGCCGCGCGGGGACGCTTCTCGGCAGCGCGGCCTGCCGGCAGCCGGTCGGCCGGCCCTCTGCGGGGCTACTTCCGTGTCGTGACGATGATGGCCCCGCCCGTGTACCCGGTGCCGAACCGGATTGTGGCGTCCGCCGCGCTCAAGAAGGTGATCCGCTCCACCTGGCCGATCGGCAGCGAGGCAAGATCGTCCCGCGTGGCCCGGGCCATGTTGTCGATCACCACTCCCACGACGGGAATGGGGTCGTTGGGGGTGCGTGCCGGGCGGGCTCTGAGCCACCGCGGCCGGAGAAGTGAGATCGCCTCCATTGCGTCGTTCACGGAGGTGGCTTCGAGCTCCTCGCGGGTGATGTCACCGCTGCCGCGGGTGGAAAGCGAGTCTTCTCCGCTGGACGCGCAGGAGATCGCTCCACCGAGTGTCAACAGCGCAGCGGCCACGAGCAGGGCGGCGTTCGTGAATCTCCCGCGTCTCGTCGCAATTCTCTGTGTCATATCCGAACCCCTCCGTCCTTTGGCCTGATTCCCGTATTTGGCCCATGTCCTATCATCTTAGTTGTTACACTTGCGGAAAGGGTTGCGTTCCCCACCACCCACGATCCCATCGGCTACTCCCTTTCCGGAACCACCGGCAGCACAACATGCGACTCCAGCCCCGGGGCGTGATGCACCGAGTTGCGCGCCACCACCCACTCCGTCTCGTCGTAGTTGTTGCCGCCCGTGTTCAGGTTGCGCTCCCAGCGGGGGAAGCTCGACGAAGTGACCTCGAGGCGGATGCGGTGCCCGGCCAGGAACCGGTTCGCCGTCGCTTGCAGATCCATACGCACTTCGTAGACCTGGTCTTTCTCCATCCACACCTTGCGGCCGTAGCCCTCGCGGTAGCGGGCGCGCTGGATGCCCTCCTGGACGTTGATGGGTGTGCCGTCGGGATGCACGTCGACCAGCTTGGCCGCGAAGTCGGTGTCGCGCGCGTCGGATGACACGTACAGCACCAGTTCGATGGGCCCCGTGACCTCCAGCGCCTCGGTGAGCGGTTCGGAGGTGTAGACGAGGACATCGTCGCGGTCCTCGACGGCGGACTGGTCGAAGCCGCCGGCGGGGGCATCGGCGGTGCCGGTGCAGCAGACAGGGCCCCCGATGGTGGGAACGGGGTCGTCGGGGTCGTAGGTGAAGACGTCGGCGGGCTGGTCGGCTGTGGGGGCGTCCCAGGACAGGCGGCCGTCGCCGTCGCGGGTGTTGGCGCTGCCGCCGCTGTGGAGATACATCGGGCGGAACTCGGTGCCCTCGACGGGCCAGGAGTCGGCCGTGCGCCACTCGTTTGCGCCCATCAGGTAGTACTGGAGGCGCGGCATGTCGAAGTCGGTGCCCTCTGCGCTGTCGCCGCCGTCCCGCAGCCAGTGGTCGAACCAGCGCAGATAGATGTTCCAGTAGTCGAGGCGGGCATCGCCGAGGTCGCGCTCGCCGACGACGGTGCGGGAGGTGGCGATCTCGGAGGTGCAGTGGTCGGTGGGGGAGATGATGGCGAACTGGTTGTCGCGGGCGCGTTCGGACTCGGCGTTGTCGCTGAGCAGGTTGAAGAGCTTGAGCGTCTCGCCAACGCCCAGGTCGTACCAGGAATTGACGTGCAGCGCGGGGACGTCGAAGCGGTCGTCGGGGGTGACGTAGCCGATGTGGTCCCACCAGGGATCGCCGGGCTCGTGCGACACGAAGTCCTCGAAGTCGGTGGGCGGTGCGCCGGCGGCCTTCAGCATGTCGATGTAGGGCAGCGTCCGCCACGCGGCCTGGAAGTCGAGTTCGCCGGGATCCGGCGCCGGGTTGATCATCTCCTCGACCTGGAGCATCACGTCGCGGGGCGTGCCCGGCGGGATGCGGTAGAAGACCTTGCTGCCGGCGCCGCGAAACCACCCCAGACTCGCGGCCATTTCGGTCACGCCGCCAAAGATGACGCCGAAGTAGCGCAGGCTGCCGCCGGCCGCCTGCGGCAGCGCGGCCGCGTGATTCGGGTGGCGGGTGGCGGCGAGCTGCATCTGGTTCTCGCCCAGGTACGAACACCCGTAGGTGCCGATGCGGCCGTTCGACCAGGGCTGTTCGGCCAGCCACGAAACCATGTCGTAGCCGTCGCGGCGGTCGTCGCGCGAGACGAAGTACTCGCCCTCGGACTGGAATCTGCCGCGCATGTCCTGGACCGCGACCGCGAAGCCGTGGCTGGCGAACCAGCGTGCCGCCGAGTTCTCGCGGCGATGGGGCATCTTGCTGTACGGCGTGCGGATCTGGATGACGGGGAGGGGCTCGGGCGCGCCCTCGGGGAAGTAGAGGTCGGTGGCGAGCCGGACGCCGTCGCGCATCGGGACCATATGGGTGGGGTCGAGACGGACCTCGTAGGTGCCTTCGGGGCGGGGGAAGGGGCCCTCGATGTCGGTGGCGTCGACGGTGGTGCCGGCGCCTGCACCGGTTCCGGTGTCGGTGGGCCCGCATGCGGCCGTGAGGAGCGCGATTGCCAGCAGGGCTGAAATGGGGCGCGGGTCAGTCGTCATCGGGCGTCGGTCAGTCATAGGCCGTAGGGGTCGGAGAGAGGTTCAGCATCTCGCGCGCCTGGGCGGGAGTGGCCACTTCGCGGTTGTGTTCGTGGATGATGCGCACCGCGCGCTCCACCAGCTGCCGGTTGCTCTTCGCCTTTTCGCCGCGGCGATAGTAGACGTTGTCCTCGAGTCCCACGCGCACATGTCCGCCGAGGATGGTGGACAGCGTCGTCATCGGCAGCTGATGGGGCCCGATGCCGGAGGTCAGCCAGACGGTATCCTCCGGAAATTCGCGGATGATCTGGAGCACGTTGTCGACGGTGGGAAGGCTGGACGTCTGATACCCCATGACGGTCTGAATCCAGTACGGCTTCTCGACCAGCCCCTCGTCGATCAGGTAGCGGATGACCCAGCCGCCGCCGGGGTGATAGGTCTCCAGCTCCGGCTTGATCCCGCGGGCCTTCATCTCGGTGGCGAAGTGCCTGATCTGGTGGTACGAGAAGGGAAGGCACTCGTCGTAGATGATCTCGGGCCGCGGATCCGGAAGGGGCGCCGGACGGGCCGGGATCCTGAATCGGCTCATGTCCGGCGTCAGGTTGAGCGAGGCGACCTCGGGACGTGCGTCCAGGCACTGCAGCCGCTCCTCGTTGGTCATGCCGGGGCCGCCGCCGGTCGTGTCGTTGATGATGATCTCCGGGCAGGCCTCGCGGATCTTCGCGTTGACCTCCAGCCAGCGTTCGGTGGTGATGGCGGGGCGCGTGGGGAATTCGGCCTGCCGCGCGTGGACGTGCACCATCGACGCCCCGGCCTCGTAGGCGCCGCGGACCGATTCGGCGATCTCCTCGGGCGTCTCGGGCAGATTCGGATTCGACTCCTTGCCCTGGATTCCGCCGTTGCAGGCGACGCAGATGATCGTGGGGGGCATGCGGCCGACGCGCGCGAGGTATTCGAAGGCGTCGGCGTGGTTCCAGCGGTCGTGAAGGTTGGGCATGGGCGAGTCCGGGTGCAGATTTGTGTGACAAGCCCGACGATCCGCGTGTAGCGTGGGCTTGTCGTAACAGTATTCACGTCTGCGGGCGCACGCGCGAGGGGAGTATCACCGCGCCGAGCGCGGGAAGCGCCGGGAAGGAACCAGGATGTCCATCGATTCAGCGTCCGGCCCCGCGTCGCCCGGCGCCGCCGCCGGCTCACCCGGCACGGTCGCCGTAGTCGGCACGGGTGTGGTCGGGAGGAGCTGGCTTCGCGTGTTTGCGCGCGCGGGATTCCCGACCCGCGCCTTCGATCCCGACCCGGGGCAGCTGGACCGCGCTCTGGAGTGGGCCCGCGCTTCCGCGGCGGCCGACGTGCACCTGGGCCTCTACACGTTCACCGAGGCGCAGGCCGAAGAGCACCGGATCACGCGCTGTGCGACCCTCGAGGAGGCGCTGGACGGGGCGACCTACGTCCAGGAGAGCGGCCCCGAGGCCATCTCGGCGAAGCAAGCGATCTACCGCACCCTGGACGAGGCGGCGGCCCCCCATGTGGTGCTGGGCAGCTCCACGTCGGCGAACGACATGACGGAGATCGCGCGGGGGCTGCCGGGAGCGGCGCGCTGCATCGTGGCGCACCCGGTGAACCCGCCCCACGTGATCCCCCTGGTCGAGGTGCTCGCGGGCGAGGAGACCCGCCCCGAAGTCACGGCTTCCACCCTCGCGCTGCTCCGCCTGGCCGGCATGGCCCCGGTCGTGCTCGACCGCTACGCGCCCGGGTTCGTCCTCAACCGGCTGCAGGCGGCGCTGCTGCGCGAAGCGGTCTCGCTTGTGGGCGCGGGGGTGGCCTCGCCCGAGGTGGTGGATACGGTCATGCGCGACGGGCTCGGCCTGCGCTGGGCGCTGATGGGGCCGTTCGGGACCGGCCACGCGAACGCCGACGGGGGTGTCGCCAGCTACTTCCGGATGTACGGCGACGCCTACCGCGCCATGTGGGAAGACCTCGACGCGGCGCCGGCGTTCGATGAGGATGTCATCGAGACGATCGCGGCCGGGACCACGGCGATGTACGGGGAGGGAGCGGTCGCGGAGCTCGCCGCCTGGCGGGACCGCCTGGTGCGGCGGATCGCTCGGTTGAAGGCGGACGATCCGGCGCCGGGGTCGGCCGGGTAGGGATCGCTGGCACAACCGGGATCAGCCGCCTCCGACGCTACCCGAGTTTGTCGGCCAAAAACAGGCGGATTTGGCCGACAACGGCCACCTCATAGGCTTTGTTGGCCAAAATCAGGCAAATGTGGCCGACAAATGGGGGGGGCCGGTAGGACCCGTCACCGCCCGCTCAGTACACGTCCAGATCGGCCGCCGAGACCACGCGGCCCGTGTAGCCGGCTTCCCGGATCTCGCGCAGCAGGTCCTCGTCGGTGGCGCCCCAGTACAGCTGGTGATACAGGACCAGGAGTCCGGGGCGCGCCCGCGCGGCGATCTCGGCAAGCTCGACGGTCGAGGTGTGGGAGTCGGCGTGGTATCTCTGCCACAACCGCGGGCGGGTCTTGAAGGCTTCCGCCGAGTAGACCTCGTGGACCAGGATGTCGCAGCCGTCGCAGGCCTCGACGAGCGGCTCGCTGGGACGCGCATCACCCGAAATCACGATCGAGCGGCCGCCGGCGTCGAAGCGGTAGCCGAGCGGGTGCGGCCATGACCCGTGCAGGACGGGAATCGCGGTAACGCGCACGTTGTCGTCCTCGTAGACGGGGCCGCCGGTGGTCTCGGTGACGGGCGACAGGTAGGCGTCGCGGTTGGCGTCGCGCGGCTCCAGACCGAAGAGGCGCATGTGGACGTCCTGTCGCCAGGCGGCCTGGATGTGGTGAACCATGTCGGCGGTGCCCGGCGGGCCGAAGATGCGGATGGGCTCCGGGCGATCGAGCACCCACGGGGAAAAGATCACGTCGGGTAGCCCGACGGTGTGGTCGGAGTGCAGGTGCGTGATGAAGAGGCGGTCGAGCCGGGATTCCCCCAGCGCTTCGATGCCGTGGTCGCGGGCCGCGGCCGCCGCGCGGCGAACGATCCCCGGGCCCGCGTCGACGAGGTAGGCGCGGCCGCCCGCCACGACGGCCAGCGCCGGGCCGGAGCGCTCGGGGTCGGCGTTGGGGGTTCCCGTGCCGAGGATGACGAGGCGGGCGGCGGCAGCGGCGCCGGGGTCGGTGTCCTGGGCGGCGATGGGGGCCGCGGCGGCGAAGAGGGCGGCCGCGAGACAGGCGAGGGCGAAGCGGGCCGTGCGGGATCGGAGGGTCCGGGCGATCGGCAGAGGGGTGGCGGTACAGGGCGCGGTCGAGCCCGGTCGTGAGGGTCCGCGCGCGGCTGCAGCGTCGTTTTGCATGGAAGGGCTCCTGGCTGGGGCCGGATTGTGAAATGGTTCACATGCCCAAGCTGCCGCTCCGAAGGCCTGCCCGCAAAGGGTGGCCCGACGCGGCGTCGAGCGCATGCCCGCCCTCGGCGCCGCGCTTGCTCGCCCGGGGCGCCGAGCGCTTGCCCGCCCCCTGCGCCGTGCCGACTATGTCCTTCCCCCGAAACCGCAGCAGGAGACACCCCATGCGTCCGGTATTCGCCGCGGCCGAGCGGCCGCCCTCCCTCCTCCTCCTCTCCCTGCTCACTGCCGGAGCCCTGACCTCGGCGGCCTGCACCCCGTCCGCGGACACCGCCGGCGGAGCCGATGCCGATGCCGCCGGGGCTGACGTTCCCGCGGGCGCCGACGACCTTGCCGCGCGCGTCGAAGCCCGCCTCGCCACCCTGGACGCAACGAGTTCGCTGTGGGCGAAGCACATTCCCACCGGCAGGACGATCGCGATCCGGCCGGACCTCCCCATGAACACCCTCAGCGTGATCAAGATCCCGATCATGGTGAAGGCGTTCCAGGACCACGCCGAGGGTCGCCTCGACCTGGACGCGCGCCACACCGTCGAGGCGGACGACATGAGGCGTGGCAGCGGGCTCATCCAGACCTTCGCGCCCGGGCTGAATCCGACGCTGCGCGGGCTGGTCACGCAGATGATCATCACCTCCGACAACACCGCGACGGACATGGTGATCGACCTGGTGGGGATGGACCGGGTGAACGAAATGCTCGCGGCCGGCGGCTACGAGCAGACGCGCCTGAAGCACACCACCCACCGGCTCTTCCTCGAGACCTGGATCCGCACCGACCCGGCGAACGCGTCGCTCACCGAGCGCGAGGTATTCGAGCGCGGATTCCCGTCGGACGAGGGGGCCGCCGAGCGCTTTTTCGCGATCGAGGGCGACTCGACGATCTGGCTCGGGCGCACGACGGCCGAGGAGATGGGGCGCCTGCTGGAGCAGATCCTCGAGGGCGAGTTGGCCGACCAGGCCGCCGGCGACGAGATGGTTGATATCATGGCCGCGCAATTCTATACAACGCGACTGCCGCGCATGGTGCGCTTCGAGGGCGTCACCGTAGCCCACAAGACGGGCGACTGGCCCCCGTACGCCGGCAACGACGTGGGCATCCTGCTTTACGAGGGCGGACCCACGATCATCTCGGTCTTCACCAACCAGAGCACGGGCAGCTTCTTCGAGCTCGAAGAGACGCTCGGGAAGATCGCGCAGGACATCGTGGAGGAGTGGAGATGAACGCGCCCGCCCGAAGGCTCCCCGTCACCGCTGCCGCCCTGCTCGCCGCCGCCCTCCTGACCGCCTGCGCCCCCGACCGCCCCGTCTCCCCGGCCCTGGCGCGCGGCATCGACGCCGTCTTCGCCGACCTCGACCGCCCCGGCTCCCCCGGCGCCTCGGTGTCGGTCATCCGCGACGGCCACATCATCTATTCCCGCGGCTACGGCCACGCCCAGATCGAGCACGGCGTCCCCGTCACCCCCGCCACCGTCTTCCACGTCGCCTCGGTGTCGAAGCAGTTCACCGCGATGGCCGTCACCATGCTCGCCGCCGACGGCGCGCTCGGTCTCGACGACCCCGTCCAGCAGCACCTCGACTTCGTGCCGGACTTCGATCACCCCACCACCGTCCGCCAGCTGATCCACCACACCAGCGGCATCCGCGACCAGTGGCAGCTTCTCGGCATTTCGGGCTGGCGGCTCGACGACGTCATCACCACCGGGCAGATCCTCGGCCTCATGGCCCGCCAGCGCGAGCTCAACTTCGTCCCGGGCTCGGAGTACCTCTACTCCAACATGGGCTACACCCTGATGGCGCAGGTCGTCGAGGCGGCGAGCGGGATGTCCTTCGTCGACTTCACGGCGTCGCGCATCTTCCGGCCCCTCGGCATGGACCGCACCCACTTCCACGACGATCACCGGCACATGGTGCCGAACCGGGCGTACTCGTATGCGCCGGTCTCCGCGGGCGACGATGCCGGCGATGCGGCGGCGCAGCCGGGCGCCCCACGCTTCACCAAGTCCGTCCTCAGCTACGCCAACGCCGGCGCCACCAGTCTCTTCACCACCGCCGACGACCTCGCGCGCTGGCTCGACAACTTCCGCCACGAGACGGTCGGCGGCCCCGAGGTGATGGCCACGATGAAGCAGCGCGGGATCCTCAACAGCGGCGACACGATCCCCTACGCCCACGGGCTGTCGACGGGCGAGTACCGCGGGCTGCGCACCATCGGGCACGGCGGCGCCGACGCGGGCTTCCGAACCCAGGTCTACTGGTTCCCGGAGGTCGAGACGGGCGTGGTCGTGCTCACCAACGTGGCCAACGGCAATCCGGCCGGCCGGGCACGCGACGTCGCCGATGTCGTACTCGCCGGTTCCTTCCCCGAGGAGCAGGGGGATGAGGGCGGCGCTCCGGCCCCGGCGACCGATGCCGCGCCACCGGAGACGCCCGGCCCCGCCGTGCTTGCGGGATACGCGGGCACCTACTACAGCCCCGAACTGGATGCGCTCTACCACGTCGCCGCCGGCGAGGGCGGGCTCGTCGCGCACCACATCCGCCACGGCGCGATCGCGCTGGAGCCGCGCGCGGCCGACGAGTTCGCCACGGACCGGTGGTGGATGCGCGAGATCCGCTTCGAGCGGGGTGCGGGCGGCGTGGTTACGGGGTTGCGCGTGGGCGGCGGCCGGGTGCGCAACCTGCTCTTCGTGCGGCTGCGGGCGCCGCTGCCGGGGGATGGGGCGTTCCCCTCGGCGGCCACCCCCGGAGGGTCATCGTGAATCGATTGCTCTCATCGCTGGCCCTGCTTGCGTTTGCGGGTGCGGGCATCACCCTGGCTTGTGCCGGCGACGCGGCACCACCCGACGGCGAGGCCGAAGCAGCGTCCGCGGACGGGGCCGACGTTGGGTCCGGGGACGAGACCCAGGCCCCGCCCGAAATCCCCGAGTGGCCGTTCGCAGCGCCCACCGGCCCCCACGCCATCGGCATGACCGAGTACCGGTGGACCGACGAGAGCCGCCCCGAACGCTTCACGCGGGATCCCGACGACCTGCGCTCCGTCGCCGTGCGTGTGTGGTATCCCACCGACGATGCCGGCGAGGGCGGCGCGATGTACGTGCAGGACATGGCCGAGTTCGGCGACGGACAGGACTTCGTCCCGGTGACCCACGTGCGCACCAATGCGATCCAGGATGCGGCACCGGCCCGGGGCCCGTTTCCGGTCCTGGTGTACAGCCACGGCGGCGGCTGGACGCGCTTCACCAGCACCTTCACCACCGAGGAACTGGCCAGCCACGGCTACGTCGTGGTGTCGGTCGGCCACAACGGCTTCAACAAGACGCAGTTCCTGCCGGACGGCTCGTCGGTCGTTGCGGACACGCTCACCTTTCCGGAAGGCACAGGCGATCTGTACAGCGACGCGGTTGGCGGCTGGGACTACCTGGACGAGCACGTCTTTCCCGAATGGAATGCCGACGCCGCCTTCGTGATCGACCAATTGGAGATGATGAACGCGGGCGGCGGCCCTCTCGCGGGGCGGATGGACCTCGACCGGATCGGGATGTACGGGTGGTCCTTCGGCGGCGCGAACTCCATCGAGATGAGCGCCGTCGACGAGCGGGTCAAGGCAGCGATCGACCACGACGGGCAGCTTTTCGGGGTCGCGCCCGCGCAGGGGACCTCGCGGCCCTTCATGCTCATGCACGGCGATGTGGTTGCCGAGACCCCGCCCTTCGAGGACCCGGACTCGATCGCGGACTACAACGACGCGTTCGAGCGCCTCATGGCCCACGTGAGGGAGACGGACGCCAGGCTCAAGGCCGCCTCGAGGGGGGACTGGTACGACATCACCATCGCCGGGACGAACCACGGGAGCTTCTCGGACCTGGTGCTGTTCATCCCGGGAGCGTCTCCCGGGATCGATCCGGTGCGCGGCTACGAGATCATCAATGCGTTGACGGTGGCCTTCTTCGACCGCTACCTGAAGGGTGCGGAGGCATCGCTGCTGGAGGATCCGGGTGCCGTCTTCGATGAGGTCGAGGCCGCATCGAGGGTGGGGTCGTGAGGGGCGGGATTCCGCGGTTCGGCGGGCTCGCCGTGTTGACTGCGGCGGCCGATGTCGATTCTGGTCGGGACGGCCGCTGACACCGGGCCGGCCAGGAAGTGTCACATTATTGTTCCGAGCCCGAATAGATTACATGCGGCCCCCACACCGCCGCAGCACAACCAGCATACCCGCTTAAACCCCTGCCAGGCCGCACCAATGATGCCGCGATTGCCAGACCTCATCCGGAGATTTGCCGTTCGTCCCGCAGCGCTTGCGCTCCTGCTCCTCTTTGGAACCGCCTGCGCCACCTATCAGACGGCCCGCGTCGAAGAACTGCCCTCCCAGCAAAGGGTGCGGATGCGCCTGGCACCCGAGGAGCTGGCCCGGTACATCTCCTTCGCCAGCGGGAACCAGGGTTTGATCAACGGCCGGTTCATCGAGCTCAGCGGTGACTCGGCAACATTCCTGCTCACGAGCCCCACGGCGCACAGCCAGGTTCGGCTCCCCCTGGAGTCGATCGTCGCGCTGGAACGGAAGGATGCCAGCCACACGCGCAGCATGCTCCTCACGACGGCCCTGGTCGGCGGAGTGGCGACGCTGGCCTACCTGGGGTTCGAAGGAAGCGAGAACACCGATCTCAATACCGACGACGATCTGACCGACCAGCTCGTGCCGGGAATCAGGATCGTCATCCCGATCGGGCGTTGATCGTGAGACCACCGAACTTGCGAAAACCCCCACTGTCCAGAAGGTTGTTTCGGCGACGCGCAGATGCGTCACCGCTTTTTCCCCTCAAGATGGAGGCATTTATGTCACCAGGAAGCTTCAGACGGGCGGCCGGCCGGACCGCCCTGCCGCTTCTCGCCGCCGCCGTTCTGATCGGTACGGTCCAGGCGCCCCTCGCGGCGCAGACCGGCACGGTCACCGGCACGGTGCGAAGCGCGACCAACGGGCAGCCGATTCCCGGCGCCCAGGTCGCCATTCCCGAACTGAACATCGGGGTTCTGGCCAACAACGTGGGCAGGTATCTGCTCCCGAACGTGGGTGCGGGCACGCACACCGTTCAGGTGCAGTACATCGGCTACACGACCTTGACCGCCGAAGTCACCGTCACGGCCGGCGACGCCGCGATCCAGGACTTCGAGCTGCGCTCGGAGGCGATCAGCCTCGAGGGTGTCATCGTTACCGGGACGGCCGGCGCCGCCAGAAGGCGCGAGATCGGCAACTCGGTGAGCCAGATCAACGAGGAGGCCTTCCAGTCCGCGCCGATCTCCAACGTGGCCGACATCCTGCAGGGCCGTGCGCTGGGCGTGACGGTCCTGACCAACGGCGGACAGGTGGGCGCCGGGTCGACGATCAAGCTGCGCGGCAACAACTCGGTGTCGTTCAGCAACTCGCCGCTCGTCTACGTGGACGGCGTGCGGATTCGCGAACGCGGCGTGATCCACTCCGACGAGGCCAACCAGCAGACCAACCCCTTCGACGACATCAATCCGGCCGACATCGAGCGGATCGAGACGATCAAGGGCGCCGCGGCGACGACCCTGTACGGGACGGAGGCCGCCGGCGGCGTGATCCAGATCTTCACCAAGCGTGGAGTCGCCGGGGCGCCGGCATGGTCGCTCACCGTCGACCAGGGTCTGAACACGCTCGGTCACATCGGACCTGCTCCCGACGTCAACCCCACCGGGCTGGGGATGAACAACTGCAACTTCACCGGCGACGACAACTTCCCCGGTGGTGACCCGCAGTTCCCGGCGGATCCGAGCTGTCCCGCAAGCGGTTCCTGGCTCAAGAACGGTACCCTGCAGGCCTACAACCTGTCGGTTCGCGGCGGCGCCGAGCGCATGAACTACTTCGTGTCCGCGAAGTGGGGCGCCGAGTCGGGCGTCTTCGACACCGGCGTCGATGACAACGGCGTGGCGCGTCCCGAGCAGGGCCAGGAGACCTGGAATATCCGGGGCAACTTCTCGTTCGCTCCCGCCGAGGATTTGGACATCCGCTTCAACAGCTTCTATGCGCACCGCAACGTGACCTGGGTTCCGGACGGCAACAACGCCGAGGGGCTGCTTCTCAACGTCTTCCGCGGCGGCGCCGACTACACCAACGACGAGGACGGCAAGCTCCTCGACATGGACATCACCAACATCAACGACCACTTCACCAGCGGCGTGAACATCCTGTGGAACCCCACGGAAGGGATGAACCATCGTTTGAACACCGGGATCGACTGGGTTCGCAACGAGTACTTCGAGGAACGGCCGTGGGGTTATTTCTACGTGCAGGGCGGCAACCGGGAGACCGATGAGCGGACCTTCCGCAAGCTTACGCTGGATTATGCCGGCACCATGGACCGGAACATCTTCGGCCTTTCGTCGACGACCTCGCTCGGCGGCCAGCTCTACAACGACTTCGTGACCGGCACCAACGGTTTCGGCGACGACTTCGCCGGACCCGGCGCAAAGATCCTGCAGTCCGGGGCGATCACCGAGGCCTTCGAGGTCAACAGCACCGTGACCAGCGGAGGGTTCTTCCTGCAGGAGGTCATCGGGATCGGCGACCGGCTGTTCCTGACGGGCGGCGTGCGCGTGGACGGGCACTCCGCGTTCGGGCAGGATTTCGGCCTGGAGACGTACCCGAAGGGTTCCTTCTCCTACGTCATCTCCGACGAGGGCTTCTTCCCGGCGAGCTTCGGCACGTTGAAGCTGCGCGGCGCCTTCGGCGACTCCGGCAAGGCGCCCGGGCTCTTCGATGCGGCACGCACGTGGGCGTCGGTGGCGGGCGACAACGGAAAGCCCGGCGTCACGCCCGACAACCTGGGCAATCCGCTTCTGGGTCCCGAACGAACGCGTGAATGGGAGCTTGGCTTCGAGGGATCCACCTTCGACGGCAGGATCGGCTTCGAATACCAGTACTTCAAGCAGAACACCTTCGATGCGCTGATCCCGGTCACCCAGCTTCCCTCCGGCGGATTCGTCGGCAACCAGCTCGAGAACGTCGGAGAGGTGAGCAACGCAGGGCACGAAGCGTTCGTGAATCTCGCGATGCTGACGTCGACCCGGCTCAGCTGGGACGTGGGCCTCAGGCTGTCCACGAGCGAGTCCCGGGTAATCGATCTGGGCGACCTGGAGAACATCAACATCGGCTGGCGCAACTACGTGCGGGCACCCGTGGAGTGCACGTCCGAGCTGTCCAACGGCGTTTCCTTCGACGGCAACGGCTTCATCGGCCAGGGCTGCACGGTCGGTGAGATGGTGTACTTCCCGCTTCCGGCCTTCTGTGAAGATCGCGTCCAGAACCCGGACGAAGTGGGCGCGGCCCCTCGCTACGAGGACCAGTGCCTGGGATCGACCACGCCCAAGTACACGTACGGAATCAGCACCACCATGACGCTCTCGCAGCGCCTGACCTTCGACGTGGTGGGCGAGGGGATGGGTGGACACTGGCTGTCTTCGGGCACCGCCTACCAGAACGCCCGGCGGCGCGTGTGGCCCCTGTGCCGCGAAACCGTGGCAGCCATCGCGGACGGACGGACGGACCAGTTGACTGCCGGCGAGCGCGCCCTCTGCGACCGCTCGGTCACTCGCTACGGCATGTGGACCCAGCCGGCCGACTTCTTCAAGATCCGCTCGGCGTCACTCAGCTACCGGGTGCCCGAGGACATCCTGCCCGGGAACATCCGTGCGGCGACGCTGCGGCTGCAGGGCAGGAATCTCTTCACGCGGACCGATTTCGAAGGCGTGGATCCCGAAGCTTTCGAAGACGGTTCGGCCGAAGTGCTATTCCGGCAGGAGTACTACAACCTTCCCCCGATCCGCAGCTTCCTGCTGTCGGTTCAGGTCGACTTCTAGCCGGAGAGGATGCGAATCATGCAGACAATAAAAGTTCGCCGGTTGTACATGGGCGCCCTTGTTGCGGCGCTTGTTTCAACCGGCTGCGACGAGAGCATCTTCGACGTGAAGAACCCCGGCCGGATCCTCGACGAGGACCTCAACACGGCGCAGGGGGTCTCGTCCCTGGTGACCGGGATGTCGGCCGACTTCTCCGTCGGCTACGACAACATGTCCTTCACCACGGCGATTCTCTCGGACGAGGTCGTGGGCTCCGGAAGCTACTTTGCGACGGGCCGCTACCGCAGGGGTCTGTTCGACTCGGAGGACGCGAACGGGTTCTGGGGCGCCGTGCAGCGCGCCCGCTGGGTGGCCGAAGGCGGGCTCCTGCGGATGCAGGGCATCGAGGGCTACCAGTACGACGGTAACGCCGAGACCGCGCGGGCCCACCTCTTTGGCGGACTGGCCAACCGCTGGTTCGGAGAGACCTTCTGCCAGGTGGTGTTCAGCCAGCCCTACACCGACGAGACCCCCGGACCGGCGGGCGAGATAGACACCGGTGAAGCCATGGATCGCAACTCGGCATTCCAGCGCGCGGTCGCGTTGCTGGAGAGGGCGGCCCAACACGGCAGCTCGGCAGGGCGTTCCGACGTTGTGAACGCGGCCACGGGCGGCCTGGCACAGGTGCACATGGGCATGGGCGACTTCGCAACCGCGGTGACCCACGCGTCGAAGGTGCCCACGGACTTCGTCTTCAGCGCCGAGTATTCGTCCAACTCCGGACGGGAAGAAAGTCAGATCTGGCAAGAGACTCACGGCCGTCACGAAATCTCGGCCTGGGGGACCTTGGCAGGCATCGTCGGCGCGGGCGATCCCCGCACGCCGTGGACGGACTGTTCGGCGTCGGGCAGCGGGTGCGCCAGCGGCAACGGGGCCGACGGTGAGACCATTCATTACCGCCAGGAAAAATACCCGACCCGCGACGACGACATTCCGCTCGTCAAGGGTACGGAGATGCGCCTGATCGAGGCCGAGGCGGCGCTGCTGAATGGTGACCTCGCCACCGCGATGGCCAAGATCAACGAGGCGCGGGCGCACCATGGACTCGATCCGCTCGAGTCCGACGGCACGATCGGCTCGATCACCGGGGGCGACGGCGGCGGGGCCAACATGACCTCGATGTCGGGGTGGGACATCCTCGACCGCGAGCGGCACCTCACGCTGTGGCTGGAAGGCCGGCGTCTCTGGGATCTGCACCGCTGGAACCACCCGCACCTGGACGGGGGCGGCGTTGTCTATAAGGCGACAGTCGCGAGACGGGCCTCTTGCATGCCGATTGCGCTCGACGAGTGCCAGGTGAACGAGAAGGTCTCCAGCCTCTGCATCAGCGTGTAGCGGGGCGAGGAAAGGTGTAACAATGTTCGGAACCGCTCTCCGGCGACCTGGTCCCGGGGGGCGGTTCCGTCTTGTTGCGGGGGCGCTGCCGGCGCTGGTCGGCGGTGTCCCCGCGCTGCTTTATGCCCTGATCGCAGGATCGGCTGCCGCGCTGCTCGCCCTGATACCCGGCTCGGTTGCGGCGCAGATCAGCGTCGAGGGTGAGGTCATCGACGCGAAGTCGGGGCTGCCGGTCGCGGGCGTGATCGTCCACCTGCCGGATCTGGATGTCGGCAGCATCTCCGACGAGCTCGGGTATTTCGTGCTCGAGGCGGTGCCGCGCGGGGTGCAGATCGTGGCGGTGCACCGCCACGGCTATGAGGCTATCCGGCAGGCGGTGCAAATCGTGCCGGGCGAGGTCTGGGAGGTGCGGCTGACGCCCCAGGCGATCGCCCTGGAGGGGGTCGAGGTGCGGACGGTCACCGGACTGGAGCGCGAAGCGGCCACCATCGGACGGCGCTCCGACTTCCTGTCGCCAACCACGGTGGCGGAAGCCGCCGAGCGCACCAACAAACTGCTGGAGGTGCTGAAGTCCAAGGCGCCGCCGCGGCTGCGCATCCGTCAGAAGGGAGGCATCGATGGTGTCACCTTCTGCATCGAGTCCTCGCGCCGGCGTCCATCGGTGCAGGAAGTCATGCTCACGGGAACCGGGTGCCGGCCGGTGCTGCTGGCGCTGGACGGCGTCATCGTCTATTCGCCGCCGCTGATGACCGAGATGGCGGTCCTGGAGCCTCCGTCGCTCCCCGCCGACGTGGCCGCCATCCTTCTGAACCAGAACCCGGACGAGATCCGCAGCATCCGGGTGCTGTCACCGGCGGACGCCTTCTTCCGCTACGGCGATGCGGGCCGCTCGGGCGCGGTGGAGATCGTTTCCGTCCATCCGGGCAGGCCGAAGGGCGCGTAGCGGTTGCTGCGCCCGCTCCTTTTGCCGGTCGGGGTCGCGGCGGGTCTCGCGGCCTACCTCCTGCTCCCGAGTGTCCGGGGCACGCCGGGCGCTTTATTGACCTTCGTCGCCGCTGTGGCGGGGATCCTGGCGTGGACGGGATGGCTGTTCGCATCGCGGCGCCGCCGGGGCGAGAGCCTGACGCTGGAATTCGTCCTCCGCACGCCCCACTGGATGCAGACGCTGGCGCAGGGGGCGCTGCTGGTGTGGTGGGGCCTGTTCGTGGACATGGTGCCGCTGTGGGCACCGATGATCCTTGCACAACTGCTCCTGGCGGTGGCGGTCGAGGGGCTGTTCGCGTGGACGCGGCGGGGCCGGTACACCGCGGGCCTGGGCGTCATTCCGGTGATCTTCAGCGTCAACCTCTTCCTGTGGTTCACCGGGCCGTGGTTCTTCTTCCAGTTCGCGATGGTGGTGCTGGTCTACGCGGGCAAGGAGTTCATCCGCTGGCAACTGGACGGGCGCTCGCGGCACATCTTCAACCCGTCGGCGCTGGCGCTGTCGGTCGCGGCGGTGGCGCTGATCGCGACCGGATCGACGGAGATCACCTTCGGGATCGAGATCGCCCAGAGCCAGTTCATCCCGCCGCAGATGTTCCTGGTGATCTTCCTGGCCGCCGTCCCGGCGCAGCTCATCTTCGGGGTGGCGATGATGACGGTGCCCGCCGTGCTCACCATCATGGGCTTCGGCCTGCTCTACCATTCGCTGACCGGGATCTACTTCTTCTACGACGCGTTCATTCCGGTCTCGGTCTTCCTGGGTCTGCACCTGCTCTTCACCGATCCGGCCACCTCTCCCCGCTCCGATGGCGGGCGTATCCTCTTCGGCCTCATCTACGGCACCGGCGTCCTGACCAGCGCCGCCATGCTGGACGCGATCGGCGCGCCCAACTTCTACGACAAGCTGCTGCCGGTCCCGATCCTCAACCTGCTCGCACCGCGCCTGGACCGCGCGGCGAACGCCCTGGGGCGCGGACTTCCTTCGCTGGTCGGGAGGCTGCAGACCCCCGGCGGCGGCCGGCGCCGCGTCGCGACGGTGGGGATCTGGGGCACGGCCTTCGCGACCATGAGTTTCGCAGGCGCCATCGGCGACAATCACCCCGGCCAGTACTACCCGTTCTGGCGCGATGCCTGCGATGCGGGCAGCGAACGGGCGTGCAACTACTCCGGCGTGATGCTGCAGAACTTCTGCGACCTGGGATCAGGCTGGGCGTGCAACGAATTCGGCGTGCTGCTGGTGCGGCTGGACCGCGATTTCGTCGGCGCGGGCGGCGAGTTCGAGCGGTCGTGCCGGCGCGAGTACGGGCCGGGCTGCCAGAACCTGCAACTGCTGGCGACGGGGGATGCCCGGATCGCCCAGGGCACCGGTTTCCGGCGCGGCGATCCCCCTCTGGCGGAACTGCCCATTGTGCTGATGGGGAGCAAGGGGCCGATCACCGAGCGGGATCCCGAGGCGCTGCGGGCGCTGGGGTGCCAGCGGGGGTGGGAGGAGCTGGGCTGCTGATGGGCGTGTCCGTAAGTGCCGGATTGGCGGACTGCCAAGGGTGCGTGACGAGGTGGACGGCGTGACCGCCGGGCGCGGGTCGGCCGGGCGGGTAACGGCGAACCCAAGGGAGGCGGCGACCGGTTCCGGCCGGCCGGGGCCCCTGCTCCTGCCGGTCGTTCTCGCTGCGGCGCTGGCGGCCTTCCTGCTGTTCCCGGGGGTCCGGGCCACACCGGGCCTCGTCTGGTCATTCATCTGTGCGCCGGCCGGCATTCTCGCCTGGACGATCTGGCTGGCCGCTAGGCGCCGCCGGCCGGGCGAGGCCCTGACGCTCGACTTCCGCGCCGTGAGGCCGCACTGGGTCCAGCTGCTGGCACAGGGGACGGTTCTGGTCTGGTGGGGCTGGTTCTTCAGGCCCGTGTACGAATTCGCGCCCCTCATCCTGGCCCAGCTCATCCTCGCGGTGGCCCTCGAGGCGCTCTTCAGCTGGACGCGCCGGCGGAGCTACACGGCGGGCTTCGGCCCGGTGCCGGTGGTCTTCAGCGTCAACCTGTTCCTCTGGTTCCGCCCTTCGTGGTTCTTGCTGCAGCTGGCGATGATCCTGCTGGTCTACGTCGGCAAGGAGTTCATCCGGCGCGACGTCGGGGGCAAGGCGCGACACATCTTCAACCCCTCGGCCTTCGCCCTTGCCGTGGCATCGCTCGCTCTGATCGCGACCGGCTCGACGGGGATCACCATGGGTGTGGAGATCGCCCAGAGCCAATACCTGCCCCCCTTCATCTTCGCGGTGATCTTCCTCGCCGCGCTTCCGGGCCAGCTTCTCTTCGGCGTCGCCACCATGACGCTGCCCGCCGTGCTGACCATCTGGGGCTTCAGCGCCGCGTACCTCGGGATCACCGGCGAGTACTTCTTCTACGACGCCTACATCCCGATCGCGGTCTTCCTGGGCCTGCACCTGCTCTTCACCGACCCTGCGACATCGCCCCGCTCCGAGCTGGGGCGCGTAATCTTCGGCGTGCTCTACGGGACGGGCGTCATCGCGAGCGTCTACGTCCTCAACGCGGTCGGCGCGCCGCCCTTCTACGACAAGCTGCTGCCGGTGCCGATCCTCAACCTCATGGCGCCGGCACTCGATCGCGCGGCGACGGTGCTCGCGCCGAGGCTGGGTGCGGCCTGGGCGGCGGCAACCGGCTCGGTTCCCACGAAGCGGCGCATCGCGACGGTCGGGCTGTGGGCCGCCATCTTCACCACCCTGAGCCTGACCGGCGCGCTCGGCGACAACCACCCCGGCCAGTACTACCCCTTCTGGCGGGAGGCCTGCGAGGCCGGCAGCGAGCGCGCCTGCGACTACGCCGGCATCATGCAGCAGGCCTACTGCGACCGCGGATCCGGCTGGGCCTGCAACGAGTTCGGCATCCTCATGGCCGAGAAGGACCGCAACCTTCGGGGCGCGGCCGGGGAGTTCCAGCGGGCGTGCGGCCTGGGCTTCGCGCCCGGGTGCGCCAACCTGGAGGCGTTGCGGGCGGACTCTGGCGGACAACTGGCCCGTGCGGCCCCGCCGCTCGCCGAGCTTCCGATCGTGCTGCGGGGCAGCAAGGGGCCGGTGACCGAACGCGACCCGGAGGCGCTGCGTGCGTTGGGGTGCGAGCGGGGTTGGCGGGAGCTGGGGTGCTGACGCGGCTAACCCAGCCCCCGCACAATCTCACAATGTAAGGCAAACATTACAAAATGTAATGCCTGCTTGTCACTCCTACGTTATGCGTTCCTACCCCTTCGGCTGATCCCCCTGCAGCTGCAGGATGTCCACGTTCCACTCATCGTCGCCCAGCAGGTGCTTCACGAAGTACTCCGCTCGCAGCCAGAACCAGTAGTTGCTCATGTTCCCGAAGCCGTGGCGCTGGCCGGGGAAGATGAAGAAGTCGAAGCGCTTGTTCGCGCGGATCAGCGCCTCGGCCATGCGGAAGGTGCCGGCGTGGTGGACGTTGTTGTCCACATCCCCCGTGGTCAGCAGCAGGTGTCCCTTCAGGTTCGCCGCGATGTCCGAGTTCCGGTCGATGTCGTACTCGAAGCCCGTGACGGCGCCGGTCGAGTCCTTCACCTCCTTGACCCCGTCGTGCTTCTCGGACCAGTTGGCGTTGTAGACGTCGTTGTTGTGATTCCCGGCCGACGACACCGCCACCTTGAAGAAGTCGGGATAGACGAGCATCGCCGCGGTCGACATGAAGCCGCCGCCGGAGTGCCCGTAGATCCCCACCCGGTCGATGTCGATGAAGCCGTGGCGGTCGGCGAGCTGCTCGATCCCGGCCTTCTTGTCGGCCAGGCCGTAGTCGCGGAGGTTCCCGTACCCGTAGTTGTGGTACCACTTCGAGCGATCCGGATGGCCGCCGCGGTTCCCGATCGTGATGACGATGAACCCGAACTGCGCGAGCGCCTGCTCGGTCGAGTTCAGCGAGAAGGACTTCGACACCGACTCGGTCTGCGGCCCGGGATATACGTAGGCGACGATCGGGTACTTCTTCGCAGGGTCGAAATCGTATGGCTTGTACATGACGCCGTAGATATCCGTCACCCCGTCGTCGGCCTTCACCTGGTACGTCTCGGGGTACTGGTAGCCGGCAGCCTCGAGCGCGGATAGATCGGCCGTCTCCAGGTCCATGATCCGGCGTCCGGAGGCGTCGAAGAGCGTCGAAGCCGGGTTGGTGTCGACGCGTGAATAGTTGTCCACGAAGTAGCGCGCGGACTCGGACACGACGGCCTGGTGGTCCTGGTTGCCGGGGTTGAGCAGCGTCAGGCCGCTGCCGTTCAGGCCTACGCGGTACAGGTGCATGTAATACGGGTCCTCACCCTCCTCGCGCGCGTTACCGCGCAGAACCGCGTATCCGCCCTCCTCGTTCACTCCCATCAATGCGTCGACGTGCCAGGGGCCTTCGGTAAGACGAGCGCGGACCGTTCCGTCCGGCGCGTAACGGTAGAGGTGCGCCCACCCGTCCCGTTCCGACCACCAGATGAGGTCCCCGTTCTCCAGGCGGCGGGGTGTCTGGTGCTCCACGTACGTGTTCAGGCGCTCCTCGATCACGGCGGTGACCTCGCCGGTCGCCGGGTCCGCCCTCATCACGTCGACTCGGTGCTGGTCGCGGCTGCGGCGCCAGAAGTAGAGCTCGCTGCTGCTGTCCGACAGCCACTTCGTGATGTTGGGCTCGGCGCGCCCCGCTCCTCCGCCCCCTCCGAAGAAGAAGAACCCGCCGCCGCCCTGTCCCGGCGCATTGAAGATCCCCATGCGCTGGTCCTTCCAGGGATCGTCGTCGACCTGCGTCATCTCGCGCGACTCCATGTCGAAGACGTGGAGGCTGGTTTGCGTGACGTTCTCCTCGCCCGGCATCTCGTACCGGTAGCTCTCCAGCTTGGGACGCGTGTTGCCCACCGCGTGAACGACCCACAGATGGTCCACCTCGCGGCGGTCCTGTCTGGTGAGCGCGAAGTAGCGCGAGTCGTGAGACCAGGTTGTCCCCGAAGACTGGCGCTTCTTGTGCTCCTCCTCGGTCTCCTCGTCGTTCTGCCCGCGGCCCTGCGAGCCCCAGCTGAAGTCCTTCTCGCCGTCGGTGGTGAGCTGGATCTCCTCGACCTCGACATCCTCTTCCGCCTCTTCGGCCTCGTCACCCGTCTTGCCGCGCCGCGCGTCGACGATCTTCATGTACTCCTCGTAGCTCATCATCCAGAGGTTGAACTCGCGGCTGAAGACGACCCACGCCGTGTCCGGCGATACGCTCGCCCAGTTCGGGTGGCTGTCCGGCTCCTCGTAGTCCTCGAGCTCGCGCAGCGTCCTCGTGGTGACGTCGTACTCGAAGTGGTGGACGATGTTGCGAGTCCTGGGCCGACGCGGCCCGCGCTGCTGCTCGTCTTCCTGGTCCTCCTCCTCGACATCTTCCTCGTCCTCGTCCTCCTCCACCTCCTCTTCCTGCGACGATTGCACGTCGAACTGGATGGTGTTGGGTCCGGTGAAGCGGATCGCGCGGATGGGCAGGTGCTGCGCGTCCCACGGATCCCGCGTGATGCGGGTCAGCTCCGCGGCGATGCGGTCGTTGTCGAAGATCTCGGTCTTCGTGCCCTGTCCCGGATCGACGAGGTAGAAATGCCGGCCGTTTGAAGTCTCCCACTCGTACCAGAAGCGGTCCGTGTCCTCGATCCAGCGTGGCGTCACGCGGAGGGAATGGACCAGGTCGCTGATCTTGTACGGGGCGAAGCGGGCCGCCAGATCGAAGTTGGCGGAGCCCGGGCCTCCGACCTTGATGCTGCCCTCTTCCTGGGCGGCGGCGGGGCCGCTTGTGGCCGGCGGGAGCAGGAAGCCCAGAGCCATCGTGAGCACGAGGCAGAGACGTGAGTTGGCGGTGGTGCGGCGGATCATCAGTGACCTCCGTTGAGGGGCGGGCGGCGAGTCCCGGCGGCTTGAGTAGCGCACACTCCCGTGGACACGCATCTTCGCCCGAGCGTTTGACATCGGGCGGGCGTCGCTCGCCCCAACCCGCGGTCGGCATCTAAACAGAAATGGGAGAAGTCCGGCGATGTTGCAAGGAAACGGCATTCGACGGGTCGCCGCGTCCGCGGCTTTTGTCCTCGCCCATCTCCTCGGCGCGGCAGGTTCCGCGGACGGCCAGGGATCGACGACCCGTCCCGTCGTCACGGCGGCCGACTATGCGCGGGCCGAGCAGTTTCTGCCTGGCAACGCGGGGCGCCTGCTGACCGGGGTGCCGCTCGGCCCGGTGGCATGGGTCGCCGGCTCCGACCGGTTCTGGTACCGGGTGCGCACCGGGGACGGCGAGCGCTTCATCCTGGTCGACCCCGCGGCCCGGACGCGGCGCGATGCCTTCGACCACGGCCGTCTTGCGGCCACCCTCTCCGCGGCGGCGGATACCTCGTACGACCCGACGCGGATGCCTTTCGACACCTTCGAGTTTCTGGACGGCGGCGGCGCGCTGAAGCTGGACATCGGCGCGGCGAAATGGCGGTGCGACCTGGCCGACTATACCTGCACCGAACGCGATGCGTCGACCGAATTCAGCGCGGCGGAACTCGTGTCGCCCGATGGGACCCGAGCGCTATTCACCCGCGACCACAATCTCCGGGTTCGAACCGCCGGCGAAGATGAGGGGGTCCAGCTCACCGACGACGGCGAGCCGTACTGGGACTACGGGTCCAGCCCCGAGGGCAACACGTCGGCGGTGACGATCCGCCGCTTCGGCATCCCCGTACCGCCCGCCGCGCTCTGGTCGCCTGACGGCCGCTACGTGGCCACGCACCAACTCGATCAGCGCGGCGTCCAGGAGATGCACCTCGTGCAGGGCGCCCCCGAGGACGGCTCGAAGCGGCCGCGGCACCACGCGTACCGGTACGCGCTGCCTGGTGATTCCGTCATCCCCATGGCCCACATGGTCATCGTGGACACGGAGATGGGCGCGGTCACGCGGCTGAACGCGGATCCGCTCAATTCCATCTTCCAGTCGCCCTTCACCTTCCAGAACGTGTGGTGGGCGGATGACGGATCGGGCCTCTACACCCTTCGTTTCACAAGAGGCCAGAAGGCCGTGAGCCTGGAGGTCGCCGATCCGGCGACCGGCGAGGTACGCACGATCATCGAGGAAAGCTGCGCGACCTATTGCGAGGCCACCCCGTCTCTCGCGTCGCGGCCCAACGTCCGCGTGCTGGGTGGCGGCGACGAGGTCCTGTGGTGGTCCGAACGCAACGGATGGGGCCACCTCTATCTGTACGACGGGCGCAGCGGCGACCTGAAGCGCCAGGTGACGAGCGGTCCCTGGCTGGTCCGTGAGGTTCTGCATGTCGACGAGGGGACGCGCACGGTGTGGTTCACCGGCAGCGGACGCGAGGACGGCGACCCCTACTACATGCAGCTGTACAGCGTCGGACTGGACGGCGGAGCGGTGCGCCGCCTCACGCCCGAGGACTCCCACCACCTCGTCACGGCCAGCCCCGGCGGCGCCTGGTTCGTGGACACCCACGGCCGCATCGATACGGCACCGGTCACCGTCCTGCGCGACCGGAGCGGCTCGGTTGTGATGACCCTGGAGACCGGCTCCCTGGACGGCCTCGAAGCCCTGGGATGGAGCCCCCCCGAAACGGTTGTGACCAAGGCGCGGGACGGCGTCACCGACCTCTACGGCCTGATCGTCAAACCCACCGGCTTCGACCCGGACGCCGTCTACCCCGTGATCGACTACGTCTACCCGGGTCCCCAGACCGCCTGGGTGCCCAAGAGCGTCGCCGATCCCCTGTCGAGGGTCCTTTGGGATGCACAGGCCACGGCGGAACTGGGTGCCGTCGTCGTGGTTCTCGACGGCCTCGGCAAGCCGCTGCGTTCGAAAGCCTTCCACAACTTCTCATACGGCAACCTGCAGGACGCGGGAGGCCTTGCCGACCACGTGGCCTCGATGAAGCAGCTCGCCGCATCCCGTCCCTGGATGGACCTCGACCGCGTCGGCGTCTACGGCTTTTCGGGCGGTGGATACATGTCGACCCACGCCATCCTGACCCAGCCCGATTTCTACCAGGTCGCGGTCTCGGGCGCCGGCAACCACGACCAGCGCGGCTACATTGCGCTCTGGGGCGAGCTCTACCACGGGCTGATGGACCCGGACGGCGCCAACTACATCCAGCAGGCCAACACGACCCACGCCGCGAACCTGAAGGGGAAGCTGCTGCTGATCCACGGCGAGATGGACGACAACGTCAGCCCGGCGCTCACCATGCAGGTCGTGGACGCCCTCATCAAGGCGAACCGCACCTTCGACATGCTCATCCTGCCGAACCTGAACCACGGAGCGGGCGGCGATCCGTACTACATCCGACGCCGCTGGGACTACTTCGTCGAGCATCTGATCGGGGCAGAGCCGCCGGCGGACTACCGCGTAGTGCCGTCGTAAGGGTCGTTTTTTGACTGCGTATTGTATACACCCAAGCGTACTGGTTGCAGGTGGGACTTGCGAAAGCGTATCTTGGCCCCCGTCTGGCAGAGAGGGTCTCACATCAACAAAGGAGAGTTTCTATGAGACCGACTTCACGTTCGAGACCCAGGCTTACACCTGGGCGAGTGGCCGCGGGCTCGGCTGCGGTACTCATGGCCCTCGCCATGGGATTCGCACCGATGTCCGCGCAAAACACAATCACCGGGACTGTGGTCGACGGGGCCACGCAGCGTCCGCTTGCCGGCGCCCAGGTGCTGATCGAAGGCACCGAGTTGGGGGGCCTCACCGACAACCGGGGCCGCTTCCTGATCCTGAACGCGCCCAGCGCAAGCGTCACCGTGCGTGCGATCATGATCGGGTACCAGGAGGCCACCGCGACGGCCACCGCCGGGGAGGCGGTGACGATCGAACTCCAGGAAACGGCGATTTCGCTCGACGAGATCGTGGTTACGGGGGTCGTGGGTGAGCAGACGGCCCGAGCGGTCGGAAACGTCGTCGGCCAGGTCGATGCCGCACAGCTGGAGCAGTTGGCACCCAGCGTCGATCTCCAGCGGATGATCAGCGCTTCCGTACCAGGTGTGCGTGTGTCGCTGAGCAGCGGTGAAGTCGGCACCGGCGGAACCACGAGGATCCGGGGCATCGCGAGCCTGTCACTGGGCGCCCAGCCCCTGATCTACGTGGACGGCGTCAGGGTCAACGGCGACGAGGCGAGCGGCGCTTTCGGGGGCACCGGGTTCCGCAGCAATTCCCAGCCATCCCGCCTGGGCGATTTCAATCCCGACGAGATCGAGAACATCGAGATCATCAAGGGGCCGGCAGCGGCGACCCTCTACGGAACGGAAGCGTCCAACGGCGTGATCAACATCATCACCAAGCGGGGCCGCACCGGCGCGCCGCGCATCAATGTGACGATGAAGCAGGGCGCCAACTTCTATCCGGACGTCTACAACATGTTTCCGGACGTGTGGTACCAGTGCAACGGCGTGTCCCAGACGGTCGATGTCGACGAGCGCCTCAAGTGCACCCCGGGCACGGTCTCGTCCTTCAACGTGCTCGAGATCGATCGCGACGTGTACGGCAACGAGTGGTTCCAGGCCGGGCACGCGCAGTCCTACGGGGCGGATGTCACGGGCGGCTCCCAGCAGATCACCTACTATGTTTCCGCCGATTGGGACCGGGACGAGGGGGTGGTGGAGTACAACTGGAAAAACCGCATGAGCGGCCGCGCCAACCTGACCTACACGCCTTCGGACCGGTTGCAGCTGGACTTCGGGCTCGGAGCGATCCGGAGCACGGCGCAGTCGGCGTCCGCGCAGCAGCCGCTGCCGACCGCCATCATCTGGGCCTGTCCCGCGCCCGGGTGCGAAGCGGGCGACATGGCTGCGCCCAGCCGCATCGACGGTCCGTATCGTGGCTACATCGCATATCTGCCCGAAGCCTACGAAGACGAAATCGAGGGCTTCCAGCATGTGGATCGGACGACCTTTTCCCTGCAGGTCAACCACCGGCCCTACGACTGGTTCACCCAGCGTGCGGTCGTCGGCGGTGACTTCAGCGGCGTGAGAAACTCCGAACTCTATCGGGCCACCGGCAACATCGGACAGTTCACGCCCTGGGGCCGCAAGACGGTCATCAGTCAAAACACCAGTTACTTCTCGCTGGACTACCAGGCCAATGGGATCTTTGATTTCGGCGACAACCTGAGCCTGACCACGTCCGGTGGTGTGCAATACTACCAGCGCCGGGAGTCGTCGACGCTCGCGCACGGCGAGACGTTCCCCGTCGAAGCGCTCGAGACGGTTTCCTCGGGTTCGGAGAAGCGGGCCGAAGAGGACTTCTTCGAAAACAAGACCTTCGGAGTCTTCGTTCAGGAGCAGATCGCGTGGGGCGACCGTCTCTTCCTGACGGGGGCGGTCCGCGGGGACGACAACAGCGCCTTCGGCAAGAATTTCGACTTCGTGGTCTATCCCAAGCTCTCGGGGTCGTATGTGATCAGCGACGAGGCCTTCTTCCAGGACATGCTGAGCGGAGTCAACACGATGAAGCTCAGGGCTGCGTGGGGTAAGGCAGGGAAGCAGCCCGATGTCTTCGACGCGATTCAGACATACACGCCGACCGTAGGCCCGGATGGTGCCTCGGTCCTCACTCCGGAGAACATCGGCAACCCGGATCTGAAGCCCGAAGTTGGCACGGAGCTGGAAGTGGGGTTCGATGTCGGGCTGATGGGCGACCTGATCGGGATCGAGTTCACCGCCTATACCCAGACCACGAACGACGCCCTGGTGCGGGTTCCGGTGATTCCATCCAAGGGATTCCCCGGGGTGCAGTTCAGAAACATCGGCGAGATCCAGAACAGGGGCGTCGAGGTTGCCGTAAACGGTGCCGTGTTCAGTTCGGATGCATTGAGCGTCGATCTGGGAGCCACCTTCTCCACCTTCGAAAACGAGGTCACCGACCTGGGCGGCCAGCCGCCGATCGTTCAGAGCTCCTCAAGCCTCAACCGGCAGTTCCATGTCGAGGGCTTCCCTCTCGGGTCGATGTTCTACAAGAGGGTGGTCAACGCAACCCTCGATGGATCGAGCGGCCGGAACGTCGCGACGAACCTGATGTGCGAAGGCGGTGAGACCATCGGCGACTCCAATTTCTCGTGGGGCGATGGCTCCGCGGTGCCATGCGATGGTGCGCCCGAGGTCTACTGGGGCCAGCCCATTCCGAACATCGAGGCGGGACTGTACACCAACGTTCGCATCGGCCCGAACCTGTCTCTCTATGCCCTGGTCGACTATGTGGGCGGACACCACATGAGCTTGGGCGATGTCAGCGCGCAGCACCGCTTCTTCATCAATTCCAGAGCGATCCTGGAACGTACCGACCCGATTCTTCTCGGGTACGAGGCGCTCGGGGCCGAAGGTTTGGCCCAGTCAGGCGTCGTCGACGGGTCTTTCATGAAGCTCCGAACGGTTTCGGCATCATATACGTTCCCGGCTTCCGTGGCCGAAATGATGTGGGCGAGCCGTGTCGCATTGACTGCCTCGGTGGACAACGTCTTTACCCTCTGGCAGAGGACGACCGAATCCTTCGGGCACCCGGTCATGGACATCGAGCGGTCGCACATGCATCCGGCCAACTTCGGGCTCAACGGCTATCTGCAGGAGGGATGGCCGCAGACGACCCGCTTCACGTCCACCCTCCGGTTCACCTTCTAGACCACAAGGAGAGAAGAAAATGAAAGCAAGAAACAGGCTGATTGGTGCGGCCCTGTTCGCCGCTTCATCCCTCGTGCTCTCCGGGTGCAGCCTGGATGAGATCCTCGAGGTCCATGTCCCTGGAAAGGTGCTGGAGGAAGCGCTGGACAACGCGTCACTCGCGGACGTGCTTACAACGGGTGTGGTGGCTGAGGTCGAGTGCAGCTGGAACCAGTACGTGGCGGGCTCCGCTCACCACTCGGATGAATACGTACCGACCTCCGGCAACCTCACCATGAGGAACTGGGGCCAGCGGAAGATCTACGCCAGCGATGCCGGCTACGCGCAGGGAACCTGCGGCGGCTGGGGCTATCCGATGTTCACGCCCCTGCACACGGCGCGCTTCCAGTCGGAGGACGTGTCAGCACGACTGTCCGGCTTCGAGGATGTCTCGAACCTCGCTGCGCTCCAGGCAACCGCTGCCACGTGGGGTGCTTTTCCACTGGTCGCCATGGGCGAGGGCTTCTGCAGCATGGCCATCGACGGCGGTGCGGAATTGACACCCGCCCAGGTACAGGCCGAGGCAGAGCAGCGCTTCGGCAACGCGATATCGCTGGCACAGGCGGCCGGCGACGCAACGCTGACCATGCAGGGCCAACTGGGACGCGCGCGTGTTCGCATCGCCAAGGGTGATTTCGCAGGCGCGCTGGCAGATGCGGGCAACATCCCGGATGGATTCGTCGTTGAAGTTACACGCGATGCCGCGGAATCACGGCGGTACAACTACTACTTCGAGCGCCTGAACGCGCCCACCGGGTTCCGCGCGCACGGATCGGTGGCCGACAACTACCAGAACCTGACGATCGGCGCGGACGGAATGCCGACCGATGGTGACGGCGTTCCGGACTCTCGCGTCAACGTCAAGACCGACGGAACTCAGGCGGCGGATTTCGCGACTGTCCTGTACTACCACGACAAGTACAACTCCAGGAGCGACCCTCTGCCGCTGGTCCACTGGCACGAGGCCCGCATGTACGAGGCCGAGGCTCTGGCCATGCAGGGCGATGTCGACGGAGCGCTTGCCAAGATCAACGGACTTCGCGAAGCGGCGATGCTCCCAGCCGTGACGGCGTCTGTCGGGGCGGGCGAGATCATGGATCTGGTCAAGGAGGAACGTCGCCGTCAGCTGTTCGTGCTGGGCGGACACCGTCTTCACGACATGCTGCGGTTCAACATCCCGTTCCTGGGCGACCCGGGATCGATCCATCCCAACGGGCTGGATCAGACCGGAGCCGAGTACGGGAATCTGACGTGCTTCCAGTTGCCTGAAGTGGAAAGGAAGGGCAACGAGAACATCGGGTAATCAAAGACCCGAACGGCAGGACGGACGGGGTCGCCGCGCGAGTTGCGGCGACCCCGTTCGGATGTGAAGTAGACCTTACATAATGTAAATCAGAGTTTACAGTGCGCCGCAGCTGTCCTCGATCAGCGTTGACCCTTCCCCCTTCGCGTCGTAATCAGCACCACCCCATCCGCCGCATCCGGCCCGTACTCAGCCCCCGCCGCCGGTCCCTTCAGGACCTCGATCCGCGCAATCGATCCCGCGTTGATGAGTTCGAGCGCGCCCAGTCCGCCGGCCGTCCCCAGCGCCCGCACCCTGACGCCGTCGACGAAGACGACCGGGTGCTGGTTGAAGTGGAAGCTCTTCGCGCCGCGAATCCGCAGGTAGTATCCGGCACCCACGGCGCCGCTGGTCCTGAACAGCGTGACTCCGGTCACGCCGCTCAGCACCTCGCGCACACCGCGCCCGCTCTCGAGTTCGCTGCCGTCGATGGCGGCATCGGGGATCTCGACCCCCCTCATCGCACGCGCGACCAGCTCCTCCAGCACGTAGGCGGGCGGCATCATCTCGAAGTCGTGCCGGATCACCGCCGCCTTTTCCACGTGCAGCCGGTCCACCAGGCCCACATGGTCGCTGTGCGTGACGCGCACGACCGACTCTCCCATCGGCACGGTCAGGATGGCGTAGCGGCCGTCGTCGTCGGTGGTGGTCATCGCCCGCGTTCCCACGATCTGCACCACCGCGCCGGCGATCACCTCTCCCGTTACCCCGGAACGCACCACGCCGCGGAGCGTGGCCCCGACCTGCGCCGAAAGCGATGAAGCGGCCGCCAGGAGAAGCAGCACGCCCAGCACCAGGACCGCCGTCTCCCGCAGGCGCAACTGCCTGGCAAGGCGCCCGGTGCTCGATGACAGGGGCGCCGCGCTCCGCGACACCGGCCTCTTCCAACCCATCAAGTACCTCATTTCCACCACCTGCACCCGCCCGCGAGGGCGATGAAGGGGCGCCGCGCTCGTCGCCGCCCTGTCCTGCCACCTACGCCCGCCCGGGACGGAGAGTTACATCGGCCCCGCAAGGGCGGGCTTACATCACCCCTCCACCCTATCGAACACGATGTCCGCCCCGTTGGGCTCGAAGGGGATTGCGACCTGGCTGACGGCGCCGTCCGAGTCGGTGGTGAAGGTGACCAGTCCCGTCGCCGGCACCATGTTGGGCAGCGACGTGATCCGGAAGACCTCGTAGTGGAAGTGCGCGAGCTCCAGCACGAAGTCGTTGTCGTAAGAGATGGTGAGGCCATTGCCGGCGGCTGCCACGACCATGTCTCCGTACGCCGGATGATGATACCGTCCCGCGTACGCCTCCAGAGCGTGGCCGGGGCTGGTTCCTTCCACCCGCTTGGCGAGCATCTCTGCCGCGGACTCCGCGGCGCGCGCCTCCTGCTCATCCCGCTCCTCGAGGTTGCGCGCGTTCCAGTCGATTTCCGGCAGCCCGAGCAGCCGGTCGTACACGTTGTAGGCGACCATGATCGGCGCGGGGTTCATGCCGCCGGAGCGGTTGGTGAGGACCATCACGCCCATCTTCTCGCGCGGGAGCCACGACATCGACGAGATGAAGCCGTCGATGCCGCCCCCGTGCTGCACCATCTTGCGGCCGCGGTAGGTGCCCACGCGCAGGCCCAGCCCGTAGCTGACCGGTCCCACCTCGGGGTGCTCGGATTCGCCCGGCATCGCGAACTGGGGCGTCTGCATCTGCGCCGAACTCTCCTCCGAGATGAGGCGCGTGCCGTTGTAGGCACCGCCTTCGATGTGCGTCTGGATGTAGGCCAGCATCTCGACCACGTTCGAGTTGATCGACCCGGCGGGGCCGACCTCGTCGAGGTTGCGGAAGGGGACCTTGTGCAGCACGCCGTCGCGCAGGATGTACGGGTAGGCGAAGTCCCCGGAGCCGGGCGAGTCGTCCACCGAGGTGTTGGACCGGTCCATGCCCAGGGGGGTGAAGATGCGGTCGTCGATCAGGTCGCTCCAGTCCTTCCCGGTCAGGCGTTCGGTGAGGAAGCCGGCCGTCATGAACATGAGGTTCTGGTACTGGTAGCGGCTCCGGAACGACGCGTTCGGCTTCAGGTAGCGCAGCTTCGCGAAGATCTCCTCGCGGGTCGCGGCGCGTCCGTACCAGACGTTGTCGTGGCGCGGCAGCCCGGACTGGTGGGTGACGAGGTCGCGCGGCGTCATCTCGGCGGTCGCGAATTCGTCGTAGAGGCGGAAGTCGGGGAGGAAATCGCGCACCGGCTCGTCCCAGTCGAGCCTGCCATCGTCCACGAGCATCGCCATCATCGTCACGGTGAAGGATTTGCTGTTGGAGCCGATCGCCATGGTCGTGTGCTCGGTGACCGGAAGCCGGTTCTCGACGTCGCGGAGGCCGAATCCGCTGGCCAGCACGATCTCGCCGTCGTGGATCACGCCGACGGCGACCCCGGGGATCTGCCAGTCTTCCATGATCCGCGCCATGAAGGCGTCGAAACCCTCGAAGGGGTCGCGGGCATCGGGGAGGAAGACGGCAGCGGGCAGGGCGTCCGCGGCGGGGTCGACCCGAGCCTGGGTGGTGGTGCCGGCCTGTGCCGCAAGCGGGACGCTTCCCGCAAACGGGCCAGCCGCGCCAAGGCCGAGAATGAGCAGCAGGGTCCGGAGTTTCATGCGCATCGTGCTTCCCAGGTCCTCATTTGCAGGCTTTCAATTCGGCGGCCCGTGTCGACCGGACCGTCAGAATCAAATGTACCGATGAAACGGAATGCCGTCATTCCATGGCCGCCCGTCCTCCATCAGGCGCCGCATCAGTTCCCGGGCCTTGTCCTGAACATGCGAGACGGGGAGCACCGATATCCGGTCGTCCACACGATAGACCTCCTCCCCCGGATACACGATCCACATGTGATCGAGCGCCAGATCGCGAAGCGCCGTCCGCATCCGGCGGGTTGCGACGGGTGCATCCGCGAACTGGCACTCGAAGCCGAAACGCGCTCCCCGGTGACGGACGAGCAGCGCCAGCTCCACGCCTCCGTGTGTTCTCCAGAAACGGGCGTCCCGCGAGTCGAACGCCGCCAGGAGCTGTGCGATCGCGAACCCCTCGAATGACGCCCCGACCTTGGGATGGCCCGCGACGTCCTCCTCGCCGGCCAGGCCGAGGAGGGTGTGCAGGATGCCGGTGTCACGGACATAAACCCGGGGCGACTTCACCTGGCGCTTCCGGATGTTCTCAAACCACGGCGGCAACAGCCGAACCATGCGCGTCCCGACGAAAAGGTCCAGGTAGTTTCGGGCCGTCCCTGCGCTGGTTCCGAGGGAGCGGGCGAGTTCCGCGGCGTTCGAGACCTGACCGTGAGAGTGGGCGATCATGGTCCAGAAGCGCCGCAGCCGTTCCGCGGGGATGGTGATCCCGAGCTGCGGCAGATCCCGCTCCAGGAAGGTGCGGATGTAGTCCCGCCTCCAGGTCACCGAGCCGTCGAGATTCGCGAGGTAGGACCGCGGGAAACCGCCGCGCAGCCACAGCCTTCGCCAATCGGCCGGCGGCACCTCGCCCAGGTCGAGACCGCCCAGATCCACCAGTCCGACGCGGCCCGCCAGATACTCCGACACACGCTTGTTCCACGAGTGTGCCGCGCTACCGACCAGGAGGAAGCGCGCCGCGTTGCCGGTCCAGTCCACCAGAATCCGGACCGTCCGCAGGAGCATGGACGACCGCTGCACTCCGTCAATGACGACAAGCCCCTGGAGTCGGCCGAGTGCCTGTTCGGGGGTGGCCAGGCGGCGGCGGTGCGAAGGCTCTTCGAGATCGAAGTATGTGGCTTGCTCCGCGCGGGCGGCGATTTCCCGGGCCAGCGCGGTCTTGCCGCACTGCCGCGGTCCGGTCAGGGCTGCGACCGGATGGGCCGAAAGCGCCTGGTGAATCCGCTCGATGGGTGTTGGTCGGTCGATGAGCATGGAGAACAGTAAACGTGAAAATCCTCAAGTCAATTGCGGATTTTCACGAAACGATCCGTCCACACATATCCCTTGGGACACCCGCCGACCCCCTGTCAGCATCTTCGTGCCCCTATCAGCGCCCCTCGGGCTCCTCCACCCACAGGCGGAACGCCTCGATCAGCTCCGCGTCGGTCTCGGTCCCGAGTACCCTGCCGGCCAGGTACTCGCCGATCACGGGCCCGAACTTGAACCCCTCGGCCGATCCTCCCCCGGCGAACCAGACGTTGTCGTAGTCCGGGTGGTGGTCGAAGAAGAAATTGCGGGTGGTCGAGATCTCGTAGTGGCAGGCGCGCGTCTCGCTGATCGGCGCGTTCGCCAGCCCGGGGAAACGCTGGGCCACGAAGGCGCGCGGCCGCTCCAGCTCATCCGGTTCGAGCCAGCGGCGGCTGGTGTCGGGATCGTTCTCCCCGCCCCGTCCGCCGGTCCTGACGCGGAAGCCGCGGTTGTCGGAGCCGAGCGCCGGCCAGCCGGTCACGCCGGGGAAGTTGTAGCTGGGCAGGTTGGGATAGCTGTAGCTGTTGTCCCCGGGCGGGGTACGAAAGTAGACGACATGCCCGATGGGGATGCGCACCCGGTCGCCCATCAGTTCCGGGAAGGCTTTGGGGAACCAGGGTCCAAGGGCGAAGACATAGGTCCCGGCGGAGAGATCGTCGCCTGGCTGAAGGCCAAGCGCGTTGAGCCTGCGGTTGGTCGCGCCGCCCATCCCGGCCCGCGCGATCCGCACCTGGCCGCCTTCGTGCTCGAACACCCGCGCGACGGACTCAATTGCGCGGCGGGCCCGCACAACGCCCGCGTCCTCTTCCCGGAGCGCGACCGTGATGTCCGTCACGTCGATGACGGGCCAGCGCCGCCGGACCTCGTCCGCGTCGATGACCTCGTGGCGGATGCCCAATTCGTCCCAATTCCTGCGCGTGTCCTCCATGAAGTCCGTCCACTCGTCCCGCATGATCAGGTCCGAGGTGGTGAAGAAGACGCGCGGCAGGAGCATGTCCTGCCACTGTTCGTCCCATGCGTTCCACTTCTCGATGGCGCGCTTGGCCCAACTCATCCACAGGAGCTCGTGGGGATGGCCGCCATATCCGGTGCGGACGCCCCGGGTTTCACCGCCCGAGGTCGCGCGGGAATTGGCAGGGCCGTACTGGTCGACGAGGGTAACCTGCGCGCCGGACTGCTGGAGGTGGAGCGCGGTCCAGGCACCGAAGGCACCGGCACCGACGACGGCGATATCGGGGGTCTGGCGGGTGCGCACCCAGGGGGCGGAGGTCGCAGCCGGGCCGGGGCTGGCGGATGGCGCATCCGCACCGGCCGCCTGGGGTCGGGCTCCCGCGAGGATGGCGCCCGCTCCCGCCGCGGCCGCCTTCATGAAACGGCGGCGGTCTACCGCTCTCCGCTTCCCAGCGACCCGCGCCGCAGACGCATCCGCAAGGGGCTCCCGACCCCCTCCGCCGTCCACCCGGCTCAACGCGACGATTCCGGCGGCGCGATGCGAACCTCGCGCATGGGCGAATCCGCACCCAGCTCGGCCGCCCCGCCGTCGTGTCCGTTCATGCTCAGAATGTACGAGACGACATCGAGGTAGATCTGCTCTTCGAGTCCCCCCGGATTGTCGTCGGGCATGGTGGAGCGGATGGTGCGGAAGAACGAGTAGACCGTGCGCCGTCCCCAGGTGCGCTGAAAGGTGCGGCCGCGGAACTCGCTCGTGGTGTGGCACTCGGAGCAGACCTCGTCGAAGGCGGTGCGCCCCCGCCGCGCCTGCGCGTTGGTGAAGATGCCACCTGGAGGAGTTTCAGGTGTAGCATCAGGAGGGGGGTCCGGTGTTTCGGCGGCGGGTGCGGCGGGCGCGTCTTCGGGGGCCGGAGCGGCAGACCCGGCCGGATCTGCGGGGGCTTCGGACACACCGCCGGAAGCGCACCCGGCGAGCGGCAGGCCAGCTGCGACAAGGACGAGGAGTGTGTGCGCCAGTGGGAGTGATTGCCGCGCCATGGACCGGAGCCCCTCCAGTGCTTTAGTCTATCTGTCCGGCACACCTCGCGCCGGCTCGAATTTCCAATATAGGGGAATGAAGCATATGCGCAGCCGAGTATCAGGAAACCGGATGGCTGCAGTCGCCCTGGCGGGCGGCGTGGTCCTCGGCTCGGGGGCCTGCGACACCCTGCCCCTGGCAATGGGCGACGTCCACGCCATCGTGGTGACCGCCTCGCCGGAGCTGTGGGACGACGTGGGTCCCGCCGCCCTGTCGATCCTCGGCCCCACGGTCTTCACCGTTCGGGACGAACGCACCTTCCGGGTCAGCTACCAGGAGCCCGCCGACGAGGCCTGGGCCCGACTGCGCCGGCTTCGACAGCTGTTGCTCATCGGCAAGGTGTCGGACCCGTGGATGGCAGCGCCGCTGGCCGAACTGGACGAGCCCGTCGCTCCGCCGCAGCTCATTCAGGTCGAGGAAGTGTGGGGACGCGAACAGCTCGTCAACCTGATCATCCTGGAAGAGGACACCGACCTGGACGAGGATGCCCGGGTGGTCGAGCGAATACTCCCGGAACTCGCCGCAGTCTACGACAGCCAGTTCCGGGAATGGGTGCTCGCCCGAATGTTCGTGACGGGGCCGGACACGGCGCTCGTCAGGACCCTCAGGGACGATCACGGGTTCAGCCTTCTCGTGCCCGAGGTCTACCGATACAGCCTGCAGGACTCCGTGCACATCTTCCGCAACGACAACCCGGACCCGTCGGAACTGATCCGCCAGATCTCCGTCACCTGGCAGAGCCCGGTCCCCGAGGGGATCGGCGAGGAGGCGCTGCTGGAGTGGAGAGCAAGGGTCGTCGACCAATACTACGACTATCCCCAGGTCTTGAACCGCGAGGTGATCATCGCGGGGCCGGCCGAGCATCGGGGCAGGCCGGTCTACAGGGTCCAGGCCGTCTGGCAGAATCCGCCCGATTCGTATCCGGCCGCCGGCCCGTTCATCACCCGGGCAATCACCTGTGCGGGCCAGCAGCGCATGTACATGATCGACGCCTGGCTCTACGCGCCTTCCCGCGACAAGTACGAGTACATGATTCAGCTCGAAGAAATCCTGAATTCATTCAATTGCATCGAGTAGGGGTAATCATGCAGCACGAGCAACCAGGCAGCACCTGCCACTTGGGCCAACTCGCCCACCCGATCGCCGCCTTCTTCGCGCTGGTGGTGCTAGCCTCGAGCTGCACGGCGCCGGCAGGCGACGCAAGCGCCGGAGGCAGCGTGGGCGAACACGGGGCTGAAGGGGTCGGTTACGGCAACCCCGGCCACGCGGCGCACGTCGAGGCGATCGACGAGATCATGATGGCGCCGGTGCGGGAAGGTCAGATCGCCGGCGCGTCGGTCGCTGTCGTGCACGGCGGCGAAACGGTGGCGATTCGGGGCTACGGCTGGGCGAATGTCGAACTGCGGGTCCCCACTCCCGCCGACGCGATGTACGAGATCGGCTCGGTCACCAAGCAGTTCACGTCGGCGGGGCTTCTCCAGATGCAGGAACAGGGCCTCGTGGACCTCGATGCGGACATGGCCGACTACCTCCCCGACTTTCCGACCCAGGGGAACCGCATCACGGTGCGTGAGCTCCTCGACCACACCTCGGGGATCCGCGGCTACACCGAAATGGCGGAGGCCCGGCCCTACTTCGTGCGGCGCGTCCCCCGCGACAGCCTGCTCGCGCTGGTCGCCGCCCACCCCTTCGATTTCGCGACCGGTGAGCACGAGATCTACAACAACTCCGCCTTCTACCTCGCGGGCATGATCCTTGAGGACGCCTCGGACATGAGCTACGAGGACTATGTGGAGCAGCGGATCTTCGCGCCCCTGGGGATGGACCACTCCCACTACTGCAGCGAGACCGAGATCCACGAGGGCAAGGTCACCGGCTACGACGTCGATGAGAACGGACTGGTGCACAAGGGATTCATCGTCCACAACATCCCCTTCGCCGCGGGCTCGCTCTGCTCCAGCGCGGGTGACCTGGCGACCTGGCTCGGCGCGCTGCATGGCGGCGAAGTGCTCACCGACGAGTCCTACGCGCAGCTGATCGAACCCGGCGACCTCAACGACGGGACCAGGCTCCGCTACGCCCTCGGCATCGCCGTCAGCGACATCAGGGGGCACAGTGCGATCCATCACGGCGGCGGCATCAACGGCTTCCTCTCCGAATCGCTCTACCTCCCCGACGAAGACCTCGCGGTCGTGGTCCTGGTAAACACCGCCGGGCCACCCAGTCCCGCCGACCTGGCGCGGCAGATCATCGAAGCGATGGTCGGCGACGCCACCCCGGAACCGCTCGAATTCGACGGCGACCCGGCCTGGTTCGAAGGGGTGTACGGCGGGCCCGCCCGAGCCGGCCAGGCGGCCGTCCGCATCGCGGCGGGCGAAGACGGCCTCACCGCAACCATGATCATGATGGCCGACCAGGAGATCCCGGAGGAAGGTCAGGAGGCCAACAACCTCGACTTCCGGGGCGGCATGACCTTCAGCCAGGGCGAGGCCCTGCTGACCTTCGAAGGCAGCGGCGAGGCCGCGACGACGCTTCGCTACGACACCGGAGCCGGCTACACGATCATGACGAGGCGCTAGCGGCCGTTGTCCTTCGTCCACCTCCACACCCACTCCGAATACTCCCTCCTCGACGGCGCGAACCGCCTGCGGGACCTGGTTCGCAAGTCGAAGGAATACGAGATGCCGGCGCTGGCGCTCACCGACCACGGGTGCATGTACGGCGCCTGGAACTTCCAGAAGATCGCGCGCAAGGAAAGCATCAAGCCGATCATCGGGATGGAGGCGTACGTTGCGCCCGGCGACCGGCGTGAGCGGACGCGCTCCGGCCAGGGGGGCAAGGCGCACTACCACCTGGTCGTCCTGGCCCGGGACCTGGAGGGCTACCGCAACCTCATCAAGCTGTCGTCGATCGGGTACACCGAGGGCTTCTACTACCGCCCGCGCCTTGACCGGGAGACGCTGGCCCGGCATTCCGACGGCCTGATCGTCACATCGGCGTGCATGGCGGGCGAGGTTGCGCGCCACCTCACGGCCGGCAACGACGACATGGCGCGCGAGGTCGCCGACTGGTACGCGAACACCTTTCCCGACCGCTACTACCTCGAGGTGCAGGCCCACGGCACGCCCGGCCAGGCCGAACACAACCGGCGGATCTTCGCGATGGCCGAAGAGCTGGGCCTCCCCGTGGTCGCAACCAACGACGCCCACTTCCTCCAGCACGAGCATCACCACGCCCACGACATCCTCGTCTGCATCGGCACCGCCAAGAACCACGACGACGAGGACCGCCTCCGCTACGACGACGGCCTCTACTTCAAAAGCCCCGACGAGATGGCCGCGGCATTCCCGGACCGCCCCGACGTCATCGAAAACACCCTGAAGATCGCCGACGAGGTCTCGCTCACCTTCGAGAAGAAGTACCACCTGCCGAGCTTCCCGCTCCCCGACCCCTTCAGCGACGACAACGACTACCTCGTCCACCTCGCCGAGGCCGGCGCCCGGGAGCGCTACGGCGATCCCCTCCCCGACGAGATCGAGGAACGCCTGCGCTACGAACTCGACGTCATCCTCAAGACGGGCTACGCCGGCTACTTCCTCATCACCTGGGACTTCATCCGCTGGGCGCGCGAACAGGGCATCCCCGTCGGTCCGGGCCGCGGATCGGCCGCGGGTTCGCTCGTCTCCTACGCGCTGCGGATCACCGACCTCGATCCGATCGGCTACGGCCTCATCTTCGAGCGCTTCCTCAATCCCGACCGCATCTCGATGCCCGACATCGACATCGACTTCTGCTACGAGCGCAGGGGCGAGGTGATCGAGTACGTGCGCAGGAAGTACGGGCGCGACGCCGTCGGCCAGATCGTGACCTTCGGGACCATGAAAAGTCGCGCGGTCATCCGGGACGTGGGCCGCGTCCTCGGCTTCGAGGTGGGCGAGACCGACCGGATCGCGAAGATGATCCCCAACCAGCCGGGGCAGGCCTACACCGTCCAGCAGGCCGTGGAGAAGCTCCGCGAGGTCAAGGCGCTCTACGAGTCCGACGAGCGCCACAAGCGCCTCTTCGACTACTCGGTCACGCTCGAAGGGCTGTCGCGCCACGCGTCGGTACATGCGGCGGGCGTGGTGATCGCACCGGGGCCGCTCCAGGACTACGTGCCGATCTGCACGCAGACCAAGGGCGGGAGGAACGGGAGCCGGGGCTCGGCCGGGGCCGATGGCGAGGACGGGCCGGACATCGTCACGCAGTACGACATGAACTGCCTCGAGGACGCCGGGATGCTCAAGATGGACTTCCTGGGCCTCAAGACGCTGACTGTCATCCACGACGCGGTGCATTCGGTGAAGGCACGGCTCGGCGAGTTCCGCCATCCGGAGACGGGCGCGGTCTTCCAGTCGGACGCCATGGACGACGTCCCCCTCGACGACCCCGGCGTCTACGCGATGCTGGCCAGCGGCGGCACCTCGGGCGTCTTCCAGTTCGAGTCGAACCTGGCGCTCGACAAGCTGCGGGCGATGCGCTGCGACCGCTTCGACGACCTCGTCGCCACGAACGCGCTGATCCGCCCCGGACCGCTCGATTCCGGAATGACCGACAAGTACATCCAGCGCAAGCTCGGCAGGCAGGATGTGACCTATCCGGCGCCGGGGCTCGAGCACATCCTCGACACCACCTACGGAATCATCGTCTACCAGGAGCAGGTGATCCTGATCGCGAACGACCTTGCCGGCTATTCCATGGGCGAGGCCGACGTGCTGCGGAAGGCGATGGGCAAGAAGGACGCCGAGCTGATCGAGGCTGAGCTCGGGCGCTTCAAGGAGCGGGTGGTCGACCGCGGGCTCGCTGGCCACACGGCCGCGGAACTGGCCAACCAGATCCAGACCTTCGGCCGCTACGGCTTCAACAAGTCGCACTCCGCGGCCTACTCGCTGCTCTCATACAAGACCGCGTGGCTGAAGCGCTACTACCCCGCGGACTTCATGGCCGCCCTGCTCTCGTCGGTGCTCGACAAGACCGACGATGTCGTGAAGTACATCGGCGAGTGCCGCGACCTGGGGCGCCACCTGCCGGGACTGGACGACGGCCTGGTGGTCCTGCCCCCCGATGTCAACGAAAGCGGCTGGAAGTTCACTGTGGTCGGGGACGCCACCATCCGCTTCGGCCTGGGCGCCGTGCGGGGCGTGGGGAGCGCGGGCGTGCAGTCGATCCTGGCGGCGCGGGAGGAGGGCGGCCCCTTTGAAAGCCTCTTCGGCTTCCTCGAGCGCATCGACACGCGCGCCCTGAACAAGCGCGCCTGCGAGGCGCTGATCGCGTCCGGAGCGCTGGATTCGTTCGGCCACCGCGCGCAGATGCTGGCGGGGCTCGACGCCGCCTTCGGCGAAGCGGTGGCGCGCCTGCAGGAGAGGGAGATGGGGCAGGCGTCGCTCTTCGGCGAGGCGATGGGGGTCGAGCGCCCGAAGCCGGAGCTCCCGACCGTGCCCGAGTGGGAGGATCGCGACCGCCTCGCCCGCGAGAAGGAAGCGCTGGGGTTCTTCATCTCGGGGCATCCGCTCGACCGTTATCGCGAAGTGGTGCGCGTCTTCGACGAGCTGGATGCCGGCGCACTCAAGCGGCGGGCGGGCAATACGGTCGAGATGGCGTGCGTGGTCACCGCGGTCGCGCGGCAGATCTCAAGGCGCGACGGCTCGGAGTGGGGCAAGGTCACCGTCGAGAGCTTCCAGGGCACGGCGACGGTGCTCGCCTTCAAGGACGTCTGGCAATCCTGCCGGGACACCCTGCAAACCGACGCGGTGGTCCTCCTGCGCGGCAAGGTGAGCGACCGGGACCGCGACGAGGAGGACCCGCCGGTGTTCCTGGATGCGGCCGAACCGCTCAAGCAGGTGCCGGGCAGCGGCCGGATCGCGGTGCGGATCGCGGTGGACCCGGACGGGGAGCTTGCCGAGGGCGCTTTCGGGAAGGCCCGCGCGGTTATGGAGGAGCGCGCAGGGGCGGCCCCGGTCGAGGTGGTGGTCGGCGCGGTAAACGGGACTCGGTCGCCGCGGCTGCGTTCGCGCACGCTGAAGGTCAGGCCGGACCGCGACACGATCCGGGCCCTGGAGAAGGTGTTCGGGAAGGGGAAGGTGAGCCTGGCGAAGGTTTGAGCCCTCGCGGATCAGCCCAAACCAGCGTCGCCTGCCGCCCGGACTCGCTCGATCCGGACTCGCTCCACCCGGACCCGGTCCAACCCGACCCGCCTGGCCCGGACGCGATCTGCCGGGACTAACCCCCCGGACGCTGCCGCGCCAGCAGTTCGCGCATCCGATCCGCCTGGTCGTCCTCCAGCATTGCCGTGACGTCGGTGTGCAGCGCCTCGAAGGCGGGACCGAGTTCCTGCAGGATCTCCCGCAATGCTCCACCCGCACCCCGCATCCCCTGACGGTTCGGCGGCCGCTGACCGGCCCGCGCCCCTCCGGATCTCGCACCGCGCGCCCGGTTCCGCATTTCGGCCATCATCGTCTCGTAGCGGCCGAGGGCGCCCTTGTTCTCCTCGCGGAAATTCTCGACTAGCAGGGAGATGCCGAGCGTCTGGGCCTCCGTCAGCGAGAGTTGCTCCGCGAAGCCGTCGAACCGCTGATCGAGCGTATTCCACAACCGCACTCCCGGGTTGTTGGCGAACCCGCCCCCGGGACGCTGTTGCGCGGAGGCGAATTGGGGTGCGGCCATCACGACCGCAACGGCGGCGATGCCCAGGACGAAGAGGTGGCGGCGGCGGGCGATGAAGGTCATTGGGATCTCCCGGGTAGTGTTGGGTAACGGATCGGCGGATTCTCGACGACCCCTGGTATCAGCGACAGAATCCGCGCCAGGTCCGTTAGTGTTAGTCGCGGGCAACGATCATGAAGAATACCGTGTGACACAACGAAAACCGAATGGAAAACCCACCACCTCAAGGACGCCGCGAATGAGGACTCTCGTGACCTGCATCACCATCACCCTCGCGCCCCTGGGAGGCGCAGCAACCGCCCAGGATCCGGGTCCGGCGGCCTTCGTCGGCAACTGGATGGGCGCAATCAGTATCGGCGGCGCCGAGCTCCGCATGCGCCTTGAAGTCACCACCGAGGACGGTGCGTTGAGTGCCGTCATGTACTCGATCGACCAGGGCAACGCGGCAATTCCGGTCGCCTCCACGACCGTCACCGGAGCGACGATCTCGGTGTCGATGCCGATGATCGCCGGCTCCTACGAGGGCACCCTCTCGGACGGCGGCGAAGCGATGGACGGCACGTTCACCCAGGCCGGCAACGCGCTCCCCCTCGCGCTCGAGCGGGTGTCGGAGGAGGAAGCCGCGGGCCCGGCCAGACCCCAGAACCCCGAGGAGCCGCTTCCCTACCACGTCGAAGAGGTCAGCTATCCGAATCCGGATGGCGGCCATGTCCTGGCGGGCACCTTCACGCGGCCCGAAGATGGCGGCCCCTTCCCGGCCGTCATCCTCATCAGCGGCTCGGGCCCCCAGGATCGCGACGAGGCGCTGATGGGGCACCGGCCCTTCCTCGTGCTCTCCGATCACCTGACCCGCCGCGGGATCGCGGTGCTGCGCTTCGACGACCGCGGCGTGGGCTCATCCACCGGCAACTTTGCCACCGCCACCTCGCAGGACCACGCCTCGGACGTGCTCGCCGGCGTGGCCTACCTGAAGACCCGCACCGATGTCGACCAGGGTGCGATCGGTCTCGCGGGACATTCGGAGGGCGGCCTGATCGCGCCGATCGTGGCCGTCGAGTCGGACGACGTCAGCTACATCGTGCTGATGGCGGGGCCGGGCATCACCGGCGAGGAGATCCTGTATGCGCAGGGGGCCCTGATCGCGCGGGCCGGCGGCGCAACCGAGGAACAGATCGCCGAGAGCGAGGCCCAGCAGCGGCGGATATACGAGATCCTCAAGACGGAAAGCGATCCGGAACGGGCGGCGGAGATGATCGCCGATGTCGCCCGGGCGGCCTTCGGGGAACTCTCCGAGGCAGAGCGCGCCCAGCAGGGCATCACCGACGAAGCGTCGTTCGACCGCATCGTACAGATGCAGGTGCAGCAGGTGAACAGTCCCTGGTTCCGCTACTTCCTGACCTACGATCCCGCTCCCACGCTGGAGCAGGTGACCGTGCCGGTGCTGGCGATCAACGGCGAAAAGGACCTCCAGGTCCCCTACGAGGTGAACCTGCGCGAGATCGAAGCGGCGCTGCAGCGCGGCGGCAACACCAGCTACGAGATCCACGCGCTACCCGACCAGAACCACCTCTTTCAGCACTCGGAAACGGGCGCGCCGTCGGAATACGCGAACATCGAGGAAACGTGGTCGGTGGAAACGATGGAGTTGATCGCAGGGTGGATCTTGCGGACGACGGGTATGTAAACAGTAGTTGACATAATGTAATATAAACATGACAAAGCGGTGGAGGTCATGCCCCGCGCTTGTCCAGCAACCGCCTGGCCCGCCGCCACAACCCCGGCGCGCCCAGACGCTCCGCCAGCGCCTCGAAACCGGGCTCGGGGCCGCGCCACTCAAGCTCATCGACATCCTCGAAGAGAACGGCGCTGTCCCGCAGCGTGGCCAGATCGCGGAAGAGGAAGGCGGCCGCGCGGTTCACCCTCAGCGCCTCGGCCAGCCGCATCGCGCCGCGGACCTTGACGTCCCAGCGCATCGAGTGGCCGGGGATGTTCTCCAGGTGCTCGTATCGGGCCAGCACCGCCGAGGTGGACTTCGCTCCCCAGCCGGGAACGCCGGGGAACCCGTCGGCGCTGTCGCCGACCAGCGCCAGGTAGTCGGGGATGCTCGCCGGCGGGACCCCGAACTTCGAGGCCACGCCCCCTGCGTCGCGCACCTCGCCCCTGCGCCGGTCCCACTGCACCACGCGATCGCCGACGACGCACTGCGCCAGATCCTTGTCCGGCGTGCAGATGTAGACGCGCTCGACGCGGGGGTCGCGGACGGCGCGCGCGGCGCCAGAAGCGAGTCCGTCGTCGGCTTCCAGTTCCTCCATGGGCCAGACCTGGACGCCCATCGCTTCGAGCGCCTCTTCCAGCGGGTGGAATTGCGCGAGCAGCGCCGGATCGATCCCGTCGCCGGTCTTGTAGCCGGGCCACATCTCGTTGCGGAAGGACTCGATGACGTGGTCGGTCGCGACGGCCATGTGCGTGACGCCCGCCTCGAGCATGCCGAGCAGCGACGCGACCACGCCCCGCATCCCCCCGACCTCGCGCCCGTCGCGATCAGTGGCGGACGGCGCCCCGAAGTGGTGCCGGAAGAGTTCGTAGGTGCCGTCGATCAGGTGGATGTTCATGGGCAGTGGCGTAACGGGATCATGAAGCGCGGCGTTCCAGCGGTGCGTGGCGGGCGCTGACCCAATACTATCATCGCATCGGCGCGAGGCTACCGCCGACCGCCAGCCTACAGCGCACGGAACATCCCCGCCCAAACGGATCGCAACCCAGGAGCACCCCATGAGCAACAGACTCACCGCGTCCCTCAACCGTCGCATCCCTCTCACCGGGGCGATGGCCCGAGCGTGCGTGGCGGTGGCAGCCGCAACCGCCGTGGCCGCCCTCCTCCCCCCACCCCCGGCCACCGCACAGGAAACCCCCGCCGACGATCTCATGACCGTGGGGCATTACCTGGACATGGAGCGCGTCGGCGATCCGCAGATATCGCCCGACGGCACGCAGATCGTCTTCACGAAGTCGTGGGTGAACAAGATGGAGGACCGCTTCGACTCGGAGGTGCGGATCATGGACGCCGACGGCGGGCGCGAGCGGTTCCTGCTGAAGGGGTCGAGCCCGCGCTGGTCTCCGGACGGCACGCGCATCGCATACCTCGCGCCGGGCGAGCCCGGTGGACAGCAGATCCACGTGCGGTGGATGGACGCCGAGGGGTCATCCACGCCGGTCACCCGCGAACTGCAGACGCCCAGCAACTTCAAGTGGTCGCCGGACGGCGAATACATCTACTTCCAGCGCCTCGTGCCCCACTCGAATCCGTGGCCGATCGACCTGCCCGCGCCCCCCGAGGGTGCGAACTGGACGCCGCCGCCGCGCATCATCGACCGCATCCACTACCGGTACGACCGCATCGGCTTCCTGGAAGAGGGCTTCACCCACCTCTTCCGCGTGCCCAGCGGCGGTGGCACCGCCCGGCAACTCACCAGCGGCGAGTGGAACGCGGGCTCCACCTTCGTGCCCGGCGTGGGCAACGTCGGCTACGACCTGACCCCCGACGGCGGCACCCTCCTCTTCGACGGCAACATGGAAGACGCCGACAACCTCTATCGCGAGTCGCACATCTACGCCCTCGATCTGGCCAGCGGGGACATCCGCCAGCTCACCTCGGAGCGCGGTCCCTGGGCGCGGCCGACGGTCTCGCCCAACGGCCGCAGCGTCGCCTACACCGGGTTCCCGTGGACCTCGCAGACCTACAAGACCACCGAGCTCTACGTCATGGACGCGGACGGCGGCAACGCCCGCCTCGTCTCCGGCGATCTCGACCGCGACATCGGCGCCATGCACTGGTCCGACGACTCGCGCGGCGTGTTCTTCACCGCCGGCGACCGCGGCACCCAGAACGTGCACTTCGCAACCACCGGCGGCGACGTCAGCCAGGTCACCGAGGGCGTGCACATGCTGTCGCTCACCTCGACCACATCCGGCGGGCAGGCCGTCGGCACCCTCACTTCGCCGCACGAGCCCGGCGATGTCGTGGCCTTCGACCTCGGCAGCCCCGGCACCATCACCCAGCTCACCGAGGTCAACGCCGATGTCCTCGCGAACAAGCGCCTCGGCGACGTGGAGGAGATCTGGTACGAGTCCACCGGCGGCACGCAGGTGCAGGGGTGGATCGTGAAGCCCCCGGACTTCGACCCCGGGCAGGCCTACCCCCTCATCCTGCACATCCACGGCGGCCCGCACGGGATGTACAACGTCGGGTTCAGCTACCCGTATCAGAACTTCGCGGCCAATGGCTACGTCACCCTCTACACCAACCCCCGCGGCAGCACCGGCTACGGCACCGACTTCGGCAACGCGATCGACAACGGCTACCCGTCGGTCGACTACGACGACCTCATGGCCGGCGTCGACGCGCTCATCGACCGCGGATACGTCAACGAGGACCAGATGTACGTCACGGGATGCAGCGGCGGCGGCGTCCTGTCGAGCTGGGTTATCGGCCACACCACGCGCTTCGCCGCTGCCGGCGTGCGCTGCCCGGTCATCAACTGGATGAGCTTCGCGGGCACGGCCGACATCACCGTCTGGGGCTACTACCGCTACCACGGCTACCCCTGGGACAACCCGGACAAGTACCTGGAGCACTCCCCGCTCATGTACGTCGAAAACGTGACGACGCCCACGATCCTCATCACCGGCGAGGACGACCTGCGGACCCCGATGGCGCAGACGGAGGAGTACTACCAGGCGCTCAAGCAGCTCGGCGTGCCCACGAAGATGCTCCGCTTCTACGAAGAGGCCCACGGCACCGGATCGAAGCCGTCGAACTTCATGCGCACGCAGCTCTACCTGATGAAGTGGTTCGAGGAGTACGGCGGACAGCCGAGGATGACGAGCGACAGCTAGCGCGGCCGCTCAGAAGGCCAGCAGCTTCGTCACCTTCAGCGTCATGGCCCGGTCGGTCAATGCGGTCCGGCCGGGCTCGGGGGTGCGGTCGCGGCGCTCCGAATACACCAGGAACACGTCGCTCAGCGGGGCGTGGATGAGGTTGAAGCGGAGGTTCGTCTGCACCTCGTCCGTGGTCTCGTTGTACTGGACGAAGGCGCTCAGGAAGGTGCGCGTGTTGTAGGCGTACCGGAAGCGCCCGCCGAAGAGGTTGGCGTCGAAGCTGCTGCCGCCCAGTGTGAGGCGGTTTCGCTGTGCCGTGCCCTGCAGGAAGAAATGGGCGCTGGGTCGAAGGGTGACGCTCCCGGTGACCGAAGTTCTGTCGCCGTCGAAGAAGTCGCCGCGCGTGACGGAGACCCTTCCGCCCAGCTTCCGTCCCAGATTCGACTGATAGCTGGCCGTGAAGGCGCCGAAGTCGTACTCGCCCTCGGGAACCGACACGCCCGCGATCCGCGTCGCGTCCGCCAGCCGCTCGTACGACGCCGAGTACTCGAAGGTGAGCACGCTGCTGTCGAGGAAGTGGATCCCGAGCCCCGGCAGGATCTCGCGGCTTTCCAGCACCCACCCCGTGTCCGAAAACAGGTTGACATCGACGTAGGGGTTGATCTCCCGAACGTGCGGAATCGCCGGCTGCGGATGAGCGCCCAGCGTGACGAACCCCTGCCGGATCCCGCGGCGCCCCACGAAGCCGACCCCCGGGTTGAAGCTCTCGCCCACGGTCTTCAGCAGCGCCGATGCGGCCCACACGGGATCGCGCCACGCGACCTCGAAAGCACCCGTCACCCGGTCGCCGGACACGTCGGGCTCATCGGTCGCCGCGAAATACGAGTTGAGGAGCATGCGCCCGCCGGCGAGCCGCAAATTCATGTCGGCGCCGATCGATCGGTTGTATGAGTCGGCCGTCTCCGCGCCGGTCCCCTCGCGGTTCACCAACATGAACCCGATGTCGCTGCTCCCGAGGATGTTCTTCCTGAGCCGCACGACCGAGAAGTTCTCGCCGGGGCTGCCGGGGTCGTCCCGGGTCTGCATGTTGAGGAGGCCGATGGCGTAGCCCCCGAGGCGGCCGGTAAGCCGGGCCCCGCCGGCGATGGGTACCGGCGTCCGGTCCGCCGACAGGCCGATGCGGCGGCTGTGAAAGAGCCTGAAGTTCTGCGGCCCCGACCCGGTGCGGAAGTTGCGCACGCGATTGTCCTGGAAGCCGAAGATCCCCTCGTTCTCCAGGAAGAAGTCGCGCTTCTCGGGGAAAAAGAGCGAAAAGCGGGTCAGGTTGATCTGCTGTTCGTCGACCTCGACCTGGGAAAAGTCGGTCAGCGCGGTGACGTCGAGCGTGAGTTGGGGGGTGATGCCCCACTTCAGGTCGAATCCCCCTTCGACCTTCTCACCTGGCGATGGCGTCCGCCACCCGGTGGTGCTGACCCCGTTCACGAACGGTTTTACCCAGAGATTACGTCCCTGCCGCAGCCCCTGCAGTGAGGTCAGCGTGCCGGCGCGCGACATTTTGTAGACGCGGAACTGCCGTGAGAGCGCGGCCCAGTTGGAGTCTTCCGAGATGCGCCGAATGCGCCGCGAAAAGTTGATTCCCCAACTCTGGGCCCCGTCGGCCTCGCGGAACCGGAGGGTGGTCATCGGGACCGCGATCTCGGCCACCCACCCCCAGTCGTGCACCGACGTCGACACCTCGATTTCGCCCTCCCAGGCGCGGTTCACCGACTGCTGGTCGTTGAAGGCCTGCGCGTCGAAAACCGCCCCCGCGGGATTCACCGCGAAGAGGAAGGCGTTCTGCCGATCCAGGTAGGTGTCGAGCGCGAACCCGAAGATGTCCGAGTCCTGGGTGGCGAAGTCCTGCTCCATCCCGGCCGAAACCAGCGCGTCGGCCCGGCTGTCGTACATCGTTGCGCCGATATACAGGTGGCGGTCGTCGTAGAGGACGCGCACCACGGTACGCTCCGCCGACAGCGTTCCCTGATTCGGTATCGACTCGTAGAAGAAGCCCCTGGTGGAATCGGCCAGGGTCCAGGCGTCGTCGCTCAGGCGGCCGTCGAGTGTGATCGCCGAGGTCGCCCGCCTGGCTTCGAGGGACGGACGGGGCACCGTGTCCGGATCGATACGCCCGTTGGAAGCGAGTTGTGCCGATGCGGGCCGAGGAGCCAGCGCAAGGAGGGCGGGTGCAAGAAAAAGGCACGCCAGGACGGCGGGCACGCGGCTGATCGACCGCCTGCGGCGTCTGTTCAACGGTTGGCTGAGCCTCCTAAAGAAGTCGCTGCAGACCCAGGATCAAGCTGACGATCAAGACGGCCTGGGCGAGCAGCAGCCTGTACATGGAGGCTCGGAGACTCTCCACGCTCAATCGGACCGTGGCGATCTCGCTTCTCAAATCCTCGCGGAGGGCACCGATCCGCTTCTCCAGCCTGGCATCGAATTCGTTGCGCAGGCCGTCGATGGCGCCGGTCATTTCGGTGCGGAGGGCACCGATCTGCTTCTCCAGCTTGCCAGCGAATTCAGTGCGCAGGCCGTCGATGGCGCCGGTCGTTTCGGTGCGCAGGCCATCGATAGTGCCGGTCACTTCGGTGCGGAGCGCGCCGATCTCGTCCTTCAGATCCCGAAAGTCCCATTTGGTCGCCAGATTGCCGACGACCGCGCCGCCGAAGACGGTCACCATGGCTTCCGCCTGCCCTGAATCGAAGCCCGCAGCTTCCAGGGCGCGTGTGGCTTTCAGCGTGTCGAATCCGGACTGGTCCATAGTTCGTAACATTCGTTTTGCATCCTTTGGGTGTCAAGACAGGAAACGGGGGGTCGCGGAGGGAGTGCGTGGAGTACACTCCGTGATCCCTTCAGTGGACTCTCCCCGATTCTCACGGGCGATGGAATGGCTCGATGGGCAACGATGTTGTAAGGCGTTGATAGTAATAGTCTTACATCGCATACGGTGATTGTTGTTCCCTTATCAGTTCGTGTTTCCTGAACGGGATGTAGATCGACGCCGCCGAACGTTCTCGGATGTA
>JAJDTB010000044.1 GCA_022827345.1 Gemmatimonadota bacterium | reverse complement strand
CCGCCCGGCTGGCGGAAGACCTTCGATCCGCTGCGCGACGCCTTCAACCATGAGCACGGCTGGGGCCGTCCCGACGATCCGGCCAGGGCCAGAGTGCAGCAGCCCGGCCACCGCGCCTACGTCGAGGCCGCGCAGCTGCGGGCCGGGCTCCGGCTCGAAGCCTCCCCCCGCGACCTGATCCGCGACTACCTGCTCCAGCGCGTCGAGCACGGCACGGCGCGGAACCGGGCCGACGTCGTCTCCGCCCTTCGGGAGGCGGGGCTGGAGGTGCCGCGCCAAGGCAAGGACTACCTCACCGCGCTGGACCCCGAGACCGGGGACCGGTGGCGGCTCAAAGGAGAACTGTATGGAGAGAACTTCGACCGCGAACGATTTGACCGACCGGCTGCGGAGACGACTGGAGAGCGAGCGGCGGGAGATCGAGGAGTTGACCGCGAGCGAGCTGAGGAAGCTCGCCGAGAACTCGCGGCGCGTCGCGCGGAACGCGCTCGGTACAATCGAGCGCGATACGGCGGAGGCGACCGGGAAGATGCGCGAGTTGCTGGCAAAGGCGTGGCAACGGCCCCTGATCGTGGGCCTGAGTCTTTGGCTCGGTTTCTTCGGCGGAAGCTGGGCGACGATGCGCTGGTTGTCGACGAGCATTCAGGACCGGATCGAGACCTTGGGGGAGCTGAACACGCGGACCGAGTGGGCGCGCGCGATGCTGGCCGAGATCGAGGAGACGACCTGGGGCGTCGAGTTGATGGAGAGCAGCGGGGAGCGGTGGGTGTCGCTGCCCGCCGGCACGCCGGTCCGGACGGCCTTCACCATGGAAGGGCGGCCCTACTTGAAGCTGTCGAGAGAGTGAGGAGGGAGCTGAATGACCGATTTGGAACGGCAGTTGACGGCCGCCTTGGAGAAGTTGTCCGGGCAGTACGAAGCGGAGCAGCGGCGGCACTCCGAGCACGTCGAAGCCTTGCGGCAGCAGGTCGAAGCCTTGCAGCGGCAAGTCGAGCGGCTGAGCGGGCGGGTGACGGACTTGACAAGATACTCCGGTACCTACGGCGCAGGGCCAGGCGGCGGGTGGCGATGACGAGGCGGCTGGTGGACATGACGAGGCGGCGCGGGCCGGATCGGGACCATGGGCCAAGCCGGTAATCGTTTCAGCGAACCGGGCGGAGGTCGTCTTGGGGGAAGCCCGCCTCGGCGTGACCGTTACATTGACCGAGCCGTCATCACGACGAGGCGCAGCCAACTGAAGGTTACCCGGAGGCTAAAGGTGGGTGAAGAGATGCGAAGGACGACCCTGTTCGACACGGCTGGCTTCGTGCGATTGGCTTTGGAAGGTCGGGGATGACGATGCACCGGCCCTTCCAAGGGAGCCTGTTCGCCGAGGGCTTCCTTCGGGAGGCGATTACGGAGCTTCCCGATTGGGACGGCGTGTCGGCGTCGGCCCTGGACGAACTCGAAGCCGCGCTGCGCGCCCGGTTCGACCGCTTTCCACGGATCCTGTCGCCCAACGAGAGCCAGACCGAAGAGGACCTGATCTGGCCGGTCTTGGGGCGGCTCGGGTGGACGGCCCATCTACGGCAGCAGAACCTCTCGCCGGTAGGCCGTCAGGACGTTCCGGACGGCCTGCTGTTCGCGGACGATGCCGCCAAGGACCGAGCCAATCGCTACGCCGGGGAGTGGAAGCGCTACGGGCACGGTCTGGCCGTCGTCGAGTCCAAGCGGTGGCTGCGGCCCCTCGATCGTCGTTCGGGGCGGCGGGGCGAGGAGTCCGCGCCTGCGACCCAGATGCTGCGCTACCTCCGGCGCATCGACGACGTGACCACCGGCAAGGTGCGCTGGGGCATCCTGACGAACGGTGCCAGTTGGCGGCTCTACTGGGCCGGGGCGCGTTCGGTCTCCGAGCAGTTCTTCGAGATCGATCTCGCGGCGATTCTCGGGTATCGAGACGAAGGGCAGGTGGTGCTCGGGACCGAAGAAGGGGCGCACTGGCTGAAGGTGTTCGCGCTGGCGTTCGGGCGGGACGCCTTCCTTCCCCACGCCGCGGACGAGCGGACGTTTCACGAGCGGGCCATCGCCGAGGCCCGCTACCATCGCGAGCGGGTGGCGGGCAGCCTGTCGGCGGTGGTCTTCGAGCGGGTCTTCCCGGATCTTGTCGGGGCCATCGCCGAGGCCGATCCGCACGCCCCGCTGGAAGAGGTTCGGGACGCGGGCCTGGTCGTGCTCTACAGGCTCCTTTTCGTGCTCTACGCCGAGGACCGCGATCTCCTGCCGGTCCGCGACAGCCGTTACGACGACTACGCCCTCAGGGACCGTGTGCGCGGCGACATCGGGCGCCGCAAGGACGAGGGCGACGTGTTCTCGGCCACGGCGGCGCGCTACTGGTCGGCGTTCGACGATCTCTGCCGGGCCATCGACTCAGGAGACGCCTCGATCGGCCTTCCGCCCTACAACGGCGGACTGTTCGACCGGGACGCCGCGCCGCTGCTTTCCCGCGTCCGTTTGGGCGACGCTGCGATGGCCGACGTGATCGACGCGCTGTCGTTCGAGCGCACGCCGCTCGGTCGCCGGTACATCAACTACCGTGATCTCGGGGTGCAGCAACTTGGCTCGATCTACGAGCGGCTCCTCGAACGCGAGGTCGTCCGCGAGGGCGGGAACATCGTCGTCCGTCCGAACGTGTTCGCCCGCAAGGACTCGGGCAGCTACTACACGCCCGACGATCTGGTTGACCTGATCGTTCGGGAGGCCGTCGGACCTCTCGTGGACGACCGGATGGAGGCTTTCGCCGCCGTGGCGTCGGATCTCGTTTCGCGCGAAGTCCGGGAGGATTGGCTGATGGGGCGTCTGAAGCGGATCGATCCGGCCGAGCGAACGCTCGAACTCAAGGTCTGCGACCCTGCGATGGGGTCTGGACACTTCCTCGTCAATCTGGTGGACTACCTCGCCGACCGTGTGATCGAAGCCATGGCCGAGGCCGAGGCCCTCGTGGACGGATACCTTTCGCCGTTGGCGGAGCGGATCGAGGGGATCCGCCTCACGATCATGGACAACGCGGAGGACCGGGGCTGGACATTCGACACGGCCCAACTCGACGACCGGCACGTCGTCCGCCGCATGGTGCTCAAGCGGTGCGTCTACGGCGTGGACAAGAACCCGATGGCCGTGGAACTGGCCAAGGTCTCGCTGTGGCTCCACACCTTCACCGTCGGCGCGCCGCTCAGCTTTCTGGATCATCACCTCCGATGCGGCGACAGCCTGTTCGGCACGTGGGTCCAGCACGCCACCCGAAGGGCGGAGGAGAAGAGCAGCCTTTTCCTGAGCGGACCGCTCGCTCGAGCCACGCGCGCGGCCGCGCCGATGCAGATCATTGAGGGGCTCACGGACGTCGAGATCGCCGAGGCGCACCGCTCGGCCGACATCTTCGCCGAAATCTCGGAGATGACCGCGCCCCTGCACGCGTTCATGTCGCTGCTTCACGCGTTCGACTGGCTCGGGATCCGGAAGAAGCCGGTCAAAGCCGCGTTTCTCAAGTGGCTGGATGGTGTGTTCGGTGACCAGATCGCCATCGCCCGGGGGGAGCCGCTCGACTCGAAGGATGCCCACCTCTCCCACTTGATGGATGCCTTGGAACTGGCCGAGAGGGAGCGGTTCCTGAACTGGCAGATCGCCTTCCCCGGCGTGTGGTCCGACTGGGAGTCCAGGGAGTTGAAAGGCGGCTTCGATGCGGTGATCGGCAATCCGCCGTGGGACCGGATGAAGCTGCAACAGGTCGAATGGTTCGCGTCCAGGCGGCGCGAGATCGCCATGGCTCCCCGCGCCGCCGACCGCAAGCGCATGATCGCCGAACTCCAGAAAGCGGGAGACCCGCTGGCCGGGGACTTCCGGCTTGCGAGCGAACGAGCGGCTGCGGGTGCGCGGGTGGCCCGGACCTCGGGAGACTATCCTCTACTCGCACGAGGTGACCTCAACCTGTACTCGCTGTTCGTCGAACGAGCCATGACGCTCGTCAAGCCCGACGGCATGGTCGGGCTGCTCGTGCCGTCCGGCATCGCGTCGGACAAGATGGCGGCCCCGTTCTTCAAGAGCGTGGCCACGGAGGGAAGACTCAAGGCCCTGTACGACTTCGAGAACCGCCGGACACGCTTCGACGCGCCGCCGTTCTTCCCTGACGTGGACAGCCGGTTCAAGTTCTGCGCCTTCGTCGCCAGCCCGGCCCCGAGGACTCAACCCGCCCGCTGCGCGTTTTTCCTTCAGGACGTCTCGGAGACCAAGGACCCGGAGCGGTGCTTCCCCCTGTCAGCCGCCGACTTCGCGCGGGTGAACCCGAACACCGGCACCGCGCCGATCTTCCGGTCACGGCGGGACGTGGAGCTAACCGCCGCCATCTACGAACGCCTGCCGGTGCTGGTGGACCGGTCCTCGGGCGAGGAGGTGACGGCGTGGCCGGTGAAGTACTCGACGATGTTCCACATGACCAACGATTCCGGCCTGTTCCGCACCCGGTCCGAACTGGAGGAGAAGGAAGGGGCGTGGCCGGTCGGCGGCAACCGATACCAGAGCCCGTCCGGGGAATGGGTGCCGCTCTACGAGGGCAAGATGGTGCAGGCGTTCGACCACCGCGCCGCCAGTATCGTCATCAACCCGAAGAACCTTCACCGTCCGGCCCAGCCGAGACCGTCCGGGCTTGAGCAGCACCGGGACCCGAACTGGCTGCCGGATCCGCAGTACTGGGTGCTCCGTGGCAAGACATCGTACCCGACGGCCCCATACCTGCTGGGGTTCAAGGACGTTACGGCACCGACGAACGCTCGCTCCATGATCGCCGCTCTGATACCGGGCTCTGGAGTAGGGAACACGCTACCCATCGTTTCGGCAGACTGGTACGGGACCGGCTCAGCGTGCCTCTTGGCGAACTTCAACGCCGTACTCTTCGACTACGTGGCGCGCCAGAAGATCCAGGGTCAGCATCTAAACTGGTTCATCGTCGAGCAACTTCCCGTGGTGCCACCGGAGCGATACGGGGCCGTGCGCTTCGGAGCCAAGTCGGCGGAGGAGATCGTGCGCGAGGCGGTGCTGGAACTGACCTACACGGCGCATGACATGGCCCCGTTCGCCCGCGACATCGGCCATGTGGATGAGGGTGGGGAGGTCCTGCCGCCATTCCGCTGGGATGCCGAGCGCCGCCTCGGCCTACGGGCCAAGCTGGACGCGCTCTACTTCCACCTCTACGGCGTGACGGAGCGGGACGACATCCGCCACGTCTACTCCACCTTCCCCATCGTCGAAAGGGACGAGAAGGCCGCATACGGGGCCTACCGCTCCCGCGACCTGTGCCTCGCGTGGGCGAGCGCGCTCGCCGCTGGCCAGCCCGACGCAGAGATCGATCCGTGAGCAACACCCACGAAAACCGGAAGCGATGCCTGCCAACATTCGCCATCCTCCCCCGAGGAGTACACGATGCCGGTTCCTGACTTTCAGAGCCTGATGCTTCCGGTGCTGCGGGCGCTGGCCGACGGCAAGGACATCCCCGTCCATCAGGTGCGCGAACGCGTGGCGAGCGCCGAGGGTCTAAAGGACGAGGACCTACGGGAAATGCTGCCCAGTGGACGGGTTCGTGTGTTCGCGAATCGTGTCGCATGGGCGCTGAACTACCTCTTGCGGGCCGCCTTGGTGGCACGGGTGCGGCGCGGAGTCTACCGGATCGCCGACGAGGGCGAGCGTCTGCTGGCCCAGCCTCCGGGCCGCTTGGACATTCGGTACCTTCGACGGCTTCCCGCATTTGTAGAGGGAGAGAAGAAACGGCAGCGGGAATCTGGACGGGAGCGGGAACCGACCGTTGAGCGTTCGGACACGCCCGAAGAAGCGCTGGAGGCCGCCGACCGGGAACTAACCGAAGTCCTTGAGGCCGAGGTATTGGACCGCCTCCGAAAAGCGTCGCCGTCCTTTCTGGAGCAGGTGGTGGTGAGCCTCTTGGTCGCCATGGGATATGGCGGTGGAGATGCCTCGATGGGGCAAGTGACCGGAGGTGCGGGTGACGGGGGAATCGACGGCACCATCAAGGAAGACAAGCTCGGCCTCGACGAGGTTTACCTCCAAGCCAAGAAATACGCCAGCGGAAGCACCGTGGGCGTTGGCGAGCTAAGGAACTTCGTCGGCGCGCTGGTGGGAGCGCGTGCGCAAAAGGGCGTTCTCGTCACGACCGCCGACTTCACTGCCTCCGCCAACGATTTCGCTGCCCAAAGCCCGAAGCGCGTGGTGCTCATCAACGGTCGAAGACTCGCCCGGCTGATGGTACGACACGATGTCGGCGTGCGCGTGCGCGACCCCCACCGGCCTCCGATTCTGATCAAGGCCATTGACGAGGACTTCTTCGATCAGGGGTGAGCGGGACTGGGTGACTCAGAACACGGGTTCGTCGGCGGCATTCCGGAACCAATGCGGGGTGATGTCCCCGGTCGCGGGGCTCCCGGTTGGCACTCGTACCCTCCAAACCCTATCTTCCTGCCGAGCGCTACCAACCTGCCGGGCACCCTAGACCGTCGAGACACCTGCACCCAAGAAGAGATGCCGACCACTGCCGCTCGTGACCCTTCTCGCGACACGTCCACCCGCGAGTCCGGCGCATTCCAAACCTGGAAGGGCACGTCGGCCGACAACAAGTGGGCCATCCATCAGGGCTCGGCCCTTGAGGTGCTCAAGGAACTGAAGTCTGGGTGCGTCGACTGCATCGTCACCTCGCCTCCGTACTTCTGGCTGCGAAACTACGAGGTCGAGGGTCAGATTGGACTTGAGGACACCGTAGAGGGCTACGTATCGGCACTGCTCGAAGTCATGGCCGAGGCGCGCCGGGTTCTCAAGCGTCGCGGCGTGGCTTTCCTGAACCTTGGCGACACCTACTACTCCGGTAAGGGCAAATCACACGGCACGGACGCCAAGAGCAAGAAGAGGCGGTTCGGCCTCCGCGCCGTGGACAAGAGCGGCGGGCTCGGAATCGGTCTTCAGCGCAAGTCACTGATCGGGATACCCTGGAGGGTCGCGCTCGCGCTCGCCGGAGACGGGTGGGTGCTTCGCAGCGCGATAATCTGGCACCGCACGAACGGGCTGCGGGAGTTCGTCCGTGACCGACCGAGCCGCACCTACGAATACGTATTCATGCTCGCTCAGAATCGACACTACCACTTCAAGAAGAACAAGCTGCCCGACAAGATCGAAGAGGATCTGTGGACGATCCCGGCGCAACCCCGATCGAACGGAGGCCTCTCCACAGCACCGTTCCCGGACGAGTTGGTCAAACGGTGCCTCAAGATCGGATGTCCGGCTGGCGGTGTCGTGCTCGACCCGTTCGTCGGCAGCGGCACGTCGGTTCGAGTCGCTCTCGACACCGGACGATCCGGCATCGGGATAGACCTGAACGGCGCGTTCTGCCGCCATGCTGTGCGGACCCTGAAAGCGCGCGCATGACGTACATCTCCGAATCCGCGATCACGCAGGCCATCGAGGAACTCAAGGCGTCAACCCATCCGTTCCTCGGCATCACCTTCTTGGCTTGCAAGAAGTTCGGGCTGCCTGTGGGCAAGACGGTGCGCGTCAAGCTCGACACGGTAACCAAGCAGCACCTGAATCGACATCATCGGCTCGACCTCGACAGTGAGTACTTCTTCCAGCCCTTCAAGAGCGCCAGTAACTGGGTGAAGGGCGATTACGCCTCATCCGGGCTTCAGGGAGTCAACACTCGGACGTTTGGAGACGTGTTCCTCCATGAACGCGGCTCCCCCGAATGGGGCTTCACGGAGAACTACGTCGACCTGATAAGGCCACGGATCCAGAGCGGCAGGTACCGAAAGGCACCGCTTGTCGCGATCGCCATTTGGGCGGCGAAATATCAGGAGTGGCCCGCGGACACTACGCTGGAGGGACTCGTCGAGGAGTTCCTTCGGCGGTACAACATCACGCCGAGCGAGCGACGGGCACTGTTCACCACAGCGTCTTCGCTTACCCCGCTTCCCGTAATGGCCGAAGGCCTGCCCTCTTCGCTGGTTCAGTCGGAGGCCCCCAATCTGAAAGCTATCGCGCACCGTTTTGAGCCGCCGAAAGACGCGCACGAACCGGAAGGAACGTTGGCGGCTATCGAGATGAGCCGGGTCGGCCCTGCCGACGGCCTCAGGCTCGACCTCGGAAAACGGTTGACGGTCATCGCGGGAGACAACGGTCTCGGCAAGTCATTCCTGTTAGATGTCGCATGGTGGGCCGCGACGGGACGGTGGGCCGGCCGGCCCGCCATGCCCTTTGGGCCAGAGGCGGCCCACGCGGCCCGTCTCTCCTATGAACTCAAGATCGGCGCGGGCCGGCGCAGATGTTACAGTCGCTTCGAGCCGCGACTGCAAACGTGGGTTCACCAGCGTAACTATCCGCAGGTACCTGCACTCTACGTATATGCGGGCGTGGACGGAGCGTTTTCCATAGAAGACGATCATCGTGACGAAACCGACGAGGCACCACGCAACTTCACGGCACGAGAGATTTGGGACGGCAAGCCTGGGCGAATGGAAGGGTTGGTGCGGGATTGGGTGAACTGGCAGCTGTCCGGGAAAGAATGGTTCTCGATCTTCGAGCGGGTGTTGTCACTCCTCTCGCCGACCGACCTCGGAACCCTTCGACCGACTAACCCCACCCGGATGCCCGGAGACCCGCGCACGATCCCCGTCATCAGCCACCCGTATGGGAAGACGCCGGTACTCTATGCGTCAGCAGGGGTTCGCCGCATCATGGCGCTGACCTACGTGGTCGTGTGGGCATGGCAAGAACATCGGTTGGGATCAGAGCTCAGGGGTCTGACGCCAGCCCGCCGTTTGGTATTGCTTGTCGACGAACTCGACGCTCACCTGCACCCCTTCTGGCAGAGAACCATATTGCCCGCCATTCTCGACATCGGCGACCTTCTTGACGAGCACTTGAAGATGCAGGTCGTCGTCTCAACGCACTCACCCTTCGTGCTCGCCTCTCTGGAGACAAGATTCGACCCGGCGTCAGACGCGCTTTACTACCTAAGCCTTGAGGGCACCGAGGTGCGCCTCAACAGGGAGGAGTTCTACAAGCACGGTGACGTGTCTTCTTGGCTCACGGCGCCCATATTCGGCCTCCGGTACGCACGCTCGAAGGATGCGGAGCGCGTGCTCGAACACGCCATGCAACTCCAGTTGGCCCGCTCGACCGATCAGTCCGAGATCCAGCAGGTCTCGGACCAACTGAAAAAGGTCCTCTCATCCGACGATCCGTTTTGGCGCCGCTGGATCTACTTTGCCGAGCAGGCTGGCGCCACGTTGTGATCCGGATCCTGCCAAAACCCGAGTATGCCGCGTTCAACGCCGACGTGCGAGTTCCGGGCGTGCGGTTCCTCCAGACGAACCCCAATCCTTCAAGCCGGAACTTCCCCAACTACTGGAACCGGGCCAAGAGAGAACTGCGCCGGGCATACGAGTGCTGTGCGTACACGTCTCGAATGGTCAGAGGGGATGACGTGTCGGTCGATCACTTTCTTCCCAAGACAAAGTACCCCCAGTTGGCGTACGAATGGGATAACTATCGACTCGCCCGACCGAAGCTCAACAGGAACAAGGCGGACTCCGAAGATGTCGTGGACCCGTTCCATGTCCGTAACGGCTGGTTCTTCTTGGAATGCCCGACTTGCTTCATTCACCCCGGCGACAATCTGAGCGGGACCACGCGTGACGAGGTGACCGCGACGATCGGCGTGCTAAAGCTCAACAGCCCCGAATTGGCGGACGAGCGATGTCGCTGGCTGGTTGATTTGGCAGACGGCTTGATCTCCTTCGACTACCTGAAAAGGGAGTATCCGTTTCTGGCATCCCAGATCGAACGACAGGGAATCCAAGGGCAGCTGAGAACCCTGTTTGCCCTGGACTGAGGCAAGTGCGAGTCATCATCATGCGGTGTCCCTCCCCTGCGCAGCCTTCTCTCCCAGGAGATCGTTCTTCTGTTGCGGTTCGGGTCAGGTCTGTTGGATTGCGCAGATGCGAGACGATATCAGGCCGTCCTGCTGAACGGGGCATTCGGCCGCCTGTTCATCGGTCGAGGACCTCCGATATCGTCCATTGAAGTACCCTTCGAGCAGAGGGGTCACAGACGGTTACACACCCCAGATACCCGACGGACGATGCCCACCTCCGAGTGGGGTTCCGTTTGTATATCAGAAGTGATACACCATCCAACTGCTAACAATATAAGACGTTGGAACATAATAGGTTACAATCGTTGATGCCGAGTTCGGGCGGAACTGGGCCCGTCAGCGCGTTGTTGTCCAGAATCAGGCCCACCAGTTGGGCGAGGTTGGCCAGTTCCGACGGTATGGGACCGGCGAGGTTGTTATCGCTCAGATAGAGCCATTGCAGGTCGACCAGGCTGCCGAGTTCGGTCGGGATTGGACCCTCCAGTTCGTTGTCGGACAGGTCCAAGGTCTGCATTTGGACGAGGTTGGACAGTTCGGCGGGGATCGAGCCGGTCAGATCGTTCCAGCTCATTACGAGCCTTCTCAAGTTCACCAGTTTGCCGAATGCGGCCGGGATCGGGCCGTCCAGCTCGTTGTGGTCCAGGCTTAGGCCATGCAGTTGGACGAGGTTGGCAAGCTCGGAAGGTATCGGACCGGTCATAGCGTTGACGGACAGGTCCAGGCGCCGAAGCTCGACGAGGTTGGCGAACTCGACGGGGATCGGGCCGGTCAGGTTGTTCCTAGCCAAATCGAGCTGTTCCAAATCGACCAAGCTTCCGAACTCAGTTGGGATCCGGCCGTCCAGCTCGTTGCCGGACAGATTCAAGTTCTGAAGCTCGCCGAGGTTGGCAAGCTCGACCGGGATCGGGCCGGTCAGCCCGTGAGGTATCAGTTTCCATGTGCCCCGCTCGCGTTCCCACTGGCCTGCAAGACTCAACGAGACGACCCGCCCCGACGGGTCTGTACGCACGCCGTACCAGTCGCCGAGCGGTGCATCGGTCAGCCAGTTGTCCGAATTGGCCCAGTTTGATCCTTCAGTCGCGTTGTAGAGCGCCACCAGTGCCACCCGGTCAAGGTCGATCGCGACGGTCACAAGCGCGTCGCCGGAGGCCTCGCCCGCCGTCGCCGTCACCGTCACTGTAGCGTAGCCACATCCAGTAGCGTCCAAGGATGTTCCGGGAAATATTTTATATCATTGCTGTTCATGGGTTTATACCTACACATGCCCGCGCTCGGGCTCCCGCCACGTTCCTTGACTTCCGATCC
>JAJDTB010000010.1 GCA_022827345.1 Gemmatimonadota bacterium | reverse complement strand
GGCGCGCCGAGCACGACAAGTCGGGCTTCGAGCACGTCACGCCCGTCACTGGCGAGGCCTTGGACGCCTTGAAGGAGGCGCGAAGTTGGAATCCCTCGACCGGGGATGCCCCGATCCTGCCCGCTCCCCGGAGTCCGTCGGTCTGCATGGGAGCCGCGTTGGCGCAGGGATGGTGGGACAGGGCCGAGAAGCTGGCGGGGCTGGAGCCGAAGCCCGGCAGGGGCTGGCACTCGCTACGCCGCAAGTTCGCCTCCGACTAGCCGAGATTATCGTAAACCATGATGTAGCCACATGTTACGTTTTCTCCTGTCGGGTGCCGTATCCACTTGGAATATGCAAATCTGAGCAGGATGTCGCCGGACGGCATGGGATGGCGGCGGACGAAATCTTGAGCGCGGATGCGTGGAAACACGGTCGAATCCGGCGATCTTCTGGCCCCTCCGAAGCGGTTCGGTCGGCCCGCCTCACCCCCGTCCACGGCTCATCGGCTTGGTCGAGTGCCATGTAAGCCTGCGCCTCGACCGCCCTGGGATCTGGACCACGTTGTCGTCCGTCTCCAGCGCCGCCTCGGGGCCGTCCGCGAGGGCTGGCTTGAGCCACGCTATGGTGGACAAGCCAGCTTACTCCTTGGGGCCACGCTTCGCGAGGTCCCGGCGGAGGCTGGCAAGGGGGCTGTGCCCCCTGTGACCCCCCGTTGAATTCCGCTCCGGCGGCGGGCGATCACCGCCGGTCGATGCCCGTCGGCTTTGCGGCTGAGTCCGCAGAGTGGACCGGCGAGCATTGTCGGCGGCGTTGCCACCGCTTCGGCGCCGGTCCCCCCGGCTCCGGCCCCCGGCCGTCGATGTCGCTGGCGCGCTGGCGGTTGCAGCACGGCCAGCGGAGCGCCGGTGCCGAGCGCCGCTTCGAGTAGGCGGCGGACGTTTGGGCCGACCGCTTGGCCGTCGGGCCGTTCGGCCTCGCCACGCAAGGACGGGACGCGCTCGTCCCGTGCTTCCGATGGCCTTCCTGCCAAGGATCGCTGGCCCGGAGCGACCTCCCGCGGCGGGTTGGGATGACAGGCACAACCCACCCCGCCCCCGTGGCACGCCAAGCGTCCAGGGCGGGGGGTCGCTCCGGTCACGGCCTCCGTTTCCGGCGCGGCACGGCCGTCCCGGAGGCCGTGGCGCAGCCGCAAGCCGGACAACGACTTGCGTTGCAGAAGAAATGCACGTCCAAACGACGATTCCGTGCACATCGGGTCTGTTGCACATGTGCGGCTCCATCCGGGCACCGACCCATCCATTTCGGGTCTTGGATCGACCTCCCGTCGATGCCGGGAAACTCGGTCCCTTGCTCGCACTGGCGGAGAAACCCTCTCTCCGCGATACTTCGTTCGCGCAGATCGTGCAGTCCATCTATCGAGAGGAATCGAACGATGGCACGCACGAAACGAAGTCGGCGCTCGTACGGCGCTGGCGAATGGGGACGGAACCGGGTCAGGATCTTCCCGGACCCGAAGACCGGCATGTTCCAGATCGAGTGGCGAGAGAACGGGCGAAGGCTCACCCGGTCCCTCAAGCACCGTGACTGGCGGCGCGCGAAGCGGCAGGCGGACGAATTCGCCGCCGGATTCGCTGGCCCCGAGATCGGGGGCGACGCGGAGGCCAAGCCCGAGCCACTCACACTGGAGCGGCTCTTTGACATCTACGGTGAGGAGGTGACGCCCGCGAAGGGCGCGCACACCCGGCAGCACGACCGCACGTCGATGCTGATGTTCCTCGACCTCTTCGGACGGTCCCGGGACCCGGCGACCCTGTCTCAGAGGGACTGGGACCGATTCATCCGGGAGCGCCGCGCGGGTAGGATCGGACCGAGTGGCAGGCCGGTGGCGGATCGGACCGTCGAGTACGACCTGAAGTTCCTGATCGCCGTCCTTAACTGGGCGACGAAGTCCCGCGACGAGCGGGGCCGGTTGCTGCTCGACCGGAATCCGCTCAGGGGGCTCAGAACGCCGAGCGAGAAGAACCCGAACCGGGTGGTGCTCCAAGAAGAGGAGTACGGGGCGCTTCTGAAGGTGTCGCGGCGGGTGGACTGGCGGTTCCATGTGGCGCTGGTGCTCGCGCACGAAACGGGCCACCGGGTAGGTGCCATCCGCCAGCTTCGGTGGCAGGACATCGATTTCGAGGGCGGAGCCATCGTCTGGCGCGCCGAACACGACAAGACCGGCTACGAGCACGTCACGCCGGTCACCGACGATGCCCTCGCGGCTTTGAGGGAAGTGCGGAGTGCCATGCCCTTCGCTGGAGATGCGCCGGTGCTGCCCGCGCCCCGGGATCCGTCGGCCTGCATGGGAGCCGCGTTGGCGCAGGGATGGTGGGACCGGGCCGAGAGGCTCGCGGGACTGGAGCCGAAGCCCGGCAGGGGCTGGCACTCGCTGCGGCGCAAGTTCGCCTCCGACCTGATGGACCAGCCGTTGAAGGTGCTCTGCCAACTCGGCGGCTGGAAGACGGCCAAGACGGTGCTCCGGTGCTATCAGAGAGCCGACGAAGGACAGCTTCGGAAGGCTCTGGAAGGCCGCCACCGGGCTCGCGGCTGAAGTCGAGACCGGCGGGAATCATTCAGCGGGAAATCGGGCTGTCGAACATGCAACCACAACCACCGCAACAAGATGCGAAACTTCAACCACATGTCGGCCCGGCGCCTCGCCGCGCACGGTGCTCGGCCTGCCCTGTCCAAGGACTGCCACCGGTGAAACCGGAAGACGGCGCGTTGGCCTTCGGCGGTCTGCCGGACGGGTTCCAGGCGGAGGCCGACCTCGGGGGACCGGGCGAATTCCCCTTCACCCGCGGGGTCTATCGGACCATGTACCGGGGACGGCGCTGGACGATGCGTCAGTACGCCGGCTTCGGGACCGCCGAAGAGACCAACCGGCGCTACCACTTCCTCCTGGAGCGCGGCACGACGGGGCTCTCGGTCGCCTTCGACCTGCCCACCCAGATGGGGTTTGATTCCGATGCCGCGATGGCCGCGGGGGAGGTGGGGCGGGTGGGCGTGGCGATCGATTCGCTCGCCGACATGCGCACCCTTCTCCACGGCATCGACCTCGGCCGCATCTCCTGCTCGATGACCATCAACGCCACCGCCCCAATCCTCCTCGCGCTCTACACCGCGGTGGCGGACGAGACCGGCGTGCCCCGCAGCGCGCTCAGGGGAACCGTGCAGAATGACGTCCTCAAGGAGTACATCGCGCGCGGCACCTACATCTACCCCGTGCGGCCTTCGCTCAGGCTGGTAAGCGACCTGATGGCGTTCTGCGCCGCCGAACTCCCGCGCTGGAATACCATCTCCGTATCCGGCTACCACATCCGCGAGGCCGGCTCCACCGCCGCCCAGGAGGTCGCCTTCACGCTGTCGAACGGCATCGAGTACGTGCGCCGCGCGCTGGACCGCGGGATCGCGCTGGAGGACTTCGCCCCCCGGATCTCGTTCTTCTTCGCGGCCCACAGCGACCTCTTCGAGGAAGTCGCCAAGTTCCGTGCGGCGCGGCGCATCTGGGCACGCACGATGAGGGAGCGCTTCGGCGCCTCCGACCGGTCGTGCCGCCTGCGGTTCCACACCCAGACCGGCGGCTCCACCCTCACCGCCCAGCAGCCGATGAACAACGTGGTGCGCGTCGCGATGCAGGCGCTCGCGGCCGTCCTCGGCGGGACGCAGTCGCTGCACACCAACGGCTACGACGAAGCCCTCGCCCTTCCCACCGCCGACGCGGCGGCGCTCGCGCTGCGCACCCAGCAGATCCTCGCCGAGGAGTCGGGAGTCGCCGACTGGGCCGATCCCTTCGGCGGCAGCTACCTCGTGGAGCATCTGACGAACCGCATCGAGTCCGAGGCGCTGGCGCTGATGGATCGAATCGAGGAGAGCGGCGGGGCTTCCGGTGCGATCGAACTGATGCAGGAGGCGATCCACCGCGCCGCCTACGAGCACCAGCTGGAGGTCGAGGCCGGCAAGCGGGTGATCGTCGGCGTGAACCGGTACGAGACGGACGATGCCCATGATCCGCCTCCCGGCCCCGACTTCCGCGAACTGGAGGCGCGTCAGACCGCGTCGCTGAGGGCGTTCAAGACGGAGCGGGACCGCGGCGGCATCGCCGGTCACCTGCGCGCGCTCACCGCGGCCGCCGACAGCGACGCCAACGTCCTTCCGGCGATGATCGAAGCCGTGAAGGGCGGAGTCACGCTGGGAGAGATCAGCGACGCCCTGCGGAGTCTGTGGGGGACCTACGACGCTCCGGTGTGACCCGCCGGATTCGTATTATCATTGACAATGCCTACCTACGAGTACAGATGCCGCGACTGCGGTCGCGAGTTCGAGGTCTTCCAGAGGATGAGCGACGAGCCGGGCGCACCCTGTCCGGCCTGCAACGCCACCGCCGAGCGCCTGATCTCCGGTGGCGCCGGCCTGCTCTTCAAGGGCGACGGATTCTACATCACCGACTACCGCTCGGACGACTACCGGAAGAAGGCCAGGGAAGAAGCCGGCGTGGGCGCGGACAAGGGCGACGGTTCCAGTGGTTCCGATTCGAAGTCGTCGCCCGAGACCGCGAAGGCGGCGAGTGGGAACGGCGGAGCCGGGGCGAAAAGCACGTCGGCGTCGTCGGGTGGCGGCAGCGGGGACGAGTCCGGTTGACCTCGATGTTCGCCGAACGCATTTCGGACGCGCTGCGCGAGGCGGCGGCCGAACTTGGAGCCGCGGTCCCCAGCGTTCGGCTGGACAGGCCGCGGGACACGAGTCACGGGGATCTGGCTTCGAATATCGCGCTGACCCTGGCGAAGCGCCTCGGGCGTCCTCCGCGCGAGATCGCCAATGACCTGAGGGACCGGTTGAACGGCCTCGAAGGGGTGGAGCGGATCGAGGTCGCCGGGCCGGGATTCCTGAACTTCTTCGTCGAGGCGGCCGTCGTCGGGGGTACGCTGCACACGATCCTGGCCAGCCGGGACGACTACGGGCGCAGCGACGAAGGGGCGGGGAGGCGGATCATGGTCGAGTTTGTCTCCGCCAACCCCACGGGACCGCTGCACCTCGGCCACGGACGCCAGGCCGCGCTGGGAGACGCGATCGCGGCGCTCCTCGAGTGGTCGGGCTGGCAGGTCCACCGCGAGTTCTACTTCAACGACGCGGGGGCACAGATCGCCCGGCTGGCCGAGAGCGTCTGGGCGCGCTACCAACAGCTGCTCGGCCACGATACGCCGGTTGCCGAAAACGGCTACCAGGGCGAGTACGTGTCCGAAATCGCTGCCGCCTTCCGGGACACGGTTGGAGGGGTGCATGAGGGCGACCACGGCCCCGAGGCGACCGAAGCCATGCGAACCTTCGCCGTCGGCATGCTGCGGGACGAGCAGAAGCGCGACCTCGCGGCGTTCCGGGTCCGTTTCGACGAATACTACCCCGAGACGCGGCTGTACTCGGAAGGCAGGGTGGACGACACGATCCGCGCCCTCGACGAGACCGGGCTCACCTACCAGGAAGGCGGCGCTGCCTGGCTGCGCACCTCGCGCTTCGGCGACCAGAAGGACCGGGTCATGGTGAAGAGCGACGGTTCGCCGACCTACTTCCTCCCCGACGTGGCCTACCACATGGGCAAGTGGGAGCGCGGATTCCACGAGGTCGTCAACGTGCAGGGCGCCGATCATCACAGCACGGTGGACCGTGTGCGGGCCGGACTTCAGGCGCTGGGCCGTCCGCGGGGGTATCCCGAGTACCTGTTGCACCAGATGGTGACGGTCGTGCGGGGCGGCGAGGAGGTGCGATTCTCCAAGCGCGCCGGATCGTACACCACGCTGGCCGAGCTCGTGTCCGAGGTTGGCGCCGACGTGGCCCGCTACTTCTTCCTCATGCGCCGTCCGGAGGCGCACCTCACCTTCGACCTTGACCTTGCGCTCGACCAGTCCGACCGCAACCCGGTCTACAAGGTGCAGTACGCGCACGCCCGCCTCTGCAGCCTGCTGGAACTCGCGCGCACCCAGTTCGGCGACGCTGCGGAAGCGGTTGCGTCCGCCGACACCTCGCTCCTGGGGACCGCCGCGGAACGGGAGGTCATCAATCAGCTGGCCGAATTCCCCGCGTTCCTGGCCCGCGCCACGTCGGCCCGGGCTCCTCACCTGATCTGCGACTACCTCGAGAAGACCGCGGGCCTGGTCAACTCCTGGTATCAGACCGGACACCCCACCCGGGACCCTTCGGCCAGGGCGCTGGTGGCGGACCCGGCACTGCGGGCTGCCCGGCTGGCCCTGGCGGGAGCCGCACGGATCGTGCTGCACAACGGCCTGGCCGTGCTGGGCCTCACCGCTCCCGAGAGGATGGAGCGATGATCGGCGAGAGGGGGATTCCCCGGACAGTTTCGCCATCAGCGGACACCATGCCGGTTCTTGCGATCGGCAGTGTCGCTCTCGACGCGGTCGAGACCCCGTCCGGCTCCGTGGATGGCGTCATCGGAGGATCGGCGGTCTTCTTCAGCGCCGCGGCGTCGTTGTTGACCCCCGTGCGCGTCGTTGGTGTGGTCGGGGACGACTATCCCGTCGACCAGCTGCGCTTCCTGCACGAACGAGGGGTCGACTTCGAGGGACTGTCCACACAGCCGGGAGAGAGCTTCTTCTGGGCCGGACGCTACCACGACGGCTTCGAGACCAGAGAGACCCTCGACACGCGCCTGGGCGTCTTCGCCGCCTTCGACCCGGTGGTGCGGCCTGCACATGTCGACTCCCGGATGGTCTTCCTCGGCAACATCGACCCGGCCCTGCAACTCGGTGTTCTGGACCAGGTGAGGGCTCCCCGGCTCGTGGCCGCCGACACGATGAACTACTGGATCGAAGGCACCCGGGACGCGTTGATGGAAGTCCTGTCGCGCATCGATGTGCTTCTCGTCAACGATGAGGAGGCGATGCAGCTTTCCGGCCGCACCGATCTGGAGGCCGCCGCCGAATGGATTCGCGGCCACGGTACGCGCGCGGTGGTCGTCAAACAGGGGGCCAGGGGCGCAACGCTGTTCGCCGATGGCTGGAACGTATCCTGCCCCGCATGCGGGGTGGGGGCGCTGGTCGACCCCACCGGTGCAGGCGACGCATTTGCCGGTGGCTTCATGGGCTGGCTTGCGGCCTCCGGGGCGTGCGCGGCGCCGGGCGGCCCGGCGCCCGCGGATCTGCGCCGGGCCCTGGCCTACGGATCGGCCATGGGTGCCTACGCCGTCGAGGCCTTCTCCGTGGACCGGTTCCGGGACCTTGGCCGCCATGAGGTCGACGACCGGGCCCATGCCCTCACGATCGGGCTCACGCGTAAAACTGCGACCGGCCCGGCGGTGGCTGGCGCTACGGAGCACGGATGAACGATCCTCTGACCTACAAGGACGCGGGAGTCGATCTGGACGCCGCCGAGCGGGCCAAGCGCTCCTTCGCATCCCTCCTCGACGCCTCCGGCGACGCGAACACGCTCTCCGGACTGGGCGCGTTCGGGGGACTCTACGCCGTTCCCGAGGGGCTGTCGCGGCCCGTGCTGGTCGCCAGCGCGGACGGCGTCGGCACCAAGCTCAAGCTCGCGTTTCTTTCAGGCCGCCACGACACCGTCGGCCAAGACCTGGTCAACCATTGCGTCAACGACATCCTGGTCCAGGGCGCCACCCCCCTCTTCTTCCTCGACTACCTGGCCACCGGCCAGCTGGACGAGGGGGTGGCCGCCCAGGTGGTCGGCGGCGTGTCCCGGGCCTGCCGGGAGAACGGGTGCGCCCTGCTCGGCGGAGAGACGGCCGAGATGCCGGACTTCTACGGGGCGGGCGAGTACGATCTCGCAGGCTTCGTCGTGGGCGTCGTCGAGCGGGACCGCATCCTCGACGGGTCCGCCGTGCGGCCCGGCGACCGCCTGGTGGCGATTCGGTCGTCGGGGCTGCATACCAACGGCTTCACCCTGGCCCGCACGATCGTCTTCGAGCGCATGGGACTGCGGGTCGGCGACCCGTTCCCCGGCGAGCCTGCTTCGGTGGCAGACGTGCTGCTGCGCGTGCACCGGTCCTACCTCGGCGTCGTCCGCCCATTGCTCGACGCCGACGCGATCCGGGCGATGGCGCATGTGACCGGCGGCGGGATCGAGGGCAACCTGCCCCGTGTGCTTCCCGAGGGGCTGGGCGCGCGCATCGACTGCGGGTCGTGGACGGTGCCGAAAGTGTTCCGGCAGCTCGAGGTCGCGGGCGGCGTGGAGCCGGCGGAGATGTACCGCGTGTTCAACATGGGCGTGGGGATGATTCTGGTGGTGGCGCCGGAGCGCGAGGCATCGGTCCGCGCGGCGCTGGGAGACGATGCCTGGCCGCTCGGCGAGATTGTGAGGGGTTCCGGCGTCGAATTGGCGGGTGTGGGCTAGTGTTCTGTCCCGGAAATTTCCCGGCTGGTCGGGCCCCGATGCATCCGCGCCGGACCGCTGCGCTCGCCTGGCCGCGCTGTCACATCGGACTGCTGGCGCTGTGCGTCGGGATGGCGGAACTGAGCCCGGCCGCATCGGCGCAGAATCTCGGGGCCGAGTACGCCACGGTCGAAGGGGTCGAGGACCTGGCCCGGCGATGTGCGGGAGGACATTCGGGCTTCGTCGCGCCGTGCCGGGAGATGTCCCTCGCCATCATGGCGGTGCAGCAGGGCGTGGGTCTGGCGTCGGCTCTGGGCAGCGACATTCCCGGTACGTCGAGCACGCACGGACGGCGCCTCGGCCTGATGCCGCGGGTCGGGGTGGCGATCACCGCATCGGCACTCCGCTTCGGGATGCCACGGGTTGCCGCCTCCACGCCCGGCGGGCTGGCGGAGAACGAGAACGCCATGCTGCTGGGGCTTGGCGGGACCGCGTTTGCCGGCGTCCTTGACGGCTTTCAGCTGGCGCCGACCGTCGGCGGCGTCCTATCGGTCGATGCGATCGCTTCCTATTCGCTGATGAGAATGCCGACGGGAGCAGGCCTGTCCGGTTCCGGATCCGGATTCGGCGCAGGCGCCCGGGTCGGCATCGTGCGCGAGTCCTTCACGCTGCCCGGCATCTCGGTATCGGCGGCCCGCCGCTGGTTTGCCGACGTCCAGCTGGGTTCCACCGCGGACGGCAACCCCGGGCAGGCGACGACCGGGGTCACCGTTTCGTCGCTGCGCGCCACGGCCGGGAAGAACTGGTTCGTGATCGGCATTATGGGCGGCGTGGGATGGGACCGCTATGAGGGCGACGTGGAGCTGTCGGTGCCTCGCGGCGCGGGCGACCCCGGCGCGGTAACCGGCAATGTGGCGTCGGAGCGTGTCCTGTACTTCGTCAGCGGGTGGTTCAACTTCCTGCTGACCCGCCTGTCCGTGGAGCTGGGGATGGCCGAAGGGGTCGGAGATCCCTTCGAGAGCCGGACAGGTGCATTCGATCCGCACGGCGCAACCTGGTTCGCCTCGACGGTGTTCAGGATCACGCTTTGAGCTTTGCCTCCCCGGCGGAATGCGGCGGCGAGGGCCTCAGCGATGTCGACCGCCGCTTACTGGGGCGTGCCGTCGAATTGGGGCGGCTCGGGTGGGGCCGGGTCCATCCCAATCCCATGGTGGGAGCGGTGGTTGCCCGCGAAGGGACGGTCGTTGCGGAGGCCCACCATGAAGTGTTCGGCGGTCCGCATGCAGAGGTTCTGGCCCTGAACAGCCTTGGGGACGCGCGGGGCACTACCGTCTACAGCAGCCTGGAGCCGTGCAGTCACCGCGGGAAGACGCCGCCGTGCACGGAGGCGCTGATGAAGGCCGGTGTGGCCAGGGTCGTATTTTGGGCGGGCGAGCCCGGCGAGGCGGCCGGGGGAGGAGGGGTGTGGCTGGAGCGGAGTGGCGTAAGGGTGGACGGCCCCTTCGGCGAACGCGCGGATTGGGCGGCCGAGAACCCGTTCTTTTTCCATGCGCCCGAGTTGCGGAGGCCATACGTCGCCCTGAAGCTGGCCGTCAGCCTCGACGGACGGATTGCGCCTCGGGGGGGACGGCGGTTCTGGCTTACCGGTCCCGAAGCGCGGGCCGAAGTGCACAGAATGCGTGCGGGATTCGATGCCCTGCTGGTCGGCAGCCGGACCTGGGAGGCCGACGATCCGCAGCTGACGGTCCGGGGAGAAATCGAGCCCCGGGTGACGCCGGTGCCGGTGCTGCTGGACCGCAGCGGGCGCGCCGACCCGGGCCTGCGCGCGCTGAGTGGAGAGGGCGGACCCCGGGGGATCGTGTTTACCCGTCCCGGCGAGGCCCGCGGCCTGGCGCGGCGGCTTGGCGACCTTGCCGACGTGGCCGCGGTCCCCGCGGCTCAGGGCGGCCTCGACCTCGGGGCCGTGCTGCAATCGCTGAATGAGCGCGGGATCGCGACGGTCCTGTGCGAGGGCGGCGGCATCCTGGGATCTGCGTTGCTGGCGCTGGACCTCGTCGACCGGCTCTACCTGTTCCTTGCACCGGTTATCATCGGGGCTGCGGGCGTGCCGGCCTTTCCGGGCGGACCCTGCGGCGATTCGGAGTCGCTCGTCCGCGTCTTCCGGGGTTGGCGGTCCCGTCTCGACCCGGTGAGATTCGGAAACGACACCCTTGTCGTCCTCGATCGCGGAGCCTGAGACTCTTGTTCACCGGAATCGTGGAAGCGGTCGGCGAGGTCGTCTCGGTCGACGAGAGCCACGCGGGCCGCACCCTGGTGGTGGCGGCACCCTTTGCGGAAGAGATGACGCCTGGGCAGTCGGTGGCGGTGGACGGAGCCTGTCTGACTGCCACCGCGGTGGGCCAGCGGACCCTCACGGTCGAGGTGGGTGCGTCCACCCTGGAGCGAACCGTCGCGGGCCGGTACGCGCCCGGGACCCCGGTTAATCTTGAACGCGCCATCCGGCTCGGCGGCCGGCTGGATGGACACCTGGTTCAGGGACACGTGGACGGGTTGGGGACCTGTCTCGGCGAGAGCAGAGTGGGCGAGACGCGGTTGCTGGAATTCGAGATCCCACCGGATGTCTTCTCGACCACCGTCCTCTACGGTTCGATCGCACTCAATGGCATAAGCCTCACCGTAAACCGGCTCCGCGCCGAAACCGTTTGCCAGGTGGCCGTCATTCCCTTTACGTGGGAGCACACCAATCTGTCCTCCCTGGAACCCGGCGACGGCGTCAACGTGGAATGTGACCTCATCGGCAAATACGTCAGACGAATGATCGAGACCCATGGCCTTTGACTCCGTTCCCGCCGCCATCCGGGACATCGCCAGAGGGAAGCTGGTCATCGTCGCCGATGACGAGGATCGCGAGAACGAGGGCGACCTCGTCTGCGCCGCCGACGGAATCACCCCCGATCTGATCAACTTCATGACGAAGTTCGGCCGCGGGCTGATCTGCGTCTCACTCACGCCCGAGCGCGCGGACGCGCTGGAACTGCCTCCGATGACCGGCCGCAACACGGATCCCCAGGCGACCGCCTTCACGGTTTCCGTGGACGCGCACCAGCGCTTCGGGGTCACGACCGGCATATCCGCGCACGACCGGGCCCGAACCGTGGAAGTGCTGGCCAATCCCGCGACGGTGCCCGAGGACTTGAGGCGGCCGGGTCACATCTTCCCGCTGCGGGCGCGTTCCGGCGGAGTGCTGCGCAGGGTCGGCCAGACCGAGGCCGCCGTGGATCTGGCGCGGCTCGCGGGGCTCACGCCTGCCGGGGTGATCTGCGAGATCCTCAATGAGGACGGCACGATGGCCCGCCGGGCCGAACTCGAAGTGATGGCCCGGGGGCATGGCCTCAGGTTCATCACCGTCGAGCAGCTGGTCGCCTACCGGCTGTCCCGGGAACGTCTCGTCACCCGGGTCGTGGAGACACCGCTCCGGACCTGGTGGGGAGACTTCCACGTGATCTGCTACAGGACCGAGATCGACGACCGGGTCCATATCGCTCTCGTGAAGGGCGACGTCGAAGGCAGGGACGATGTCCTGGTGCGAATGCACGCCGAGAACCCCCTCGCGGAGACCTTCGGGTCCAGGGACGAGGCGGGCGGAAACATGCTTGCGGGGGCGATGGAACATATCGGCAGGGTCGGGGAGGGCGTGATCGTCTACATCCACCGCGACCGTGCCGGTGACCGGCTGGTCGAGCGCCTGCGGCGGGTCTCGCGCCCGCTCGAAGTCGAGTCCGCTTCTTCGACTCAGGGGCAGGTGCTGCGTGATTACGGCGTCGGCGCCCAGATCCTGCTGGACCTGGGGCTGAGCTCGATCCGGCTCCTCACGAACAGCAAGCGGCACATTGTGGGCCTTGATGGGTACGCATTGACGGTAGCGGGACGGGAGCCGTTCGACGGGATGCGGATGACGAGTGGGGCGACGCTGGCGATGGCCGCCGCGCCCACCATGGGAGGGGAGGATGACGGTGAGTGAGGTGCGGAGTGAAGGAGCGCGAATCGCGCTGCTGGTGGGTCGATTCAATAACATGGTGACGGAGCAGCTGTTGCTGGGCGCGCGCGAGCGGCTCCTTGCACGGGGCGTTGCGGAGGACGCGATCGGCGTGTATCGCGTCCCGGGAGCGTGGGACCTGCCCCAGGCCGCGCGCCGCATCGCGAGATCGGGCCGGTACGATGCGATCGTAGCCATCGGGTGCGTGATCCGCGGCGAAACCGCCCACTTCGACTACGTTGCCGGACATGCCAGCGACGGCTTGGGCCAGGTAGCGCTCAGCGCCGATGTGCCGGTGGTCTTCGGCGTCCTCACCACCGACACGGCCGAGCAGGCCATGACACGTGCCGACGTCTACGACGCCAACTACGGCAGCGAATTCGCGGACTCGGCGCTGACAATGCTCGGGCTGTTCCAATCCTGTGGTCAGGACTAGGCGGCCCGTGGACAGTCTGCGCTAGCCGTGCAGCAGTCGCTCGATGCCCAGGAACGGCGCGACCGCAGTCGCTCCCGCGCATGGTTTCTGCAGGTGCACTATCGCTGGGAGACAGAGGGCGGCAAGCTGACCATTGAGGAATCCCTGGCCGAGACCTGTGAACAGCGCCTGGTCTCACCGGCCCGGCTGTCCTACCTGCAACGGCTGGTCGCGGCGTTCAGCGACAACAGGAACCGGATCGAAGAAGCCATCTCGACGTCACTGGACAACTGGCGGCTGGACCGCCTCTCGGTCATGGACCGTGGTATCCTGCGCCTCGGCACCACCGAGATCCTGTTGCTCGAGGATCTTCCCGGGAAGGTGGCGATTCAGGAGGCGGTGCGGCTCGCGGAGCGGTACGGCGGGGCGGACTCGCCGCGTTTCGTCAACGGCGTGCTCGACGCGGTCTATCGCGCGTCGAGACCGGACTGAAGCCATGCGGTCGCGCTGATGCTCTCCGGGGGCCGGCTGCGGATTCTCGTGGTGAACTGGCAGGATCGCCTCAATCCCAACGCCGGGGGCGCCGAGGAGCATTTGCACCAGGTGTTCGGCCGCCTGTCCCGCAGGGGACACGACGTCACCCTGCTGTGCTCCGGCTGGGACTCGTGCGAACCCTCGGACGAAATCGACGGCATCCGCGTCCTTCGGACCGGGGGCCGGTACTCCTTCAATCTGGCGGCACCGCTCCACGGCGAGCGCCTTCTGCAAGGCCGGCGCTTCGACGTGGTCGTCGAGGATCTGAACAAGGTCCCGATGCTTTCTCCCTTGTGGGTTCCGGCGCCCGTACACCTCCTCCTGGTGCACCACCTCTTCGGAGCGACCGCGTTCCGCGAGGCGAATCCCGGTCTCGCCACCGCGACCTGGCTCTTCGAGCGCATCATCCCGGCCGTGTACCGGGGGATGCCCTGCGTGGCGGTTTCGGAGAGCACCAGGGAGGACCTGGCGGGCCGCGGCCTCGACCCCGCCAACATCGCCGTGATCCGCAACGGTGTAGAACTCGACGACCTGAAGCCGGCCGCGGAGCGCTTTCCGAGGCCGACGCTCGTGTATCTCGGCCGGCTGAAGCGATACAAGCGGGTCGACCTCGTCCTGAATGCGGTGGCGCGGCTCCGCGACCGCGGGATGGACGCGGAGCTGATCGTGGCGGGCAAGGGGGACGCCCGCGCCGCGCTGGAGGCCGCCGTCCGAGATCTCGGGATCGGCGACCGGGTTCGCTTCGCCGGGTTCGTCTCCGAGCGGCAGAAGGCCGAGCTGCTCTCCAGGTCCTGGGCGCACGTCCTTACCTCCCCCAAGGAGGGGTGGGGAATCGTGAGCATGGAGGCGTCGGCGTGCGGCACCCCGACGGTGGCGTCCGACTCGCCGGGACTTCGCGAGACGGTGCGTCACGGCGACACCGGGTACCTCGTCCCCCACGGGGATGTCGAGGCGCTCGCGACAGCCCTGCAGCAAGTCATGCAACCGCAGAACCGTGACAGACTCGGACGGGCCGCCCGGTCCATGTCGGAGGAGTATTCCTGGGAGGCGATTGCCGACGCATTCGAAGCCTGCCTGGTGTCGCTGGCAGAGGATGCGCCGACGGTAGGGCGGGGCGGTTAGCCGCCGGACAAACTCCCGTGGCATACTCGCCGCTGCCGATGCTCACGCGGGCTTGTCCATGGGCTGTTAGACTAGGACTGTGTGCCGGACATCCGCATCGCAGGGGCCGATGCGGCATTGCCACCAACCGTCCACTTTCACCGCTTCTCGAGGAGGTCGACACGTGACGCCGACACGCATAACCGCGCAGGGATGCGAGATCACTCAGGCCATCCGCGACCAGGCCGAGGCATTGGCCGCGCGCTGGCCCCGCTTCGACCCTGCCACCATGGGAGTCAGCTTCGTATTTCAGACCGAGGGCCGAACCTGCACCGCGGAGGCCATTGTATCCCGGCGACGCCGAAACCCGGTCGTCGCCCGTGGCAGGGGACCCGATTTCCGAATCGCCATGGATGAGCTCGACGGCCACGTCAAGCGACTCCTGAGAAGAGACCGGACCAAGAGGAAGGAGCACCGTATTTCGTGACGGGTTCGATCACCGTCGAGGAACTGGCGGGCGCAAGGGGGGATGCGCTGAACCTGCGGTGCGCCACATCGGGCGTTTCGCTGGAGGGCCGGATCACGCACCCCGATCTTTCGAATCCGGGCCTGTCGCTCGCCGGATACACCGCCCGCATCACCGAGGGACAGATCCAGGTGTTCGGCGAGACCGAGATGAGCTACCTGTCCACCCTCTCGCCCGACCAGGCCAAGTGGCGGCTCGACGCGGTATTCGCCAGAGGGGTTCCCGCTGTATTCGTCACGGGCGAGCAGGAAGTCCCGAAGCTGTTCCTCAGGGCGGCGGAGGAGGCCGGAATCCCGGTCTTCAACACCCGCCTCCCCACGGTGGACTTCTACCGCATCCTGAAGCCCTATCTGGAAGACATGCTGGCGCCCACCACCACCGTCCACGGATCGCTGGCCGATGTCTACGGAATCGGGCTTCTCTTCACCGGCCCGAGCGGGATCGGCAAATCGGAGTGCGTGCTCGGCCTGGTGCAGCGTGGCCACAGACTCGTCGCGGACGATCTCGTACTGGTCTCCCGGCGCGGAACCGACGTGCTGATGGGAAAGGCCCACGCACTCCAGAACTTCCACATGGAGATCCGCGGGATCGGTATCATCGATATCGCGTCGATGTTCGGTACGCGGGCCACGCGGCAGAGGAAGCGCGTGGAGATCATCGTGGATCTCCAGTCGTGGGACGACGCGCAGGAGTACGATCGCACCGGCTTCGGCCGCGAATTCACGAATATCCTGGGCGTGGAGATCCCGCGTCTCGTCATTCCGCTGAACCCGGGGAAGGACCTTACGGCCATAAGCGAGGTCATCGCGATGAACCAGCTTCTCGCCTACTCCGGAGTCGATGTCCCGACCCGTTTCAACGAGCGGCTGCGTCACGCGATGAATCCGCGTGATTCCCTGATCGAGGATTATGAGTGACGCGGTGTACCCGGGTCCCGAGCCGGTGCGGGGCGTGGTGGTCGCCCACGGCGAGCTGGCCGACGGGCTCGTGAGCGCGGTCAGGCAGATCGCCGGCGCCACGCCCGAGGCCCTGGTCGGCGTGCCCAACATCGGCGTCGGCCGCGAGGAGCTCTGCCAGCGTACCCGCGAAGCACTCACCGGTGACCGCAATCTCGTGTTCACGGATCTGCCCGGCGGCAGCTGCCATCTGGCCGCCATGATCGTCACCCGGGAGCTGCCCGAGGTGCCGGTCATCACCGGCGTGAATCTTCCGATGCTGCTGGACTTCGTCTTCAACCGGGGACTGGAGCTCGAGGAACTGGTGCCCCGCCTCACGGAAAAGGGGCGGACGGCCATCGTCGGCAACCGTCCCAATCCCTGCTGAGCCGTGAAGCACACCGTCGCGGTCGAGGTGCCCAACCCCCTGGGGATGCACGCGCGTCCGTCCGCCGAGTTCGTGAAGCTGGCGGCGACGTTCGCCTCTTCCATCACCGTGATCCGGAATGACCTGTCGGTGAATGCCAAGAGCATCATGGGCGTGCTGATGCTGGCCGCCGAGCAGGGGAGCACGCTGGTGATCACCGCCCGGGGAGCCGACGCGGAGAGCGCGGGAGAGGCACTGGCCGCTCTGGTCAGGCGCGGATTCGATGAGTGACGCCGACAGAAGCGATCCGGCCAGTCGGAGCGGGCGCCGCGGGCCGATCGTCCTGGCCGGTTCCGCCGCGTCGGAGGGAATCGCCATGGGAACGGTCTGCAGCGTGGAGTGGCGCGTTCCCGAGGTGCCCCGGGAGACAACGATCGGCCCGCGGGCGCGCGACGAGGAGCTGACGCGTTTCGGCGCGGCCCTCGAGTGGGCGCGGTGCCGGCTCGAAGAGCTCAAGCGCGACACGGAATCCCGCCTCGGCAGCGTCGAGGCACGCATCTTCGACCCGCAGATTCTCATGCTGGACGATCCGGAGGTCGTGGCCGGCACGGAGGGCTACATCAAGGAGAACCGCCTGACCGCGGCCCGCGCCTTCGACCTGCGCATGCTGGAACTCAAGGAGCGCTGGTCGCACACCTCCCACCCGATGGTGCTGGACCGGCTCAACGACCTCCAGGACCTCAAGCTGCGCGTCCTCAGCCACCTGCTGGATCTGCCCAATCCCTGGGACATCGAGACCGGCAGCGGCGTGGTCGCGGTCGCGCGGAACCTGACGCCCAGCTTTGTGGCTCGCCTCGACGCCGCCGACGTCGTCGGGATCGCCACCGATGAAGGGTCGCGCACCTCGCACTGGGCGATCCTGGCCCGATCTCTCGAGATCCCCGCCGCGGTGGGACTGGGGGATGTATCGAGCAAGGCCGGCGATGGTCAGCTGATCATTGTGGACGGTGGCACGGGGAGGACCGTCATCGATCCCGACAGCGAAGAACAGGAGCGCCTGGAACGCCGGCGCTCCAGGATCCGTGACTGGAGGCGTGTCGCTCTGGAGGAGGAGGACGCGTCAACCCCGGATCGGCACGGCATCACCCTGCGGGCGAATCTGGACCTGCCCGCGGATGCGATCCGCGCGCGGAACCACGGGGCCCGCGGCATCGGTCTCTTCCGGACCGAATTCCTGGTTGTCGGCCGCAACACGATGCCCGGAGAAGAGGAGCAGTATCAGGCCTATCGGACCGTCGCGCGCGCGTTTCCCTCCGATCCGGTCTTCATCCGGACCTTCGATCTCGGCGGCGACAAGTTCCCCATGTTCCTCCGCGCGGCGTTCGAGGAGAACCCCCTGCTCGGACGCCGAGGAGTTCGGGTGTGCCGGGACGAACCCGAACTCTTCGTCACTCAGTTGCGCGCCGTCCTTCGCGCGGCGGTCCACGGCGACATCCGGATCATGGTGCCGATGGTGAACGGCACGGACGAGATCACGGTCGTCCGCGAGCTGCTGGAGCAAGCCAGGGGCCAGCTGCGCAGCCAGGGGGTTCCCATGGGCGACGCGGTCGAGGTCGGCGCAATGATCGAGACGCCGGCCGCGGCGCTCCATGCAGCGGCCCTGGCGCCCCACGCGGACTTCCTCTCCGTCGGCACCAATGACCTGGTTCAGTACGCGCTGGCGGTGGACCGCACCAACGCACGGCTGGCCCACCTCTACGATCCGCTGCACCCCGCCGTACTCCGCCTGATCGAGATGGTAGCGTCGGCAGGCCGCGACGCGGGCATCGAAGTAAGCGCCTGCGGAGAGATGGCCGGCAGGCCCAGGGGTGCTTTGGTGCTCGTGGGTCTCGGGGTGGAGGTCCTTTCGGTGGCGTGGCCTTCGCTCCCCGAGATCAGGAGCCTCCTCCGGTCCTGCTCCCTCTCCGACATTCGCGCCGCCGCCGCCCGTGCCCTCGATGCACCCACGGGCGAAGCGGCCGGCCGGGTTCTCTCCGAGTCCCTGCACGATGCGGCAGGCCGCCGCCTATTCCCCTTTGGGCCGTGACCATTATCGTAATTGTCCCGCCTGTTTCCTCCCGCTCTCCCTGAAAAGCCAAAGAACTTGAACTGTCGCCTTTTCACCTCCGAGTCGGTTACGGAGGGTCACCCCGACAAGATCGCGGACCAGATCTCCGACGCCGTGGTCGACGCAATCCTCAAGAACGATCCGGACGGCCGCGCCGCCTGCGAGACGCTGGTCACCACCGGTCTGGCTCTCGTTGCCGGCGAAGTGAGCCCTACAGCCCAGCTCGACGTTCCGGGCCTGGCCCGCAAGACCATCCTGAAGGCGGGCTACGACCGGCCGGAATACGGCATCGACGGGCAGACCTGCGCGGTCCTGACGGCGATGGACGGCCAGTCGCCCGAGATCGCGGCGGCCGTGAACGCCAGGAGCGATGGCGGGACCCCGAAGCCCCTCGGCGCCGGCGACCAGGGGATGATGTTCGGATTCGCCTGCGACGAAACGCCCGAGCTCATGCCCGCCCCGATTTCCGTCGCCCACGCCCTGGTCAAGCAGTTGTCCCGGGCCCGCAAGGATGGCGAAGTCGAGTGGCTCAGGCCGGACGGCAAGTCCCAGGTCACATTCGCCTACGACGAGCACTGGAAGCCCCGGCGCATCACGACGGTGGTCCTGAGCGCCCAGCACGACGAGGACGTCCCCCACAGCCGGATTCGGGAGGAACTCATCGCAAAGGTGATCGTTCCGGTGCTCCCGGAAGCCTTCGCGCCCGACCCGCGCGCAATCACCTATCATGTCAATCCCAGCGGGAGCTTCACCCGCGGCGGCCCGCACGGAGACGCCGGATTGACCGGCCGCAAGATCATCGTGGATACCTACGGGGGGCTCGGGCGTCACGGGGGCGGCGCATTCTCCGGCAAGGACGCCACCAAGGTCGACCGGTCGGGTGCCTACGCGGCGCGGTGGGCGGCCAAGAACCTCGTTGCTTCCGGAGCGGCGTTGCGATGCGAAGTGCAGCTCGCCTACGCGATCGGAGTTGCGGAGCCGGTGCAGATCTGGGTGGACTCCTTCGGCACGGCCGCTCGCGGGCTCGACGACGGCATGCTCTCGGCTGCGGTGCAACAGGTCTTCGACTTCCGCCCGGAATCGATCATCCGCGACCTGGAGCTGGCGGCACCGGTGTTCGGACCGACCGCGGCATACGGGCACTTCGGCCGTTCTCCGCGGCGGGAGAAGATCGACGGGCGCGAGGTCCAGCTCTTCGGCTGGGAGCGGCTCGACAGGGCAGGGGACCTGAGGACGGCGCTGGGCCTGTAGCGGCCAGTGGGGGAAGCCCCGGGCCCTGCGGCAGGGGCAACGGAGGATGTGCCGCGGCGTCCCGTCCTGAACCCGGCGGGTTGTGCAACGGGACACCACGGCGCATCATCGGCTGAGGGGTTGGAGACCCGGGCGGCGTAGCACTCGTCGAGACGCAACCGGCAACGCCAGGAGAAAAACGTGATCGAGGTGAGGGTGCAGAGCCTGGCGTTCGACAAGACTTCGAACACCCCCGTGGTCATTCTGAAGGATCCGGAGAGCGAGCGCGTCCTCCCGATCTGGATCGGTCCGGGAGAGGCGAGCGCCATCGCCATGCACATGGGAGGGGTGGCGTTCCAGCGCCCGCTCACGCACGACCTGCTCGTGGCGGTGCTGGGCGGTCTCGGGGGAACCCTCCAGCGCGTGCTGATCACCCGGGTCCAGAACAGCACCTACTTCGCCGAGCTCATCATAGACCAGGACGGCGAGATCATCTCGGTCGACGCCCGGCCCTCCGATTCCATCGCGATCGCCCTCAGGGCGCGGGCGCGCATCTTCGCCGACGAGGCATTGCTCGAGGCGGTGACCAGCGCGATGGCCGCGGCGGAGGGCGACGACGGCGGCGAGGATGAAGACCGCATGACCCCGGAACAGCTCGAGGAGTACCTGCGCGGCATGCATCCCGAAGATCTCGGGCGGTTCGAACGCTGATCTCCTTCCCGCCTCGCCGCGCGCCGCGAAGGAGCCGGGCCCGCACAGCCCTGGCCCGCACAGCCCTGTACGGCCTTGCGTGGTGCTGTGCCACATTCACGCCTCAGGCCGTCACATCCCAGGAGCCCGCCACGCTCGTCATCTCGGGTGAAGTCCGCGTGTCCGACGAACCCGTGGACAGCGGAACGGTCGTACTCCATCGCGTTTCCACGTTCTTCACCGGAGAGGTGGACAGCGTCGCGGTGGGGCCGGGCGGCGGCTTCGAGTTCGTCATCCCGCGACTCTCCGAAATCCTCGGCGACGACGTCTACTTCGCCTCCATCCGCTATCAGGGGGTGCTCTACTTCGGCGGGCCGGTGACCGAGGCGGCGGACACCGTCGGCACCTACCTGATCCGTGCCTGGCCGGCCGTCGGCGCCACTCCGGAGACACGGCTTCCCATCAGGGTCCGCAACACCTTCGTCGAACGGGCGGAATCGGGCACGGGCTGGCGGGTCACCGACCTCTTCGAGATCGAGAACCACACTCGGGCGACCATCATCGCCAGCGAGCACGGTCCGTCGTGGTCCTACGCGCTGCCTCCCGGCGCGGTCGACTTCGCGGTGGGCGAAAGCGACCTTGCGTCCGAGGCCGCTTCGTTCAGCGGCGGGCGCGTGAACACGTCGGCGCCCGTCCCCCCGGGAGAGAGCGTGTACCTGTTCCGCTACCGCCTCTCCGACGATGCCTTCACGCTGCCGCTGGAGGGATTCACCGAATCCATGGAACTCCTCTTCCGGGAGCCCGCCGGCGAACTGACGGTCGGCGGACTCGCGGCCGTCGGCCCCATGGACCTCGAGGGGGGCACCTTCCGGCGCTTCGCCGGCCGGGAACTCGCTCCCTCGGTGGTGACGGTGGAGCCCGGGCAGGCGCTGAGCCCGGCGAACTCGGTCCCCCTCGTGGCTGTTCTCCTGGCGCTGGCGCTGACCGTCGCCGGTTCATTCCTCGCGATGCGCACGCGCCTGCACCCGGCCCGGGCCGCCAGCGCGCGGCGGCAGGCGCTGGTCGAGATCGCTCGCCTCGATGAAGCCTGGAACCGCGGCGAGCTGAAGGTCGACGACTACGACCGTCGGCGGACACGGCTGCTCCAGGAGCTGAAAAGGTAGAATCCACGTTCAGCCCGATGCCGATCCTGACGACTCCGGCGATCCTGCTTCGCTCGCATCCCTATTCGGAGACCAGCCGGGTGCTGCGCTTCTACACCCGCGACATCGGCCTTGTGGGTGCGATGGCGCGAGGCGTACGGAAGGGCGCGTCCAGGGGGCGGGGCGGGACCGCGTCCTTCGGTGAAGGCGTGGCGGTCATCACCTTTCGCGACAGCCGCGAACTCCAGTCGCTGCACGAATTCACGCCGACGAATGCCCACCTGGGACTCGCCCGGGACTTCCGGCGTCTGGCGGGCGCTTCGGTGGCGGCCGAACTGGTGTTGCGTCACGCCCAGCAGGAGCCGCACCCCGAACTCTTCGAGGCTCTCTCCGGCGGCCTCGGGCGGCTGGAGGCGACCGGCCCCGAAGGAGTGGTCGGAGAAGTGCTGGCCTTGTGCTGGAGCATCGTGCAGCTGCTGGGATTCGGTCCCGAACTGGAGGTGTGCACCGCTTGCGGTGCGCTGTTGGAGGACGAGGACATGGGGCGCTTCGATCTGGAGGCGGGAGCGATTCGCGGGCCCGGCTGCCCGGCGGCGGAGGGGGCACGCCGCATCGGCCCGGTAGCCCGGACTCACCTGACCGCATTTCTGCACGGCGAAGTGCCCCCGGAGCTGCGCGGCCTCCGCGCCCACCTTTCCCTGCTGGACGACTTCACCACCTTTCACATGCTCGGCGGACACCGCCTCGAATCGTTTCGCTTCCTCGAGCCCGCAAGCCTCCCCGACCGCGATGCGCCCGCCCACACCTGATCCCGTTTCCCCACCGCGCCGCGCCGCCGCGGGAAAGCAAGGCCATGCCGCCCGCTAGCCTGATCCTGGGGACGGCCGGCCACATCGATCACGGCAAGACTTCGCTCGTGCGCGCCCTGAGCGGCGTGGACACCGACCGCCTGGCCGAAGAGAAGAAGCGCGGCATCACGATCGAGCTGGGCTTCGCGTCGTACTCCCCCGCGGAAGGCTGTTCCTTCGGGATCGTGGACGTGCCCGGGCACGAGGGATTCGTCCGCACGATGGTGGCGGGGGCGACGGGGATGGATCTGGTGCTGCTGGTGGTCGCGGCCGACGAGGGCGTGATGCCCCAGACCCGCGAACACATGGCGATCGTGAGGCTGCTCGGGGTCGGCGGAATGGTGGTCGCGCTCACCAAGACCGACCTGGTGGACGAAGAGTGGCTCGAACTGGTTACCGAAGACGCTCAGGACCTCCTCGACGGCACTCCCTATGAGCACTCGGAGATCGTGCCGGTTTCGGTGGAGGATCCGGTCAGCCTGACGGAGCTGTCGCGGGCGCTGGTGCGGTGCGGCTCGGCGGCCAGGGAGAGGGCGGTGGACGACCTGTTCCGCCTCCCGGTGGATCGCGTATTCGCGGTGGAGGGCGCGGGGACGGTGGTGACCGGGACCCTCTGGTCGGGAGCGTTGTCCAGGGGAGACACCGTGCGGATCCTGCCCGGCGGGGGCGAGGCGCGCGTACGGGCCGTTCAGGTCCATGGAGCGCAGGTCGACCGCGCCGAGGCAGGCCAGAGGACGGCCCTGGCCCTCACCGGGGCGGCCGTGCGCCGCGGGATGATCGCGCGCGGCGATGTCCTGGTCACCCATTCGAGCTGGTCCCCCTCGATGATGCTCACCGTCGAGCTGGACGCCCTGCACGACAGCGGATGGCGACTTGTTGCGGGACAGCGCGTCAGGGTACACCTCGGAACCGTCGAGCGCATGGCCCGGGTCGCCCTCTTCGCCGCCGACGAGGTCCTCCCGGGCGAGCCGGCCCTCGCGCAGCTGCGGCTCGAAGGCCCCGTCGTCGCGCGCTCCGGCGACCGCTTCGTGGTCCGCTCCTATTCGCCCGTCACCACGATCGCCGGCGGCGTCGTCCTGGAACCGGCGCCCCCGAAGCGGAAGCGCATTTCACGCGCTGAGACCAGCGCCCTGAAGGCCCTGTCGCGGGGCGGTGAGGCCGCCGTCCGTGGCGCCGCCGCCCTCGCCGCACGGCAGGGACTGGACGCCAGCGCCCTCGGCGTCCTGGCCGGCTGGACCGCAACGGCGGCGAACCTCCCCCGCGACCTGCCGCTCATCGACGGCCATCTCTTCGATCCCGACATCGTCGCCGACGGCGAGGCACGCATCCTCGCGGCGGTGAGGCACCACCACGAAACCCATTCCCTCGAGGCGGGGGCCCGGCTGGACCTGCTGCGCGCCTCCCTCCCCGCGCGGTGCCACCCCAGGCTCGCCGACGGTCTCGCGGGGCGGCTGGCGGCCGCCGGGCGACTTGTGATCGAAGGAAAAGTGGCCCGCCTTCCGGACTTCGAGGCCGCCCTGTCGCCCGACGACGAGAAGATCGCCGGCCGCATCATGGAGGCCCTTGCGGCGGCCCAACTCCAGGGACCCACGACGGACGAACTCAGGATGCGGTTGTCCGGTGCCGGCCCGCGCCTCGAAGCCATCCTCGGCTTCCTCAGGGCGCAGGGCCGGATCCATCGGCTGGGCGACGCCTTCTGGGTTGATGCCGGTGCCCTGGCCAGCGCCGCATCCAGTGTCGTCGAGCACTTCGCGGGCCAGTCCGGCCTTGGACCCGCCGATTTCCGCGAGGTGCTCCCGGTGACCCGCAAGCACCTCATCCCGGTGCTCGCCCACTTCGACTCGGTCGGCGTGACCCACCGCACCGAAGCCGGCCGCCAGGTGGCCGCCGCCGCTCCCTGAGACGGTCCGGAGGCGTTGGAGGCAACCGGGCGGCCCGCCGCGCGTGTCCAATTGCCACGTGCACCGTATCGATCGGAATTTTCTTGACTTGGGCAGTCCATTGGGAGTACAATTGCCGATAGTCAGCCCGTGGCGAAGCGCCTGCAGCTGGCAGGGCCGCCGCGCCAGGGGTTGCGAGAAGCCATCCGAATTCCCTGGGCCGTGGAGGGACACTCGTAACAACGCTACTGATCTGCAGGCACGGCATTCCATGAGGCTCCTGCCACTGATTGCGGCCCTCCTTGTCTTCGGCTGGGCCGAGTCGGGCGTCGCCCAGGGGCCTCCTCTGCCCGACGACGATCGGGACGGCAACGGGGACATGGGGTTCACGCTGGGACAGAACTACCCCAACCCCTTCAATCCCGAAACGCGCATCCCCTTCGAACTGTCGGAGCGGCTGTTCGATGCCGGGGAGCCGGTTGTCGTCTCCATCCGCATCTTCAATATCCTACAGCAGTATGTCGCCGCGCCGGTGGCAATGGGATTCATGGGCGGAGAGGGACTGCCGATGCTGCAACTCGAATACACCTCTCCCGGGCGCTACGAGGCGTACTGGGACGGGCGCGACCGAAACGGCAACCAGGTCGCGTCGGGGGTGTACTTCGTCCAGATGCTGGTGAATGGCCAGACGGCCATGCGAAAGATGTTCGTCACGAAGTAGCTTCGATCCGTTGCCCGCCGCCTGCGGAACCGCTCCCGCGAACCGGCCGTCAGATCCCCTTCGCGTCGAGCAGGCTCAGCATCTCCTCCGGGGTCGCGATGGCGTCGAGCCTGGCCGGGACCTCGGGATCCCTGGCGAACTGCGCCACCTTGCCCAGCACCGGCAGGTACTGTCCCGACACCTCCAGCGGAGGGGCGACGATCAGGAAGAAGTGGCTCACCGGGCGCCCGTCGATGGCCTGGAAATCCACGCCCCCGGGCCTGCGGCCGTAGGCCAGGTGGAGATGATTCACGACCAGGGAGCGGCAATGCGGGATGGCGATGCGTTTGCCGATCCCCGTGGAACCCAGGTTTTCTCGTCGCCTCAGCGTTCGCAGCAGGGTGTCGAGGGACCGCCGGTCGAGGTCCAGCAGCGCGAGCAGCGCACGCAGGATCTCCTCCTTGCTGTCGCCGGCCAGATCGAGGTCGATCCTCTCCGGACTCAGATAGTCCCGAAGCTGCATGGCGGGCCGAAACTCCGTAGGCGGGATGGACGGTCAACGTGCGGAGGCGAAGGTACACCGGGACGCCGCCGGCGGGCTACCCCCGCGGGCGCGCACGATTAGCTTGAAGACATGAACGCGCTGCCCTTCGAGATACCGGGAAACCCCGCAACGCCCCTGTTCCTGGCCCCCCAGGCCGGGGTTTCGGAGGCTCCCTTTCGCAGACTTTGCAGGGAGTTCGGCGCCGACGTCGTACTGACCGAATTCGTGAGCGCCGAGGGCATCGTGCGCCACAACGAACGCACCGCCCGCTACCTCCGCTTCGACGACGACGAGCGGCCGATCGGCGTACAGATCTTCGGCGCCGACCCCGCGTGCATGGCGGAAGCGGCGGCTCTCGTGACGGAGACCTACGCCCCCGACTTCGTCGACATCAACTTCGGATGCCCGGTCAAGAAGGTCGTGAAGCGCAACGGGGGCTCGGGCTGCCTCCGCGACCTGGACCTCGTGGGGCGGATCGTCGAGGCCGTGGCGGGCGCCACCGCCCTGCCCGTCACCTCGAAGATCCGCTCAGGGTTCGACGAAGCCACCCGCGACCCCGTGGCGATCGGCCGGGTTTGCGAGGAGGCCGGCGCCCGCATGGTCACCCTTCACCCCCGTACCCGGGCCGACATGTATTCGGGTAGTGCGCGCTGGGAGGAGATCAGCGCGCTCAGGGCTGCACTCGAGGTCCCCGTGATCGGCAACGGCGACGTGCGCAGCGGCGAGGACGCGCGCCGCATGAGGGACGAGACGGGCTGCCGCGGGATCATGATCGCGCGGGGGTCGCACGGCGCCCCGTGGCTCTTCCGCCAGTCGCGCGCGGCGCTGAACGGGGATCCCGTTCCCGGCGAACCCGATATCGCGACCCGCTTCTCCATCTGCATGCGGCACGCCGACAACGCGGCGGCCTACGAGGACAACCCGGACAAGGCCGTGCGCGAATTCCGGAAGCACCTGGCATGGTACACGAAGGGGATTCCCGGCGGGCGCAGCCTGCGCCAGACGCTCTTCCGGATCGAGGATGCCGGCGAGGTGCGGGCAGTGCTGGAGGACTATCTGCGGCGGCAGGGGGTTTTCACCGGCCCAGGCGAGCTTTATCGTTACGATAGCGTCGGCGCGGTGCGTGACCGGTTGGAATTCGCGGGCGCCGACCGCTGATTGAAACTCATGGGGGCGATACGGCTTCGACGTGTCTGGTGAACTCGAGGCTGCGTGCCGAGGTCCGGGGACCTCGCAAAAAACCTCGGAAACACCACAAGTGCCAACACTGACTTGGCCCTGGCCGCTTAACACATAAGCAGCCCGCTTCCCGGTCTGCCCGCCCGAGGCGAACCGGAGAAGCGTCGATGAGTCGGGCTGGTTCGACGGTCTGGGCCACCGGACCGACGGACGAGACTTCAGGTGGCTAGCCCGGGACGGATTGTTCGCCGCTCCGCCCGGTAGTGAACCCCCGCGGTGATCTACGCACGTAGACGTCTTGAAGGACCCATTCGCGGACGCGGGTTCGACTCCCGCCGCCTCCACTATCCCATAGCGGCTGCCCGCCGCACGAGTTGCCGCGGGCGGCTTCCCCCTGGAGAAGCACCAAGTGAAGCGAAAGCTGACCATCCTCGGCATCCTGCTGCCGTTTATCCTCATCGCCGATATCGTGACGAAGCGTTGGGCAGACGTCACGCTGGAGCTGGGTGTTGTCAATACCGGCTACTTCATGGGTGACTACGTCCCCCTCACGCTGGCCTACAACAGGGGGGCCGCGTTCGGCATCTCCATCGGCAACAATCCGGCGTGGTTCTTCGTCCCGGTGGCGCTGCTGGCGCTGGGGCTGATGGTCGTCCTGCTGATCCGCGCTCTGGACAATGACAACACGCGGATCGTTTCACTGGCGCTGGTGATTTCCGGAGCGCTCGGGAATCTGTACGACCGGATCCGTTGGGACAGAGGCGTCGTCGACTTCCTCGGACCGATCGACCTCGGCTTCTACCACTGGCCGATCTTCAACATCGCCGACATGGCCATCTCGTGCGGTGCCGTCCTCCTCGCCATCTCGTTCTGGCAGGAGGAGCGACAGCTCGCGCGCGCGCGCAGGGCCGACGGCTCCGGGATGGGCGCGGCTCCGGAGCCCTCCGAAGGCTGACGGCACCGGCGTTCGCGGACGGGACCGGCAGCCGCGCGTTCGCCGGGCGCTGGCGCGCGGTCGGTGCATCGCCGCGCTTTCCCGATTCGCGGACTACGGTGACTTCGCCCCCGGAACGAAGACGACGTACTCGATCCGCCGCCGACGCACCCTGACGATGCGGAACTCGCCGGCCCCGGTATCCACCGAGTCCCCGATCCGCCCGACCCGGTCCAGCGCCCCGAAGACGTACCCGCCGATCGTGTCGTAGTCCTCGCCGAGGTCGATCCCCAGCCGGTCCTCGACATCCTTGACCGGCGTGCCCCCCCAGATGACGATGCGGCCGCCGCCCGTGTCGACGAAGTCCCGGGGCAGGTCGCTTTCGTGCTCGTCGCGGAACTCGCCGACGATCTCCTCGATCAGGTCCTCCAGGGTCACCAGGCCGGCGGTCCCGCCGAACTCGTCCAGCACGATCGCGAGTTTGGTGCTGCGCGCCCGCATCTCCCGGATCAGGTCCTCGACCGGCTTGGTGGCGGGAGCGAATGGAACCGGCCGCGTGATCTCGCGGATGCCGCTCTCCCCGTCCCGCGCCGCCCGCCACAGATCCCGCGCGAGCAGCACCCCGACGATCCGGTCGAGGCTGTCCTCGTGCACGGGGAGACGCAGCTTGCCGGTGTCCAGCATGACGTCCATCGCCTCGCGCACGGTGGCTCCCTGGGGCACGGCGACGATGTCGATCCTCGGCGTCATCACTTCGCCCACGTCGATTTCGTCGAGCTGCATGACATTGGACATCACCCGGAATTCGTCTTCGTCGAGCGCGCCCTCCCGGCGACCGATCTCGGTGAGCGCCTCGATCTCGCCGCGGCTGATCGTCGCCTGCCGCGCCCGCCTCGGCTTGATCCAGCGGCTGAGGTAGCCGAGGGGCACGAGCGCCGGCTTCATCACGAACACCATGATGCGCAGCAGGTGCGCCGTCGGCCGCGCCAGCGGCTTGCAGAACGTGGCGCCGATCGTCTTGGGGATGATCTCGGAGAGCACCAGAACCGCGACGGTCAGGGCGGCAGTGAACACGCCGACCGCTACACCTCCGCCGAAGACGATGATCGCCAGCGCCCCGCCGACGGTCGCACCCACGGTGTGGGCGATGGTGTTCAGCGTCAGTATCGCCGCGATCGGCTCGTCGATCTGCCGCTTCATCCGCGCGAGGATGTCTCCGGCTCGATCGCCGCGCCCCTGCAGGACGGCGACGTAGGAGTGGTTGATGGACAGCAGCACGGCTTCCAGAACCGAGCAGAGGAAGGAGACCGCCAGCGAGGTGCTGACGACCGCGACAAGCTGGACTAGCAAGAGGCGAAGACCGTGTTGAGCATTTCGACAGAGGCAGGCCGGTGTTTGCCCGCTCCGGGGGCCGGGTCTTGCCCCTACGGCAAAGGTGTCCCTAACCTTCGCCGCGAGCAACCTGCCCGACCGGGGTCGAACGAACTTCGCAGGCGGCCTGATCGCCGCGCGTGAAAGGAAAGAGCGGCTGTGAAAACGACTCTGCGCGCTGGAACCTGCTGCCTGGCGGCCCTGGCTGTACACCTTCTCGGAGCAATGGGTCCGGCCCTGTCGGCAGCCCAGCAAGGCAGCGCGGCGGGGCGGGCCGACAGGGACTACTACGTCTACGTCGGAGCGGAGTCGGCGGACCTCCTGCACCGCATTCGCTTCGGCCCCGAGGGCGCCGCTCTGGACCGCACCATCGTCGTGGGGGAGATGGCGACCGAGACGGAAGGCCCCCACGGCCTCAACATCTCGCCGGACGGCCGCTTTCTCTTCATGACCACGGGCCACGGCGTGCCCGACGGCAAGCTGTGGAAGTTCCACGCCGGCCCCGACACCCTCGTGAGCGACCCGATTCTGCTCGGCTACTTCCCCGCGACGCTCGACGTCACGCCGGACGGGCTGTACGCATTCGTCGCCAACTTCAACCTGCACGGCGAGATGGTCCCGTCGACGATTTCGGTGGTCTACACGCCCGACATGATCGAGGTGGACCAGATCGAGACCTGCACCATGCCGCACGGCGCCCGCCTCGACGCCGATGGCCGATTTCTGTATTCGGCGTGCATGATGGACGACCAGATCGTCGAGGTCGATACCCGCACCTTCCAGGTTGCGCGCCGCTTCTCGGTGGCCTCGGGCAGCGAGGGGCCGCTGCCGATGGCGGCGCCGGACGATGCGCCGGGGGAGCACGACGGCCACATGGCCGCCGCCGCGTCGCCCGCCACCTGCTCGCCCACCTGGGTGGTGCCCGCGAGCCGCAGTCCTGCGCTCTTCGTGGCCTGCAACCGCGGCAACCGCATCCTGGAGATCGACCGCGCATCCTGGTCGCTGACCCGCACCTTCGAGACGGGCGCGGGGCCCTACAACCTTGCGCTCACCCCCGACGACGCGATCCTGGTCGCCACCCTCAAGCAGGGCGCCGGGGTGGAGTTCATCGATCTCGCCTCGGGGCGATCCGCCGCCACGACCCCGTCTTCCACCACCGTCACCCACGGCGTCGCGGTCAGCCCAGACGGGCGCTACGCCTTCGTCTCCGTCGAGGGCGTGGGGGCCGAGCCCGGGAAGGTGGACATCTTCGACCTGTCCGACTTCGCGCGGGTCGCGGAGGTGGAGGTGGGCCAGCAGGCCGGCGGCATCGTCTTCTGGCGGATGGACGGGCGTTAGTCAGTTAGCTTAGTCAAGCAAACTAAGTCAATCAAGCTTATCCCACCGGGACGGTCACGTTGTCCTCGTCCCACGTGAAGTAGTAGGTCCTCTCCCTGCCGCGCCGCGTCTTCATGTTCACGAGGTTGCGCTGGTCTTCGAACATGTTGAAGAGCAGCCGGTTGGTTACGTGAATGCGGTCGGTCGCCGGAACAAGCGGATACTCGAACCGGTACCACCACATGACTTCGTCCGGGTTGCGCGCTTCCTGAATCCCGCGTTCGACGAGCGTGCCCTGGAGCACGGCGCCTTCCGCCTGGAGGTTGAACATGTCGTTGACGTACTGCGCCACGACGGCATCGACCTCCTCGTCTTCGGCCAGCCGGAACTCCATGTCCGAGGTGTGTTCCATCACGGCGAACTGCAGGTCGTCCCAGAAGAAGCGGATGCTCACATCGAGCGTCGAGCCGTCAACCGCGGCGTCGGCGACGGAGAGACGGAAGGGGTGGGGCGGCGAGGCCGCGCTGATCGCAAGCAGGCAGATGGCCGCCGCAATCGCCCCGGGTCCGCGCGCGCGGCGCGGCGGCAGCTCGCCGCGGCGTCCGGCACCGCCCGGTGCGCAGCCCTCGCGGAGGATTCCCATGACCCGATTCCGATACATGTTTAGATTAATGCGGGGAAGGTTGTCCGTGTATTCTGGCAGCCTCACGACCATCCGATCAACAGGGGGCACCGTGCCCGGAGGCAGATCGACCGCTTGGACGCGCGCCGTGCCCCTTGCCGTTGCGTTGGCGGCGACGGCATTCTCCGCGCCGCAGACCCGGGCCCAGGTGCGGGCGGGAGCCCACGTACTGTACAAATCACAGGCGTTCGACGGCACCTTCGGTGCGGGTGGGCGCGCCGAGGTCGACCTGAATTTCCTGCGCGAGGGACTGGTGGTGGCCGGCCTCTACGACCGCCTCTTCCCGGGGTGCGAGGGCTGCTCCTCGACGGAACTCGGGGCCCAGCTTCTCTTCGCTACGCAGCAGAATCCCCTCTACTTCGGACTCGGCGCCGGCTACCGGACGGACCGGGAAGAGGGCGCGGCCACGGACACGGCCGGCGAGTGGTCCTACAACATGGTTGCAGGGCTGCGCCTGCGCGGGATCCCGGTGATCATTCCGTTCGTCGAATTCCGCCAGCAGTTCGGCTCCTCGCTTAACGAGCAGGCGTTCGCGTTCGGCGTCCTCCTCAGTCCGACCGGCTCGCGCCGGGCGCCCCGCCAGCCCTTCGGTTCTTGAGGGACATCCCCTTCGTCGGACGTCCGATCCGGTCGGTCGGCCGGTGGTGGCAGCTCTGGGCGGAACACGCCGGCCAGCTGGGATTGCTGACCTGGCATACCCTGGCGGCGACGGTCCGTCTTCGCGTGTCCGGCAGCGAATTCGTGCGCCAGATCTACGTGATGGGCGTGCAGAGCATCCCCATCGTGGTGATCACCGCGATTCTGTCCGGCATCGTCACCTCGCAGCAGGGCGGCTACCAGATCACCGCCACCGTGCCCCTGTACGTGCTCGGCAGCGTGACCGTCACCAGCGTCGTGCTCGAGCTCGGTCCGGTCCTGACCGCCGTCGTCCTGGTGGGGCGGGTCGGCGCGCGGATCACCGCCGAGCTCGGGACCATGGTCGTCTCGGAGCAGATCGACGCGTACCGCTCCCTGGGGCGCGATCCGGTGACGATGCTGGGCGCCCCCCGCATCCTGGCCGGAATCGTGGTGATGCCCCTGCTGGTGGGGATCGCCGATGTCGTCGGCATCCTGGCCGGAATGATCGCGGCCGACCTGACCCTGGATCTCGGCTACGAGACCTTTCTCTACGGGGCCCGCCTGTTCTGGCACTCGTGGGACCTGTGGTACTCCTGCATGAAGGCACTCACCTTCGGGTTCGCGATCCCGGTCATCGCCATCCACATGGGGTTCCGCACGAGCGGGGGGGCCGAGGGCGTCGGGAGCACGACGACCGCCTCGGTGATGTTCCAGACCCTCACGGTCCTGATCCTCGACGCGATGTTCCCGCCGCTCTTCCTCAATTGACCGTGCAATGAGCGTCCGTTCCGTCATCCGCTACCGCAACACCTACAAGGCATACAAGCGGCCGGTGCTGACCGGGGTGAACCTCGATATTCACGAAGGCGAGATGTTCGCGCTGTTCGGTCCTTCCGGGACCGGCAAGAGCGTGCTCCTCAAGACCACGATCGGCCTGGTCGTGCCCGACCGCGGCGACGTCGAGGTCAACGGAGCGTCCGTGTACTTCGGCAGCGACGGGGCCCTCGAAGCCGTCAGGAAGCAGGTCGGCTACGTCTTCCAGCAGGCGGCCCTGTTCGATTCGCTGAGCGTGTACCGCAACGTCGAGATGGGGCTGCCCGTCGACCGTCTCCGCCGCATGGGGACCACCGCGGCCGCCAGGGCGATATGGAGAGCGCTGGAGCTCGTCAATCTCGAGCCTCCCGAGGTGATGCCGATCTATCCCGCCGAACTGTCCGGAGGGATGAAGAAGCGGGTGGGCATTGCGCGCGCCATCGTGGGGCGGCCGGGCATTCTGCTCTGGGACGAGCCCACCACGGGACTCGACCCCGTCAACACGGCGGCCGTGGAGCGGCTGATCAAGCAGCTTGCAGAGGAGTTGAGGGTGACTTCGGTGCTGGTCACCCATGATGTCGAAGGCGCTTTGTGGATGTGTGACCGCGTGGCAATGCTCGAAGGCGGCCGCATCCGTTTCTGTGGGACTCCGGGTGAATTCCAGACCGAAACCGACCCGGTGGTCCGAGCTTTTGTGGATCGGGCGGCCGCCGAGGCCGCACTTGACGTGGTGGAGATGACATGAACAACGCGGTATCGTCCAAACAGCGACTCTCCGACGACGAGGTCATGCGCGCCGTTCCCCCCGTGGCGGGAGCACGGGAGTTCCGCGTGGGGATGTTCGTGATCCTCGGGATCGTCGGGTTCATTACGGTTCTGTTCCTGATGACCAGTCCGGCTCTCTTCAGGGGTCGCTACATGCTGGTGACCGAAGTCCCGAACGCCCACGGGATTCGCGCCGGAGACCCCGTGCGCATGCGCGGCATCAACATCGGACGGGTGTACTCGTTCGAACTGGCCCCGAGCGGCGGCGTGTTCATCACCCTCGAGGTGGAGGGGGAATTCCGGGTCCCGGCTCCTGCCCGCGCCGAGCTGTCGTCGATGGGGGTGTTGGGCGGGATGGTGGTGTCGGTCATACCGGGTGACGGCGACGAGTATGTGCAAACCGGGGATATCATGCCCGGAGAGGCGGTCACCGACGCGTTTCAGGCGGCGGGGGACCTGGCGGGCGACGCGTCGGACGTGATGGGCAGGATCCAGAGGTTTCTCTCGGACTCTACCCTGGCGGGAACCGGCGAGGCCGTGCTGTCGATGCGCGACCTGTTGGAGGACTTCAAGGAGATCACCGATGGCCGGGCGGTCGAGCTGCAGTCCCTCATGGAGAGCCTGCAACGCTCGGCCGGCAACGTGGAGGGGATCACCGGCGCCGAGGACTGGAGCCGGACATTGGCCTCGGCCGACAGCGCGATGGCGACCCTGCGGCGCACCTCGACCGCCGCCGAGGGGTCGATCAATTCCCTGAATGTGATCCTCGGGCGGATCGAGCGCGGCGAGGGCACGCTGGGCAAGCTCATCGCGACCGACGAGTTCCACACCAGCATGAACGAGGCCGCGCAGAGCCTCAAGGAACTCCTCGACGACATCCGGGAAAACCCCGGACGCTACGTCACGATCGAGATCTTCTGACGCGCCCGGGCAACTCCATCACCTGACGGCCCCGGACGCGCGGGCCCCTACCAGCCCGGCCCCAGGTGGAAGCCCCAGTGCCACCCCTTGACGGGCCGCTGCCAGGGATAGGCGTAGTATGCCTCCAGGATCAGGAACCCCAGCAGGTTCATGCGCGCCGAGAACCCGCTGCTCGCCACCGGCACCCGGGCCGACGTGTTGCGCGCCCACGTCAGTTCTCCGGGCCGCGCCTCGTCCCACGCGAATCCGACATCCGTGAATGCGGTCAACTCGATGGGAACGTAGGGGAAATTGATCAGCCCGAACTCCTCAATGCCTGTGAACGGCATGCGGAACTCGATGTTGAAGACGCCGATCCGGTGCCCGTAGAGGCGGTCGATGGGCGGGCAGGTGGATCCGGTGAGGCCGATCCTGGTGTCGGCGGGGCACTCGCTCTCGTCGAACGAGTTCCAGTCGTACCCGCGAATGAAGGACTCGAATCCCATGAAGTACGGTCCGAGCTGCTGGTCGTCCAGTCCCCTGATGTCGCCATAGCGGCCGAGGTGCAACCCGCGCACTCCCAGCGTCAGCGGACCGCCGTTGTTGAAGTAGCGGCGGTAGTCGGCGGTGATCGTGTTGAAGTTCACGGTGCCGTACGACATCTCGCCCCCGAACCGGAAGCGCCCACCCCTCACCGGACTCGTCCAGGCGCTATATGAGTTGTCTCCGACGAACGCAAGGGATACGGAAGCAAAGTGCAGCGGATCCCGCCACTCCTCGTGAATGCGTTCGAACCCGACGACACGCTGGAACGGATCGGTATAGTACACCTCTCTCTCCAGGTCGAACCCGAATCGCCTGACGCCCAGTCCTCCCTCGAGACGCCGGGTGGCCGAGAGCGGATACGCCATCAGTCCCTGGACCGCGTCGATGAAGATCCGTTGGTTGTACACCTCGAAACCGTTCACGCCAAAGGTGAAAAAGCGCTGCAGGTAGGGGGTGTGCTGAATGCCGACGCCCCAGTTCCAGCGGTTCTTCTGGTTGAGATAGGAAGCCTGTCCGCCAATGTCCTTGATGGTACCGTTGGCGTTCAGTGCCGTAACCAGGAACTGGTCGCCCAGCATGTCGGTGAAGATCGCGTAGGTGCCGCCTCCGACGTAGGACCCGAAGGTGTCGGCGCCGACCCCGATATTCGGTTGTCCCACGTAGTCGAGCTGCAGTGACGGCGAGTAGTCCTCGGCCTGCTCGCTCGTGTAGACCTCCGGCGACACCAGGCCCGTATGCTGGTCGGCGAGGTAGCCGGCCACCCGGCTGCGGATCCCGGGACGGCCGGGAGGCAGGAGGCGCCCCGGGTGCGTTCCACCGTCCGCCACCACATCGACCAGGGTCGACATGTCGCCCGGCCTTCCCGTGTTCACGATGTAGCCGCGCTCGTGGAAGACCGAGAAGGCGAGGAGATCCTGCGCGGGCGAATACGACATCGAGGGCGAGAGCATGGTGATTCCGCTCACTCCGGTGACCGCCCGCGTGATGCGGCGCATCTCCCCGTCCGTCAGATTCAGGTGGTAGACGTCCGGAAAACCGTCCGGATCCGAGATGAAGAAGATGCCTTCGCCCGTGCCGTCGTAGACCGGGTTGATGTGCTTGGCTCCGGCGAAGACCGTCATGGGCTGGACAGCGAGTGATTCCACATCCAGGAAGGCGAGGACGTAGTTCCCGAACACCAACTCGTTGAAATCGGTGTCGGGGCCGCGGTCGGACACGAAGGCCAGGGTCCTGCCGTCGGGCGACCAGGCCGCGTGGACGTCGGCGTGCTTGTCGTTTGTCAGCTGCTGGACGCTCTCGGTCTGGAAATCGTAGAGGTACAGGTCGCTGATCCCGCCCTTCAGCCCGGTGAAGGCGATGCGCTGGCCATCGGGCGACCAGGCAGGGTTCTGTATGGCTCCGAGACCCTCGATCGAGACGCGGTCCTCGATCCGTCCGCTCTGAACGTCGAGGATCGCCAGCTGGTTGTCCCCGCTCGAGAAGATCACGATGGCGAGCTTCCGGCTGTCGGGCGACCAGGTCCCGCTGCTGTCGATGTAGCGGATGCCGTCGATGTACGGCGTCTCGTTGCGCTGCAGCGGACGCAGGACCTCGCCCGTCTCCACGTCGGCCAGGAAGAGGTCCATCGAGAACAGGTCCTTCTCCGACTGGAAGACGATGTAGCGGCCGTCCGGGCTCAGCGACGGGGCCACGTTGGTGCGCCCGCCGCCGCACTCCACGCACAGCAGCACGTCACCCGTCTCGTACGGGTCGGTCTTGCCGGCCATGAGAGGCCGGTATTCGGCTTCGACCGCCTCCCACCACTCCATCGCGATGCTGTCCTCGGGCATGGCGAAGACCTGCCCGATCGCCGGTTCCCAGCCGACCCTCAGCGCCGTGCGGAAAAGATCCTGGACGGCCTCGTCGCCGTAGGTGCCGCCCAGGTACGAGATGAAACCCTGGCCGAAGCGATACGCGAAGTACTTGGGGTCGCGGGTGATCTCCTTGAGCGTCGGCTTGTCGTCGCGCAGGATATGGTCTCTGAGCCACATGGCCGTGTGGGGGTGATTGCGCCCCATGGACATGTACTCCGCCATTCCCTCCACGACCCAGAGCGGCATCGCCGCCAGCCGCATGATGCCGCCCCCGCTGCGGCTCTGCGAGATGTTGTACTGGAAGGCGTGCACGAGCTCGTGGCCGAGGATCCTGTCGGTCTCCCGGTACGAGGTGCTCAGCGGCATGATCACCCGGTTCTTGAGCGATTCGGTCACGCCGCCGGTGCCCTGGCCGATGGCGCCGGACAGGGTGTTGGTCTGCTGGAAGTCCGGATGGTCGGCGTAGATGATGAGCGGCTTGGGGATGTCGAAGTCGTGCTGGAAGATGCGCGAGAACCGCTCGTACCACCGCTCAGCGAGCCGCGCGATGTCTTCCACCGCGCTCTCCGCCTGGGGGTAGTAGTGAATGTCCCAGTTCTGCGTGGACAGTACCTTGAAGTCGAACCCGCCTTCGTACTGCACCTTGTTGCGGCCGAAGTACTGGGCCGAGCCCGCCATGGGCAGGGAAAGCAGGAAGGCGGCCGCGCCCGCCCACGAAACGAGAATGCGGGCGAACCGGAACCGGAAGGTGCTTTTCGCTGCTGCCATGACCAGCCTCTTTCCCGTGAATGGCGGTGGTGCAGGTGGCGTCCCGCCTACATGACCGCCGGGCGTGTCTTTATCGTTAGCCGAGCCCCCGCGGCTCGCGCTGCCACGGTTATACACTACGTTCCGCTCAGGGATCCTTACGGGCCTGCGCGGGCACGCGGGCGTTGCCACGCGGGCATTGCAACGGCTACATCGACAATACACACTTGGGAGCGACATGACCACAGTAGCGAGAGCGTGCACTGCGCTGGCGATGAGTGCGCCGGTCCTGTGGGGGTGTGCCGGGGACGTGGCGGATCCTGCCGCCTCGGCCGAAATCGCGACCCCCGCGGCCCCGGGAGCGGGGCAGCCCTACCTGGAGCCGGCCGGCGGCGGCGTGTGGATGAGCTGGACCGAGCCAACGCCCGCGGGGCACCGCGTGGCTGCTTCGTACTTCGACGGAGCGTGGAGCCCGCCGGGCACCATCGCCAAAGGCGACGCATTCTTCGTCAACTGGGCCGACTTCCCCTCGATCCGTTCCTTCGGCGACCGGCTCTACGCCCACTGGCTGTGGAGGGGCGGGCAGGGGACGTACGACTACGGCGTGCGCCTGGCCTGGTCCGACGACCGGGGCGCCACCTGGTCCGAGCCGTGGACCCCGCACGACGACGGCACCCCGACGGAGCACGGCTTCGTCTCGTTCTTCGGCGACGAAAACGGGGTGTGGGCCGCCTGGCTGGACGGGCGCGCGATGGTGGAGGACGGGGGAACCATGTCGCTGCGCGCGCGGATGCTTCCGGGATCGGGTGCGGGCGGCGCTGATCCGCCTGGCGGCACACCGCCCGGGCCGGAGACGGTCGTGGACGGCATGACCTGCGAGTGCTGCCAGACCGATGCGGTGGTGGTCGACGGCGTGCCGGTCGTCGTGTACCGCGACCGGGCCGAGGGCGAGATCCGCGACATCCATGTGAGCCGTCTGAAGAGGGCCGGCTGGGAGCCCGGCGGCGCCGTCCACGACGATGGCTGGGTCTTCGGCGGCTGCCCGGTGAATGGGCCGGCGATGGCGGCGCGCGGGGCGGACGTCGCGGTGGCGTGGTTCACCGCCCCTGACAACAGGTCCGAGGTGAACGTGGCGTTTTCCGGGGACGGGGCCGTGACCTTCGGACCGCCGGCGCGCCTGGACGGAGGCCGCCCGATCGGCCGGGTGGATGTGGTGATGCTCGACGACGGATCGGCGCTGGTGACCTGGCTCGAGGCGGGCGACGCCGGCACGGCCATCGCGAGTCGCCGGGTGGCGCCCGACGGGACGATGGGCGAGACCGTCACCCTCGCGGCGACCGACGCGGCGCGGGCCTCGGGGTTCCCGCGCATGGCCCGTCTCGGGACCGACCGGCTGATGCTCGCCTGGACCGACCCGGCGGGGAAGGGACGGATCAGGGCCGCGACCTTCGACCTCGCGCTGTGGGACATGGCCCCGTGAACCTCGCCGCCGTCGAGACGCCCGCGGGCGTGGTCGACCTGCCCCGGGCGCGCAACAACCTGCGGCGCGCAGCGGCCTACTGCCGCGGCCACGGCATCGCCTGGCGGCCCCACGTCAAGACGCACAAGTCGCTCGAGATGGCGCGGCTCCAGCTGGAGTTCGGCGCCGTCGGACTCTCCGTTGCCACCCCCCACGAGGCCGAGGTCATGTCGCAGGTCACACGCGACCTCCTCGTGGCCCATCCCCCGGCCCACCCGTCCAAGATCGCCCGCCTCTGCGCGCTTCCAACGGAGGTCGACGTCAAGGTGGGCCTCGATTCCCTCGACGCGCTGCGCCCCCTCTGCCACGCTGGCGCCGCCATCGGGCGCACCTTCGGCATCCTGGTCGAATTCGACGCGGGACTGGGCCGCACGGGTGTCGTGGATGTGGACGACGCCGTCCGCATCGCCGAGGCCGCAGCCTCCCTCCCCGGCGGCCGCTTCGACGGCCTCATGTTCTATCCCGGCCACATCCGCATCCCCCGCCGCGACCAGCACGCCCGCCTCGCCCGCCTGGCTGACCGCCTCCGCCGCTTCCTGGGCGCACTGGCGGACGCCGGACTCCCGGCCCGCACGGTCTCCGGCGGATCGACCCCGACAATGTGGGATAGCCACCTGCTCCCCGGCCTGACCGAAGTCCGCCCCGGGACGAGCATCTACAACGACCGCGACATCCTGGGCATGGGCGCGGCCCGCCCCGACGAACTCGCCTTCTCCGTGCTCGCCACGGTGATCAGCGTAGCCGTGCCCGGCCAGGCCGTGGTCGACGCCGGGTCCAAGGCGATCTCCAAGGAGGCGCTGGCCTCCGGCGTGCCCGGATACGGCGTGCTCCTCGAACGCCCCGAAGTGACCGTCAGGGCGCTCAACGAGGAACACGGCATGCTCGACCTCAGCGGGACCGACTGGCGCCCCTCCGTCGGGGACCGGGTGCGGATCGTTCCGAACCACGTATGCGCGTGCGTGAACCTGCAGGACCACCTGTGGGGGTTCGAGGACGAGGACGGCGCCGTGCGGCCGATCACGCTGGAGGGGCGGGGGAGGGGCGTGTCGGCGGTGCACCGCCTGACGGTGTAGTGGACCGCACCCGCTTCGCGGAACTCGCTGCCGCGTTTGCCGGGCAGCGCCTGGTCGTCCTGGGCGATGTGATGCTCGACCGCTACCTGGCCGGTCCCGCGGACCGCGTGTCCCCCGAAGCCCCGGTGCCGGTGGTGCGCCTGGAGCGCGAATGGCACGCGGCGGGAGGCGCGGCGAACGTGGCCGCGAATGTCCTTGCCCTCGGCGCGCAGTGCGATGTGATCGGGGTGGTGGGGGAGGACAGGGCGGCGCGGTCGCTCCGGCGCGCCCTCGAAGCGATGGGGGGCGGCTGCCGGTTCGTCCGCGAGGGAAGTTGCGACACCACCGTCAAGACGAGGGTCCTCGCGCGCGGCCAGCAGGTCGTGCGCATCGACCGGGAGCGCGTCGTCCCGCCCACCCGGGCCACGCAATCGGCGCTCGAGGCCCGCCTCGACGAGTGCCTCCCCGGCGCCGGCGGCCTCCTGTTGGCCGACTACGACAAGGGCGCTCTGTCGGCCGAATCGATCCGCCGCGCGATCGATCTCGCCACCGGCCTCGGCATCCCCGCGATCGCCGACCCGAAGCGGTCCAACTTCTTCGCCTTCCAGGGCGCGACCGTCTTCAAGCCCAACCGCGCCGAGCTCGAGGCCGCGCTGGGAGAGGCGGCTCGCCCGGACGACGCCGGCTGGATGGAGGCCGCCCGCATGCGCACGGGCGCGGAGCACCTGCTGGCTACGCTGGGAGCGGACGGGATGGCACTGGCGTCGCCGGGGAGCCCGGTGCGCCGAATACGCGCGCGTGCGCACGCAGTGTATGACGTGTCGGGTGCCGGTGACACGGTCGCCGCCGCCGTCGGCGTCGCGCTGGCCGCCGGGGCCCCCTTGGCCGAGGCCGTGCAGCTGGCAGCAAACGCGGCCGCCATCGGCGTGGCCAAGGTCGGCGTGGCCACCGTAACGGCGAAGGAGATTGCCTCGTTCCTCCCGGGACGGAACGGCCGGACCGGGCCGGACCCGGAATCTCGCGGCTGAGCCACGGATCGAGGCGGCCGCGCGTCATGCACCTCCAGCCACGTCGGGCACCCGGCGTTTCCGTATATTTTTGACGCACGCCGCACCCGGCATGGACCCGGGGGGCGGCATTCCCTTGCACACCTCACGGAGAATCCCCATGGCACAACTCGCCACCATTCACACCGACGCCGCGCCGGGCGCACTGGGTCCCTACTCGCAGGCCATCGTCACCGACGGCTGGATCTTCGCATCAGGCCAGATCGCGATCGACCCCGCTACCGGCGACCTCGTGGACGGAGACGTGAGTGAACAGGCGGACCAGGTGCTGCGGAACCTCGCCGCGGTGCTCGACGCCGCGGGCGGCAGCCTGCAGACGGTGGTGAAGACGACGGTCTTTCTGTCGGACATGGGGCTTTTCGCCGACATGAACGCGGTCTACGCGCGCCACTTCGGAGATCACCGGCCCGCAAGGGCGACGGTGGGAGTGGGTGGGCTGCCGCAGGGCGTCGATGTCGAGATCGAGATGGTCGCCAGGGTCGGGTAAAACTGCTCGCCAAGGCCGGCATCATGCACCCGCTCCGCAGCCGTTTTCCCGGTTTGCCGCCGCTTGCACCAATCCGTGGCAGGGTGCTTGCTTGACAGCGACCGAGTCCGGCGCAAGTATGTCTATTGGTCCCTTGCGTTCCGGCAGGGGCGGGGTTCATGTACCCCGTACCTTACCGGTGCGCTTGCGTTGTGTGCTGTGCGGCGGAACGGCGGACCTGAAATGAAGTGCTGGCCCTTGCCGGGAACGTCCCGGTGCAAATAGCAGGGTGTGTCGAAGTCCAGTCACTCGAAAAGGAGAGGACAACTCATGACACGTAACTGGTTAGCAGTAAGCCTCAGGAATGGGGCAGGAGGGCTTTGCCTGGCCTTGATGGCCGGCCTGGCCTTCGCCTCCGCGGCGGAAGCCCAGACAGGGACCGTCACGGGGCAAGTAACCGACGCCGCGTCGGGCCGGCCGCTCGAGTCGGCCCAGGTGTACATCGAGGGCACGGCGCTCGGCACGCTCACCAACAGCGCGGGCCGCTATCTCTTCGTGAACGCGCCGGCGGGTGAACACACCGTCATCGCCGAGCTGGTCGGCTACAGAGCCGGCTCGCAGACGGTAACCGTCACCGCGGGCGCAACCTCGACCGCCGACTTCGGCCTCACCGTCACCGCGATCGCGCTGGACCAGATCGTCGTGACCGGGACAGGCGTGGCGACCGAGAAGAAGCGGCTCGGGAACTCGATCGCGACGGTCGATGTGTCCCGTCTGGAAGACAGGCCGATCACGAGCTTCAGCGACGTCCTCCAGGGCCGTGAGCCCGGCGTCGTCGGTCTGCCCGGCGCCGGAGACACCGGCTCCAGCGGCCGGATTCGCATCCGTGGCTCCGCATCGCTCTCGCAGACCAACGAGCCCGTCATCTACCTGGACGGCGTACGTATCGACCGTGGGGGCGGCGGCGGCTGGGGTGCCGCCCAGGCGGCCACCAGGCGTTTCGACGACATCGATCCCAACTCCATCGAGCGGATCGAGATCCTCAAGGGCGCGGCCGCGGCGACGCTGTACGGCACGGAAGCATCGAACGGGGTGATCCAGATCTTCACGAAGCGGGGTCAGCAGGGTGCGCCGCGCTGGACGTTCCAGACGGACCAGACCGCGGTTACCTCACCCAACGACCGCTTCATCCCGCACGCCGACTTCCCGCGCACCGCGGAGGAAGTGGCGCGGATGCAGCACCGCTGGGGCGTTTCGCTTCAGCCCTACGAGGTGTACGAAGTCGACTACATGAGCGAGCTCTACAACACGGGCTTCGCGCAGACGTATTCGGGCTCGGTGTCCGGTGGTGGTGACCTGATCACCTACTTCGCCTCCGGCCGCTACCACTCGGAAAACGGTCCGTTCAGCAAGCTGGAAGGCGTCTTTGCCGATGGCGGCAGCCTGGGCAACGAGGACACGATCAGGCGCCGTCAGGGCACGATGAACCTGAATGTCTTCCCGTTCGACAATCTGCGTCTGCGGATCACTGGCCTGTACTCCGAGTTGAACCAGTCTCGCCTCAGGGGCGGGAACAACATCTATGGTGTGTTTTCCCTCGGACTCATGGGTCAGCTTCGTCTGGCCGACGACAACAACCGGTACGGCAGCCTTGCGTTCGCCACTCTGCGCGAGACAGGTGAAGCCCAGGTCACCGAAGACGTCGAGCACTTCGCCGGCAGTGTGAACGCCAACTGGACCATCACGGACAACGTCGTCTTCGACGGTACCTTCGGCGTGGACGTAACCAACGGCACGAACGTTTCCTTCTACCCCTTCGGGTGGAACGTAGACAACTTCTCGGTCTACAACTCAGCGGGGATCCGCTGGTTCGGCGACCGGAACCATCGTGAGGTCACCGGCGACTTCAAGGTCTCCTACGACACCGACTTCGGGGACAACATCAGCAGTCAGCTCCTTGCCGGCGGACAGGGATTCCTCAGCCAGAACGTCTACCATGGCGGTAGCGGACAGACCTTCCCCGGTCCGGGACTCGAAGTCGCGAGCGCCGGGGCCAACCAGTCCACTTCCGAGAGTTGGAGCCGTGTGGTCAACACGGGGGTGTACTTCCAGGAGCAGGTCGGCTGGCAGGATTGGGCGTTCCTCACGGTGGGCGCGCGTTTCGACGCGAACAGCGCCTTCGGATCAGACTTCGAGACCGCAACCTACCCCAAAGCGGCGATCTCGGTGATTCCCACTGACCTGTTCGATTGGGAGAGCGAAACGCTTTCCACCTTCCGGGTCCGGGCGGCCTGGGGGCAGTCGGGTCTGCAGCCGGGCGCCTTCGACAAGTTCACGACGTTTTCGCCCGCGCCAGCGGAAGTAGGGGCGGGGCTGCGACCCGCCAATCTGGGCAACCAGGCACTCCGGCCCGAGATCTCCAACGAGATCGAGTTCGGTGCCGAGTTCGGACTGTTCAACGACCAGATCGGTGTCGACGTCACGTACTGGGACCGTTCTACCACCGACGCCCTGGTCGCTCGTCAGTTCCCGGTCACGGGAGGCTTCACCAGTACGCAGCTGGACAACATCGGCCAGATCGACGCCACGGGTGTCGAGGTAGCGGTGAACGGCTCGGTGTACAACAGCGAAAACCTGTCGATCAACCTCTTCGCGAACACTGCGTATATCGACGAGATCGTTACCGACCTGGGCGGCGCGCCGCCGCTCAAGACCGGCGGTTCGTACCCGCGTTATCGCAATTTCCTCAAGGAAGGCTACGCGCCGGGCGCGTTCTTCGGGGCGATCCTCGACCCGAACATGGCCATCCCGCTCGACCTTAACCGCAATTGCTCGGAGCCGAGTCGGGCCGAAGCGCTCGAGTTCTTCAGCGTCGCCCGGAATCCGTCCTCCTTCGAGGTGATTCCCGTAGGGTGCGCCGGAGGCTCGGCCGAGTATCTGGACTCCTACATCGGCAAGCCGACACCCGACTTCGCGGGTTCCTACGGGTTCGACATGACCTTCATGGGCAACTTCGAACTCTCCACGAACTTCGAGTACCGGGCAGGCAACTATCACACCCAGGATCTGACCGGTGCCTTCCGGCAGGCGAACGCGGTGATCGGGCGCAATGTGCCGGGCACCGCTCGGGTCGCGTCGATCATGCAGAACCCGGCGTCCACGGCCGAGCAGCGGCTTGAGGCGGCGCTGGAATGGGCCCGCGAATACCGTGCACTGGCCCCGATGTCCGGCATGAACCAGATCTGGACTTCGGATTTCATCCGGTTGCGCGAGATCTCGTTGTCGTACCGGGTACCCACCGACATGATCGAGGGCCTGGGTCTCGACAATGCCACCATCACATTCGGTGGCCGCAACGTGAAGCTGTGGATGCTGGGCGACTACCGGGGTATCGATCCGGAAATCAACCCTGACGCCAACTGTACCGGCGGGGGCGTGAGCTGCAACTTCCTTACGGGAACGGAAGCCTTTGGCGTGCCGATTCCGAGGCGGTTCTCTATGTCCGCACGCATCGGCTTCTAGAAAGGGGAGACTGAGAAAATGAAAACCAAGATTTCAAGGTCGATCCTGACCCTGTGTGCGCTTCCTTTTGCAGCGTGCGACCTCCTGGACGTCGACAACCCCAACGCGTTGGTGCAGGAGGACATCGAGCAGGTCGAAGCCGCTTCCGCCGCCGTGAACGGTGCCCAGGCGCTTACCGCCAGCGGCATCGGGGGCATCTATGCTCCCTTCTCCACGGTGGGTGACGAAATCACCTGGATCGGGTCACGCGACGCGTGGAACGAGCTCGATCAGGGTACACCCGACAATCCCGGGAACGAGTTTTCCGACGGAGCGTTTCCGGGGATCGCCCAGGCCAGGTGGATGACCAACTTCGCCGTGAGCCTGTTGGAAGGTCACGTGTCGGAGAACGCCGGAGACGCGGCCCTGCAGGGCCACTTGGCGCGAGCCAATCTCTATGCGGGCGTGGCGCATTCTGCGATCGCGCAGATGTTCGACGACTTCGCCTTCAGTGACCGCACGGAGCCCGGTCCCCTCATTGGTCCTGCCAACATGGTCCAGGTCTTCGACCAGGCAATCGCCTACTTCAGCGCGGCCATGGCCGGCGGTGGAGAGACGGCCATGAGAGCGCAGGCCGCACGGGCCCAGGCCCATCATCAGAAGGCTATCTGGGGATTGCTGAACCCAGCCGGGTCCGTCCCCGGCAACCCGTTGATCAACGACTCCAACGCGAACAGTGACGCGGCCGCCGTCCTCGGCTCGGTGGCCGGAACCGATTGGGCGTACCGTTTCGGTTATTCGAGTTCGACAGTGAGCAACAACCTTTCGTGGCAGGTCAATCAGCGTGGTGAACTGCAGATCGGTCCGGAGTACGCCACGCAGAGCGAATCTGATCCGACGGACATCGTGTCACACGACCTGATGGATCCCATCGATGGTGCTCTGGATACTCGGTATATGGCGAGAGTGGAAGAGTTTCTCGCTGGCGAGGGCTATTCGCCCCTGACCGTTGTCAGTGAACGCGGATTGCGCCTCATGCTGGCCGAAGCCGCGCTTGCCAGCGGCGACATGGGAGCGTTCACGGACCACATCAACATGATCCGTGAAGGGCTCGATAACCTCACCGCCTACTCGGGCCAGATTCCCGGGAGCGACATGCTTCAGCATGAGCGAAGGGTCAATCTGTTCCTGCAATACAAGCGGCTGCAGGATCTCTATCGCTTCGGCGGGACCAGCATGAACTGGCTGCCCGGTTCCAAGGCGGCGACGACGCCCGGAACGATGTTGCCGATCACCAGGATCGAGATCCTGGCGAACTGTCATCATCCGGACAACGCGTTGCACCCCTGCACGAGCTAGAGGGAGAGTCTTGCAGGATTAGGGCAGACGACGTTTGAGGCTGCTCAGACGGGGCCCGGGGCTGAGTCCCCGGGCCCCGTCGCAGCACACTGAAGTGGAGTGACTGGACAATGACAAGATTATGGCTGTGCGCCAGGCTCTCCCTGCTTCTGGGGTTGTCGGCCTGGGGGTGTGGCTGGCTGGACGATCCCAGCCCCGAATTCGTACGCGTGATGATCGAGAGCAACGACCAGTCCTTGATGCTCATAACTTCCACCCAGTTCGTGCAGACGACCAACGAGCTTGGAGAAGTGGGTGTTCAGGTGTTCGACTCGGACACCACGCTGGCATCGTTCCCGTTCGATCAGAGCTGGAACATCAGTGAAGAGCAGCGCTTTCTCCTGATGGGGTTTCCGGCCGACTCGGGTGCCGTAACGATCCGCATGAGGATCCTGCTCGATGGCGATCCGGACTTCGACAAGACCGTGACGGTGCTGATCGACGACCCGGTTCGCTACATCTACCTCTTCAACCAGCAGATCTTCCAGGAATTCGTGCTGCTCTAATCCATGAATGCAACGATCCCACGTTGGCGCTCCGCCGTGCTTGCAACGACGTCACTGTTCGCCGTGGGCGGATGCTACTCATTCGCGGCCATCCAGGGCGATCCGATGGTGGGAACCGATGTCCGGGCCACCGTCACCGACGAGGAGGCGCTCAAGCTGAGCAGTCAGACCGGGCAGCTGTCTCGAACCTTCGATGGGCGGTTGGTCGGCGTCACGGACGACTCGGTGTTCGTATCCGTGGTGACATTCAGGGCCGTGTCCGAGGTGTCCGGATCACGTCAGTTCCGTCAGTCGCTGGTCATACCGCGGAGTGGCCTCGAGGCATTGGAGACACGCGAGCTATCCGTGATGCGGAGCACATTGGTGGGCGCCCTGGCTGCGACAGGCGTCGCGCTCGTCATCAACCAGGTCGTGGCCGGTGGGTCCAGGGACGACATAGACGGTCCCGACCTGCCGACCGGGGCACTGGTCCCCATCATCCGCATCCCGATCGGCAGGTAGCAGGGAGCTGTAGAGCCCTGTGCCGGGTAGCCGGTCGCGCAGGATTGCCATCTGTCCCATCGAGCCATTGAGGCGGACAGTGGAAATCTAGTGTCGTCCAAGGGTGTCCATAGAGTTCCGTAACATCCTGCTTATCAACACGTTAGACACGGTATCGCCTACTCCCTTCGACCGGCTACGCCTCTTGCGATCCACTGCCATCCC
>JAJDTB010000007.1 GCA_022827345.1 Gemmatimonadota bacterium | reverse complement strand
GGACCGGCGTGCCGGCGGGCAGCGACACCCACCGCTCCCCGCTGCTCTCCATCAACTCGACGCCCCAGGTCGTCTCCTCGATCTCGGCCAGCATCGCGCGCGCCCACTCGGTCCGCGTGTCCAGCTCCCCCAAGGTCTCGATCCGGTCGTGGATGCTCCTCGACAGCCAGTGCATCGTCGCCCAGCTGCCGCCGCAGATACCGAGGAAACGGCTATCATGATTCCAGTGATGTCCCATGACGTTCCGTGTAGTCTTGTATATTACATGCGCACAATGCTTTAGGCTGGTACTCGCCCGCTTTTCGCTACTCGTCGCGTTTCTTGACATCCACCTCCGTCCCACACATTATGAGGTAATGGATGACGTAACCCGCACCCCCGCTCCGACCCGGAGAACCAAGCCGAAAGGCCGCCACCCCCACAAGCGGCTGTCGGCTGCCTTCGTGCGCTCCGCACCTCCCGGGAGGCACTGCGACGGCAATGGACTCTACCTCTACGTTCAGCCGAGCGGTGCGCGCAGTTGGGTGCAGCGCCTCGTCATCCGCGGTCGCCGCCGCGACTTCGGACTCGGCAGCGTCGCGCTCGTTTCTCTCGCCGAGGCCCGCGAGAAGGCACGGGCTAACCGCAAGCTCGCCCGCGAGGGCGGGGATCCGCTCGCCGAAAGACGCCGCGCCAAGAGCATGCCGAGCTTTGCCGAGGCTGCCGAGCGCGTCATGGAGCAGAAGCGGTCCGGATGGCGCAGCCAACGGCACGCGCGTGGCTGGATGGCGAGCCTGAAGCGGTACGCCTTTCCGCGCATCGGCGGAATGCCCATCTCGGAGGTGACGAGCGGCGACGTGCTTGAGATCCTTGCCCCGATCTGGCACGTGAAGGCACCCACGGCCAAGGTGCTGCGCCAGCGCATCCGTACCGTGCTCGAATGGGCCGTCGCGATGGAGTACCGGCCGGACAACCCGGCTGACCGCGTGGGACCGGTCCTGGGACCGCAGGACGCGACCGTGAGGCACAGGCGGGCGCTGCCGCATCGCGAGGTGTCTTCGGCGGTCACGAAGGTGCGCGCCTCGGACGCGGCGCCCGTCGCCAAGCTCGCTTTCGAGTTCTTGGTGCTCACGGCGGCGAGGTGGGGAGAGATCCGGTGGGCCGAGTGGACGGAGATCAATCGGACGGATGGTGTTTGGACGGTGCCCGCGACGCGCATGAAAGCGAACCGCGAACACCGGGTGCCTTTGGGCCGCCGCGCCATGCAGATTCTCGATGAGGCGCGGAGGCTGGAGGGCGGAGCTTCCCGGAAGGTCTTCACCCGAGAGGGCGGCAAGCCGCTTGCCGACAAGCAGCTGCGCCAGATGCTCCAGCGCCTCGGGATCGCGGCGGTGCCGCACGGATTCAGGTCGAGCTTCCGGGACTGGGCGGCCGAGGAGACCGATCACCCGCGCGAGGTCGTCGAGGCGGCGCTGGCGCACGCGGTCCAGAACAAGGTCGAGGCCGCGTACCGGCGCACCGACCTGTTCGAGCGGCGGCGTAGGCTCATGGATGATTGGGCGGCCTATCTCGCGGGCCGGAGAGCCGAGACCTGATCTGACCTCGCGACCGGCTCAGAGGCCGTTTCGGGGTGTCCCGGAGGCATTTCGGGTAATCTACGGGCGCTGGGATCGCCTGAGATCGACGATCTCGGGTTCCCGAGGGGTAGAGGTAGGGCGAAAAGCGGCGATCGGCAGAGAGCCGCCGCTCTCGCCAGGGAGGTGACGGGGTCGCCCGTTGCCCTCGCCGTCCTTGAGAACGGCGACGGAGAGGCCGGGGAGCTTGCCCGCGACGGCCCGGTGGACGCTGCTCCGGACCGTGCTCTGAGAGGCGGTTTCGGCGGCTTCGCAGAGGGCTGGCTCACCTTCTTTAGGTCGGTCAGCCAGCCGACGCGATGTAAAACATTCGCGCTCTGGCGAGGGTGGCTCCGCCCCCCTTCGAACCCCCGAGATCCTGCCCGCCGGAGGAGCGCGCGGGCGGGGGCGTCACCCCCTCCCCCCTGTCGGCCAGCCAGCTGGCTTGACCCGGCGCTCCGCGACCGTGCCCGCCCGCGTGTGGCGGCGGCCGAACTCACGGTCTGACGGGCCAAGGCGAGCGCCGTTGGCGTGCTCCTGTCGGCGTTCCTGCGGGAGGCAATGGCCCCCGCGTGGACATGGACGGCCCCGGCGGCCGAAGGTTCCCTATCCCCCCCCGCCCGCCTGGTCGCCATCGGGCGAGCGCTCCGGGCGCAGGCCTCAGTCTCATTGGGGCTCAGAACGAGACGTATCCGCCCATCTGGAAGCGCTCACAGGCGGTGCTGCCGCACTCCTCGACGTGGAGGATGAAACGCGCCCCGTAGCGCCGTCCGAACGTCAGCACCGCACCGGCGGTCGGCCCAACGTAGTCCCCGCTGCCATACAGGATCCCCGCGCGCAACGCTGGGCGAACGAGCCAACTGTCACGTCCGAGCAAGACCTCCGCTCCGAACCGAATGTCCGACGCGACCCGAGCAGGGTAGATTCTGGTCCCGCTGATGGCGTCGCCCTTGGGGTCGAAGGCTTCGGTCCGCTCGGAGCACCGGTAGTTCTCCACCATCCCGTACAGCGACACCGGCCCCGCGACCCGCCCGTTGATGCCGACGTAGTATCCGGGACACTGTCTGGTGTCCCCCGCGAGTCCGGCTTCGAGCATGAAAGGGCCCGGCGCCTCCTGACGGCCCGGTGCCTCCTGCGCCTGAACCTGCCAAGGCAACACGGCCAGGCAGGCCAACGACAGCCAGAAGACATGAGTACGCCTTGGCAAGGTCCTGATTCGAGTTGTAGCGATTTTCACGGAATTGGTGAGCCCGACGGTGGCGCAGCGTCGTCGCGAAGCTCTGGCGGGATCATACATGGCGGTCTCCTCGCTTCATTTGAGGTCGTTCTCTGAGCGCCGTAGCCGTTTGTACACCTCGACGGTCCAGACCGATTCTTGAAAGCTGGCGGCGCATGTCAGCCCTCGATAGAGGGGAATCCCTGAACCAATGGGGGCAAAACCCCCTACTCTACACACAGAACCTCGAATGAGGGACCATCACCCAACGTCTACGTCGGCCAGCCCGACAGGTCGTGTCACACCTGCCGGTCGGAAGTTCGGTCCCCCCGGAAAACCCGCCGCTCCGGCAGCGTTCGCGGTTACGGGACTCCGCCCGCTTCCGCCTAGCCGCGCTCGTCGCCAGAGGTTGCCCCGCCGACCACCAGTTACCGCCGGCCGGGGCCGTCGAGTCGGCACGGGATTCCGTGTCGTGACCGGCGGGCGGCGTGGTCGGCGTACCCCACCGTCCCGGCGCCGGTCCCCCCGGCCTACGGGACGGTTTCAAACCGTCCCTCCCGCCGGGGTCGAGGCTCCTTCACAACCCTCGTGGAGATGGAAGAGCGACTCCTTGCCGGTTGCTCGGTCGCCATCGAAGGCGAACCCGTCAGGAGTTCGAAACCAACGGCTTGGCCGAACAGTTGCCTCCGAAGGCGTCTTCTGGCGTCTTATCGGTTCCCGTTCTTGACGTGGGACGAAATGAGGTAATCACGTGGCGCAGTGATGGCATAAACTCAACACACAGAGCAAGTTACGAAATATTCTGCGCAGATACCGAGGAAGAGGCTCATGCCGACCACCAGCGGTCGGAGCCAGGCCCTCATCAGCAGTTCGCGCATCCGCCCGGTCGCCTTCTCCGTATCGGCCTCGATGGAACGCAGCGCGCCGCTTGCGACGGCGCTCAAGCTCTCGCCGAGCCGCGCGAGCTCGCGCGCGGCTGCGTCCTCGATCCGTTGCCGGTCTGCCTCCAGCCGGCTCCTCAGCCGGGAGGTCAAGTCGCCCGGGCTCGAAGTCTCGTTCATACAGTTCTCCCTTCAGCCGCCACCGCTTCCCGCTGTCGGGATCGCGGGCGGTGATGTAGTCCTTGCCCTGGCGCGTCACATCGAGACCGACATCCTCCAGCGCGGAAACCACGTCGGCGCGGCCCTTGACCGCGCCGTGCTCGACGCGCTGCACGAGGTAGTCGCGGATCAGCGTGCGCGGGTCCGCCTCGTGTTCGAGCCCGGCCCGCAGCTTCGACGCCTCGATGTAGGCGACGTGGCCCGGACGTTGCGCCCGCGCGCGCGCCGGGTCGTCCGGGCGGCTCCAGCCGTGCTCGTGGTTGAAGGCGTCGCGAAGCGGGGCGAAGGTCTGCTCCCAGCCGGGCGGCGCAATGTTCAGGCTACGGCCCGTCTGGAGGTCGCATTGCGCGGCGAGGATGTGCGCATGGACACCGCCGCCGCGCTCGCGGTGCAGGACCGCCGTCCACGCGTAGCGGTCCGGCTCCAGCCCCGCCCATGCCGTCCTCTCGAACTCGTCGAGGACGGCTTCGATCTGCTCGTCGGTGGGCCGGTCCTCCGGCGCCCACGCGATCACGGCGGACGTGTAGCGGCGCTCGAAGTCGAGCGAGTCGGCGACGGCGGCCACCATGTCCGGGTTCCCGCGCAGCACCTCGACGCCCTCGCGCTCCCGTCCCTCGGCGTCCCGCTCGCCGACGAGATAATCGGCCGCCGCCTTGGCCGATCCCTTCCCGTGGGACAGGAACTTAACCAGCATCGCCGACCTCCCGGCCGATGCGGGCCGCGGCGACCAGCGACCGCTCGAACGATACGAGGTGGGCGATCACCGTGACGGCCTCGGCGGCGGTCTTATGGGTGTTCACCCAACGCGCGAGCTGGTTCAGGTTGTTGCCGATCCGCGCGATCTGCCGGGTGCGCTCGCCCTCGACCGCCCGCGCGGGGGCGGTCCATGTCCGCGTCCGCGCCATCGCCTCGCGAAGCAGCACGGAGGGGGACACGCCCGCCGCGGTCGCCTTATCCCGCCAGGCGGCGTGCTCCGCGGGCGTGACCCGGGCGGCAATCAGGGCGGTGCGGTCAGCCACGGACGCACCGTGGCCGGGGTTCGGAGCGCGGCCTCCCGCGCCCCTCCGCTGACCGCTCAGCGGCGCGGTATGCAGGGGGATCTGAAGGGGGGCGCAGCACCCCCTCGCCAGCCGCAACGTTAAACGTTGCGTGTGCTGGCTTACGGACCTTAAGGCCGTCAGCCAGCCCCCGGGTGCGCCGGTCTTGAGCGCTCCGCCTCATCGAACCGGGCGGGCTTCCGACGCCCGGCGGCTTGCCCCGCCGATCCGGAGCGCGGCCTCGACGCGCTCACCGGCCGGACCGCCGCCGAAACGGCTCTCGGCGATGCGCTCGCGGACCCACTCGTCGATCTCGGCCTCGATCCAGCCCACGGCGCGGTCGCCCAGCCGAACCGGCTGGGGGAAGCGCCCCTCGGCAAGCCGCACATAGATCGTGCTCCGCGACAGGCCGGTGCGCTTCAGCACCTCCGGCAGCCGCAGGATGCGGATCGGCGGCTTCATCCTCTGTTCTCTCGGGTTCTCGGTCATGTTCCTGCTCCTCCTCGTTGCTCGCAGCTTTCAGGTCGGTCTCCGGTGTCGCTGTTGTGGACGGTGGATCCCGCGCGCGGCGGCACTCGCCTTCGTGCTTCGAGATGAACGCCAGAATCCGATCCGCCGTCCTCAGTGACGGCGAGCGCCCCCGACCGATCTGACGCATCAGGTTCGGGTCGCCCACGGCCCTTTGGCCGAACGCGGTCGGGCTCAGACCCGAGCGTCCGAGAAACGCGCTCACCCGCGAAATGAACTGATTCTCCAGCGTCATCATGCCCGAACGCTGAAAGGCCATCCGCAAGCGAGTCAAGCCCTCGCGAATTATCTAAACCCTTATGTTGTATCATGTTGTGTCATAACGTCCGGGACTCGCGGGCGCGCTCCGCCAGCGGCGCGGCAAGACACCCCCCCTCGGCGCTGGGAACGAGTTCGTGTGCAGTGGTGCAGGCACGTCCCGGGTAGGCCGGTCCGGCCCGGTTTCCCGCCGTGGATGGTCGCTTTCCACCCTGCCCGTACCCCTCGGAGACCGGCGATCGTCGATCTGAGGCGATTCCACGGCCCGTAAATAACCCGAAATGCCCCCGGATCGCCCGGAAAGAGCCCTTCGCGGAGCCGGCGGCCTATCCCTGCGTGACGTAGCCGCCCCACGCTTCGAGAACCTCGGCGCGCCTCTCCAGCAGGTCGGAGCGCTGATACGCCTGAACGACCTTGCTCTTCGGGACGTGGGCGAGGCAGGCCTCCGCGACCTCGGCGGGGACACCGGACTCCGCCATCCACGACCGCGCGCTCGACCGGAACCCGTGCAGCGTCGAGTCCACACCGGCGAGCCGGAGCACGCTCGACACCGTCTTCGGCGCAAGCATCCTCCCGGTCCGCGACGGAAACACCAGCGGCGATCCGTCCGACAGCTTGCGCGCCCTCTCCAGCACGCGCAGCGCGACCGCGCCGAGCGGGACGGTGAACTCGCGGCCCGCCTTCATCCTCGACGCCGTAATCGTCCACCGGGCCGCGTCCATGTCGATCTCGTCCCAGCACGCGCCTCGCGCCTCGCCGGGACGAACCGCCGTCAGCGCGATCAGTTCGACGCACAACGCCGCCGGACTCCCGTTCCCCGCCCGGCGGATCGCCCGGAGCGCCGCCGCGACCTCACCGTGCGGCAACGCGCGGTGATGGCCCCCGGCGTTGCCGTTCTGCTTCGGTAGCGCCGCGACCGCCCGGGCGACCGGATTGTCACGGCGGTAGTTCCGACCGATGGACCAGCGGAAGACGGCGGCGATCCGGTGCTTGGCCTTCCGCGCGGCCGTGGGCATGGTGCTCCAGATCGGCGAGAGGCACCCGAGCACGTCCGCGCTCGTGATCCGGTCCACCGGCTTGTCCATGAGCGGCGCGGCGTGGAGCCGGAACGTCGATTCCCATTGCTGGGGGAGAGGGCTGCCTCCCTTCCACGAGTCGCGGTGAAGCTCGATGGTCCGCTGGGCGGCCTTGGCGAACGTCGGGACGCCGCGCCCGCGCGGGTCCCGGCCTTGGCGGACCATGCGGCTGTTGTCCAGCGCTTTCCCGCGAGCCTCGGCGAGCGTCACCTCGGGGTATGGGCCGAGCCCGAGCGAGGTCAGCCGCCCGCCGATCCTGACGCGCTGCCGCCACGTCTTGGTGATCCGTCCGTCGACCGTCCGGTACACCCGGAGGCTCAGCCCCCGCCCGCCCCGACCGTCGCCGTACACGCCGGTTCGGCCGACCGTCCGCACGAACGCGGCAGTGAGTGTCCTGGGTCGCTTCGTCATGGGCGCTCCCTTCCATTGTGTATCACATACCAAATCACTACACAGGGAAGAATACACAGGAATACGCTGGACTTCAAGGGACGATGTCCGGTAGCCGCTTCCACGTAACCTACTGTCCAATAGCGTCTTGCAACACTACTAGTGGATGGTCTTGGAACGTACTGGACACGTGGGATCTAGTTCCGCCTGAACTAGGCAACCTCGCCAACCTCTGGGAACTGAGCCTGGCATCGAACGACCTGTCGGGTTCGGTTCCACCCGAGTTGGGGACGCTGAAGGAACTCAACCGGCTGGCGCTCGCGAACAACTCAGGCTTGGGCGGCCCTTTGCCGCTGTCGCTGACAGGACTCCATTCATTGCGAGCTCTGCTTGCGAACGGCACGGGATTGTGCGCGCCATCGGATACCGAGTTCCAGGCCTGGCTAGGCAGGGCCCACAAGCGGCGGATCGCTCCTTGCACGGCGGAAGAACAATCGATGGCCTACCTAACCCAGGCAGTCCAGTCGTGGGAGTTCCCGGTGCCGCTGGTCGCTGGCGAGAGGGCGCTATTGCGAGTGTTCCCGACCGCCCAGCAAGCCAATGGCGATGCGATTCCGTTGGTTCGGGCTCGGTTCTACGTGGATGGGCGTGAGACGCATGTGCTAGACATCCCGGGCAAGCCCGGCCCGATCCCCACCGAGGCGGTCGAGGGCGATCTTTCCAAGTCGGCGAACGCCGAGGTCCCGGGTTGGGTAATCCGGCCGGGACTCGAGATGGTGATTGAGGTCGATCCGGATGCGACGCTCGACCCGGAACTGGGGGTGGCCAGGCGGATCCCTGAGACGGGGCGCTTGGCCATGGAGGTCAAGACCATGCCGCCATTGGACCTCACGGTGATTCCGTTCGTATGGACTGCGACCCGCGATTGGTCGATCGTGGCGTTGGTGGGGGCGATGGCCGCGGATCCCGAACACCACGAGATGCTCGCGGATGCGCGTACGCTGCTCCCGATCGGCGATCTTTCAGTGACGGCGCATGAGCCCGTGCTCAGCTCGAGCAACAGTTCCTCCACGCTCCTCAGCGAGACCGGTGCAATCCGGGTCATGGAAGGCGGTACCGGGCACTACATGGGCATGATGTCGCGCCCAATCACAGGGCTCACTGGATTGGCAAACGGCACCCGGTTGAGCTTTTCGGCGCCGTACCCAAGTACCATCGCGCACGAACTCGGCCACAACATGGGTCTAGGCCATGCACCTTGTGTCGCCACGATCATCCTGGATCATTCATATCCGTATTCGGACGGCTCCATCGGCGCTTGGGGATATGACTTCCGAGACAGCGGCAAGCTGGTCCCACCGTCCACATCGGACGTCATGTCCTACTGTTACCCTCGCTGGATCAGTGACTACCACTTCACCAACGCGCTGCGTTTTCGCTTGTACGACGAGAGGACGGCGGCAGCTGCCTCTTCGTCCACGCGGTCGCTCCTGCTTTGGGGAGGGGTGGGAGCCGACAGCGTACCCTTTCTGGAGCCCACCTTCGTGGTCGACGCCCCGCCCGCGCTCCCCGATTCCGCCGGCGATTACCGGATCACCGGGCGGACTACCAATGGCGACGAACTTTTCTCACTCAGCTTAACTATGCCGGAGACGGCCGACGGGGACGGAAGTTCCAGCTTCGCCTTCGCGCTGCCGGTACGAGCGGGATGGGAAGACAGACTCGCGACCGTCACGCTGTCTGGGCCGGAGGGCACCGCCACCCTTGCCGGAGAGAGCGATATCCCCATGGCCATCCTGCGTGACCCGCGGACCGGGCAGGTGCGGGGCATTCTGCGGGACTCGCAAGCGAGCCTTCTAACCCAGACGGCGGCGGACGCCGCTGGATCGCTCGTCCCGGGCGTTGACGTGCTGTTCAGCCGCGGGATTCCCGGCACGGAGGAATGGCGCAGATGACGTGGGACACCAACCGCAAGAGGACGCCCCGTGTCGAGTTCCGACAAGGCTACGGAGCGCGTGGTACCGGGGATGGTTCAGGACAACAACCAACTCTTCAAGCTCTTCGCGGACAATCCGGACTTCAGGCGGTGGCTGACGGACACCGCGGTCCGGCCGGTCTACTAAGACTAAGCGCCGCGCTGGGGAGTGCGGGCGGCCCGCCGAGAACGTTGCGGGGGTGTTCTTCCTTCCCGTTGGGGACGACCGCCGCCGGCTACTTTACGCTATCGAACATCCGCGAACGCTATCGGACAACAGGCGATTCCCAGACGGGTTGACTTGCCTGCGAGCGCCTCTTCAGCGTTCCAGGCATGGAGACGCCGAGGCAGTTATTCGACACGCGGGTGAACGTGTTCCTCGGGGACACGGCCTCACCTTCCCCGACGGCTTTCGCGGCGAAGCCTCTGAACGCCTTGGCCGTTGCGCGCGCGAGGGGCGGGACGGGCAGCGAGACGCAACCGGCGACGCGTTGCCGGACTGAGTACCAAGGTCCTTCCTCCTACGTCGAGAACGGGCTGATCGACCTGTTCGAAAAGGTGCTCAGCTACGGAAACTTCGATGTTGGCACGCTGGTTGGCCAAGCGCCGGAGCCTGCTGCCGGTCCACCGGAAAAGTCGCCGTCCCGGCAGATGAATACCGACATTTCGTTGGCCACGATGATCTTCTCGTCTGGGCGGCAACACGGGTACCGATGTCGTGTTCATGGCGGCCGCACATCTAGCAGTATTGCCAAGAGAGGACCCGCTTTTCGCGCGCCGAAATCCTGGAAAACGCGAAGTCTGCCGATGGCCACTAAAAGAAGTCGATTAGTAGCAACCTCTCGAGCTACCTCGACCGCTTGCTCAAGGATGGTCGCCTCAGCCAATACTCCGACAAGTCGTATTCCCTGCCGGCGAACCAGCGAAAAAGGGTTCGGAGCGGCCTCTTGAGCGATACCTAGCCACGAGTGGGCTGCGTGCCACCTCGGTGAACACAGTTGGCCAGCGGTAGGTCGGCGAACGTGTGCCAGCCTTGTGCCCACGCAGCTTGGAGTGTGGGCAGTAGCCAATGGAAGGCCCCGCGCGGCAACTGCTTGCCCTCCCTCAACTCACCGGCCTCCCCCTCGGCCTCAACACAAACAGCCCCTCACCCCAGCTCGACACCACCACCACCCCGCTCTCAAAGAACGGGTAATTGCTCCACGCCCCCCCGAACGCCGGCAGCCCCGCATCATCCGGCACCGTATCGAAGAACCCGATCTCTACCGGATTCTCCACGTCGCTGATGTCGAGCACCCTCAATCCACTCATCAGATTTGCCTGGTAGAGACGGTTGCCACGGATGTACTGGTTGTGGTCGATGGTTCCCGTCTCGGCGAAGTGCTCCTTGAGCAGCAGGGGGTCGTCCAGGTCGGCCACGTCCCAGATGAGGGTGCGGGTGCGGTCGACTCTGCCCTGGGACTCGTCGGCCTCGTCGCCCATGAAGAAGTGGCGGTGGTCCTCGGTCAGCCAGCCCTGGTGCGTGTAGCCGACGTTGGGGTACTCGCCGCGGGCGATGGCGATGGGGTTTTCGCGGTCGGTGACGTCGGCGATGCTGAGCGCGGTCTCGTTGGCGCCGAAGCAGATCTCGCGGCCCTGGTAGTCCTCGTCGGGGCCCCGGTAGATGACGCACTGGGCGTCGTGGGAGTAGCCGGTGCGCTGGCGTCCGGTGGTGGCGTCGGAGAAGCAGCCCAGGAAGACGGGCTCGGCCGGCGTACGCACGTCGATCATGTGCAGGCCGCCGCCGCAGGTCGTGCCGCCCATGCTGCTGCCGACCGCGTAGGCCATCCCCGTCTCCGGGTTGATGACGATGTTGTGGGAGCTGGCGATGCCGTCGTAGCGGGCGGTCTCGGCGAAGGTCACGGGCGGGCCGGCGGTGTCCCGAAGTTGCGTGAGGTCGAAGATCTGCACGCCGTGCGCCCCGGCGCCGTCGGCGACGATGAACGCGTGGTCCGCATACACCTTGATGTCGCGCCAGAGGTTCTCGGTGGCCCCCTCGGTCATTGGCAGCTCGCCGGCGTAGCGCGGGTTGGCGGGGTCGCTGACGTCGACGAAGGCCGTGGCGTCCGAGCGCCCGACGAGCGCCCAGTCGCGGCCGGTCACGGGGTCGGTCCAGCCCCAGATGTCGTTGAGGATCGTGCCCGGATCGGCTCCCAGCGACGCGAGCGGCACGAACGCGACCAGGTCGACCTGCGAGCAGTCGAAGGGCCCGGTGGCGCCGTCGGTGCAGGGGGCCTCCTCGCCGATCACGGCATCGAGCGTGCGGGTGGATTCGCGGAGGGTCGAGCCCTGGGTCCAGCCGCCGTCCCCGCGCTCGAAGACGACGGCCGCGCCGAGCCGCATGTCGGCGTTCGAGGCGGCGATCACGGCTACGTCGTCGCGCAGCGCTGCGAACGAGCCGAAGAGGGCGCCGCGGGAGAATCCGGGGGCCGGGATGGTGGATTGGGGCTCGAGGGTGATGGTGGGGGCGGTCGTGACCTGGAAGACCTGGGCGCTGCCGGCGCTCTGGCCCGCGGCGCTGGCGCCGACCCAGGCGGTGGTGCCGTCGAAGGCGACGGCGGAGCCGTAGCCGGCCGGGCCGGACTCGGGGAATGTCAGCCGGGCGGTCTGGTGCCATGCGCCGGTGTCGTCCCGGGTGAAGAGGGTGGCCGTGCCGGCTCCTTCGTTTGCGCCGGGCGCCCCGATGAGGACGGATGTGCCTGTGGCGCTGAGGCTTGTGCCGAAGGCGTCGCCGCCGCGGGCATCGTCGAGCGCCAGGGTGGCCGTGGGGGAGGCGTCGGCCGCGAAGTCGGCGTCGTAGGCGTAGGCCGCGCCGCGATCGCCGCCGGTTCCGGGCGCGCCGACGACGAGAAGGTTGCCGGTCAGGGACAGGGACGCGCCGAAAAGGTCGGGGGTGGGGCGGTCTTCGGCGAGAGCCCCGGGGGCGTCGATAACCGCCACGGTGCCGCCGGACACGGGGAAACGTATGACGGTGCCCGGGCCCGCGTCGGAGGGGGCGCCGAGGTAGGCGGCATCGCCCGACATCGCGACGGCCGCGCCCGCACCGCGTACTTCGCGGTCATCACTCTGTGGAGGCGCGAGGGTAGACGTCTGATTCCATTCGCCGTCCACGCGCTCGAAGAGATATGCGCCTCCCCGGCCGCCATCACGCCCAGGCGCGCCCACGAGCAGCCGATCGCCCTCGACCGCCAGCGCTGCTCCGAATTCGTCGCCGATTTCGACACCGTCGCCGCTGATCACGTAGGCAAAATCCCATCCGTCGTCCCCCCGCTCGAAGACGTAGATGCTCCCCGGCGACGGGTAGATCGCGCCGGCGATCCCGCCGCCAGTGCGCCCCACGAAGATCTCGCCGTCGCCGATGGCGATCGCAGCTCCGAAGCCGGCGGCCGCCCACATGGATTCGAGGCCAGGGGAGCGGGACTGGGCGGCAAGGGGTGGGTGTAGCACAAGTCCAAAAAGAGGCAGAACGAAACTGGCGATGATTGCCCTGGCTGGCGACTTCATGGTTGTCCTCCTACGTCACTGTCGAGTCGGTCCCAAGATCCGCCGCTGGCGCGTCGCACGCAACCACTCGCATTCATACACAATATGTAAAGTACACATTACATAGTGTAATCCGCACATTACAGTTCTGTTTCTGTCCCAGCCGGCACGCTGGCGACCCTGCGAGAGCTGACGCAGATCGCCGACGAGACGGGCAGTCGATACGACAGCCTGATGGCCGAGTGTGTACTGGAAATGCTAGTTTCGAGTGGTCGGATCACGAGAGGGCAGGTGCCGGAGGTGACGACGATGGCAAGGGTAATGACAGAATACGAGCGTAGCCTCGAGGAGTTCGGGAAGACCTGGTTTCGGCAGGGGCGCGACGAGGGCCGGGCCGAGATGCTGTATCAGCAGGTTGGCATGAAGTTCGGTCCTGGAGTGGCCGAGGAGTTGCGTGAGTTGCTCGGTGAGTCGTCCGGACCCGATCGCATCTCAGAAGCCGCTCGTGCCGTGATCGACTGTGCTACAGCCGAGGAGTTCCTCACCCGGGTGCGCCGGATACCATGACGACCCCGGACGACACGACACGGCGCGACTTTCTCGCGCGCATGGCGGGCCTCGGAACGGTGCTGGCCGCCCCGCGTGCAGTGCTGGGGAACGCGGCCGCAGCGCAGACTATCCCTGCGCCCCAGGCCCTCCCCACCCGCCCCATCCCGGGCACCGGCGAGTCCCTGCCCATCGTCGGCTTCGGCTCTTCGAAGCCCGTGCTCGAGATCCCGACCGAAGGGACCGAACCCGTGGCGGAGGTCATCCGGATGCTCCTGGAGCACGGGGGCCGGGTCGTCGACACCTCGCCCCGCACGCCCGAGATCGACGACGAGTTCGGGCAGGTACTGACCGCGCCCGAGTTCAGCGGCCGCCTCTTCGTGGCGACCAAGATCAACACGGACGGGGAAGCGTCGGGCATCGAGCAGATGCGGCAGAACCGGCGGCTCGTCGGGGGCCGCACGCTGGATCTGCTGCAGGTCGAGAGCCTGCGCGATCTGGACGCGCACTGGCCGAACGTGCTGCGGTGGAAGGACTCGGGCGAGGCGCGCCATATCGGCGTCACCGTGTCGAGCAACGGCCAGCACGACGCGTTCGAGCGGGTGATGAGGTCGGAGCCGCTCGACTTCGTGCAGATCAACTACTCGGTCATGGAGCCGGGGGCGGAGGATCGGCTCCTGCCGCTCGCGCAGGACCTCGGGCTCGGCGTCCTGATCAACCGCCCGTTCATGAACGGCAGCTACTTCGGGCGCGTGAGCGGGCGTGAGTTGCCCGAGTGGGCGTCCGAATTCGACTGCGAGAGCTGGGCGCAGTTTTCGCTCAAGTACATCCTGGCGCATCCCGCCGTGACCTGTGCGCTGACCGAGACGACCAATCCGGTGCACATGGAAGACAACGTCGGCGCCGGCTTCGGCCGCCTGCCGGACGCGGCGACGAAGCGGCGCATGCGGGAGTTCGTTCGGGACTTCTGAACTCGGCGGGTTGCCCAGGAGGGCGCTTGTCACCTCTTCCCGCAATCGAACGGTTCGGGACAAAAGACTTGCGATTGTCTGAAAACGACGCATATTATTGTCATCTCAAATAATGTGATAATCAATACACCACAACCCCTGTCGAGTGACAACCAATATGCCATCCGAAGCCGTCGGGACACTGGGAACCCTGGTCATTGTGGCGCTCATCGTGGAGCGGGCGCTGGCGTTCATCTTTGAGCACGAATGGTTCAAACGACTGACGTCATACGAGGATGGTTCCAACAAATATCCGGGCTTGAAGGGCCTGGTGGCACTCGCCGGCTCACTCGGGATCGCCTTCGGTTATGACTTCGACATCCTGCGAGCACTGCTGGAAAACACGGACAACGAGACGGCCGGGAAGATCGTGACCGGCTTCGTCATTGCCGGCGGGAGCTCGGGCGCCCTCGCCCTGTTCCAGGGGTACCTCGGAATCGGCAAGGACGCACGCGATGCGATCATGGCGGCCAAAATTGCAAAAGCCGAATCCGTCAAGCAAGTAGCAAAACTCAATGCGGATGAAGCCCAGGCGAGACTTGACACGGCCAAGGCAGAGAAAAAGCTGGCCGAGGCACAGTTGCCGCCAGACCCGTCGCCCGCCGGCTGAGGGACGGCGAGGCGATTACAAATGCCCCGATACCGACAGTCCGAGCGCTGGGCTCGTTTCCGGAAGCGAAGGGATGCCCGATTCCCCGTCGTCGTCAGCGAAGGCGACTCGTGGTTCTCCCACGAGTTCTTCCCCAACATCATCGACCTGATCGAGGACGCCGACACGTTCGCGCATCTGCGCCTGGAGATGAGCGGCGACACCGTTGAGAACATGGTGGGGACGGAGCGTGCTCGCAGCCACCTGCTCGCGTCGATAGAGGACGAGAAGGCGCTCTTTCTTCTGTTCAGCGGGGGCGGGAACGATATCCAGCAGGCGGCCGAAGGGCTGTTCCGGATGGACGGCCAGGCAGAGGAGTGCATCGTCGCGGAACGTGCGGATGCTCTGTTCGGCGGTCTCCGCGAGCACTACGAGGGCCTGATCCGGCAAATCGGTCCCCATGTGCCGATTCTGGCCCACGGTTACGACTACTTCAGGCCAGGCCCCGAGGGGGTCCGCATGTTGGGGGTGGAGACCGGGATCGGTCCCTGGATCCATCCGGAGATGGAGTCGGTCGGGATCGAGGATCCGGACCTGCAGACAGAGATCGCCGCTCTGCTGGTGAAGCGCTTCAACGACGACCTCGATCTCCTCCAGCGCCGGTATCCCGACGACTTCGTATACGCTGACCTGCGCGAAACCCTGGATCCGTCGCAGGACTGGGAGAACGAAATCCATCCGACGAGGGAGGGTTTTGAGAAGGTGGCGGCGAAGATCCTCGAAGAGATCCACTCAAGGGTCAAGCCGCTCGTGATCAAGCGGGTCGAGGCATGAAGAAGACCGCCTGGGGTATCCTGATCGGGTTCGTTCTCGCGTCCCATCCGGCGGTGTCCGCCGCGCAGCAGGATCCCTTCCGGCGCGGCGAGTCGCGGGCGCTTCCCGGCCTGGATTCGATCCTGGTTGCGGCCACCCTCAAGCCCACCTGGAAGGGATATCGGCTCGGTGCCTACGGAGGCAGGCTGTTTGCCGATATCAAGATCGCCGGGCGGCCGATTACCGCCGCGGGGAATTGGGGGCTCAGCGCCTTTCTCGCAGGCACGGTGGTGAGGGACCCCATCCCGGCAACCGTGTCGCGGGGACATTGGGGCGGCGGGCTTGCGTTGTCCCGGTTCTTCAGCGGCGGGGACGGCGCCGTCCGGCTGAGTGCGGAGACGTACCGGCTGTCGACGGAGAGTGAAGAAGATGCACAGGGGAGAGCTGGAGAGTATGGCCTGGCGGTTACGGGTCTCGAGTGGGACTGGGGTCTCGAAGAAGTGAGCCCCAGACTGGCCGGGGGCGTCTACCGGGGCCGTGGGAAGTTCGAAGGGACCCGCGCCGACTTGAGCTTCACCCTCGCGGCTGGAATGCAGAACGTTGCGCCGCCGGGTTTTCGTGACATCGGGGTATTCCTGGAGCTGTACGGATCCTGGAGCGACTACTTCAGCCCGGACGACGCACCGGGCCTGGACCGCTATTCGTGGTACTTCGGCGGTGGGGTGGAACTGGATCGCTCGGCTCTGGCGATCTCGCTTCGGCTCCGAAGGGTCGACGCCTTCGATGCGCCCAGCGCCGCGTGGGGCGAGTTCGCGGTGAGAATCTGGCCGGATGCGCGGTAGCACTGGCTGACAGGGAGGGTCTTCGCCCAGGTTGGAGTCATCCGGGCCGCGCGCGGTCACTTGCCGAACCGGCTGAGTGGCAGCACTGGCTTGACCGGTTTCCGACTCCTGAAGATGGAGGGCCTCATGACTCGTCACACGATCACCCTGTTGCTGCTGGCTGTCACCGCCTGCGCCGCGCCGCCCGACCAGTCCACCCAAACCGCCCGGATCGACAAGGCCAAGCTCCACGGCGTCTGGCAGATCATGACGATCGAGAACCTCGAGACCGGCGAGGTCGACTCGATCGCCAACTACCGCACGATCTGGACCCACTACACCGACTCGCACTGGACCTACGTCTGGATGGGCGCCGGCCGCGACGGGAGCACGCCGGCCGAGTTCGCGCAGCTTTCCCCCGAGGAGCAGCACGCCGAAAACCAGGCCAAGATGCTCGACGGCAAGGGCGAGTGGCGCTTCTGGGGGAGCGGGGGGGAGTGGTGGCTCGACGGGGACATGATGGGCTACACGAACGTCGTGTCCATCGAGCCCTACCAGGTGCAGATGGGCGGCCTGGAGAAGGTCGTCTACGTGAACGACACGGCGTACGCGTATCACACGGTCCCGGATGGGGACGAGGCCGTGCTCGAATTCACGCACCGGCGGCTCGACACGATGGGCGAGCTGGCCGTCACTCCTCAGGGCGACATCGATCCCGCGGACCTGCGCGGCAACTGGCAGATCACCTCGACGCGCAACCTGGCCACGGGCGAGGTGGACGAGGTCTGGCAGCACCGCACCGCCTGGTTCCACGTGACCGATACGCACTGGACCTATGTGTGGATGAAGAAGGGCCGCCCGGTCGTCACCCCTGGCGAACTCGCGAGCCTCACCCTCGAGGACAAGGTCACGGCGCGCTACGCGCAGATCTGGGATGACGCGGGCCAGTCGGTGTTCTGGGCGAGTGGCGGCACCTACAGCATCGTCGACTCGATGTTCGTCGTGGGGCCGCGCGTCCTGTCCATCGAGCCGTTCTGGATCGGGGTCGAGGGCGAGGAGCCGATCACGCGGCTGGACCGCGACGCGTACGTCTACCGGTCACCGCCGCGCGCCGACGGGACGGTGATCGAGACGACGCACCGGCGGATCGACTGAGGGGTGCCGGGACAGAACGTCGCCGGCAAGCCGGCACTCAACCGGCGGATTGCGCGTCGGCCGTTCGAGGAGCGGATCGGGGCCGCGGGCGGTCGAACTTCCGCCGGTAGCGCCGGGTCCGTTACGACTGGCTACCCGACAACTCCGCCTCCAGGTCGTCCAGAGCAACGGGCCAGCGGGGGTGCCGCGCGGCCCTGATCCTCTCCAGCGGCCCGGCAACCACCGTGACAAAGGCCGACGGGTCGAGGTACTCCCGCGCGATTGCCTCTACATCTGCCACCGTCACGGCGCCCACAGCCTCCGGCCAACCCATCAGGTGGTCCGTACCTCCACGGCGCACATGCTCAACGGCCAGGGTCTCGCTCGCAGTGGTCGGGAGTTCCAGCGACCGGCGCCAGACGGCGTCCACGAGCCACCCCTTGGCGCGCGCGATCTCGGCATCGGTCACGGGCTCGTCGGGGTCGTGCATGCGCTCCAGTTCGTCGAGGCTGAAGCGGACCAGGGGTCCCACGGCCTCCGGGCGCCCGCCCGTGCGCACGAGCAGCAGGCCGGTGCCGGATCCGGTCACGGGGATCTCGAAGTCGTCGCGGTTGGCGAGGCCGCGCATCTCCCGCGCAGCGATGTTCAGGCGCTCGGCGAGGATGAAGCGCAGCACCGCCAGCGCGGCCCGGTCCGATTCGGGAACGGCGCCGATCGCGCGGCCGATGGCGATCCATCCCTCCAGGCTCGGGACGTCCACGCCATGGAACCGGCTGGAGGCGGGGGCAGCGGCGGGTTCGATTGCTGGCGGGGCCGTTCCTGGCCGACCGCTTGCCGCCCAGCCCCGGGTCGCAGCCTCCAGGAACGATTCCGCTTCGTCGCGGGCCACGGGCCCACCGACTCCGAACACCACCCGGTCGGCGGCCAGGCTCCGGGAGGCCAATGCAGCAACGGCGTTCGGCGAAACCGTCGTTCCCGGAGCCGGAGGCGCCAGCGGGTATCCGTGGATCCGGCGCTCCAACTCGACCTTCGGGCGGAAGCCCTCCCCGGCGATCCCGGCCATCGGCATGCTGTAGCCGGGGCCAGTCCGGTACGCGCGGATCGACGCGGCGTCCAGGTCGACATCTCGCACCAGGGCCACGAGCAACTCAAGGCCTGCCTGCCAGTCCTCGGGCAGCACATGCAGGGAGATGTGAGCGACGTCGAGGGTCTCGACAGCGCTCAGCGATGTGCCGAGCTCGGCCAGGCGAAGCGAGAGCGCACTGTTGGCGCCCACGGGTGCTCGCGTCGTGATCAGCCGGGTGAGCAGAGCCGACGCGCCGGCCTCCCCGTCGGCCTCGTGGAGGCGGCCGATCGGCAGGGCGGCAGTGAGGCGGACCAGCGGATCCGAGGCTTCCCCGGGTACGAGATATGCCCGGACACCGCTCGATGTCTCGAAGAAGGTCTCGCCTGCATCGGGCGGCGTGAACGCGGCGGTCTCGAACGCGAATTCCCCCGGGGCCGGCCAATCGTGCTCGAGGATCGGCCGCGAGTGGCCGGGCAGGGTGTCGTCGGTGCCGCCGCAGCCGGCCAGGGTCGCAACGGCCAACGCCGCTGAGGCCGCCATGGCCCAGGGGGCCGTCCTCCCCCCGGCCAAACGAACGGCAGGCGCCGCCATCATGCCGCCACCGACCCGCCTCCGGGCCCTCATCGTCCGTCTCCCGGCAGATCCGCCCACAGGAAGTCGAGCCAGCTCGGCCCGCTCCCCTCGGGCGGCTCGGCGCGCGCCACCGCGATCACCCGGTTCGATGGCACGAAATACGTCGACGCGACACGCTGCACATCCGCTGCCGTCGCCGCGTCCCGCGCCGCGATCAGGTTGGGCAGAACCCTCCAGTTGTTCATCGTGTAGTGGTGTCCGATCAGGAAAGCCAGCTCCTGCGGATTGTCGAGGAACTCCGCCCACTCGACGCGCAGCCGCTTCCGCGCACGCGCCAGCGCCCCGGCATCGATCCGCCCCTCCCGCACGTCGTCCAATGCGGCCAGCAACGCCCCTTCGACGGCCGCGAGATCTCCATCCGACCCCGCCTGCGCCACCAGGTTGAACGCACCCGGCGACCCGAACCGGTAGGTGTGGATGACCCGAAAGTCGGCGGTCACCGACGCCGCGACCCCGCTCGCCGCCAATCTCTGCCCGGCCACCCCATGCGGCCCGCTCAACAGCGCAGCGACAAGGTCCAGCACCGGCCGGTCGGGATGACCCATCCCCGGAATCCGATACCGCACATGCACCTGCGGCGTCAGCGGCTCCGTCCAATCCAGCCGGACCGCTCCCCCGGGCACCGGCTCGGACTCGACATCGAGGTCGGCCGGCGGCTCAGGCCCTCGCGGCAGCGCCCCGAAGTAGCGTTCCGCGAGCGGCACCACCTCGTCCAGCGTCACGTCCCCCACCAGCACCAGCGCCGCGTTGTTGGGCACGAAATAGTCGTCGTAGATCCGCTGCATCGCCTGCCGCGTGAAGTTGCCGAAGTCGCGCAGGTGCCCGCCGTCCGGCGTGTAGACGGGATGGGCCTGCGCGGTCACCCCGTCGATCGCCTCGTTGAACCGCGTCTGCGGCCGGCTCAGTCCCCCGAGCACCTGTTCCAGCACCGTGAACCGCTGCGCCTCCCACCCCCTCAGGACCGCGTTGGTCATCCGGTCCGCCTCGAACCGGAAGAAGAGTTCCAGATGCTCCGGCGGGAGCGCCATGTTCATCTCCATGTAGTCCTGCTCCGTGCTCGCCGGCACCGGATCCGTATGGCGCACGAATCCCCCGTACTGCATGTACCACTTGTAGGAAGTCCAGAAGTCGCGGTACTCGTCGTCCTGGTCCTCGAGTTCGTAGAGGCGCGTCCGCAGCGCCCGCATCTCGGGAGTCGCCGGCCAACCCAGCTCATCGAAGAAAACGCCCCGCTCGCGAAGCAGATTGCGGTCGCGGTTCCGAACAGCGATCAGCTCCTGCTCGGTGTCGTGAATCTCCTGCAGGATCGGCAGCTCGGCGTCCAGATCGCTCGTCCCGAAGGTCGTCGTCCCCTGATGAATGACGTGCTCCAGAAAGTGCGTCATCCCGTGCAGCCCGGCCGGCTCCAGCATCGACCCGATCCGCACCCAGAGGTTGGCCGCCACCCGCGGTGCCCGACGGTCCTCGACGACCAGGATCCTGAAGCCGTTGTCGAGCACATGCTCCTGAACGTCGAGCGTCGGGGAAGGGGATTGGGGGATGAGGGCGGCCACCGGCGGTCCCGCGAGCGGTCCCGCCTCCAGGTTCGGCGCCGCGGACGACACAAGCGTCGCAACTGTGGCCGCGGAGAGGATGAATAGCGGGATTCTCATTGCTGCGGCCCTCCGATTCCTGGTGAGGACGGATGCTCCGACGGGGCGCGTCCGGGCCACGGCTCGGCGCAAGCGACGGCCGCTCCCGCTCGGGTCCCTAAGAATGCGGCTCCGCCCCACTTCAGGCCAGCGGAACAGTGTCTTCTGTTCGGGTGCGGATTCTGTTTCCCGAGGCTCCGCGAATCTGTCCCATCCAGCTATTCAATCGCCCCTGACATGGGCACAGGTTTGCTTGTCCCCGTCAACTCCGCCGTCCCGACGCCCTGTTTCCAGGAAAGGAAGCCAACCCGTGCGCGAAATAGTCCTGCTGACTTCCGTCTTGCCTATGTGTACCGCATGGCGGTACACTGTTCGGTGATTCGGACAATTCGACACGGCGGTCTCAAGCGGCTCCACGAGCGCGGTGATCGCCGGAGACTTCGCCCGGATCTGGTCGGACGGATTTCCTTGGTGTTGGCGGATCTCGATATCGCCAGGAAGCCATCGGACCTCGACCTGCCACAGTATCGGATCCACCCGCTGAAGGGTGAACTCAAGGACTATTTGAGCATTACCGTTTCCAGAAACTGGCGGATCATATTCCGCTTCCGGGGCGGTGATGCCTACGATGTCGACCTGGTCGACTACCATTGACCAGAAAGGAGTTGCCAACATGCCGATGAAGGATCCTCCCCATCCCGGATTGAGTGTCCGGGACAACTGCCTGGAGCCTCTGGACCTAACCGTCACCCAGGCGTCCAGAATGCTCGGCGTGGCCCGTCATACCCTGTCCCGGGTTCTCAACGGCCACGCGGCGATCTCTGCGGAGATGGCGATCCGCCTGGAGAAGGTAGGCTGGTCCAACGCCGACTTCTGGATGCGTCGTCAAGCGGCGTACGACCTCGCCCAGGCTCGCATGCGCGAGGATCGGATCAAGGTGCAGCGATACTCGCCGGAGGTGGCCGGCTGAGGGACCTTCAGGGAAGCACTAGCGGCCCCAGCCACGCCCCCAAGCACCGGCGGTCGCAAGACCACACTCAAGGCCTCGTTGTCGGCCATTTCGGCCCGGTTTTGGCGAACAAACTCCGCCGCATGCCCGTTGTTCGCCATTTCAGCCCCATTCTGGCCGACAACGGCTTCTCGCAACGGACGCCGGGTATTTTGCATCCTCTCCTGTAAACGCCCGATCCGCGCCGAACCTGCAATCCGGGCGGGCCCACGAACTCGGGAGGATGCTCATGATCAGCAACGATCTCCACCACGGGCAACAACACGGTTTCGCCCGGCGCCTGGCGTTCTGGATCGCAGCGCTGTTGGCCGTGTATGTCACGTACTCCGCGACCACTTTCCGTGGCCAGCCGGACGCAGTCCTGCGATTCTTCGCGATGTTTCTCGAGCGGCTGCCCACCATGCTGGCGCAGATCCTCCCGCCGGCCGTGTTTGCGGCCGCGGTGACCAGGCCCGCCGCGTCCTTCGGCCCGGGCAGGCACGCTTCCCCGCATTACTGGACCCACCTGGGGGCTCTATCCCTGGCGACCTACATGATCGCCGCGTTCGTCTCCCCGCTCGTTGCGGAGGCGTTCGGCTCCGAGGGGCAGTTCCCGCTCGCCGCCCTCCACGCTGCCGAGTCCGGGAGGGAAGCGGCCGCGCAGGCGACCGGCCGGGAGGCCGCCTCACTTCTGCGCCGGGCAGCAACTGACTACGCCGTGTTTCTCGTGGCGATCTCGAACGCGGTCTTCGTGGTCCTGGCGGGGGTGCTGGGCGATCTGGCGGGACGGCTGACGCTGGGACTGTCCGACTGGCCGCGTTACGCGCTGCGCTGGCTCTTGGGGGGAATCCTCTTTGTCGCCTTCTGGATCTCCACGGACATGGCCCACGAGCTGGTGGCGTACTACGAGGTCTCCCCGAGCCTGCTGCTTGTCGTCCCGGTGTCCGTGCCGCTGCTGTTGATCGCGGTTCTGATTGTTGTGCTCCGCCGGGGCCGCGCATGAGTCCCTCGAGCCCGGCGGGCGGTGCCGCCGACTTCGACCACGGACGCTTCCGCGCCGGTGACCACGCCCTGTTTCGCGAACTGGTGCGCTCGATGTCTCCGCGATTGATGGGGATGATCCGCGGCTACGCCCGCGACGAGGATCACGCCGAGGATCTGCTTCAACTGTGCTGGCTCCGGATCTACCGGATGCGGAGGCGCTTCTCGGGAACCGGGTCGCTGTTCGGGTGGGTGCTTACGGTCAGCAGGAACGTGTGCCGCGGCCAGCTTCGCCGGGCACCGGGATCCCGGCGGGTCAGGCTGGAGGCCCATGGCGAGATTGTCGACGCGGCGCCCGGTCCCGCCGAACGGATCGAGAGCCGCCTGAGGGCAGCGGCACTGTACACGGCGCTGGAACGGCTCACCGTGCGGGAACGGGACGCCATCATCCTGCGCCTGATCGAAGGGAGAAGCACGGCTTCGGTGGCGCGCCGCCTGGGCGTAAAGCAAGTGTCCGTGCGCTCACTGATCCACCGGGGACTGAACAAGCTGCGGCGGATGGAGGACCTCGCCGCACTCATCCATGGCGACGGAGGACAAGGAACATGAGAGTGATTCGAGTCTTGAAGAGGTGGCGCCGGACGCAACCACCGAGCCCGGATCCGGAGACGGTGGACCGGCTGGTCGCGGAGATCGTGGAGGATGGTCCCGTGGGGGGGACGAATCCGGCTGACGGAGCCGCCGCATCCGCCGAGGTCGAGATGCGGGGCCTGATTGCCTCGATCCGGGAAATCGGTACCGATGCCCCGCCTCTCGATGAAGCACAGGTGGACGCGATCATGTCCGCCTTGCCGGACGAGGCGGGGATGCGCGCCAGGAAGGGGCGAGAAGTGCTCGGAGTGTTGTCCGGATTCGTTGCATCGGCGCTCACGCTCGCGGCGGGATTGCTCCTGTCCGGGCCGGCGGTGGGAGCCGGATCGCCGCCCGACCTCGCGGCCGCCGCCACCGTTGCCACTCTCGCCGCCGCTGCGGCGCTTCTTCTGCATGGCCGGTCCCGCGTCACGCACGCGGTGCTGCCCGCGCTGGCGGTGCTGGCCTTCGCTTCATGCGATGCCAGCTCGCCGGAATCATCCACGTCGCGAATCGACTCCAGCGCGCTCACGGTTTTCCAGGCGGGGGAATCCCTGTGGGGCGTTCGCGATATCGTCCAGTCGGGCAGTGTGATTTGGGCCCTTACGGAAGCGGAACCGTTCCTCCGAGGCTACGACCCATCCGGCCGCCTGCTGGCAGAGTTCGGCAACGCGGGAGAGGGGCCCGGCGAACTGCGGAACCCTCGGGCGCTCTCAGCGGGGACCTCGGGCCAGGCCGTCGCCGTCTGGGATCTCGGTTCGGCCAGCCTGGCGGTGTTCAACGCAGAGGGTGACCTGCTGACGACGACTCCCATGCCCATTTATCGGCGCGGGGCCCGTCTCGACATCCGGACGGTCACCTTCGGAGACCCGTTTCGCCTGGTCGCGAAGGCCGGCGAGACCCTGGTGGCCGACTATGCCACCGGCCCGAATCTCCCCGACGACATGTGGTCCGGCCGAATCGTGCGCGTTGCCGATGGTGGTTCGGACCCGGTGGTCCTGGTGGACTTCGCCACGGACCTGGAAGGGTCGGTCACCCGATCCCCCGGCCTGATGGCCCTGGCTCCGGTTCCGCTCTGGGATGCGTGTCCCGATGGAAGGGTCGCGGTGCTCGATCCCTTGGCCGGCCATCTTCGGTTTTTCGGCGCCGCCGGCAGGTCCGACGAGCCGATTCCCGTCCCCTGGAAACCGAGGCCGCTCCGGACGGAGGAGCTGGTGGCGCACATCCGATCGAGGATGCAGGCCGAAACGCGGGACGATAATGTCGACCCGGCCGAGATCGAACGGGCCGCCGAGGCGGCTGTCGCAAGCGCCGGGGACCGGTTGCCGGCGGAGACGCCGCTCGGCGTGAGCCTGCTGTGCGCCGCCGGCCGCGTATGGATCCAGGAGTTCGATGGCCTGGCCCATCCGCCGGGATACGGCAGTGCCTGGTGGTCGGTGGATCTGACCGATGGAGCCGCCCGCACCGAGCGAGTCGTATTCCCTGATCGGTTCACCCCGTTCCAGATGACGGATTCAACGGCGATCGGAGTGATCACGGACTCGGTTGAACTGCAGCGTGTCGCGGTAGTGCGTTTGCCGGGATAGAGATGTGGCAGGACGAGTCGTGGTCTGCTACCAACGTCCATGGGGACTTGACCCGACGTGACTCCTAATGTTTTAGTTGATTTGGTGGCCGACGCACCCAGGCATTGCTGAGGCACCAGGCAGACCGGAACCAGGAGTTGCCCCAACGGGGAGCAGGGATGTCACGGCGAACGGTGATGCGTTGGACACGCTTTGCGACCGCGCTGTCGGTGGGTGCTGCGGCTACCTGCACCTCAGCGGGCACCGTGGATACGACCGTGGCCGACTCGGCCGGAGTCGCCATCGTCACCAACACCGGTGAACCCAGCGTGCTCCCATGGACGCTCGATACTGTTCGGGTGTTCGGCGGCGACGAAACGGGGCCCGCCACCTTCTACCTCGCGGGTGCATCCCTGGTGGATGTGGACGCCCAGGCGCGAATCTATGTCCTGGAGCCCTACGAGTACCGGGTCACGGTCTTCGATTCGACGGGGATGGCCATTGGATCGATGGGCCGGCAGGGCGAAGGACCCGGCGAGCTGGAGTGGGCGATGTCGGTGTCCGTCCTCGACGACGGGATTGCCTATGTCCACGACGGTGCCGGCCAGCTCGTGCGGTTGCAGTTGGGCGACCAGGTCGGCGTCGAATCGGGGCTCAACTACTCGGTGATCTACGTCTTCCTCCGCCATGTGGAGGCGACCCCGCAAGGACTGCTGATCTGGGCCCGGGCGCGGTTTCAGGGCACGGAGTCCGTGGAAGAGATGGACGGCCGCGTCGAGCGGCTACTGTCCGTAACCGGGCAGGACACAGTCGAGGTGATCACCGGCAAGCCGGGTTACATGACCACGGCATATTACCCGCGCTGCAGCTTTACGTTTTCGATCCGCCAGCCGCTCGCCCCGCGGGCCAGGTGGTCCCAGTGGGGAAACCGCGTTGCCGTGAACGCCTGGGGCGGGTTTCGAGTCGACATTCTGGAGAATCACAGACTGGTCAGGAGCATTCGGTGGGCAGGCGTCGGCGACAGGGATCTATCGCGTTCGGAAGCGGAAGCGCTGCTCAAGGCCAGGGAATACCTCGGACCGTGTGATGACGATGTTGGCGAGACGATCGAGAAGCACGGTTTCCATCCTCGACCACAGGTGGTCGGAGATGTGACCGTGGCTCCCGACGGCTTCGTTTGGGCGCAGCTCCTCACGCGGGACGGCGGCTTTCGCGTCCTCCTGCTGGACCCCGGCGGTCAGATCGCGGGCGTGTTGCCCGAGGGTTTTCCGCTGCCGCTCACCTTTCTGCCCGACGGCCGGCCGCTGATTCAGGTCAAGGACTCGCTGGATGTCGAGCGGATCGGTATTGCCGGCATCCGCAGGCATCGCTGACCCGTGCAACTCGTTCGTAGGCTGGAGGAAGACATGAGACTCGCTCGACCTCTAACGAAACCGGCCCTCGCGGTTTCCTGTCTGGTGCTCTTCGCCGCCTGTCTGGACGAGTCATCGGGCCCGGAGGCCACGGATCGGGCGGCGGCCGCGGACCTGTTCGCACCGTGGCCCGGTGACGAGTCGTTTCGGCTCGCGTCGGAACCAAGCGTGGTGGTGGGTTTGGACGAGTCCCTCCCGCTGGATGGGAGCATTGGAGCGGTCTTCTTCGGCGACGGCATCGCGATCGCGAATCGGCTGTCGCGCGAAGTCCTGATCCTGGATGCCGCGGGTGAGCTGCGTTCCCGGCACGGCAGGCGTGGGGAGGGTCCTGGCGATTACATAAACCTGTCCGGGATCGCTCGCCACGCGGACGGACTGATCACCTGGGGACTCGAACCAGTTCAGATTGACCCTGCTCGACGCCTCCGGGGGGTACGTCGGCGATACGAGGGTCAACCCGAACGCGATGTCGGTGTCAAGCTCACGCATCGTCATGATGGTTGGAGCCTTCGGAAACAGCGTGCTGCTCGAAACCTCGGAGATGGGATTCCCTGGGCCCAAAGCCGTCCGTCCGATGGAGATTCGGCAGCCGGTGGGATATGAGATCGTCCGTCTTTCTGACGGGGAGGTCGTCTTCGAGGGCACCCGTCCCGGTGAAGAGGAGTGGGCGGCGAGGGAGGCTCTCAGCGATGGCGGCCAAAGGCACGGCGGGCTACCCGTGATCTTCGGACGGACTGCCGTCTCTGCCGTCACCGACCGCTACGCCTACCTGGCGACGACCGACTCGATCGCGATCACGCGCTACGACGACGCCGGGACCGCCGCGGAACGCTCGTTCGAGCAGCCCCGGGAGAGCGCGGAGGAAGCCTGGGTGCGATTCGTCAGAGATTCCTTGCGGGCGAACTTCGAAAGTACAGAGCCGGGCCAGTTGGTCGTCGGCGGAAGGAACTTCCTCTTGTCCATAGCGGAATTCCACCTCCGCCTGCTCGAGGACCTGCCGGCCCGCCCCACCCTTCCTGGTTTTTCCGATATGAAGGGCGGCGCCGACGGCCTTCTCTGGATCCGGGAGTACCCTGACCCGTTTCAGGACCAGGTGGTCTGGGTCGGTTTCAGCGAGGCGTGGGAGCGGAAGAAGCGGATCGCGATGCCCGTGAGCCTGCACGTCCTGGATATTTCGGACGACCGGGTACTCGTCCGGGCAAAGGGCGCCCTTGACGAAACTCTGATCGAGGTCTACCCGATCGAGCACTGATCCGACGTTACATTCCGCCCGGCCTCCTCGCCCGCACCGGCGGATCCGGCTCGGCCAGGATCTGCACGGCCTCGGTCTCGAGCAGCCGCATCGCTTCGGCCACCGCGGCCTCCAGCTGCGGGTCGCGCCCCGCGATCACGTCGGCGGGGATCTGCCGCACCTCGATGTCGGGCGCGACGCCCTCGTTCTCGACGCGCCACTCGCCGTTCAGGTCGAAGAACCCGCCGCGCGGCGCCGTCACCAGGCCGCCGTCGATGAGCGGCGGCACGTCCCAGACCCCGACCAGCCCGCCCCACGTCGTCGTGCCCACCAGGGGCCCGATCCCGCGGAAGCGGAACATGTACGGGAGCAGGTCGCCGCCCGACCCCGCCGCGTCGTTGATGATCATGACCTTCGGGCCCCAGATCCCGGCGGCGGGCAGCTTGAACGGCTTGCGGTCGGCGACCGGGTTGTTGAAGTAGCCGATCAGGTCGCGGCTCATGAGATCGACGATGTAGTCGGCCGCCGAGCCGCCGCCGTTGTAGCGCTCGTCGACCACCGCGCCGTCGCGGTCCTGCTGCGCAAAGTAGTAGCGATTGAAGTAGGTGTAGCCGCCCTGCCCGGTGTTGGGGAGCCAGACGTAGGCGAGGCGGCCGCCGCTCATCTCGTCGACCTTGCGGCGATTGTCCTCGACCCATTCACGCGACCTCAGCGCACCCTCGTTCGCCACCGGGACGACGTGCACGACGCGCGACCCCTCGCCGTCGGGCGACGCGCCGACCCGCAGCGCGACCTGCCTGCCGACCGTGCCCTCGAAGAGGCTGTAGGGGTTGGTGGCCGCGCGCAGCTCCACCCCGTCGACGGCGATGATATAGTCGCCCTCGGCGACATCGATTCCGGGGGCGCTCAGCGGCGACTCCAGCCCCGGGTTCCAGTTCTCGCCGGTGTAGATGTGGGCGATCCGGTAGCGTCCCGCGTCCTCCTCCAGGTCGGCGCCGAGGAGCCCGACGGGCACGGTCTCGACATCGGGCGTGTCGCCGCCGAAGACGTACGAGTGCCCGATCGCGACCTCGCCGGCCAGCACGTCGAGGAGGTAGTTCATGTCGGAGCGGTGGCCCACGTGGTCGATCCAGGGCTCGTACATGTCATGCACGGCCGGCCAGTCCGCGCCGTGGACGTTCTCGACGTAGAGGAAGTCGCGCTGATAGCGCCACGCCTCGCGGAAGAGCTGCCGCCATTCCTCGAGCGGGTCGACGCGCATGCGCACCGCAGTATCGATGCGGCCGTCGCCGACGTTCGGGCTTCCCGACGTGCCGACCACGCCCCACGACGGACCGCTGCGGTAGAGCAGCTTCTGGCCGTCGGCGGAGACGGTGTAGTCCTGGATGGGGGACAGGAAGGGCGTGGCCTCGTCGTCCTCCAGCGAATAGCGGTAGAGGGTGCCCGCGCCGGGACCCGTCAGGGCGGCCGTGGCCGATGCGCCGGCTGCGCCCGGTCCCGCGAAGAAGACGACGCCGCTTGGCCCCGCCGTGAGACCCGAGTAGTCGCGCGCGGGGATCCCGGCCGCGAGGATGCGCTGGTCCATCCCCTCGAAGTCGATACGGATATCGTCGCCGTCCGCGCCGGGGTCGTCGGCGTCGCCCGGATCGTCGCCCTCACTCCCCTCCTCCTCCTCATTCCCCGTGTCCTGGGCCTCCTCTTCGTCGCTCGCGGGCAGGAAGGGCGAGGGCTCGTCGTCCTGCAACACGGCCAGATAGAGCGCGCGGCGGACCGGCCGCTCGTAGGACGTCATGTCGAGCCAGGCGGTGTTGAGCCCGTAGTCGGTGCTGGCGAGGAAGTAGAGATACTTGCCGCCGGCGTCCCAGGCGGGGGAGAGCGCGTCGGAGAGGCCGTCGGTGAGCTGCCGGGTGCTCCCGTTGGCGAGCGAGTGGACCATGACGGCGTGGAACTGGTTGTCGAGGCGCTTGGCGTAGGCCAGCCAGCGCGAGTCGGGGGACCACACGGGATCGACGGTGCGGATCGGGTGCGCGTACTGGTCGGTGTCGACGAGGGTGACGTCGCCGCTCGCGACTTCGACGCGCCAGAGGTTGAGGTCGGCGTCGGTGAAGGCGAGGTGCTCCGAGTCGGGCGACCAGGTCGGGGTGAAGAAGAAGGTCGGGTTCGGGACGGCGATCTCGCGGGGCTCGCCGAGGCCATCCTGGGTGCCGATCATGAGGCGGTATTCGCCCGACGCGTCGGAGAACCACGAGACGTGGCGGCCGTCGGGGGACCACGCGGGACTGCGGTCGGCGACGCCCGGGGTGCGGGTCAGGTTGCGCCAGTCGCCGTCCTCGGTTGGGACGGTGAAGATCTCGCCCCGGCCCTCGAAGAGCGCGCGCACGCCGGTGGGGGACAGCGAGGCGTTCTGGAGCGCGCCGCCGACATCCTCCCAGTGGGGGCGCAGCCAGGGGAAGTCGCCGCGCACGGTGATGTCGACGCGGTTGGTGGCGCCGCTGGCGGGATCGTGGAGGTGGATGTAGCCGCCCTGCTCGTAGACGACCGCGCCACCGCCGGCGTCGAGGCCCTTGACGTCGAAGTCGGCGTGGCGGGTGACCTGCCGGACGGCCTGCGTGCCGGTGTCGTAGGCCCAGATGTTCGTGGCCCAGTCCCGGTCGGAGAGGAAGTAGACCTCGTCGCCGAGGAAGACGGGGTCGAGGTCATTGCTGCCGTCCCACGGGACCTCCTCGAGCGCCCAGTCGTCCGTGTCGACGATCCACACCGGGTTGACCTGGCCGCCGCGGTAGCCCCGCCACTCGGGGTCGTTGAGTTGGCGCTGCTGGTACGCGAAGCGTGCGCCGTCGGGCGAGAAGTCGCCGGTCATGCCGCGGGGAATCGGCATCTGTGCGGGGAGCCCGCCGCCGGTCGAGACCGTGAAGAAACGGGAGTACGGGATCGGCGCGCTGGTACGTCCGGAATTGAAGACGACGCGGCTGCCGTCGTGCGTCCAGCCGACGACCTGGTCCGCTCCCGGATGCCACGTGAGGCGTTTGGGGTTCCCTCCTTCGGAGGGCAGGACGTAGACATCGGTATTGCCGTCGTACTGGGCGCTGAAGGCGATGTGCCGTCCGTCCGGGGAGAAGTGAGGGTCGGTCTCCTGGCCCTGGAAGGTGGTGAGGCGCCTGGCCTCGCCTCCGGCACGGTCAACGATCCACAGGTCGTTGGCGTACGCGAACGCGATGTGCGTCGCGCTGACCGTGGGCTGGCGCACGAGGCGGGTGGGTTGCTGGGTGGTGGCGGGGGCCGCGGTGAGGGCGAGGGCGGCCGCGGCGAGAGCGGCGCGCACGGTCGGTCGGGGGGCGGATCGCGCGGTCCGAGCGGAAACGGTTGGGGCAGTCACTGCTGGGCCTCCCTGGGCGGGGGTTGTTTTCAATGGTTGCGTGCGCCTTCGGCGTGCGGCGGGCTACTCACGATAGTTGCTTACGGCGGGTACCGCAGTTCGGATTCGCCCATCCATTCGGGGATATCGCGTCGGCCGTGGAGAACGCGCCATACGTCGATTCGGCTCTGTCCCTCCATGTAGAACACGATCCGGGGGTAGGACCTGAGTGCCCATGATCGGAGGCCTGGCAGGTTCAACTCATGTCCATATCGAGTCGACCGCGATCGAGGATTCAAGGAGATGTGGTGGATGGCCGCTTCGAGTGCATCCACAAGACCCAATGCGACATCCGGCCCGCCCGCTTCCAGATAGTGCTCGATGGCCTCGTCCACATCGCGTCGGGCCGCTTCCCGGAGGACTGCGGGCTCGGGCGTCACACCCCTGAGCGCCTGCGAACTCCAGTGCGGAGGGTCTCGAAATAGGCTTTGTCGGCGATGACCGAGGGCGGTGATTCTCCACCCTTGAGCAGGAGGCCGCGGAGGTGCTGGCGATCCTGATCGCGCCGGATCAGTTCACGGATGTAGGCGCTGGACGTTCCATATCCGCGCTCGACCGCCTGTTCGCGCACGAACGAGCGAAGTGTCGGCGGCAGAGAGATGTTCATGGTCTTCATGGCGTGAACGATCGCGGGAATGGCAAAAATTGGCAACGGGCCGCGCGTTGTTCGCCAAATTGGCCGGATTTTGGCCGACAAAGCCATGTGTGGGCCTCCCGGCTGCGATGAGGCGCTGCCTCGTCCCCTCGCGGTGGCGCAGATGCGGCTGCCGGCCATGGCCGAGGTCGCCGCCGCCGCCAGTGACTCCGCCCTCTCTTCCTCCTCCTACCGCTCCCGCCGGATCACCGGCAGCACGATATGCGATGCGCGCGCACCGCCGTGATGGATGCGCTGGGTGGCCACCACGGCCTGGTCACGCGTCACCATTGCGGCGTTGTCGGCGCCCGTGTTGAGGTTGGGGAGGTAGTACGAGTACCAGCTGGACGAGATCTCGATGCCGATGCGGTGGCCTTCCCGGAACAGGTTGCCGGTGCCGCGCCAGAAACGGATGGTGTACTCGTAGACCTCGTCCGGCTCGATCGTGGTGAGTTGGGCGCCGTTGAAGCGGCCTTCGTTGTCGGGATCGCGGTTGCGGGCGCGCATGACGCCTTCGGTGAGGAGCGCCGAGTAGCCGTCGGGGTGGATGTCGACGAGGCGCACGAACCAGTCGGTGTCGCGGGCCGAGGTGGAGGCGTAGAGTTTGGCCTCGATCGGGCCGGTGACTTCGACGGCCTGTTCGAGGGGCGGCGTGCGGTAGACCAGCACCTCGTCGCCGGACGCGGATTCGCGGGTGTCCAGCGCGCCGTCGATGTGGCCGTTGGTGTTGGGCCAGCTGTCGAAGGGGGTGCGGGTGGGGTTGAGGGGGTCGTAGACGTAGGTGTCGTGTCGTGCGGTGGCAGGGCGCGTTGTGGTGAGGACGCCGTCGCCGTTGATGGAGTTGGCACCGGCCTGGGAGGTCAGGTAGTAGCTGGTCCACTCGGTGCCCGGCAGCGGCCAGTCGTCTTCCGCGTACCACCGGTTCTCGCCCATGACGAAGACATGGACGGGCGGGTCGTCGGTGACGCCGTTGTCGATGCCCTTGAGGAAGTGGTCGAACCAGCGCACGACGTAGCCGTCGATGTCGATCACGGCGTCCGGTCCGTAGTCGATGCCGCCGAGGGTGCGGGTGTTGATCCCGTGCGTCCAGGGTCCGATGACAAGGCTGGGGCGCCGGGCCTCGGGGGTCGCGCCGTGCTCCTTCATGCCCACGTAGTTCATGGGCGATCCCGGGTGGTTGCCGTCGAACCAGCCCGTGAAGGCGAGGGAGGGGACGGTGATCCGCGAGTACGATTCGGGGGTCTGGTACTTGATCGCGTGCCAGTAGGGGTCGGTGGACTTGTTTTGCCGGTACCAGGTCTCGAACCAGGGGGCCGATCGCAGTCCGCGGACCTCGTTGATTTCGATGTAGGGGGTGTGCGGGGGATCCGGGCGGTGCAGCGGCCAGCCGTTGTAGTAGCCGCTGTCGGCCAGCTGCGCGGTGCGGCCGGAGGATCCCGCCGCCCAGTCGAGCATCCAGCCGCCAAGAAGCACGCCGTGCTGGTAGGGCAGGTTCTCGAAGGGGTCGGGGGGCGACACCTTGGGGGCGATTGCGGCGAGGCTGGGCGGGGCGGTGCTGGCGGTCCACCACTGTGTCCAGCCCAGGTAGGAGCCGCCGATCATGCCGACCTTGCCCGTGCAACAGGGTTGGGCGGCGACCCATTCGACGAGATCGTGGCCGTCGAGCCGGTGGAGTGCGCCGAAGGGGTCCCATTCGCCCTCCGAGTCGTAGCGGCCGCGGGCGTCGGCGGCGACGACCACGTAGCCGCGCTCGGCGAACCAGGTCGCGGTTACGCGCTGGCCGTTGTTGTCGTAGGGGGTGTGGGTGAGGATGCCGGGGTGCGGACCGGGCGACCCGCGCGGCGCGTAGATGTCGACGGAGAGGCGGGCGCCGTCGCGCATGGGGACGAGGACGCCCCGCGTGATGTCGACCTCGTATTCGGCGCGGGAGTAGTCGCCGGGATCGGGGGGCTGGGGGTGGGCGGGGCGGGGGGTGATGGCCGTGGCGAGGATCGCCGCGATCAGCGGCATCGTGCGGTGATGTAAAGTCAACATGTCAAGATGTAATGTAAAAATGACTAACGGTGGATCACCGGGAGCACGATATGCGACGCGCGCGCACCGCCGTGATGGATGCGCTGGGTGGCCACCACGGCCTGGTCACGCGTCACCATCGCGGCGTTGTCGGCGCCCGTGTTGAGGTTGGGGAGGTAGTACGAGTACCAGCTGGACGAGATTTCGATGCCGATGCGGTGGCCTTCCCGGAACAGGTTGCCGGTGCCGCGCCAGAAGCGGAGGGTGTACTCATGGACCTCGTCCGGCTCGATGGTGCTTAGCCGGGCGCCGTTGAAGCGGCCTTCGTTGTCGGGGTCGCGGTTGCGGGCGCGCATGACGGCTTCGGTGAGGAGCGCGGAGTAGCCGTCCGGGCCGATGTCGACGAGGCGCACGAACCAGTCGGTGTCGTGGGCGGAGGTGGAGGCGTAGAGCTTGATCTCGATGGGGCCGGTGACCTCGACGGCTTCTTCGAGTGGCGGCGTGCGGTAGACGAGGACTTCGTTGCCGGCGGCCGAGGCGCGGGTGTCGAGGGCGCCGTCGATGTGGCCGTTCTTGTTGGGCCAGGTGTCGAAGGGGTCGCGGGTGGGGTTGAGGGGGTCGTAGACGTAGGTGTCGCTGCCTTCGTCGGCGGGGGCAGCGGTGGTGAGGAGGCCGTCGCCGGCGGACGAGTTCGCGCCGGCGGTGCTGGTCAGGTAGTAGTTGGTCCACTCGGTCTGGGGCAGGGGCCAGTCGTCCTCGGCGTGCCACTTGTTCTCGCCCATGACGAAGACGTAGACGGGCGGGTCGTCGGTGACGCCGTTGTCCTCGCCCTTGAGGAAGTGGTCGAACCAGCGGACCACGTAGCCGTCGACGTCGATGACGGCGTCGGGGCCGTAGTCGATCCCGCCGGAGGACTGTGTGTTGATGCCGTGGACCCAGGGGCCGATGACCATGCTGGGACGCCGGGCCTCGGGGGTCGCGCCGTGCTCCTTCATGCTCAGGTAGTTCATGGGCGAGCCGGGATGGTTGGCGTCGAACCATCCCGTGAACGAGAGCGACGGGACGGCGATGTTCGAGTATGACTCCGGAGTCTGGTAGGCGATGCCCTGCCAGTAGTCATCCGTCGAGAGGTTGTTGCGGTACCACTCCTCGAACCACGGACCCGAGCGGAGGCCGCGCGAGGCGTTGATCTCGATGTAGGGTGCGTGGGGCGGATCCTGGCGGTTCTCGGACCAGCCGAGATAGCCCCCCTCGCCGGCGATCTGCTGGGTGCGGCCCGAGAGCATGGCGGCCCAGTCGAGCATCCATCCGCCCACGAGCACGCCGTTCTGGTACGGCAGGTTCTCGAAGTGGTCGGGCGGGGCGACCTTGGGGGCGATGGCCGCGAGGCTGGGCGGTGCGGTACTGGCCGTCCACCACTGCGTCCACCCCAGGTACGAGCCGCCGATCATGCCGACCTTGCCGGTGCACCAGGGTTGCGCCGCGATCCACTCCACCAGATCGTAGCCATCGGTCTTGTGGAGCGGGTTGAAGGGATCCCACTCGCCGCCCGAATCGTAGCGCCCGCGCACGTCGGCCGCGACGACCACATAGCCGCGCTGGGCGAACCAGACGGCGCCCGGCCTGGCATCGTTGTTGTCGTAGGGTGTGGAGGTGAGGATTGCGGGCGCGGGATCCGACGCCCCGCGGGGGGCATAGATGTCGACGGACAGCTCGACTCCGTCCCGCATGGGCACGAGAACGCCGCGCGTGACGTCCACGTCATAGTCCGCGTCGGAGTAGTCGCCCGCGTCGGGCGCCTGGGCGTCCAGACCGCAGGACGCGCTGAACACGACCAGCAGAAGCAGTCGCGCGAGTTTCCTGGCCATTGTCACTCTCCCGTTGTAGGGCTGCGTGTTGGTTGTACCGTCCCCCGCCCGGCGGGGCCACCCCGTTCCGGGATGACCCCGCCTGCCTGTCACGGACTCATCGGTTGTCGACCCCTATCCGATGTTGGGGTTGGAGTCCCGCTCCGTGCGCGGGATCTGGATGCAGGTGGTGGTGCCGTACGTGTTGCCGTCGTACGGGTGGGTTCCCGTGGCGAACTGCAGGTCGTGCCGCAGGAAGTCCGGGAGGCGCCTTCCTTCCAGGTACAGCTCGCGGGTGCGCTCCTCCATCACCTGCCGCATGATTTCGGCGTTGTCATTGACGTCGGCGGGCTCGTACGCCGGCAGCCCGGCGGCGGCCCGGAAGCCGTTGATGATGTCCACCGCGGTCTGTCCGAGTTCCACCTCGGCGATGATCAGCTTCGCCTCGGCCCCGTTCGCGATGGCGATGGGGCTCGTCCAGGCCGGGTACTTGTGGATCAGACGAAGCGGCGAGCCGTCCTGCCCGATGCCCGACTCCGTGCTCTCCACCCGCGGATCGACCACGCCTCCAACCGTCGGGTTGTCGCCGTCCACGGTCGGCTGGAGGTTGTCGTCGTTGAACTCGGGCGAGATGAAGCCGTCCACGTGGTTGTGGTGGTAGATGCGGTTGTAGCGGTACAGGTCGGCGGACGAATAGTTGGCGTCGAAACGGAAGCCGTCCGGCACGGCCATCGCGTCCGACACGGCTCCCGAGTTGTCGCCGAGGTGAAGGCGCAGGGCCGCGCGGCGAACCCGGGCCGCCTCCGCCAGATCGGATCGTCCCGCAGCTTGCGCCAGCGACGTTGCTTCGCCCAGGGCCGCCTCGGCGTTCTGCATCATCTCGGTCTTCGACAGGATGGGGCCGACGTCGATCGTCATTTCACAGAACGCTTCTCCGAGGATGGCGCGCGAGAAGGCGCCGTAGGCCGCGACCGTCGCGATCTTGGCCGGCCGGTCGGACACGTCGGCGTCGTCCCAGCCCTCCAGGCGCGTCCGCGAAGCCTCGGCGGAGACCCGCGCCTTCTGCATGGGCGTGAACACCCCGTATCCGAAGGCCGTGTTGCAGACTCTGACATCGCGGTCCTGTCCGATCTTGCGGTGGTCCCACTCTGTCATGACCAGCCAGCCCGAACTGTGTCTGAGTTCGTCGGTGAGCTGTCCGGAGGCCGCGACGTACTGGCTGAAGGCGCACTCGAATTCACCGATCGCGCTGTTCACCAGCACCTCGGCCACGGTAGGACTCTCGAGGTTTTCGGCGGCGACCTTGGTGGGCAGGTCCACCTGCAGCAGGTCTTCGCAGGCCATGTTGGGGATTGCGAGCATGAGCGCGAGACCGACCGCGGAAAGGCCCGACCGGGCGCGCGCTGGGGCGCGGTTCATTTCATTGGTATACATGGTTCCCATCTCTCCTTTCATTTGCGGTGGTCAATAGTTGAGCCGAAGGGTCATCGCCACGGTCGTGGCGGGCGGCATCGAGGTCTGGTGGTACACGCCTCCCTCGCGTGCCGCGTTCCATTGCCTCGTGAGTTCGACATCGATTTCCCTGCGGCCGAAGGTGCCCGACTGGGCTTCCCAGAGGTTGAAGAGATTGCGTGCCGAGATGGTGAGCGACCCCCCGTCGCTTCCGGCGAGGGAAGCGATCTGGTCGGAAAGGGAGTAGGAGAGCGAGAGCTCGCGGAGCTTCGCAAGTCCGCCCTTGAGCACGCCGGCCTGGAGCCAGTTGCCGACGATTTCGCTCATCGCCGCCAGCTGGGCGTCTTCCCGCTCCAGGATCTGCTGCGAGTTCTGGAAGAGCAGGTGCGAGGCGGCCAGATCGCCGCTGACCTTGGTGTAGCCGCCCGAGAAATCGACGAGCGCGAAGAGGCGGAAGTTCTCCAGGAAGCGGACCGAGGAGTTGATGCCGCCGTACCAGGTGGGGACCGAGGGTCCGCGGTAGACGGGTTGCGCCATCGAACACGGCACCATGCCGCCGCCCTGTTCGGGTGTGGCCTCGCACTGGTCGTTGACGATGTTGCCGTTGGCATCGAATTCCGCCGATACGACGTTCTCGACGAAGACGGCGCCGATGGGCAGCCCCTCCTGGTGGCGCTGGCCGAAGAGGAAGATCGTGGGCAGGCCGCCGAGATCGACAACTTCGCTGTTATTCGTTGCGTAGTTGAAGCCGATGTCCCAGTCGAGCTGGTCGCTGCGAATCAGGGTCGCACTGGCCTCCACCTCGATCCCTCGATTGTTGAGCTGTCCCACGTTGACGAACTGCGTGCCGGCAAATCCGCTCGAGGGCGACACCGGCCGCGCGATGATCGCGTCCCTGGTGTCCTTGTTGTAGAAGGTGAAGCCCAGCCCGATCCTGTCATCCATTAGACTGGCGTCGAACCCGATCTCGAGTTCCTCGCCCACCTCGGGCTTCAGGTCCGGGTTGCCCACGGCATCGGTGGTCAGGCCCGGCTGATCCCTGCCGGCGGTTATGGGCGCGTAGAGACGGCGCGCGGCAAAGACGTCGGGCTGCCGGCCGGCGCGTCCCCAAGCCGCCCGCAGCTTCAGGTTGTTCACCAGCGAAGCGTTGAAGAAGGACTCCTCGCTGAGGACCCACGAGCCACTGACCTTGGGATACAGGACGAAGTCGAAGTTCTCGCCGAATGCGCTGTTGTCATCGCCCCGGAAGGCCACGGTTGCGAACAGCCGGTTGTTCCAGCTGAGCTGTTCCTGCATGTAGAGGCCGAACGTCTTGTTTTCGATGAAGTCCTCCCAACCGGTCTTCACGGCGGCCGAGGACACCGTGCCGGGACCGGGGGCGGGGAACTGATCGCCCACGGCTCCGAACTCGTGCGTCCTCTTCACGTAGTACTGCGCGCCGACCGAGGTCTCGGACGTGGTGCCGAAGAGGGGAAGGTCGAATGTGGCCGTCGCGCCGTAGTCCACGTTGGCCTGCGTGACCGCCCGCTCGGTGGTTTCCACATGGCCCAGGCTCATCGAGCCGAAGAAGTCGGCGGCGCCAAGCGGAGACCGCGGGACCATGCGCCCGGAGACCGAGTTGCCGAAGTCGGCGCCTCCGGTCACCCGCTGGACGAGCCAGGGGAACGGATTGTGCCGGATCGTGCCGCTCGCGATGATCCGGTCGATGCCCTCGGTGACGTCGACCGTCTCCATCGCCCACGGCGGTGTCCAGTTCCACCCCCGCCGCCGCTCGTCCTCTGCCGCGGCGGGAGTGCCCCAGTAGATGGATGAGACGAACTCGATGGGGAAGGGGCCCCCGCCATTGAAGCGTGACTTGGAGCGGAGGAAGCCCATGTTCGTGGAGATGTTGAGCTGCTCGCTCGGGGTGATCTCGAAGTTCGCTCGCGCCGAGTACTTGTTCTGGTGGTTCCAGTCGACGAATCCCTCGTCGCGGTCCATCTGCGCCGAGATGTAATAGCGGATCAGATCCGTGCCGCCGCTCGACGAGATGCCGTACGTCTGGTCGTGTCCATAGGTGAACGGGATGCCGTGACCCAGCGCCAGTTCGGACTTGAGGACTTCGAACTTGCGGACGCCGCTGGGCAGAATCTCGCAGTTCGGACATGGGGCTGTCCCCTTGTCGTACACTGCGGGCCACCGGTCCACGGCGTTGGACAGATACGAGACACCCTGCCTGACGGTCACTTCCCACCGCGGCGCTCCGGCCGTGCCGCGCTTGGTGGTGATCTGGATCACGCCTGCGGAGGCCTCGGTGCCGTAGAGAGTCGCGGCCGCCGGGCCCTTGATGACCTCGACGCTCTGGATCTCCTCCGGGTTGAGGTCGTTCAGCCGGCTTACCGACCCGCCGCGCATGGTCCCGTTCCCCTGATCGCTTCCGATGCGGGCGTTCGAGTTGTTGTCGATCCTGACCCCGTCGACGTAAACCAGCGGGCCGCTTCCCAGCGACACACTGCCGATACCGCGGATCTTCATGGCTCCCCCGGTACCGACATTGCCCGGACCGCTGGCCATGTTGAGCCCCGAAACATTGGAGTTGAGCATCTCCTGGAAGGAGCCCGACTGCCCGGCCTGAAGGGCCTCGGTCATGTCGAGTTGCGCGATCGTCGTGCCGATGGCCCGCGTCTGCGATCCGCCGGCCGTGCCGGTCACGATGATGGCGTCCAGGTCGATTGCGGTCTCCTCGAGTTCGATCTGGATCGTCGCATCCCCTGCCTGGAACGCCTCGGTGTGCTCGCGGTAGCCGATGAGGACCACCCGGAGCGTGACGGTGGCTCCGGAAATGCCGGTGATGAGGAATCGGCCCGACGAGTTGGTGCTCACGCCCTGGCCGGTTCCGTCGACCACCACCTGCGCGCCGGCCAGCGGCTGGCCCGTGCGGGCGGACACGACGACCCCCGTTACCACCTCCTGGAGGGGTGGTGCGGAAGCCGCCGGCAATTTCAGGATCGACCGGTCGGCCGCGTTGCTCGAAGCCAATGCGGCCCCCGGAGCCAGCGCGACCGCGGGCGAGGCGGCCACCAGGGCAAGGCAGCCTGTTGACAGGAGTCTCCTTAGACTTTGCATGGCGATACACTCCTCCCGTTGAAGGGTTCTGATGGGGATTCCCGAATCGGATTCAGGCGCGCGAGGGGTTGCCGGAGGGATGATCCTGCCTTGGCCGGTCCCGCCATGGCCGACTCCAACGAATGCCTGCGCCAACGCCGCGTCCTCGACCCTCGTTGCTCGATTCAGGCCGATCGCCGTCGTTTGAGTCGGGGACGCCAGAGTCTAACGTGTACGGGTTTGTATACAGATTCCGCAAGACCATATGCATGCATCGCCGCAGTCACGCCGGCCAATGCCGCTCAGAGAGCCCTCAGCGCGGCTCCTTCCACACTTCGCCGCACACCCGCAGCCAGTTGCCGCCGAGGATGCCGCGCACGTCGTCCTCGCCATATCCCCGTTGCAGCATGAGATCGGTGAGGTCGGGCAGCTGCTCGATCTCGAAGCATGCCAGAGGCTCCCACAACCCCTGCTCCTTGCCGGGCCACTCGTCCGGCCGCGCGTCGATGAACCGCCGCAGGAACTCCAGCCCGGGCTTGTCCAGGTTGTCGAGGCCGATTCCGACATGCTGCGGTCCCACGAGCTGCGCTACATGGTCGAGGTGCCGGAAGTAGGTCTCGGTGCTCGTGTCGCCCAGGTAGAAGCCCGCGCTGGTGATCCCGATCACGCCCCCAACGGCTGCACACGCCTCGATCTGGTTGTCGCGGACGTTGCGGAAGTGCTCGCGGATGGAGTGGCAGCCGAGGTGCGAGAAGATCACCGGCGCGCGCGACACCTCCATCATCTCGAGGGTGGTGCGGTAGCCCGCGTGCGCGGCGTCGACGAGCATGCCGACGCGGTTCATCTCGTGGACGACCTTGATGCCGAACTGGGTGAGCCCGATGTCGATGCGGTCCGCCGAGCCCCCGCCGATCGAGTTGACGAGGTTGAAGATGGGGTGCACGAAGCGCACCCCGAGCTTGTAGTAGGTCTCGATCAGGTTGAGGTCGCGCTCCAGACAGCGGAACCCCTCCAGGTGCAGTCCGACGGCAAGCTTCCCGTCGCGTTTGGCGCCCAGGATGTCGTCGACGGTATTGACGAGCACGTAGCGGTCGGGCCGGCTCAGGATCTGGCGGCGGCAGCTGGCGATCCGCCGCATGGCCTCGCCGATGTTGTGGCGGTCGCCGGCGGGGTGCACGGAAACGAAATCGACTCCGGCGGCTCGCCAGCGCGGAAAAAGGCGGGAGTCGTTGCCGTGGTCTGGCTCCCAGACGAAGACCATGTCCCACACGAGGGATTCGTCGTGGAGCGTGGCGGCCTGGGGTGAGACGGCCCATTCAGTCTTGTTGTCGCCCATCGCCTACTGCTCCCATTCGATATGCCCGTCGACCGCGATCACCTGCCCGGTTACCCGGCTCGCCCCCTCGGAGCACAGGAACACGGCCATGTCCGCGATGTCCTCGGGCTCCACCTTGCAGCGCATCGATATGAACCGCAGGAACTCGTCCTCCACCTCGTCCGCCGACCGACCCTCCTGGTCCGCGATCCGCTTCACGATCATGCGCATGCGCTCGTTGTTCACCATCCCCGGCTGAATCGCGTTCACGCGCACGTTCCACGGTCCCAGCTCGCGCGCCGCGGTCTTGGTCAGCCCCTCGACCCCCCACTTCGACACGTTGTAGACCGAGCGATTGATCGGCAGGGTCCGCACGCTGCCCGTCGAAATATTCACAATCGAGCCCTCGCGCCTGGCTTTCATCTCCGGCACCACCGCCTTGGTCCAGAAGAACGGGCCGTAGAGGTTGACCCGCATCGTGCGGTCCCATTCGTCCTCCGGCATCTCCTCCACCGGTAGGCGGGGACCGGGGATGGCCGCGTCGTTCACCAGCGCGTCCACCCTGCCCATGGCTTTGGTCGCGTCGCGCATGCCGCGGGCCACGTCGGCGGGTGCGGATACATCCCCGACCGTGCCCGAGAAGGCGGCGTTTTCGCTCAGCGCCTGCGCCACGGCCCCGGCATCGATGTCGAAGATGTGGACCCTGTAGCCGGCGTCCGCGAACCGCTGCGCGATCACGCGCCCGATTCCGCTCGCTCCTCCGGTGACGACGACCGTACGCGCCATCGGCTACCTCCTGGTGAAGCGCACGCCCCGAACCCGGTCGAGCGAGACGTGCAGGGTGGATATGCGGCCGCCCGCGTCGCGCTGGAACCTGATCGCGAGGGGCGGCAGGGTGAGCAGGTCGAGCATGGGCGGGCGGTGCGGCTCCGCGATGAACGCGTCCGGGGCGGTGGCCAGAAGATCGAACGTCTGCGCGGTCTGGACGCCGGCGCCAATGCGCAGGGTCAGCTGGTTTCCCTCGTTCTCCACGTGCCAGTGGACGCGCAGCTGGTCGGAGTAGTAGGCGCCGACATAATCGGTGGGCGGGTGATGAGGGAGGCCTGCTCCGGGGTCGGCGGTCGGCACCCGCAGGAAGCGGCGCGGGGCGTCCCACGCGCTCCAGTGGACCTGGAGTTCGGCGGGCGGCGCGGAGTCACAGCTGGGGACCACCACCTCGATGGGCGGAATGTGCACGTTCCGAACCGTCCGGAAGGTGCAGTCGCCGACGCCCTGCAGCGGGGCGGGGGCGCCCGAGAACTGGTGGGTGAGCGAGCCGGGCTCCCCCCTCGAGCGCAGGTAGTCCCCGGTTTCGGGATCGACGAAGGTGCCGGCGAGGAGTTGCTGCTGCTCGAACGTGAGAGGGGCAGGGCCCATCTCTCCAGGCGCCGAATAGCCCGAGCCGAGGTCCGAGGCGAGGAACGCGTCCACCATCTGCGTGTGGAGCGCGCCTGCCGACAGGGCGCCGAGGTGGTTGGTGAAGACCGCGACGATGAGGTCGATTTCGGGATAGAACGCCCAATGGGTGCCTGTGGCGCCCCCGTGCCCCCAGCCGCGCAGTCCGCGGTGCCGTTCCTGGCCGAGGCCGAACCCGTAGGCGAGGTCGTCGCCGCTGGCGAGCCGGGTGGGGCCCTTGAGCCGGTCGAACATCGAGGTGCCGTCCTCGAAACCCTCGCGCAGATGCAGGGGCCAGCGGAGGAAATCGTCGAAGGTGGTAATGAGCGATCCATCGCCCGAGGTCTGAAAGGGAAACTCGAAACGGAAGGGAGTAACACCCTCACCCGCAGACAGATACGTTGTTCCCTGGCCGTCGAATACCTGCGCGACGTCGGGGGGTGTGAGTGTCTGGTCCATGCCCAGCGGATCGAAGATCAATTCCCGCAGCGCTTCCTGCCACGACGTACCCGTCACGTTCTCGATGACCCGCGCCATCATGCGCCAGTTGGTGTCGATGTAGTTGTGGGCGGTTCCAGGCACGTAGTTGAGCGTGTCCTGCCGGCGGGTGAGCGCGTACATCTCGTCCAGGGTGGCGTGCCCGGTCACACCCGCCATCGGCAGGAGCCATTCGTCCTGCCATATCCCGGAGGTGTTGGTGACCAAGTGGCGGATGGTCAGCGGCACGGGAAAGGTCGGAAAATCGGTCAGGTGCTCCTGTACCGGGTCGTCAAGGTCAAGCCTTCCAGCGTCCGCCAACAGAAGGGTGGCGTGACCGGTGAACCCTTTTGTAATGGACGCGATCCGGTAGCGTGCGTCCGGGGTCCAGGGGATCCGGAACTCCCGGTTGACGGAACCGTAGCCGTCGAGATGCACAACGCGGCCCCGGTGAACCAGTGCCGCGATCCCGCCCGGACCTGCCGGTTCGTCGTGTCCGGCGAAGAGCGCGTCGACGAGTGCGGAGAGATCGTCCGACTCGGCGATCACCCAGTCGCGCTCGGGCCCGGCGGGCTCACAACCGGCTGAAGCCGCCACCACGGCGAATGCCAGAGCGATGTTGCGGGCGGATGGGCTGGTCAGAGCGTTCCTCCATTGATGCGGTGTCGGCGTCCAGCGGTGGTGCCGGTCCGTCACATTAGCCGGGCGAACCGCATTTGTGCTAATCTTTACGGCTGACGATCGGTCCCGGCCAACACCTCCGGGCGAAGAACGAAGTCTCTCACGGAAAGCACTGCGATGAGCAAGAAGACTGTCGACAAGGCCGTTCCGGCCAACACCTCCGGCAAAAGCGATGAATCGGTCGATCGCCGAAAATTCCTCGGCGCCGCGGCCACGGGCGTGGTCGGCGCGGGCCTGGTCACCGCGTGTGGCGGCGAAACCGGCGGCGGCGAGTCCGGCGGGGCCCCGGCAGTGGTTACACAGCCGCGCGTGATGTGGAGGATGGCTTCGAGCTTCCCCCGCGGCCTGGACGCGATCTACGGATCGGGCGAGATGCTCGGCGAGATCACCTCCTCGCTGACCGGAGGGCGCTTCCAGATCCGTGCCTATCCGGCCGGCGAGCTCGTGCCGGGCCTGCAGGTCATGGACGCCGTGCAGCAGGGTACGGTCCAGGTCGGCCAGAGCACGAGCTACTACTACACGGGCAAGAACCAGGCACTCGCCTTCGACGCCGGCGTGCCGTTCGGAATGACCGCACGCCAGCAGGACGCGTGGCTCAACGAGGGCGGGGGACTGGATGTCGTTCGCAGCGTCTTCTCCGACTTCAACATCATTTCCTTCCCCGGCGGCAACACGGGCGGTCAGATGGGCGGATGGTTCCGCCGCGAGGTGAATTCGGCCGAAGATCTGCGCGGCCTCAAGATGCGGATCCCGGGGCTGGGCGGCGATGTCATGGACCGCATGGGCGTCACGGTCCAGGTCCTGGCCGGCGGCGACATCTATCCGGCGCTCGAGCGCGGCGCCATCGACGCCACCGAGTGGGTGGGTCCCTACGACGACGAGAAGCTCGGCCTGCACCAGGCCGCGCCCTACTACTACTACCCCGGCTGGTGGGAGCCGTCGGCCTCCGTTTCCTACGAGGTCAACCAGCAGGCGTGGGCCCAGCTCCCGAGCGACTACCAGGCGGTCTTCGAGGTGGCGGCCAAGGCCAGCGCGCGCCGGATGCTCTACTACTACGACGCCATGAACCCGGGCGCGCTGCAGCGCCTCATCGAGGGCGGCACCCAGATGCGGTCCTTCTCGGACGACATCATGAGCGTCGCGCGCACGACGATCGGCGAAATCCTGGAGGACTACGCGGCCGCCGACCAGCAGTATCGTCAGGTCTACGACCACTGGCGGAACTTCAAGGAGGCGTCCTACCAGTGGTTCGGCACCGCCGAATTGCGCTTCGCGAGCTTCGCCTTCCCCGCCCGTTCGTCGACGTCAAACGCGGGGTAGCTACGACCTGCGGGGGACCGCGCAGCCCATGGGCGGACGGCACCGACAAGCGACATCGTCGTCGACGAAATCCAGCGGGTTCCAGAACTCCTGAACGTGGTGCACCACCTCATCGAGTCCGGGCACCAGCAGCGGTTCGTCCTGACCGGCTCCAGCGCCCGCAAGCTTCGGCGCGGAGGAGTGAACCTGCTCGCCGGCCGCGCAATCCTGCGTTCCATGCACCCATTCATGGCCGGAGAGATGGGAGCGGCATTCGATCTCGCCACCGGCCTCAGGCTCGGCACCGTCCCGACCGTGGTGTCTTCGGACGATCCCCGGGCCACACTGGCTGCCTACGCGGCGCTCTACGTGGAGCAGGAGGTCCGTGCCGAGGGGCTGGTGCGCGATGTCGGCAGCTTCTCCCGTTTTCTCGAGGCGGCCGCCTTCTCTCACGCGGCCACGCTCAACGTCAGCGAACTCGCCCGCGAATGCGAGACGAGCCGAAGCACCGTAGCCGGCTATCTCGAACTGCTCGAAGATCTCCTGCTGTCGTTCCACCTCCCTGTCTTCACGCGGCGCGCCAAGCGCCGCCTGGTGGCGCACCCCCGGTTCTTCTACTTCGACTGCGGCGTCTACCGCAGTCTGCGTCCCGCGGGCCCACTGGACCGGCCCGCCGAACTGGCCGGCCCGGCGCTGGAAGGGCTGGTGGCACAGCATCTGAGGGCATGGCTGGCCTATTCGCGAGACGACGCCAGACTCTACTACTGGCGGACGCGCGGAGGGGCTGAGGTCGACTTCGTGCTCTATGGCAGTTCCGGCCTTTGGGCGTTCGACGTCGTGAACGCGACCCGCATCCGGCCAGCGGACCTCCGGGGACTGGGTTCTTTCGGAGACGAGTACCCGGAAGCCCGGCGGGTGCTGCTGTACCGCGGCAGGCACAGGCTCGTGCGTGGGGGCGTGCTGTGTGTCCCCGCCGAGGAGTTCCTTCTCGGTCTCGATCCGGAGCGGGGCCTCGAGGATTCAGTAGCAGCTGCCACGTAGGTGAATCATGGCAGCGCCGGTGTCCGCCTCAGGGCACCAGCCCCGTCACCAGCTGCGGCCACTGGATGATCAGCATCAGGCCGATCAGCTGGATGATGATGAACGGAATCACCGCACGGTAGAGGTCTGTCGTCTTCACCTCCGGGGGAGCCACACCCCGCAGGTAGAAGAGCGCGAAGCCGAAGGGCGGCGTCAGGAACGAAGTCTGCAGGTTCATCCCGATCATCACGCCGAACCACACGAGGTCGATTCCCATGAGCGCGGCGGCGGGCGCCAGCAGCGGAATGATGATGAACGCGATCTCGAAGAAGTCCAGGAAGAAGCCCAGGATGAAGATGGTCAGGTTGGCGACCAGGAGCAGGCCGATCCGGCCGCCGGGCAGCGTGGTGAGCAGGTCCTCGATCCAGATGTCGCCATAGAGGCCGCGGAAGACGAGCGCGAAGGCGGTCGACCCGATCAGCAGGAACATGACCATCGTGGTGAGCTTGGTCGCCCCGAGGCACGAGTCGCGCAGCACGGTCATCGACATGCGGCCGCGCGCGCTGGCAAGGAGGATCGCACCCACCGACCCGATCGCTCCGGCCTCTGTCGGGGTGGCGATCCCGGCGAAGATCGACCCCAGCACGATCAGGATGAGCAGCAGCGGCGGCAGCATGACCACCGCCACCCTGCGCATCAGCACCTTGAAGTCGACATCGGTCATCTCGGGCGGAAGCGCTGGCGCGGCTTCGGGCTTGACCATCGCCACGCCCCCAACGTAGAGCGCGTACATTCCGGCCAGCATGAGCCCCGGCACCAGTCCGCCGATGAAGAGGTCCCCGACCGAGATGCCGAGCTGATCCGCCAGCACCACCAGAACGATGCTCGGCGGGATGATCTGCCCCAGCGTCCCCGACGCCAGAATCACCCCCGACGACAGCCGCGCCGAGTACTTGTAGCGCAGCATCACCGGCAGCGAGATGCTCCCCATCGCAACAACCGACGCGCCCACGACGCCGGTCGCCGCGGCCAGCATCGCCCCCACCACCACGACCCCCAGCGCCAGCCCGCCGCGCAGACGCCCGAAGAGCGTGCCGATCGTCGTCAGCAGATCCTCGGCGAGCTTCGCCTTCTCCAGCACCAGCCCCATGAAGATGAAGAAGGGGACGGCCAGGAGCACGTAGTTCGACATCACCCCGAAGATCCGCTCGGGCATCGCGAAGAGGAGATTCCAGTCGAATATGCCGAGCTCGACGCCGATGAACGCGAAGATCAGCGACGCACCGCCCAGGGCAAAAGCGACCGGATACCCGCTGAAGATGATCAGGAAGACCACCACGAACATCAACGGAGCGAGGATGTTCGCTTCCATTACAGTCCGATTCCCCCGGGGTGGGCCGCGTCATCATCGGCCTCGGCGTCCGCGCCCCGCCGCAGGAGCGCCACGTCCTTCACCAACTCCGATACTCCCTGGGCCAGCAGCAGCACAAACGCCACGATAATCACGGCTTTCAGCGGATACCGCGGCAGCCCCCCCGGATCGGGCGACATCTCGCGCACCGCCCACGAGTTCCGGATCGAGGGCCATGACACCCACAGCACGAAGATCGAGAACGGGATCAGCATCAGCACCGAGCCGACCACGTTGATCCAGGCGCGCGCCCTCGCCTCGAGCCGGCCGTAGACGACGTCGACCCTCACGTGGGCGTTCTCCTTGAGGGCGTACCCGGCGCCGAGCAGGAAGATCAGGGAGAAGAGATACCATTGCAGCTCCAGGTAGAGATTGGAGCTGAGATTGACGCCGATGAACCGTCCCAGATACCGCGCGATGGCGTTGTAGGCGCCGATCAGCACCATGAGCAGGGCCATCCACGAGATGAACCGCCCGAGGCTGCTGGTCACTCTGTCGACCATTCGGGTGTACGGGTTGTCCCTCAAGTGCGTATCGCTGTTCCTGGGGTTGGTTGGTGGGTCCCTGCTGGCGCGAGGGCCGACGCCCAGACTATCACGCCCCTGGGGTGGTCAGCAAGCTTCGCCCCGTCATCGCGCGTGGTTGGGGCATGCCAAGGAGATGAAGGACGGTGGGGGCGACATCGGCCAGGATCCCGTCGCTCACGGCCAGCGGAGCGGCTCCCGGCGGCGCGGAGAGGATGAGCCGGACGGGGAAGGTGGTGTGCGCCGTGAATGGACTCCCGTCCTCGGCGAGCATTTTCTCGGCGTTGCCGTGATCGGCCGTGACCAGAGCGGTGCCGCCGGCCTGTGCCACGGCCTCCAGAACCCGCCCGACGCAGGCGTCGACCGTCTCGACTGCGGCGACTGCCGCCGGGATGCTTCCGGTGTGACCCACCATGTCGGCGTTGGCATAGTTGACGAGAACGAAGTCGTGCCGGCCCTCGGCGATGTGGCCGACCAGGGCGTCGGTGAGTTCCAGCGCGCTCATTTCGGGCTTGAGGTCGTAGGTGGCGACCTGCGGCGAGGGGATGAGGTGGCGGTCCTCGCCGGGAAAGGCCTCCTCGACGCCGCCGTTGAAGAAGTAGGTGACGTGCGGGTATTTCTCCGTCTCGGCCATGCGGAGCTGTGTGCGGCCGGAGCGGGCGAGGACATCGCCCAGAACGCGCGCCAGCGTGCGCGGAGGAAAGAGGACGGGGTGGGGGAAATCGTCCTCGTAGCGGGTCATTGCGACGAGTCGGGCGCAGGGGCCGCGGGGCCGGGGGAAGTGGGGGAAGGTGTGATCCGTCAGCGCGGCGGTGAGCTGGCGGGCCCGGTCGGCGCGGAAGTTGAAGAAGAGGATGCCGTCGGTGGGGCGGATGCCGTGGGGGCTTCCCCCGACACCGTCACCGGATCCGGAACCGGCCTCTCCGGCGGGCGCCACGACAACCGGTGGCAGGAATTCGTCGGTGGTGCCTTCCGCGTAGCACCGGGCGACGTACGCGGAGGCGCTGTCTACGCGCGGGCCCTCGGCATCGACCATCGCGCGGTAGGCGCGCTCCGTCCGCGGCCAGCGGCGGTCGCGGTCCATGGCGAAGTAGCGGCCGGATACGGTGGCTATGCGCAGGGCCGCCCGGCCCGTCGTGTTTTCACGGTCCTCGGTCGGCGCTGCAGCGTCGCCCTGCCGCGCGCGGGCGCCTCCGTTCGATCGCGATCGCGCCTCCAACTCCTCGATCCACCCCAGCCCCGAGGTCGGCGACGTGTCGCGGCCGTCGGTGACCACATGGACCCGGGCCGGGATTCCCGCGCGGGCCGCCCAGTCCAGCAGCGCGTGAAGGTGGGAGATGTCGCTGTGGACGCCGCCGTCCGAGCAGAGGCCGATCAGGTGCAGCGCGCCGCCCGACCTCCTGAGTGCGGCGCCCAGGTCGCGCAGGGCGGCGATCTCGAAGAAGGAGCCGTCCCGGATTGCCATCGAAATGCGCGTGACGTCCTGATGCACGATTCGGCCGGCGCCCAGGTTCAGGTGTCCGACCTCGGAGTTGCCCATCTGTCCGGGAGGCAGGCCCACCGCTTCACCGGAGGTCCCCAGGAAGCTCCAGGGGCACTCGGCGAGCAGCCTGTCACGCACGGGAGTGCGCGCCATGGCGACCGCGTTGCCCCAGCGCTCGACCTCCGCCGGGTCCGTCGCCCCGACGCCCCATCCGTCACAGATGATCAGGACGATCGGCCTGTTGCTATCGTTCATGGAGTGGTGGGCGCCGGTGGGTGGTGCGAGCGTTACGGACAGGTCGTCGACGGGCGCGCAGCACCGTCCGCACGTGGAGACCAATGTAACAGGAGGGCTGTGGAGCCTTGAGCGACCTGTGGAGGCAGTGCGTGGACCTGGATGGCCATCCCTCGCCGCCCGTCGCGTGGGCGCCGGCCGCCCCGCCGGGCGACCTCCCCGCACTGCGGCGCTGGCGGGCCGCGGTCGGGCCGGCCCGGGTCGGCATCGGGGCGGCACGCGCCACGGTGCAATGGCCCCTCACGGTCGCGGTCTGGAACGCCAATGTCGGAGGCGGGGCGATTCGGGCCCTGTGGGACCACATAACCCAGGCGCGTGAACGCGCGACGCGCCCCGCCGTCCTGCTGCTTCAGGAGGTCTTTGCGGCCGGGTCGACCATCCCGCCGCAGACTCCAACGGCCGGCTGGGCCAGGCGCATCGCGGGCACACCGGCCGGCGAACACCGCACCGACATCTGCTCCTTTGCCCGCGGGGCCGGCCTTTCGCTCGTCTATGTCCCGTCGATGCGGAACGGGAATCCCGCCGCCGACCCCCCGGAAGACCGCGGCAACGCCATCCTCGCCAACGTGCCCCTTTCGTCTCCAACGGCCATCGAGCTCCCGTTCGAGCGCCAGCGGCGAGTGGCGGTCACGGCGGCCCTGACGATCGGCGACCAAACCGTCGAACTCTGCTCGGTTCATCTCGACAACCGTGCACCCTGGCTCCGCGCGTGGCGCACGCTGGGCAGCGCACGCCGCCGCCAGATGGCCGCCCTCCTCGGCCAATTCCCGGGCTCCGCTGCCGGAGCCGCCAGAGTGCTCGGCGGGGACTTCAACACCTGGGTGGGTGGTCGGCGCGAAAGGGCCTATCAGCTTGCCCGAGCGCACTTTCCCCTCCCGGCGCAGCCGGACCCCAAGCCAACCCACCACTTCGAGATCGGCGGCTGGCTGCGCCACTCCGACCACCTCTTGTGGCGCCTTCCACGCGGCTGGCACGGCGAGTACCGACGCCTGGACGACACCTTCGGGTCGGATCACTACCCGCTCGCAGGGAACCTGGCACCGGCCTCAGAACTGAAGTAGTGTAAAGTAGACATTACATTATGTAATATTCACTTTACATTCACCAAACTTGAGCTGCCTCGGACGAGATGTCCCAACCGAGCATGTCCGCGTCCCTGCCCATTTCCGCGGAAACGTGCCCGCTCAATCCCGCGTAGCCCAGTACCCCCCCCGGGTGTGGTCGAAGACGATCTCTTCGCCGCCCGGCTCCGTCGCCACGTGCCCATCGGCGAACACCGTCCGGCCTCCCACCCACGTCCGCACGGGCCACCCCTGCAGCCTCGTTCCGTGCCACGGGGTCCAGCCGCACTTGCAATGCTGGTCCTCGTTGCGCACCTCTCGCTCCATCGCCATGTCCACCAGGACCAGGTCGGCATCGTACCCGGGCTCGATCCGGCCCTTGCCGACGATGTCCCAGATTCGCGCGGGGCCGTCGCTCATCCAGCCTGCGAGATCCTGCAGCGTGCAGCGCCCCCGGTTCACCTCGTTCAGCATCAGGGGCAGGAAGAGTTCCACGGCAGGGACGCCCGACGGCGAGGCAGGGTAGGGGGCCCGCTTTTCCTCGAGCGTGTGCGGCGCGTGATCGGTGGCCAGGATCTGGATGGCGCCGCTCGCCAGGCCCCGCCAGAGCGCCGCGCGGTCGTCGGCGGTCTTGAGCGAGGGGTTCATCTGCGCCAGAGTGCCGAGGCGGGCGTAGTCCGAGGTATCGAGGAAGAGGTGGTGGGGGCAGGCCTCGGCCGTAATGAGGTCGTTCTGCTTCGCCAGGATCGCCACCTCGTCCGCCGTGGAAACGTGCAGGACGTGGAAGCGGTGCCGATGGCGCATGGCCAGGTCGATCGCGCGCAGCGTCGCCGTGACCGCGGCGCGGTGGTCCCGGATGCGGGAATGGTCCTCGATGGTGAGCGGCGGTGTCAGCGCGGCCGCATTCGCCCGCACCGTGGCCTCGTCCTCGCAGTGGGCAGTGATCGGCAGGGTGGTCTCGGCGAAGATCGCCTCGAGGCACTCCTGGTCGTCGACGAGCATGTTCCCGGTGCTCGATCCGATGAAGATCTTGATTCCGGGCGTACGCGTCGCCCGCACAAGTTCGTCCAGATTCTCGGTCGTAGCACCTATATAGAAGCCGTAGTTGACGATACAGCGTCGGGACGCGCGATCCAGTTTCGCAGCCAGAGCCTCGACCGTGACGGTCTGCGGCACGGTGTTGGGCATCTCCAGAAACGAGGTCACGCCCCCGGCCGCGCACGCCCGGCTCCCCGTGCGCAGGTCCTCCTTGTGGGTGAGGCCCGGGTCGCGGAAGTGCACCTGATCGTCGATCACCCCGGGCAGAAGGTGCAGTCCCGCCGCGTCCACAACCTCGTCGGCGCGGGTGTGCGGTGCGGGATCCACCGCTGCAATCCGCCCGCCCTCGATGAGGACGGAAGTGCGCGCGGCCTCGCCCGGCAGGACGACCGTGGCGTCGCGGATCAGCGTTCGCTGCGGCATGTCGGCGCGGCGCGTACCCGGCTCAGCGCGCCCGTTCGCGGCACACCGCGGCCGCGAGCCCGCAGGGGGGCCGCTTCACGTGAAGTAGGGGTTGTCCCCGCTTGCGTGGTCGGTGACATCGTGGATCGCGGTGACCTCCGGCACGGACTGCGACACCATGCGCTCGACGCCCTGGCGAAGCGTCATGCGGGACATCGCACAACCCTGGCACCCGCCCGCCATTTCGATGAAGATCTCCGTCCCCTGAACATCGATCAGGTTGATCACGCCGCCGTGGGCCGCGATCGCCGGGTTGATCTCGGTGTCCAGCACATGGGTGACGCGTTCGGCGAGTTTCCCCCCCGGCCCGCCCGAGTCCATCGCCTCCTTCACGGCGTCCGGGTCCGGCGTAATCTGGAAACCGCTCTCCTGGATGGTCTCGATGAAGTCCACGTTCGCCCCGTCCAGCCGCTTCACGCTCGACTCGTCCACTAAAACCGTAAAGGCGCCAAGGTCGACCTCGATGTCGGACTCTCCCCGACTGGCCGACTCGACCAGCGTCAGCTCGTAATTGGGCGCGAACGGGCTGCCCTCCACCGCGAGTCGCAGCGCCTGCGGCCCGTCCTCTTCCATGTCCATGAACGACACGACCATTTCACGCGCTCTATCGGTAAAGCTCAGCTTCATACGTTCCCTCGCATTCAGGTGAACCGGGAGGGCGGAAAAAAGCGTTACCATTCCAACGCGTCCGTTGCAGCCGCGCCTCCGGGGTGCATATGAATATGCCGCCGCTGCCGACTCCGGCAAACCCTTGCGGGGGCAGGCTGCAATCAGTCCACTCCTCCCCCCGAGACCCTGACATGAAAACCATTGTCGTGACCGGTGGGAACCGCGGCATCGGCCTCTCGGCGGCCCGGTGCATCGCCGGGCAGGGGCATCGCGTCATCCTTCTGTGCCGGAACGAAGGGCGGGGTCGCGAAGCGCTGGCCACCCTCTCAGAACTCCCCGGCCAGGGGGAGCACCACCTGATCGTCGCCGACCTCGCCTCGCTGGCCTCGGTCCGCGCGGGCGCCCGGCAGATCCTCGCACTGGACCTCCCACTGGCGGCGCTGGTCAACAATGCCGCCGTCCTCCCCGCCCGCCGTACCCTGAGCGCCGACGGCTTCGAAATCCAGCTCGCCGTCACCCACCTCGGGCACTTCCTCCTCACCCACCACCTCCTGCCTCTGCTGAAGCGCCACCCGGGCAAGAGCCGCGTGGTGACCGTTTCTTCCGCGGCACATTCCGGCCCGCCGCTCGACTTCGACGACCTGAACTTCGAATCGCGGCGCTACCGACGGACCCGCGCCTACCAACAGAGCAAACTGGCCAACGTCCTCTTCACAGCCGCTCTCGCACGCCGCACCGCCGACACCGACATCGAGCCCGTCGCACTTCATCCGGGGGTCTACAACACCGGGTTGTTGAGAGACTACATGGGCGCGGTCCCGGGCACGGGTGCCGTGGCCAACGTCTTCGCAAGCGATGCCGAGAAGGCAGCCCCCATTCTCGCGAAGCTCGCCGCCGGGCGCAGAGACGAGAACCTGAGCGGGGCCTACCTCAACAAGGGGGTGCCCGAAAGTCCGTCGAGAGCGGCGCGTGACCACGAGGCCCAGGAACGCCTGTGGGAGTGGAGTGCGGCCGCGGTGGGGCTGCCGGCCGCGGAAGACTGAGTCCGCAGCCCGGTCTACCCCGCGCGGGCTCCGTGCACATGGGCCCGGAAGTCCTCCCGCAACACCAACAGGGCGGCGTCTATTCCCCGGAGTTCCCCCCGCGTTTCGCCCCGGAACTCCGCGAGGCCTTCGCCCAAGCTGGCCAATTCTCTGCGGTTGATCGCGATTTTCTCCGAGAGCGTATCGCCAAGTGCTGCGGTTTCGCTACGTGCGCTGGTGACTTCATCGCGCACAGCCGCGATCTCGCCGCGCAACTCATCGCGCAAACCCCCGATCTCGCCGCGCAACTCATCGCGCAGACCCCCGATCTCGCTGTGCAATTCACCGCGCAGGCCCCCGATATCGCTGTGCAATTCACCGCGCAGGCCCGCGATCTCGCTGTGCAATTCACCGCGCAGGCCCGCGATGTCCCGGCGCACGCTCACGTGCATGCGCCACATGAGCCCGAGCATGGAGCCCCACGCCGCCAGCGTCGTGCCCAGCGTGGCAAACAGTTCCCACGATTCCATTGCATTCTCCGAAAGGGGGGCATCGGAAGCCGCCCGACTCCAACCTACCGCAGCTCCTCCAGTCCTGCCAGACATGCTATATGTGGACTCGGGACGGAAGAATAGCTGGATGGGACCACTTGCGCCGGTTGGCCCACAACCGTGTCTTCCTGACTCCTCCGTCACATCCGGGGGCTCTCGCGCGTCCCGCTGGCTGGCGACTTTGCGCGTCTTCGGTAACTTTGGGGCGCAATTTGGCTGCGCGCCCCGTCCGGGGCAGCGCGTGATGCACCCAACCGACACCCCGGGGGACGTGACGTGGCGGACCGCATGGAGAAAATCGTCTCGCTGTGCAAGCGGCGGGGCTTCGTATTTCAGTCGTCGGAGATCTACGGCGGGGCCGCTTCGGTGTGGGACTACGGCCCGCTGGGCGTCGAACTCCGCAAGAACGTCGCCGACGCCTGGTGGTCGGCGATGGTGCACGGGCGCGACGACATCGAGGGGCTCGACGCCGGGATCCTCATGCACCCGCGCGTCTGGGAGGCGTCCGGGCACGTCTCCGGCTTCACCGACCCGCTCCTCGAATGCAAGACCTGCAAGAAGCGGTGGCGGGCCGACCACATCGAGCAGGCCAGCTGTGCGCGCAAGCCATCGGTCGCCCCGGGCGCCCACGGCGACTGCGACCTCGGCGAGCCGCGCCTCTTCAACCTCATGTTCAAGACCTTCATGGGACCGGTCGAAGAGGACGCTTCGGTGGTCTACCTGCGTCCCGAGACCGCGCAGGGCTCATACGTCAACTTCCTCAACGTCCAGCAGACTTCCCGCCAGCGCGTGCCCTTCGGGATCGCCCAGCTCGGCAAGGCCTTCCGGAACGAGATCACCCCGGGCAACTTCATCTTCCGCACCCGCGAGTTCGAGCAGGCCGAGATGCAGTTCTTCGTCAAGCCCGGCAGCGACGACGAATGGTTCGACTACTGGCTCGACCAGCGCATCGCCTGGCACCACGAAATCGGCATCCGTCCCGAGAAGCTGCGGCAGCACGCGCACGGCCCGAACGAGCTCGCGCACTACGCCAAGACCGCCGTCGACATCGAGTACGAGTTCCCCTTCGGCTGGCAGGAACTCGAGGGCGTCCACAACCGCACCGACTTCGACCTCAGCCGGCACCAGGAGTTTTCCGGCAAGCGGCTGATCTACATCGATCCCGCCGGCGGCGAGCGCTATCTGCCGTATGTGGTGGAGACGGCGATGGGGGTCGGACGGTCGGCCCTGGTCGCGCTCGTCGACGGATATCGCGAGGAAGAGGTGGGAGGGCAACAGCGCGTCGTGCTGGGGCTGAGCCCGCGCCTGGCGCCGATCAAGGCCGCCGTCTTCCCGCTGATGAAGAAGCTGGGCCTTCCCGAGATCGCGACCGGGCTGCTAGGCGACCTGCGCCGCGCCCGCATCCCCGCCGACTACGACCAGGCGGGCTCGATCGGACGCCGCTACCGCCGCCAGGACGAAGCCGGGACACCGTGGTGCATCACCATCGACGGCCAGACCCGCGACGACGACAGCGTCACCATCCGTGACCGCGACACCCTGGAGCAGGTGCGCGTCGGCCTCGACCACGTGGTGAGCTGGATCCGGGAGCGGCTGTAGGGGGGCGCTACCCGCGCAGCCCGCCGGCCGTCAGTTCCCGTGCCAGAAATCTCGCTGCCTCTCTCTCGGCCCAGAAACTCGGCCGCCAGGGAAACGCGCCCTCAACGAAGCCGAGGTGCCCCCCGCGGTCGGTGAACGCCGCCGCCAGGCGTGGATTTGCCTCAACCGCCGCGTCCGGAGCGGCACCCCGGGGCAGGAAGGGGTCGTCCCGTGACTGAACCAGCAGCGCCGGTACGCGAATCTGCGCGAGATGGCGCCGCACATCGGAGCGGGCGTAGTAATCCTCGGCTCCGGCGAAGCCGTGCAGCGGGGCCGTAAACGCGTCGTCGAAGTCTCTCAGCGTCCGGGCCCCGAGCGCGCGTTCCGCATCGGCTTCGCCGTTGAGCCGATGCCGCTTGGTCCTAACCTTGCGCTTGAGCGAACGAAGAAAATGGGCACCGTAGGTACGCCGCATGACGCCGCTCGACAGGCGTTGCGCGCAGCCCGGGAGATCGAATGGGACCGATACGGCCACCGCCGCGGCGATCGGTGCCTCATCTCCCCGCTCGCCCAGGTACTTCAGGAGCACGTTGCCGCCGAGGCTGAACCCCGCACCTCCGATCGGGAGCCCGGGGTAGCGCTTCCGCAGCACGTCGACCACATGCGCCAGATCGCCCGTTTCCCCGGAATGATAGAAACACGCGCTGCGGTTCGGCTCTCCGCCGCAGCCGCGAAAGTTCATGCCCACGCCCCGAAGCCCGCGCTCGAAGAGTTCGCGGAGCATCAGGCTGATGTACTCCCGCCGCGTCGATCCCTCGAGGCCGTGCAGCACGACGACGATGGGCGCGTCCGGTGCCGGAGCCGGAGCGAAATCCAGGTCGAGGAAGTCCCCGTCCGGGGTGTCGATTCTCTGCCGCTCCAGGCGCAGCGTGGTCTCCGGACGCAGGAACCGCCCGGCCAGCGTCTGGGCATGCCGATTCCGGAGCCACCAGGCAGGCCGGAAACGGGCCCGGGCGTCCTGCGCCGACATCGCCATGCGGCTCCTTTCAGTGCGAAGGTCATCACCGGAAGACCATGGGCGGCCCTCATCCAACGCGAGCAGCCCTGAAGGCAGTTCTCCGCCCGCACCGAAGCGCTGGCGCTCCGGCACCCTTCACGATAGCCTATTCCCTGGCCGCACACGGAAGCCGCGACCGGGCCCAGCACCGGAGGCTCCCGCTGGCGCCACGCCCGGCAGGCCCGCACAACGCACTCAACCAGGAGCCCCTAACGTGTCCACCCGATCCCAGGTCTTCACCTCCCGCTGGGGAATGCTCCTCGCCATGCTCGGCATGGCCGTCGGCACGGGCAACATCTGGCGCTTCCCGCGCATTGCGGCTTCGAATGGGGGAGGGTCGTTCCTGGTGGCGTGGGCCGTCTTCCTGCTGCTCTGGTCCGTCCCGCTCCTCATACTCGAATTCGGGATGGGGAAGGGTACGCGCCGCGGCACCATCGGCTCGTTCATCAAGACGATCGGGCCGAAGTTCGCGTGGATGGGGGCGTGGATCGCCTGGGTGGCCGTCGCGATCATGTTCTACTACTCGGTCGTCATGGGGTGGACGATCCGCTTCTTCGTCGCGACGCTCACCAGCGAAATCCCCACCGCGGTCCCGGGCAGCTTCTGGGACGCCTTCAATTCGACCCCGCAGGCGCTCATTTTCCACGCAATCGCCGTGGGGCTCGGCGTCTTCGTCGTATCAAAAGGGGTGCGCGGAATCGAGACCGCCGCCCGCTTCCTGATCCCGTCGCTCATCGTGCTGGTCGTGGTGCTGGCGATCAAGGCGCTGACGCTGCCGGGTGCGTCGGCCGGCCTGGCCTTCCTCTTCACGCCCGACTTCAGCCAGCTCGGCGACGTCCGGATCTGGCTCGAAGCGCTCACGCAGAACGCATGGGACACCGGCGCAGGATGGGGCCTGGTGCTCTCCTACGCGGTCTACATGCGAGCGCGCGAAGACACGGCCCTCAACGCCTTCGTCATCGGTTTCGGCAACAACTCGATGTCGCTGATCGCGGGAATCATGGTGCTGTGCACGATCTTCTCGGTGATGCCCGAGGCGGCGAGCGAGATCGTGGGCGCCGGCAACGAGGGGCTCACCTTCATCTGGGTGCCGCAACTCTTCGCCCAGATACCGGGCGGACAGTTCTTCATGGCGCTCTTCTTCCTCGCCCTGGTCTTCGCTGCCTGGTCGAGCCTGGTGGCGATGATCGAACTCGCGTCGCGCATCCTCATCGACCTCGGCCTGACGCGAAAGCACGCGATCATCGCGGTGGGCTCGGCGGGCTTCCTCTTCGGCATTCCGTCGGCACTCCGCATCGGCGTCTTCCAGAACCAGGACTGGGTCTGGGGCGTCGGCCTGATGCTCTCCGGCTTCTTCTTCGCCTTCGCCGTGCTGAAGTATGGCGTCAGGAAGTGGCGCAATACCTTCATCAACACGGGCGATTCCGACGTGCGCATCGGCGCGTGGTGGGACTGGGCCATGCGCCTCGTGCTGGTACAGGCCGTGGTGCTGATGTTGTGGTGGCTGTGGTCCGCGGGCGGCGGCAACTTCGGGTCCGCCGAGACCTGGACGCTCTTCTCGCCGTACAACGTGGGCTCGGTGCTGATTCAGTTCGGGATCGTGCTCCTGGTCCTGCTGGCGCTCAACGGGTGGCTGGTGCGCAAGATCCAGATGGCGCGCGACAGTGCGGCCACGGCCGGCGGCGACGCTGACAGCGGGTAGGTCCCGCGCGCCCGCAGCGTGGCCATTCACGACGCCTACGCCCGGCTCACGCCGTACGAACTGCTCCTCCCGGACCCCGAGTTCGCGGACCGGCATTTTCCCGCGGTGGCCGACGAGGCCCGCGAGCGCGGCGTCGACCCGGCAAACCCGGCCGCCTTCGTCATGCTGGGTGCCGCCCAGGCCGCCCTGGCCGAACTCCGCGACGAAGATGCGTCCCCCGAGTCCGCCCACGATCATGGCAATGTCCTCTATTTTGCCTACCGAATGTGGCTTGCCGGCCCCGCGGTAGCGCGGGTGCGCGCCGACACCCTCCGCCGCCTTCTGAGCACACCTCGGGCCGATCACTCCCAAGCCGATTCCCCCGCGGGCAGCGACACCTGGCCCGGGACCCTTCACGAGCGCGCCGGCTACGTTCAGCTGCCGCAGCACCTGGTGTGGTTGGAGGAGGGCGACGACGGCAGCTCCGGCGACCCACCGGTGCACGACCAGCCGCCGCCTCACCCCTCCAGGCCTGCGGAAGTTCCACCCGCTCCCCCCGTCACCTCCCCCGCGCCCGAGTCCGTCGACGGCCTCTTCTGGGCGGTAGACCCCGGCGGCACCCTGCACCTTGCCCTGGTGACGGGCGTACGCGGCGACCGCCCCGGATACGGCATCGTCCCCGTACCGCCCCAGCCCGTCGAGGCGCTCCCCGAGTGGGCCGCCGGCCCCGCCCGGGAAGGTGGCGGCGACTTCACGACCGTCCTGCCCGGCGCCGACCTCGACGGCCTCCTCGGCCTGCGCACCCCCGCCGAAGTCTTCAAGCTGGCGGGGCTGGTGCTCGGCCTCATGGCACGGGAACGCCCCACGCTGCACCCGCCCACGTCCGACCTGTCCGGCACTGTTCCGCCCCCCACAAACCTCCCTTCCGCCCTCCTCTGAACCCGTATGACTCCCACCAAGCGTCCCCGCAAGCCCGGCCGCCGCGAATCGCTGAAGGCCCGCAAGGCCCGCGCCGCCGAGATCTACGACATCCTGCTGGCCGAGTACCCCGACGCCGAGTGCGCCCTCCGTCATGCCTCCCCCTACGAACTGGCCGTCGCGACCGTCCTCTCGGCGCAGTGCACCGATGTCCGCGTCAACATGGTCACGCCCGAGCTCTTCCGCCGATACCCGGACCCCGAGTCGCTGTCGGCCGCGATCCCCGAGCAGCTGGAGGACGTCATCCGCTCGACCGGCTTCTTCCGCAACAAGACCCGCAACCTGATCGGCATGGCCACGGCGCTCATCGAGGACCACGGCGGTGAACTCCCGCGCAACATGAAAGAGCTGTCCGCGCTCCCGGGGATCGGCCGCAAGACTGCCAACGTCATCCTGGGCAACGCCTTCGGGATCGACGAAGGCGTGGTCGTCGACACGCACGTGAAGCGACTCTCGAACCGCATGGCCTTCACGAAGGAGTCCTCGCCCGTCAAGATCGAGCAGGACCTGATGAAGATCTTCCCGCGCGAAGTCTGGACGATGCTCGCCCATCTGCTCATCTATCATGGGCGGCAGGTGTGCAACGCCCGCAAGCCGCGCTGCAACCGGTGCGCCCTCTCTCACCTGTGTCCTTCGAGTTCGGTGTGAGTCGGTCGATTCGTTTGCACAACCATCCGCAAATGTAATCTTTAGTTGTCATTTTGTAATCTTGACATTACAATTCACCCATCAACATCCCAAGGACCGATGATGCCCACCCGATCCGACGCAGTCGCGCTCCTCGAAGAATGGGTCGCGAGCCCGGCGCTGAGAAAGCACATGTACGCCGTCGAGGCCGCCGTCCGGCACTACGCCCGCATGATGGGCGAGGACGAAGAGCTGTGGGGCCTGGCCGGTCTGCTGCACGACCTGGACTGGGAGAAGCACCCCGACGACCATCCGCACATCGGCGTCGCCCGCCTGCGCGAACTCGGCTATCCGGAAGAGGTCGTCCACGCGATCGAGGCCCACGCCTACCCGGACCGCACCGATGTCGTCCCCGAGTCGCAACTCGACCGGGTCCTCTACGGCTGCGACGAACTGAGCGGCCTCGTGTACGCCTGCTGCCTGGTGCGGCCCAACGGCATCGACGACCTGAAGCCCAAGTCGGTGGCCAAGAAGATGAAGGACAAGGCGTTCGCGCGGGGCGTGCACCGCGACGCGGTACAGCGCGGCATCGACCTGATCGGACTGCCACGCGCCGAGCACATCCAGAACGTGATCGAGGGGCTGCGGACCGTGGGGGACGTGCTGGAGGTGCGGGGTGAGGATCAGGCAGCGCGGCGGAGAGGGGGGCGATAGGCGCCATCCCCTTCATCGGCCCGATGGGCTCACCGGAAGGAGATGCTACCTTCACTCGTCAACCCACCCCAGTCTCTTGTCGCATTCGACTCGGTTGAGACCCCGAAGATCTCCGCAAACACGGGTACAATGCTGAACGGCGACGAGTCCCAGGTCAGGCATTTGCCCTGCCAGATATCGGGGATCAGGTCGCCCACGCAGACGCCCCAGGCTTGGGAATCGACCGCCAACCTGACATCGGCTTTCATCGCATTTGAACACGCATCAATGGAAATGGGATCCAGCCGGCATTCCTGTGGCAATCCCGGCGCGGTTGCAAGCGCATGCGGCCCAACGGTTTCACTTGCCGTCAAGACCACGTAGGCGAGTACAGGACCTTCCTCAGCAGCCACTGTCGGGACACCCTCGACATTCCAATAGTGCAGTCCCTTGATGGCTGGCTGACTCGCTGTTGCTTCGGAGCCCGCCACGGATGGTGACTCGGCCGCGTCTTCGGGCGCCGTCGGCAGCGGTTGGTCCGCAAAGCCGCAGTAAACGAGCCCAACGGGCAGCAGGCAGACCGTTGCCGTAGCGCCCGCCACGCGCTTCCAACGGGGGGCTTGAACGGTCGATTTGCCGGAAATGAGCATTCTGATTCTCCTCTCAAGAGCTCTGGGACTCCGGTCGCTCGCAGCGCTGCTGGCGAATGCCGGGATCGGGCGCGTCGGCGGTTTGGACAAGAGCTCCACTACGCGGAGCAGGGACTTGGCGTAGTCGCGAGGTGCACACTTGAGCGCCGTCACACCAAGTGCGTCACACGATGCTTCTTCAGCGGCCTTCAATTCACGCCGGGCCCACCAGGCCACCGGATTCCACCAGAAAACCGAGCACGCGAGCCATTCCATCCAGCGCACCATGTGGTCGCGTCTGCGGACGTGAGCGAGTTCGTGGGCGAGCACGGCGCGGAGTTCCTGCCGTTTGAGCCCGTCCAGCAGGAACGACGGGATGACGAGCCGGACTCTTCCGCCTGCCCAGTACACCATGGGGGATACATGCGTGTTCGTCGTCCGCATTTCCGGCAGGCGAGCCAGGCCCAGACCGCGTCCGAGTTCAACGACCTCGCAACGTAGCTCCGGCGGTGCGGGTCCCGAACTGCCCTCCAGCCAGCGCCTGAAGCGCCACGCTCGCACCAGGGTCCACCCGAGCAGAACGGCAGCGACTACAATCCACGCTGCGGCGAGTCCAGCCTTGCCGTTCTTGCTAATCCCCGAGAGCAGGGGTGTGCCGGCCCCGCTATCTCCCCCGCTGGCCGCACCGACCTCGATCCGGGCCGCCATCTCATCCGCAACCCCCGCATTGCCGGCAATCTCCGGAAACGCCCCGCTCTTCCCCGGCAGCACCGGAATCGCAACCACCGCCGGCAACAACATCACAACCAGCACCATCAGCCACAGCGGATGCACCACGGCAGGATGGCCCACCCGCCGCTGCACCACCCACGCCAACCCCGCCAGCGCCGCCGAAACCACCAGCTTCGCCGCGCCGATCTGCAACAGAATGTCGACCATGCTATTCCTCCAGGATCCGGCGCAGCTTCTCGATCTCGGCCCGCGACAGCTTGTTGTCTTCGACCAGCCTTGTGATCATCGGCACCAGCGAGCCCTGGGTGAGCCGGTTCGCGAGGGATTCCAGCTGGCCGCTTGCGTATTCCTCGCGACTGAGGGCGGGCGAGAAGACGTTCACCCCCACGTCGCGGTCGCGCGTCACGAATCCCTTGGCGCGCAACCGCTGCAAGAGCCGCTGGACGGTGCCGTGCTGCGGCCTGGCGACATCCGGGTAGAGCTGGTCGAGGATCTGGCGCGCGGTGAGGCGGCCCTTCCTCCACAGCAACTCCATTACCGCGAGTTCGGAATTGGGTAGCGATTGAATCGTCACGGTCGCTCTATCTCCCCTAGTCGATCATGGACCCCTAACGACAACATGTCGTAATGTTAAGACATGATGTCGTAGAAATCAAGTCGGGAAGGTGTCGGGTGTGCGCGGCCCTTGGGGGATTCGACGCCTCCCCCGGCGCCTCGGGTGCTACACGCCGCTTACCCGGCGGTGGCTAACGGCCGCTCGTCGCCACCGGCCTGAACGCCTTCAACACCTCGCGGGTCATGTCCCACCGGTCGAAGCCCTGCCGCCCGTAGTCCAGGCCGCGGCGGACGATCACCACATCGTGCGACGGCACCACGACCACGAACTGCCCGCGGTTCCCGGCCGTGGAATAGGCGTCCGAAGGCACATCGGTGCGGTCGTCCGGCACCAGCCAGAACTGGCCGCCGTAGAAGTTGCCGGTCTCCGAGGTCGCGGGAGCCGGCGTCCGCGCAAAGTCGATCCAGTCTTCCGACACCAGCCGCTCGCCGTTCCACACGCCGTTCTGCGCGTAGAGGATGCCGAAGCGGGCCAGGTCGCGCGCGGTCGTGTACACCTGGCTGCTCAGGATGAAATCGCCGAAGCGATCCGTGCTCAGGAGCGTGCTGCGCATCCCGATCCTGTCGAGGAGGCGCATGCGCGGGAATTCGAGGTAGGCCTGCGGGTCTCCGATAAGAAGCTTCATCGCGTAGACGCCGAGCAGCGTGTCGTAGTTCTCGTAGTCCCAGAAGGTGCCGGGGTCGCGCATGAGCGAGCGGTTGCGCGCCCCGTCGACCGAACTCGATCCGGCCCAGTAGGAGAAACCCGAGCCGGTCGCGTATTCCATGCCCCAGCTGTCCACGGGGTAGAGTCCGCTCGACATGTTGAGCACGTGGCGCAGCGTGATGTGGCGGCGGGGATCGGTCTCGGCGGAGCCGGCGTTGTCGGGAAGCCAGTCGAAGGGCAGGGGGTCGTCGAGCCCCAGCCTGCCCTCGTCGACGAGCATGCCGATCAGGGTCACGGCGATGCTCTTCGCGGTCGACCAGGTCCGGGTCTTCGTGGTCATGTCCACGCCGGGGGCGTAGCGCTCGTGGAGGATGCGGCCATGCTGCAGCACCATCAGGCTGAGCGTCACCTGCTCCGGGGATTCGCGGTCGAAGGTCCAGTCGGAGGCGGCCTGCAGGGCAACGGGATCGACGCCGTCCGGAAGCGCCCGGTCTTCGACCAGATCACCGTCGGGCCAGGGCATGGTGGCGGGATCGCCCGGCGGTGGCGGGGTCTTCAGGATCGGCAGGTCCCCGATGTCGTCCAACGTCTGGTCGGGCGACATGATCACGCACCCGATCCCTTCGCGGAAAGCGGCCCGCATCACCGGGGTCGGGCCCGGCGCCCCGATCGCGACCGCCTTCCTCTCCCAATCAACGACATAGTCTCCGCCCTCGGCCGTCCCCACCGGATCCTCGAGATAGGCCAGCTCCTGGTCGAAGACCTGCTCCAGCGTCCGGTTGCTGGTGAACAGGCCGTTGCACTGGAGGATCGCCTGCACCCCCCTCTGGATCATCTCCCGCTGCGGCGAGAAGTAGTCGTAGGATCGTTCCTGCTGGCCCTGGATGGCGGCAGGCGGCAGGAGGACGAGTGCGATGGCTGCGGCGGTAAGGCGTTTCATGACTTTCCCCGAGGGCTGGACGAGACACGTTGAACCGGTCTCAACATGCGCTCGCGTCACCCGCGCGGCCAAGTTTGCGTTTCGCGGCCCCCCGGTGTGCTCCGGCCCGCTCGCTAGCGGGGAGTGACTCCCCGGCACCATCGAGACCCGCCGGGCGCCCCAGCCGCGTCTTGCCCTGCGGCCCCCGTTTCCGCACCTTAATCCGGCCCCGGAAGAGGCGCTCCCCGCCCGGTCCTCACGGTCCGGCTTCTCTGCCGCGGCCGCCGCCACAATACCACCGCGAAGTCGAAGGGAACCGGTCCCATGACCACCGCAACCTGGATCACAATGATCGTGATCATGGCGTTCGTGTGGGGAGGTCTCACCATGGCCCTCCGCACCGCGGTCCGGAAGGAATCCGAAAAGAGCCCGGACGGCTGATCGACGTTGCCTAAACGCACCGACATCGATTCGATCCTGATTCTGGGGTCGGGTCCCATCGTCATCGGGCAGGCCTGCGAATTCGACTATTCCGGCACCCAGGCCGTGCGCGCGCTCAAGGAGGAGGGCTACCGCGTCATCCTGGTCAACTCCAATCCGGCGACGATCATGACCGACCCGGATCTGGCCGACCGGACCTACATCGAGCCGCTGACGCCCGAGTGGGTGGAGCGCGTGATCGAGCGCGAGAAGCCGGACGCGCTCCTCCCGACGATGGGAGGACAGACCGCCCTCAACATCGCCATGGACCTCCACCGCGACGGTGTGCTGGCCGCCCACGGCGTCGAACTCATCGGGGCCGACGAGCGCTCCATCAAGATGGCCGAGGACCGCGAGGAGTTCACCGCGGCGATGAACCGCATCGGCCTCGCCGTCCCCCACGGCGGCTTCGCCCGCAGCGTGGACGAAGCGCTCGAGATCATCGAGGACACCGGCTACCCCGCCATCATCCGTCCCTCCTTCACCCTGGGCGGAACGGGCGGCGGCACTGCCTACAACCTCGCCGAGTTCGAGGCCCAGGTGCGCAAGGGACTCGACGCCAGCCCGATCACGGAGGTGCTCATCGACCGCTCGGTGATCGGCTGGAAGGAGTACGAGCTCGAGGTGGTCCGCGACGGCCTCGACAACGTGATCATCGTCTGTTCGATCGAGAACTTCGACGCGATGGGGGTGCACACGGGCGACTCGATCACCGTGGCGCCGGCGCAGACGCTCTCCGACGTCGAGTACCAGCTCATGCGCGACGCCGCGATCGCGATCATCCGCGAGATCGGGGTGGAAGCGGGCGGGTGCAACATCCAGTTCGCGGTGAACCCCGAGAACGGCGAGATGCTGGTGGTGGAGATGAATCCGCGCGTGTCGCGCTCCTCGGCCCTCGCATCCAAGGCGACCGGTTTCCCCATCGCGCGCGTGGGGGCGAAGCTGGCCGTCGGGTACCACCTCTACGAGCTCCCGAACGACATCACGAAGACGACGCCGGCTTCGTTCGAGCCCGCGCTCGACTACGTGGTGGTGAAGTTTCCCCGCTTCGCCTTCGAGAAGTTCCCGGACGTGGACGACACGCTGGGCGTGCAGATGAAGGCGGTGGGCGAGACGATGGCGATCGGGCGCACCTTCCGGTCGGCGTGGCAGAAGGGGCTGCGGGGGATGGAGGTGGGGCGCATCGGCTGGGTGACGAAAAAGGCGCCGGAGGACGACGGACTGGTGTCGGACGAGCCGGAGGCGCTGCTCGCCGCGGTGCGGAGGCCCACGACGTGGCGCAAGTACCAGCTGAAGCGCGCGCTCGAGGCGGGCATCTCGATCGAGCGGCTCCACCGCGCCACCGGGATCGACCCGTGGTTCCTCGACCAGCTCGTGCAGATCCTCGAACTGGAACGCTGGTTCACGGACCTGCCGTCCCTCGATGCGGCCTCGGTACGCCGCATGAAGCGCGAGGGGTTCGCCGACGCGCAGCTCGCGGCGCTGCGAGGGGTGGACGAGGCCGCCATACGGTCGCGGCGCTGGGAGTGGGGGATCCGGCCGACGTACAACGTGGTCGACACCTGCGCCGGGGAGTTCCCCGCGGCGACGCCCTACTACTACTCCTCCTACGAATCCGAGGATGAGAGCGACCCTTCGGATGCGCGCAAGATCGTCATCCTGGGCAGCGGGCCGAACCGGATCGGGCAGGGGATCGAGTTCGACTACTGCTGCGTGCAGGCGGTGCTGGCGCTCAAGGAGGCGGGATTCGAGACGATCATGGTGAACTCGAACCCGGAGACGGTGTCGACCGACTTCGACGTGAGCGACAAGCTCTACTTCGAGCCGCTGACGCTGGAGGACGTGGTCGAGATCGTGGAGCGGGAGCGGCCGGAGGGCGTGATCGTGCAGCTGGGGGGGCAGACGCCGCTGAACCTGGCCCGGCCGCTCGAGGAGCTCGGCGTGCCGATCCTGGGGACTTCGGTGGATGCGATCGACCGTGCCGAGGACCGGCGGCGCTTCGAGGAGGTGTGCCGGCGGATCGGGGCGCGCGTGCCGGCGAACGGAACGGCGATGAGCGAGGAAGAGGCGCTGGTGATCGCGCGCGAGATCGGCTTTCCGGTGCTGGTGCGGCCCTCTTACGTGCTGGGCGGCCGCGCGATGGAGATCGTCTACGACGAGGATTCGCTGAAGGACTACTTCGCGCGGGCGGTGAAGGCGTCCCCCGACCATCCGGTGCTCATCGACCGCTTCCTGGAGGACGCCTTCGAGGCCGACGTGGATGCGCTGTGCGACGGGATCGAGGTCGTGATCGGCGGGATCATGCAGCACATCGAGGACGCGGGGGTGCATTCGGGCGACTCCGCGTGCGTGCTGCCGCCCTACCTGCTCGGGCCCGCCGAACTCGACGAGATGCGCCGCCTGACGCGCCGGTTCGCGCTGGAGCTGGGCGTAGTGGGGCTGCTCAATGTGCAGTATGCGGTGAAGGACGGGCAGGTGTACGTGCTGGAGGTGAATCCGCGCGCGTCGCGGACGGTGCCGTTCGTCGGCAAGTCGACGGGGGTGCCGCTGGCCCGCCTTGCCGCGCGGGTCATGGCAGGCGAGAAGCTGGCCGATCTGGGCGTGCCGTCCGAGCCGGAGGTGAACGGGGTCGCGGTGAAGGAGGCGGTCTTCCCCTTCAACCGGTTCGATGTCGACACGCTCCTCGGACCCGAGATGCGCTCCACCGGCGAGGCGATGGGCGTGGACGACTCGTTCGGGATGGCCTTCGCCAAGGCCCAGGTGTCCGCCGGCAACCGGCTGCCCGAGGGCGACAGCGATCTCTCGGTGATCGTCACCGTGAACGACTCCGACAAGCCCACCGTGACGCCCCTGGTGCGCCGCCTGGCCGACCTGGGGTTCCACGTGCTGGCGACCAGCGGCACCTGCAACCACATGCACCAGCTCGGCATCCCTTGTGAACGGATTCACAAGGTCGGTGAAGGGCGTCCCCACATCGTGGACCGCATCGTGAGCGGGCAGGTGGGCCTGCTCATCAACACGCCCCTGGGCAAGAAGTCGCAGTACGACGACTACGCCATGCGCCGTGCCGCGATCGCGTACGGGGTGCCGTACCTGACGACGATGTCGGCCACCAGCGCGGCGGTGGACGCCGTGACCGCCATGCGCACGCGCCGCCCCGAGATCCTGAGCATCCAGGAGCGGATCGCGCGCAAGGGAGAGCCGGTCGGCGCGTGACGGGCGCCGAAGCTGCCGGGATGAGCGAGGTGGATTCCGCCGCCGGCGAGTCCGGATGAGCGACGGAGCGGGCCGCGCCGAGGGCGGCGCCACGGCGCCCACCGCCTTCTTCATGCACTCCTCGGCGGTCCTGCACGACACGGGCTGGGGGCACCCCGAGCATCAGGGCAGGCTGCGCGCGGTCGCGTCGGCGCTCAAGAACGACCTGGTCGCCCTGCACGACCGGGTGGTGCAGGTGGCCCCCGAGCCGGCCCGCGAAGAGGACCTGACGCTGGTGCACGATGCCGCGCTGGTCGAAACCGTGCGCCGCGCGGTGGAACAGGCCCGCGAGCAGGGCGGCGGGGTCGCGCTCGACGCCGACACGCGAGTCTCCGCCGCCTCGTGGGACGCCGCGCTGGGGACGGCCGGCGCGGGGCTGGAAGCCGCGCGCGGGGTCGCCGCCGGGCGGTTCCGCAACGCCTTCGTCGCCGCGCGTCCCCCCGGGCATCACGCCACCCCGGACCGCGCGATGGGGTTCTGCCTCTTCAACAACATCGCCGTCGCGGCGGCGAGTCTCCGGGCAAGCGGCGAGGCCGGGCGCGTGCTGATCGTCGACTGGGACGTCCATCACGGCAACGGCACTCAGGACGCCTTCTACGACGACCCCGACGTGTTCTTCCTGTCGCTTCACCAGTACCCGCACTATCCCGGGACGGGAGCTGCGCACGAGACGGGGCGCGGGCGGGGGGAGGGGTTCACCCTGAACGTGCCGCTGCGCCCGCGGACGCCCCGAGCCGACTACCTGCGGGTCTTCCGCATGGCGCTGGAGACGGCGGTGGAGCGCTCGGAGCCCGACTTCGTCCTGGTGTCGTCGGGGTTCGACGTCCTCGCCGGCGATCCGCTCGGCGGACAGCTGCTGGAGCCGGAAGACCTCCACGAAACCACGCGCATGGTCATGGATGTGGCCGCGCGCTGCTGCGGTGGCCGCGTTGTGGTATTCTTGGAGGGAGGATACGACCCGCCGCGTACCGGCGCGGGATGCGTCGCCGTCATTCGCGCGCTCGCCGGCGTCGGGATGGACGGCGCTCCGATGGACGGGCCCCGGTGAACGGACGCTCCGATGAACGGTGCACCGATGGACGGCGCTCCGATGGACAGAGGCGGAAGATGATGATCGACGCAGTTCCAGCCAACGGAAACCGCGGCCCACGGCGGCTGCGCGCATACGCCCTGCTGCCGTCGATGGTGGCGGCGGCGCTGGGGGCGGCGCTGGCGGCGCCGGCTGTGGATGGTCCTGCGTCCGCCCAGGAAACGGCGCCGCACCAGGTCCATCCGGAGGCCCGGGAGGCGATCGCGAAGATTCGTTCCCCCTATTGTCCGGGACAGATGCTCGAGGTCTGCCCCTCCTGGCAGGCCGCCGAACTCAGGGACAGCATCGACCAGATGGCCCGCGACGGGCTGCCGGCCGACAGCCTCGTCGAGCTCGTGGTGGCAGCCCACGGGGAAGAGTACCGCGCCCTGCCGAAGCGCACCGGGACCGGGCTGCTGGCCTGGGTGATGCCGCCCGCGGCGCTCCTGATGGGGCTCGCCGTGGTGGTCGTGGTGCTGCGCCGGCTCAGGGGGGCCGCCGTGGCAGGAGAGGGTACGGCAGGCGACATCAGCGAAGAAGACCGGGAGCGGCTCGACGCCGCCCTCGCCGAACTCGAAGCGATGGAGGAAATGGAATGACGCGGGCGCAGTCGGATACCACCGGGGTGCTGCTGGCGAACCCCGAAGGCGTGGCCAGGGTCCAGGAGGCGCTGCGCGAGCGAGGGTTCGACGCGTGGCTCATCTACGACTTCAAGGACCGCAACCCCATCGGCCGCTCCCTGCTCGGCCTCGAGTGGACCACGCGGCGCGGCTTCGCGCTCGTGCCGGCGACCGGTCAGCCGCGGCTGCTCATCCACGCGATCGAGCACTCCTCCTGGCGCCACCTGGACTGGCCCAAGGACAGCTATTCGAGCCGCCAGCGCATGGAGGCGGGTCTGCGCGCCCTGTTGGCCGGGTGCGAGCGGGTCGCCACCGAGACCTCCTCCCGCGGCGACGTGCCGTACCTCGACCTCCTGCCCGCGGGCATACGCGACATCATCGTCGACACCGGCGTCGAACTGTGCAGCTCCGGCGACCTCGTCTCCACCTTCTACGCCGTGTGGACCCCCACGCAGCGCGAGGAACACGGCCGCGCATCCCGGCTCGTCAAGGATCTGGCGCGGGAAGCCTTCGAACGCGCCGCCGACCACGTGTCGCGCGGCGCAACCATCACGGAGGGCGCCCTCGCCACCTGGATCCGCAACGAGCTCGCCGCGCGGGGCGCCCCGGCGCAGGCCGACTGCATCGTCGCCATCGGCCCGAGGGCGGCCGATCCCCACTACGATCCCGGCGAAGTCGGCGAGCGCATCAAGGCGGGCGATCTCCTCCTCATCGACCTCTGGGGCGCCTGCCACGAAGAATCCGTGCCCGCCGACCAGACCTGGATGGGCTTCCTGGGCAGCGAACTCCCGCCCCGCATCGCCGAGATCTGGGAGGTGGCCAAGGCCGCCCGCGACGGCGTGGTCGCTTCCCTGAAGGAACGCCACGCTCGCGGGGAGGTCCTGCGCGGCTTCGAGGGCGACGACGTGGCCCGCCGCATCATCACGGACGCCGGATACGGCGAGTACTTCATCCATCGCACCGGCCACTCGATCGACCGCGACATCCACGGCCGGGGCCCCAACCTCGACAACCTCGAGGCGCACGACGACCGTGTTCTCGTGCCGGGCGTGGGCTTCTCGGTGGAGCCGGGGATCTACATCGCCGACGACGTGGGGCTGCGCACCGAGTTCAACGTCTTCATGGGACCCGATGGGCCCGAGGTGACGGTCGACGAGCCGCAGCAGGACGTCTTCCTGCTCCTGAAGGACTGACCCCGGGCCGCGCCCCGGCGGCTCTCGCGCGATGTCGGTCCGCGGCAGTTCGTTCGTGGAGGTGGCGCTGCCCGTGCCGCTGCGCCGTCTGTTCACCTACCGGAGCGAGGGCGCCCCACCGCCGCCGGGCACCCGGGTCCGCGTCCCGTTTCGCAACCGCACCCTGACCGGATGGGTGATGGGCCCCGGGACCGAGGTGCCGCGCGTTCGCGATGTGGCAGCCGTGCTGGGGCCCGAGCACGCGGTGGACGAGGAGCTGCTCGATCTGGCCCGCTGGATCGCCCGGTACTACGTGGCGCCGCCGGGGATCGTCCTGCGCACGATGCTGCCGACTCCGCGGAGGACCGCACCGCGCAAACGCCTGGTGGCCAGGGTCGTTCGCGAGGTCGGCACGCTGGAGCAACTCGACGAGATCTTCGGCCGTGCCGCCCGCCAGCGCGAGGCCTTCGAGCGCCTGCTGGAAGCCGGCGGAACGCAGACCCTCACCGCAATGCAGGAAAACGGCTTCAGCCGAGCGGTAATGCGGGGGCTGGAGAGCAAGGGGCTGGTCGAAATCCGCGAGGAGGTGGTCCTGAGGGATCCCTTCAGCGGAGAGGCAGGGGAGGGAGGGCCCGCCCTGACGCCGACGCCCGCACAGCGAGGGGTCCTGGAGGACCTGACGAGCGCGCTGGGACAGGGAGGGGGGACGTTCCTGCTGCACGGCGTGACGAGTTCGGGCAAGACGCTGGTCTACATCGAACTGATCCGGCGGGTGCTGGAGCGCGGCGAGGGGGCCGTGATGCTGGTGCCCGAGATCGCGCTGACTCCTCAAACCGTATCCCGCTTCAGGGCCGCCTTCGGCGACCTCGTCGCGGTCCTCCACTCGGGCCTTTCCGACGGCGAACGCTTCGACGCCTGGACGGAACTGAAGTCGGGCCGCAAGCGCATCGCGATCGGCGCCCGCTCGGCGGTGTTCGCGCCGTTGGCCCGCCTGGGTGCGATCGTCGTGGACGAAGAGCACGACGGCAGCTACAAGCAGTCGGAGACGCCCCGGTACAACGGCCGCGATGTGGCCGTCGTACGGGCCGCCAGGGCGGGTGCAGTCTGTGTGCTCGGATCGGCCACGCCTTCCCTCGAGAGTTGGGAGAATTCCCGATCGGGAAAATACACCTCACTCAATCTTCCCGATCGGGTTGGCGGCGGGGTGCTTCCCGACGTCCACGTGGTGGATCTGCGCCCCAGGGGGGAACTGGACGGCTCACGACCCCGGCGATCGGCCGCCGGCAACGGCGCGGCCGAACCGTCCGGTCCTCCCGCGCCCCCCGAACAGGTGATCTCGCCGCGGCTCCTGCGGGCCCTGCGGCAGCGGCTGAGGCGAAACGAGCAGACCATCCTTCTGCTCAACCGGCGCGGGTATGCCAGCTTCGCCCTCTGTCAGAGCTGCGGCGACGTGCTCGAATGCGCCCACTGCTCGGTGTCCATGACGCTTCACCGTGCCCGCCAGCGGATGATCTGCCACCACTGCGGCCACACCGAGCCGCCGCCGTCGCGCTGCGCCCAATGCGGCTCGCCCGCGCTGTCCTACCGCGGCCTCGGCACCGAACAGGTCGAGCGTATCCTCCTCGAGAGCCTTCCCGGGTGCCGAGTCGCGCGCATGGATGTGGACACCACCGGCGGGAAGTGGTCGCACCGGGACATCCTCGAGCGCGTCCGCTCAGGCGAAGTGGACATCCTGCTGGGCACCCAGATGATCGCCAAGGGGCTGGACTTTCCCCGGGTCACCCTGGTCGGCGTCATCAACGCGGACATCGGCCTTCACCTGCCCGACTTCCGCAGCTGCGAGCGCACCTTCCAGCTCCTCTCGCAGGTGGCGGGGCGGGCGGGGCGGGGGCGCCTTGCCGGCGAAGTCGTCATCCAGACCTATGTGCCGGACCACTACGTCGTCCGCGCCGCCGTGGCCCACGACTATCACGGCTTCGTGGAGCGCGAACTGGCCGCGAGGACCGAGCCCGCCTATCCGCCCGGCGTGCGCATGGCCCGGATCGTGCTGAGCAGTCCCGTGCAGGCGGACGCCCTCTCCGCCGCGCAATCGCTGGAGGCGTGGCTGGCCGGGCGCACCGCTGCCGGACCCGAAGTACTGGGGCCCGCACCGGCGCCGATCGAGAAGCTGCACGGACGCTTCCGGTGGCACATCCTCCTGCGCGGCGGCGTCGCCGACATCGGCCGCCTGCTCATCGCGGTGGCCGACGGCTTCCACCCGTCCGGCGCCGACATGCGCGTCTCGATCGACCGGGATCCGCTGCACCTCATGTAGGCCCTCGCCCCCGAGCGCCGCGCGGCGGAGACCCCGGCGGCCGGGCCGGAACGTCGCGAATCCCTCGCTGGCAGTTTCACCCGAAGGGTCCGATTCGTTATCGTCAACCGGAGCGCCTGCGACCTGCACAACCCCGCGGGAGCCTTCGGACAGATCACCTGGAGTCGGCGCCGTGAGCTGCTTAGCCCTCAATGCATCGTACGAGCCGTTGATGATCGTCCCCGCCCGGAGGGCGATCCGTCTCGTGCTGGACGAAAAGGCCGAGATCCTCGAGCAGGACGCCCGGCGCGCGTTTCGGACGGTGCGGACCGAGCACCCCTGCCCGCTTGTCATCCGGCTTGTCAGGTACGTCCAGGTCCCGAGGCGCTTTCGCCGGCAGGTGACCAACACCTTCCTCTTTGCGCGGGACGGGTACGCCTGCCAGTACTGCGGCCGTCACAAGCGGGAGCTGCAGAGCCGCGAGTTCCTGACCCGCGATCACGTGCTGCCCATCTCGCGGGGCGGCGGCAACTCGTGGGAGAACGTGGTCACGGCCTGCTCGAGCTGCAATCACCGGAAGGGGAACCGCCTTCCGCGCGAGGCGGGGCTGCGGCTGGCCACGCGTCCCATCGAGCCGAACCACGTGGAGCTCGTGTGGGCGGTCAGGAAGGTCACCCCGATCCAGGCGAAGTACATCCGGATGTTCTTCGGCGACGACGCCGTTCCCGTCATGCGACACTGACGCGGCGCCGCCGTCGCGGGGGGTATCACCATGGCCGACAAGCCCACCAGAAAGCCAGCACCACCTCCCTTGCCGGCCAGGTCGGTCGCGCTGCCGAACCCGGCGGACAGACCCGCATCGCCCGCCCCTCCGAACGCACCCGCGCCAGCCGCCCCTCCGAACGCGCCGGCGCCAGCCGCCCCCCCGAACGCACCGGCGCCAGCCGCCCCCCCGGCCCCCGCCCCGGTCCGGGATTCCCTGAAGGCGGCACGGCCGGTGCCCGCGGCGCCACCAGCGTCCCCCCGCCGGCGCACCCCGCCGCAGCCCGTGCGGGACATCGCACCGGCCGCCGGGGTCTCGACGCCTGAACGCGAGGTCACGGTGGACGATGAGGTGTGGGTGCTGCGCCAGGAGGGAGCGGGCTGCGTCGGCTACGACCGCGATGCCGGGGCCACGATCCTGAGCATCGGCCTCGAGCCGCGGCGCGGCGCCGATGATGTCCTCGCCACGCGCTATGTGATGGCCCGCTCCCTCGACGATGTCGCCGAGGAGGAACTCGTGTCCCTCGTCAGGGAGGTCGCGCCGGCACCCGACCCGGGCAGGAAGGCGTCTCGCGGGGCGCGGCGGGAACGACCACAAGGCGCCGGCGCCCGGCGCCGTGCCTCTCCACGCCGCGGTCCCAGGCGGTGACGGCCGGCGGTGCCGAAAACGGCGTACGCGTCCTGACAACCCGTGGACGGACCCCCGAGCTCTTCCAGGGTCGACTGCTAACGGAACCCGGCGTCAGGCTGTCAACCAGCAACGACCAACGTTCGGCCTCAACAGGGAAGCCGCACAAGGTGTCTAGTCACAGGGAATGAAGGGTCGGTCAGACGCGGATCTCGTGATCCAGGCGCGTTCCGGAGACGGGGAGGCATTCGGTGAGCTGGTTCGCCGCTATCAGCGTGCGGCCTACGCCGTGGCCCTGTCGGTCACCGGAAAGCACGCGGATGCCGAGGACGCGTCGCAGGAGTCGTTCCTGGTTGCGTTGCAGCGGCTCGACGATTGCCGGAACCCCGCGAAGTTCGCGGGATGGCTCCTGGCGATCGTCAGAAACCGTTCGCGCAACCTGATCCGGCGCGAGAGCCTTCGCGGCGGGGAACAGATTCCGATCAGTGCGCGGACGACCGACCCCGATCCCGCGAGGATGGCGGACATATCGGCTCTGCGAAGCCGGCTTAAAGAGGCATTGAGTGAATTGACGGAGTTACAGAGAGAAATCGTCCTGCTCCACGACCTGGAGGGGTGGAAGCACGACGAGATTTCGGAGCGGCTGGGAATCCCTTCGGGGACGATCCGGTCGCACCTCCACTTCGCGCGGAAGGCGCTTCGCGCGAACCTGGCTGAATGGAGGGGACATGCGTGACGCTGCCGAGGCGAACATGAGAGAAGACGATCGGATGACATCACTGGAGGCCCTGGACCCGGGCCATGAGCGGCCGGGGTACTGGGATGAGTACCGGTCCCGGATCATGGACCGGGTCGCCTTCGAGCTGGCACGGCGGCGCGCGGCCGCCCGCGAGTCGGTGGCGGCGGTGCTTTCCGGCTGGTCCCGGAGCCTGATTCCGGCAGCCGTGGCCGCGGCGGCGATCGCGGCCGTGCTGGTCGGGACCGAGGCGCGGCGGAGCAGCGGACCCCCGCCGCAGCTGGTCATGCAGGACATGCTGGGCGAGCGCGCGGACGACGGCGCCTTCGAGATCCTGCTCAGCGCCGACCGGACCGGCAGCGCCGGGGCCTTCATGGCACTGGTCGAGGGCAGCAGACCCTGATGGCGCAACAAGCTCGATTCATTTCGGTCGTTCTTCTCTTCGTGACCCTGGCGGCCGGCTTCATGCTCGGGATGGCGTGGGATGCCCGCCGCCCGGCGCAGACCGGCACTCCGGAGGTGGTGGCGATCCAGACTCCGGATCCGGAAGAGACGGAGGAGGACGCGGAGCAGGGGGACGCCGAGCGTCAGCGCGGGCCCGTCATCTATGAAGTCGTGATGCAGCCGGGGCAGCGCGCGGCGGTCGACGAGATCATCGTGCACTTCCGGAGCAGCATGGATGCCCTGCGCGAAACAGCCCGCCAGGACTACGACCGGGAGCGCATGGATCTGCTGATGGCCACGCAGGATTCCATCAAGGCGGTCCTGAACGCCGACCAGATTGCCGAATACGATTCGCTGCTGGCGGTGCGCTATTCCCCCGATCGCGGCGAACGGGGCGACTCCCGCCGTGACGGCCCGGACGGTGAACGCCCGGGCGAAGGGGAGGCGCGGTAGCGTGAAACACCACCGACTGCGCAGGGCGCCCGGATTCGGGCTGCTGCTACTCATCGGCTCCGCTCCGGGAATGGCCGCCCAACAACCCGGCGACACGCTGAGCATGGACACGGCGCTCCAGCTCGCGCTGATCTTCAGCCCCCAGTTCGCACAGAGCCAGGCGAGCGTGAACAACGCCGGCGGGACGCGCATGCGGGCCTGGGGATCGTTTCTGCCCAATGTCAGCGTGGGCTCTGGCGCTTCGATCCAGAGTCAGGATCGCTTCGATCCCAACACCCAGCGCGTCGTCACCGGCAGCAGCGACTTCTACAGCGCCTCCCTGAACACGAACTACCAGATCTTCCAGGGCGGCCGGAAGTTCCACGAGCTCGACCGAACCGAGTCGGCAATGATCGAAGCCGAAGCGCTCATGCGGTCGCAGCGCTTCTCGGTGCAGCTGCAGACGCGAACACTGTTTCTCAACGCCCTGAGGCAGTTCGAACTGGTCCAGGTGGCCGAGGCGAGCGTAACCCGGGCGGAAGAGAGTCTGGCGATCACGCGTGCGCGCGTGGTAGTGGGAACGGGAACGCGCTCGGACAGCCTGCGGACCCGTCTCGAGCTCGCGAACGCGCGCCAGAGTCTGCTTCAGGCACAGAATCAGCTTCGCGCATCGCGCTTTGCCCTGGGGCGGCAGGTCGGCGTCGACGGCCCGGTCGTGCCCGCACTTCCCGACGATCTCGAGCCTGCGCCGCTCGCTCTCGGCGAGGCGGAGATCGTGGCGCTGGCGGAATCGGTTTCCCCGGCCGTACGGGCTGCCGAAGCGTCTGCGGCGATCGCGGGAGCGAGCCTCAGCACCGCTCGGAGCTCCTACCTCCCCAACCTGTCGGTTTCGTCGGGATACAACTGGGCCAACCAGGACCGCTCCTTCAACGGGGGCAATACCAGTTGGAACTTCCGGATTTCCGGGAGCTACCAGCTCTTCGACGGATTCCAGCGTGAACAGAGCGTGAGTCAGGCGAGCGAAAGCCGGAGAGTGGCGCGTCTGACCGAGGAGGACGCTCGCAGGGGCGTGCGCCAGGACGTGGACGCGGCGCTCAGAACGCTGGAGACGCAGGAACTGGCCATCTCCATCGCGGCGGAGGCCGTGCTCGTGGCCGAGGAGGACCTGAGGCTCATCCGCGAGCGCTACGATGTCCAGATGGCCAATATCCTCGACGTGATCACCAGTCAGGTCGCCCTGGACGAGGCTGAAGCAAACCTCGTCTCCGCACGGTACGACTATGTAGTCGCGAAGGCGGAACTGGAATCCATCGTGGGGAGAGAGCTTTGAGAAACGGCAGATCGGGCAGGGAAATGAACGGAAGCGGGACCGGCGTCAACGGCGTCGTCATTCAGACCGAGGGTCTCCGGAAGTACTACATCCTGGGGGCCGAGACGGTGCGCGCCGTGCGCGGGGTCGACATGGAGGTGGCTCGCGGCGAGTTCGTCGCGATCATGGGTCCCTCCGGAAGCGGCAAGTCCACATTCATGAACCTCATCGGATGTCTGGATACGCCAACGGCGGGCGATTACTGGCTCAACGGACGCAAGGTTTCCGAATTGTCGGACGACCAGTTGGCGCGCGTGCGCAACCGCGACATCGGGTTCGTCTTCCAGACCTTCAACCTGCTGCCGAGAGCCAGCTCCCTGCACAACGTCGAGCTGCCGCTGATCTACGCGGGAGTGTCCTCGAAGGAGCGCCGCCGCCGGGCCGAGGAAAAGCTGGAGCTGGTCGGACTGGGAGACCGGATGGATCACAAGCCGCCCGAGCTCTCCGGCGGACAGAGGCAGCGCGTGGCGATTGCGCGGGCGCTGGTGAACGACCCCGCGCTGCTTCTCGCCGACGAGCCCACCGGCAACCTGGATTCGGTCACCTCGAGGGAGATCGTGGAGATCCTGACCCGGCTCAACCGGGCAGGACAGACGATCATCCTGGTGACCCACGAGGCGGACATTGCGGCCGCTGCATCGCGTCAGATCCATCTCAGCGACGGGCTGGTCGAGCGCGACTTCATGAACGAAGGGATGAAGAACTGATGTTACGTCTTGACTATGGTCGAGCGCCCGCCCTGGCCATTCCGGTCGTCGCGGCACTGGTGCTCACGGCCTGCGAAACCGTGGAGGAAGAGCCGGAGATCGGCATTCAGGTCGCGCCGGCCGAGTACCGCGATCTGCGGGTGACGGCGGAGGCTACGGGTGAGTTGGAGCCGGTACTCAGGGTGGAAGTGAAGTCGAAGGCTTCGGGCGAGATCCTCGACCTGTTCGTCGATTCCGGAGACGAGGTCGAGCCGGGCACGGTTCTGGCCCGGGTCGATCCCAGGGACGTCCAGAACTCGCACGACCAGGCGGTCGCCGACCTGGACGTGGCGGAGGCCAGGATCGGAATCGCGCGGGCCCAGCTGACGCGCTCGGAAGAGCTGCTCGAATCCGAGGTGATCACGGCGCAGGAGTACGAGCAGACCCAGCTCGAATTCGCGAACGCGCAGGCCGCGCTCGTGCGTGCCAAGACGAACCTGGAGCTCGCCACGCTGCGGCTGAACGACGTCACGATTCGGGCGCCGATGGCCGGGGTCATCCTGGAGAAACTGGTCGAGTACGGGCAGGTGATTCAGTCGGCCACCCAGAACGTGTCGGGCGGCAACGCGCTGTTCACGATGGCCAACCTCGACAACATGCGCGTCCGCACCCTTGTGGACGAGACGGATGTGGGTCAGTTGATGGCCGGCATGGTCGCGACCGTGCAGGTCGAGGCCTTTCCGGACAGGACCTTCCAGGGAGAGATCGAGAAGATCGAACCGCAGGCCGTGGTGGAGCAGAACGTCACCATGTTTCCCGTGATCGTGCTCCTCAACAACGAGGCCGGCCTGCTGAAGCCGGGCATGAACGCCGAGGTCGAAGTTCTGGTGAATGAGCGGCGCGGTGCTCTGACGGTGCCGAACAACGCGGTCGTGCAGCCTCAGGAGCTGGCGCCGGCGGCCGAGGTGCTCGGCCTCGATCCGCAGACGGCGTCGATCGATCGCGGCGCCTGGGGAGACCTGATGGCGCAGGCTGCGGCCCGGTCCGGCGCTGCCTCGGGCGGTACCATGGCGGCCGGACCGGGTGGTGGGGCACGGGGCGGCACCGGAATGCCGGGTTCCGACATGGCCAGAATCCGGGCCGGGATGGAGTCGGGTGAGATCAGCGCCGACTCCGCGAGGGCGCTCTTTGCCGCCATGCGCGAGCGGCGTGCCGGCGGACAGGAGCAGGGCGGCGACGCGGGCCCGGAGGGCGGTGCGCGCACCGAGGGGCAGCGCAGTGCCGGTGCGGGCCCGGGGGCCTCCGAGTCGGCGGACGGGCAACAAGCGCCCAACGGCGAGGACGCCGCCGCTGGAGGGAGGCCCGGTGGCGGGCGCGCCCTTCCGGGTGGCCAGGGCGGTGGTCGCGCGGGCGGCGGCCGCGGCTTCGGCGGTCTCATGGCGGCGATGGGCGGTGCCAGCGGGGACCCGGCCTTCCGGCCGGCGGTGGCTTTCGTCGTGGACGCGGCGGGCAACGTCGAACCTCGTCCCGTCGTGATAGGGGTCAGCGATTGGGACTACGCCGAGATCCTCGCCGGATTGGAGGAGGGTGAACAGCTTGCGCTCATCGGCGCTGCCCAGCTCCAGGCGAGGCAGCAGGATCGAATCAACCAGATGCGCGGCCGGTTCCGGCCCTTCTAGCCGGGGAAAGACCCATGTTCATCCTGAGGGAAATCGTGATGGTGGCGATGGGGTCGATCCGCGCGAATGCACTGCGTTCGGGACTCACCACCCTCGGCATCGTCATCGGCACCGCCGCCGTGATCACCATGGTGGCTCTGGGCGAGGGCGCCCAGCGCAGAGTCCAGGAACAGATCGAGAACATGGGGACCAACATCCTCACGGTGCGGCCGGGACAGAGCATGTTTCGCGGCGTGGCCTCCGGCAGCCGGCGTCTCGAAGAGGACGACGCGCTGGCGCTGCGCGATCAGATCGGGGGTGTCTATCAGATCGCCCCCGAGATCGAGAGCCGGCTCCAGGTCACGTATTCCCGCTCGAATTCATCCAACTCCGTGGTCGGCACCTGGCCCTCCTTCTTCGACCTGCACAGCCACGAACTCGCGTACGGCCGCCACTTCGACGAGGGAGAAGTCCAGGGGCGGCGGCGCGTTGCGGTACTCGGCTCCAACGTGCCGGACGACCTCGAGACCCCTGCGGGACTGCTGGTGGGCCGCACCATCCAGATCCGGGGGATTCCCTTCGAAGTGATCGGGGTCCTGGAGGAAAAGGGCGGGGCGATGTGGATGCAGCCAGACGACCAGATCTTCATTCCGCTGTCCACCGCGATGTACCGGGTCATGGGCGGAAGGGACCGTCTTCGATCCATCTACGTGGCGGCGCCTTCCCCGGACGAGCTCGACCCCGCCTGGGCGGAAATCGACAGGGTGATTCGCCGCGAGCACCGGATTCTGCCCACCGAAGAAGCCGACTTCAGCATCCAGCAATCGTCGGACATCCTCGAGACCTTCAATGAGACCACCCAGACCTTTACGCTGCTTCTCGCAGGGATCGCGGGAGTGAGTCTCCTGGTCGGCGGGATCGGCATCATGAACATCATGCTGGTCAGCGTGACCGAGCGGACCCGGGAGATCGGGGTGAGGAAGGCGCTGGGCGCGACCCGCAAGACGATCCTCTTCCAGTTCCTGATCGAGGCGCTGGTCCTGTGTGTGCTCGGCGGAATCCTGGGTGTCGCGGGCGGTTTCGGGAGTGCCGAACTGATCACCAACCTGTTCGGTACGCAGACCGCCGTCGCCCCCGAAGCGGTCGCGGTCGCGCTCGGTTTCTCAGCCGCGATCGGGCTGTTCTTCGGGATCTGGCCAGCGCGCAGGGCCTCGGTCCTGGATCCGATCGACGCGCTCCGCTACGAATAGGGCGACGGCTATTCGGAACCGATCGGGCCTCTTCCGCCCTGGCGCGGCGGCGGGTAGACGAGTTCCACAACGCCGCCGCGGCGTACGACGGTAATCACCGTGGGCAGTTCCGTTGTCGCGAGCGCCGCGCGGAGCTGAACGAGCGACGCGACCGCTCCTCCGGCCACCGCCACGATCACGTCGCCCGCGCGGAAACCCGCCCGTGCGGCTGCGCTCTGACCCACCACGTCGGTCACGAGGACTCCCGCGTCGACGTCGAAGGCGCGGCCAAGTTCGCTGGTCAACGGCAGCACCTGGGCACCGCCCAGCACCACCGGGCGCTCGATGACGAAGGACATCGGCGTCGGCGCGCTCGAAGCGCTCAGGGTCTCCACCGTGAGTCGCAGCTCGCCGCCGCCGCCAGCGGTCAGCGGGTCGGAGCCCTGTTCGGCGACCACGCGCAATTCGGCTTCCTCGCGGGCGACCTCCAGGTTGGCCCGCCGCTCCTCCACGGATTCCGTCCCGTCCTCCGTCCTCCGCAGCGCGGCTTCGGGTTCTGCGGCCTGGCGCGCAGCCGTCTGCTGCCAACTCACCTGCACTCGCGCTTCCCACTGGAGCAGGCGGTCACCGGTGCTCGTGAAATCCAGCACGACCGAATCGCTCGGCTGCGTCCCGAACATCTGCATGATGGAGTCGAAGGTCTTCGACACCCTGGCCTGGATCGTGTCCAGACGGGCCAGGTCGAACGGTGAGCCGAGCATCACGGGCCGCCTGTCGGCGATGATGGTCACTTCCATCTCCTCGCCGCGTCTCAACAGCCCTACCTGCATGGGCCGACCCGGCTCCAGCCCGGCCAACATGTTCAACCAGTTGTCGTAGGCCGCGAGCGGAGTCCCATTGACGGCGACGACCAGGTCTCCGGGCAGGACGCCCCCGCGGTGCGCCGGACCGTTCACGAAGACGTTCGTGACCAGCGCCGCGACCGGGTCGCCACCCTCGGGCAGCGTGGCCGTTTGGGTGAGGATGCCGATCCACGCGCGCGGCGGCCCGCCGCCGAAGGAATCCTGTGCATAGGCAGGGCCTGGCAGCCCCGTCCCCAGCGCGGCGACCAGGGCGAGCGGACGCAGTGTGCTGTTCATCAATGCCAGGCGTCCAGGCTGATCTGGCTCAGCGTCTGCTGCCGCTCCATCAGCGTGTTGACGTAGAAGAGGTTCAGGAATTCGTCATCGGGAGCTTCCTGGACGGCGGCCTCACCCGCCGCCACCAGCGCCTCGATCCCGGCCAGCCGCGCAACCGGGTCGCGGCGGGGCTGCTGCCCATTCTCGGCGTAGAAGAGCTGCTGATACTCCCCGAACGCACGCCTCCACTCGCTCTCGGCGGCCTCGACCGCCGTGCGGGCGTCTTCGAGGGACGCCGGCGAGGCCACTCCGGCCCCGGAAGGATCCGAGCCCGCCGACGCCTGCTGGTCGAGCCCGTCGCCGAGGCCGGTCCCGTTGGCGGTGACCCAGCCGAAGGTGGTCCCGCCGATGAAGAGCACGAAGGCGGCCGCCACCTGCAGCCACTTTCGCCACATCCCGGCTACCGGTGCATGACCGCGGATCAGGCCGGTCGTCACCAGCTCCTGCTCGAGTTCGTGCCACCCGCCGGGGGGCGGCAGGATCGCGGGGAGGTGCTGCAATTCCCGGGTCTGGGCACGCATTGCTTCGAGTTCTCGCCGGAGTCCCGGGTCCCGGTCGAGAATCGCCTGTTCTTTCGCAGTCGGCTGCTCATCGACCAACCGCGCCAGATCTTCGAGTTTCAAACGCTCCATGCTTCGACTTCCCTCGGACTGGGTTCGATTCCACGCAGCATGCGGCGCATCTTCGCGCGCGCCTTGAACAGCTGTGATTTGGAGGTGCCCGAGGTCACGCCCAGGGCGGCTCCGATTTCTTCGTGCGTGTAGCCTTCCACGTCGTGGAGGAGCAACACTTTCCGCATCCCCTCGGGGAGGAGGTCGAGCGCCTCTTCCAGCTTGCGCTCCAGGAGCGCGTCGCCCATTCGAGGCGCCACGGCGACCTCGTCGGGCATCGCGACCTCCCTCGTCTTCCGGGTTTTGGCCTTCCTGACGGCTTGCAGGGCCGAATTCACCGCGATCCTGTGCAGCCAGGTGGAAAAACGGGCGTCGCCCCGAAATGTGGGGAGCGCCCGAATGGCACGGATCCACGCTTCCTGCGCGTAGTCCTGCGCCAGATCATCGTCACCGGCGATGCGCCGCACCACTGCGAACACCCTCGGTGAGTACCGGTCGTACAGAGCGCGGACGGCTCTACCGTCTCCCTCGCACGCTCGGCGAATCAATTGGGCTTCCATGTCTCCGGATCCGGTTGCGTCGCTCGGCGGATACCTCACCGCGGCCCACTCCATGCTCTTTCCACGGACGATTCCACGTTGGCCCCGCGCGAGTCGTGGCGCATTACCTTTGTTGCGGTCGTGACTGTGACGCGCGACCCCCGAACAAAGGTTGCCTCGCGACCTCGATTCCTTCAACCCGCACCTGCTTCCCGAGAGAACGGCATGACTTCGACTTCCCCCCACCTCCCCGGCGCGGCCTTCCTGGAGTGCACCGCGACCGGGGAGACCTTCGAGTCCGAACAGCTGATCGGACTTTCGCCCGCCGGCAAGCCGCTTTTTGCCCGCTACGACCTGGACGCGCTGAAGGGGCGGTTCACTCCGGAAGCCGTGGCAGGGCGGACCCCATCGCTCTGGCGATACGCGGAGGTTCTGCCGGTGCGGGACCCGAACTTCCGCGTCACGCTGGGAGAGGGCTTCACCCCCCTGGTGTCCTCGCCGCGGTTCGCGCGCACCCTGGGCGTGCGCCGCCTTTGGATCAAGGACGAGGGCCAGAACCCCACCGGTTCCTTCAAGGACAGGGGGCTGTGCATGGCCGTCTCGCGGGCGTATGAGCTGGGCGCGCGGGAGCTCGCGATCCCCTCGGCCGGGAACGCCGCGGGGTCCAGTGCCGCGTACGGGGCTGCCGCGGGGCTGCCCGTGCACGTCGTGGTGCCGGAGGACACGCCCGTGCCGATCCTCGCGGAGATCCGGGCGCTGGGGGCCGACCTGCAGCTGCTGGACGGACTGATCAGCGACTGCGGCCGGATCGTGCGGCAGCGCTGCGACGAGGACGGCTGGTGGGACCTCTCCACCCTCAAGGAGCCCTACCGGGTCGAAGGCAAGAAGACGATGGGGTACGAGCTCTTCGAGCAGCTGGGCGGTCGCCTTCCCGACGCGATCGTGTACCCGACGGGCGGCGGCACGGGCCTGATCGGGATGTGGAAGGCGTTCGCGGAGATGGAGGAGCTGGGGTGGATCGGGTCGGAGCGGCCGAGGATGTTCTGTGTGCAGTCCACGGGGTGCGCGCCGATGGTGAGGGCGTGGGAGAAGGGCTGGGAGGATGCGGGGATGTGGGAGGACGCGGTCACCTACGCCGCGGGGCTGCGCGTGCCGGGAGCCGTGGGCGATTTCCTGATTCTGCGCGGGATCCGCGAGTCGGGGGGCGGGGCGGTGGCGGTGCCCGACACCGAGATGCAGGAGTGGGTGGACCGGATGGGGGCGGCGACGGGGATTTTCGGCGCGCCCGAGGGTGGGGCGACGGCCGCGGCCGTGCCCAGGCTGATGGACATGGGACTGATCGGGGCCGGGGACGAGGTCGTCCTCTTCAATACCGGCAGCGGTCTCAAGTACGTCGGGATGGAGCCGGTCAGTTCCGGGGCTGCCAGCGGTAGCTGAGTTCGGGGAGCGGGATCAGGGCTCCGCGCGGGGGGCGCAGGTCTTCCGGGTCGGGGCGCTTGACTGCCAGTGCCCGATTGAGGTAGACGGCGGCGCCGACCGCGTGGCGTGACACGAAACTCCATTCCAGTCCGATGGGGAAGCGCGCGATCAGGCCGTAGCCGGTCCCCGCTTCGGCCCCGGCCACGATCCCCCAAAGCCCGACGCCGGCGTACGGCGCGACGGCGTACGATCCGACATACTGCTTGCCGGTCAGCGAAAGGCTCAGGTCCCGAAAGCGCCAGGTTCCAGCCTGCAGCTCGAGCCCCCGGTGCTCCCATCGGTACTCGGCGAGCACGCCGACCATTCCGGCCCCGCCGAATGCGATGCCGAACCGATACTGCGCGGACGCGGCTTCGGCTCCGGTGAGTGCGCCCAGCGCGATGCAGAGGCACAGCACGCGGAAGCTGCGCCGCAGGGCAGGCAACGCGGTGTTGGCAACGAACGACATGGCGGGGGAGTATACCCGATGCCGGCGCACGGTACCAGCGCTTCGCGTTTCCGGCCCGCGGCTTGACGCGGTGGGGTCTGCGGCGACATTGATCCGCGGCGGGCGCATGCAACCTCTTTGGAGGAGGTGTGGAGATGATCAACCGGAGGCGGACGGGATCCCGTGCAGTACAGGGAATCGCCGTGACGGTTGTCGCCCTGCTGCTGCCAGGCTGCGAGGTGTCGGAACAGGGCGGGACGGCATGGCCGCCGCTCCCGTCCACTGCGCTTGCTGAACTCGCCCCGGATTCACTTCGCGAGCAAGCACTGGGTGACGGCGTGTTGTACCGCTTCGCCTGGTCCGCGCGCGGTCCCTGGGCCATCCACCTGGTTTCGGCGGAGATCGATCGGTGCGAACTGGATCTCGTGGTCGTGCCCGCGATGAACGAGGCCGGGACCGGGAGGGTGCGCGCTCCACTCACGCAGATGGTTCCCGGCGCGCCCTCCGTGCCGCTCGCCGGTGTGAACGGCGACTTCTTCCGCCTGGACAACGGCGACCCGCTGGGCGCGGAGGTCACGGAGACCACGAGCCGCTTCTCGACTCGTCCCGCCTTTGCCTGGGGCCCGGACCGGATTCCGTGGATCGGGGTGCCCGAGCGGGCCGGGGAACACATGGCTTTCGGCCCCGACACGATCGCGCCGGGGCAGGGCAGTGACGAGACGGGGGTTGTGGGGGGGTATCCGGAACTGCTCGACCGAGGTCTCGTCGTCGGCGATCTGGGGGTCACTGCGGGGCCGGCCTTCGCCGCCGCGCGCCATCCCCGCACCGCGGTCGGATTCGACAACGAGAGACGGATGCTGTGGCTCGTGGTGGTCGATGGCCGCCAGGCCCCGCGCTCGGCGGGAATGTCGCTCCCGGAGCTCGCCAGTCTGTTCCTGTGGCTGGGCGCCGACGAGGCCCTCAACCTGGATGGCGGCGGCTCGTCGGCGATGTTGCTGGGGGAACGGGTGGTCAGCAGCCCCTCGGATGCCGAGGGCGAGCGTCCGGTGGGGAACGGCCTGTGGCTGGTCGAGAACGCGGCGGGATGCTTGTCGTAGCCTCAACCGGTGGGCGCCTGGGATATCCGCCCGATCGAATGTAATGTTTACTTTACAAAGGTAATGTGTGCATTACATGTTCGGCCATTTCACCCGCCGACGCTCCTACCGGCCCCGATCCCAGATGATGGACATTCCCACGTATCCGCCCCGATCCGGCCCGGGCTCGAAAAACCTGCCGCCGAAGGCGTTCACCACGACCGACGACGCGTAGCGCACATTGGTCAGGTTGGTGATTCCGGCGAAGGGGGACAGCCGCAGGCTCCCGGAGCCCACTTCGGTGGCACCGAAGCGGAGCCCGACAAGGGTGAAGCCGTCCGCGCTCGCCTCGTTGGAATCGTTGGCCGGGACGGCGTCGCGCACCTCCACGCGCAGTTCGCCGAACCAGGGCCCCCGGGCCGCCCGCAGCCCGGTCTCGAGCCGGTGTGGCGCGATTCCCGGGACGCGGTTGTCGGCGTAGTCGTTGCCGCCGACGGTGAATTCGGTGAAGCGTGCGTCGACGTAGCCGTAGGCGAAGCGGGCGCTCAGCACCGACGACAGCGCCGCGCGCAGGGAGGCCTCGAAGCCGCGTACCCGCGACCGGCCCGCGTTGCGGTAGAAGCGGCGTCCGGGCGCGCTCGGAACCTCGAACGGCACCAGCTGGTTGGAGAGGCTGGAGGAGAATGCGGCCAGGTCGTAGGCGGCGCCCCCGCCCAGCTCACCGCGAAGCCCGCCCTCCGCGGTCCAGCCTCGCTGCGGATCGAGTCCGGGGTTGAAGCCACCCGCCCGGTCGGGCTGGTTGGCGAGTTCGGTGGTCGTCGGGGTCTCGAAGGAGCGGGCGAGGGAGGCGAAGAGGCCGTGGTCGCCGAGGTCGATGTGGAGGCCGAGCGACGGACTCAGTCCTGCCATGGCCCGGCTTCCGGAGTCGTCGGGGTTGCCCGCGGCGGTGAAGCGGTCGTCGGCGCGGAAGTTGAAGTGGTCGAACCGGAGTGCCCCGACAACGTTGAGGCGGCTGGCGAGGGGCAGCTGGAACTGCCCGAAGAGGGCCGCCGCGCGAACGCGCTCCTGCTGGTCCAGCGTCAGGGCTGTCCTTTCGCCGCCGTCGTTGCCGAAGTTCTGGCGGTCATCGCTCTGGAGTTCGCCCTCGGCGCCGAAGTCCACCCGGGCCGGGCCGGTCGCCGTCTGCCAAGCCTTGCCGAGCGCCACGCGGATCCCGCCGCCCTTCCTGTCCAGATCGATCACGGAGGTCGGGATCGGGTTGTCCAGCTGGCGGCTGACACCGTACGCGGAAAAGGTGCCTTCCATCCCGCCCAGGGCCCCGCGCCAGCTGATCCCGCCCTGGCCCTGCCTGACGTCCTTCCGCGTGCGCCGGCGGACGTTGAATCCCCATGCCTCGTTGCTGCCGTCGTCGAAGAGCTCCGCCGGGAGCGATCCGCCGTTCAGCGCCTCGAGGTCGAGAACGCTCAGCTGCAGGGCGAGGGTCCCGTTTGACGTGGGTATGGTGAGCCCGTGGTTGACCGTTCTGCGCGTGGCCTGGCTGTAGGGGTCCTCGCCTGAATCCGTCGGGTTGTCGCGGAAGCCGTCGAAATCGTGCTGGGCGACACTGATGCGGTAGGCGGCGCTTCCCAGCGTTCCCGACGAGGTGGCCTGCAGCCGCAAGAGCCCGTCCGAACCTGCAACCAGCGTGCCCTCCTGGCGCTTGCCGGCACCGGCCGGTGCGCTCTCGAAGAGCAGGACACCCCCGGCCCCGTTGCCGTAGAGTGCCGCGGCCGGGCCCCGCAGCGCTTCGACGCGTCCCAGCGAGCCGATGTCCAGGTGGTCGAGGGTGGTCTGCCCGTCCGGCAGCGTCGCCGGGATGCCGTCGACCAGGATCTTGATGCCGCGTACGCCGAACTGGGACCGCGCCCCGAAGCCGCGGATCGAGATGCGCTCGCCCACCGCCGGGTTGTACCGGTTCTGTACGCGCACTCCCGGAAGCCCGTGCAGCGCCTCCTCGATGAAGAGGCCCGAGTTGCCCTCGGCCAGCTCCGCGCCGGCCATGACGGAGGCGGAGAAGGGCAGCCGGTCCAGGCGCACCGGCGACCTCAGCACCGTCACCACGATCGGCGCCAACTCAACCGTGTCCGGTTCCGTCTGGGCGCGCGACGGGTTCGGCAACAGAAGGATGGAAGCGACAAGGACTGCCGCGACTGCGGCGGCGCGACCGGGGACGACATTGAGGGCAGGAGATCTGCTCAACACTGGCTCCTGTTCTGGAAGGGTATCTGTGCGAGGCGGGCGTGACCCGGGCACCGGGGAAGCTACCGGGTCGGGCTAGTTGGACTCAACCCGCAGATTCAGCGTCTCGAATGGCACGTCGGCCGGGATGATCACAGTCTCCTCCTGCAACTGGACAAGATCTGAAAGCGTGTTGGTCTCCTTCAGTTGGCCCAGATCGAGGTTTTCCTCGGGCAGCATGACCGACACGTCAAGCCAGGTGTCGACCGGGACCCAGCACACCCGGTACTGTCCCGACGCGTTGGTTGTGACCGCCATGCCGCCGCGCAGCTCGCGCAAGGAGATGATTGCCCCGGTCTCGGAGTCCTGGTTGATATCGTAGCCGCGCGAGAGAACCCGAACGACGACCCCGGGCATCGGGGCCCCGGCGGCATCGGTGACATGCCCCGCCAGTACGCCGTCATATCGCACGACCCCGCCCCTCGGGATATTGGCCGTGTCGTCGGGGCGCTCTTCGTCGCGGCACAGGTTATCGAGAATGCGGCTGACGGTGGGCGCCGCGAAGTTGATCTGTGACGGCGTCTCCACCCCCTCCCGGACCTCCACCTCGAAGGGCTCGGCAGCGAAGGCGTAACGCTCCAGATACGGGTGCGAGTAGTTCACGGAGTAGATGCCGGGCTCGAGTCGGTTCAGTTCGAACCGGCCGCTGCCGTCCGTCATGACTTCGACGTCCGTCCCCTCGACAAACACGCGCGCGCCACTCAGGCCGGACCGGACACTGTCGAAGACGACGCCGGAGATCCGGCCCCCCAGGTCCGCTTCCATGACGGTTCCGTCGTTGCCGTGCACCCGCAGCACGTCGCCGCCCTGAACGGCGAGGTTCTCGAGGATCGTCTCGACCCGCGAAGTAAGCGGGTTGGTGGCCACCCGGACGCGCGGCATTCGGATCCGCCAGGAGTCTACGATCCAGGTGCCGTTGGGAAGCGCCTGAAACTCCACCCTCCCGCCGATCGCGGCCGACTGCAGGGCGTCGGGGAGGTCGAGGTTCTCGTAACTGAAGTCAAGCCACTTGAGTTCCGAGGTGCCGGGATCAATCCACAATGTGCCCGAGATGTCGGGGATGCGACGGCCGGGGACGGGCCGGAAAGCGAGGCCGAGCAGCCCCGGGGCCCCGCGCTCGTCGCGCCGCAGACGAAAGCAGTGGGTGTCAAGGAAGGGATCCGAGAGCAGGACGGCGGCGTCGGGAGCCCAGTAGACCGATTCTGTCGCGGTCAGGCGGGCGAATCCCTCTTCCATCAACTTGTCGGCGGGGCGGGAAACGTACGGGGTCTGTCGGTAGCCGCGATCGTAGCTTCGATCTTCCGAGATAACCCTCCGGTTGTCTCGATCCATCAGGCGGGTGACACGCTGCATCTCGTACTGGTAGTAGCCCCGTTCCTGGGTCCAGGCCGCTGCCTCCAGCGCTTTGCGTGCCTCGTCCCAGACCCGGGTCACCGTGAGCCCTTCTCCGGGACGCACCCGGCACCGCGTCTCCGCTTCGGCCTCGATCCCGGCCAGCGAAACCGCCTCGATGCGCGCGGCGATGTCGACCAGCAGCGTGTCGGCGGCGGCGAGGTCGAAATAGTCGGAGAAGGTCGTCGCGTAGCCGATCCGGTCCGCCCTGATCCGGTATCGCCCCGGGGTGGACGTGGCGACCTGGTACAGTCCGGTGTTGCGGGTCAGGGAACGCCCGAATTCCTGGTCCCCCTGGTCCAACAGGCTGATCATCGCGCCGCCGATGCCCGTGGCGCCGTCGCTGTCCAGGAGTCTTCCGCGCACCACCTGGCCGCTCGCGACCGGGACGACCGGGGCAAGTACACCCATGACGAGCAGGCCAGGGGACAGCCACCGGATCCGGCTAATTGGACTCAACCCGCAGATTCAGCGTCTCGAATGGCACGTCGGCCGGGATGATGACCGTCTCCTCGCGCATCTTGATCAGATCCGAGAGCGTGTAGCCCACCTGCAGCTGGTTCGGATCGAGATCCTCTCCCGGTTCCATGACCGAGACGTCCAGGTAGGTGTCGACGGGAACCCAGCATGCCCGGTAGTATCCCGTTTCGTTGGTCGTGACCGCGACCCCGCTGCGGCCAGCCCGCAGGGCCGTGTTCACAACCGTGGTGACGTCCTGGCTGATGTCGAAGTCCCGAGAGAGAATGCGGACGATGACCCCCGGCAGCGGTGCGCCGGTGGGACCGATGACCTGCCCGACCAGGATCCCGTCGTTTCGCAGAGCGCCGCCGCCCGGGAGGTTGGCGGTGTCGTCGGGGCGCTCCTCGTCGCGGCAGAGATTACCGAGAATGCGGCTGATGGTGGGCGCCGCGAAGTTGATCTGGGACGGGACCTGCGCGCCCTCGGGAACCTCTACTTCGAACGGCTCGGGCACATACGAATACCGCTCCAGATACGGGTGCGAGTAGTTCACGGTGTAGACCCCGGGCTCGAGACGGTTGAGCTCGAACCGGCCGTTCCGGTCCGTCGCCACCTCGACGCCGGTCCCCTCGACGAACACGCGGGCACCCCGCAGACCGGCCCGGAGACTGTCGAACACTACCCCGGCAATGCGGCCCCCCAGATCCGCCTCCATGACCGTTCCCTCGTTTCCATGCACTCGCAGCACGTCGCCGCCCTGCACGGAGAGCCCCTCGAGGACCGATTGGACCCGCGACGTGAGCGGGTTGGTGGAGACCCTGGTGTGGGGCATGCGAATCCGCCACGAATCGACGATCCAGGTGCCGTTGGGAAGCGCCTGGAACTCTACCCTGCCGCCGATCGCGGCCGACTGCACGGCGTCCGGCAGGTTGAGGTTTTCGTAGCTGAAATCCAGCCATCTGAGCTGGGAGGTGCCCGGGTTCAGCCACAGCGTACCCGAGATGTCGGGGAGACGGCGGCCGGGCACGGGTTGGAAGGCCAGTCCGAGCAATCCCGGCGCCCTGCGCTCATCACGGTGCAGGCGCAAGCAATGCGTGTCGAGGAACGGATCGGAAAGGAGGACAGCGGCGTCCGGCGCCCAGTAGACCGACTCGTTGGGTCTGAGGCGGGCGAACCCCTCCTCCATGAGCTCCTCGGCGGGCCGGGATACGTACGGTGTCTGCCGATAGCCGCTTTCAAAGCTCCGGTCCTCGGAGATGACCCTTCGGTTGTCCCGGTCCATGAGGCGGTTGACCCGCTGCATCTCGTACTGGTAGTAGCCGCGCTCCTGCGTCCAGGCGGCCGCTTCCAGCGCCTTGCGGGCCTCGTCCCACACCCGCGTGACCGTGAGCCCCTCCTCGGGCCGCACCCGGCAGCGCGACTCGGCCTCGGCCTCGATCCCGGCCAGGGAAACCGCCTCGATCCGCGCGACGATGTCGACCGTCAGGGTGTCGGCGGCGGACAGGTCGAAGAAGTCGGAGAAGGTCGTTGCGTAACCGATCCGGTCGGCCCGGATCCGATAGCGGCCTGCCGCCGTAGCAGCCAGTTGGTAGAGCCCGCTTGGGCGGGTGAGTGAGCGCTCCATCTCCTGTTGCCGCTCGTCTTCCAGGCTCACCATGGCGCCGCCGATGCCGGTCTCGCCGTCGCTGTCCACCAGCCGGCCGCGCACGACCTGGCCGTGCGCGTCGAAGGGGGCTCCGCCCGTCACGAACAGGCCGACCGACAGAAACATCACCGCGGGCTTCGCGGAGCGCCGCACCGTACACCTCCAGCTGCTGGTTCTCGCAGTCCTGCAAGGTAACACGCAGGTCCAACAGTGCGACACGGAAGCGCGTCGGATGGGGTATTGCAGGGCAGGAGGCGCCGACGCCGGCAGCGTCCCCGACTTGAGCCGAATGGGCCAGCCGCCTACCTTGGCCTTCCTTCGTAAACATCCGGCGGAAACCCGACTCGAGGTCAGCATGATTGGTCGACCGTCTCGTCTGTTGCTCGCTGCCGCCTGCGCAGCGGCCGTCATCTTCATGCCCTGCGGCAGCCTTGCGGGGCAGAACCGGGGCTACGCACCCGAACTCTATTACGAGCTGGTCGGGGTCGGCGAGGTCGCCGTCTCTCCGGCGGGCGACTACGTGGCGTTCACCGTCACGACCGTCGTCGAGGAGGAGAACCGGCGCCACCGCGAAGTGTGGCTGCAGCCGCTCGCCGACGGCCGCCCCTACGGCGACGCCTTCCGCGTCACCAGCCCCAACGAGGACTCCAGCGGGCCGCGCTGGTCTCCGGACGGCTCCCTCCTCGCCTTCTCGTCGCGCAGGGGCGACGACCCCAACCCGGTGTGGTTCCTGCGCGTGGACGGCCCGGGGGGCGAGGCCTTCCACATCGAGGGCGTCGACGCGCCGCCGGTCTGGTCGCCGGACGGGTCGCGGATCGCCTTCGTGAAGGCACCCGACCGCCCCGACGACCAGGCAGGCGAAGATGGCCAGGGGCCGGAGGCCCGCAGGGGATGGATCGCGCCCGACGCCGTCACCCGCACGCTGGACGCCGAGCGCTTCGACGGCCGGGTCATCACCTCGATCCGCTACAAGCGCGACGGCCAACTCGCCTTCCAGCCGCACTACCTGTCGAGGGAAAAGCGGCAGCTCTGGGTGGTCGACGCGGGCGGCGGGACTCCGACGGAGCTGACGCGGGTGAGCTTCGATGTCGGCAACCCGGTGTGGGCCGTGAACGGTCGGATCATCTTTTTCACCGGCGACGAGCGCCAGGACGATGAGCTCAACGCCGAGAATTCGGGCGATATCTGGGCTGTGGACCCTCGGGGGGGTACCGTCCGCAGGCTGACTTCGAATCCGGGGACCGAGAGCGCGCCGGCGGTTTCTCCGGACGGCAGCAGCATCGCATTTCTTTCCACGCCGGAAAGGGGGAGCCAGACCGACCTGCTCGTGGTCGAAATCGGGCCCGACGGGCATTTCCGCGGCCAGCCCCGCAACCTGACAGCCGACTGGGACCTCCGTCCGGGCTCCGCGATATGGACGGCGGACGGCACAGCGGTACTCTTTGCCGCCGGGATCGGGGGGGACAGCCATCTCTTCCGGGTCGCGCCCGGCCAGCCCGTCGAGCAGGTCACGCGCGGGGCGCGCCGGCTGTCGTCCTTCTCCTTCTCGCCGGCGGGGGGGGTCATGGCCTTCACCGCCACCGACCCGGTCACGCCGCCCGAGCTGTACGTGGGATCCACGGACGGCGCCACCGAGCAGAAGGCCACCGGCTTCAACGACGAATGGCTCTCCGGGGTGACGCTCATGCCATCGGAGCGGCTTGCCTGGACTGCCGAGGACGGCACCGAGGTCGAAGGCTGGGTGGTCCCGCCGGTGGGCTTCCGGGCGGGCGGGTCGTACCCGATGGTGCTGAAGATCCACGGCGGGCCGCACTCCGCCTACGGCAACACCTTCTTCCCGACCTTCCACGTGCTGTCCGCCGCCGGATTCTTCGTCCTCTACACGAATCCGCGGGGCTCGTCGGCCTATGGACACGACTTCCAGTACGCCACCCGCGGCGAGTGGGGGATCGTCGACCGGGAGGACTACCTGGCCGGGGTGGACGCCGCGCTCGCGGCCTACCCCGAGATCGATCCGGCCCGCCTGGGCGTCTCGGGCGGCAGCTACGGCGGTTTCATGACCAACTGGCTCACCGCGACCCGCCCGGATCGCTTTCAGGCCGCGGTCACGTCGCGCTCGATCACCAACTGGGAGAGCTGGTGGGGGATGTCCGATGCGCAGGGCCTCACCGAGTACGAGTTCTACGGGACGCCCTGGGAGCAGCGGGACCTGTACCGCCGCCTGTCCCCCATTTCGTACGTGGAGAACGTCACCGCGCCGACGCTCATCATCCACAGCGAGCAGGACTACCGCACGCCGATCGGCGACGGCGAGCAGTGGTTCATGTCCCTGATGAAGCTGGGCGTGCCGGTGGAGCTGGTGCGCTACCCGCGGTCGTCGCACGGGCTTTCGCGCACCGGCGAGCCGTGGCTGCTGGTCGACCGCCTGGAGCGCCTTAGCAGCTGGTTCGAGCACTACCTGATCCAGGAGCCTCCCGCGCGACGCGCCGGCACCGGTTCGGCCCGCCGGTGACCGGGGGTCCGCCGCTCCCTTTCAAGGCCCGCCGCGACGCCATCCTCGACCGCCTCGAGCACGGGTCGCTGCTGCTGCCCGCGGCGCCGGTCCGCTACAAGAGCGGCGATTCCGAGTACCGGTACCGGCCGGACTCCGAGCTGTTCTACGCGACCGGATGGCGGGCCCCCGAATGCGTTGCGGTGCTGCGCGGATTCGCGGACTCCGACCGCTTCGTCCTCTTCGTGCCCGAGCGCGACGAGAAGCTCGAACTCTGGACCGGGCCGCGCATGGACCCTGGCGAGGTGAAGGCCTCATGCGGAGCCGACGCGGTCTTTCCGATGCGGGAGTTCGGGGAGAGAGGGCGGACGCTCCTTCGCGGCGGCGACACCATCCACTACCGCCTGGGGGCCTCGGCGGCGTGCGATGACGTGGTGGCCGCGGCGCTGCGCGATGGCCGCGCCAGGCGGCCCCGGCGGGGCGCGGGGGCGCATGCCCTGGTCGATCCCGGCGCGATCCTGGACGCGATGCGGTTGCGCAAGGACGCCGCCGAGATCGCACGGCTGCGTCGGTCTGCGCAGATTTCAGTGGCCGCATTTCGGGAGGCGCTGCCGCGCGTGCGGGGCGGGGTGGGGGAGTGGGAGATCGAGGCCGCGCTGGAGAGCGGGTTTCGCAGCCGGGGCGCGGACGGTCCGGCCTTCGCCACGATCGTCGCCGCGGGGGCGAACGCGTGCACGCTCCACTACACGGCCAACGGCTCCCGGATCGCGGCCCGCGACATGGTGCTGATGGATGCGGGCGCCGAGGTCGACTGCTACGCGGCCGACATCACGCGCACCGTGCCGGCGTCGTGGCCGCTGGACGGGGCCCGCCGCGACGCCTACGAGGTTGTGCGGCGAGCGCACCGGGCGGCGGTGGCGGCGTGCGTGCCGGGGGGGACGGTGGCCGCGGTGCACGAGGCGGCCAGCCGCGCGATCGCGGAGGGGCTGGTGGGGTTGGGGGTGGTGGACGGGCCGGCGGATGAGGTGTTGGAGGCCGGAACGCACCGCGACTTCTTTCCCCACCAGACCTCGCACTGGCTGGGTCTGGATACCCATGACGCGGGCGCGTATCGCGATGCGGCCGGCCCGGTGGCGCTCGAGCCCGGCATGGTGTTCACCGTCGAGCCCGGCCTGTACTTCGCACCGGGAAGTTGTCCGCGCGTGCCCGCCCTCGAGGGGACCGGCATCCGGCTGGAGGACGACGTGCTGGTCGCCGAGGGCGGCGCGGAGATCCTGACCGCCGGTCTTCCGTTGGAGCTGGACGCGGTGGCGGACCTCTGTGGAGCGGTATCGTGAATCCGGTGGCCTCCGGCCGAGGGCACCCCGAAGGATGGGTCCGGTGACGCTGCGAAAGCCCCTTCCACCCGCACTCGACCACAGCGCCCTGCTCCGCCGTCTGCGCGAGCCCGCCCCGCTGGTCGCCGTTGAGTTGCGGCCGCCCCGCCTCGGCATGGACCCGGCCCGCAGCATGAGCGTGTGGATCGACATGCACCACGCGGTCCAGCGCCTCGCCCGCCAGGACACCTTCATCCTCCTCACCGACGACGCGGCGGGCGACCGGGAAGAGGAGAGCCTGGCCCACCTTGCGGCCAACCTCGGCGGCACCGCCGACCTCGGCGCCGTGGTGCCGTTCCTGACCTGCAAGCACCCCGTCGAGTACTGCCGCATGTTCGCGCGGCGGGCCTCCGGGCTGGGGGTGGCGGCGGTGGCGGTCGTGGGCGGCGACCACTCCGTCGGTCCCGAGCGCTGCGTCCCGCACGGCAAGGATCTCCGCCGCGTCCTCCGGGACGACCAGCCGGGACTGCCTCTCGGTGGATGGGCCAACCCGCATCGGGATCCGGTGCAGCAGGCCCGCTTCGTCGCCGATCACGGCTACAACGCCGACTTCGTCCTGACCCAGATCGTGTCGCACCACTCGCTGAGTTCCGTCGAGCGGTTTCGTTCGGAGCTGGCCCGCCTCGGGGTCGACCTGCCGGTCGTCTACGGCGTCTTTCACTACCACAGCGCCAACCCCCGCACGCTGGACTACCTGGGGCGGTATTTTCCGGTTCCGGCGCGCGAGATCACCGGCGAGTTCGCGGCAGGAGCCGGCGCGGAAGAGATCTGTCTGCGCAGCGTCCGGGAGCTTCGGGCGATCGGTGCCGACAAGGTGTACGTGAGCAACTTGCGCAGCGGGGATGTGGCGAGGCGGTTGGGGAGGATGGTGGCGGGGGTCGCCTGACCCGACGCTGATGCCGTCCACCTTCCCGAGAAGCTCAGGATGAGCTATGTTCGGTATATATTCGGTATACCAAGGAGGTCGAATGTCGACACGCACGGGAATCGAGTGGACCGATGCCACCTGGAATCCTGTCACAGGATGCACACCAGTCTCTAGTGGTTGCGACAACTGCTATGCCGCCACGCTAGCCAACAGGCTGCTCCGAACCGCATATCTTGCCCGGAGTCCGGCCATGGATTCCGATATCACGCGCGCAGATCCCTTCGCGGTTCGGATCTGGCCCGAACGGCTGGCGCAGCCCGAGCGATGGCGCGAGCCGAGGATGATTTTCGTAAACAGCATGAGCGATCTGTTTCATGCACATGTCCCGAGAGATTTCGCCCGTAGGATCTTTGCCACCATGCTCCAGGCGGACTGGCATACCTACCAGGTCCTAACCAAGCGTCCAGCGAGGGCCCTTCGCTTTTGGCAGAACAACCAGGACCTGTTCGATGGTAAACCCTTCCCGGCCCACATCTGGCTCGGGGCTTCGGTCGAGAACCAAGCGGTAGCATACCGTGTTCGCCACCTGCGCAGCGTTCCCGCCACCGTGCGGTTTCTTTCGTGCGAGCCACTGATCGGTCCACTCAGGCTTGACCTCACCGGAGTCCATTGGTTGATCTGCGGTGGCGAGAGTGGTCCGGTCAGGCGTCCCATGGAACCGGAGTGGGTCATTGAGCTTCGAGACCAATGCCAGTCCGCCGGCGTCCCGTTCTTCTTCAAGCAGTGGGGCGGGCGCACGCCAAAGGCGGGTGGCCGAGAGCTTGAGGGCAGGTTCTGGAATCAGATGCCGCGGGCAGTGGCTGGCTGATGTCCTCCTCTACTACCTCGTGCTGTACAGCGAGCATCCTCTCGCGCAAGCATTCTGGAACGCAACACGTGTCGGAACCGACAGACAGTTGAAGCTGTTCTGATCGCCGGAAACCGCGACCCGGCTTCAGCGCGGACTTCCGATCCCCTCCAGCACCCCCACCGCCGCACTCACTCCCGGCGGCCTGTGCGCCGCAATCTCCAGCCCGGCCACCTCACCCGCCAGTGCCGCCGCCGTCTCCCGCGCGATCGCGACTCCCTCCGCGGCCGCGTGCTCCGGTCCCCGGGACTCCGCCCGCCGCATCCGCTCGACCACCCGTTCCGGCAGGACCACGCCCGGCACTTCGTTCTTGAGGAACTCTGCGTGGCGGAGAGAGCCGAGCGGCTGTATCGCAGCCAGGACCGGGATCCCGGGTCCGCCGTCGCCGATTCCCGCGAGAAACCCGAGCAGGTGCTCGACATCGAAGACGGGCTGGGTGATGGCGTAGTGTGCGCCCGCGTCCACCTTCCAGTGGAAGCGGCCCAGTTCGCTTTCCGGGTCGCGGGCTCCCTGGCGGAGCGCCACGCCCACCACGAAACCGGTGGGGTCGCCGATGTCGTTACCGGCGGGATCGACGCCGCGGTTCAGCGCGGTCACCACGTTGGTGAGGCCGATCGAGTCCACGTCGACGACGGATCTGTAGGCCGGGTAGGGGGCGCCGCCGTGCGGCTCGCCGGTGAGGAGGAGGATGTTGCGGACACCGGAGGCCGCGGCCCCCAGGAGGTCGCTGATCATGTCGAAGAGCGTGCGATCGCGGCAGGTGTAGTGCGCGATCGGTTCGGCGGGACACCCCTTCGCGATGAGGGTCGCGGTCGCGAGGACGCTCAGCCGGGCGGTGCGGCGGTCCTCGTGAATGCCGACCACGTCGGCCCCGGCCTCGGCAAGCGCCCGGCAGTCCTGCAGCAGGCGCGCCGTGTCCCACCCTCGAGGGGGCAGCACACGGGCGCACCGGACGAATTCACCAGTGACTAAGCGGTTGACTAATCTGGACCGTAATGACAAAGGAATAGAGGACTTGCGTTCTGTGATCTCATCCAGTGCTCGAATCACGCGCACGGACGAACGGCGCCGCTGGATCATCGACACGACTTCCCGGATGCTGCGGATGTGCTCCGGCGTCGTGCCGCAGCAGCCGCCGACGATCCGCGCCCCCGCGTGGATCGCCTTGCGCGCGTACTGCCCCATGTAGCCCGGCTCGGTGACGTAGATCTTGCGTTCGCCGACCTGGCGCGGCAGCCCGGCGTTGGGCACGCATGACAGCGGCAGACGGGTGACCTCGGCCATCTGTTCCAGCCCCTCCACGATGACCGCGGGCCCCACCGAGCAATTCAGCCCCACCGCATCGGCGCCCCACTCCGCGGCCGACCGCGCCACCTGCTGCGCCGACGTCCCGAAATCGGTCAGAAGGTCCTCGCCGACGGTGACCTGCGCGATCACCGGCAGGTCGCACCGCGAGCGCACCGCCCGGAACGCCTGTTCCAGCTCGACCAGGCTGGAGAAGGTCTCGAGGACGAAACCGTCGACGCCGCCCTCCAGCAGGCCGTCCGCCTGCCGCCCGAAGTAGTCCCGGGCCTCTTGCAGCGAGGTCGGCCCGAGGGGTTCGAGCCGGATCCCGAGCGGACCGATCGCCCCCGCGACCGCTGCCCGCCCCGACGCGGCTTTCACCGCGATGGCCGCGGCCCGCGCGTTCAGTTCCTCGGTCCGGTCGTCGAGCCCGTGCGAGGACAGCTTCCAGGGGTTGGCGCCGAAGGTGTTGGTCTCGATGATCTCGGCGCCGGCCCGTATGTACTGCTCGTGCACGTCCTCGACCAGGTCGGGGTGCGTGGCGTTCAGTTCGTCGTAGCAGACGTTGAGGAAAACCCCGCGCGAGTAGAGCGTGGTGCCCATCGCCCCGTCCATGACGTGGATGCGGTCGCCGGAGAGCATGTCGCGCAAGTCAGCCATGGCCGGATCCCGAGCAACTGGGCGGCTGGAACTTCCGCAGGTCAGCCATGTGGCGTCTCCGCCAGGTTCGGACCCAGCCACCGCGCGGCTTCGTCCACACTCATCCCCTTGCGCTTCGCGTAGTCCTCCACCTGGTCGCCCCCGATGCGGCCAACGCCGAAGTAGAAGCTCTCGGGGTGGCCGATGTAGAGGCCGGAGACCGACGCGGCGGGCATCATGGCGCAGCTCTCGGTGAGCGTGACGCCGATGCGGCCGGCGTCCAGGAGCCGGAAGAGCGTCTGCTTTTCGGAGTGGTCCGGGGAAGCGGGATAGCCGGGGGCGGGACGGATGCCGGCGTACTCTTCGGCGATGAGCCGGCTGTTCGAGAGGGATTCATCGGGAGCGTAGCCCCAGAACTCGCGGCGCACGCGCTCGTGCATGCGCTCGGCGAAGGCTTCGGCGAGCCGGTCGGCGAGCGCCTTGGCGAGGATGCTCTGGTAGTCGTCGCCGGCGGCCTCGAATTCGGCGCAGAGCTCGGCGACGCCGTGGCCGGCGGTGACTACGAAGGCGCCAGCGTAGTCGGCGACGCCGGAGCAGGCGGGGGCGACGAAATCGGCCATGGAGAGGTTCGCGCGCCCGCTCGCCTTGGCGAATTGCTGGCGAAGGCAGGGGAAGGTCGCGAGGGGGCGATCCCGGTCCTCGTCGGCCCAGAGGACGATGTCGTCGCCGACCGAGTTGGCCGGATAGAGGCCGATGACGCCGCGCGCCGACAGCAGCCCCTCGCGCCGGATCCGCCGGAGCAGCGCCCGTGCATCCGCATGCAGACTCGTGGCCTGCTCGCCGACCTCGGCGTCCGAGAGGATGGCCGGGAACTTGCCCTTCAGCTCCCAGGCCCGGAAGAAGGGCGTCCAGTCGATGCGGGCGGTCAGTTCGTCCAGGTCGTAGGATGGGGTGGCGGAGGGGGAGGGGAGGGTCGGCCGCGGCGACGCGGAGGCGCCGTGTCCGTGTGCCACCGCTTCGGTGCCGCCGCGAGGGAATACCCGCGTGCCGGTGAAGATCGGCCGCACAGGCGCGTGGCGGTCCCAGTCGAGCCGCAGCCGATTGGCGCGGGCGTTCTTCAGCTCCAGCAGCGGCGCCCGCTTCTCCGGCCCGGCACGCCTGCGGCGAATGGCCTCGTATTCCTCGCGGACGCCGGCCGAGTACCCCGCGCAGCTCGCCGGGTCGAGCAGCTTCCCCGCCACGGCAACGCAGCGGGAGGCGTCGAGCACATGCGTGGTGGCGCCCGAATAGCGCGGCTCGATCTTCACCGCCGTGTGGACGCGGGAGGTCGTCGCGCCGCCGATCAGGAGCGGCGTGGCCATCCCGGTGCGCTCCATCTCGCTCGCCACGTGGACCATCTGGTCGAGGCTGGGCGTGATCAGCCCGGAGAGTCCGATGAGGTCGGCGTCCACCTCGCGCGCCTTCTCCAGGATCGTCTCGGCGGGGGCCATCACGCCCAGGTCGAACACTTCGTAGTTGTTACACTGCAGCACGACCCCGACGATGTTCTTGCCGATGTCGTGCACGTCGCCCTTGACCGTCGCCATCACGATCCGCCCGGCCGAACGCGCCTCCTCCCCATCCGGCTTCTCGCGTTCCAGGAAGGGCACCAGATATGCCACCGCCCGCTTCATCACCCGAGCGCTCTTCACCACCTGCGGCAGGAACATCTTCCCGGCGCCGAAGAGGTCGCCCACGGTGTTCATCCCCGCCATCAGCGGCCCTTCGATGACGTGGAGCGCCCTCGCGGCCGCCGCGCGCGCCTCCTCCGTGTCCTCCTCGATGTAGTCGGTGATCCCATGCACCAGCGCGTGCTGCAGCCGCTGTCCGGCCGGCGCCTCCCGCCATGACAGGTCCTCGGCGTCGCCCGCCGCGCTCCCCCGGTACCGGTCGGCCAGCGCGGTCAGGCGCTCGGTGGCTTCCGCGTCGCGGTTGAAGAGCACGTCCTCGACCGCCGTGAGCAGCTCGTCCGGGATCTCGTCGTAGACCGCGATCGCGCCCGCGTTGACGATCCCCATGTCCATCCCGGCGAGCCCGGCGTGGTACAGGAACGCCGAGTGCATCGCCTCGCGCACCCCGTGACTGCCCCGGAACGAGAACGACACGTTGCTCACGCCGCCGCTCACCAGCGCGTGGGGCAACACCTCCTTGATCCGCGCGACGGCGTCGAAGTAGGCGACCGCGTACTCGTCGTGCTCCGCGATGCCGGTGGCCACGGCGAAGATGTTGGGGTCGAAGATGATGTCCTCGGGCGGGAAGCCCTCCTGGTTCACCAGGATGTCGTAGGCCCGCGTCGAGATCTCCACCTTGCGCTCGGCGGTGTCCGCCTGGCCCTGCTCGTCGAAGGCCATGATGATCACCGCCGCGCCGTAGCGGCGGACCAGCCGCGCCTGCTCGCGGAAGACCTCCTCGCCGTCCTTCAGGCTGATCGAGTTGACGACTGCCTTGCCCTGAACGCACCTGAGCCCGGCCTCCATCACCTCCCAGCGCGACGAGTCGATCATGAAGGGGACGCGCGCGATCTCGGGCTCGGCCGCCAGCAGGTTGAGGAAGCGCACCATCGCCGCCTCCGAGTCCAGCATCCCCTCGTCCATGTTGATGTCGATGATCTGGGCCCCGTTGCGCACCTGCTGCAGCGCCACCTCGATCGCCGCCTCGAAGTCGTCCTCCAGGATGAGGCGGGCGAAGCGGCTGGATCCCGTCACGTTGGTGCGCTCGCCCACATTCACGAAGAGCGACTCGGGCCCGATCGTAAGCGGCTCCAGGCCGGCGAGACGGGTGCGCACGGGGGGCGTCGGCACTTCCCGCGGGGCCACGCCCTCGACCGCCTCGGCGATTGCAGCGATGTGGTCCTGGGTCGTCCCGCAGCACCCGCCGGCGATGTTCAGGAAGCCGGAGCGCGCGAAGTCGCCCATGGTGGCGGCCATGTCCTCGGGCGAGAGGTCGTAGCCGCCGAACTCGTTGGGCAGGCCGGCGTTGGGGTGGCAGCTCACCGGGAATTCGCAGACGGTGGCGAGCTCCTGCAGGTAGGGCCGCAGCGCCTTGGGGCCGAGCGCGCAGTTCAGCCCGAACGACAGGGGCGCCGCGTGCCGCAGCGAGTTGTAGAAGGCCTCCGGGGTCTGGCCTGTCAGCGTGCGCCCGCTCTGGTCGGTGATCGTCCCCGAGATCATGATCGGCAGCCGGACGCCCGACGCGTCGAACTCCTCCAGGATCGCGAAGACCGCGCCCTTGGCGTTCAGGGTGTCGAAGATGGTCTCGACCATGAGGATGTCCACGCCGCCCTCGATCAGGGCGCGCGCCTGCTCGCGGTACACCGCGCGCAGCTCCTCGAAGGTGACCTGCCGGGCGCCGGGATCGTTCACGTCGGACGAGATCGACGCCGTGCGGTTCATCGGCCCCAGAATCCCGGCCACGTAGCGCGGGCGGTCCGGCGTGCGGGCCGTGTACTCGTCGGCGGCCTCGCGCGCGATCCGCGCCGACGCGCGGTTGATCTCGCCGACCGCATCCTCCACCCCGTAGTCCGACATCGGCAGCCGCGTGGAGCTGAAGGTGTTGGTCTCGATGATGTCCGCGCCGGCCTCGAGGTAGGCGCGGTGAATCCCGCCGATCACATCGGGCCGCGTCAGGCTCAGCAGGTCGTTGTTCCCGAGCAGCGGCTGCGGGTGCGCGCGGAAGAGGTCGCCGCGAAAGTCGTCCTCACCCAGCTCGTGGCGCTGGATCATGGTGCCCATCGCGCCGTCGAGCACGAGGATGCGGTCGGCGAGGAGGCGCTCGATCGGGGGGCGAGGGGGTTGGGAGGAGGGCGGCGCGGGCCTTTCGGCATCGTCTCCGGCGCGACCGGGCACCGTGGCACCCGAAGGTGAACCTGCCGGATCTGACCTCGTCGAACTCACCTGGTGTGCCGCGCTCCCCGCCAATCCACCCGTCGGGCGGGGCGCCACACCCCGATTCAGCAAGGGTGGAACCCACCGGGCGGACGTGGCTTTTTAGCTGTTTCCTGGCCGCAATACGCCACAAATCGCCGTCACTTCGGCCCGCTCGCCGCTAAACGGCGGAGGCCGTTGGAGTTGCAACGATAGCGGAAACGCCGGGGTGATTCCAGCGGCGGGGGCGAGCGCCAGACCGCCCGGGAGGCGGAAAGTGAGTATATGAGTATATGAGTAGCGCCGTGGAGTGACGGACTGGACTTGTGGACCACGACTGCCTGGATTGCATTGTTTCGATTGTTGCGATGGGAATACAACAGAACACTCTTCTCAGTTGGCAAACCGGACCACGATACTCGCGGAGGGGTACATTGACGAGATCAAGTCACGGATTGACGCTATGCTACAGACGCCCTGCATGAACACCATCGCGCGTATCGCCGTCCCGATTGCACTCGCTGCCGCCCTGGCCGCACCTGCGGCTGCTCAGACCTGCGATGACCTGAGCGCCTGGAACTTCTTCCGATCGGCTTCGGCCGAGCAGGTTGCGGCCTGCCTGCGCTCGGGAGTCGATCCCGACATCCCGGACAACCTGGGGCAAACGCTGTTACACCGTGCCGCGCCGTACGCGACGGACCCGGCGGTGATTGCCACCCTGGTCGAATTCGGCGCCGATCTCGACGCGCGCGACAGCGACGACGCCACGCCGCTGCACCGCGCGTGGGGCAATGCGAACCCGCTTGTCGCGCGCGAACTCCTGCGGCTCGGGGCCGATCCGGCCGCCCGTGACAAACACGGCCAGGTGGCGGACCCCACCCACTGCGATCACTGGAACACGTGGATGTTCGGCCGCATGGCGCTCGCCCCCGACGTCGTCCGCTGCCTGGAATTGGGTGCGGACCCGCTGGCCCGCGACCAGAACGGCAGCACACCGCTGCACCATGCCATGCTGGGAGAGCCGCACGACCGGGATGCCAGGTACGTGCCGGGGGCCCGGCGCCCCGACCGGGCTCCGGATCTTGCGGTGGTGGTTCGGCTGATCGAGTCGGGTGCCGATTCGCGGGCCTCCAACGACAACGGGGATACCCCCATGCACTTTGCGGTGCGAACCGGCGACCTTGGTGTCGTACGGTCGCTGGTGGAGTCGGGGGCCGATCCCGATGCACGCGACCAGCAGGGGAACAGCCCCCTGCACGAAGCGGCCGGTGCCGGAGATCCGGCGATGGTTGGGCTACTGCTGGACGAGGGTGTGGCGGTGAATCCGGAAGGGACGGACGGGGCCACGCCGCTGCACAGCGCACTGCGCCAGCGGGAACCAGGACTGGCGGTTGCAGATGCCCTGCTGGGTGCGGGAGCGGATGCAGGTGCCCGCAATGGAATGGGCCGTACCGCGCTCCACCTCGCAGTGGCCGAGTGGCGGAACATCGACCCGGCGGATCAGCTCCGGTTCCTCGCGAGGCTGCTGTCGGCAGGAGCCGATCCGGACGTTCAGGACAACATGGGATGGACCCCATTGCACCTGGCGGCCTACCGCGAAGACCCCTCCCTCGCCGCTGCCCTGCTGCAGGCCGGGGCGGACATTAGGCTGCGAACGGCCAGGGGCGAGACTCCGCTTCATGCGGCGGCGCAGCAATCGCGTCCGGCCACCATCGCCGTGCTCCTCGAGGGCGGGGTCGACGTGACCGCACCCGACGGGTCGGGCGACACTCCGCTGCACGTTGCCGCTACGGCGGGAACACCGGCGACGGTCGAGGCGCTGCTGGCTGGAGGCGCCGACATCCACGCGGAGAACGCGAGGGGCGACACCCCGCTGCACTCCGCGGCGCAGTTCCCCCGGCGGCGCTTCGGGGCCCTGGAGGAACTGCCCCGTGTGGACACTGCCGTCGTCCGCACGCTGATCCGCGCGGGCGGGGAAATGGACGCGCGGAATGCTCAGGGCCAGACGCCGCTCCACACGGCCTGGGCAAAGGGCAATGTCCTGGTGGCGGATCAGCTCGTCGCACTGGGTGCCGACCCCGATGCCCTGGACGCCGCCGGCCGGCGCGCGGGAGACCCTGCATGCGACTGGCACGACCTGAGTGCTGTGGAGCGGTCCCCTGTCGAGGGCGTGCGAGGGTGTCTCGCAATGGGAACCGATCCCGACGCCACGGACGAGTTGGGTCGGACACCTTTGCATCGCCTAGTCACGCGGTCGTATCGCGGTTTGTCCCTTCTCCCCGCGATTCGGGCGCTGCTCGCCGCCGGGGCGGACGCCAATGCCACGGACGCGGGCGGGACAACGCCGCTTCACTCCGTTGCCGCCGCACGCGGCGAGCAGATCGAGATCGGCACCGCCCTCCTGGAGGCCGGGGCGGACATCGCTGCCGTGGACAACGACGGCGCCACACCGCTTCATGCCGCTGCGGCGTCGGGGTCGCCCGCCTACATCTCCTGGCTGGTGGACAATGGCGCCGAGGTGGGTGCCCGTGACGTCCGCGGCCGGACCCCGCTCCACGCGGCTGTCGAGAATCCCGGCGCGGCCATGCTGTTGCTGACATTTGGCGCGGATCCCGGAGCGCTCGACTCTGTGGGGACGCCCGCGGATCCGGCGGCATGCGACCATTGGAATACGCCGTCGTTCTTCACGGCGGCCGACGCCCGGGTGGTCGGGGGTTGCCTCGACATGGGAGCCGACGTGAACGCGGTGCGGGAGCCGTGGCCCGCGGGCTATTGGGGAGGAGATGTCACACCGCTTCATTCAGCTGCCGCATGGACGCGCGACCCCGGGGTCATCGCCGTCCTTGTCGAGGCGGGTGCCGACGTGGATGCCCGCGACGATCGCGATTTTTCTCCGCTACACGCCGCGGCCCGACTCAACGGGAACGAAGAGGTCGTCCGTGCCCTCCTGGCGGCCGGAGCGGACGTGGATGCCTGGGCGACGGGATTCGATGTCGACTACGGGTGGGAGGCCACCCCGCTGCTCGAGGCCGCCGAGTCGAACGGCAACCCGGAGGTGCTTGCCGCCTTGATCGACGCGGGCGCCGATGCGTCGGCGCGTGGCTGGCAGGGCGAGACGGTGCTGCATCGAGCGGCCAGGGGCAGTTCGGCCGAGGTCGTGTCCTTTCTGTTGGAAACAGGTGCCGATGTACACGCCGTGCACGCGGGCGGATCGACGCCGTTGCACGAGGCGGCCCGCAGCAACCCCGACCCTGCGGTGACCCGACTCCTGCTGGACACCGGTGCCGACGTGCATGTCGTGGGTTCGGGCATCCAGGCCAGCACGGGGTGGGGACCGTCCACGCCGCTGCACCTCGCGGCGCGCTCCAATCCGGAAGCGGCCGTACTGACCGCCCTGTTGGCCGCGGGCGCGGACCCGAACGCCAGAACGGAACCCGGCGGTTGGACGCCCCTGCACTGGGCGGCGTCGGGCAATCGAAACCGGTCGGTCATCCGTGTCCTGGTCGCCTCGGGCGCCGACATCGGCGCGAGAACCCGAACCGGCGCCACGCCGCTTCATGCGGCCGCGCGGAACAACCCGCATGCTGTACCGCTGCTACTCGAACTCGGCGCGGATCCGTCCGCGTCCGACGACGATGGCACGACCGCCCTGACCCTCATGAAGCGGAACAAGTCGCTCCGTGGGCTGTCGGCCGTTGGTCAAGTCCGGCGCGGGCCGCCAGCCCTGCCCTCTCTGAGCTGACCGGCCGCTTTATTGGTCCCCACCCCCTCGCCGCGGTCTTCCCATCGACCGTCGTCGAGGCGGCCATGTGGCCGGTGTGGGGGTGTCGGTGCCGGTGCGTCCGCGGGTGACGGGAGCCCGCAATCCGGAATCCCGCGTCTGGTGTGGTCAACAGCGGTATTCGGGCGTGCAAAGGGGATCGCCAGCCTTGCCCGGCGCCACCCCGCGCCCCAACGTCACCCCAGCAGAGACCACCCATGCAGGAGTGCCCACGATGGACCCGCGCCCACGCCTCCGCCCTCTCCGCAGGCTCCCCCGCACCCCACACCTGGCCCGTCCGATCGCCGCGATCCTTACCTTCGCCGCGATCTTCGCCCTCTCATCCCCCCAACAAGCCGCCGCCCAGGAACAGACCGGCCGCCTGACGCCCGAGCTGTACTTCGACTGGGAGGAGGTCCGGCCGTTCCTGCTTGCGGGCGGGATGGGGCCGCAGATCTCGCCCGACGGCAGTCAGGTGCTGTACGAGCGCCGGCACATCGACAGGATGAGGGATCGCTGGGTGTCGGAGCTGCATCTGGTCGATGCGGACGGGTCGCGGACGCGGCGGCTCACCGATGGCGGCGGGGCGGCGTGGTCTCCGAACGGCGACCGGATCGCCTTCGTGCGCAGGAGCGACGACGGTGGCGCCCAGATCTTCGTGCGCTGGATGGATGCGGAGGGCGCGGTCACCCAAATCAGCCACCTCACCGAGTCTCCCGGCGGCCTGAGCTGGTCCCCGGACGGCCGGCAAATCGCGTTTTCGCTGATGGTGCCTTCCGAGCCCGAGTGGACGGTGGCGATTCCGGGGCGGCCGGAGGGTGCGGATTGGACCGCGGAGCCGAAGGTGGTCACCCGGCCCAACTACCGGCGCGACTACGTGGGGTACACCGACGGGGGCTACCGGCACGTCTTCGTCCTGCCGGCCAGCGGCGGCACCCCGCGCCAGCTGACCGACGGCGACTGGAACCACGGGGCGCCGGTGTGGTCCGCCGACGGCTCCGAGATCTACTTCTCGGCGCTGCGCGAGCCCGATTCCGACTACCGCTTCCGCGAGTCGGAGATCTACGCCGTGTCGGTGGAGTCGGGGGCCATCCGCCAGCTCACCACGCGCGCCGGGTCCGACCACTCCCCCGCGCCGTCGCCGGACGGCCGCCGGGTGGCGTATCTCGGGCACGACGAGACCGACGACGCCTACTACGCCGACAACATCTACGTCATGAACGCCGACGGGAGCGGGGTGCGCGAGATCGCGACCGACCGCGACCGCGACCCGTCGGGCCTGCGCTGGGCGGCGGACGGGAGCGGCGTCTACTACAACGCCCCCGATGGCGGCGCCGAGAACCTCTACTTCGCGCCGCTGGACGGGCCCGTGCGGCAGATTACCGAGGGCGAGCACTATCTGACGGTCTACTCGATGGCGGCGAACGGGACCGCGGCCGGCGTGCTTTCGAGCGCCAGCGAGCCGGGCGACGTCGTGGTGTTCGATGTGGCGTCGGGCGACGGGATCAGGAAGATCACCGACGTGAACGGCGATATCCTGGAGCACGTCGAACTGGGCGAGGTGGAAGATGTCTGGTACACGTCGTCGGACGGGCTCGAGATCCAGGGGTGGATCGTCAAACCGCCCGGCTTCGACCCGGCGAAGAAATACCCGCTGATGCTTGCCATCCACGGCGGCCCGCACGGCCGCTACGGCTTCGGCACGCCGTACATGTGGTACGAGTGGCAGCTGGAGGCGGCGAGCGGGTACGTCGTCCTCTACACCAACCCGCGCGGCAGCTCCGGCTACGGCAGCGAGTTCGGCAACGAGATCGAGAACGCGTATCCCGGGATGGACTACGACGACCTCATGGCGGGTGTCGACGTCGTGCTCGAACGCGGCTACGTCGACGACCAGAACATGTTCGTCTACGGATGCAGCGGCGGCGGCGTGCTGACCGCGTGGGTCGTGGGCCACACCGACCGCTTCGCCGGCGCGTCCTCGGAGTGCCCGGTCACGAACTGGCTCTCCTTCGTGGGGACGACGGACGGCCTCGGGTGGTACAACAACTTCGAGAACCTCCCCTGGGAGGACCCCAGCGAGCACCTGCGCCGCTCGCCGCTGATGTACGTGGGCAACGTGACCACGCCCACGCTGCTGATCACCGGCGAGGGCGACCTGCGCACCCCGATGGGGCAGACCGAGGAATACTACCAGGCGCTCCAGATGCTGAAGGTGCCGACCGCGATGGTCCGGCTGCAGGACGAATGGCACGCCTACTTCAACCGGCCGACCAACACGATCAGGACCTGGATGTACCGCATGGACTGGTTCAGAAAGCACTCGCGGGGACAGGGGCCGGTGACATGAGGGCTGCCATGAGGGACTCCGGGGTCAGAGCGGGATCGCACTCACAGCATTTCCGGGCCCGCGCGTGCCGCATCCGGTCGCCCGCGGCCGCACTCCTGGCTGCCGTGCTCACCACGCTGTTTATGCTCCCCGCCGCCGCCGCCCAGGACCGCCTCCCCGAGGGCAACTTCGTCGTGATCTCGGGCACGATCCTCGACGCGGTCACCAACCGCCCCATCGAAGGGGTGGTCGTGGAGTTGCCCAGCCGGGGCTTCCGCCTGGAGACGAACATCGCAGGGCGGTTCACGCTGTCCAACATCCCCACCGGCAACTACCGCCTGGAGCTGTCCCACCCCGACTACCACCCCGCGGTGGGCGACTTCGCGATCATGCGATCGGGCGAGTTCGAGACCTACATGGAACCCGTGTTGACCGGGAGTCCCGACGAACTCATGACCGGGATCGTCGGCCAGGTGAGCGACAGCCGCGGCGGCACGCCCATCGACAGGGTGAGCGTCAGCGTGCAGCCGGGAAGCCAGGGCGGGCAGACCGACACGCGCGGCCGCTTCACCATCGAGACCGCTACGCCCGGGCCCAAGACGGTCCGGTTCAGCGCGCTCGGATACGCGACCCGCACCGAGACGATCGAGGTCGAGCTGGACCGCGTGACCAACGTGCGCGTCTCGCTGTCGCCGGACCCGGTCGAGCTGAACCCGATCGAGGTGTCCGTCGAACGCCGCGAGTTCACGCTTCAGGACGCGGGCTACTACAACCGGCGCGAAGAGGGTTTCGGAGAGTTCATCGACCGCGCCGACATCGAGAACCGGGCGCTCTCCGAAATGAGCGACGTCTTCAGCCGCATCCCGGGGGTCGAGATCTACGCCGACCCGGACAACCCCCTCGAGAAGTACGTCGTGCTCCGCGGCGGGCGCCAGGCGAGCTTTTCGGCGGGCCCGTACGGACGGTGCTTCCCGCGCGTGGTCCTCGATGGCCTGGTGATCAACCGGGGAGGCGACGAGCCCGCGGGACTCGACCGGATGCTCGATCCCGCCGCGGTCGCGGGCGTGGAGGTCTTCCCGACGTCCGCGGGCGTCCCGGCGCAGTACGGGGGCGTGGGGTCGTCCTGCGGGCTGATTCTGATCTGGACGCGGCGCTGACGGCGGCGCATTCGGCGCCGTGCGGCGCAACACAAAGGAGGTTGAGGAGATGAAAGCGCGACCACGGCAGTTCCGGAGCGTTCTCACACTGGCGGCCGCGGCACTGGCCACGGCGGCCGGAGGATACGCGGCTTCCCTTTCCGCCCAGACGGTCGAGCAGAACGACAGTTCCGCGCAGGCCGCGCGCCGGGCGAATTCGCTCCCCCTCATTCCCTCGAGGACCCTCGACTTCACGACCGACGAGGGCACGTGGATCGATGTCGACCTGTCGCCGGACGGCGAGACCATCGTCTTCGAGCTGCTGGGCGACCTGTACACCATCCCGGTCTCCGGCGGCGACGCGACGCGGATCACGAGCGGGCAGGGCTACGACATGCAGCCGCGCTACTCGGACGACGGCTCCGAAATCGTCTTCGTGAGCGACCGCGACGGCTCCGAGAACATCTGGGTGGCGAATGCCGACGGGAGCGATGCGCGCCAGCTGACCGACACCGAGCGCGACAACTACATGTCGCCCGTGTGGACGCCCGACGGCGAGTACGTGATGGCGAACAAGGGCACGCAGCTCTGGCTCTGGCACGAGGACGGGGGATCCGGCGTGCAGATTACGGGGCAGGGGGGCGAGGGTGGAGGCCCGGGCGGTGGTCCGGGCGGCGGCGGGGGGACTGCGTCGCACATCGGCGCAGCCTTCGGGCCGGATCCGCGGTACGTGTGGGTGAACGTGCGCGGCAACCTGGGCGGCGGCTTTCCGGTGGGTGCGCGCGATCCCTACAACCTCGATCCGGATCCGCCCGGCCATTTCGCGGCCGCCGCCGAACAGAGCTCGGCGCGTGAGGTCGGCGCCTTTCAGATCGGGATGCTCAACCGCGAGACCGGCCGCGTCATGGTTCGCACGCACGAGCACGAGGGCGCCTTCCGTCCCATGCCCAGCCCCGACGGGCGCTGGCTGGCGTACGCGACGCGGTACGACGCGCGCGAGGCGCTCAAGCTGCTCGACCTCGAGACCGGCGAGGACAGCTGGCTGGTGATGGACGTGCAGCGGGACGAATCGCAGGGCGGGGGGATGCGCGACCGCGATGTCTATCCAGGCGGTGCCTGGACGCCCGACTCGCGTGCGCTGATCACCTTCTACGGCGGCAAGATCATGCGGGTCGAGGTGCCCTCGGGCGAGGCCTCCGAGATCCCGTTCACGGCCCGTGTCCAGCAGGATCTGGGGCCGCTCGTCATGTTCGACTATCCGATCAACGACTCGCTGCTCACCGTGTCGCAGATCCGCGGCGCGCGCCCTTCGCCGGACGGCGCGCGGCTGGTATTCTCGGCGCTCGACCGGCTGTGGACCGCGGACATCCCCGACGCGGCGGGCACGCAGACCGAGGGCTTCCCGGTCATCACGGGCGCGCGCCGCCTCACCACTTCGACCGATGTCGAGCACGGAGCGGCCTGGTCGCCGGACGGCCTCTACATCGCCTACGCGACATGGAACGACTCGGCCGGCGGCGACATCTGGCGCATCCGCGCGGACGGCGAGGGCGGGCCCGAGAAGCTCACGCCCACGTCGGCCTTCTACGACCGGGTGGCGTACAACGGCGACGGCACCCGGATCCTGGCGGTGCGCGGCTCGAAGATGCACCGCATGCGCACGCTGGAGGACTTCGGCCGCCACAATCCCGCCGCCGAGCTCGAGTATGTGTGGTTGCCGGCCGAGGGCGGCGAGCCCAGCCGGATCGTGTGGGTGGGATCCGGGGCCACGCAGGAGGGGCGGAACGCGCCCCACCCCGGTCCCGATCCCGATCGCGTGTATGTGTGGGCGGGCCAGGACGGCCTGCTGTCGATGCGCTACGACGGCACCGACATCCGCACCATCGTCAAGGTCACGGCGCCGGCCCGGCCCGGTCCCGGCTCACGGGGAGCTCCAGACGAGGTGGTCCTCTCGCCGGACGGGAAGCGCGCGGTGGTGCGCGCCAACCGCAACGTGTTCACGATCACCGTGCCGCCGGCGGGGGGCGAGGCGCCGACGATCTCGGTCGCGGCCCGGTCGTCGGTGCCGACGCGGCGCCTCACGAAGGTGGGCGGCGACTTCGTGGGCTGGACCACCGACGGATCGGCCGCGTACTACTCGATCGGGCGCAGCTTCTTCCTGCACGACGTCGCGCTGAGCGACTCGCTGGTGGCCGATTCGGTGGCGGCGGCGCGCGCAGAGGCGCGGGAGGAGGCGGAGTCGGCGGCGGCGGAGTCGCCGGAAGAGGAGGCCGCGGACACCGTCGACGTCATCGAAGAGGAGCGTGACGCAGATGACGACGAAGACGACGGCCCCGTCTACGAGGCCGCGCGCTTCGACGTCGAGATCACCGTGGCGAAGGACCTGCCGCGCGGCACGGTCGCCCTCACCAACGCCCGCCTCATCACGATGCGCGGCGACGAGGTGATCCCGCGCGGGGACATCGTCGTGCGGGACAACCGCATCATCGCGGTGGGCGCGAGCGGCAGCGTGGAGATCCCCGACGGCGCCGACGTGCGCGACATGTCCGGCAAGACGATCTATCCAGGACTCGTCGACATCCACGCGCACACCTGGGTTTCCTGGGGCGTGCACCGCGGCCAGGTGTCGCAGTTCCTCGCCCAGCTCGCCTACGGCGTCACCACCCAGCGCGACCCCCAGACCTCGTCCGAGGACGCGGTCGCCTACTTCGACCTCATGGAGACCGGCGCCTTCATCGGGCCCCGCCTCTACTCGACCGGCCCCGGGGTCTTCAGCGCCGACCAGATCTCGAGCCTCGACGAGGCCCGCGACGTCCTGCGCCGCTACAGCGACCACTACAACACCAAGACGATCAAGCAGTACATGGCCGGCGACCGCAAGATCCGCCAGTGGGTGATCATGGCCGCGCGCGAACAGGGCCTCACGCCCACAACCGAGGGCGGCTCCAACTTCACCATGAACCTGACGCTGGCGCAGGACGGGTACGCGGGCCTCGAGCATTCGCTGCCGATCAGCCCCTTCTACCGGGATGTCGTTCAGCTCGGCGCCTTCAGCGGAATGGTCTACACGCCCACGCTGGTGGTCGCCTACGGCGGGCCGTCCGGGCGCCAGTACTACCTGACGCGCACCAACCTCGACGAGGTCGAGCGTCTCCAGTTCTTCACGCCCCGCGACGAACTCGACAAGTGGAAGACCACGACCTGGTACCGCGACGATCAGTACCCGCACTTCCAGCAGGCCGAGCAGATCGTGAAGTGGATGGAAGCCGGGGGCCAGGCCGGCCTTGGCTCGCACGGCGAGGTCCAGGGTCTTGGCACCCACTGGGAGCTGTGGATGATGGCGTCGGGCGGCATGGGCAACCACGACGCCCTGCGCATGGCCACGCTCATGAGCGCGGACGCGATCGGGCTGGCGGGCGACATCGGGTCGATCGAGCCCGGCAAGATCGCCGACCTGCAGGTCCTCGGGTCGAACCCCCTGGACGACCTCGAGAACAGCATCGACATCGACTACGTCATGAAGAACGGGCGGCTATACGAGGCGGCTACACTCACCGAGGTGTGGCCCAGGCAGCGGCCGCTGCCGACGCAGTGGTGGTGGCGGGTCGAGCCGCCGGATGTGCGGGAGCAGCGGGGGCGGTGATGGCCGGAGCGCGCGCGGCCGCCTGTTCCGGGGAGGCTCGATCCGGGTTGCCATGGCCCCGGCGTCCGGCATGAGCGCCGTCCCGTTCACGATCAAGCGAAGTCAGGATCTGAGCTCCTGGAAGTACGAGTCGGGGACGGGTGTGTGGGAATCGCAGAAGAAGGAGACCGCGCATGGGCTCGTGCGCCTCGCGGAGGACCGGCTGGTGATCCAGTGGCGCCTTGCCGTGAAGCGGCAGATGTGGAGCGACTCAGCCTGGGAGACCCGCGAAGACATCGAACCGGTGCGGGAAATCGTCATCCCGCTGGCGAAGGTCGCGGGCGCATTCGTTCTCAAGCGGCGCTGGTGGGAAATCGGACCGAGACTCGTGATCACCGCGTCCGATCTCCTCGCGTTTGAGGAAATCGCCGGGCAGGAGGGGCTGCGGCTGCAGCACCCGTCCAAGCTGGTGCTGCGAATCGAGTCCGCCGATCGGCTGATCGCGGACGAGTTTGCGGCGGAGCTGGCGCTCACGTTGGCGCAGTTGCCGGCGGGCGAGAGGGCGGACGCGGCGCGGCTCGCGAGCGAAAGAGATCCTGCGAAGGAACTGCCGACCTCAATAATGTAATATAAACATTACATTATGTAATATCAACAGTACATGTTTGTGAGCTGAGTGGACTCGCGAATGCAGGGTCACAGTGGGACGAGCCCACCGGGCACCCCGGCCGGCGATCCACGGCACTCCGCCGTGAACCGCCGGCCGGTTCACTCGCCTCCGCTCAGTTCCGCCTGATACCTGCCGCGGTGCCCGCCGGGTCCGTCTCGGCGGGCCTCCTCCGCTCCAGCGTGCGCTCCTCGGGGTACACCTCGTCGAGGGTCATGCCGTCGTAGAGGCGGCCGTCCTTCATCACATACCGGATGTCGACCGTGTTGCGGAGGTCGTCGAGCGGGTTCGAGTTCAGGATCACGATGTCGGCGAACTTGTCCTTTTCGATGCTGCCGAGCTGATTGCCGAAGCCGATCGCCTCGGCACCCAGGATGGTCGCCGCCCGCAGCATGTCGTGCCTCGACGCGTCGCCGGCCGCCATGGCCCACAGCTCCCAGTGATACGCGAGGCCCTGGAGCTGTCCATGGCTGCCCACGCCCATGCGGGCCCCGGCCTCGAGCATGTCCTTCACGAACTCGCCGTGGCGGGGGAAGAAGTACTCTTCCTCGAGGAACCAGCCCACCGGCCCGGGACTGCCTCCGGCGCCGGCGCCGCGCCGCCGTGTCCGGGTGTCGATGTTCGAGCGCGGCACGAAGGTGTTCAGCTTGGGATCGTCGTGCACGTCCTCGGTGGTGTAGAAGTAGTTCTCCGCCCACGGGCCGCCGTACGACACGAGCAGGGTGGGGGTGCTGGTCGTCTCGGATTCCTTGAAGAGTTCGACGACGTCCGAGTAGATCGGTGCGATCGGGAGGTTGTGCTCGATCCCGGGGTATCCGTCGATCGCGTGGGTGATGTCGATCTTGAAGTCCAGTCCGCCCTCGGTGGTGGGCATCAGCTCGAGTTCGCGCGCGGCCTGGATGATCCACTGGCGCTGCTGGCGGTTCCCGCTCATGTACATCTTGAGCGTCTTGGTGTCGTAGTACTCCGAATAGCGCCGCAGGATGGTCTTGGCGTGGTCGGCGTTGCGGATGTTCTCGCCGCTGAAGACGCCGGGCCCCGTCGAGTAGATGCGCGGGCCGGTCATCCCGCCGGTCAGAACGCGGTCGGTGTAACTGAGGATGTCCGTGACGGCGGTCTGCGGGTCGCGCGTCGTGGTCACTCCGTAGGACAGGGTCGCCAGGTACTGCCAGACCTCCTGTGGATGGATCTCCGGCACGAGCCACATGGAGTGGTAATGCGTGTCGACGTAGCCGGGGACCAGCGTCTTGCCGGCGACGTCGATCACCTGGGCGCTGTCGGGGATCTCGACCGAATCGGCGACGCCGACCTCGACGATCCTGTTGTCCCTGACGAGAACCACCCCGTCTTCGATGACATGGGGCGCCCCGGTGGTGTCGGACGGATTGTCCGCCATCGTGATGATGCGGCCTCCGCGCAGGGCGACCAGGCCGCGGGGGATGTCGCGCGGCAACTCGACCTCGATCTTGCGCTCGTGCGCTTCGTAGGTGTCGGTCGTGTCGGCCAGGACCTCCTTGTCGCCGTCGCGGACCGCGCTGGCCTTGGCTGCCACTTCCTCCGCCGCCTCGCGGATCGAGTCGGCGCGCGCCATGAGCGAGTCGGCCACGACCTGCACGGAGTCGGCGACCAGCCGCGTGATCTCGTCATCCAACTCCTCGGGGACCTCTTCGTCCGCGTTCTCCAGGCTGTCCGCTTCGGCGCGCTTGTCGCTCAGCGTGTCCGAAATGGCCATGGCGCGGGCGCGGATCAGAGCGCGTGCGTGCGCAGTCTCCTCTTCCTCGGCCTCCTCGGCTTCCACGTGATCGAGGTCATACGTGAAGAGAACGTTGCCCATGGCCCAATGGAGCGCCGAGCCGTCGGGCGCCCACGCAGGGAATTCGCCGCCGACGTCGGTGAGCTTGCGCACCGGGACGGGTGAAGCGCCCAGGTTGGTGAGCATGATGTTGGGCGGCGTGGCTCCGACCTCTGCCAGATCGACGATGAAGATGTCCTGGCCGAACTGGACGAAGGCGCGATCGCCCTCCGGAGAGAGGACGATGAGGCCGGCGGGCTGAGGCAGCCCCGGCTCGGCCGGTGGATCGAGATCCGTGGGATCGGGAGCCTTGCGCCAGGGATAGACCCGCCTCGGCAGGTATTCCCATTCGTCCGGGTGCGGATTCGCGATGCCCGGGATGCCCTGGCGCCCGCGCACCACCAGGTGGCGCTCGACGTCGGTGCCGTCCCAGCGAAACGACACCAGGCCCTCCGCCGGGCTGTAGGCGTAGATCCGGTCGGGATCGTCCGATGCGAAGTGGGCGACGTCCCGTAGCCCGGTCGGTGAGATCACCATGGCTTCCGCGGGCTCGGCGGCGGCCGCCGGGACCCAGACGAACTCGGCGCCCATCGGCCCGAAGAACAGCCCCGACGCCTCCATCAGGTCGCGCGCGGCGCCGCGCGACGCGACGATACGCTCGCCGTCGGGCGACCAGGCGACGTTGTAGTACATGGCCGCGGTACCGGTGAGCTGGACAGGTGCGCCGCCGGCCGCCGGCACCCTCATGATGTGTCCGCCGTCGGTGTCGTCCCAGGTGACGTAGGCGATCGATGTGCCGTCCGGCGACCACTGCGGGTGGAACTCGCCCACGTCCGCTTCGGTGAGGCGCGTGGCGTCCCCCTCGGGCAGATCGCGCACCCACAGCCGGTCGAATGCGGTGAACGCGACGCGGTCGCCACCGGGCGACACGACGGGGTTGCGGATCTGGCTGGCGGTCACCATCGCGGTCGTGTCGATCTGGTAGTCGAACTCGACCGACGGCCCGATGCTCAGCTCTACCTCGACCTCGAAGGGAATCTCCGTGGCCTCGCTGCCGTCCATCGGGACGTTCCAGATCTTGCCGCCGTACGAGACCACGATTGCGGAACCGTCCGGGAGGAAGGCGTAGCCCGGGTACACGTCGATCGGCGCGCGCGATTCCTGCTCGTCGCGCTGCACCGGATAGGCCAGCCACTCCTCGTCGCCGGTCGTCAGGTTCCGCTTCCGGAGCCCGGTGTCGGCGTTGTAGCGGGTTGCGTAGACCAGCCACTCGCCGTCGGGCGAGATCGCGGGGCGCATCCCTGAACCGTACCGGCTGGTCATCACGGTACTGGTGCCGGTTTCGCGATCGTACCGGTACACCTGGTAGCGGGGAAGACGGGCGTTGTACTCCCAGTCGCCGAACGACTGCGCGTACCAGATGTGCCGTCCGTCGGGACTGAAAGCGGCGCCGATGCGCTTGATGCCTCCGAACAGGGACGCTAAGATCGGCGAGGTGGGAGCGCCGGGGATGGTGATCGGCGACGAGCGCTCCGCATGGTACATATACAGATTCGCCGCGCCGCCCAGGCCGCCCGACCGGCTGACCACGATGAACTCGCCGTCGGGCGCCCACTCGGGCGACAGGAAGAGGTTGTTGTTGCCACGCGAAACCTGCGTCGTGTCCGTCTTGTCGAGCCGCATGGTCCACAGGTTGTCGCCACCGCTCCTGTCCGAGATGAACGCCACCGACTCGCCGTCGGGGCTGAAGCGCGGCTGCGTCTCGAAGGCCATACCGGTCAGAAGCGGGGACGCCTCGCCGCCGGTGATCGGCATGGTGTAGAGCTCGCCGAGCAGGTCGAAGACGATGGTCTGGCCATCGGGGCTGACGTCGAGCGAGATCCAGGTGCCTTCGGTCGCGGTGAACTCGGCGGTGCGGGCGCCGCGGAGGGGAAGGGGGTTCCGGCCTGGTCCTCCAGGTCTGGGGGGCTGTGCCACCAGGGGCGCGTACATGACCGCGAGTATGAGCAGCGCCAGCGTGGGCGCGGCGAATCGGCGGAACTTGCCGCGGATCTCGTTCCGGGTGCTGTTGCGGGCGGGGCTCATTTGTCACCTCCCGGGATCCCGGCGTTCACATTGGGCGCGGTGTTTCGCCAGGGTTCATCCGGTGCCGGTCGCTGTCTCGGCCATACTTCATCGAGGGTGTCGCCGTCGTACAGCCGTCCGTTCATCATCACCTGATGCACCGTGTTGCTGTTGCGGATGTTGTCGAGGGGGTTGGCGTCGAGGATCACCAGGTCGGCCAGCTTGCCGGGCTCGATGGACCCCAGGTCGCGGCCCAGTCCGATCGCCTCGGCACCCATGATCGTGGCGGCCCGCAGCGCGTCGTGCTCGTCCATGCCGCCGCTCTGCATCGCCCACAGCTCCCAGTGAAAGCCCAGCCCCTGCAGCTGTCCGTGGCTGCCGACGCCGGTCTTCCCGCCGTTCTCCACCAGTCGCGTCAGCCAGGCGGCGTGTTTCGGGAACGCGTATTCGTCCTCCATGAACCAGCCGCCCGGTCCGGGGCCGGTCGTCTGCAGGCGCCGCGCCTTCGTGTCGAGCTCACGCTTGGGGGTGAAATGCGTGAGCTTCTCGTCTCCGAAGATGTCCTCGCGGGTGTAGAAGTAGTTCTCCGCCCAGGGCCCGCCGTAGGAGACGAGCAGCGTGGGCGAATTCACCGTGCCCGAGGTCGCGAAGAGTTCGACGACGTCGCCATATGCCGGGATGATGGGCATGGAGTGCTCGACTCCGGGATAGCCGTCGATCGCGTGGGTCATGTTGAGCCGGTAGTCCAGCCCTCCTTCGGTGGTGGGCATGAGTTCGAGATCGCGCGCGGCCATGATCAGCCACTGGCGCTGCCTGCGGTTGCCGGACATGTACATCTTGAAGGTCTTGGTGTCGTAGTAGCGGCTGTACTTGGTGAGCACTTCGACCGCGTGCTCGTAGCTCCTGACGAAGGCCTGGCCGAAGACGCCCGGGCCGGTCGAATAGACGCGCGGACCGACCATCTTCCCGGCGCGCACCATGTCCTCGTAGGAGAGGACGTCGGTCGTCGCCGTCTGCGGATCCCGCGTCGTCGTCACGCCATAGGCCAGGTTCGCCGTGTAGATCCACGGGCGTGCCCAGTGGAGGCCCCAGAGATTCCACATGTGCGCATGCGTGTCCACGAAGCCGGGAACGACTGTCTTGCCCGCGACATCGACCACGGTCGCGCCCTCGGGCACGTCCCCGGGCCCCGCCGACACCGAGACGATGCGGTTGTCGGTCACCACGATGTCGGCGTTCTGGACGATCTCGTCGCCGTTCATGGTGATCGCCCGCGCGCCGCGCAGAACGACCGTCCCCCGCGGGATGTCGCGCTCCGCCGTAACCGCGAACTGCTGTTCGGCGGGCTCGTAGTCGGGGTCGGCGGCGGCGGCGTCCAGGTCGTAGGTGAACAGCGCGTTGCCGAGCGACCAGTGCACGGTGCGGCCGTCCGCACCCCACGCCGGGAACTCGACGCCGAGTTCGTTCAGCTTCCACACGGGCACCGCGGCCGAGTCGGGCTTGACCACGTCCACCGTGGGCAGCGCGGCACCCAGATCGGGCACCGTGACGGCATACAGGTCGTCTCCCACCTGCGCCAGCGCGAGATCGCCCCGCGGCGCCATCTCGACCGAGCCCGAGATGAACCGCAGGATCAGTTCGCGCGGCTCGTCGTCGTCGAAGTCCGCCGGCATCACGAGGTCGGACGTCTCCGAGCGCTTGTAGCCGATGGGCACGCCACCCGCGGACAGATCGGCCCGCCTCGTGACCTGGAGATGCCGTTTCCTGTCGGTGTCGTCCCAGCGAGCCGAGGACAGTGCGGTGGTCGGAGGGGGCGGAGCGGGGGAGCCCGGGACGGCATCCGCCCGCGCGGTTCCGTAGTAGTAGATGCGGTCGGGGTCCTCGGTGAAGTGGGGCGATCTGCGTCCCGCCGTGGGGCCGATGACCGTCACCTCGCCGCCGTCGGCCGGGATCCAGACGAACTCGGAGCCGGCCGTGCTGAAGAAGGGATCGACGGCCTCCTGCACGACGCGCCTGGGAGACCGCACGCCGACGATGCGCCCGCCGTCGGGCGAGTACACGAGGTCGCGGTAGTACGCGGGCACCGTCGTGAGGGTAACCGCCGTGCCGCCTTCCGCCGCCACGCGCCGGATGTGGCCCTCGCCGCTGTCGTCGTCCCAGGTCACGTATGCCACGTAGCGCCCATCGGGCGACCAGACCGGACGGTGTTCACCCACTTCGTCGCTCGTCAGCCGCCTGGGCGTCCCGTCCGGGAGGTCCGCGACGTACACGCGGTCGAGGGCGGTGAAGGCGACGCGGCTCCCGTCGGGAGAGGCGCGCGGATACCGGATCTGCTTGACCATGAAGGTCGGCGTGTCCTCGATCGGGTACTCGAACTCGACCTCGGGACCGATCCCGATCTCTGCCTCGACAGTGAAGGGGATCTCGGCGGGATCGCTGCCGTCCACCGGCACGCGCCAGATCCGGCCGCCGTAGGACATGACCAGCGCGTCGGACTCCGGCGTGAAGGAGTAGCCGGGGAGCACGTCCATGGTCGCGGTCGACTCCATGTCGTCACGCTGGACCGGGTAGGCCAGCCAGCGCTCCATCCCCGAGGCGAGGTCGCGCAGACGGATTCCCGTGTCGGCGTCGTCGCGGCTGCCGTAGGCCAGCATCGTGCCGTCGGGCGACAGCGCGGGCCGGAACGCGGAGCCGTACCGGTTCGTCATCGGGGTGCGCGTACCGGACTGGCGGTCGTAGACCCACAGCTGGAACTGCGGGAAGATGGCGTTGTACTGCCATGTTCCCTGGCGCTGGGCGTACCAGACGTACCGCCCTTCGGCGTCGACGGCCGCGCCCATCATCCGCTGGCCGCCCGGGCCGCCCACCATCTCGATCCCGGTGCCGCCGTCCACGTGGTACAGCCAGAGCTTTTCGAGCCCGAAGAACTGGCGCGACCTCGACACGACGACGTAGTTCCCGTCGGGCATCCATTCGGGCGACAGGAAGCCGCTCCCGACCCCCTTGCTGACCTGCGTGGGGTCGCCGCCCGCCGCAGGGACGAGCCAGACGTTCTGGTCGCCGCTCCGGTCGGACACGAACACGATCCGCTCGCCGTCAGGGCTGAAGCGCGGCTGCATGTCGTAGCCCATCCCGCTGGTGAGGCGCGTGGCGTCGCCACCGGTGATCGGCATCGAGTACAGGTCGCCGAGCATGTCGAAGACGATCGTCTGTCCGTCCGGACTTACATCGAGCGAGATCCAGGTGCCCTCGTCGGTGGTGAACCGTGCCCAGCGGGCGGGCTCCAGGGGGAGGCCGCGATCGGGGTCCGGCTCGGCCTCCTGGGCCTGGGCGGCGAGGGGGGTGAGCAGCACCAGTGTGACCGCCCAGCGGCTGCGTTTGAGAGAGCGCATGCGCCGACTCCGTTCCGGATTGCAGTGGGATTTGCGCGAACGAGAAACGGCCGGGGAATTGACCAGCCGAACCTCTAACATACGTTCGGGGTGAATAGTAGTGTCAGCCGGCGCACGCCACCAAGCACACCAACGGCCCCAACGGACCAGACCGCCCCGCCTGCGGGGGACGCATTCGAGACATGCCACAAGCTTCCCGACGAGACATCTCGCTGCTCTCCGTCTCCATCGACCTGGGTGCGGGCCGCCGCGGTGTGGACATGGGCCCGTCGGCCCTGCGCATCGCGGGGATCCGCGAAGAGATCGAGAAGATCGGCCACACCGTTTCCGAAATCGGCACCATCACGGCCGGCGGGCTGGAGACCACCGAGTCGGGAGAGGACGTGCTCCCCTTCCTGAACGAGATTTACGATGTGACGGGGCGGACACGGGCGGCGGTGCGGAAGGGGCTGGACCGGGGATGCCTGCCCCTCGTCCTCGGCGGCGATCACTCGCTCGCCATCGGGTCGGTGGGCGCGGTGGCCGACCACTACCTCGAGCAGGGGATGTCCATCGGGGTCATCTGGGTCGACGCGCATACCGACCTGAACCAGCCCCACACATCGCCCACCGGCAACATCCACGGGATGCCTCTGGCGGTGCTGCTGGGATTGGGCGAGCCGCGCCTGACCCGCGGAAGGGCCTGCGTCCGCCCCGAAAATGTGAGCGTACTGGGCGCGCGCGATCTGGACGCCGGCGAGAAGGCGCTCATTCGGGAGCTGGGGGTGCGGGTGTTCACGATGTCGGAGGTCGACGAAAGGGGCGTGGCCGCGTGCATGGACGAGGCGCTGGAACGCGCCGGCGACGGGACGTGCGGATTCCACCTTTCCCTCGACCTCGACGCGCTCGATCCCGGGATCGCCCCCGGAGTCGGCACGCCGGTCCGGGGAGGCCTCACCTACAGGGAGGGCCACCTGGTCTGCGAGAAGGCGTTCCGCTCGGGCCGGCTGCTCAGTCTCGAGCTTGTCGAACTCAATCCCGTCCTCGACGACCGCAACGAGACGGCGCTGCTCGGCGTCGGGCTGGTGGCCTCGGCGCTCGGCGCCACGATCCTGTAGAGGCGCCGCTCGGAGCCCACATGTGCGCGGGAGCGCCACACGGTGCCGTGCGCCGTGCTACGTTTCATCCCCCTCGCCGGGGTGGTGAAATCGGTATACACAGGGGACTTAAAATCCCCCGGGAGCATTCCCATGCGGGTTCGAGTCCCGCCCCCGGCATTCGTGAACGGGCAGCAGCGGCGTGGCGCGCTCGGCGGCCCGGGCAGCGTGCGGGTCGGCCAGCCTAACGCCGGCGGTACGTCCTCACCGGAGGCAGACGCGCCCCCGTGCCTCCGGGCGGCTCGTCCTCGCCCACGACCGGGATCGTCAGCGTCCCGATCCCGTCGATGCTGGCCTCGATCAGGTCGCCGGGCTGCAGGAAGCGCTGCTCGCCCCGCACCGCCGTCCCCATCCCGACGCCGCCGGATGTCCCGTTGTTGACGACATCGCCCGGGAACAGCGTGATGATCGACGAGCCGTATTCGATCAGCTCCCACAGGGTGTGGATCATGTCGCCGGCGCGGGCCTCCTGCATCTGCTCGCCGCCGACGCTGAGCGTCTGGCGCAGGTTCTCCATGGGATCGCCGTAGAACTCCTTCGGCACGATCCACGGCCCCATCGGGGCGAAGGTGTCGTGACCCTTGCCCACGAACCAGTCCGAGGTGAGTGGGTTGCCGCCCGGCGGACGGCCGCCCCGGTCGGAAATGTCGAGGGTCACGGTGTAACCGAAGACGTAATCCTGGGCATCGGTCGCGGAGACATACTTGGCCGCCCTCCCGATCACGGCGCCCAGCTCGACCTCCCAGTCCGTGCGGTCCCGGCCGTACGGAATCACCACCGTGTCGCTGTTCCCGATCACCGCGCCCCGGCTGGGCTTCAGGAAGAGGTAGGGGACGCCGCGGTTCTCGCGGCGCTGCCGCCGCGCCTCGGCGCGCGCCTCCTCGGAGCCGGTCTCGTTCACATGGCTGTAAAAGTTGACCGCCGCGTTCATGATCTTGCCCGGGTACATGATCGGCGGCAGCGTCCGCACATCGTCGAGCTCGTGGATGAAGCCGGCGCGCGCGCTCCCGTCGATCATGCCGCTCGCGGCCAGGTGATTCACGATCTCGTAGAGGCGCGGCTTCACGCCGTACTCGTAGCGCCCGATCAGGTCCAGCATGTCCGCGGGCGCGGGGACCGCGGGATACGTGGGATTGCGCTCCAGCGCCCGGTTGGCCTCGCCGATGTCGACGACGAGCGCGTCCCGGAGCACCAGCGCCACCCGGGGCTCGCCGTCGATCTCGAAGGTGCCGACCTTGAAGGGCTCGGCGATGTCCATGGCCGTGGGGGACTGGGCCCACGCGGCGTTCGGGCCGGGACCCATGGCGAGCGATGTGAAGAAGGCCGCCGCGAGGGCGGTGCGGGAAGCTGCGGCAACGTTGAGTCGCATGATCCTGCCCCATGCAGAGGTGGCTTGCCGATGGCGGCGTGACGAGAACCGGAGTCTGATTCTCTACGCCCGACCCTCGCGTCCGTCAAGTGTGGACGGCCTGCAAGCGTGGGCGGCTTGCAGTGCCGGGAGACTACAGGATGCCGTCCACGTACAGATTGAGGCGGAAGCCCTTGTGAGGACCGTTCAGGCCCCGCGACAGGTCCAGGCGGATGAGTCCGTCGAGAATGCTGCCGCCGATGCCGACGCCGTAGAGCAGGTCGCCCGCGGTGAAATCGCTTGCCTCGCCGGCCCAGCCGGTGTCGGTGAAGAGACTCGCGCCCACTCCGTGGAAGATCCGGTTGACCTCGACGCGCCCGCGCAGGAACGACGGGCCCGAGACCACCGAGGCGGGGAAGCCGCGCAGCGTGGACGTCGCACCGAGGAACCATGACCGCTGGACCGGAGCGGCTCCCCAGGTGTTGCCCCCCGCCGCCTCGAGCCCCAGGCGCCACCCGTCCCAGCCCTCGCCCCGCACGGGGATGATCGCCCGGGCCGTGGCGCTCGCCTGCACGTAGTCGTTTCGCGCTTCGGCGCCGTGCCCGCCCGGGCCGCCGGCGACGGGCCGCCAGGTCGCGCCGCGCCCGTGAAACTCCAGCCCGAACTGGGCTTTGAGGGGGTCATGTCCCCACCAGGGCGAGATACGCACCTCCGCGCCCACTTCGTCGGCCTCGTCGGCCGTGATGTTCCGCCGAAAGTCCCAATCCCCGTCGAAGACGCGGAAGAGGGCGAAGCTGATGTTCCGCTCCACGGCCGCGTGTCGCTCGGCGTATGCGCGGAAAAGGAAGGACTCCCTGCTCCCCTCGGGAGGACGCCAGGTGAAGTCGGCGCCTGTGGCACGGAAGTACTCCCCGTTGTCGCGGCCGAAGAACAGCGCCTCGAAGGAGTTTCCGAATCCGAGGTGTCCGGCCCGGGGATCGACGGAGTGCAGTTCGTGGTAGGCGCCGAGCGTCAGGCGGCGCAGCACGTTCGAGCGTTCCAGATCGAGCCGCACCTTGGGGCGGAGGTCGGCAAACCCGAAGAATCCGGACGCCCCGAGGGTGTACCGGTCTCCCAGATCCCAGTCGAAGTGCCCGCCCAGGGCCGGTCCTTCGACCCGGTTGTAGCGGATGAGATCCTGGCGCGCCCAACCCCAGTTGAAGTTCCAGGGAATCACCTGGACCGGCGGCGCGGGCAGGTCGGCCAGGTCCCCGATATACTCGGCCAGCTCATCGGGGTCGGTGAACCCGGGCGCGCCGTCCCAGACCGGCGGGGGCAGGTGGGGGCTCTCGGCCACCAGACTGCGGTCTTCCGGGACGATCAGCAGCGACTCGCGGTCCGCGGCCGGGGTCTCGGCTTCGTCCATGAGCTCGTAGGGGATCCGGTCGTCCTCGGAGAGCAGCGAGGCGATGAAGGCCATGGCTTCGGCGCGCGACGCGAAGTGGACCGCTCTCATCCCGTCCCGCGCGGTTGTCACCGTTCCCGGCGCGGTCTCGTCGCCCGGGACGACCGGGTCGCCCTCCTCATCCACCTCCACATCCTCCTGCAGGACCACCGACTCGACCTGGTAGGCCATGTCCATGGAGACGGGGAACCTGAGGACCCCCGCCCTCGCCTCGCCCTCGATGCGCATGCTGCGGGGCAGCCACGCCTTGAAGTCCCAGAGCAGGTAGTCCACCGAGACGACGTTCAGGCTGAAGGTCCACGGCTTGAAGAGGCCGGGAACGAACCTGAACGTGCCGGCTTCGTCCTCCTCCTGCAGGTCGGGGACGTCGCGCATGGCGTCGAACTCCCGGCTCATGCGGTAGGCGGCCCGGACCAGCGCACCTGTGTCGCGGTCGATCCAGAGGATTCCGCTGATTCGCTGGGGCGCGGCCTCCCGGGGGAGGACTTCGAGCTGAATCGCCTCCAGGCGGCGTCCGTCGGGGAAAGACAGCGTCATCGTATCTCCGCTCTGGAAGCGGTAGATCGTGTCGGCGCCGGAGGCCAGGGGATGAATGAGCGCGAACTCGTTGTCTTCCGTGTCCGCGGTGAAAGCCTCGTCGTCCATTCCCAGGAACAGACGGTCGTTGCCGGGCTCGAAGGGCCCGTCGAAGGGGAGGTCCTCGAGCCAGTCCAGGTCGCCTTCGCGCATCGCGATGGCGCGTCCCGGGTACTCGGAACGGGAGCCGAGCACCTGCACCACGGCGTCGTAGTCGCGCTCCCAGAAGGTGCGGACCGCCGTCTCGCTGTGGTAGAGGACGCGGTCCCGCAGCGGCGCGCGGATGGCGGCGGCGATGCGCTGGTCGATCCTGGCCGTGTAGCGCACGACCGACTCGTCCAGCGCGGTCCAGCCGTCGAAGGCCGCCGTATAGAGCTGACGGGCGACCGGATCCAGGAAGGCGTCGGGGGCGAAGCGGGTCTGCGCGGTGGCGTCGTGCGGTGCGGCTCCGGCGACCGATGCCACAACGACGATGGCCGCGGCCAGTGAGTGCCTGCAGTTGGCGGCGCTCATGACCCCGACCCCTCCGGCGCCCGCTGGAAGCGCGCCTCGCGGAAGTCCTCCCACGCGATGTAGTGCCAGTCGGTCCCCTCCTGCCCGACTCCCTCCCGTGCCGTGGGGCCCGCGTTCGGGAACACGAAGATCCCCCGGTTGTCTCCGTCAACGTCGTTCGAGTCGGCGAGCTCGTAGTCGCGCCCGTCCAGGAGCGTGACGCGCGCAAACCCGTCGTCGGTGCGGGTGATCCGCCGGATGTTCCCGAACTCCACGTCGAGCTCGACGTTGTCGGAGGTTCCGTCCAGATAGTCCCAGGCCCATTCCTCGTCGGCGTCCCACCGGATCCAGCCCTCGAACTCTTCGCCGGACCGGCCTGCGACGACACCGTACAACGGGCCGGTTGCTCCGAAGTCGTCGTAGCCGGCCCCGGGGGAGGGGGGGTGCAGGCGAAGCGCGCGCAAGTCGTCCCAGTCGACCTCCACGATTCCGAGTCCGGGATCGGCGATGCGGATCGTGCGGCGGTACCAGCGAATGTCGGACTGCCGGTAGCGCGAACCGAGCGGGCGGTAGAGGTCGAATCCCTCTCCGGACGCCAGAGTCACCCATGCCCCGCCGAAGCGGGATTCCACGGTGCTGATCTCGCCGAGGGAGAAGCGCCGCAGATCGCCGTCGTCGTCCCGCCCGGGAAATCGGGCCGACTCGAGGACCGGAGCGCCGTTCCAGGAGATGAACCCGGTGAAGGTGCGTCCGAAGCGGTCCTCGACCGACCCGTGGACCCGGACGGCCTCGGGTGCGGCGCCGGACGGAGCAGCGCCGAACTCGATCCGCGTGATGTCGCGTCCGGAGACCACGACCCGCCCTTCGCCCGGGTCGTCGACGGTGATGCGTGCCCTCAGCCCTCCGGTCGTCGACGATGTGCGTACGCCGCCGGGCGACAGCGTCATGTTTCCTTGCCTCGAAGCGGGCACATCCAGCGGCACCTCGCCCGCGGCGCCCCGCCGCACCACCTGCATCTCGCCTTCGTCGTCCTGCACGAGCGCAGCGAGGTGGCCGAATCGGATCGCCGTGCGGGTCGTGGTCGCGAAATCCCGGTACCGCTCCTCCCAGGAGACCCGGTAGTCCCTGACCTCCACGGTGCGCACCGCCGGCTTGCCGTCGTGCACGGCCAGGAGCCAGGCGTTGTAGTTGTCGTCGGATATCTCGCGGCTGCCCACGAGCACGTCTGCCCAGCTTGCCGCGCTCTGCCCCCTGCCGAATTCGAGAAATCCCTCGTACTCGTCGCCGTCGCCGGTGAAGACGCGTCCCCAGATCCGGTCTTGCGCCTGGGCGTGGAGGGTGGGCGCGCCGGCAAGAAGGAGTGCGGCGCAGGCGAACCGGAGTGCAATGGGCGAGTGGAGGACAGCAGGCATGGCTGGGGACGGGTTCGGGGCGGGCGGGCGAACTCCCCTTCTCCTACCCCGCCGGGCGGATTCCGGTTTCGGAGGCCGTCCCGCCGCCGTAGATTGCTCGTTCATCTCCACCGCCACCTCACACGGACAGGAGTTCAGGAATGCGCATGCGGAATTGGATGACCTCGTGCCTGGCGATCGTTGCAACCGGCGCGTTTTTCGCCTGTGGGCCCGCGGGGGACGCGGGCGGGCAGGGCGATTCGGGAATGTCCGCCGCCGAAGAAACGGCTGAAGCGCCGTCCAACCCCCGCTTCGGCGTCTGGCAGCTCGAATCGGACGCGCCCCCTCCGGCGAGCAACATCATGACGTACGAGCCCTACGGGGACGGCGGGATGAAGATCACGGTCGCGTCCACCAACTCCGAAGGCGAGTCCAACGAGTGGGGCTACGTGACGATGTTCGACGGCGTCTTCCGTCCGGTCGAGGGCCGGGAGGACTCCGAGTCCGCGGTCGAGGTCATCGACGATCGCACCAACCACATCCTCAACGCGCGCGGCGGCGAGGTCTACCAGGTCATCGTCAACGTGCTCTCCGAGGACGGCAACACGATCAACAACGAGTACCGGACCACCCGCGAGGACGGTACCGAGCGGATAAGCCACGCCGTCTACCGCCGGATCGAGTAGGGCGGGGCGCTCACGCCTGATAGGTTTGGCCCCGTCCCGGCCGCTCGTCCCGGGGCACGCTCAGTTCGAACCGGGGAATGCGGGCGCGGAACACCGACCCGTCTTCGCGGCGGAAGTGGAAGTATCCCTCCATGTGGCCGCTGCGCCCCTGGAGCACGCAGAAGCTCTGGTATTCGTGCACATCGCCGGGCTGCAGGACGGGCGACTCGCCCACAACGCCCTCGCCCTCGACCTCCTGATCGCCGGCGAGGATGTCGTGGATCTTCCAATGGCGCCAGAAGAGCTGCGCGGTCCGCCCCCCGGTGTTTTCGATGCGCACGAAATAGGCGAAGACATGGTGCAGGGGCGGCTCCGAGTGGGCGCGCGCGTACACCGGCTGGACGCTGATACTCATCCGGCCGTCGAGGATGGGCGGGCGCTGGTATTCGCTGGAAGGCCTGATCACGGGAGATGCTCGTCAGGCACAGGCCAATCATGTAATGTTGACATTACATTTTGTAATGTGTACATGACATATTGCAAATCGCGCGACCCCTTGCCGTTCCACGATCGCCTGGCTTTCACCCCACCTCTCCCGAAGCAGTGTTAGACTTGCTGCCGCGTGCCACTAACATACTACCCGATCAACGAATCCGCGCCCCAATGGCGATACCCCTCCAACGACAGGAGCGTTCCATGCCGCGCAGAATCTTCCTGGCCATCCTGGCGGTCCTCGCCGTCCAGCCCTTTTCGGCGCATTCGCAGGAGCCCGGGGTTGCCCGCATCGTCGCCCGCTTCGAGCCCGAGATCCGGCGCGCCCTGCTCGAGGGCGGCATCCCGTCGATCGCCGTCGCGATCACCGACCGCGAGGGCGAACTCTGGAGCGGGGCCTACGGCCAGTCCAACCTGTGGGCGCGAACTCCCGCCTCCACCAACACCGTCTACCTGATCGGCTCCACCTTCAAGGCCCAGTCCACCGTCGCGCTGCTGCAGCAGATGGAGCAGGGGAAGTTCGCATTGGACGACCCCGTGAGCGACCACCTCGACGACCTCGTCATCCGCGGCGAGGACATCGAGCGCCCGGTCACCTTCCGCCACCTCCTGACGCACACCTCGGGGATGCCCGTCGATTTCGGCCCCCACGCCGTCTGGGGCACCACCGCGCCGCTGTCGCTGGACGAATACCTGGGCGACTCGCTGCGGGTGGAGACGCCGCCGCTGGAAGGCGTCGTGTACTCGAACATGGCCTACTCGCTGGTCGGACACCTGGTGGAGAAGTTCTCGGGCGTCCCCTACCGGCAGTACGTTCGGGAGAACGTCTGGGGCCCGCTGGGGATGACCTCCACCGTCTTCGAGCCGCCGCCGGCTACGGCCGAGCGCCTGGCGGTGCCGTATGTGCCCGATGCGGAGACGGGGCGCAACGCGCCGACCACCCGCGTGAAGGCCAACGTGTGGCCCGCCGGGATCGTCTACGGGACGGTCCACGACCAGGCCAACTGGGTGCGCTTCAACCTCGGCGACGGCAGCTGGGGCGACGGACGGCTCCTCGAAGCGGCCACCCTGGACGAGATGCACACCCTCCAGTACGAACAGTTCGCCGGGGGGCCGATGGGCGGCGGATGGGGGTATGACGACCCCGGATACGGACTCACGTGGTGGGTGTCGTCGCGCGGCGGCGAGCGCTTCTTCGCGCACTCGGGGAGCGTCTCGGGGTATACCGCGTTCGCATCGGGGAACAGAACGCGCGGCTTCGGCGTCGCCTTCCTGACGAACGGAAACCGCGCCCACCCGCACCTCGTACGGCTGACTCGTCTCGTCCTCGACCTCATGGCCGAGGAACTCGGCGAATCACGATAGACAACGGCAAATGACTTCGACTGCACAACTGACGCTTCCCACAATTCCGCCCGACTGGCCCAACCTGGCGATCGCGCTGGGCGTTCTGGCCGCCGGCGCCTGGCTCCTCGACTGGATCGCGTCGCGCTTCCTGCACCGCGCCTTCGCGCGGGTGGCCGCCCGCACGCGCTCGCAATGGGACGACCGCATCGCCGATCGCAAGGTCCTGGCACGTCTCGCGCACGTGGTGCCCGCGCTGGTGGTGTACCTGGGCATCGGGCCCGCGCTGGGGATGAGCGGGGACGGGGCCGCGGCCAATCCGGGTGCGCTCCTCGCCGTGGCCTGGACGGTCGTGCGGCGGGTGGCGGCCGCCTGGGTGGCGTTCGCGGTGGCGCGGGCCTTCGCGGCCTTCCTGGACGCGGTCAACGACATCTACAAGGACAGCTACGCCGAGGCGAAGTCGCGGCCGATCAAGGGCTACCTGCAGGTGATCGGTCTGGTGGCGTGGCTGGCCGCGGCGGTCGTGATCGTTTCGATCCTCGTGGGGCGCTCGCCGGTGGTCTTCCTGTCGGGGCTGGGGGCGCTGGCGGCGGTCCTCATGCTGGTCTTCCGCGACACGATCCTGTCGCTGGTCGCCAGCGTGCAGATGGCCTCGAACGACATGATCCGGATCGGGGACTGGGTGAGCGTGCCGCAGGCGAACTCCGACGGCGAGGTCATCGACATCGCGCTGCACACGGTAAAGGTGCAGAACTGGGACAAGACGATCTCGACGATCCCCACGAGCAAGTTCATCACCGAGTCGTTCAAGAACTGGCGCGGCATGAGCGAGTCGGGGGGCAGGAGGATCAAGCGCTCGCTACGGATCGACATGAACTCGGTGCGCTTCCTCTCGGACGGCGAGATAGACGAGCTCTCGCGGCGGGAACTGCTGCACGACTACATGCGTGACAGCGTGGAGGGGATCGCGCGCTACAACGAAGCGAAGGCGGCCGGCAACCCCGGTGTCATACCCGAGATCCGCCGGCTCACCAACCTGGGCACTTTCCGGGTCTACGTGCAGAAATACCTCGAGGCGCACCCCAAAACCCACAAGGAGATGACCTTGCTGGCCCGCCAGCTGGCACCGGGCCCCCAGGGCATCCCCATAGAGGTTTACTGCTTCTCGAACGACACCGCGTGGGCGCGCTTCGAGGGTTTCCAGGGGGACATCTTCGACCACCTCATTGCGGAGCTGCCGGAGTTCGGACTCAAGGCCTTCCAGTCACCCGCGGGGAGCGATTTCAGGCGGGCGCTCGGGACGGGCGCCTGACCCGGCAGGAGTTGCCCAGCGGCGGCTCCAAGGCTTCGGGAGCCGCCCGGGCCTGATGGCAGGGCAGCCCCCGGGCTATCTGTCGTAGACGATGCGCCCCACCATCTGCGCCCGTCTCCACACGATCTCGCGCGTAAGAAGCAGGTGGCCACTCTCGAGAATGGAGAAGGCGTCGCGGATGGTCCCGCCGCCCGGTATCCGGCGCTCAATCGCAAATCCGTCGCCACGCCAGCGGAGGCGCACCTCGATCGGCCCCTGCGCCGCCTGCGCGTCCACCCAGCTCCCTTCCAACGGGAGGTCGATGGAATTCTCGCTGTCGAAGGTGGCCGACAGGGCTCCATAGCCTGGAGAGAAGGTCAGTGCTTCGTGCGTAATGCCCAGCATCAGCATCGTCTGGCGGAGTCCTGTGGGCGTCCCCGATACGGCGTCCCCTCCCGCTCCCTGCTCGCGCATCATCTCCATCCCGATATCCGACGCGCGCTGATGGATGTGGTCGCGCGCGCGGGTGCCGCGCAGACCGGCTGCCTGAGCGGTGCCGGCCTCGTCGTAGTGCCACACGCCGGCGACTGCCGCGAGTGCTGCGGACTGCTCCGGAGACGGGGTAAACGGGCCGGAAGAGGCGCACCCGACGGTGCCTGCCAACAAGGCTGCGCAGGCCAGCGCCTGCACGCGGCGGTCGTACATGGTCAGCAACCTCTGCTTGTCGTGATGTTGATCGGCTGCAGCTGGAAACCGCGTTCGGCCGCGCGCTGAAGGAAGTCGTTCGTGTACATTCGCACCATCCGCAGGGACTCGAAGACCTCGACGAGACCGAGCTGGTCGGGTTGCAGGTTCTGCAGGAAACCGGAGCCGACCGGTACCTCGTCCAGACATACCCGCAGCCGACTGAGCCTGCTGCGGAAGCGTGCAACCGGGAGCCCGAAGGAGTCCTCGACGATGTCCAGCGACGTCCGTTCGCGGACAAGCTCCACGACATCGAGATCGACGGTGGTCTTCAGCTGCTCGGACGCGAATGCGGACGAGGCAGCCGGGGTGGCGCTGCGGCGGATCGCCAGCTGTCGGACGATGCGCTCGACTTGCACTCCGATGCCTTCGACCTCGATGGCGACCGGGTTCAGACGAACCACCATTATGGCCCCGAAGGGGATGTCCGAGGGCTCGCGGTTGGTTTCGTAGCCAAAGCGTGCGGTGATGATCGTGTACCGGTCGGGAACGAGATCCCGGAATTCGAAGTAGCCGTTGGCGTCGGTCTCGGCGGACCTGCCCAGCTCGGCGATCTGGACGATCGCGCCCTCGATTGGACCCTCGGTGCGGAAGTCGACGACGTTGCCGCGGAAGTTGAAGGAGGAGATGGAGTCCGCGGGCGGATCCTGAGCGTCGGCGCCGCCGGGGCCAACCATGAGGAGGAGCGTGGCAAGCAGCCCGGCATGGCGCGTGCGGCGTCGCGCTCCCGCAGGCCTCGTCACCGCACAAACCGCTCGAAGAAGTCCTCGGCGGCCCCGAATACGGCCATCCAGCTGCGGTGCAGCAGGAAGCCGTGGACCTCGTCGGGGAGGACGAGATGCTGCACGTGCACGCCCCTTTTCCGCAATACCTCCGCCAGTTCGACGGATTCCGCGAAGGGGACATTGCGGTCGTCATCGCCGTGGATCAGCAGCACCGGCGATTCCCAGCGATCCACGAAGGCCATGGGAGAGGACTCGAAGGCACGCCGCGCGAGCTCGGGATGCGCCACCGGGTCGTAGGAGGGCACGAAGTTGCGGATGATCTTGTTCCAGTCGTGGGCGCCGTGGACGTCTACCCCGGCCTTGAAGAGGTGGGAGGCCTGCGCGAGGCCGTGGGCGGTGAGATAGCCGCCATAGGAGCCGCCCCAGAGCCCGAGCCGGTTGCCGTCCACGTCGTCCCGCGCGGCCAGCCAGGCCCCGGCTCCAAGAACGTCGGCTACCTCGGATGCCCCGTCCGCCCCGTAGTGAAGTGCCTCGCGGAACTCCATGCCGTACCCGATGCCGCTGCGGTAGTTCACCGAGAGGACCGCGTAGCCGCTCGCCGCCAGGTGCTGGTTGAAGGAGTAGGTGTGGTGGTAGTAGCCGCGGTGATGGAACCCGAGGAGCATCTGGCGGCGGGATCCCCCGTGCAGAAAGAGGAGCCCGGGCCAGCCGCCGGAGGGTGGAGGGCCCTGGGGCAGGAAAAGCTGACCATGGATGGGAAGCCCGTCGGCGGAGGGGAAGATCACCTGCTCGGGTTCGGCCAGGCCGCCCGGGATGGCTTCCGAAGCCGAATCCACCAGCCAGCGCCGTTCGTTCCCTCGGAGCACCTCGGCGTGTGCGGGGACCGTGCCGGACGACGCCAGAAACGCGATCGACCCGTCGGAGGCGGGCGCGGGCTGCCATTCGATTCCGGTGCCGGGGGTGAGCTGACGCGCGCCGCTGCCGTCCAGCGGGCCCCGCCAGAGGTGCTGGCGGTCCGTGTCGCCCTGGTTGGACGAGAAGACGAGCGCCTCGCCGCCGGGTGCGAGCGCGACGTACTGCACCTCGAACTCTCCGGTCGCGATGGGGCGGGGCTCGTCCCCGCCGGCTGCGCCGACCGAGTACAGGTTGGTGAAGCCGTTGCCTTCCCACGCAAACGCGATGCGGTCGTTCGTTCCCCAGAAGATGTTGTTGGCGCCGGATATGGTGCGGAATGCGCTGCCGGGCCCCTCCGGGGCCGCGAAAACAGTCCGGGCCGCCCCGTCGTCGATGCGCACCACCCGGATGCTCCAGGGCAAGGCCTCCCGCACGGCGAAGAACGGGAGGCGGCCCTCTTCGCTGGGGATGCGCACGAAGGCGACCTCGCGCCCGTCCGGCGACCAGGCGGGACTGCCGTCCGCATCGAGGGAGGGATCGAGATAACGCAAATCGCGGCTGGCCAGATCCAGCACCCCGATGAAGGCGTGATCCCCGCGCTGGCTGGTCCAGGCCAGGTGGGTGCCGTCTGGCGACAACCGGAGTTCGCCCGGGCTGCCGCGGCCCCGGACCAGCACCTCGGGTTCCGCATCGGCGTTCGAGGTTGTCCTGCGCCGGATCACGCCGCCCTGGATGTAGATCACGGCGCTGCCGTCGGCGGTCAGGAGGGGCGAGTGTCCGGGTCCCAGCTTGGTCGGCGCCCCGCCACCGGTGCCCACCACCCAGAGTTCGCGGTCGACGCCGGCGGGGTCGCTCTCGGGGTTGGGGATCTCTCCCGCCCGGTTTGGAGCGCCGCCTCGAACGAACGCGATGATCGTGCCGTCGGCCGAAACCGCGAGGCCGGCCACCTCCTGTCCATCGTCCCCCTCGAAATCCGTCAGCCGCCGTCCGCGCCACTCGGGGCCCGCGGCGGTCCAGACGTTGCGCGCCCCTCGTTCGTTGCGCACCCAGGCTACCACTGGAGCGTCCGCGGCGGCCGTCATTTCGGTCGGGAAGGGCCAGCCGACGAGGGCGTCCAGATCGGTCTGGCGGGCCTGGGCGGATGCGGTCGCAAACGCCGCCGCGCAGAGCAGGAGGGGCGCGAGCGCGGTCGCGGCTCTTCGGGATTTGGAGCTGTTCATCGGAGTCAGTTCAGGGGTTGTACCACCAGGAAGGATGTCGCGATCACCGCGGCTGCCCCCAGCAGCAGCTCGAGGGTTGCTGAACGCTTGAGGCGGTCCGGTCCGGGGTCACTCGCCAGCGCCGGGCGCACCACGCGCCAGTTGTAGAAGCCGAGCGCCATCACGCCCAGCACGACGGCGTCCTTGACGAGCAGTGACCGCCCCCAGGCCGTGGTCCACAGGTCCGAGGGCGCACCGATGTGGAGCCAGGCCTTGGCCGCGCCCGAGACGACCAGGAGGCCGGCGGCGGCGAGGGCGAGCCGGGAGAAAGCTCCGACCAGCGCGGGCAGCGGAGCTGGAACGCCGTCGGCCGGTCGCTCTGAATCGCGCAGCGCCGGGAGCCCCGCACATACCAGGCAGCACAGGCCTCCCACCCACGCACTGGCGGCCACGACGTGCAGGTACGTCGCGACCGATGACAGGGCGCGCGGACTGTCCGCCCAGGCGTGTCCGGATACGAGCGGCACGATGGGCAGGGCCAGGGCTCCAAGCGCCGCCAGCCTCCACCCGTTGGCAACCCGATGCTGTCCGGGACGCGCGAGCGCGACACCGAGCAGAACGACCGCACCCGCGGTAACCTGCACCCACCAGCCGGTGCTCCATGCGGTCCCCGCGGTCACAGCGCCGAGATTGCCCAAGGGGTCTTCCGGAAAGAAGGACACGGCCTGGAACCAGAGACGGAGCGGCAGCGTGAGCAGCAGCAGCCCGGCGGCGATCGCGGCGATCCGCCAGACCCCCTCGGCAACCGCCCCGGCCGCCGTCTCGGGCAGACCGCCCCCGACGGCCCTCAGGACCAGCGCCCTGAAGGCGATCGCCCCGAGGATCCCCACGATCGCCGCGTAGAATGCGAACCGGGTCGCCAGCGCCAGGATGTCGACGGACGGCCCCGCCTCCGCGGCCAGTGCGTCCTCGCGGGCCGCCGGGTCCCGCTCCGTGCCGCCCGCAACCGGGGGGTCACCCGCGCCCGTCACGTCGCCCTCCTCGCCCTCCTCAACCTCCTCAATCTCCTCCTCCACCGGCAGATCCACCCGGAACCCGAACTCGCCCGAGATCGGGTGCCCATCCGGTCCCGCCGTTCGCCAGGAGACGATGTAGGAGCCTGAAGACAGCGGCGCCGTCAGGGGAAGGACAAGGACATCGTGCCGGTCGGCGAAGAGGTAGGCGAGCTCGCCGGCCGAAGCCGGGACGCCGTCCGCGGATGCGGAGGTGACCGTGACCGAGCTGAGCGCCAGTTGCACCTCGGTCGTATACGCGAGGGTGACCGCGGCCGGGGGCGTGGTCAGGACGGCGTCAGCTGCAGGATCGGAGTCTTCCAGTTCGGTGTGAAGCCGGATCGCTCCGGCCACCGATGCGAGCGCCAGGAGCACGGCCATGCCTCCCGCTGTGCGCCGCATGACAAGCACGCGGCCCGGGCCGGTCTCGCGTCTGATGGCGATGCGATTCCGGTGCCGCCGGAGAATCGCCCGCAACACCGTCAGGCCGTCGGTAGTCCGTGCTTGATCGCCCACTCCATCGCCTCGCTGAACCGGTCGATCTCCTCGAGCGTCGTGTACACGCTGGGGGAGATCCTGAGCCCGGTGCACTCCTCGTGGCCGATCGACACGTTGATGATCCGGTGCTCGTTCCAGAGCCAGGTGCTGAGGGCGGCGGTGTCCAGGCCGTCGACGTGCACGTTCCCGATCCCGCAGGCGAAGCCGGGCTTCCGGCTCGTATTGAGGCTCACGCGGTCGTTCTCGAGGAGGCGGTTGGCCCAGTGGTCCCTGAGGTAGATCAGCCGTTCGGCCTTGCGCTCTGCCCCTATCCCCTGGTGGAAGGTCAGCGCCTCGCCGATCGCCAGGTAGTTGGCCGCGGGATGCGTGCCGATCTCCTCGTACTTGCGGATGTTGTCGGTCATTCCGTCGGGCGCGGCCATCAGGGGCCAGATGTTGGGGACCTCCTCCTTGCGAACGTAGAGCAGGCCGGTGCCGTGCGGCGCGAAGAGCCACTTGTGGAGGCTGGTCGCGTAGTTGTCGCACTCCAGCTCGGAGAGCTTGAAGGGGAAGTGCGCCAGCGCGTGGGCGCCGTCCACGATGACCGGGATGTCGTAGTTGCGCGCCATGGCCACGATCTCCTTCACCGGCAGGATCTGGCCGGTCAGGTTGATCATGTGGCACATGAGGATGAGGCGGGTCCTGTCCGTGATGCCCTCCTCGAAGCGGCGCACGACCTCGGCGTTGTCCTCGGCGGGCACGGGGACCTTGATCTGCCGCATGACGATGCCCTCACGGCGTTCCCGCTGCCGGAAGGTGGTGAGCATGCGGCCGTAGTCCTGGGTCGTCGTGAGGACTTCGTCGCCCTTCTGGAGGTCGTAGCCGAACTGGCAGATCTGCAGGCCCTCGGAGGCGTTGCGCGTGAAGGCCACCTCTTCGGTGTCGACGCCCCATTCCCGCGCCATCCGTGCCCGCACGCCCTCGCGCTGCGGCCCGAGGATCTGCCACATGGTGTAGGTGGGCGCCTTGTTGGAGAAGTCCAGGTGCCGCTTCATCGCCTCCTGCACGAAGGTGGGCGAGGGGCTGACGCCGCCGTTGTTCAGGTTGACCAGGGTGCGGTCGACCGTGAAGGCGCGGGCCACTTCGGACCAGTAGTTCTCGTCCCGGGCGATGTCGGCCGGGGTTCCCCGGTGACGACTGAGGTCGTCCGCGATGGCCGTGGCGTGCGAGTTGAAGGCGGGCAGCTGGGAGGCGCCCAGCATGGCCGCCGCCGATCCGAGGAAATCGCGTCGATTCGGCGCCGTGCGGCGCGCATTGCCCTTCTTGACCTTGCGGTTCATCTGTCCTCCCGGGTGAGCCGTCCCGAAGCGGCACCGCGGTTGGCCGCCGGGACGCATTGTGGTCGCACCGGTGCTGCGCGCCGATGCCGCACCAAAATAAGCCGTGGAGCGCATGGGGGGCAAACCGTGTTTCGCGATGCCGATACGTTATCTTGACCCGATGATTCGAGTCCGCTTCCTGGGTACCGCCGCTTCCCGCCCGACCGTCGGCCGCAACGTCTCGGGCATTGCCGTGCAGCGCGAGGGCGAGTCCTTCCTCCTCGACTGCGGCGAGGGAACCCAGCGCCAGATCATGCGCTTCGGCACCGGGTTTTCGTTCTGCCACATCTTCATCACCCATGGCCACGCGGATCACTTTCTGGGGCTGCCCGGGCTGCTCCGCACGATGGGTCTTCAGGGCAGGGAGGACCCGATGACGATCTACGGTCCAGCCGGCACGCGAGACCTGCTCCGGGCCGCGGTCCGCATGGGGATCGAGCGGCTGGCCTTTCCCGTCGAGGTGAAGAGTCTGCGCGACGGCGACCGCGTGGCGTTCGACGGGTGGGCGGTGCACTCCTTCGACGTGGATCACGGGGTCCCGGCGCTCGGCTATGCCCTGGTGGAAGAGATGCGCCTCGGCCGCTTCGACGTGGAGATGGCGCGGAGCCTCGGCGTGCCCGAAGGCCCCCTCTTCGGCCAGCTCCACCGGGGCCGCCCGGTCGAGGTGGACGGGCGCGTGATCTCGCCGGACGAGGTGGTCGGTCCGGCCCGCCCCGGCCGCAAGGTCGTCTACACGGGTGACACCCGCCCGACCCGTGCGACCGGCGCCATGGCGATGGGGGCGGACCTGCTCATTCACGAAGCCACCTTCGGCTCGGAAGAGAAGCGGCGGGCGTGGGAGACGCGGCATTCGACGGCTGCGGAGGCTGCCCGCGTGGCCGCGCAGGCGAAGGTGAAGCGGCTGGTGCTGACCCATGTGTCGGCGCGCTACGCCGATGTGCCCCGGGTGCTCGAGAACGAGGCGCGCGCCATCTTCCCGGAATCGACGGTCGCCCGCGACGGGCTCGAGATCGAGATCGGCTACCGTGACTGAGGCGGGTGTGCGCAGCGTTACGGTGGTGGGACTGGGCGTCATGGGCGGATCGGTGGCCCGGGCGGTGCTGGAGCGGATGCCGCGGGTTCCGGTGTGCGGGATCGACCCCGACCCGGAGTGTGCCGCGATGGCTGCGGGCGACGGGGTCGAGGTGGTCGCGCGGCTGGGCGATGCCCGGGTTGGCGGTGGCGTCGTGGTCTTCGCCGCGCCGCTGGACGCGACTGTCGGATTGGTCGGCGAGACGGCTGCGATTTGGCGCCGGGCGGCGCTCGCCATGGATGTGGCGAGCTTGAAGCGTCCGGTGCTGGCGGCGGCCGCGAAGGCGGAGTCGTCATCGGCCGGCGGTGGCGCGCCGGGCCCGGGTGTCTTCGTCGGTGTCCACCCCATGTGCGGCTCGCAGCGCTCCGGCTATGCCGCGGCCCGGGGGGACCTCTTCGACGGTGCCGATGTCTGGATTTGTCCCCCGGATCGCGCACGGCAGGGGCCGGCATCCGCCGCGCGCGACCTCGACCGCAGCGATTCCGCCGGTGCGGTGGAGCGGGCGGCCGCCTTCTGGACGGCGCTGGGCGGCCGGCCTCGCGTCATCTCCGGCGCGGAGCACGACCGCATGATGGCGTGGGCGAGTCACCTTCCGCAGCTGCTCGCGAGCGCGCTGGCCGAGGTCCTGCAAAGTCGGGGCATCGCCTCCGGCCAGCTCGGCCCCGGGGGACGCGACATGACGCGGCTCGCCGGGTCCAGCCCGGCCGTTTGGCGCCCGCTGCTGGAGGCCGCGGCCGAAGACGACGCGGCGGCCCTCCGCGCAGTCGAGCGGCAGGTTGCCGCGATCCGGCGGACCATCGAGGCCGGCGACTGGGCCGCACTCGAAGAACTCATGCACGGGGGGAGGCGATGGACCGGGGAGAGGGACTGACGATCCGGGTGCCGGGGGACAAGTCCATCACGCAGCGCGCCCTCATCCTCGGTGCTCTGGCGGATGGCGAGAGCCGCATCGGCGCCGTGCCCCGTGGAGGGGACCCCCTGGCGACCGCGCGTGCCGTCGCGGCCCTCGGGGTGGAAGTGCGCGGTCTGGACGGTGCCGGAAGCGAGCCGGTCAGGATCCGCGGCCCGGGGCTCCGGCGGTGGACACAGCCTGCCGGCGCGCTGGATCTGTGCAACAGCGGGACGGGTACGCGGCTGCTCTCGGGCGCGCTCGCCGCACAGCCCCTGGAGGTGGTGTTGCGAGGCGACGCGTCGCTGTCGCAGCGCCCGATGGAACGGATCGCGGCCCCGCTGCGGCGGATGGGCGCCAGCGTCGACTATCTGGAGCGGCCGGGAGTCCTGCCGATGCGGATCGGCGGCGGGGCGCTCACCTCGGTACGCCACGACGGCGAGGTCGCCAGCGCACAGGTCAAGAGTGCGATCCTCCTGGCCGGAATCGGTGCGGGCGTCCCCGTCGAAGTGCGCGAACCGCACCGCTCCCGCGACCACAGCGAGCGCATGCTCGAAGCCATGGGGGCCGAGGTCGTGGAGGGGTGGCGCGGCGACGCCTGGTCGGTACGGCTTGCCGATCCTCCCGCCCGGCTGGAACCGCTGGACATGGACATCCCCGGCGACTTCTCCTCGGCCACCTTCTTCATCGCCTGGGCCGCGCTGGCGACGGGACAGCTGCCTGTCACAATCCGATCGGTGGGACTTAACCCGACGCGCACCGGGCTGCTTCCCGTCCTCGCGCGCATGGGCGTCGATGTCGAGGTGCTGCCGCGCGGCGCCCCGGGTGGTGAGCCGGCCGGGGACCTGCGGGTTGCCGGGCAAGGGGCGGGATTGCAGGCCGTCGAGGTCGGAGGGGACGAGGTCCCCGGACTCATTGACGAGGTCCCCATCGTCGCCGTTCTGGCCGCACGGGCGGACGGCGTGACCCGGATTTCGGGCGCGGCGGAGCTGCGGGTGAAGGAGTCGGACCGGCTGGCTGCGCTGGCCGTCAACCTGCGCCGCATTGGAGTCGCGGTCGAGGAGTTCCCCGACGGCCTGGAGATCCGCGGCACCGGCAAGCCGCTGTCGGGCCGCGTGGAGTGCTTCCACGATCACCGCATCGCGATGGCCTTCGGTGTGCTGGGCGCCTCACCCGGTTGCGACCTCGCGATCGACGATCCCGGGGTGGCCGACGTCAGTTTCCCCGGGTTCTGGGAACTGCTTGCCCGCGTCGAGCGGCACAGCGTGGCCGGCGCGCCGCATCCCGGGCCGACTCCCGCGGCGTCCCCAGGTGCGGGCCGCTGCATCGTGGTGGCGGTCGACGGTTCCGCGGGCTCGGGCAAGTCCACCACGGCCGCGGCGGTGGCACGTCGACTGGGGTTCCGTCATCTGGATTCGGGCGCCCTGTACCGGGCGGTGACCCTGGCCCTGCTGGAGTCCGAACGGGGCAGCGAAGACGTGGAGGATGTCACACCGGCCGAACTGGATGCGCTCCGCATCGGTCTCGAATGGCACGACGGAACCATGCACGTCCGGATCCGCGGCACCCTTGTACCCGACGAGGCGCTGCGTGAGTCGCGGGTCACCTCCGAGGTGTCCCGGGTATCGGCGGTGCCCCTGGTGCGCGACCACCTGCTGGAGCTGCAGCGCTCCGCGGCCGCGGGCCCGGGGCTTGTGGCCGAGGGGCGGGACATGGGGACGGTCATCTTCCCGAGCGCCGAGGTCAAAGTCCATCTCGACGCCGAGATTCGCGAACGCGCCCGCCGACGGCTCCTGCAGCGCGGCCGCCAGCCCGCGCCTGAAGAAGTCGACGCCGAGGCTGCCCGGCTCGAGCGCCGCGACCAGCGCGATTCCACGCGCGCCATCGCTCCCCTGTCGCGTGCGGAAGGAGCGGTCACCGTCGATACCACGGAGCTGGATCCGCCGGGTCAGACGGAAGTCATCGTGCAACTGGTACTCCCGTTCCTGACATCTGTAGAGTATAATTAAGGACTGTGCCCCGTACACTCGCGGTAACCCGCAGCGTCGCTGCCGCGTAGTAGACGAAAGCCCGGGGCGAACAGGCAACACGGTCTCCGGCCATGGACGGGATGGCCCGGGACGGTGCAAATCCATTCAACTCCAGCCTGGCCCGTGACTTTGCTTGCGTGGCTGGACCAGCATCGGAGCGCCGGCCTCCGTGTCGGCGAGACATTGACCAATGAACGAAACACCAGACACCCCAACGGTTGCCGAGCCGTCCGGCTCCACCAGCGAGCCGACCTCTGCAGAGTCACTGCAGTCCAACGAAATCTCCCCTGAGCTCCTCCACGATCCGTACGGCGAAGAGGTGCTCGATGTCTCGCACGACGACTTCGATGCAATGCTCGCCGACCACCAGACGGCGCGCGGGGTCATCAAGGAAGGCGAGATCGTCAAGGCCAGGGTCCTGCGTACGACGGACTCCGCGGCCATCCTCGAGTTCGGCTTCAAGAGCGAGGGCGCCGTATCCCTCGACGAGTTCAAGGACGGCGATTCCGTCGCGCCCGGCCAGGAAGTCGAAGTGCTTCTGGAGAGCCTGGAAGACGACGACGGGGTGGTTGTCCTTTCCAAGAAGAAGGCCGACTTCCTGCGGGTCTGGGAGCTGATCAAGGATGCGTACGAAAAGGACGAACCCGTCAAGGGACTCCTCACCCGCAAGATCAAGGGCGGCGTCACCGTCGATATCATGGGGGTCGACGCGTTCCTCCCCGGCTCGCAGATCGCGCTGCGTCGGGTGCCCAACATCGAGGAACTGATCGGCGAGCGCTACGACTTCAAGATCATCAAGCTCAACAAGCGGCGGCGGAACATCGTGGTGTCCCGCCGGGTGATCCTGGAGCGCGAGCGCGAGAAGAAGCGGTCCACGCTGGTCAAGGAACTGCTCAAGGGGCAGGTCCGCGAAGGGGTGGTCAAGAACATCACCGACTTCGGTGCGTTCATCGATCTGGGCGGACTCGACGGACTCCTGCACATCACCGACATGTCATGGGGCCGGGTGGGTCACCCCTCCGAGGTCGTGGACGTGGGCGGCACGCTCGACGTGAAGGTGCTGGACATCGACTGGGACCGCGAGCGAATCTCACTCGGTCTCAAGCAGCTGCTGCCCTACCCGTGGACGGACATCGAAGAGCGGTATCCCGTCGGCGCCCGGGTGCGCGGACGGGTCGTATCGATCACGAACTACGGTGCCTTCGTGGAGTTGCAGAAGGGCGTCGAGGGACTGGTGCATATCTCGGAGATGTCCTGGACGCGCAACGTCCGGCATCCTTCCAAGCTGGTCTCGATCAGCGACGAGATCGAGGCGGTGGTCCTCAAGGTCGACCCCAACGACGAAAAGATCTCCCTCGGAATGAAGCAGATCGAGGAGGATCCGTGGCTCGCACTCCCGCTCAAGTACCCCACCGGCACACGCCTCACGGGAACGGTCCGCAACCTCACCACCTTCGGCGCGTTCATCGAGATCGAGCCGGGGATCGACGGGCTGGTCCATGTCTCGGACATGAGCTGGACCAAGCGAGTGGAGCATCCTTCCGAAGTCGTGCAGAAAGGCGACCAGCTCGACGTTATGGTCCTTCACGTCGACTCCGACAACAAGCGCATCTCCCTTGGACTGAAGCAGCTCTACGACGATCCGTGGCCCGAACTGGTCATTCGCTACGCCAAGGGGCACGAACAGGACGGCACCGTCGTTCGGCTGCAGGAGAAAGGCGTTGTCATGGACCTTGGAGAGGGCGTCGAAGGATTCGTGCCCGGCTCGCACACCGGTGTGGCGCCGGATGCCCTGGAAACCCACTACCGGGTTGGCGAGAGTGTTCCACTCAAGGTGATCTCTTCGGATGCGGGGGACCGGCGCATCGTGCTGGAGGTGTTGGCGGCTCCGAAGCGGCGGGCCCCGTCGGAGGCGGAAGCCGGTGGCGCCGGCGGCAGCGATGCCGCGGAGCCCCAGCCGGAAGCCGCCGCGGAGTCCGAGCCGGAAGCTGCCGAGGAGCCCCAGGTGGAAGCTGCCGAGGAGTCCTCCGGGGATTCCGAGGCGGGAGGGACCGAGTAGGAAGGGACCCGGAGCGCCGAAGCGCATGCCAATGACGAACAGACCGAGGGTGTTGCCGATCGTGGCCGGGCTCTTCGCCGGTCTGGTGATCGGTTGCGCCGCCGGGGCGGTCGAACAGCGTGCGTCGCCTGCGGACCAGGCCCCGTTGCCCGTGGCGACAGACGGCGGGACGATGGCCGGCGACTCGGCCGGGGCTATCGGCTGGGCGGAGGCCATGCTCGCCGCGGGGGAGTTCTTCGCCGCCGCGGAGGGACTCCTCGGACCGCCCGCCGGAACCGTGACCGACAATATGGTGGAGCAGCTCGCGGCCGCGGCAGCGCGGCTGCCCCGTCATCAGCTCGAAGCCCTCGCCGCCAGGAGAGCCGCCAACTCACGCGATCCGCGCTTCGGACCGATCCTCGCCGAACTGGCATTGACCCACGCGGCGTACGGAGACACTGCCGGGGCCAATGCACATGCGCGCGGGGCTCTCGAGTCGGGTGCCCGGGGCAGACCGCTGGACATCGCGCGGGCAGTCCTCGATGCGGATCTCTCCTCGCTGCTGCCCGAGCAACTCATCGTCGGTGCAATCCTGCCGATCTCCGGCTCGCCGTCCAACCGCGAATACGCCGGCCTCTTCCTCGAGGGCGTGGAAGTGGCCGCCGCACTGGCGCAGGGAGCCGGCGTGAATGTCGAACTCGTGGTTGAGGACAACCTCGGCGCGCCTTCGGCCAGCGTGCGAGCCGCGTCGGCACTCGTTTCACGCGGCGCGGCGGCCATTCTGGGACCGCTGTCCGACGACCACATGGCGTCGGTGGCGCAGGTGGTTCCCGGCAGCGTGGCTCTGTTGTCCCCAACCGCCCGCGCGTTCCCGTCGCAGCGTGCCGGGATATACAGCATGCGGGCCGGAGATCCCGGGGCGGGACGCACACTGGCCGAGGCCGTTGCCGGCATGGGGTACACCGACGCGGCGATGATCCATCCCGAGAGTCCCGAAGAGACGCTCGAGGCGATGGCATTCGACGAGACGTTCGCGGCTGCCGGAGGCATCGTCCGCCGGCGGCTTCCCTACGCTCCGGGCACCACGACCTTCGACCTGCAGCTCATGGAGGTCGAGTCGCTTCTGCCCGAGCTGCTCGTGGTCGTCGCACCGCCGGCCGACGTGGAGCTCCTGGCTCCCCAGATCGCCTTCTTCGGCCTGGACACCCTCGACATCCAGGTGGCGGGGACGGGCGCGTGGGCGACCCCCTCGGTGCTGCAATCCGTGGCGCGCAGGCACACCGACCTGGTCATCGCCGTCAGCACATCGCTGCCCGGCGCCGATTACGACCCCGCGGCCGAATTCGTCGCCGCCTACGAAGCCCACTTCCGGCGAACGCTGCGCAGCCCGATTCCGGCAACCGGCTACGACCTCTTCCGCATGGCGCTGGACGCGTACGGCGAGGGACGGCGCGCCGCGCGAGACCTGGTCGGGGCGATGGACCGGCTCCGCAGCTTCGCGGGGGCGACGGGCACCTATTCGTTCGTCGACGGCCGGCTCGCGCGCGACTATTTCCCGGTCCGGATCTACGATGGCGCGCTCCATCCCGTCGGCACCGAGCTGACCGGGCCCCCTGGCGGCAGCCGGTGACCACGGCGTGACCAGGAAGGAATCGCTCGACCGGCTCGAGGCGCTGAAGGCGGAGTCGGCGACCGGCGGCGGTGAAGCGCGCCTTCGGGCTCAGCATGCCCGGGGCAAGCTGTCCGCGCGCGAGCGGCTCGACCTGTTGCTCGACACCGACTCCTTCGTGGAACTCGACCGCTTCGTCACCCATCGGTCGTCGGACTTCGGACTCGAAGACAGGAAGGTCCTCGGGGACGGGGTCATCACCGGCTATGGGACGATCCGCGGCCGGCTGGTCTACGTCTTCTCGCAGGACTTCACCGTCTTCGGCGGGTCGCTGAGCGAGGCCCACGCGGAGAAGATCGTCAAGATCCAGGAGCTCGCCCTCAAGAACGGCGCGCCCCTCGTAGGCCTGAACGATTCCGGAGGCGCGCGCATACAGGGGGGCGTGGTCTCGCTCGGCGGGTACGCCGACATCTTCCTGCGCAATACGCTGGCGTCCGGGGTGATCCCGCAGATCAGCGTGGTTCTGGGGCCGTGCGCCGGCGGGGCGGTCTATTCGCCCGCGATCACCGACCTGGTGTACATGGTGCGGGGCACGAGCTTCATGTTCGTGACCGGTCCCGATGTCGTGAAGACGGTCACCCACGAGGACATCGACAAGGAGGGGCTGGGCGGGGCCGACGTGCACGCCGAGACCTCCGGGGTGGCCCACTTCGCCCACGACAGCGAGGCCGAATCGCTCGCCGCGGTGAGGGAACTCTTCCGCTACATCCCCCGCAACAACAGCGAGCGTCCGCCGGCGGGTCCGGGGCGGGATCCGCACGACCGGCGCAGCGGAAAGCTGCTGGAGATCGTCCCGGACAGCGCGAATCGCCCCTACGACATGATCGACGTCATCCGGGAGGTGGTCGACGACGGCGAGTTCTACGAGGTGCACGCCGGATTCGCACGCAACCTGGTGACCGGCCTGGCCCATCTGGGGGGACACTCGGTGGGTATCGTCGGCAACCAGCCGGCGGTTCTGGCCGGTGTCCTGGACATCGACTGCTCGGACAAGGGCGCGCGGTTCGTGCGCTTCTGCGACGCCTTCAACATCCCGCTGGTCGTGTTCGAAGACGTGCCGGGGTTCCTCCCGGGGGTCGGCCAGGAGCACGGCGGCATCATCCGGCATGGCGCCAAGCTGCTCTACGCCTTTTGCGAGGCCACCGTGCCCAAGGTCACGGTCATCACCCGCAAGGCCTACGGCGGTGCCTACGACGTCATGAATTCGAAGCACATCAGGGGCGACATCAATCTGGCCTGGCCCTGGGCCGAGATCGCGGTCATGGGCCCGAAGGGCGCGGTCGAGATCCTCTTCCGCAGGGAAATCGCCGCCTCGGACGACCCGGAAGCGGCAACGGAGGCCCGGATGGCCGAATACCGGGAGAAGTTCGCGCATCCCTTCGTGGCCGCGGCCCGAGGCTACGTCGACGACGTGATCGATCCGCGCGATACGCGCCCCCGCCTCATCAACGCGCTCGACATGCTGTCGGAGAAGCGCGACTCGAACCCGCCGAAGAAGCACGGGAATATTCCGCTGTAGGCCCGGCGAACCCTGCGCAGTCTCCGGGTGCCCCGGCGGCGGCGAGGGGGCCGGGCAACCGTGGCCGGGTCTCCCGCGTCCTATCGGTCGAGTAGCCTGAGTGCGGGTGTGCCGGGGGCTGCGAGACCAGCAACGGAGGGGGAAGTGATGAGAACGGTGGCGACGGCGAAAGGACTGGCAGTCTTCGTGGCGTTCGCGGTTGTGGCTGTGCCGGGATCGGTCAAGTGGTCCCCGGCCACCCATGCCCAGGAGGAGGAGAGGACATTCGGCAGTGCGCGGGTCGTGTTTCGCGACAACGACACGCGGCCCAGGCTCGGTGTCTACGTGTCGTGGACGGATGCGGACGGAGGTGTCAGGGTCACGGACGTGTCTCACGGCAGCCCGGCCGAAGAAGCGGGAATCCAGGAAGGCGATGTGATCGTCTCGATTGGCGGGCACCCTCTTCTTCAGCCGTTGGCGGGTGAGGCTGACACGGAGCGCCGCGACGCGTCCCCCTTCGACCGGCTGCGCACGCTCCTGGGCGAGGTTCCGGAGGGCGAGGCGGTCGAGGTCGGGGTCGAGCGGGACGACGAGGTGCTGACATTCGCTGTGGTCCCCGAGAGGATGGATCGCGGCGAGTTCCATTTCCGCCCGGGTCCCGACAGCCGCAGCTCGCGGTGGAGCGACTTGGCGGAGCAGTTCCGCGACCGCTACGAGCACATGGAGTGGCCGCTTCCGGACGCGGACGGCAGCATCTCGGTCATCACCGGCGCTCCACGGCCCGGCACAAGCGACAACTGGTACTTCCTGCCATCGCGGGTGGGCGCGGGCGGCCTCGAGCTGGTCGAACTCAACGAGGGGCTGGGCGCCTACTTCGGCACCGACGAGGGCGTCCTGGTCGCGAACACCGCAGAGGACTCGCCGCTCGGCCTCCGGCCCGGCGACGTGGTGGTTGCGGTCGACGGACGCACGGTTGACGATGCGGCGGAATTGAGGCGCATCCTGCGCTCCTACACCGAAGACGAAGAGATCGAGTTCAGCATCTGGCGCGATGGCGCGGAGACAACGGTCGCAGGTACCATTAACCGACCCTGAAACCTCCGCACCATCCATCCGCCGCCCGGTGACCGCTGATCGGCGCCGGGGCCGGGAGCGCCTGGCCGAACCTTGATCGAATCCGTACTTGTCGCCAACCGGGGTGAAATTGCGCTCCGGGTGATCCGGGGTGCCCGCGAAATGGGCATTCGCACCGTGGCGGTGTTCTCGGAACCGGACCGCACCTCGCCGCATGTGCTCCACGCCGACGAAGCGTATTGCATCGGTCCCGCGCGCGCCTCGGAGAGTTATCTGTCGGTGGACAGGTTGCTCGCGGTGGCTCGCCGGGCGCAGGTGCGGGCCATCCATCCCGGTTACGGTTTTCTCGCCGAGCGCGGGGACTTCGCCGAAGCGGTTGCGGCGGCCGGGTTCGTCTTCGTGGGCCCCTCGGCCTCCACGATTCACGCGATGGGGGACAAGACCGAGGCTCGCCAGCGCATGGCCGCGGCGGGCGTGGCCATCGTGCCGGGCACCGACACGCCGCTCGGCTCCGGGCGGGATGCCATCCGCGCAGCCAAGTCGGTTGGCTTCCCCGTCGTGCTCAAGGCGGCCGCGGGGGGCGGTGGCAAGGGAATGCGGGTGGTGCACCGGGCGGACGAGGTCGAGCGCGCATTCGCGACGGCCAGCCGGGAGGCGGACGCCGCCTTCGGTGACGGCAGCGTCTACGTCGAGCGATTTCTGGAGCGGCCGCGCCACATCGAGATCCAGCTCTTCGGAGACGCGCACGGGAACGTCGTGCACCTCTTCGAGCGCGAGTGCTCGATTCAGAGGCGTCATCAGAAGCTCGTCGAAGAGGCGCCCTCGCCGCTCCTCACGGTCGACGAGCGGCGCGCCATGGGCGAGGCGGCCGTACGCGCGGCCCGGGCGGTGGACTACACGGGGGCGGGCACGGTCGAATTCCTGTACTCGGGCGGCGAGTTCTTCTTTCTGGAGATGAACACCCGGTTGCAGGTCGAGCATCCGGTTACGGAACTGGTGACCGGGATCGATCTGGTGGAATGGCAGTTCCGCGTCGCCGCGGGCGAGGCCCTGCCGATGCGCCAGGAGGAGATCCCGCTACGCGGCCATGCACTCGAGTGCCGGATCACCAGCGAATCGCCCTTCGACGGCTTCCTGCCAGCAACGGGCGTCGTGGACGAGCTGGAGGTTCCCGGAGGACCGGGGATTCGCTGGGACGGGGGCATCGCGCGGGGAATGGAGATCGGGCTGCACTACGACCCGCTCCTCGGAAAGCTGATCACCTGGGCGCCGGACCGCCCCCTCGCGGTGCGCCGCATGAAACGCGCGCTGGAGGAGCTGAAGATCGGCGGTGTGGCCACCGGTGTGCCCCTGCTGCGCCGGATCATGGACGAGCCTGACTTTCGGAAGGGCCGCCTGTCCACCGCCTACCTTCCCGAACACCCCGAGCTCACCGATGGCCGACTCGCGAAGCCGGAGCAGGACGCGCTCCTTGTGGCTGCCGCCCTGCTCGAGCACCGCCGCCGCCGCGACCGCGCAGCCCCGCGAATCCGCAGGGGCGGTGGCGGACTCTCCGCCTGGCAGCAGCGGGCCCGGGCGCATCGGGACGGGAACGCCGCCGCGGACCATCCGGCGGCCCGCAGAACCGATCCCCTCCGATCGAATGGCTGACGCGACGGTGCCCGCCCCGCCCGCCCGCTACAAGGCCTTGCTGAATGGCAAAGCGCACGAAGTGATCGTGGCCGAGAACGGCGATGTCACCGTCGACGGGCGCGTCTGCAGGGCCTCGCTCGCAATCGCGAGTCCGCCGACCGGATACTCGCTGCTCCTGGACGGTGTATCGGTGCCGCTCCTGGCCCGCGCCGGCGCACCGGGCGAGTGGGAGGTGGCGATTGATGGGCGCACGCACGCCATCGAGGTTCTGGATGAGAGGCAGGCGAAGATCCGCGAACTCTCCGTGGTTTCAGGAGAGGCGGCCGGGATCTCCGCCCTCAAGGCGCCCATGCCGGGACTGGTGGTACAGGTCGCCGTCGAGGAGGGCGAGGTGGTGCAGGCCGGTGCTACCGTGGTCATCGTCGAAGCGATGAAGATGGAGAACGAACTGCGCGCCGCGGCTTCCGCGAAGGTGGCACGCATCCTGGTGGGTCCGGGCGACGCGGTGAACAAGGCGCAGATTCTGGTCGAATTCAGCGAAGTGGATGGAGTGTAGCAGCACGTGGACAAGATCCCTCCGGCATTCGAGCGGCGTTGCATCCGCGCTGGATCGCTTCGCTCTGCGTTGCTCCGCGGGCGAACAGCGCCGCGATTCACCTCTCGTCGCGCCCTGCCGGCCCGACAGAGCAGGTGAAGCGCGAATCCAGGCAGGAGATCACGTAAGTCTAACCAGGACTGCACGATCTGCCACTCCTGCCGCGAGGCTTGCATCCGATCGGGTCTGACCGGAAAGCCGTGAAAGTCGTGTCGATTGGCGGGAATTGGGGAGGCGCATGGCCGTGGGGATGGACACCCTTTGGCACATGCTGGTTTCGGGAGTCCAAGTTCTTCACTCCTCCATCTGGAGCAACCCGTTTTCGAGGGCGAAGCGCACGATGTCGCGCCGGTTGTCGAGATTCAGCTTGGACTTGGCGCGTGCGATGTAGCCTTCGACGGTCTTGGGACTGACGAGCATATCGCTCGCCGCCTCCCGGGCCGAAAAGCCTTTGGCGTACAACTCAACCGCCGTGCGCTCCCGCACCGACAGTGCCTTGATACCCTTCGTGTTGCGCGACGATTCGATGGCCTTCGGCCGGGCGATCAGGGCGGCGGCGCGGCGTGGCAGGTAGGAATGGCCGCGCGCGACCGCCTCCAGCGCGCCCAAGAGGTCGGTGTCGGCAGCCGACTTGTTGACAAAGCCCGCCGCTCCGGCCTCCATGGCGGGCACGAGGAACTCGTCCTCGTCGTGGATTGTGAGCACCAGCACCTTCGTGCCGAGGTCGAGCGCGGCGATGCGCCGGGTTGCTTCGACGCCGTCCATTCCGGGCATCGCCAAGTCCATGACCACGATGTCCGGCTCAAGTGACCGGGCCTTCCTAACCCCGTCCGCGCCCGACGAGGCTTCGCCCACGACCTCGATCCGCCCGCTCGCTTCGAGCAGCGCACTGAGTCCGGCGCGCACGACCGCGTGGTCATCGACCAGTAGCACTCTGGTCACCGCTCGCTCCCTTGTTCGCCGTCCCAGTGCGGATTCTTCGAAGGCACGCTGGCATGAATAGTGGTTCCCTTGCCGCGGGCGCCTCTCACAGCGACGGTTCCTCCCAAGAGCGCGGCGCGCTCGCGCATTCCGGTCAAGCCAATGTGGCCATCGCCGTCCATCGTCTGCGCTTCCGCCCAGGCGAATCCCCGTCCCTTGTCGTGTATGGTGGCGCTCACCCGCCCGTTCGCGGTACCGAGCGTCACCACGGCGCAACTCGCTCCCGAGTGCCGGACCGCGTTGTTCACGGGCTCCTGCACGATGCGGTAGAGGGTCAGCGCGGAGATCGCGTCCAGTTCGCCGTCCACCGGTTCCAGTCTGGCGTCGATTCTGAACCCGTATACGTCCTCGACATCCCGGAACATCAAGCGTAGCGCGGAAGCAAGACCCCGATGATCCAAGGCCGGGGGCAGGAAGCTGCGGATCATCCGCTTCACCCCGCCGATGGGGTCGGCGATCTCGTCGGCAATCCGCTCGCGAGCCCGTTCCCGCTCGCGATCGTCCCGCTCGTCGGCGAGCAGCTTTCACCCGGATCTTCAGTGCGACCAGCGTCTGAAGGAACTCGTCGTGCAGTTCGTGCGACAGGTGCTTCCGCTCGTTTTCGGCGGCCGCGGTCATCATGCTCGACAGCCTGCGCATCCGCTGACAAGCGGAGATGTCGCGAACCGCGCAGATCACGGTGTCCCGGTCCCGCGGCCAGATCTGAGGGGGCCAAGCTGATCTCGACAGGTATCGTCGTTCCGTCCTTGCGCACGGCTTCGAGTTCCAGTCCCCGGCCCATCGGACGGGTGCGTGGGGCCTCGGCGTAGCGCTGGCGATGAATGCGGTGCCGATCTTCGGCAGCGGTCGGGACTAGTCGTTCGACCGGAGAACCCTCAATCTCCTGCCGGCTCCACCGAAACAGTTCGACGGCTTGCCGATTGAGGCCCGGATCATCCCCTCGGGATCCACGACCAGCATCGCGTCCGGCGATGCCTCGAACACCGCAGTGTAGTCGCTTTGCTTGAGCAGATCCGTCTCCGTTCCGTAGTTCGAGTCCACCGGGATCCCGTCGGCACAGGGCTCGCCCTGCGTCGGCCTGTGCTCATTCCCGAAATGCGCGTCGTCCGAAGCTGCCATGGAATCGCACCAAGTCAAGGCCCAAGCCGTGAATCTGTCAGCGTCCGGGGTCGCAAACCGGCCCCCCACCGATGGCTCGGTATCCTTCTGCGGCTAGGCACTTCGGCCGAGCGGCGATCATCAAGATGGGGATCGAGAAGACCAGTGGCTCGCGGATGACGGGATTGTCCTGTCATGGTTGCCGGGATTCTCCTCGCGGATCATCAGGGTTTTCCCTCTAGCAGGGTCCTTCTCGCCTGCGGAAATTAGGTCTGTCGCTCAGGAGACAAACCGTTCACGCCAGCGCGACGGAGGAGGCCGCCAATGTGCGATTCAGCCGGAGCCTCGCGATGCAGAGGCAGCGTGAGGCTCGACGCCACGCAAGGAGTCATCATCACGTTTCAACTCCGAAAAGGAGCTAAACATGTCTGGTCTTCGTAAGCTGGATCCAGTCGCGGTCGTCTTGGCCGTCGCGCTTGCCACCTGCACGGACTACGATCCGGTAGCGGTTGACGGCGAATCCCCGAGCCTCGGTCATCAGCAGGCGCACTCCTCGTTCGAGAGCGCGAACGGGGTCGGCCAAGATGCCAGCACCGGCGCTGAGCCATTCCGTAACCGGCTCTCCATCGCCCTCAGCATCATCGGTAAACTCGTCCCCGACAAGACCATCACCCTCAGCATCCAAGGGACCACGAGCGAGAAACTGACTGGCGGCGAGGTCCGGGTCATGCTCCCGACGATGGCCGCGATGGCCCACGCCGGGGCGGGGAAGTACCCCTACTACCCCGTGGACAAGGCGATTCCCACCGTCGCGCGCTGGGCCGTTCCAGCGATGGAAGTTGGGGAGACCTGGAGGCAGTCCCTGCAAATCACCCTACCCGAGGAGGGCTACTATCAGGTCGCCGTCATCGCTACCGCCCAGGGACCCAACGAGAAGGATCCGTTCGTCCTCAATAAGGTCGACCTTGAGCGGTGGCTGCTTGTATTGGCTGATGGCGGACGTGTCACCCACTTCCTTGATCCGAACGCGATGCCCGCAGGCGCCATCCCGGGCGAGGGACCGTTCCGTCAGTCTCCGAACACTAGTGGTTCGGCGTCCTATGCCACTGCCGACGCCGCTGCAGACGCCTCCGACGAGGTCACTTTCCATGCAGTCTATTACGAGTCTGGCGTCCGCAAGAACGCGGCAGGCGCGGAGATCCGGATCAACTACTTCGACCAAGCCGATGAAGTCGTGCGATCACGGGTACAGACCGTGCCGTCGAGTGGCACCGTGACGGTCGACTGCCCCGACGCGTACGAGTACATTGTGGTCAGTGTCGTCGCGCCGCATACCAACGAGACCAGTGGGCGGTTTCTCATCGGCGGGTCGACGGCGTACAACAGCGACTGCGGAGGCACCAGAACCCTCATCTCGAACTCCTACATCTTCATTCCGTGGCGGAATCTGAACGAAGTCATCCCGGCCATGGAGCGCTACTTCGGCCAATACCGCTCGGCCATCGCTTGGGAGACGGTCTTCACCGACGAGCCCAACACGTTCTACTGGCCTAACTCCGACCGCATCACCTTCGACTACAACTACTACAACAACAAGTGGGTCGCCGCCCACGAGTTCGGTCACGCCCTCCACCACGAGGCGCTCGGTGGCATCACGAATTCTGGCAGCTGCCAAGGCCACCAGATCAGCCAGCCGTTCTCATACGACTGCGCGTTCTCAGAGGGATTCGCGGACTACGCTGCGGATGCCGCCCTCGGCAACCAATCCCGCTGGGAGCGCGGGTACTCCGCCCCCTCCGGTCGTGACGCCGCCGAAATCGAGGGTAACGTCGCCGCGCTGCTCAACGACCTGATCGACAGCACCAACGATGGGAACGACTCGACTTCCTACCCAGCCTACTACGTCGTGCGGGTCTTCGAGACCTGCCGTGCCGATGGCAGGCTGCGGGACGACGTGACTGATTTCGTGTGGTGCCTTGAGAGGCGCGTCAACGCGAGTGTACACAACCAATCGTTTCCGCGTGGCCCGAACGCGCCGAGCAGAGTGACCGAAAGCGCAAGCGAGCCGTCCGGTTGGTCCGCGAGCGACATCCGCCAGACGTGGCTCCAGAACGTTGGATAGGAACATGCGGACGCTCTTGGTTGTCACGACGACAGTTTTTGCCGCCGGGTGTGGCCTGCTAGGGCCTCGGCAAGACGCCACTCTGACGATCTCGCTACCCGTTTGCTGCCACACGGCGCAGTGGCCGATCGGCGATACTACCTATGTCACCGTCAACAGCTCGCTTGATGACCCGAACGGGCTGGCGGGACTCATTGTCCGCATAGGCGGTGAGATCCCTTCAAGAGACCTGACTGCCCAGGACTTCGTGGGACACTCTCGGACACCCTTCCCGGTGCCAGACGCTGGCGCGGCGACTTTTTCGGCGCGCCTCGTGCTGGGCGGCCAAGTCGTGGCCGAGGGCCGGGGCACCTGGAATCTCGAACCTGAGGTTGAGTGGCAGCTGGAGGTGAGCCGTGCCCCCTACCCGATCAACGAGGGACTCAACGGCGTCGACCTCGCGAACCCACGCTGCTCTTGGTTTTGGTGCCATGGCATTTGGCGCTTTCCCATCGCAAAGGATTCCGCGAACTATGAAGACGAGGCGCTCTGGGTCACCCTCTACCGCGTTCATCCCGAGGAGTGCTTGGATCTCTGCAACTGACAAGGCATCGGCGACGGGTTTGCGGTCCAGCACGATCCCGTCAGCAAGGTCGAGTACACCGCGCTTCGCGGCGCGGCCATGGCCTCGCCCCTCCGTCCGTCTCGGACCGCCCGGCTCGCCGGTCCGGGCGGGCGGGGGGTTTTCACATCCGGCGGACGCACTCGACGATCCCAGCTGAAGGCCTTCCGGCAAGCCGCTGGCATCGGCGTCCAACGGCCCGGAAACCATTCAAGAGGTTCCGGGACTTCGTGGAGCATCAGTACGCTGCCCACAGGTTGACTGTGGTGCAAGCGGTTCCTCACCGTTTCCGGCATGGAGAACGCGAAGCAACGGTTCGACCTGGCGGTGGGATTACAAGCGGTCCCCGGTCTCAGGGGGCGCGCAGAAGGGTTGAAGCCCTTCGGCTGGAGCGGACCCCGCGCCGAATGGATTGCGCTCGCCTGCTGCCACGGCGGCGTGTTCACCCGGGCGCAGTGGACGGACTTCCTCGGATGCCACCACGAAGAGGTTGGCCGCGCCGTCGCAAGCTCGTCGCCCAGGGCGTGGCCATCGAGGAGAAGCCACCCGGCATCAAGGGTATCGGCCGGATATGCCGGATCCACGGTCGCCCGATCTACAAGGCGCTCGGCTTGGGAGACCGCCGCCGCCGAAGGATCACGTCGCCGGAGGTGGTGATGCGTCGTCTGCTTGGGCTCGACTACGTGCTCGAACATCCCCGCTTACCGTGGCTTCCCACCGAAGCCGACCAGGTCGCCGCCCTTCGAGGCGCTCGGGATCGAGCGGGGGCTTCTTCCCCAACGGGTCTACCGGGGCGTGCTCGGGGGTCTTCGGCGCTTCTTCCCGCTCGGGCTGCCCATCGCGCTGGACGCGGAGCGCGCCGTCTTCGTCGAACCGGGTTACGAGACCGCGACAGCGATCCGTTCTTGGGGCGCGAAGCACGGCGACCTCTGGAAGGGGCTCTGGGACCTCGGCATCAAGATCGAGGTGGTGGCGGTCGTCCGGAGATGGAAGGAGTACGGGAGGACGAGCAGGGTGGCTGGCCAACTGGTCGCGGTATCCGCGCCTGTCCGAAACCGACGAGGAGACCCGGTGCGACCTTGCCCGGATCGAGCAGGCCATCCTTGCGGGAGATGTCCGCGCCCTCGACGATTACGGTGGTTTGAACGCCGCCTTAAAGCGCGCCAAAGCCCTTGAGGACCGGGCGCGAAGGCGTGCGGGCCGGGGTCTGACGGAACGCGTCCACACGTGGAGTTCGGATCGGCTGGCGGGGGCTCGAATCTGGTGGGAGTCCTGATGTGCTGGGCCGTACCGGAGGTGTGCAAGCGACGCGGGGGGTAGATGCACATTTTGGCGCTCCCGTGATGCGCACCACCCGGCCTGTATATCCGGTGGCGCGGCAACGTCTTGCGGCTTTGCCGCGCGGCCGGCCGGGGCTGTAGCGCTCGTTCGGGCGGGGCTGGGAGCGACCCACCAGTCCGAGGGACTGCTGCGGGTTCGGGGCCGTGCGCGTTTGCGCACCCCCGGCCCCTTCCCCTCGGGTCGATCCCAGACCAGCGATCCCTTAGCGGGAAGGTGGTTCGAGCGCCGCTTCGAGGCGGCGGCGGACCCGTTCGCCGACCGGCTGGACGCCGGGCTGTTCGGCATCGCCGACCAAGGCCGGGACGCGGTGGGCGCGTGCGGCAGCCCCGCCCGTCCGGCTCCCGGACCCGGACCAATGCCGGGCGGCCTCCTTCTGGCGCGCGGGATGGCGTTGTGGGGGTCCGGGGGCATTCCCCGGCCAGAGGTTTCTGTGACACAGAAACGCATCTGGCTCCTCCGAACCCCGCAAACGCGGGGCCGCGTCGAGAAACCGCGTCAGCCGGCTGCCCCGCAGGCCGTGATCGCGCCCTCAGCGCGGGAACGATCCGCGCCCGCCCGCGTCCGCCCCGGAAACGTAACGCATCGGTCGGGCCGCGACTGGCGGAGAAGCCTCGATCCCGCGACCTTTCCTTCGCGCAGATCGTGCGGTCCATCACCGAAAGGAATCGAATGATGGCACGCACGAAACGAAGTCGGCGCTCCTACGGCGCCGGCGAGTGGGGCCGGAACCGGGTGAGGATCTTTCCCGATCCCAAGAACGGCCTCTTTCAGATTGAGTGGCGCGAGAACGGCCGAAGGCTGAGCCGGTCGCTGAAACACCGCGACTGGGCGCGCGCGAAGAGACAGGCGGATCAGTTCGCCGCCGGGTTCATCGACGCGCCGAACGGCAAGGCCGAAGCCAAGCCCGAGCCGCTTACGCTGGAAAGGCTCTTTGACATCTACGGCAAGGAGGTGACGCCCGAGGAAGGGCGCTCATACCCGGCGGCACGACCGGACGTCGATGCGGATGTTCCTCCGCTTCTTCGGACGGAACCGCGACCCGGCCACCCTCTCCCAAAGGGACTGGGACCGCTTCATCCGGGAGCGGCGGGCTGGCAGGATCGGTCCGAGCGGGAGGCCGCGGATCGAACCGTCGAATGCGACCTGAAGTTCCTGATCGGCGGTCCTGAACTGGGCCGCGAAGTCCCGCGACGAGCGGGGACGGTTGTTGCTCGACCGGAATCCGCTCAGGGGGCTCAGGACGCCGAGCGAGAAGAACCCGACCAGGGTGGTGCTCGCCGAGAAGGAGTACCGGGCGCTCCTGAAGGTGTCGCGCCGGGTGGACTGGCGGTTCCGCTTCGCGCTCGTGCTCGCGCACGAAACCGGTCACCGCATCGGTGCCGTCCGCCAGCTTCGATGGAGCGACATCGATTTCGAGGGCGGAACCATCGTCTGGCGCGCCGAGCACGACAAGTCGGGCTTCGAGCACGTCACGCCCGTCACTGGCGAGGCCTTGGACGCCTTGAAGGAGGCGCGAAGTTGGAATCCCTCGACCGGGGATGCCCCGATCCTG
>JAJDTB010000002.1 GCA_022827345.1 Gemmatimonadota bacterium | reverse complement strand
ATTCACGTCCGACCTTCCCGCTTTCGCGGTACGGTCCAGCAGGGTCCAGTACAACGGCAGGAAACGCAGATCGTGCAGCCCTGTAAGACTTTACGTGACTTCCTGCCGGGATTCAGACCCTTACCAATCCGCCGAGGCGGCTGGTGGAGAAGATGAGGCCGCGGGGGCCGGACCGCGACTCCGGGCCGAGCCGTTGAGGGGTAGGCCACCACGTTGTCACGGTATTCCTGCGTATTCTGCGTCGAGTTCACCAGCCATTTCCTTGAGTTCCGACATTCCGTTCCGCAGGCCCGCCGCCACGGTCTCCGCGTCATTCGCGCTCAACCGCCCCCGGCCCCTCTCCGAGAAATACTCCGCAAGCCGCGCCGATGGATCCTCAAGCCGTTCGATCAAATGCTCAATGCCGGGATAGGCCCCGGCGATCCGACGCCTCTCCAAGGCTACCTTGAACTGCTCGACAACCCCCCGGATCATCGCGACCTGACGTGCTCCGTCCTCCCACCTGCTACGGCGAACTGCCTCGCCCAGGCTCTCCAATTGGTAGTCCGGCGAATCCGGAAACAACTCCACCAACTTCTCGTGGCGAAAGCGCTGCCGGTGTTCCATCTCTTCCTGCCGCAACGCTTGGAGAAGCGCGTACAGCGCCTTCTCCAGTTGCACACGCTGGGTATCACGGAGTGACTTGAGGCTAACGTACCTGAGATTCGAGGGTCGCTGGTTCGGCTCGAACGTCATCAAGTCAAACCCAGCCTTGCTAACCGACGGACGCGAAATGTGGCTGAAGCTTTTGTCGTCATGGCGTTTCGTCGGATGTCCGACGGCATCGTTCCGGACCTCGCGAATCTCCTTCAATCGGCAATCACCTTCACTCGGAAGCCCGAGTGCTGCGTACAGATTTCGGACGGCGTCCTGCTGCAACACGAGGGCCTGAAGGAAGCCGTAGACGAGTATGTAGCTCGATCCTGGAGCGGGTTCATCGGACATCGCTTCGTATGCGCGGAAAGCGAGTTCGGTATCGCCGATAACGTCCAGACAGCTACACAGCTTGTGGTACGCCACCGAGTCTTCCGAGAGTGCCCGGTGCCTTCGCGGAGCGTTGATGAGTTGGCGAATCTGGTCTTCTAGGTCTTGGATTCTAGTCATGTCGAGGTGTGCTACGTTGCCGTCTGGGAATCGTGGGAGCGTGCCTTGGGGACCGGAAGGAGCCTGTGCGCCACAGGGGCGCCATACCACATGTCCGTCCCCGTCCAGATTGCCTCTCGCGAAGGCTGCCCGGCCCCGACAAGTACGACGGATCATCGACTCGGTCGGTCCTCCGGTCCTCGACACCAACCGGTGAGTTGGCAGCCCGGTCGTCCATCAGCCGATTGCTATGACAAGTCCGAGCGCCTGCGGGCCACCGCGGCTTCGACCTTCACTCGTAACACAGCTTGCCCCGGAAGAGGACTCGCGCCCGAGTTCATTTCGTGCCCTCACCATTGATCGGCACGGGTTTGCCGCCCTTTAGGCGGATTCCGGGATACTGGTACACGGCGCAGTTGCGCAGCTTCGTGGCAGGCTTCCTGACACCGAAGGTGTGGGTCCGCCCCCCTTTGCCCGATCTGGCGCTGCTTCCCTCGTACTTCCAGTCCGACTCCTCGAGGAAGACAACGTCCACTCGCCAGACCACCACATACGCGCCGGGCTTGATCGTCCGCGTTGGATCGACCAGATACCGCCACACGATGTACCAGCCGGAATGGTTGTAGTGTGATTGGATCGCCCAAGGCCGCTTACTGGCCTTGCTTTCCAGACAATCGGCCGGCCGCAAGGGCATGGGTGCGCCACGTCGCAGCAGATCGGGGAACCGCGTCTGGGCCTCGAAGCTGTGTCGGTGCTTCTCGTAGTTACTCACGCTGTCCAGCGCTTTGGTACCGTACATCCCGACGATCGCGCTGAAGACGTTGGCTTGCTCGAAATACAGGTCGATGAAGTCCCGGTCGTTCAGGGATTCCTCAGTGAACTGGATCGCCCTACGGATGGCCGCTATGTCAAGACCCGGGGGCAATGCCACGCCCGGATCGAACCCGTCAGACATTCAGTGCTGCGAGCTTGGGGATCGCCGACACGGCCATCGTGTAGTACTTCGGATTCCACTCGATCCCCACACTCTGAATACCGCATGCCGCAGCAGCGGCGAGCGTTGATCCAGACCCCGCAAACGGATCGAGCACTACCCCCTTGCCGAACGGCAAGCTGGACCTCACCAGCAAGCGCAGGAACGCCTGTGGCTTGAGTGAAGGATGAGGAGCTATGGCCCGTTCCCGCAGGGGAGCGCGACCGGACTTGACCAAGTCCCGAAAGGGCTCCGTCTTCGAGAATCTTCGCAATCCACCTGTGCCCCACGCTCGGAGATTGTCCTGAACCCGCCCCTCGATTGGTCGCCTGAAGATACCCCAAGGCTCGAAGCACGATTTCGGCATGACAGTCACGTCCGGGAACTCCTCGTGGGCGTTCTTCGGGCGGTCCCCGCCCCTCAACGTGTGGACTTCCCGTATCAGCACTCCCCGCTTCTCGAAACCGGCAGTCAGAAACGGACCGAAGACGAACTCCGATAGCAGCGGGTTCGTGGCAACGAAGACGTGAGCGCCGGGAACCAGCACCGGGAAGAGCAGTCGGGAGAACTTGCTGAAGAAAAGCCGGATTGCCTCCCTATCCGCGTCCTTCAAGACAGTGAAGCGTGGTACGGGTTGACGCTGACAACCGTCGAACGATGGCGGCTGCCTCCAAACGCCACCCTTCCCGTTCTCGCGCTTTTCTAGCTCCTTCGGCGTGTATTCCACTAACCCGTAGGGAGGGTCCGTAACCACGGCATGAATCGACCCAGGCGTTGCGTTCTTCAGCCACGCGAAGGCGTCATCAGCGACCAATTCGTAGAGATCAGTGATCGCCGTGGGGGGATCGGGCACCTCGCCCGAAGAACCCAGCGGTAGGGGATCCTGAACGGTACGGGCGGTGGGCCTCACCGGGGTCACTCTCCCCTCCGTTCTTTCCCGCTCAGCGCTGGATCCAGAGGCGCGAGAGGTCGAAGCACCGCGTTGGCTAACGCGAAGGTCGCCGAGCGTCGGTCGCAACGGCTCGCTGAAACCGCTCGCGGTGCTCTCGTCGTTTCCGGGTTCCGTTTACAGTTCATCGTTTCCCTAGGGGCTCCACGCCCCCAGCTACTACCATCGTAGCCACAGTGACTCGCCCACCGCAAGGCACTTGGACCCGTCATTGCCGGCGGTGCCGGAAGTAAGGCCCCGGCTCGATCTTCCCGGCCCGGAGCCGGTCCAGATAGTCTGCCCAAGCCTGCATCATGACGCGCCGCTCGGGCAGGAACGCCGTCCGGTTGTAGGCCCGTCCGTTGGGATCCCTGACAGCGTGGGCCAACTGGTGCTCGATGAAGTCGGGCCGGAACCCCAACACCTCGTCCAGAATCGTGCGCGCCATGGCCCGGAATCCGTGCATCGTCATCCGCTCCTTCGGGATGTCCAGCGCCCGGAACGCGCTCCACAGCGTGCCGCGGCTCATCGGCAGTTCCCGGTATGGAAAACGCGCGTTTGGGAAGGCGTAGCGGTGGTGCCCCGTCATGGGATGAACCTCGCGCAGGATCGCGACCGCCTGCCGCGCCAAGGGCACCACATGCGGCCTGCCGGTCTTCGTCACCGTGTAGCGCCACTCGGCCCCCTCCAGGTCGATGCCGGCCCACTCCGCCGCGACCAACTCGCCAAGGCGCACGAACACCAGCGGCGCGAGACGGAGCGCGCAACGAACGGGAAGCGTTCCGGAATAGGTGTCCAACTGCCGGAGCAACGGACCGACCTCCCTCGGGTCGGTGATCGCCGCGAAGTGCTTCGTCTTGACGGGCGGCAGCGCCCCGCGCAGGTCCGCCGACACGTCCCGCTCCGCGCGTCCGGTCGCCACCGCGTAGCGTAGCACCCGCCCACAGACCTGGAAGACGGTGTGCGCCTTCCTCAGGTGGCCGCGCGCCTCGACGCGGCGGACCACGGCCAGCAGGTCCGGCGCGGTGATGTCCGCGACCGGACTCGCGCCGATGTAGGGGAAGGCTTCCCGCTCCAGCTCGCGCTCAAGCCGCCGAACCCAACCCGTGGACCAGTTGGGCGAGTGCTTGGTCAGCCACTCGGTTGCCACCGCGTCGAAACTGTTGTTGGCCCCTTGCCGCTGGGACCGCTTCCGAGCCTTCCGGTAGGCGCTCGGGTCGATGTCCCGCGCCAGCAGCTTGCGGGCCTCGTCCCTGCGCTGCCGCGCGAGCTTCAGCGAGACCTCGGGATAGATCCCCATCGAGATCCGCTTCTCCCTGCCCGCGAAGCGGTACTTGAAGCGCCAAGCCTTCGTGCCGCGCGGGGCGATTTCGAGGTAGAGGCCGCGGCTGTCGTAGAGCTTGCGCGGCTTCTCGCGGGGCTTGGCCTTGAGGATGGCTGTGGCTGTCAGTGGCATGTTGGGGCATCCTGTAAGCGCTACGGAGATATGCCCCTAAATGATGCCCCAATAATCACCGGGATGTCAAGGAGTGGGAGCGGATCTCTCTGGAGGCGGGATGTCCCATAACCCCATTGCTTACAACACTTATTGGGATTTCAAGGAACGTCCCTGAACCTCAATCGACAGAAAACGGCAACCTGTCCAACACAGCCCTTCAGCAGGCCGGCGTCGCCGCCGCGCTCAGCCAGGGCCGCATCAACGCCGCCGCCGGGCAGGTGCTCGCCCACCAGGCCGCCATGGAGGCGGGCCACGCGCGGCAGGCCGAACTCGCGAGGCTCGCCCAACTCGCCGAGTGGCGCGAGAGCCGGATGCGGGCGAACGCGATGGCTGGCACGCTGCGGGCCGCGGCGCTCGTGAACCGTGCCGTGCTCAGGGACGGGCTCCTGCTCCAGATCCCGTCGTTCTACCTGGGCAACTAGGCCGAGAGGGAGCGAATCGCCATGCAGCAGTCCATCGATCCGAACGTCCCCATCCAGATCCCGGAGGACCAGCTCCAGGACTTCAAGAGCTTCCTGGACGTCGTGCTCGACACCGTGGTCGGCGGGGCCGCGCCCGACGTGCACGCCGTCGGGCTCCAGCTCTGGGGCGGGCTCGCCGCCGTCATGGTCGCCTGGACGGGACTGAGGATCGCGTTCAGCGGCACGTTCGACGCCTGGACCATGGTCAAGCTCGTGATCGGCATCGCCATCCCCCGCACGCTGCTCCACTACTACGTCGTCCCGATCCCCGGCGTCGGCATGACGTTTCCGGCCATGATGGCCGGAGGGGGGATCTGGCTGCAGAACCAGTTCCTCTCCGACGTGGTGTCGGCCGGGTACGCCGAGATGACCGCGCTCGTCCAGTCCTACGGCGCGCACCTGAGCGCGGCGTGGTCGAGCGGAAGCGTGCTGTCGGTCATCACCGCGGGCCTGAGCGTGCTCTTCTCCTCTCTGATCTCGCTGTTCCTGGGCACGTCTCTCGTGTTCTGCCTGCTGCTGCTCTTCTGCATCACCTATGCGCAGGTCATCTGGGCGCAGGTGGCACTCGCCATCGTGATCCTGCTCGGTCCCGTGTTCATCGCGTTCCTCATCTTCGAGCCGCTTTCGTTCCTGTTCTGGGGATGGTTCCGCACGATGATGGTCTACTCGCTCTATGGCGTCGTGGCCGGCGCCATCCTGCGGGTCTTCATGGGCGTCGGGCTCGGCTACATCACGACCTACGCCGATGCGCTCATGGGAACCGGCACCGCCGACGCGGGCGAACTCCTGCTCTGGGCCGTCGTCCTGCTCCCCCTCGTCGTCTGCGGTCTCATGGCCGGACTCAAGGTCGGCGAGCTCGCCTCGATGCTCGTGTCCGGCTCCGGCTCCACCGGGTCCGGGTTCGTCGCCCTCGTCATGCGGGGAGCCGGCAAGGCTGCCGCCCCCGCCAAGCCACCCGTTTGAAGAGCTCCAGGGAGATGCCGCGCATGACACGAGACAAGAACGCCGGACGCGAGTACGCCGAGATCTGGGGCGAGACCGTGCGGGCGAACCGGAAGCTGCGAACGATCCTGATCTTCCTCTCCGCCAGCATCGTCCTCGGCGTGTTCGTCCTGCTGCGTATCGCGGGCGCCGAGGCGCCCAAGCCCATCGTGATCCGCGTTGACGAGGTCGGCCGCGCCGAGGCGCTCGCCTACGAGGCCGCCACCGCCCAGGCCGATCCGCTCGATCCCACGACCAAGTACTTCCTGAATCGGTTCGTCGCCGACTTCCACTCGCGCCGCCGCGCGACCGTCGAGGAGCACTGGACGCGGAGTCTGAGGTTCCTCTCGACCAACCTCGCGAACGCCGCGTTCGCGCGCGACGGCGACGAGGTCGCAAGCGTGGCGGCCGGGACCGCCGCCACCGAGCGCCAGGTCGAGCAGGTCGTGCTCCGCATCCACCCCTCGCCCGAGCCGCCGCACGGCGCGACCGCCGACTTCCAGCTCGTGCACCTGCTGGGCGGACAGGAGACCCGGCGCGAGCGCTGGTCGCTCACGCTCCGGTTCGAGTTCCTCGAGTCCGTTCCGCCCGAGCTGGTCGTCCACAACCCGATGGGCATCCTCATCACCTACCTCCAGGCCGACCGGGCGCTCGTCACGGAGAACTCCCCGTGATCGCGCATCTCAATGGGCGCGAGAAGGCGCTTGCGAGCTTCGGCTGGACGGGCCGGAAGGCCGAGTGGATCGCGCTGGTCTGTCTGCACAGCGGCGCGTTCACCCGCGCGCAGGCGATGCGGTTCCTGGACGCGCACCCCGAACAGGTGCGGCGCGACGTGCGCGCATTGGTCGCGCAGGGTGTTGCGCACGAAGAGGCGGGGCCCGGAGGCCAGGACATCGGGCGCGTGTGCCGGATCTTCGCGCGGCGGATCTACCGGGCGCTCGGCGCCGAGCACATCCGCCACCGGCGCGAGGCCTCGCCCGAGGTCCGGATGCGCCGCCTGCTGTCGCTCGACTACGCGATCGACCACGCGGACCTGTCCTGGCTCCCCACCGAGCCCGAGAAGGTCGCCGCGTTCGAGGGGCTCGGGATCGAGCGCAGGCTGCTGCCCTCGCGGCTCTACCGGAGCGCCGGGGGCGGTACGCGGCGCTACTTCCCCGTCAAGCTGCCCGTCGCGCTGGATACGGGGCGAGCGGTGTTCGTGTACTCCGAGCCCGGCCACCAGACTTCGACCGCGCTCCGTTCCTGGGGCAGGGCGCACCGCGCGCTCTGGCATGCGCTCCGCGAGCGCGACACCTCCGTCGAGCTCGTCGCCGTCGTCCGAACGGCCGGCGAGGCCGAGCGGGCGCGAAAGGTCATGCGCGGCTGGGCGGAAGCCGGACCGCCGCGCGAACCGGACCCCCGGCTCCGTGAAGAGATCGAGCGGATCCGCCGCGCGATCCTCGAAGGCGCGGTCCCGGTCCTCGACGAGTACGGAGGCCTCCAGGCCGCCATGAAGCGCAGCGCCGCGCTGACGAAACGCCTGCGGCGGCAGCCCGGGCCCGGTTCCGTCCGGGGCGCCCGCACCTGGCGGTCGGACCGTCTCGCGGGGACCTGCTACCGATGACCGCCGCCATCCTCCGTGCCGCACCGCGGTGTGAAAACGACGCTGGGGGCCGATTCACAAATCCGCCCTCCGGAGATTCACACGGAGGCCGGCGCGTATCCCCTTGCGCTGTGGCGTCTTGCGCTGCCGCGCACAGGCCGGCCCGTGCCGCACTGGCGGCACCGGCCGTGACGGGAGCGACCCCCCGCCCAGAGGGCTTGGTGCGGCACGGGGCCGAGCGTGCTTGCGCACCCTCGCCCCCGCCGCCCCGGGGTCGCTCCCGTCCAGCGATCCTTCCAGGAAGGGTGTCGGCGCGATGAGGCCCTGGACGCTGGTCCTCATCGGAGTGGCGCTCGCGGCCGCCGGAGCGCGCGTGTTTTTGGCGCCGTTCCCCGGCATGGGCGACAACCCGTATCTCGACCTGATCGCCTACCACGATCCGCTCCTTCACCGCGTGATCCGCGCGTGGTACCACATCGCGCCCGGCGTCGCCGTGCTTCTGGCCGGGAGCATCGGACTCTCGGTCTCGCGGGTCTGGCTCCAGCCCCGCGCCAGCCGAAGCGCCGGAGGCAGGCTGCCCGACTGGCCCACGTCGCCCGCCGACGACGCGCCCTCGCTGGTGGTCGGCGAACTGCACCATCCGACCGTGCCCGAGGAGAGCGAACGGCCCTCCTGGCTGGTGATCCCCGAGAAGGGGCTCTACACGGGCGTGCTGATCGTCGGGGCCATCGGCACCGGCAAGACGACGGCCTGCATGTATCCGTTCGCCAAGCAGATCCTGACCTGGCGGGCCGACAACGCCGAGCGCCGCGCGGGCGCGCTCGTGCTCGAAGTCAAGGGCGACTTCTGCCACCAGGTGCGGCGCATGCTGGAGGACGTTGGGCGCGCGGACGACTACCTCGAAATCGGGCTCGGCGGCTCGTGGCAGTGGAACCCGCTCGACGACCCGCTGCTCGATTCCTACTCGCTCGCCTACGGCATCGCGTCCCTCATCAACCAGCTCTTCGGCAAGAGCCGCGAGCCGTTCTGGCAACAGGCGTACACGAACCTCGTGCGCTGGATCGTCGAGGTGCACCGGCTCCTGCCGGGCGCCTGGGTCACGCTCCGGGACGTGTACCGCTGCACCGTCGACGCGGAGCTGTTCGCCAGGAAGATCGGAGAGGCCCGGCAGATTGCTGACCGGCTCTGCCCCGTCCGTGCCATCGTCGCGAACGGGGATCTCGCACAGCACGTCGACCGGCTCGGCGACTGGGCGTGGAAGCCCGTCGCCGGATCGGACACGTCGGCCTGCCTGCTCGACGACGCGCTCGCGGACCGCCTCAAGGAACTGAAGATCGAGTTCGAGACGGAGTGGAGCGGGAGCGCGGCCGGTGCCGAGTTCGCCGAACAGGTCGAGGCCGTCGAGCGGTGGTACCTGCACGACTGGATGGCGCTCGACGCGAAGCTCCGCACCTCGATCGTCGAGGGGATCAGCGTGTTCCTCTCGCTGTTCGACCAGCCGGACGTGGCCGGGGTGTTCTGTCCGCCGCCGCCCGGGGCGGACGCGCCGCCGGCAGTCCGTGAGGAGGCCGGCGAGCCTGACACGGGCGACGACGAGGGCGCCCCCGAACCTCCCATGCCTGGACTCCGTCGGCGGTTGCCGCCGCTGGCGCAACTGATCGGCGAGGGCCGGGTCCTCGCGCTCAACATGCCCGCCGGGGCCAACCCCGCGCTGGCCCGCGCCATCGGCGTGCTGCTCAAGAACGCCTGGATGCAGGCGCTGCTCCGTCGGCCCGCCGAGGCGGCGAAGAAGCCGGACCGCTACATGCGGCCCGCCGTGTTCGTCTGCGACGAGTACCAGGCGTTCGCCACCGTCGGCCAGGACGACCCGGCGGGCGACGAGAAGGCGTTCGCGCTGACCCGGCAGTGCCGCTGCATCCCCATCGTCGCCACCCAGTCGATCTCCTCGCTCCGCTCCGTGCTCCCCTCGGGCGAGGCGTGGCGCACGCTCGTCCAGACGCTCCGGACCCGGATCTTCCTGTCGCTCTCCGACGAGTCGTCGGCCAAGATCGCGTCCGAGATGTGCGGCACCGTCATGAGGACGCGGCCCTCCTACACCTTCACCGAGACGACGGGGAAGCCGGAGTTCTCGCTGCTCTCCGGACGCGCGGGCGGCGGGCGCGGCACCATCGGCGCGAGCAAGTCGTTCCGGCAGTCCCGTGAGCCGGTGTTCACGCCGCGCGAGTTCTCCCTGCTCGCCAACTACCAGGCGATCTGCCTGCCCTACGACGGCGTCAAGTCGCTGCCCGCCCGGCGCGTCTACCTGAAGCCCCACTACCTGCCCCGGGACATGGGTTACTGGCGGCAGCGCGAGGAGGGGCGGATATGAAGCGCGCGAGCGGTGTCGGCCATCTCACCCCGTTCCTTCCGGGACTGGAGGGCTTGCTCGGCGATCCGGAGGTCTCCGAGATCATGATCAACGGACCCGCGAACGTATGGGTCGAGCGCGGCGGCCGCCTCGAGCCCCACGAGGCGCCCGAACTCACCGCGGCGTGGCTCCACCGCGCCGCCATCCACATCGCCCGGCCGCTCGGGCTCGATCCCGCCGCGCGGCCCATCCTGGACGCCCGGCTTGACGACGGGTCGCGGGTCGCCATCTGCACGCCGCCCGCATCTCCCGAGGTCGCGATCACCATCCGCCGGTTCGGGGGCCGCGCGTTCTCGGCCGAGGACCTGGTGCGCCTGGGCTCGCTGCCCGAGGACATCCTCGAAGCCGCCCGGAGCACCCTTGCGTCCCGCCAGAACATCCTGGTCTCCGGCGGCACAGGGTCGGGCAAGACCACGCTGCTGAACGCGCTCATCGAACTCCTGCCCCAAGACGAGCGGATCGTCGCCATCGAGGACACGCTCGAACTCAGGATCGACCGCGCGAACTGCCTCCGCTTCGAGGCCGGAGCCGTCGGCGCGGAGACCCCGGTCGAGATCCGCGACCTGGTGCGGCACGCGCTCCGCCACCGGCCCGACCACATCGTCGTCGGCGAGGTCCGGGGCGGCGAGGCCGCCGACCTGCTCCAGGCGCTCAATACCGGGCACGGCGGATCGCTCACCACCATCCACGCCAACAACGCGCGCTCCGCGCTCTCGCGGCTCGCAAGCTGCGCCATGCAGGCCGGTGACGCGCTCCCCTGGGAGGTCACCTGCCGCGGTGTCGTGGACGGCATCGCGCTCGTCCTGCACGTGGCCCGCCGCGACGGCCGGCGGTTCGTCGAGGACGCGCTCGACGTGTGCGGCTACGACGCGCCCACCGGTCACTGGATCACCGCGCCGCCCGGAGCGGGACCGCCCGGGACGCCACCGGAGAGAAGCACCACACCCACACACCGAAGGAGGTGAACGCATGACAGCCGCAGAACAGATCATCCTCGTCGAGACGTTCGAGGACTTCGACCGCGAACTCGCGCGCGCCGGCGGCGAGACGCTCGAAGTCCCGGCCTACCTGGCCGAGCAGTACGGCCTCTTCCCCGAGGATGTCGGCACCGAGGACGAGATCGTGGACGCCGCCGCCGGCCCGCAGGGAGACCTCTGGCCGGAGGAGGACTGGCGATGAACCACGACGAGTATCACCGCAAGTTCGCCGACGCGATCATCGAGCAGATCAGGAAGGGCACCGCGCCCTGGCAGAAGCCGTGGGCGCCGGGCGAGCGCGTGCTGCCCATGAACGTCGACACCGAGCGCTCCTACCGGGGCGGCAACAGCCTGCACCTCGCCGCCGTCCAGCAGGAGCAGGGCTACGGCGACGTGCGCTGGGGGACCTACCGCCAGATCCAGGCCCAGGGCGGACAGGTCCGTAAGGGCGAGAAGGGCACCCGCATCCTCTCCTTCCAGGACAAGAAGCGGATCGCCGTCACCGACGAGCGCGGCAAGCCCGTCAGAAACAGCGAGGGCAACCGGGTCTACCGGTTCGAGAAGCTCAAGGCGCCGTTCGTCCGCCAGTACACCGTGTTCAACGCCGAGCAGGCCGACGGGCTGCCCGAGCGGTCCGACCGGCCGCCCGAGCCGCTCTGGAAGGTCCACCAGGCGGCCGAGAAGGTCATGGAGGACGGAGGCGTGCCGGTCCGCCACGTCCAGGGCGACCGCGCCTACTACCACATGAAGCGCGACGAGATCGTGCTGCCCGAGCGCGGGCAGTTCCCCTCGGCCAACCACTACTACCAGACCGCGCTCCACGAGCTGGGCCACAGCACCGGCCACCCGGAGCGGATGGAGCGCGAGACGCTCATCGAAGGGATCAAGAAGGGGTTCGGGTCGCCCGACTACGCCCGCGAGGAACTCCGGGCCGAGATCAGCGCGATGATGACGGGCGAGCGCGTCGGGGTCGGGCACGACCCGAGCCGGGGCGCCGCCTACGTCGAGGGCTGGGTCCAGGCGCTCGAGGAGGACCCGCGCGAGATCCGGCGCGCCGCCGCCGACGCGCAGAAGATCTCCGACTTCGTGCTTGCCAGGCACATCGAACGCGAGACGACCCGGGAGGCCGAGCCCATCGCCGCCACCCGGACGCCCGAACCCCAGGGGTTCCAGCAGATCGTCGTGCCCGTGCCGAAGATCCCGGTTCCCGCGCGCGGCGCCGGGCCGAGCCGCTGAGCCCGTGAGCAGAACGAAGGAGACATCCGGCCGCACGGCCGGACCGGACCCGCGCCCCGCCGCGCCACCCAGCCGCAAGCGCCAACGCATGCGGGACGGCCACCGCCGAGAATACGCCGCGGGCCGGGCGCGCGGGTCCATCTCCTTCACCGAACGCTGCCAGGGGGCGCTCGCCGACATCGGCATCTGCGGCGCGGTGTCCTACCGCGACCTCGCCGAGGCCCGCTTCGGCGGCCACCCCTACACCACCCGCCGGGCCGTCAACGCCTGGATCCGCGAAGGACTCGTGGCCGAGACCACGGGCACCGGACCCGGGGGCAACCCGTTCAAGGTCCTCACCCTCACCCCGCGGGGCGTCGCCGAGGCCCGCAAGCTGGCCGCCGAGCGCGAGCTCGATCCCGGACAGCGCATCGGAACCGCCCGGCCCAACCCCGCCCAGATCGCCCACGACACCGCCGTCTACCGAGCCTGCGCAAAGGAGCGCGAGCGGCTGCGCAGACAGGGCGCGACCGTCCGGCGGACGGGAGTGAACTCGCATCTTCCCATGGAAGTTGAACTTACGAGATTGGGCGGGCGGATTCCCGCCGTTTGACTCCCGCCGATTGCGAATCTAGCCGTGAGACCGTCTGCGGGCTTCCAGCGCCTTCCGAAGCTGTCCCTCGTCGGCCTTCTGATAGCACTGAAGCACCGTCTTGGCCGTCTTCCAGCCTCCCAGCTCACAAAGCACCTTGAGCGGCTGATCCATCAGGTCGCTGGCGAACTTCCGCCGAAGCGAGTGCCAGCCTCTACCGCGCTGGGACTCCAGCCCCGCCAGCCTTTCGGCCCTGACCCACCATCCTTGCGCCAGCCCGGATCCCATGCAATTCGATGGACTCTTGGGCGCGGGCAGCACCGGAGCTTCCCTGGGTCCGGGGTTCTTCCTCCTCGCCTCTTCAAGCGCGTCGAGTGCCTCGTCGGTGACGGGCGTGACGTGCTCGTGCCCCGACTTGTCGTGCTCGGCACGCCAGAGGATAGTCCCTCCCTTGAAGTCGATGTCGCACCACCGAAGCTTGCAGATCGCGCCGATTCGGTGGCCGGTCTCGTGCGCGAGTATGAGCGCGAGGTGGAACCGCCAGTCCACCCGCCCGGAGACTTCGAGCAGCGCCCGGTACTCCTCCTCCGTGAGTACCACCCGGTTCGGGTTCTTCTCCGTGGGCTTCCTGAGGCCCTTGAGCGGGTTCCTGTCGAGGAGCAGACGGCCGTGCTCGTCTCTCGACCGGGCGGCCCAATTGAGCACCGCGATCAGGAACTTCAGGTCGTATTCGACCATCCGGTCACTTACCGGCTTGCCGCTCGGTCCGATCCTGCCCGCCCGCCGTTCCCTGATGAAGCGGTCCCAGTCCCTTTGGGACAGGGTGGCCGGGTCGCGGTTCCGCCCGAAGAAACGGAGGAACATGCGCGTGGCGGTCCGGTCGTAGCGACGAGACTTCCAGCCCTTGGTGGGCGTCACCTCCTCGCCGTAGATGTCAAAAAGCTCGCCCAGCTTGAGCGGCTCGGGCTCGGCTTCCTGCTTGCCGTTCAGGTCCGGGCCAACGAACCCTGCGGCGAACTCGTCGGCCTGCTTCTTAGCCCTCACCCAGTCGCGGTGACCCAGCGACCGAGTGAGCCTGCGCCCGTTCTCGCGCCACTCAATCTGGAAGTTGCCGGTCTTCGGGTCCGGGAAAATCCTGACCCGGTTCCGGCCCCACTCGCCGGCGCCGTACGAGCGCCGACTTCGTTTCGTGCGTACCATCATTCGATTCCTCTCGGTGATGGA
>JAJDTB010000051.1 GCA_022827345.1 Gemmatimonadota bacterium | reverse complement strand
CCGACATGGGCTTCGCGCCGGCCGACGCGGACCGGGTGGCGCGGCCAACCCTGGAGGCGCCCGTGCTGGTCGCTTCGACGGCGACGGCAGCCCGTCCAGAGGTGACGCCGTTCAGGATGGAGCGGATCAGGAGGGTGCTGGCCGCGCTGGAGTCGGGCCCGGCAGGGCTCTGACGCAAGAGCAAGAGGGCCCGGGGCGCTTGTCGGAGCGCCCCGGGCCCTTTGCGATGCCGGGTTGTGCGAAGCCGCCTCTAGCTTAGCTTAGCTAGATCGCGTCCGTTTTCTACTTGTAAGCGCAACGTTTTCAGGCCTTTAGCGGGGGATTCGGGGGGATTTTGGGGGTGCTGGTAACGTGTTGGGCGGTTCGGGTCGGTGTTGACGGCACTCGCTGGGCCCATGGTGGCTGCGAGTCCCTCCGACTCGCTTGAGTCGGTCTGGAAGGAGAGCCGTCGAGGTCGTCTGCGGCCGTTTACGTCGGCTTCAGTTGCAAGGGGCTGCGGGCCAGGACCGCCAGGTTGTGGGCAACGATCGCCGACCAGACGTAGGCCCGGAAGTGATCGAGCCCCCGCCAGTGGCAGCGGCGGAGGCCGAAGCACCGCTTGAGATACGAGATCGCCGCCTCGATGCCCGCGCGGAAGCGCCGGAGCTTGTCGTAGACGCCGGGTGTCGACGCCATATCCGCCACTTGCAGTCCCCTCTTCCGCTCGAACACCATGTCGGTGACGCCAAGCGCCTTGGCCTCGTGCAGGTTGCGCTTGCTGGCGTAGCCGGCGTCGCAGGCGACTTGTTTCGGCACGGTGCCGTAGATCTCGGCGTGACGCTCGATCATGGCGAGACACCGGCTGCTGTCGGCCGGATTGCCCCGCTCGACCACCGCATCGAGCACGAGTCCGCTCGTTCCCGTGCTGAGATTGACCTTGTGTCCGTACTGAACCTGCCGCCCGCCCTTGACGATGATGTCCGTGTGGGGCTCGAACAGGCTCGCCACCTTCTCCTGCGCGGGCACCTTCTCTCCCCCCAGCACCCTGCGCTCGGTCTGGTCGACCACCCGGCCCAGCAACTCCCCGTATTGCAACGCCTTGGCCCGCCAGTCCCGCAGCGCCGGGGCCTCGCCCTCTTCGACCGCTGCCAGCGCACCGTGCAGGTACCCGAGCGTCCGTCGCGCGATCCCCAGCAACTCGCGATACGCCGCCACGCGCCGCCTCCCGCGCCTCCGCGACGCTCTCAGCGCCCATCGCTTCGCCGCCCGGCGATGGTTGTGGAACGGGAAAGCCTCCGCTCCCAGCTCGTCGCGCGCATGAACCATGAAGCCGGGTGAGCACCCGCACCCCGTCGCAGAGCAGCTGGCTGTCGGTCGGCTCGCGGATGTGCGTCTCCGTCACCGTGCTGTCGATGCGCACCGTCCGGCCCCCCTCGACCTTGCCGCCGCGGGCCTCCTCCATCAGCACCCGGTTGATCCGCTCCCACACCTCGGCCCGAACGGCCCCGATGCACTTCTGCAGCGCAGACTTCTTCGGGGGCCGCAACGGGTCCACCCGGGCAAAGTACTTCGCAGATGCGGAGTCGAGCAGCGCAAATTCCAGATCCCGGTAGTCCACCTGCCACAGCTGCTTCAGGATCCCGCACCGAAGGATCACCTCGCAGGGCAACCCCGCCTGCACGATCCCTCCTTCTTGCCCTTGCGGACGATCACAATCCATCGGCCCGAAAAGGCCGGAGATTTGCAAGCATTTTCGTGCCGTTCGAGACCGAGCCGGATGGCCTCAGGTGGAGTTGCCCCGCTGCTCTGCCCCCTTGCTCTTGTTCCATCGACGCACCCTGACCGGGAATCCGCCCGTCGCTTCCGTTGACGGACCCGATCAGCGGCTGGGACCATGATCGCGCTCATGGCCGACGCCCGTTATGCTCCGCCCGCATCAAGCGAGCGGCCATTCAGGGCGGTGCGGTCAGCCACGGGCGCTGTCATGCCTCGCCTTCGCCATCCACGAGGTCGGGGAACACGAGGCCGAGGATCTTGTCCGTGACGGATCGGGTGCATGTGAGTGCCAGACCCACGTCGTCGGCGGCCTTCAGAGCTTCGCGGAGATCCCCCCCGCGCCAGAAAGCCAGCGTCGGCTCGCCGCCGACCGTCGCCATCGTCATCCTCCGCGTCAACGCGCTCGGCGTCGACCTCGTCAATGTTGTCAAACGACTGACGATCGGCGGCATCGACTCGGCCCTTCATCCGCCATGGAGGCCTGACCGGAGACCAGCGAATCCCGCTCGCAACGACCGGGTGGATGCGCCATGCACCAACCAGCGACGAGAGTCGCCGCATGAGCAGCCGCTTCGCGATGGCATACATCCGTAGTCAGTCACTTCCTCGCGGGGATGGCCCGGAGTTGGGCCAAGTCGCCCTGCTCCACCAAGTTGTTCGGTGCACCCCACGCTCTCGGCCCGCCAGTCTCGAATCCCCGGGCGGCACACCCCACGGGCCTCAGCACTCAGCACACCTGCTCGCGGGGCGCCACGGAGTCGCCGCTGCCGACACGTGCGTTGACTCCGATCATCGTCTTCTGTCCAATGCGGGCGTTCATGCCGATCACGGCACCTCCACCCACCTTCACGCCCCTTTCCAATTCGGCACCTGAGCCGACCCGTACGCGGTTGCCGATGATTACCCGGTCGCCCACTCTCGCCTGACGCTCAATCAGGGCCGCCTTGCGGATTCCGGACCTTGAGCCGATGGTCGCCTCGTCGTCGATGCGGACACCCTCGTCGACGGCGACGTGATGGCCCAGCTCTGCTCGTACGCCGAGCGTCACGAACTCTCTGAGGCGGCAGAACTGGCCGATGGTGGCCCCGGGGCCCACTTCCGACTTCTCGCCCACGATGACGCCCCTACCGAGCGTAGCGAAGTCGCCAACGCTGCTCCCGGCGTGCAGGACGCACCGGGCGCCGATCCTGGCGTGTGCCCCGACCGACACTTCGAACCCGATCATCGCGCCCCTCTCAACTCTGGCAGAGTCGTCGATGCGTGCGGTCTGGTGAACTGTGGCTGTCGGATGGACGTTGGTGTTCATTGCGTTTCTCTGCCCGTCTTGCCCAGATGGAATTGCAAATGTGTGTCTACCAGAGCCGGAGCTTGCCTCGAACGCCTACCGTGTGCTCCGTTGCGGTGGAGCGCGCCCTCGCGCCTGGATTCCGTGACTCGCAGGCTGAGGTCGTAGCCGTTAGCGTGGGCCGCTGCTGACGGTCCGCAAACCGCTCGCCGGAAGCCGGAACCCCGCCGTCCGGTGTCCCAACCAGGCGGGCCGCAGGCGACCTCGGCGTCCAAGCTGGTGCCGATGTTTCAGTCACGGTCGCGGACCTGCAGCCCTTCGCCACGTGTCCCCCGGGTCGAGCTGGATCATGCCGCCTAAGCACCACTCCTCGTACCCCTCCGCGTCCAATGCGGTGGGATCGCCCGCCGGCACATCGGGCACCATGGCTCGCCGCCGCAGCCGGTGGTTCCACACAAGGCCCGCGAACAAAGGCGGGTCGCCAGGGGGTTCTATTGCGCCGCACAACCGAAAATGGCCTCTCCATGCTCTCCACCGCTCTCGCCTGATGTGCTTCAGTCAATGCCTCAGTCGGGGGCGTTGACCTTGCGGATCTCCGACCGAACCTTGCGCACGTAGCGCTTGACCTGTCCGTAGCCGCCGGGGTATCCCGCCTCGCGGACCTCTCTGAACAGCCTCGCCGCGCTCAACTGCGGGAAGTCGGACAGGCGTCCGTCGATCATCTCCTTGTAGGGATCGAGAAGAGTTGGCCGCGGAGGTCTCGGTCCGTACTGCACGGTCAGGTCGTCCGGGTCGCGATCGAGCTCTCCATCCCGGATCCAGTTGTAGACGGTGCGCCTGCTGATCCCCGCCGCCCGGGCCGTCGCCGACTTGCTCACGCCCTCTTCCAGGTACCGCTTGACGAGGAGGCGTTTCTCTATTCCATGCATAGTTCAGTCCCTGCTCGAATCGGACCCTCCGCCGCTGCGGGTGGTCCATTGTCCGTGACTGACCTGCACGACTCGGTTGTCGTCTTGCAGGCGTGTGAGCATCGCGGAGACGGTGTAACGGTGGGAGAAGGACATGCCTTCCGCCTCGAGCGCCTTCTGGATCTGCCGGGATCCGAAAACGCGGCCGGGACGCTGTTCAAGGAAGTCCGCCACGGCCTCCTTGTGGGTTAGGCACGTAAGCCTGCACTGGCGCAGGAACCGATCGCAGTCGTCGAGGAATCGCGTCAGTTCGCGCCGGAGTTGCTCGGATCGCTCCCGAAGGTCGTGCCACTGAGGTTCAAGGTCCGGTGGCAGCGGCCGCTTGTACGCCATCTCAGGTCTCCGGCCTGCGCAGGCGAACCGTAAGAGCCAACGGATCAAGCCGGTGCATCAAGTCGGGAAGCGGATCAAAACCACAATTGGGACACAGTGCTCCACTCCGCCTCACCGAATAGCGCTTGGCGCAGATTCGGCACTCGATCCGGAGTTCGTCATATTCGGTCGCGTAACGGCTCCGCTTGCCGTCGCCGATCATCGGAACCGCAGCCTGCCTCTGATCCCCACGGAGTGCTCCGCCCCGCCGAGCGCGCCCTCGCGCCGCGTTCCTTCGATGCGCAGCCCGAGCCCCGAGCCGAGGTCGTAGCGCAGGCCGCTGCTGAGGGCGCGTGCGCCGTTCTCGGCGAGCCGGAACCCGGTGTAGGGTGTGCCGTGGAACCCGACGAGGCCGTAGGCCACCTCGGCGTCCAGGTTTGCGCCGGCGTTCCAGTCGCGGTCGCGGACCGCACCCGACACGCCGCGCTCCCACAGCTGGTTCACGCCGCTCGCGGCGTCACCGTAGGTGGGTGCCATGCGGATCGAGAGTCCCTGGCCGCGTACTCCCGCGTCGATCTGGAGCATGCCGCCGAAGCCCCATTCCTCGTAGCCGTCGCGGGCGGAGATGACGAGCCTGCCGCGGCCCTCCGCGACGAGGCCCAGTTGGGCGTTGCTGTAGCGCAGCCCTCCGCCGACCTCCCCGCTTGCGCCGTTGATGCCGTCGCCGTTGTCGTAGCGCCCGCCGCCTTCGAGCACGATCGCGACCTCGCTGTCGGTCGACGTGCGGAAGCCCTGCGTCCACTCGAGCGCGAGCTTGGCGCGCTGCATGTCGAGCGTGACCGAGTCGATGCGCTCGCCGCCGTCGACCATGACGCGTCCGGCCCACCCTTCGGCCTTCACCCGCATGCCGCCGATGCCGCGTTCCAGCAGCTGGTAGCTGCCGCCCGCCGCGCCCGTCATCATGCGGGCCGGGGTGGTGCGCAGATCCTCGCGCTCGTCCTTGACCTCGAGATCGCCCCAGCCGAACCCGGCCGTGCCCCAGGCGGCGTTCCCTCGCTCGCCCTGGAACCAGGCGACGTACGGGTTCACGCTGGTCATGGTGGTGGCGTAGGTGCCCTCGACGGGGCTGGCGCCGGTCTTGTCGGTGAAGTCGAAGTTGCCCGACGAGTGCGAAGCGGCGACGCCCGCAAGGATGTAGGGCGTCACGCCCATGTCCGCACCGACGTGGGCGCTGACCATCTTGCCGCTCCAGTCGAGGCTGGCCGCCCCGGGTTCGCCCAGATGCTGGTACTCGCCCGCGCCCCAGGTCGCCATCTGGGCGGGGCTTCCCGCTTCCTGCGGCGCGCCCGACGCGCCGAGCGGCATCTGGAACGACGTGCCGCCGAAGAGGGTGGACAGGCCCGAGCTGTCGTTGTGGCCTCCCAGGCCGGAGCCCGCCATGCCCGGCGCCGAGAAGCTCGCGGCCATGGAGGAAAGCCCGCCCATCTCCATGCGGCGCCGCATGCCCATCCCGTTGGCCACCGCATCGACGCGGTCCGCGATCGCGGCGACCGTGCTCGAGACCATCGCCCCGGCCACATGCGGCAGGACCATCGTGTTGAGCCGTCCCGCGCGCTCGACGGGATCGTCCGTAGCCGCCGAAGCGACGCCCGACGGCTCGCCGGTGCCCGCGACATTGATCGCCGAGACGCGGTAGAAGCGGCGGCTGCCCGGGAGCAGGCCGGTGTGCGAGAACGTCGTGCCCGGCGACCCCGTGTCACGCCGCAGATCGATCCAGGTCGCCCCGTTCTCCGAGACCTCGATCCTGTAGCCGCTGATCGCAGCGCCGCCGTCGTAGGCGGGCGCCGTCCAGGCCAGGTCGATCTGCGTGGGCGCGACCGCGGTGGCCGTGAGGTCCGTGGGCGCGTCTGGAACGGTGGCGTCGGTCGTGGCGCTCGCGACACGCGATGCCCTGCCGATGCCGATCCGGTTGATCGCCGAGACGCGGTAGTGGCGCGTGGTGGCCGGTGCGAGCCCGGTGTGCGAGTAGGTCGTGCGCGCGCTCCGGGTGTTGGGCACCAGGTTTTGCCAGGTGCCGCCCCGGTCGTCCGAGACCTCGATCCTGTACCCCGTGATGTCCGCGCCGCCGTCGGTGGGCGGTGCCTGCCACGCGAGATCGATCTCCGACGTGCCGTCCGCCGCTGCCGTCAGGTTGCCGGGCGCGGCGGGCACCGTCGCCTCGGTGGTCGCACGCGCGACGTTCGAGGCCGCCCCGAGCCCCGCGGCGTTGATCGCCGAGACGCGATAGTGCCGCGTCGATGCGGGTTGGAGGCCGCGGTGCGAGTACCTCGTCGCAGTCGAGCGCGTGTTGCTGCGGATGATCCGCCAGGTCCGGCCCCCATCGCTCGACGCCTCGATCCGGTAGCCGAGCACCGGCGCGCCGTTGTTGTTGCGCGGTGCCTTCCACGACAGGTCGATCTGAGAGGTGCCGACCGGCCGCGCCGTCAGGTTGACCGGCGCGGAGGGGACATCGGGATGCGTGCTTGTGCCCACCTCGGTCGACCACGCGCCGACGCCCACGGAGTTGATCGCCGCCACCTGGTAGCGGTATGCGGTGACCGGCTGGAGGTTGGTGTGCCTGAAGGTGGTGGCCGTCGAACCCGTGTTGGAGCGGATCGTGATCCACCTGCTGTCGTTGGGGCTGCGTGCCCGGACCCGGTAGCCGGTGATCCGGGCGCCGCCGTCGCTGGACGGCACCTGCCAGGTGATGGTGATGCTCCTCGGTCCGTCCGCCCGCGCACGCAGACCGCCAGGCTGCCCGGGCCGCCCGGCGTTGGTGGCGCCGCGGACCACGTTCGAGTAGGCACCCGCGCCCTCGCCGTTGATCGCGGCGATGCGATAATGCCGCGTGGTCCCGGGCGAAAGGCCGCTGTGCAGGTACGTCGTGGCCGTGCTGCCCGTCGTGGCCACGAGTACGGTCCATCCCGTCGCTCCGTTGGGCGACATCTCGATCCGGTAGCCCGTGATCGCGCTGCCGCCATCGGATGAAGGGCGCGTCCAGGTGAGCAGTAGCTGGGTGCTTCCACCCAGACCGCTCGGAACCGCGCGCAGACCCGTGGGCGCCCCCGGCGGGTTCGCGTCGGTGGTCGCGCTGGCCACGCTCGACCACGCGCCCCTGCCAGCGCTGCTGAGCGCCGCGACGCGGTAGTGGCGGGTCGTGCCGGGGCCAAGCCCTGTGTGGGTGTATGCGGTGGTTGTGGACTCCGTGTCGGTCTCAACCGCCACCCAGCTGCCGCTCCCCGTCCGGGACGCTTCGATCCGGTAGCCGGTCACCCGGGCCGTGCCGGTGGACGAAGGCGCCGTCCAGTCAAGCTCGATGGCCGATGTCCCCCTGGACCTGGCCGTCAAGCGCCTGGGAGCGTTCGGCACGCGCTCCTCCGTCGTGGCGCTCGCGACGTTCGAGGGATCGCCCGTATCGTAGGAGTTGATCGCCGAGACCCTGTAGTGCCGGGTCGTGTTCGGCGCGAGACCCGTGTGCCGGTAGCTGGTCGCGGTGCTCTCGGTGTCCCGCTCGAGCGTCGACCATGTGGCGCCCTCGTCCGCGGACACCTCGACGTGGTACCCGATGATCGCGCTGCTGCCCCGGTCCAGCGGTGCGCGCCAGTCCAGCTCGATCACCGTGGCGCCACCGGCCTCTGCCGTGAGGCCCCGCGGCGGATCCGGTGCCTCGCCCTCGTCGGTGCTGTTCTCCACCGGCAGGTCGAAGCCGGGCGCGAGATTGCCGGCCTCGTCCCGGAGCGCCCTCGTGCCCGCGTCGTCGTAGAACAGCTCGACGGCGTCGCCGAACCGGACCGCACGGGCCAGCGTCAGGATCACCTCCGCAAGGTCGACCTCGACCCGGGAAACCCGTTCGTCGTCGCGGTCACCGTCCCTGGTGACGTACACGTCGAAGTTGCCGGCCGGCGGGGTGGTGCCGTCATCCAGGTCTTCGCTGAAGGTGATGGTGAGTTCCGTGCCGTCCACCTCGGCATCGACGGCTACCGGGGCCCGGGTGTCCGCGCGGAAGTCGTACGACGCCGCTACGTTGCCCTCGCCGTCGTCGTTCTCTGCAACATCCGCGGCGATGGTGATGATGATCGGGCCCTCGTAGTCCTCCCGCGTATCCATCGTGACGCGGTAGCTCCTCTTGGAGCTGCCCACGGCTTCCACACCGTCGGAGTCCGGGTCCGCGCCGAAGACCTCGAGGTCCCGGGTCGTGAAGCCGCGCACGTCCTGCGAGAAGCGGATGTCGAGACGGAATTCCTCCTGAGCGTCCCCGGTCCATGTATGGCGCATCGACGTGATCCTGGGGGGGACCGGCGCGTTGGCCGCGGTCGGCCAAGCGGCTCCGTCCTGACTGGAGAAAGACGGCGCCTGCGCACGCGCGCCCATCGAAGGAGCCAGAGACGTGCAGGTCAACGCCGCGGTCAAGAAGAACCACACCGGCATCCTGCGCTTGTTCGGAATCATCTTGTCGCCTCTCCGTCAGGTGTCCTGCGCCCCTGCGAGCTATTCATAGGGGCTTCGCGGCGGAAGCCACTCTTCATTGGCGTAGTGGCCTCTTCGAAATGCCCCGGGGCGGCGCGCTGTGCTCGATTGGGAACAACTGGCCCCCGCCCGGCGAACCGGGCGGGGGCGCTCTTGCTGCTGCCGGGCGCTAGCCCGGGTTGAAGTTAGGAGGTGGGTGTTACCGTTTTGGACGCGACAGCGCCGGGGCCCGCGGTACCGGTTGCCCGAATCTCCACGGTGTACTCGGTGCCGTTCACCAGAGTGGGTGTGCTCGGGGTTCTCGTCGGCGGTGTCCCGGGGGTGACCGTTACACTCGTGAACGTGGTGATTTCGCTGCCACTGGTCGCGGTTGCCCATCCTTCAGTGGCCAGCAGCGCTACATCGCCATCGGTCTCGTAGACACGGTACTCGTAAGTGCCGGTGGTCAACTCCGTCTCGTCAGTACCGTCGTGGGTCGAGCCCCAACTCGACGGTCTGATCCACTCCGGAGTGAATGTTCCGCTGCCCACAGTAACGATCGTGAGACTCCTCGGCGCGCTCGGCGCCTGGTCGTTATCGCGGACCGTGAGCGTCACGGAGTCGGCACTGGCCACGGGGTTTGCGTCAGTTTCGAGGCTCGACACTCCGCCGATCTTGTACATCCAGTCACCGTCCGCAAGATCATTGTTGGGTGCCGTGACCGTAACCGTCACGTCAGCGCCGTCAGCATCGGTTTCCGTAGGCTTCGTATTGCCTGCATAGATCGTTACATCCGCAACGCTCAATGCGAAGCCGGTCGGATCCGTCCGCCCATCACCATCACCGGCTGCTCCTATCCGGCGTGCGGTGCCGAACGTGACTGTGACATCCGCGTCGTGCGCCTTGTCCAGCCTCACGCGCAACTCGCCCGTCGTCTCGCCCTCGTCGACCCTCGACGGGCGCAGAGACAGCGTAACCTGCGGCGGAGCGACATCGTCGTCCACGATCGTGAGCTTGGCGGACTCGACACTGATGTTGTCGCCGTCCTGAGCACCTACAACGGTTCCACTGACGGTGACCGTAACGTCGTCGTTGTGGTCGTTGTTGTTGACCGCCGTGACCTCCACGGTGCCGGTGCTCTCCTCCGCGTCCGCAGCGAAGAACAGCGTCGTGTTGTCGCTGACTGTGCGGTCGTCGGCGGTGCCACCGACATCCACCTGGACGGCGAAGGCCGTCGGCGATGCGGGAGATACGGTAGCGGTTACCGTGCTCTTTCCACCGCCCTCGGAGATCGAGTCCGGCGTCAGAACGATGGTCACTTCCCATTCATCCACGCCGCCCACGGTGACCTCGATGTCCTGCTCGGCCGTCTTCTCCCGGGCGCCCCTGCCGCTGGTTACCTTGACGGTGATTTCGTAGACGTTGTCCTTGTCGTCGTCGGCAGGCTTATCCTGATCGGGAGCCGAATTGAACGTCAGTTCGCCCGTTTCGGCGTCGATGGAGATATCGCCATGGTCCGGCCCGTTGTCGTCGCCTGTGAGAATCTCGAAGCCTTCGATGTCGTCTTCGTCATCGGGATCCATCGCCGCGACCGTGCCGATCTCCGTCTCGCCCTCGTCGACCTCGAATTCGGCATCACTGGTGAACTTCGGAACGCGGTTGTCCGATTCCGTCGCCATGATATTGCCGAAAGAGTGGGTCGTACCGGGAGCGACGGTTATCCTCTGGCTGCCATTCGGGTATTCGAAGCTGTGATCCGCCTCGGTAGCCGCGATGTCGTAGCTGCCGAACGGCACACTGAGGCTGAAGGATCCCGAGCCGCGGGTGGTGTACATGGCCGCGGGATCGTCCGCACCCACCAGCGTCGCCGTGACCTTCACGCCTGCCACCGGGCGGCCATCCTTGAGTACCCTGCCCGTGATCCTTCCGTGGTCGAAGGCGGTGAAGTCGATTCCGGAGATCTCCGAGTCGGCCAAGGCCGTGAACTCGTGTGAGGCCGGTGTGAACGACATGTCCTTCTTCGTCGCGGTCACGGTGACGCGTTCGCCAGCGGCAACAGCCTCCACCTCGATTTCGTAGTAGCCACCGTCTTTCGTCAGGTAGATGTTGTTCTTCTTGGAGCCGGACGACTTGGCGTTCGGGTTGAGCAGATCCGTGGACGGGGTGATCTGCACGCCGTCAACCCCGTCGCCGGTGCCGGATTTCGTCACCCTACCGCTGATCTTGGCAACGTCGGCAGCGCCCGTAACGGAAAAGTCGAACCGCTCTGGTGCGTTCGCCGCGAATGCGACGCTGGTAGAGTCCGTAAAGTCGGTGATTCCCTTACCGGTCGCCGTCACGATGATCGGCTTGCCCTTGGCCCTCTTGTCGAAGCCCTCCACGATGTAGCGACCGAATTCGTCGGTCATGTCCGTCTGACCGTTCACATCGACGGTCACGCTGTCCAGGGGTAGACCGTCACTGGTCACCAGTCCGTAGAGAACACCCGTCTCAGGCGTCACGTCGAGTGTGATGTCTCCCGCGAGGGGTGCGAAAGCGGTGCCGACCATGCCGGTGGCACCCTTCGGGCTGTCCGCCCCAAGTTCATCATCGTCCGCCGGTGTCATCACCCGCCATCCGGGCGTAGCACTGAGCTTGTAGACGCCCGCGGCGATCGCACCGAAGTCGAACTGGTGGGTCTCGTCGAGCACTTCGTTTCCTTTGGAAGTCTCACCCGGCCCCTTGACCGCCTTCTTCGTGGTGGTGGCTGACTGGTCCTTACCCGCCAGGTTCTTCCCTTCGACCGGCATCAGGCTGACGTTAATCCCGTCCACGAACTTGGGGTCCTTCAGCTCGTTGAAGTCGTCGTGACGGTCCTTCGTGACTTCAACCTTCCACACCAGTCCGCTTACCTCGTAAGTGTTGACGAAGGCGAACGATCCGCACTCGTCATGGTCCTGGGTATCCGGATTCGGGCCCATCAGCGGGCAGAGCTCAACCGTATGGCTGAAGCCGCCCTCCGGCCCGAACGCGCCGCCCATCACGTAGTCGTCGTTGTTGTAGGCGGCAAGCTCATCAGGATCGAGGAGCATGACCGGCTGGTAGTCCTCGTCTTCCTCGTCCTGCTCGGCCTCCGTCGCGACGGCGACGACTCGGTGGTCCGCCGGCACGTTGGTGAAGGTCACGACGCCCTTGCTGTCGGTCTTCTTGATCTTGGCCGATGTCGGGAATGGACGGGAGCGTCCGGCGTCATTGATGAACCGGACATCGACATCGATCATCCCGGACATGCGCTCGTCGCCGCCCAGGACGTTGCCGGTGTAGCCTTCGACCTGGTCCATCTCGCGGTGCACGTACACCTTGAGGGTCTGGGTGGTGTACGCCACCTCGATCGCACCGGCGTCCATGGTGCCGGCCAGCGAGAGCCCGTCGTGCTCGTACGTCAGCGGATCCGCTCCGTACTTCTCGCCGCCGTCCAGTCGGTTGCCATCATCGTCCTTGGCCGTCTGGATGGTGTCGACCGCAAATGTGTAGGTCATCGGCAGGTCGTCGGCTTCCAGCGTTGCCTCGTACGCCGCCATGCCGTCTTCGTCCAGCTCTTCCGGTGCGTCTTCGACCGCATCTTCACCAGACATAACGGTGATCGCCCAACCGGCGAGCGGATCGCCGCCGCCGTACTCGGTCTTGACCGTGGCGCCGCTGACCGTCACATCGACGTTCAGGTTGAGGATGTCGTTGTCATTCGCGCCCTGGGTGTAGGTCTTCTGCGAATCCCACATCACGGCCGTCATGCCGTCGGCCACATGGTAGCCCTCCGCATCGACGCTTGCGTGCACCGTGTTGCCGGTCGTGCCGTCACGCGCGATCCGGATCGACGCCACGGCGTGGCCGGTGTCTTCGTCGACCATGGTCATGCCGTCGGCGATCTTGGTATCGCCCATCGCGTCCGAGAAGAGCGTGACCGTGGCGCCCGGGAGGGCGGCGCCCGGATCGTCGCCGTGCTTCAGCGCGACGCTGAAGTGAACCGTCGTGTGCGTGATGTCGACCGGCGCGTACTGCTTCGCCTGCTGGCCGACCGCGACCTCGAGCGGGTAGCCCGTGGCCGGTCCGCCGTAGGCGTAGTCCCGCAGGGCGTGACCCAATGCGGGCGGCAGCGCGGCCAGCGTCTCGTCGGAGATGTCGGTGACGATCACCTGATACTCGCCGGCCATGAGGCCTGAGAACACAACACTGCCGTCCGGCATTGCCATACCCTGCTGCATGTCATGGACTCCCGGGCCCGCCAGGGAAATCGGCAGCGCCAGGGGCAGCCCCAGCTCGGCCACCATCGCCAGCATTTCAGGCGTCGGGAAGGCCATCTCGCCATCGTCCATCATGTCGTTCCTGCCGTTGGGCCCCTCGTCGACGAACAGCTGTACGGTGACGCTGGCCGTCCTGGCGTGCATGCCCTCGAAGTTCACGATGGCCGTCTCGTCGTCGCCGACCGTCACGTCCATGCTCATCGTCTCGAACACGTACGCTTCGCTCTCGACCGCGATGCCGACCGTGTAGTCGCCGGCCGCCAGACCCGCGAAGGCGTACAGGCCGCCCATGTCGGTCATGGTCGTCATGTCTTCGGCGTCGGCCATCGACAGCGTGACCATGATGCTGTCGAGACCCATGCCCTCGACGCTCACCCGGCCGCTGATGCCGGCGGTGCGAAGCAGGACGCCCTCGAAGGGAACGTTCGCCGTCTCGCCCAGCGCGACCGTCACGTTCTGCGACGTGACCTCGAACTCGTAGTCGTCGGTGTCGTAGCCCGAAATGCCGACCGCGTAGCCGCCCGCGCGCAGCCTCGCGAAGCTGTACTGGCCGGCAGCGTCGGTCGTCGTGGTCTCGTTGACGCCGTCCGGGCCGCCGCTGAGGCTGACGTTGACGCCCTCGAGGCCCTCGCCCTCTACGCTCACCCGGCCCATGATGCCGGCCGTGCGGAGGTAGGTGCCGTCGAAGCTGATGATCTTGGACTCGCCCACGCCAACCGCAACCGATGCGGCGGTGTTCGAGAACCCGACCTCGTCGGAGTCGAAGCCCGAGATCTCGACCGAGTAGCTGCCCATCCGGAGACCGGTGAAGGCGTACTGGCCGCTGTCGTCGGTGGTGGCCGTCGCGCCGGATACGCCGGTGAGCGTAACCGTGACGCCGGGCAGGCCCATGTTCTCGACCGTGACCGACCCCATCACGCTGGCGGTACGGATGTACGCGCCCGTGAAGTTGAGCGTGACGCTCTGGCCAGCCGTCGAGATGGTTGCAGCGGCCGAGGTCGCGTCGAACGTGGCGTCCGACGGAAAGCCGCTGATGGTGACGGTGTAGGCTCCGCCCTCGACATTGTCGAAGCGGTAGCTGCCGCCACCTGCAGTGGTGGTGGAGTTGCCGTTGCTCAGGTTGACGGATACACCGTCAACGCCGGTCCCCTCGATCGATACCGTACCGACGATCGAACCGACCGGCGGTGGAGGAGTCGCCTCCTCACAGGCAGCGAGCGGGATCCCAAGCAGGGCAACAGCCCCGAGTAGCTTGGTGAATCTACTCATAATGTTGCATTTCTCCTTGCGGATGTGATGGCCAGCGCCCATCTGGCGCCAGCCGGGGAAAAGCTCATGTATGTCCAAGACGCCCTCCACGCGGGAAAGCGGTGATCCGGTAATCGGCCCTTGTACAGCAAAAGCCGTGCCAACTCCCTTCACGGCCCTGACAGGCGGGAAACAGCGCGTCCGTGAAGGCCCAGGACTTCTCATGGCGGTCAGGTTTTCGTGCGATGTCCAGATTCTTGCACACCATTTCGGCCCGCCCGCCGGGTGCTCCCCGAGAAAGGATGACAAACCGTGGGGAGGGTAAAGGGCCCCGGACGGACGGGCCCACAGGTACGAGGATTTCGGGGGTGCTCCAGCGGATGCAATAGCCATGCCGACCGGGCATTGGGTGGACGGGCACTGCCCAGGCGTTTATCGTACCCCGTACCCGATTCTCCGCGACAGACCGCTCAGGGCAGCGTCACTCTCCGGTCCACTCCGATTGGGTGCTGCGCTGCCCCCCACGCCAAAGGTGCCGCGCCATTGGACAGCAAGCTGCGTTACGTCGGCTGGCAGTGCCGTCTGTATCCAAATCGGCTCCAGGCGCAGGCTCTCGCCGAGTGCCGGGAAGGGCTTCGCGAACTGTCGAACGCCCTGCTCGGCGCCACGTACCAGAGGTACTCCGAGACCGGACGGCACATGACCTCCAAGGCTTTCCGCGCCTTCGCGCAGGACTGGTACTACCGCCTCGAGGACCGGACGCACTTTCCCGCGAGCGCGGTCTACCAAGCGGCTGCCGACGTGCACAATGCGTTCCGCAACTGGCATCGAAAGATCAGACCGGGCCAGGGGCTGCCAAGGTTCAAGCCGGAGGGACGGGCACCGGGGATCTACCTGAGCAACGCCGGCGTCCGCTTCGATACCACCCGCGTTCGCCTTCCGAAGCTCGGCTGGGTGCGCTGGCGCGGTGGCGGCATGCCCGCCAGCCGGCTTCCGGGGCCAAAGCGCCGTGCCACCCGGGGCCTGGTCTCGGTGCGCGCCTGGCGCGACGCGGGGGAGCGGTGGATGCTGTCGTGCGTCTTCGAGTGCGGCCCGGTGGAGTCCACCGCCCCCGCGGCGGCGGCGGGCGATGTGCGCCAGGACGGCGGCATCATCGTTGCCGCACTGGACGGCGCACCTCTCGACACAAGCCTCGTCGGGCCGGACGAGCGCATGGCCGATGAACGGCGCCGGCTCAGGCGGCTGCAGCGCCGCATGGATCGTTGCAAGGACGGCTCGAAGCGGAAGGCGCGCCTCCTGGAACGGTTCCGCACCGTCGCGAGGAGAATCAGGAACCGCGAGCGCGACCGCCACCACAAGCTCACCACGACCATGGTGCGCTCCGCCGGCGTGATCGTCGCAGAGGGGATCCGGGGCGAGGTGCTGCGCCAGCTCAAGTACAAGTCGGAATGGCACGGCCGCGAGCTACAGGTACGGCGAGGCCCGCCGGAACCGGGGCGTGAAGGCGCCTCGAACGCGCGTGGAGACCGGCGACAAGCCGCCGGTCGGTGAAACGTGAATCGTCGAACGAAGGCCGGAGTAGTTTGAGTTCGTCGAAGGCCGAAAGAGACTCAAGACACCTTTTTAGACCGGAGACATAAGCTCAGGTCGGCATAAAGGCTGACGCCGCCGCTGTTTGCGGCCCCCTCACGCGCTTGGCGCACGGATTTCTGGACGGCGTTCAGTTTTTCGACCCCTCTCCGCGCCGCGATGCGTGGTTCCGATCCGCATGACTCCCCATGAGTCGCCCTGGAAAATGTGGAACGAGGAACACCAGGAAGCGGGGCGCGGCCAAAACCAAGGTCCTTTTGCCCGCCCCGTGCCGGGCGAGAGCTTTCGGTTATGCGTCGGCTTCGCCTCCGAACGGCCCGTCCACCCGGTCGAGGTACATCGCCGACTCACGCACCGTGTACGGGGATACCTCGCCGGGCGGCTTCTCCTGGCAACTCAGCAGCCCGTTCAACCGATCGTACCCGCGCTCCCTGCCGACAAAGCGGCAGAGCTCGGCCGGCGGCTCGTGTCCGTAATTCCCCGGATAGGTGATCTCGAATTCGATTTCGACCTCCTCCTGGTCGCGACAATGGAACCCCGTGACCGTACCCTGTGCCGTGTCCACGTCTCGCAGGCCCGCCCAATGGAAGAAGTAGTCGGTGACGTAGCTCCCCTCCAGAACACCGTCCCCCTGTTCGTACTGCTCCTCCAGTTCTAAACGCCACCATACGGCACCGCCGCGGAATGGCGCCTCGTGCCCCTCCCGGTGCCGTCGATCGGAAGCAAGGGCGGCGTCATCGACTCGCCGCCGAACCATCCGCCGCCGGAACCGAAGCAGTCATCACCCCGGTCACAGGCTCCAGCAGCACGGCCAACAGCAGGGCAGCCCCTCGCGCGACCGTCATATCGGGCCTCCCGTTTCGCTCTTCTGCGGCTCCGGGGACAACGCCGGAGCAGGTCAAGACAACAATAGGGCGGGGCGGAACCAAGACAAAGGCCCCGCCCCGCCCCCCGCGCCTCGTGCTGGGCGAGTTTGCCCCGTCTCAGGTCGGGAAGGGCGGGGGCTGCAGCAGATTCGAGGTGTCGAAGGACGAGCGGGGCTGCCTGCTGCTCGGCAGGAACCCGCTCAAGGACCCCAGGGAAGCCCAGAGAGAAGACCCCAGCCCGGGTCGTCCTCACCGAGGACGAGTCTTGGTGCGTCGGCTGGCTTACCAACCTAGAGGGCGTGAGACAGCCTCCGGTGCCGGTAATCTCGGGTTGCCGGAGTCCTCATACATCGAGAAGCATGACGACAGCGCGACACCGAGGCCGATCAGCCAGGGCCGACTCTCCGTCCTGTCACGCTACTACCAACGTCGTCCCCATGTCGTTCACGTTTCTTGCTCCGTAGCCGCCAACTCGCCATCGTATCCGCACCCAAGAGCTTAGAGGTATTCCCAGCCATCCCGACTGAACTGAAACGGTCGCACCCGCTACTGAAGGGCTTCCAAGCCCTTCAAGCCTCGGAGAACCCGAACGACCCCGAACCCACGCGTAGTCGGCGCCTCCACAAGAAGACGTTTGGGCGACTTGTTCCGGCGCAGGCACCGCTCGCCATCGGCCAACGAGCCCGACGAAAGCGTGCCGCCGGAGGCGGACGAAGACTCCCGCGATCCGACGGAGGAAAACGAGCCTGTAGCCACTGACACCTCGGATGGCGATTGGAACCACGTACCGCCGACCGAGAAGCAGGTTCGGTACATCGCGGTGCTCGGAGGCGATCCGGCAAGGTGAAGACGAAGCGGCAGGCGAGCGAGGAAATCGACCGGCTTCGGCGGTTGCGTCGGGGATCGCCGCTCGATCGTGCTGCGCTTGAAGAGCGTGGGCGAGTGGCGGGCGCGAATGCAGACGGCGATTGGAAGTCCGCACACGATGGAATGCTCGCGGGGTTGCGGCTGGAGATGCAGGAGTACGTGGACCAGACCTTCGTGAGCCTCCGGCAAAGGCTGGGAAACCGGCCCAGGCGGCACCTGCTGACCGGAGGACTGCTCCAGCGATTCGAGGGAGAGTGCAAGAGGCTGGGCTACCGACGGAAACAGGGGATCCGGCCGACTGAAAGACCACTCGGCGAGTCCGGTCCGAATGGTCCCCTCTCGGCAGCCGGCGATTCTGAAGCTGGCGATGAGCGGAACAGGATGCTTGACCTGATCGGCTGGCTCGCGGTATGCATCGTCGGCGAGGCGATGGTGAACATCGCGTTGCTGATGGAGGCTGTTCCAGGTGGTGCGTTGACCGCTTTTCTGGTTGCGGTCCTCGTGTCCGTAATCAACGTGGGGTTCGTAGGTGCAGGGTGGGGTTTCCTGGCGGCATTGATCAAGCGGTACGTCGGCTTGACGGCTCGTTTCTGGAGCTTCACCGGGGCCGCCGCACTCTTGGCCCTGTGGTTCAATCATCTGCTCGGACGGCACAGGGAGGCCTTTACGCGGATTACCGAGGCCACCGAACAAGAGGTCGCTGGGGGGCCAGCAGCGCCACCGCTTCGGGAGGTGCTTGCCACAGTCGAGGCCAACCCTCTCGCTTGGGAGCTCCAGCCGCTTCTGTTTGCATTGCTCGGCATTTGCCTATGCGCGGTTGGTTTCGCGAAAGGGTTCACGTTCAACTCCCGGCGCGTCGCCTTCGCGAAGGCCTACGTCACCCTGCTCGACGACTACGACCGTCGACTTACAGACGCGCACAAGGAAGTCGTCGAGTGGTACGGCGTACTCGACCAGGACCGCCGACGGGTGAACGGAGTCGTCAGGAGATTGCAGGAGGACGGGGATCGGCAGGCCTGCATCGGCTGCCTCGAGTATGCGTTCGTTGTCGCATTCAAGAACCACCATGCGGAGATGATCGACTTGGGAACCCTCGCCGCACACCGCGACGGGCGGTCCCCTGAACCGCTGCAAGTCACACCGTCGGACCCCGAGGTACTCAATGAAACAAATGCGGTAGCGGACTGGTGGGGCGAATCGGGCGCGTCGGAGCTGGACGCCGCGCTTGCCGAGGCACGCGGCCAACTGGTAAAGCTGTGGGAGGATTACCACTCTCCCGTGCTCGGGACCGAAGTACGATGAGAAAGCTCCTGTGGGCAATTGGGCTCGTCTTCGTCACAGGCGTCACCGTGACAATCTTGGACCGCGCCGAGGTTGAGCCGCCAGACTACTGTCCGACGCCCGGGTATTGGCTTCACGGGCTTTGGAAGGTGCCGGGTCATACCGCGATCCTAGTGGATACGTCGAACGAAATCCCTCGGGAGGACGGTGCGCTGGCAATCGCCCGAGTCGATTCGCTGGTCCGGGACACGGCGGTGGTACCGCACCTCCAATTGGTTTCCATGCACGGATTACCGCAGCAGGGGACGCGTGGTGTGGAGCAGGATGACCCGAGGTGCGTTCCGCTTCAGGGCGCCATGGCCAACTGGATTTACGACACGCCGCGATGGGTCCAGATTGACTTCGACCGGTGGATGAACAGGCTTGAGGAGACATTCGACGAACTCGTGGACCGGCCCGAGGCGGACCGATCCCCAATCGTTGAGGCCGTGGCGGCTCTGGTCGCGTCCCGCGACAGCCTTGATTCCATCGTACTCGTTTCCGATATGCTCCAGAACACGCCCCTCTGGAGCCACTACACGGGACTAGGCGACGCGCAAGGCGTCATGGCGGCATGCCGCCGGATCGGCGCGGCAGGGCGGGTAAGAGCCGTCTACGTCTATTACATCGACCGAGGCTTGGATATTCAGCCTCCGAACTGGCCAAGCCCTTGGTGGCAACGCTGCCTACAGGGGATCCGCTTAGAGGTCTTGAACGGTGATGCGGCTTCCCCGTGAAGACCGTTGATGTTGACGCAGACCGACAGCACACCGCCACGGCTTGACCGAACAGTTACCGTCCGGCAACGTCCGCCAACGTCGAACGGAATCCCGTTCACGAAAGGGATGTAAAAGGGGATGGCAATTACATCAAACAGTACAAATGGTTGCAATATATGCAACTTACGAAATCTCCGCAGAATAGCCGCGAAACCAGCATCTCGGTGATCCGCTTGGCCAGTTCCAGGCCCTCGGACGACGCCCGCCGGGATCCCACCACCGCGATGCGAGGGCCATGCTCCAGCAGCGACGCATCGCCCCGCAGGAATAGCTGGCGCGGGGCGGCCTTCGACTCGAACGCGTTGAGCGGTCCGAGTACGTCGCCGGGTGTCACGGTCTGTGGTTGTGTCACTGTCCAGGCTCCGGGTTCCCTGCTCCGGTCATCGCTGCCCCAAGCGCGACGAACACCCTGATCGACTCCGCGTCCGGAGTGGACTCGGGGTAATCCATAACCCGCTCGGGCAGGCTGTTCATCGCGTCGATGTCCTCCATGGCGAGGCGGTCGGTCCCATCAATATAGGGGAGGCCGCGCGGTAGCGACTCTCCGGGCGAACGGCGAAGAGACGACTGCCCGCCGTGTCCCAGCCCGCGATGTACGACGGACTTTGCCGGAGGACCCGCTTCTCCGGTCCTCCGTTCCGGCCACTCCGGCCGTGTTCCGCCCCACCTCCGCCGACCGTGTGGCCGAGCCTCGCATCGCAGCCCCGGGAGGTCCAACGGGGGTGTTTCGCCGCGCCATTGGCGGAGCCGTCCAAAGAGTCCCGTACCTTATCGTGCATCTCCGTGCCTTATCGTCACTTAGGATATTTCTTAATAGTTGCGGCCCTTGCATTTGCATCCTCACCGTTTTGGCCATGAATACGCTGGATCGGTACGGCCATGGAAACGTTGGAGCGGTACTTCAACGCGCGGATCGGCGCGTTTCTCGACCGCACGGGCATGCCGCCGACGACGTTCGGAATGAAAGCCGTGGGCGACCCGAATCTGCTACGCCAGATCGAAAGCGGACGCTCGGTGACGCTGCGGCTGGCGGACCAGGCTCTGGCGTTCATCAGCGAGTACGACAAGGAGCCGGGCACGGCGCGGGCACCACCATACCGCCGCCGAATCCGAGGACCCGCGCCGGAAGCGAGCAGGACAAGGAGGGATCGAGCGATGAGCGAGGAGTCGATGGAACAGAGGACGGGCCCTCCGATCCGCTTTCTGCGGATGCCGGAGGTGGTGGCCCGAACGGGCTTGGCGGCGAGCACGATTCGCGACTGGGTGACTGCGGGGCACTTCCCGCAGCCGGTCTCGCTGGGTTCGCGCGCGAAGGGCTGGATCGAGGCGGAGATCACCGAGTGGAGCCGCGGGCGGATCGCGGCAAGCCGGGGCGCCGCGGAAAGTGGCGCCCGCTGACCCCAAGAGGGAGGAGAACGGAATGAAGAAGCTGATGAGAGCACCCCGCGCGCCTACGTGGGCCGCGATGTGGCTGCTGGTTCCCCGCAGGCTGTGGGCGCAGGGCACGAGCCCATGGGTGGACGCGGTGACCGAGCTACAGACGCAGTTCACGGGGCCGATCGCGCGGGGACTGTCGCTGATCGCGATCGTTGTGGGCGGGCTGATGTTCGCGTTCGGCGAGGGCGGGAGCAAGCGCACGCTGGCCGGGATCATCTTCGGGATCGGGATGGCCGTGGGCGCGGTGAACTTCCTCGCGTGGCTGTTCTGATGCGGGGCCTCGAGCGCTGGCCGGGATATGGCGCCCTGAACCGTCCGTTGACGGTCCTGGGCGTGGAGCGGCGTCTGTTCCTGCTGGGCGCGACGCTCGCCGTCGCGGTGTGGAACGCGACGGCCTCGCTCGTGAGCGGCGGCGTGGTGTTCGCGGGCAGCTACGGCGCGGGCTGGCTGGCTGGCCGCAGAGATCCGGCGATGCTCGCGGTGCTCCGGGCCGCCGCACGGTATCCGGCGCGGTTCGATCCGGGCAAGTGGGCGGACCAGCCTTGGCACCTCCGCATCCGGGTGGACTCCCGGTGAGGGTCGCCGGGGAGCGCCGGGCGTACCAGGCGGCGGGTTCGCTGGCCGAGGAGCTGCCCTATTGGGGCTGGCTCGGAGACGACCGCACCTGCCTGACCCGTTCGGGCGAGTTGGTCGCGGCGGGCCGGATCGAGCCCGCCGTGACCGACGGCAGGACACCCGAACAGATCGACCGGGTGCTGGGACTCTGGCAAAGGCTGCTGTCGGGGCTCGGGTCAGGCACACGTCTGCAGTTCCATCTGCTCCGCCGTCCAGGCGTGTCGCCTCGCCACGCCGATGACGCCGATGCCGGCGTTGCGGCGGTCTCGGCGCGGAAGCGGCACGAATTCCTGGCCGGGCGCGTTCAGCGTCTCGATTCCTACGTCGTCTGGACGCATGATCCGGGTTTGCGTCCGGTGGCCGATGGTTCCGGGCGGGGACCGCTCGCGCGCTTCGCGAGCCTGCGGAAGCGCCGCAAGAAGAGTGGGTCGGTGTACCTCGCCTCCGAAATCGAGGGAGCGGCGGACCGGTTCCGGGCGATGATCGAGGCAGGCCGCGCGCTCGTGGCCGAACACACGCCCATCGAGGCGCTGGGCGCGGTGGAGGCATCCCGGTTGCTCTCCGAACTCGTGAACCGTCCCGGCACCTTCTGGGACGGTGCGACGGGCAGCGGCATGAACTGGCGGCTCGCGCTTTCGGAACTTGAGGCGGAGCGTTCGCACCTCCGGCTGGACGGCGAGCCGGTCGTCCTCTATTCGCTGCTTTCGCCACCGGGCCAGGCACACGCGAACCTGCTCCGCGACCTCTACTGCCTGGACGCGACGCTGACGGTGTCGCTCGAATGGCGGCCCTTCACGGTCGAGGCGGCGCGGCGGCGGATCCGGAGCGCGCAGCGCCACTACTTCTCGCGCCGCTACTCGATGATGGCGCACGCGCAGGACGCGCAGGGCACGGCGGCGGCGATGGTCGATTCGGCCGCGGCCGCCGAGTCGGACCGCCTGGGCGGCGCGCTGGTCGAACTCGAGGCCGATGGCGTGGCCTACGGCGAGGCGTCGCTGACCGTCGCGCTTCACGGCGATCTGGAAGGGATCGGGCGGCTGGACGGCGACGTGCGCCGCCTCTTCGCGGCGCACGACGCGAAGGCGATCCGGGAGGGATACGGCCAGTTGCCCGCGTGGTTCGCTCGGCTCCCGGCCCAGCCGCGCAGCCGGCAGGTGCGGCGGGTGTTCGTCTCGGCCGGCGTCGCGGCGTGTCTCGCGCCCGTGTTCGGGCCGCCGAGGGGCGAGAAGACGAGCCGCCATCTCGGCCGCGAGCCTCTGGCCGTGTTCGAGACGCCGTGGAGAACGGCGTACCGCTACGACCTGTTCGCGGGCGACGTGGGCCACACGCTGATCCTGGGCGCGACGGGCGCGGGCAAGAGCTTCGCGCTGAACTTCCTCCTGGTCGAGGCGCTCAAGTACCGCCCGCGCGTCCTGATCCTGGACCTGGGCGGCTCGTACCGCTGGCTGACGCGCTTCCTCGGGGGCCGTTACCTGGAGCTCGCGCCCGACGAGACGGAGCCGACGCTCAGGCTCCAGCCGTTCGCGCTGCCTCCCACGAACCGAACGTTCCAGTTCCTGACCGGCTGGGTGCTCCGGCTGCTGAAGCTGGGCGGGTTCGAGGCGGGCGGCGCGGACACGAGCGAGATCCGCGCGCGGATCGAGGACCTGTACGCTCTCGGACGGGAGCGCCGGACGCTGAGCGTGCTGGCCGGTTCGCTCCCCGTCGCGATGTGGCCCGCGCTGAGCCGCTGGATAGAGGGCGGCGCCTGGGGGCCGTTCTTCGACAACGCTCCGTCGGGCGGGGCGGACATCGAGTTCCGGGACTGGCAGGTGATCGATCTGGCGGGCGCGGCGGAGCACGCCGACCTCTGCGAAGCGGCGCTCGCGTACCTGCTGGAGCGGATGCGCCTCGAGATCGAGGACCCGGCCGAGACCGCACGGCTCAAGCTGATGGTCGTGGACGAGGCGTGGCGGTACATGCAGGACCCCGCCGTGCTGAACTACCTGGCCGAGGCGGCCAAGACGTGGCGGAAGAAGAACGCCGCGCTGGTGCTCGCCACCCAGTCCGCCGTGGACGTGACGGGGACGCCCGGAGCGTCGGCGCTCCTCGAATCCATCCCCACCAAGCTCTTCCTCGCCAACCCCGAGTTGCCGGCGGAGGCCGGGGCGCTGTTCCGGCTGAACGAGTCGGAGGTCGCCCGGATCCGGGAACTCACGCCCAAGCGCGAACTCTACCTCCGCCGACCGGACGAGGCGGCGGTGCTCCGCCTCGAAGTCGATCCGGAGAGCTACTGGCTCTACACGTCGTCGCCGCTCGACGCCGAGAGGCGAGCCGAAGCCGTGGCGAAGCACGGCCTGGTCCGGGGGCTCGAAGTGCTCGCGGGCCGAACCCATCCCAACCCACCAACCGAGAGGACGTGAACACCATGAAAGCAACTCCCACCGCCGCGATCCTGCTGGCCGTCGTCGCCGTCCTGCTGACCGTGCTTCTGACGGCGCTCCCCTGCGAGGCGGCCGCGCAGCAAGCGACCGGAGACCAACCTCTGCTGACGGTGCCGGACGAGGCCGGAGACCGCATCCACCGGCTCCGCGCCCGTGTGCGCCACACCACCCTGATCGTGCTTCCGCCCGGCGAGCGAATCCTCGACTTCGTGGTCGGCGACTCCGAGTACTGGCACCTGACCGGCGCGGCGAACGTCGCGTACCTGAAGCCGCTGGCCGAGGGCGCGACGACCAACGTCGCGCTCGTCTGCGAGTCGGGCCGCATCTACTCGTTCCTCGTCGGGGAACACGGCAAGAAGCAACCTCACCTCGTCTTCCGGGTCGAGGAGGGCGCGGAGGCGGCGGGCATGTCGTCCCCCTCCGCGGACGCTCCCGGCTTCGTGGCCCGGAGCGAGGTCGCGGCCTACCGAGAGATGGCGGCCGAGGCGGTCGAGACCGCCCGGAGAGCCCGAGAGCAAGCCGAGGCCGGGGTTCTCGAAGCGCGCAGGCGGATGGAAAACGGGATCGAGGCCTTTCGGGCCGAGTATCCGGGGCGTCTCGCCTTCGAGTACGAGCTGGACCGCGACGCGTCGAAGCGTCCGTTCCTCGTCGAGGCGATGTGGCATGACGGCGAGTTCACCTATCTGCGCTCGCGCGCGCAGGAAGCGCCCGCGCTGTACGAGCTGCGGGACGACCGTCCGGCGCTCGTGGCCTTCGACCTGACGGCGGACGGTCTCTACGTGGCGCGCCGCGTGCTGGCCGACGGCTGGCTCCGGATCGGCGAGAAGCGGGCCGACTGGCGGTTCGTGCCCCGGGAGGAGTCCCGATGAGCCGCTGGAAGCAGTGGGCGAAGGAGCCGAAGGGCGCGCTGCCGGGCGGGATCGTCACGAAGGCGGGGATCGCGCTGATCGGCGTGCTGATCGCCGGGCTGCTGTTCTCGTCGTCGCTCTCCGGTCCCGGTGAAGACGCGGCCGGCACGGGCGCGCCGAACGAACCACGGGCCTTGAACGACAGGGAGGGACGGTCGTTCCTGGGGCGCATCCGCGACGAGACGGAGCGCGAGAGCCAGCGGGCCGAGTCCGAGTCGCACGACGGTGCGGCGGACGCCGAGGAAGGCCAGGCACCGGCCGGCGGAGAGTCGGGCGGCCGCGCAGGCGCGGGCGCGTCCTCCGGTCCGCCCGCGTACAGCGAAGCCGAGTTCGAGCTTCGCGAGGCGCTCCGGCTGGAGGAGATCGAACGGCGGACGCGCTCGCTCCGCACGTTCCCCGTCGCCGAGTCGCACCGGGATCCAGGCGGCTCCGCGGATGCGGCGGCGGGATCTCGCCTGGTGGGCGAGTCTCCCGATGCGGCGCTGGACGGGGCGCTCACGTCCCTCGGGCAGTCCCTCGCCGCCCTTGAAGCCGAGATGGCGGCCGGACTCGCGGGCGAGATGCTCCCGCCCGGTGCAGCACCGGCCGGCGGCGGGTCCTCCCCCTCGGAGCCGGGCCGATGGGTTCGGCCCGACGATCCGCCCGGCTGGGAGCGGATCCGCGAAGGCTCGTTTCTCGAAGCCGTGCTGGTCACGCAGTTGTCGGGCGAGTTCCCCGGTCCGGTGCTGGCCATGGTGTCGTCGCCGCTCTATTCGGCTGATCGCCAGCGGGTGCTCATCCCCCGTGGCTCCCGCGTCGTCGGCACGGCCAGGGCCGTCCAGAACCGCGACCAGAACCGCCTCGCCGTCGCGTTCCACCGGCTGCTGCTGCCCGACGGAAGCTGGATCGACCTCGAGTTCACCGGGCTGAACCAGGTGGGCGAGAGCGGACTCCTCGACCAGGTGAACCGCCGCTACCTCTCGACCTTCGCCGCCGCCGGGGCCGTCGGGGCGCTGAGCGGCCTCACGCTCGCCGGGGCCTCCCCCTACGGGCTTCAAGCGGGCGTCGGCCAGGGGCTCGGCGGCAGCGCCACCTCGATGCTGGACCGGTACCTGAACCGTCTGCCCGAGATCACGATCCGCGCCGGCCACCGGCTTCGCATCTGGTTCACCGCGGATGTCCTGGTCCCTACCCCGAGCCCCACCACACACCGATGACAGGAAAGGACTCCACCATGCGCCACCACATCCTCGTCCCCGCTCTGCTCGTCTCGCTGCTGACGCTCACGGACGCCGCGCCCGCGAGCGCGCAGTTCGACTTCGGGAGCTGGCTGCAGCGGGCCACGATCATCGCGAACCAGATCACGCAGATCTCGCACCAGGTCACCCAGATCCGGTCGCTGGCCCGCCAGCTTACGGAACTCGAAGACCAACTCGACCACATGGAGCGCGCGGCGCGCGGCGAGATCGACGCGCTGCTTCAGCCGTTCTCGGACCTTGCCGCCGATCCGGTCGGTCTGGTGCGAAACGGACTGGGTTGGCGGTCCGACTTCACCGGCCCGGCCCGTAACACAGTTGATGCCGTCCGGCGCTTCGGGACGGGTGGCTCGTTCACCGACCTGTGGCGCGCAGCCCACGGGACCGCCGACCGGGTGAGCGAGGCCGACATCCTCGCTCTGTACCGGAACCTGCCGCCGCAGGCCGCGACTCGGGCCGCCGGGAACTACCGCCGTGACCGCGAGGCCGCCGACCGGCAGCGCGTGCTCGACTACGCGGCGCTCGACGCGGCGGCGGCGCTCGCCGAGACCATCGAGAGCGCACAGGGCTCGTTCGGCGGCCTGACCTCGAATGGCAATCTCTCGAACACCGCACTCCAGCAGGCCGGGGTGGCGGCGGCCCTGAGCCAGGGCAGGATCAACGCGGCTACCGGCCAGGTGCTCGCCCACCAGGCCGCCCTCGAGGCGAGCCGCGCTCGGCAGGCCGAACTCGCCCGTCTCGAATGGCTCGGCCGGTGGGCCGACGGCCGGACGCGCGCGAACACGCTGGCGGTGACGATGCGCGACGCGGCCTCGCTGAACCGGACCGCGCTCCGGAGCGGGCTGCTGTTCCAGATCCCGTCCTTCTACCGGTAGGGGCGCACCGGCCATGCAGCTTCCTCCGCAGTCCATCGACCCGAACGTCCCCACGCAGATCCCGCCGGATCAGCTCCAGGACTTCAAGAGCTTCCTGGACATCGTGCTCGACTCCGTCGTCGGCGGCGCCGCGCCCGACATACAGGCCGTCGGGCTCCAGCTGTGGGGCGGGCTCGCCGCCGTCATGGTCGCCTGGACCGGCCTCAAGATCGCGTTCAGCGGCACGTTCCAGCCCTGGGAGATCGTGCGCCTCGTGATCGGGATCGCCATCCCCCGCACCATTCTCCACTACTACACCGTCCCGATCCCCGGCGTCGGGTTCACGTTTCCGGCGATGATCGCCGGAGGCGGGATCTGGCTCCAGAACCTGTTCCTCTCCGACGTGGTCTCGACCGGTTACGCCGAGATGACGGCCCTCGTCCAGGCCTACGGCGCGCACCTGAGCGCGGCGTGGTCGAGCGGCAACCTGCTGTCGGTCGTGACGGCGGGCGTCACGGTGCTCTTCTCCTCGCTCGTGTCGCTCGTGTTGGGCGCCTCGCTCGTCGGCTGCCTGCTGGCGCTGTTCTGCGTCACCTACGCGCAGGTCATATGGGCGCAGGTCGCGCTCGCCATCGCGATCCTGCTCGGGCCGTTGCTGATCCCGTTCCTGCTCTTCGAGCCGCTCGCGTTCCTGTTCTGGGGATGGTTCCGGACCATGATGGTCTACACGCTCTACGGCGTCGTTGCCGGAGCCATTCTCCGGGTCTTCATGGGCGTCGGCATGGGCTACATCACGACCTACGCCGACGCGCTCATGGGCACCGGCACCGCCGATCCGCTCGAACTGTGGCTTTGGGCCGTCGTGCTCATGCCGCTCGTCGTCTGCGGTCTCATGGCCGGACTCAAGGTCGGCGAACTCGCCTCGATGCTGGTGTCCGGCTCCGGCTCGTCCGGGTCCGGGTTCATGGCGCTCGTCATGCGCGGCGCGGCCGCGCCCGCCGCATCCGCCGCCAAGCC
>JAJDTB010000067.1 GCA_022827345.1 Gemmatimonadota bacterium | reverse complement strand
CCGGGCAGGCCGGACGCGCCGGTGGTGGCGGGCGGAACGGAACAGGTGTCGGTGTCGTGGAGCGCACCGACGAATGAGGGTCCGGCGATCACGGACTACGACCTTCGCTACCGGGGGAGCACGGACAACGAGTGGACGGAGTTGTCGGCGCTGGGCGCGGTGCTGGCCCACACGATCACCGGGCTCGATGCGGGCACGACGTACGAGGTGCAGGTGCGGGCGGAGAGTTCGGAGGGCGCGGGCGAGTGGTCGGCCTCCGGCAAGGGAACGACGGAAGCGTCCAACCACGCTCCCGCGTTCGGCGCGGACGCCTACGAGCGCGAGGTGCCCGAAAACTCGGCGGGCGGCACGGCGGTGGGCGCGCCCGTGACGGCCACCGACAAGGACGGCGACGACCTGAAGTACGCCTTCGTCGCGGGCGGCGACGAGGCCTCCTTCGAGATCGACACTTCGAGCGGCCGGATCACGGTGGCCGAGGGCGCGGCGCTCGACTACGAGAGCGAGAAGAACGTCTACACGGTCCAAGTCGAGGCGAGCGACGGGACGCTTTCGGACCGGGCGCCGGTGACGATCCGGCTGACGGATGTTCCCGCGCCGGGCAGGCCGGACGCACCGACTGTGACGGGCGGCGAGGGCGAGGTATCGGTGTCGTGGAGTGCGCCGTCGAATGACGGTCCGGCGATCACGGGCTACGACCTGCGCTACCGGGCGAACCAGGACAACAAGTGGACGAAGCTCGCGGCGCTGGGGGCCGTGTCGGCTCACACGATCGCCGGGCTCGACGCGGGAGCGATGTACGAGGTGCAGGTGCGCGCGGAAAGTTCGGAGGGCGCGGGCAAATGGTCGAAGTCCGGCGAGGGGACGACGGAGGAGGCGGTCAACCACGCGCCGGTATTCGGCTCGCACTTATACGAGCGCGAAGTGCCGGAGAACTCGGCGCCCGGCACTGCGGTGGGCGAGCCCGTGACGGCCACCGACGAGGACGGGGACGACCTGACCTACGCCTTCATCGCCAGCGGAGACGAGACGTTCTTCGAGATCGACAAGGAGAGCGCCCAGATCACGGTGGCCGCCGACGCGGCGCTCGACTTCGAGGGCGACAAGAAGGTGTACACGGTCCATCTCCAGGTGAGTGACGGGAAGCTCGTGGATGCGACCGAGGTGAAGATCCGGGTGACGGACGTTCCCGCGCCGGGCAAGCCGGACGCGCCCGTGGTGAAGGGCGGAACGGGCGAGGTGTCGGTGTCGTGGAGCGCTCCGCCCAACGATGGACCCGCGATCACGAACTACGACCTCCGCCACCGTGCGAACCAGGACAACGATTGGACGGACGTGTCGTCGCTCGGAGCGGTGCTGGCTCACAAGATCACGGGGCTCGGCGCGGGAACGGCGTACTTCGTGCAGGTGCGCGCCGAGAGTTCCGAAGGCGCGGGCGAGTGGTCGGAGTCCGGCGAGGGGACGACGGAGGCGGCCAACCGCGCGCCCGTCTTCGGCGCGGACGCGTACGAGCGCGAGGTGCCGGAGAACTCGGCGGCGGGCACGGCGGTGGGCGAGCCCGTGACGGCCACCGATGCGGACGCGGACGATCTGGCCTACAGCTTCACAACGGGCGGAGACGCAACCCTGTTCGAGATCGACGCGGCGACGGCCCGGATCGCGGTGGCCGGGGGCACGGCGCTGAACTACGAGAGCGCGGACACGCTCTACATGGTCCACGTCGCGGCGAGCGACGGCGAGCTTGCGGACACCACGTCGGTCACGATCCGCGTGACGAACGCGGACGATCCGGGCGAGGTCACGCTGAGCCCCGCGGTGGCGCGCGTGGGCGTCGAGTTGACCGCGATGCTGACCGACGAGGACGGCGTGAAGAGCGCGGGCAGGACGCGGAAGTGGCAGCGGTCGCGCGACGGCAACTCGTGGAACGACATCGGCAAGGGCCGGATGTACAACCCCGTGACGGCCGACGAGGGCCGGTGGCTGCGCATGGTCTTCACCTACGCCGACGGTCACGGGCCGAACAAGCGGGCGGTGAGCGCGCCGGTCAAGGTGCTGGCCGCGAACGCGGCTCCGAAGTTCCCCGCCGTGTACGAGCGCGAGGTGCCGGAGAACTCGCCGGGCGGCACGGCCGTCGGCGCGCCGGTGGCGGCGACCGACCCGGACGGCACGCCGCCGTCCTACAGTTTGGCCTCCGGGAACGAGGACGGGCTGTTCGGGATCGACGCCTCGACGGGCCAGATCAGGGTGGCCGACGGCGCGTTGCTGAACTACGAGAGCGGCGACACACTGTATGCGGTCGGTGTCGAGGCGAGCGACGGCGAACTGGCCGACACCGCGTCGGTGGCGATCCGCGTGACCGACGCGGACGATCCGGGCGTGGTGACGCTGAGCCCCGCGGTGGCGCGGGTGGGCGTCGAGTTGACCGCCATGCTGACCGACGAGGACGGCGCGCGGAGCGCGGGCAGGACGCGGAAGTGGCAGCGGTCCAGGAGCGGCAGCTCGTGGAACGACATCGCATCGGGCCGCAAGTACACGCCCGGCACGAACGACGAGGGCCGGTGGCTGCGCGCGGTGTTCACCTACGACGACGGCCACGGGAAGGGCAAGCGGGCGTCGAGCGAGGCGGTCGAGGTGCTGCCCGCGAACACGGCGCCGACGTTCCCCACGGCGCTGGACCGTGAGGTGCCGGAGAACTCGCCGGGCGGGACGGCGGTCGGCGCTCCGGTGGCCGCGACCGATCCGGACGACGGCGCGTCGCTGTCCTACGCCTTCGTGCCCGGCGGGGACGAGGCGCTGTTCGGGATCGAGGCCTCGACGGGCCAGATCACCGTGGCCGAGGGCGCGGTGCTCGACTACGAGAGCGGGAACACGCTGTACAACGTCAAGGTCGAGGCGAGCGACGGCGAGCTTGCCGACACCGCGTCGGTCAGGATCCAAGTCACGAACGCGGACGATCCGGGCAAGATCGCGGTGAGCGCGGACGTGGCGCGGGTGGGCGAGCGGCTGGCCGCGACGCTCATGGACCAGGACGGATCGAAAGAGGCGGGCAAGACGCGGCGCTGGCAGCGCTCGGGCGACGGCGGCGCGTCGTGGACGAACATCGCGGGCGCGCGGACCCGGTTCTACACGCCGGCCGAAGCCGACGCGGGCAAACACCTGCGCGCCGTGTTCGCCTACACCGACGGCCACGGACCCGGCAAGCGGGCGGAGAGCGCGGCGGTGGCGGTCGTCGGAGCCAACACGCCGGTGGTCTCGTTCGGCGCGGACACCTACACCGTCGCCCAGGGCGCATCGGTCGATGTCTCGGTGCTGCTGTCTCCCGCGGGCTCGGCGGCGCTCTCCGTCGAGGTCGTTGCGGGCGACTCGAAGCACACAGCCACGTTCCAGCCCGGAGCGGGCTCGGCAAACGTCACGGTCGGCACGGCGGGACTCTCGGCGTCCGACACCGTCGAGGTCCGGTTCGGCGATCTGCCCGACGGCGTGGCCGTGGGAGTGCCGGCGACCACGCGAGTCGTCGTCGCGGCGGTTGCGAGCGACAGGGCCGCCGCCGCGGTGGTCGACAACGGTAAGCCCGCCGAACTCGAAGTCGAGTTCGCGGCGGCGGCGTACACGGCGACGGCCGGGGCGCGAGGGACCGAAGTCACGCTGCGGATCAGTCCCGCAGCCGACCGGCGGGTGGCGGTGCCTCTCTCGGCCGTCATGGACCGGGGGGTGTCCATTCCCATCGTCCCGGAGCCGGTCGTCTTCGAGCCCGGCGACTCGCTCGCGGCGTTCACGCTCGACATCCCGGCCGAAGCCCCGTCCGGCCTCATGGCGCTCGGGTTCGGAGCGCTGCCCGAAGCCGTGAACGCGGGCACGGCCGCCTCCGCCACGGTTCGGATCGCGGCGCGCGACGACGGCGCGCTCCGGGACGAGGCGTTCGATGTCGGCCTCGCCGTCTTCGGACGCGCGGTGGCCGAGGGTGCGCGACAGGCCGTCGGCGCGCGCATCGACGCCGTCATGCGGCCCTCGCCGGGCGGCTCCGCCGCGACCGGTTCCCCATCCGGTTGGGCGGGCCGCGCCGCGGGAACGCTCGCCTCGCTCGCGGGCGTCTCGCTCAACCCGTTCTCTGCCGCCGAGATCGGACGACGCTCCGGGGCGCCCGAACTGCCCGGCGCGCGGGAGGCCGCAGTCCGTCTGCTGCCGAGCGTCTCGTTCGCCACCGGCCTTGGGCCGCAGTCCGCGCCGGGCATGCCACGGTTCGGGCTCTGGGCCGAAGGCTCCGCCCAATCGTTCCGCGGCGAGCCGGGCGTCGAGTACGACGGCGGCCTGCGCGCGCTCACCGTCGGCGCCGACGCCCGCATCGGCTCGTCCGCGCTGTTCGGGGTCTCGCTCATGCGCAGCGACGGCGACCTCGACTACGGTCACCGGTCCGTCGCCGGTTCGCTCGGACACGCTATTAACAGCGTGCATCCCTACCTGTTTGTTCAGCCTTCCGCCGGCATCGGACTCTGGGCCATGGCCGGATACGGCGGCGGAGAGGTGGGCGGCGACGACCATCGAGGGGACACCGGCGACGCGTCGCTCCGGATGCTCTCCGGCGGCCTCAACGCGCCGCTCGCGCAACAGGGCGCGTTCGGGCTCGCCCTCAAGGGCGACGCATTCACGGTTGGCATGCGCGCCGACGACGGGCGGCGCGAAGGCATGGCCTCGCGCGCACGCGCCCTGCTCGAAGCGTCATGGATGATCGGAGGACTCAAGCTCGCCACCGAGGCCGGAGCTCGATACGACGGCGGCGACGCCGACACCGGCGGCGGAGCCGAGACCGGCGCCTCGGTCGGCTACGCGGGCCGCGGGCTCGACCTCGACCTCCGGGGAAGGCTCGCGCTCGGCTCCGGCCGACACCGCGAATGGGGCGCCGCGCTAAGGATCGCGTTCGATCCCGGCACCCGGGGCGAAGGGTTCCGCCTCGCGATCAGCCCCAGCCAGGGTCACGACCGGAGCGGAGTCCACGGTCTCATGGACGGCCACGCGTTCCGGCACATACCGACCGACGAGCAAGGACAATGGCGTCTCGACGCCGAGGCCGGATACGCGCTCAAGAACCCCGAGGGCGGAGGCGCGCTCGACAGCTATACCCGGCTTTCCGCCCACGGCGGGAACCGGGCATGGTCGCTCGGGGCGGGATACCGGGTCGGCCAGACACTCAGACTCGGCTTCGAGGGCTCGCGCAGCCAACTGCCCGGTCAACAACCCGACCTCGGACTTAGACTCGCGCTCGACTTCACGTTCTGATTGATCGGAAACGCCGCGAAAGGACACCGGCGTGCCAGCCCAAACGACCGGGGGAAATCCCGCCAATCAGGTCCGGGATTCCCGGTTTCATGGCACGGTCCAGCAGGATCCAGTACAACGGCAGAAAGCGCAGATCGTGCAGTCCCGTATACAGTTAGACGATCTTCTGCCGTGATTCCGGCTGCCTACAATCCGCTGGGCGGACATCGACCTCGAAGGCGGAGTGGTGCGGTGGCGGGCGGAGCACGAGAAGACCGGCTACGAGCACCGGACGCCGGTGACGGTCGAAGCGTTGGCCGCCTTGGAGGAAGCGCGGGAGAGGAGTTCGGGACTTGACGACACTCCGGTGCTGCCCGCGCCGAGGGAGGCCTCGAAGTGCGCGGGCCGGTCGGTGGTGCGCGCGTGGTGGTACAAGGCCCAGACGCTCGCGGGGCTGGAGCCGAAGCCCGGACGGGGCTGGCACTCGCTGAGGCGCAAGTTTGCTTCGGACCTCATGGACCAGCCGCTGAAGGTGCTTTGCGAGCTTGGCGGCTGGAAGACCGCCAAGACGGTGCTCCAGTGCTATCAGCGAGCCGACGAGGGACAGCTTCGGAAGGCACTGGAAGCCCGCCGGAGACCCGGCGGCTGAAGCTCACGGATCAGCGGGAGTCATTTAGCGGGAATCTGGCCGACGGAGCGCGTAACAATCAGTGATTGAACGAGATACAGATTTGAGAACGCATGCCGTAACGTCAGGGTTGGTCGGCTACTGCAGGAGCAGCTCCACTGCCCGGCAACTCTTCCACCCCAACCTCCGCCCCCTCCCCGCTTCCCAACCTCACCGCGGCTGGCGGCTCGACCTCCCGCCGCACATACCCCAGCCCGATCACCTGCCCGAACCGCGGCGAATCCGCCACCGAAGTCACACGACCCCGCACCTTCGTCCCACCCGCCTCGAACAGCTGCGCCCCGGGCCGCGCCGCGGCATCCCCGAACCGCAGCGCCCTCAGGTGCCAGTTCACCCGCCCACGGTGCCGGATCCGCACGATGACTTCCTGTCCCGTATAGCACCCCTTGGCGTGATCGAACGCGACGTCCACCAGCCCCGCCTCGACCGGGATCGTGCTGTCGTCCATGTCGATGCCGAATTCCGGGAAGCCGGCCTCGACGCGCAGCGTGTCCCACGCTCCCGCACCCACCGGGATCGCACCGTGCTCCCGCAGCCGATCCCCCCACACGCCTGACAGCGCGTTCGCCGCAACCCACACATCCCAGGACGGCACCTGGCGCACCCCTCGCGCCACCAGCGCCCCGCCACCGAGCGGCCCACCGTCAACCAGCATGAACCCGTCCGCCGGCGCATCACCAAACACCGCCGCAATGACCTCACCCGCCCCCGGCCCCACCACCGTGAGTAGCCGCGTCCCCTCGCCGAGGTCTTCGCATCGCGCAAGCCTCGGAGGGAGAAACCGCCTGAAATGCGCCAGGACCGCCTCGTGGGCGACCTCCGCAACACTCAATCCCAACCCCTCCTCCTCACCCGCCCCAAGCCAGAGGGTCACCACGTCGCTGACCATGCGCCCCTTGGCGGTGAGCATGGTCCCGTAGACGGCATCGCCAGTGAGGGTCGTCGAATCGGCCAGGTCGCCGCCCACCACCGGCGCCCCCGGAATCCGACTCGTCACGATCCCATCCAACATCTGCACCGGCGCCCGCCCATGCACCCGCAACAGCCGCCGATCCCCGCGCACCACCACCCCGCACCCCTCCACCGCCGCCCGATACTCCGCCGCGGGATCCCCATAGTGCCGCCTCGGCGGCGACCCTACCACTGACTGCCGGGCTTGCCGTTCGCCCTCAGCTCCCGCACCAGCGCTTCCACCCGCTGCACATCGCGCGCGGCCGGCGCGAAGGTCAGGTACGTCTCCAGCTGCGTGACCGCCTCCTCGGGCCGCCGCAGCTGCGCCAGCAGGTAGCCCCGGTCGCGGATCTGCGACGGCGCCGTCGGGCGAAGAACCAGAATCCGTTCCACGGCGGCCAGCGCCCGGCCGTGGTCCCGCGTGCGGTGGTAGATCCCCTTCAGGTTGAGCAGCATGCGCACGATCATGTCGTGCTTGGTGGCGGTCTTGAGGTGACGGTCGTCCAGGCGCACCACCCCGCCGTGCTGCCGGTCGAGGATCTTCTGCGCCTCCGACCGGAGCCGGACCTTGCCGCCGTGGAAGGGGTCGATCAGGAATTCCACCGCCTCGCCCGGATAGCGCACCAGAAAATGGCCCGGGAAGTTCACGCCTTCGAGCCGCAGATCGAGCCGCCATCCCACCTCCAGGAGCACGATGGCGAGCGTCAGCGGGATCCCGAGGCCCCGGTCGAGGACATCGTTCAGAAAGGAGTTGCGCGGGTCGTGATAGTGGTTGCGGTTCCCGCGCATCTTGCGGACCGCGAAGAGATGCCGGAGCGCCTCGGTGAGGACGATCGGCTGCGCCCGCTCCGACCCTAGGCGGTCGCGAACCTCCTCGGCGAGCACGTCGAAACGCACCAGGTAGCGGTCCACCGGCAGCTGGACGTACTCCTCCTGCGCGACGAGGAGCGCCGCCCGGGCGAGGTTCAGTTCCTCTTCCGGGCGCTCCACCTCGCGGGCGAACTCCTGGCGGGCCGACCAGGCGGGTGCGTTCATGGGTTGAATCCTGCCGTCATCATGCCATGAGGATGGGCACCGCATCGGTCGATGTAAACCCCCCGCCGCGGCACCATTCGCTTACATTCTCACCATGACCAGTCAAGACCGCGATCAGAGAGGGCGGATCCGGCTCAGCACCCTGTCGCACGGCGCCGGCTGAGCGTGTAAGCTCGGGCAGGCCGAGCTGGCGCAGGTGCTGCGTCACATGATCCCCTCCGACGACCCTCGGGTTCTGGTGGACGCCAGCCAGAGGGACGACGCCGCCGTGTATCGTCTCGCCGACGGGCGGGCCCTGGTCGTGACCCTCGACTTCTTCACCCCGATCGTCGACGACCCGTACGATTTCGGGCGCATCGCCGCCGCCAACGCCCTTTCGGACGTGTATGCGATGGGAGGGCGGCCGCTCTTCGCGCTCAACCTGCTGTCCTTCCCGCGGGATCTCCTTTCGGAGGGACTGGCGGAGGAGATCGTGCGCGGCGGCGCCGAAAAGGCCCGCGAGGCCGGGATCCCGGTGCTGGGAGGCCATTCCATCGACGACGCCGAGCCCAAGTACGGGATGGTCGCGGTCGGCGAGGTCGACCCGGACGCGATGCTGACCAACGACGGCGCCCGGGCCGGCGACGATCTCGTGCTGACCAAACCGCTCGGGTCCGGGATCGTGGCGACGGCGATCAAGGCGGGCGCGTGTCCGGCCGGCGTTCTGCGGGCCGCGGTCGAGATGATGGCGCACCTGAATCGGGCCGCGTCCGAAGCGGCGCTGACTGCCGGCGCGCGGGCCGCCACCGATGTCACCGGGTACGGGCTGATCGGCCATCTCGGCAACATGCTGCGCGCATCGGGAGGGGCGGCCCGGATCGATGCCGCGAGCGTCCCGGTGCTCGATGGCGTGGTGGACCTGGTGGCGGGCGGCCACGTGCCGGGCGGGACGCGCCGCAACCAGGACGACGCGGCCGAGAGCGTCAGCTACGCCGCCGAGGTCGACGAAGCGACCCGCACCCTGCTCGCCGACGCGCAGACGTCAGGCGGCCTGGTGATCGCCAGCCCGCCGGGGCGCACCGCCGCCCTGCTCGCCGAGCTCGAAGCCAGGGGTGAGCAGGGAGCCGTGTTCGGGAGCGTGACCGAGGGGCCTGTCGGACGGATCGAGGTCGCCTAACCCGCCGCGCGCCCCTCACGCCTGAATCGGCGCCACCTCCTCCGTCGTCACCGTGGTCCGCGCCGGCAGCGCCTTCTTCGCCGGACGGCGGATCGCAAGATCCACCACCCGGTGCAGATCCTCGACCAGATGCACCGTCAGCGTATTCCGCACCGTGTCGGGAAGGTCTTCCAGGTGCGACTCGTTCTCCTGGGGGAGGATGATCTCCTGGATCCCGGCCCGCACCGCGCCCAGCACCTTCTCCTTCACGCCGCCGATCGGCAGCACGCGGCCCGTGAGCGTCAGCTCGCCCGTCATGGCCAGGTCCGCCCTCACCTTGCGCCCCGACACCGCCGAAATCAGCGCGGTCGCCATCGTGATCCCGGCCGACGGCCCGTCCTTCGGCACCGCCCCTGCGGGCACGTGAATGTGGATCTCGCGCTTGTCGAGCGCGTCCTCCTCGATGCCCAGCGGTCCGTAGTGGCTCTTCGCGTAGGACAGCGCCGCCCGGGCTGACTCCTTCATGACGTCGCCCAGCTGCCCGGTCAGCACCAGGCCGCCTTCGCCCGGCATGACGCTGGCCTCGACGAACATGATGTCCCCGCCCATGGGCGTGTAGAACATCCCCGTGGCGACGCCGGCCGCGTCCTCGGCCGCCTTCCGCTCCGGGAATACGCGCGGACGCCCCAGCAGGTCCTTCGCCACCGCGGATGTGATCTCCAACCCCTCGCTCTCGGCCGCGGCGATCTTGCGGGCCACCTTGCGTCCGAGCTTGCCGAGCTCGCGCTCCAGCTGGCGCACGCCCGCCTCGTGGGTGTACCTCTGGATCACGCTCAGGATCGCATCGTCGCCGATGCTGAGCTCTTCCTCGCGCAGGCCCGATTCCCGCATCTGGCGCGGCAGCAGGTACCGGCGCGCGATCTCCAGCTTCTCCTTCTCGGTGTAGCCGCGGAAGTCGACGGTCTCCATGCGGTCCAGGAGCGGAGCCGGGATCCGGTCCTCGTAGTTCGCCGTCGCGATGAAGAGCACCTCGGAGAGGTCGAAGGGGACGCCCAGGTAGTGATCGATGAAGGTCGAGTTCTGCGCGGGATCGAGCACCTCGAGCAGCGCCGCGCTCGGATCGCCCTGGAATGACACGCCGAGCTTGTCGACCTCGTCCAGCAGGAAGACCGGGTTCTTGGTGCCCGCTTCCTTCATCCCCTGCACGATCCTCCCCGGCATCGCGCCCACGTAGGTGCGGCGATGACCGCGGATGTCCGCCTCGTCGCGCGCCCCGCCGAGTGAGATGCGCACGTACTTGCGCCCCACCGAACGCGCGATGGACTGGGCAATGCTCGTCTTGCCGACCCCGGGCGGTCCCGCGAAGAGCAGGATCGGCCCCTTGCCGCCGTCGTGGGGCAGGAGATCGTCGAGGGAGGACGAGTCGTCGGTGGAGGATCCGTCTTCCGAGTCGGTCGCATCGGCCGCATCGGCAGTGACGTCGGGATCGGACGCCCCCTCGGCACCGGCGGTGTCGTCATCGTCCGGGACGTCGTCTTCCTCCGCGTCTCCCCCGAAACGCTCCTGTTGCAGCTTGCGCACAGCCAGGAACTCCAGCACGCGGTCCTTCACGTCCTCCAGCCCGTAGTGGTCCTCCTCGAGGATCTCTTCGGCGCGGTGGAGATCGAGCTTGTCGTCGGTCCGCTCGCTCCAGGGCAGCTCGGTGATCCACTCCAGGTAGGTGCGGATGACCTGGTACTCCGCGGACTGGGGAGCCGTGCGGTTCAGCCGGCGCAGCTCGCGCTCGACTTCGTTGCGCGCGGTCTCGCTGAGCTCCAGGGCGGCGATCCGGTCGCTTAGTTCGTCGGCCTCGTCGCGCTCGCCCTCCTCGCCGAGCTCCTTGCGGATCTGCTTCATCTGCTCGCGCAGGAGCATCTCTCGCTGGCGTTCGCCGAGTTCCTCCTGGACCTTCGCCTGAATGTCCTCGTGGGCGTCGATCCGGACCAGCTCGCGTTCGACCGCAACGAGCGCGGCGCGCATCCGGTCCTCGTCGCCGAGGGTTTCGAGCAACCGCTGTTTCTCGGCCGTAGGCAGATCCAGGTAGAAGGCAACGAGGTCGGCGAACGCGCCCGGCTCGTCGACACCCTGGATCAGCTGGTTGAGCGCCTCGGCCGATACGCCGCGGCGGGTCCCCAGCTCGGCGGCCCGCTCCCTGAGCTCCTCGTCGAGCGCCTTGAACCCGGGGTCATTCTGGTCGACGGGTCCATGGCGGTCGATGTTGACCAGGGTGGCCTGGAGCATCGACTCGCCGTAGTCGGCATACTGGATCGCGCGGGCGCGCGCCTCGCCCTGGACGAGGAGCTGGATTCCTCCCCGCACCCGGTGGGTCTGGATGATCCGAACGACGGTTCCGACCGCGTACAGGATCCGCGGATCGGGGTCGTCCTGATTCTCGTTCTGCGCGACAGCGAAAAGTCGGCGGTCGCCTTCGAGCGCCTCCTGGACGGCCTCGACCGTTCCGGCACGCCCGGCAGAGATCGGCACCGCCACCCCCGGATACACCACCGTGTCGCGGAGTGGGAGCACCGGCAAGGAAAACCGTCGGCTCATGTTCTATCACCTCTCGTCGCCCCCGGGGGCGCGTTCGCGGGCAGTGCCCGGTGTCGGTTGTCGCTGTTCGAACCCGGTGGCATACACCGCAGTGGCCACCAGGATTCGTCCGCGCGACCGGAAGAACGCGTGAACCTGCACGAACCTTGCCACCTCGTACGAGGAAGCCGGGCCATTGGTTACCCGTCATAGTACTGCCATACTGGCAGAAACACATCAGCAAGTCGGCCATAATGGCAGGACCCGCGGCTGAAAGCGGCCATTTTGGCAGGCCCCGGGTGGCCGTCAGCCCGCGCCGGGGCCTAACTTGCAGTGGGCTGGCAAGTGTGCGATCCATCGTCGCTCGCACTCCGCCGGCGCCTCCGGCACCCACCCCCAGCACGCCAAGGAAACATGCGATGCCGACCCGACACCTCCTTCTCGCCGTCGCCGTGACGGCCACACTGCCCATGAACCTCAATTCGCAACAGCCCGACATGGGGCGCCGCTCCACCGTCTACGCGCCGCGCAACGTCGCGGCCACAAGCCAGCCCCTCGCAACTGCCGCCGCCCTCGAGGTCATGCAGCTGGGGGGCAACGCGATCGACGGCGCCGTGGCGGCCGCTGCCGTGCTCAACGTGACCGAACCGCACATGACGGGGATGGGCGGCGACGCCTTCTCGATCGTGTGGTGGGCCGAGACCGGCGAACTCTTCGGGATCGACGCCAGCGGGCGGAGCGGCAGCGGGATGACCGTCGAGACGCTCAGGGCGCGCGGGCACGACCGGGTGCCGGGGTCGGGGCCGGAGGCGGTCACGGTGCCGGGCGCGGTGTCGGGATGGCACGCTCTGGTGGAGCGGTTCGGGAAGCTGACGCTGGGCGAGGTGCTCCAGCCGGCGATCCGCATTGCGAGCGAGGGGTTCCCGGTCACGCCGGTCATCGCGCGCCAGTGGGCGGGCGCGACCGAGAAGCTGGCCCGCGACGAGGGCGCCCGCGCGACGTACCTGGTCGACGGCGAGCGGGCGCCGCGCGCCGGGGAGTGGCACACGAATCCCGACATCGCCCGTTCGTTCCAGAGGATCGCCGACGAGGGCCCCGGCGTCCTCTACGGCGGCTCGCTGGGACGCGAGCTGGTCGATGGGCTTGCGGAACTGGGCGGCTTCCTGACGCTGGAAGACCTCGCCACCCATCAGCCCCGCTGGGTCGAGCCCCTCAGCACCGACTTCCGCGGCTACACCGTCTGGGAGCTGCCGCCCGCGGGACAGGGGATCGCCGCGCTGGAGATGCTGGAGCTCCTCGAGCCGATGGACCTGGCGGGCATGGGCCACAACTCGGCCGACTACCTCCACCACCTCATCGAGGTCAAGAAGCTGGCCTTCGCCGACCTCCACAGGTACGTGTCCGACGCGGACCACATGGAGATCGACCCGATGTCGCTCCTCAACCCGTCGTACATCGACGCCCGGCGCGCGCTGATCGACCCGCGCGTCGCGGCCGACCGGGTCAATCCGGGCCGCGCGGTCACCGACTCCGAGACGATCTACCTCTCCGTCGCCGACTCCGACGGCAACATGGTGTCGTTCATCAACTCGGTTTTCTCGGGGTTCGGCTCCGGCGTCGTGATCCCGGGGCTCGGTTTCGCGCTGCAGAACCGCGGCGCCGGCTTCGTCTTCGACGACGGCCACCCCAACCAGGTCGCGCCGCGAAAGCGCCCCTTCCACACGATCATCCCCGGGTTCGTCACGCAGGACGGCGAGCCGCTGATGGCCTTCGGGCTGATGGGCGGCTCGATGCAGCCGCAGGGTCACACCCAGCTGCTCCTCAACATGCTGGTTTTCGGGATGGACCCGCAGGAGGCGGTGGATGCCGCGCGGTTCCGGCACCTGTCGGGCACGCGCGTCGCCATCGAGCGGATCAGCGACGAGGTGGCGGCCGATCTGGAGGCGCGGGGGCATGAGCTGGCGGACTGGCGGCGGACGGACTTCGGGGGGGCGCAGGTGATCCTGCGGCTGGAGAAGGGGTGGGCGGCGGCGTCGGAGCCGCGCAAGGATGGGCATGCGGCGGGGAATTGACGGGAGCCGGGCGCCGTGGCGAGGCCGATGACCGGCGGCGGACGCGCGGGCATGGAGCAGGACGCTGAGGGGGACGGCGGCAGTTCACCGCCGTACGAAATCCCCGAAGAGCGGCTGCCGCCGGGCTTCGTCGAGACGCTCGACCATGTGCCCGCCACGCCGGCCGTGCCGCACGCGTCGGCTACGGTGGTGCTCATGCGTGAGGGCGAGGGAGGGCCCGAGGTGCTGCTCCTGCGGCGCAATCGCGCGACCGGGTTCGTGCCGGGGGCGTATGTGTTCCCGGGGGGGCGGGTGGATGCGGGTGATGGGGAGGACGCGCTGGTGCGGCGCTGGGACGGGCTGACGCGAGATGCGGCGGCGGGGCGGCTGGGTCTGGCCTGCGACGCGGACCCGCCGGCGATCGCGTACTACGCCGCCGCGCTGAGGGAAGCCGTCGAGGAGACGGGGCTGCTGGCTGGGGTGGTCGCCGTGAACGGGCCGCCGAGTGGCGAGGTCGTGAGCGAGGCGAGGGAAGCCCTGTTGGGGGGCGGGGCATCCTTCGCGGCCGTGCTCGAGGATCTGGGGGCGCGCCTGGATGGTGCCGCGATCGAGTACATCGCCCATTGGGTCACACCCTCCGTCGAACCCCGCCGCTACGATACCCGGTTCTTCGCGGCGAGGGTGCCGCGCGGATCACAGGCCGTCTACGACCGTCGCGAGATGACCGATGCGGTGTGGCTCACGCCCAGCGCTGCGCTGGCCCGGCACCGGCGCGGCCGCCTGCCGATGATCTTTCCGACCATCCGCACGCTGGAGGATCTCTGCGACTTCGCGACCGTCGAGGAGCTGCTGGCGCATTTCCGCGGCCGCGCGATCCCGCGGATTCAGCCCGACATCGTGCGGACGGCCACGGGGGTTTCGCTGCGGGTGAGGTGAAAGGACTGCGTGGCGTCGACAATCGTCGAGCCGCCCGCGCGCGCCCTCAGTTCTCCGCCACCTCTCCCATCGCCTCCAGCACCGTGTGCACCACGTCGGTGAACGCGCCGCCCTGGATCCAGCGGCACACGATCACCAGCTCGTTCTCCGGGTCCACGTAGATCAGGTTCGAGCCGGCGCCGGTGTGGGTCCAGGTGTACTCGGGAGCATTCGGATAGCGGCGCTGGCCGGTGTTGAGCGAGAAGTTCATGAAGCCGTAGCTGCGGTTGACCTCGCCGGGGGTGGTGGCCATGTCGAACCAGTCCTCCGCGAGAAGCTGCTTCCCGTCCCAGTTGCCCTTGTGCATGGTGAAGAGGCCGAAGCGGGCCTGGTCGTAAGCGCTGAGGATCATGCCGCCGCCCCAATGCGCGCCCCCGCTCACCGACTGGACCTGGCGGCCGTCGAGGGTGACCCACGAGTTGTGATAGCCGTGCCAGCCCCAGGTCGACGACGCGCCGATCGGGTCCATGACGTGCTCGCGCAGGACCTCGGGGAGCGGACGCCTCCAGACCGCGGTGGCGGCCAGGGCCAGCAGGTTGACCCGGGTGTCGTTGTACTCGTAGGCGGTGCCGGGCTCGTTGCGCGGGCGCGTGCCCCAGGTGGAGCGGTCCTGGTCGGGGCGGTCGGCCCACTCGGGCTTGCCCCAGAGGGTGCCCTCCCAGTCGCTGGTCTGCCTGAGCAGGTGGTCCCAGGTGATCTTGCGGTTGTGCTCGGACTCGAAGAGGAGCTTGGGGCGGCGGCCGTTCTCGTCGCCGGGCTCGCCGTCGCCTGGGTCGAGGACGATCGGCGGCATGTAGTCGCGCACGAGGTCGTTGACGTCGCCGATCAGGCCGCGGTCCCAGGCCAGACCCACCGAGGTGGACAGGAAGCTCTTCGAGACGCTGAAGGTGTTGTCAGCCTTGGACGGGTCGCCCCACTCGGCGATGATGTAGCCCCTGTGGACGATCAGCCCGGACTGGGGGCCGCGGGTGGTAAAGGGGCCCACGGCGTCGCCCAGGGGCTCGCGCCCGAAGGTGCCGAGGTGGTTGAAGGCGAGGTCGCGGGGTGACTGCGACTCGCCCGCGATCGCGAGTTCGACGGCGCGCTCGATCAGTGCCGGGTCGAAACCCGCTTCCGCGGGGGTGCGGCGCTCCCAGTTCGGATGGCGGTCCGGGAAGTACGTCTGGGCGGAGGCGTTCGCCGCGGCGAAGAGGAGCGTGACGAGGGCGAGGAGTGCGCGGGGCGGGTTCGGCAGGGGATGGCTGGGCATGACGGACATCTCTCCGGGCTGCATGCATGACGGATTGCGGTGCGGGCAACGCGGCCGGTGTGGGCCGCGCACCGGGCAGCCGGTGGAGGTGGGCGTCAGGCGCCGCAGGAACTCAGCGAACCTCGGCCGGCAGCCTCCGCACCACCACACTGGCAACGTCAAAGTCGTCAAGCTCGATGAACGCCGCCAGCCCATCGGGGCCGAAGGCGTCGGGCATCTCTGTCGCGCCGGTGCGGTAGGTGCCGACGTATTCGCCCGCGGCGGTAACGACATCGATAGGCCCGTCGCTCATGAGGTCATCCCCCTGCCGCGTCACCCAGATCCGCCCTTCCCACGTGGTGAACAGGCTTCGCAGGACGGGGATCTCGTGGTAGAAGGGGGGATCCGCCAGGCTGAACGTCATCGACGCCGGAGTGTTTTGTGTGGGATTGCCCCCGCCCCCGCTGGAACTGGTCCTGAACTCGACCATCCTCACCCCTCCGCCGCCAGTATTCCCCTGCCCCTCCGCGCGCCTCTCCTCGCGCAGTTCGCGGTATTCCTCCTCGATCCGCTCGGTCACCGGTTCCGGCTCGTAGGGCCGCGTGATGGTTCGCGCGATGCTGCCGGTCCCCGGCGGGGTGATCTTCAACGCGTACGCGGACGAATCGGAGTAGACCAGGCCGCCGTCGGGCAGGACGCCCATGAGCAACCGCGGCTCGAAGGTGGAAGGCGCTGACAGCCCGCTGAGCATGCCGCCGATGTCGACTCTCTGTCCGCCTGCAGTGACCATGTTGCCGCTGAGCACATCCTGTCCCTCGACCCGCGGCGGCAACCATCCCCGCACGACCGTGTCCGCCTGAACGGCCTCCCCGACGAGCCGGTATCGGGTGATCGGACGGATGGACGGCGCCTCACGGTCGGACTGGCCGGCCCCGAGACTGATGCTCATGCCCGACGACGCGGAATAGACGGCGCCTCCGCGCGGATCCGGTTGAATACTCCTCGCCACGCCGATTGTCGACCGCGCGGCCCCCGGTCCCGTCTCCGTCGTGCCGGGATCAGGCCGCACCATTCGCACGAACTCCCCCGACGCGTCGAAGATCTGGTAGGCGCGGTGGCCCATGTCGCCGACGACCGTGGTGCCGTCGCCCAGGACGGCGTAGCTCATGGGCAGGTTGAACTCGCCGGGTCCCTCGCCGGAGGTGCCGAACTCCCTCACGAAGGCACCTGAGGCGTCGAACACGAGTACCCGCAAGTCCGGCGCCCGATCGAAGACGTACAGGTTGCCCTGCGCGTCGAACGCCACCTTGGCCACCTCGCCGAACATCTCCCACGATTCGCCGTCGAGGACGCCTACGCGAAAGACCTCGTCGAAATCGGGGTCGATGCGCTGGTCGCGGGCCGGGAGTTCAACCACCTCCTGGGCTGGCAGGGCGGTGGCGGCGAGGGTGAGTGCGACGGCGGTCGGAATGATCGCGTTCAGGCGGGCCGGGTTCATTGGAGGTCGTCTCCTGCAGGTCTGACGTGGCTTGATGGGGGCCGGTGATGGTGGGGCGCCAGCCGCGACCGGGCGGTCGGCCTCTTCCTTGGACACCCTACCCGTCGGGCCCGGTTGTCCGACATTATTGATCAGGTATTTCATACGCCGATGGATTGGTGCCCTTGCATGCGCCGGGCACCATCCAGGCCCATGCACCCGAGCCCCGGAGGCCAACGTGACCACCGCACGGCCCAAAATCCGCTTCTTCGCCGTCGCCCTCGCACTCGCGGGCGCCGCTCAACTCTCCGCCTGCGAATCAGGACCAGCCTACAATCCCATGCTACTCACCCCCGACGCACTCACCGCCACCGCCCCCGATGTCTTCCAGGCCCGCTTCGAGACCAGCAAGGGCGATTTCGTGATCGAGGTCAACCGCGACTGGTCGCCGAACGGCGCCGACCGCTTCTACAACCTGGTGTCCAACGGGTTCTACGACGACGTGCGCTTCTTCCGGGTGATCGACGGGTTCATGGCCCAGTTCGGGATCCACGGGGACTCGGCGGTTGCGGCCGCCTGGCGCGAGGCGCGGATCCCCGACGACGAGGTGGTGCAGAGCAACACCCGGGGGTTCGTCAGCTACGCGATGGGTGGGCCCAACACCCGCACGACCCAGGTCTTCATCAACTTCGGGGACAACAGCCGGCTGGACGGCATGGGATTCCCGCCCTTCGGGCAGGTGGTCGAGGGGATGGAGGTCGTCGACCAGATCTATTCCGGGTACGGCGAAGGTGCGCCGAGCGGCAGCGGGCCGATGCAGGGCCTGATTCAGTTCCGCGGGAACGCGTACCTGAACGATGAGTTCCCCGGGCTGGACTACGTGGTGAGGGCGACGATCGTCAGCGAGTGACGGGGGCGCGCCCGAAGGGGTGACTGGAGGCGCGGGCGGCGGCGAATCGGTTCGACTGTCCCTGGTTCCGCGCCAGCCGGTGCTCAGCCTTCGTTCAGCGCGTCCAGACCGTCCAGGACATCCAGGTACACATAGTCGTCGTACGCATCCCCCAGCGGCAGGGCGAGAGCCCTCTCCAGCATCTCCCTGGCCCGTTCAGTGCCCCTCTCCTTGTCGAGTCGTTGCAGCCTGATCCCGTAGGCGTGCAGGACGGTCCTCGACTCCGGGGCCAGTTCGAGGGCCCTCTCGAAGTGGGTGACGGCTTCCTCCTCGCTTCCCCCGTACATCGTTCGTGCTACGAAGCCCTCGGCCGCGATGTCGGCGTGCCAGCCGCCGAGGGCCAGCATTGCATCGACATAGTCGGGATCGAGGGCAAGCGTTGCTTCGAGCAGTTCGCGGATCTTGCCGGCGAGGCCTTCGCGAAGGGCGGTGAACGCACCCACCCGCTGAGCGTAGCGGCCGACGGCGTGGGCGGACTGGTAATGCGCGTCCGGGTTGTTCGGGTCGGCGGCTATGGCCTCCTCGCCCATCCGTATCGCGCGTTCGACGGCCTCGCTGAACTCCTCGTCGGACGCCTCGTAGTGCGCGTACACCGCCATTGATTTCGCCGCCAGGGCGTAGCCGTCGGAGGTCCCCAGCGCCTCGCCCATATCGGCTGCTTCGACGAAACGGCCTTCGGTGTAGGCGGCATTGGCGTCCTCGATCGACTGGGCGTTCGCGCCCGGGGGAAGCAGGGCGAGACAAGCGGCCGCGGCCAGCCGGGCAAAGCGGGTGTGGGTCATACCGGTCTCTCTTGTTTCACGGCAATGGGTATCAATACGCGCGAGTCAGCGGCGGTCGGTGCCGACGCGCCCGCTCGAAGTTGGCCAGCCGCCCGTCCAGAGCGCAAGTTGTCGGGATGAACGAACACCAGTCGCAGTTCCGGACCGCCGCTGCCGCCCTCCTTGCGCTGCAGATCGCCGCGTGCACCGCTCCCGGCGATCCCCCCGGCCCCGCCGGCACCCCCGCCCTGCGCGGCGCCCTCTTCGACACGATCGTCGCGCGCACCGAGCGCCGCGAAGCCTTCTCGCCCGTCAAGAACGAGCGCCTCGCCTTCGATCCGCTCGCCGCGATGCGGGCGCTGCGGGACGACGTCGTCGGCGCTGACACCGAGGAGGCGCTCTACTACGCGCTCGCCCGCCTCAGCCACGCCCGCCGCGACCGCCACCTGGACCTCTTCCTCGTGCCGGGCGGCCTGACCCTCCCGGACAGCGCGGGGCTGGATGTCTCGGGTGGACCCGATCCCGCGCCACCCAGGCAGGCACCGTTGAGGATCTTCCCGGACTATTCCGATGGCCATGGGGAGGCGGACTACTTCGTGGGTGGCGTCGCCTCGGGGGCGTTCGACGGGGAGGAGTCGGCCGTCGAAGGCTGGGCGGAGCATCTTCCGGGCGTACGGATCGTCAGCGTCAACGGCATGCCCGTCCAGGCCTGGCACGACTCGGCCGCTGCGTTCATGCGGCATTCCACCCGGGCCGCGCTGCGGTGGAAGCTGGCCGAAGCGATGACCCTGTCGACGGCGGCGCTGCCTCCACATCTGCGCGGCGACACACTCAGGCTGGAGTTCCGCGAGCACGACGGGCGGGTCACCGCCCGCAGCCCACTCCCCTTCGTGGACCCCGCAGACCTCACGTGGAACGGCACCGGCGAGCCCTCCTACCCGGGCCTGTCCCTCGCCCTGCACACCCCCACCTTCGACCTCCTCATCCCCGACGACGGGCGCCCCTTCCTCGTCCTCGTCTGGCGCGGTTTCCGCGAAACGATGGTGGCCGATGTCGACGCCCTCATCGCCTTCGCCGCCGAACGCGGCCTCCTCGACCACGCCCTCGTCATGGACGTCACCCGCAGCCGCGGCGGTTCGCTCGGCGCCTACGCCATGCAGCGCCTGCAGCCCCGCCCCTTCAGGACCACCTTCGGCAACCTGCGCATCAGCGACGTCACGCTCCCCTTCATCGAGGACAAGCGCCGCGACTTCGCCGCCCGCGACATCAACGACAGCGGCGTGCCCGAGACGATCGACGACGGCACATGGCTGATGGAGTGGTTGGAGGACGATGTCCTCGGCGCGCTCGAGCGGGGCGACGCGTACAGCAACAACGTCCCCTTCAAGCTTGCGCACGCTCCGCGTGACTCGGACGGCGTTCTCCAGCCGGCGGCGGTGCACTTCCGTGGCCCCCTCGGCATCATTTCAGGACCCACCGGCGGTTCCCACCTCGACCAGTTCGTCTCGATCGTGGTCGACAACGGGCTCGGCCCGGTGGTCGGCATGCCACCCGGCGGCTACTCCAACACCTGGGAGTGGGAGGAGGTGCTCACCTTCCCCGGCACCGACCAGCCCGTCGTCGGATTCATGTGGAACATCGGCCACACGATCCGCCCGAACGGCGAGATCGCCGAGGGCAACCCGGCGGACGTGGACGAGTGGATGCCGCTGACGCCGGAGAACGTGTTCACCTACTACGAGGACATGCTCGCGCGGGTGCTGGAGTTGATGGGAGTCGAGGGGGCCGAGGGTTGAACTCGTCCGCGCGATGACAACGACGCCTGCCGAGTCGGACCCCGGCAACGGCCGGCGCCGCACCGGCCTCGGCACCCGCATCCTCATCGGGATGCTGGCGGGGGTCGCGGTGGGCGCGGTCATGGGCGAACGGGTCGCAGTCCTGGAGCCGGTCGGCGACCTCTTCATCAACCTGCTGGTTCTGGCCGCCGTGCCGCTCGTCTTCTTCAACCTGCTCGCGGGGCTGACCGCCCTCGGGGACACGCGCACGCTGGGCCGCCTGGCCGGGAAGACGCTCGGCTACTACCTGACGACGGACCTGATCGCGCTGTCCCTGGGGATCGGGGCCGCCTCGCTGCTGCGGCCGGGCGACGGCATGCAGCTCACCGAGGAGGTCGTGGGGCCGGTGGGCGAGGTGCCGGGGGTAGCGGAGATCCTGCTCGGGATGATCCCGACGAACGTCTTCAGGGCGTTCAGCGACGGGAACGTGGTGCAGCTGGTCGTCCTCGCGCTGCTGCTCGGGGTCGCGACAATGGCGCTTCGGGGCGGCGCGCGCGAACGTCTCGCAACCGCGTACGAGGACCTCGCGGGCCTGTTCCGGCGCCTGGTCCACCTCATTCTGTGGACGGCGCCGGTCGGGATCGGGGCCCTCGTCGCGGTGACGGTGGGACGCTACGGGGCCGAACTGATCGGGCCGATGGCGCGTTTTCTGGGCGGTCTGTGGGCCGCGCAACTCGTCATCTTCGCCGGGTACATGACGTTGCTGCGCCTTTTCAGCGATTTCCGCCCGGGCCGCTTCCTGCGCGATACGGGGTCCCTTTGGGCGACCACCGCGGCCACGACGTCGAGCCTCGCATCGCTCTCCGTGGGAATGGAGACGGCGCGCAGGCTCGGCCTGCCCCGCGGCGTGTATTCGTTCACCCTCCCGCTGGGGGCACAACTCAACAAGGACGGGACGGCAGCCATGCTGGGCGCGGTCCTCATCTTCACCGCGCAAGCGGCGGGTGTAGATTTTACGCCGGCCGATTTTGTCGCGATCCTGCTGCTGGGACTGCTGCTGTCGGAGGGATCCGGCGGCATTCCCGGCGGCGGACTGGTCATCGCGCTGATCTATGTGCAGGCGTTCGGGCTGCCGATCGAGGTCGCGGCGATCGTCGGCGGGATCTACAGGCTGGTCGACATCGGAAACACGACTATTAATATCATGGGCGACATGGTGGGAACGTCGCTGGTGGCGAGGTCGGAGGCGAAGCGGGGTTGAGACGGGGGTTTCAGGGCGCGCCCGAGGGTGAGCGGGCCGGCATGACGATGACGGAGGCGAGACAAGCATGAATCCCGACATTCGGGCGCTGTTTCCCGGCGCGGACGAGCAGGTCTACCTCGACATCTCCGCGCGTGCGCTCGTGCCCGAGCCGGTGCGGGCGGCGATTGCGGACCACCTGCGGATGCGGATGCTGCGCGGGGGCGACAAGGACGCCATGCGGGCGGTTGTCGAGGAAACGCGGTCGTCGTTTGCCGGGCTGATCGGGGCGCGCGGGGACGAGATCGCGATCACCAAGAACGTGTCCGAGGGGCTGAACCTCTTCGGCACGAGCCTGCCCTGGGAGGCGGACGACAACGTGGTGCTGTGCCCCGCGCTCGAGCACCCCAACAACATCTACCCGTGGCACAACCTGGCACGGCTGCGCGGGATCGAGGTGCGCACGGTGGCCCCCGAAGACGGTCATGTTCGGGTCGAGGCGATGGCAGCGGCGATGGACGAGCGCACCCGGCTCGTGACCATCCCCAGCATCTCCTTCGCACCGGGCTTCGTCACCGATGTGAAGGGGATCGTGGCGGCGGCGCGGCGCGTGGGCGCGGTGACGCTGGTCGACGCGGCGCAGTCGGTCGGGGCTCTGCGCACCGACGTCGAGGAACTCGGCATCGACGCGCTGGCGGTCGCGACGCAGAAGTGCCTGCTGGCGGAGTACGGCTTCGGCTTCCTCTACGTCCGGCGGGAACTCGCCGACACGCTGGTTCCGGCCCATCTCGCCCGCTTCGGCGTCGCCCTGGGCGCTCACGAGACCGAGTACGTGGACGACGAACTGCGGTACGCGCTCGGCGCCTTGCGGTTCGACATCGGCAACTACAACTACCTGGGCGCGGCGGCGGCGGGAGCGGCGCTGGAACTGCTCGCAGAGTGGCGGGTCGACCGGATTGAGGCGTTTGTCCGCCAGAATGCGGCTTTTTTGGCGGACAAACTGCTCGATCTGGGGCTTCCGGTGGCCGGCGGACGGCCCGGACCCCACCTGGCGCACATCGTCTGCGTGGGGAAGAGCGGCGGCGGCCGGCACTACAGCGTCGACGATCCGGCGATGAAATCGCTGCACGCGCACCTGCGCGCCGCCGGGGTTCGGCTGGCGATCCGGAGCGGGACGCTGCGCTTCTCGGTCGGCGTCTACAACAACGAGGACGATGTCGCGCGGGTCGTGGCGGAGGCGCGGAAGTGGCGCGACGGCTACAGCGGCGCTGGCTCGTCCAGCGAGTCCCTGGCGTAGGCGCAGGCCACTCTCTCGGCGCTCTCCCTCATCGCCTCGCCGCCGCGGTCGGCGTCCGTCATGACGGCCCGGCCAGCCGCTCGGCCCTCCAGTGCGCCCGCCCGTCCCGGATCTCGAGTTGCGTCCCATACGCGGCCGACATCGACGCGAGTCGCTCCAGAATGGCCGTGCCCTGCTCGCCCCCGGCAACCTCGGGATAGCCGCGCAGCTCGAAGAACAGCTCGTCGTCGACCCCCTCGTCGAGCGCGATGGGCGTGAAGACGGCCTCGCGCACCCCGTTCTCGCCCACGGACACCATGACGATCACGCTCTCCCAGGCGTCCCGCGGGTAGTTCCCGACCTCGGTGCGGGTGTGGAAGATGAAGTTGCCCAGGCCATAGAGGATGAGCCCATCGCCGTACGCCTCGACACCCGAGAGCCGCGGCTCGCCGTGGCTGACGTACAGGTCCGCGCCCGCGTCGATCGCCGCCTTCGCCCAGCGCTCCTGCCAGCCTTCGGGAGCGTCCGTCTGGAAGTGCTGGTAGGCGATGAGGACATCGCTGCCCGCGGCGGCCCTGCGGATCGCCTCGAGGTTGAGGTCCCGGGCGGCGGCGTCGCCCGGCGCCATCATGTTGACGCCGATTCCGGTGTCGGTCGCGGCGGCCTCGGGTGGCGCGTTGACGGTGGCGACGGCCGCGAGCCCGATGCGCAGACCGTCCACTTCGCGGTACGCCGGGGCCAGCGCGTGCTGCAGCGTCCGTCCGGTCCCCGCGTAGGCGAATCCCCGCCGGGCGGCTTCCTCGAAGGTCGACACGACGCCCTGGGGGCCGTAGTCCCACGAGTGGTTGTTGGCGAGCGCGAGCAGCGATACGCCGATCTCGGACAGGTAGTCGAGCACTTCGGGTCCGGCGCCGTGAAAGTAGATGTCGTCGCGGGTGGGCGGGCAGTGGCACCCGGGGCCGGCGATGGCGACTTCGAGGTTGGTGAAGACGGCATCGGCCGCGTCCAGGACAGGCACGACGGTCGCGAGGGGGTCGGCGAGGTACTGCCGCGGGTCGTGCTCGATGAGCGCCTGGCCGAGGATGGCGAGGGTGGCCGCGGGGCCGGCGGTGGAGCGATCGTCGCCGGCGGGCCCGTCACAGGAGGCGAGGAAAGCGGAAGCGATGACGACAAAGCGTTTCATGGGGTGGCTCCGGTTGCTTGCCCGCGAACTGTCCTCGGCGGCAAAATGTAGGCCGTCGGCCGGACGGTAGCGACACATGGTTCGCAGGGGCATTTGCAAGACAGGAGGCGGCTCGATGAGCGAAATCACACTTCGCGTCAACGGTGAGACGCACACGGTCGATGTCGATCCGTCGACGCCGCTGCTGTACGTTCTGCGCAACGATCTCGGCCTTCGCGGGCCCCGGTTCGGCTGCGGCCTGAGCCAGTGCGGGACGTGCACGGTGCTGATGAACGGCAACGCGGTGCGCTCGTGTTCACGGCCCGTCGCGCGGGCGCAGGGCACCGAGATCACGACGCTGGAAGGGCTTTCCGCCGACGGCGAACTCGATCCCGTCCAGCAGGCGTGGATCGACGAGCAGGTGCCGCAGTGCGGCTATTGCCAGAACGGCCAGATCCTCACGGCCAGGGCGCTGCTCGACGACAACCCGAACCCCACCGACGCCGAGATCCGCGAGGGGATGAACCGCGTCCTCTGCCGCTGCATGACCTACTACCGGATCCAGGCGGCGGTGAAGCGCGCGGCCGTTGCGATGGCCGATGGGGAGGTGGAGCGATGAGTGGCCGGAATCAGCTTCCCGCCGAGGTGGACCGTGCCCTCGCGCCCTGGGACGGCACCTCCTCACGCCGCGACTTCCTCAAGACGTCCGGGCTCTTCGTCCTCGGCTTCACGGGCTTCGGCGCGGCCGGGTTGCGCCGCGGTGCCGCCGGCGACGAGCGGGGCGAGCCTCCCCTCTACCCCGACCCCGACTTCCTCCAGCTCGACTCATGGCTGGTCGTGCACGAGGACGGCACCGCGACCTTCTACGTCGGCAAGACCGACGGCGGTCAGGGCACCGGCACCGCCACGCGCCAGATCATGTGCGACGAGCTCGACATCGCCTACGACATGGCGAAGCTCGTCATGGGCCGGACCGACAAGACCGTCGATCAGGGCGGGTCGGGCGGATCCGATGCGATCGAGCGTGATGCGATGGTGGCCCGCCGCGTGGCGGCGGAAGGGCGGCGGGTGCTGCTCGAGATGGCCTCGGAGCGCTGGGGCGTCCCCGTCGGTGCGCTGGACGTGAGTGATGGCGTAATCTCGGTGCGGGACGACCCCGCGCGGACGGTGACGTATGGCGAGCTGGTCGGCGGAGGCCGCTTCGACATCGCGCTGACCGGCGGCAACGTCAACGCGACGACCGGCGTCGCCAGCGTCAAGCCCGTCCAGGACCTCAAGCTGGTCGGGCAGTCGATCCCCCGGTACGACATCCCGGGCAAGGTCGACGGTTCGCTCGAATGGGCGGTCGACGTGGCGCTGCCGGGGATGGTGCACGCGCGCAACGTGCGGCCGCCGTTCGTGGGCGCGACCCTGGTGGGCGTCGACGAGTCGTCGGTGAGCGGCCTGCCCGGGTTCATCCGTGTGGTGAGCCGGGGCAACTACGTCGCCGTGGTGTGCGAGCGCGAGGAGCAGGCGATCGAGGCGGCGGACCGGCTGGTGGCGCAGTGGGAGAAGCCGGAGGCGGCGCCGTTCCCGCGCTCCGAGGACCTGTTCGACTACATGCGGGGCGCCGATCCGGTGGCGGTGCCGGGTGGCGGACGTCCCCCGCCGCGGCCCGTCGGCGATCCCGAGGCTGCCCTGGCCAGCGCGGCGACGGTCGTCGAGGCCGCCTACGACGTCCCCTTCCAGGGGCACACCGCGATCGGTCCCGCGCACGCCCTGGCCGACCCCTCCGACGGCCAGATGACGATCTACACCAACGACATGAAGCCGTACAGCCACCGCACCGGCATCGCCGAGTTCCTCGACATGCCGCCGGACCGCGTGCGCGTGATCTGGATGGAGGGCCCGCAGCTGTACGGCCGCACCGCGGCGGACGACGCCGGCTTCGAGGCGGCCTACCTGGCGAAGGAACTCGGCCGCCCCGTGCGCATGCAGTGGATGCGCCACGAGGAGACGGCGTGGGACACCAAGGGTCCGGCCTTCGCCTTCGATCTGCGCGGCGGGCTGGACGCCGAGGGCAACCTGGTCGCGCTGGACTACCGCGCCCGCATCGCCAACTACGCGCACGTCGGCTACAACCAGGCCCGGACTGTGCTGATCGCCCAGCTGATGGGGCTGCGTCCCGAGCGGCCTTCACCCGGCGGCGGCCGCGGGCCCGACGACATGTACCACATCCCGAACCGCCGCCAGGAAACCCTGCCGGTCCGCTTCCGCCAGGCCTTCGAGACCCCGCTTCGCACCGGCAACCTGCGCGACCCCAACGGGCCGCAGACGACCTTCGCCGGCGAATCGTTCATCGACGAACTCGCCGCGGCCGCCGGCGCCGACCCGGTCGAGTTCCGGTTGAGGCTGCTGCGCGGCTCGACCCAGGACGACGAAGCGCATCGCCGCGCCCGCTCGATTGCGGTGGTGGAGGCCGCGGCCGAAGCGTACGGATGGGACCCGCGTCCGTCGCCCAAACCGGTGGGCAGCGAGCGCATTCTCACCGGGCGCGGGATCGCGTACGCGTACCGGGCCCGCACGACGGTGGCCACGATCGCCGAGGTCGAGGTGGACCGCGAGACCGGGCGCGTGTGGGTTCGGCGGATGGTGTGCGGGCACGACTGCGGGCTCGTCATCAACCCGGACGGGCTCGAGAGCACCGTTCAGGGCAACCTGCTGCACGGAATCAGCCGCACCCTGCATGAAGAGGTGCAGTTCGACGGGGAGAAGGTCACGAGCGTGGACTGGCGCACGCATCCCACAATCACGCACACCGACTGCCCGGAGCACATCGACGTCGTCATCGTGAACGGCGACCCGAACCCCGACCGCCCGGATCTGCTGCCGTACGGGGCGGGCGAGCCGTCGCACCGGACGGTGCCCGCGGCGATCGCCAACGCGATCCACGATGCGACGGGCGTGCGCATGCGGCGGTTGCCGCTCAGGCCGGAAAGGGTGTTGGCGGAGTTGGCGCGGGCGTCGTCCCTCGATCAGGACCCGGGCAGCCTGATGGGCAGCTTGCGGGGCAAGTTGAAAGTGCGGGGAGATATCATGTCAACCGGGGTCCGCTGGAACGCGGCAGGCTAGCCGCCTGGGTACATGACGTTTGGCCCCCTTGCCACATAGCGCACGGGCACGCCCCACCCTACCATAGGGGTGACACCCAGCTCCCCATGAACAGGAGTCCCCGCATGCGGTCCGTCTTGCTCATCGTCCCCGCCCTTCTGCTCGCCGCGCCCGCCACAGCCCTCGCCCAGGATCGCCAGAATCCCGACGGCGAATGGCGCTTCCAAAGCGCCGACGCGTGGGGCACCCGGTACTCGCCCGTCGACCAGATCAACGCCGGCAACTTCGAGAGCCTCGAGGTGGCGTGGGTGTGGCATGCCAACAACTTCGGGCCCGATGTCGACCCGCAGATGAAGTCGACCCCGACGTACATCGACGGGATGCTGTACACTGTCGCCGGGCAGCGGCGCACCATCGCCGCGATCGATCCCGCGACCGGCGAGACCGTCTGGACCTACCGCGAGCCGAACACAATGCGCTGGGAGCGGTCGATGCGGCAGAACTACGGCAAGGGCGTCGCGTACGGCGAACTCGACGGCCGCGGCGTGATCTACTACACGTCGCCCGCGTTCTTCCTGCACGCCCTCGACGCGAAGACCGGGCGCCACATCGAGGGATTCGGTCAGCCGGTCCCGATCGACGGCTTCCCGGAGACGGGCGTCGTCGACATGCTGCCGCCCCTCCTCGACGGCTGGGGACCGTGGGAGGGCGCCGAGGAGGACTACAATCCGGACTACGGCATTCCACGCGAACTCGGGTACATCACGACTTCGTCGCCGCCGATCGTGGTGGACGGGGTTGTGGTGGTCGGCAACTCCGCCGAGCAGGGGTACTACCAGACGCGCATCGAGAACGTGCCGGGCGACATCCTGGGCTTCGACGCGCGCACGGGCGAGCACCGGTGGAAGTTCCACGTCATCCCGCGCCCCGGCGAAGTCGGGCACGAGACCTGGGAGAACGACGCCTGGGAGTACACGGGCGACGTGTCCTCGTGGGCTCCGATGTCGGCCGACTACGAGCGCGGCATCGTCTATATCCCCACGAATCCGCCCACGATCGACTACTTCGGCGGCTTCCGCCCCGGGCACAACCTCTTCGGCACGAGCGTGATCGCACTTGACGCGACCACCGGCGAGCGCGTCTGGCACTACCAGATCGTCCACAACGACCAGTGGAACTACGACCTGCCCAATGTCCCGATTGTCGTGGACCTGTCGGTGGACGGCGAGGCGGTACCGGCGGTGGTCCAGACCACCAAGACCGGACTCATCTTCGCGTTCAACCGTGAGACGGGCGAGCCGATCTGGCCGATCGAGGAAGTGGAGGTCGTGCAGACCGAGGTGCCCGGCAACTGGACGGCGGCCACGCAGCCGGTGCCGACGCATCCCGAACCGATGGAGCCGATCGGCCTCTCGGAGGACGACATCATCGACTTCACCCCCGAGTTGCGCGCCGAAGCGATGGAGATCCTGGGCCGCTACCGGGTCGGCGGGCCATTCGTGCCGCGCCTCTACGAGGGCTACAGCGGCCCGGTCGCCGAGAACATCCGCTGCTACGGCGGCCTGAACATCACGCACCCGGCCACGCTGGACCCCACGACGGGGATCCTGTACGCGTCGCACCGGCGCAATTGCAGCGGCGGGCGCGTGGGTCTCGGCGCCGACGCGGACGACCAGGACAATCCCAGGACCACGGGCATCACCATATCCCAATGGGTCGCGGGCGCGGGCGGCGGACTGCCGCGCGTGCAGGGGCTGCCGATCCCGAAGCCGCCGTACAACCGCCTCTCCGCCTACGACATGAACACGGGCGAGCGGCTCTGGTGGATCCCGATTGGGGACGTGGCCGAAGCGATTCGCGACCACCCGGCCACGCAGGGTGTGGACCTGTCACGCGCCGGGGGCGGCGGCCTCTCGATCCAGATGGTGGCGGGCGACCTGCTCTACACGACCGAGGGCGCGAACGGGCCGCCGGTCCTCAACGCCTTCGACAAGATGACGGGCGAGCCCGTCGGCACGGTCGAGATGCCGGGCGCCGGCCAGTACGGGATGATGACGTACCGGCACGAGGGGCAGCAGCACGTGGTGGTGCAGGTGGGGCGGCCGGGGAGGCTGGTGGCGTTGAGGTTGCCGGAGTAGGGGCAAGGCCCGTTTTCTGAGGGTCTTTGGCATCACTACCGCCGATTTCGGTCGCAAAATGGCAGTAGCGATGCCAGAATGCGACCGTAGGCCACCAAACCCTGACGTTACGGCGGATCGCCGAGGGCCTGAATCACGGCAGGGAATCGTCTAAAGTCTTACAGGGCTGCACGATCTGCGTTTCCTGCCGTTGGACTGGACCCTGTTGGAACGCGCCGCGAAAGCGGGAAACACGCACTTGAATGGCGGGACTTTCGCCCACCCATTCGTCTTTCGGTCGCAGGTCGCGGAAGCGGATCTGCTCACATGCAGCCCATCTTTGGTCGTCCAGGTTTTGATCTGATAGCGTCCTCGTGACCCTTTTGGACATCGCGGCATAGAACCTGTCCTCGTGACGTTATCGCTCAACTGAACGCGGGAACGAGGGCTGGCCGCTCGTTGAGGTTGCCTGAATCGTACCGTCGGACGCTGCCGGCCCACCACCGGCTTCCCGGTTTGCAACCGCCACCCGCCAGCCTCGGTTACGACGTGCGACATCGAATCCGCGCGCCAACACGGCGGCCCAACGCGACAACCGCGAGCGAGACCGCCAGCGCCAAGCAGGCCGAGACCGCGTATCCCTTGAGCGTCGTGAACAGCGAGGCGCCGGCCACCTGCCCCGCCGAGATGTCGGGATACCGGGTCAGCATGAGGACGATCTGGATGTTCTCGCCGAGGTCGATCACTCCCACCGCAGGAGGCAGCCATGCCAGCCTCCACATCCGTTCCGTTGGCCGGAAGCGATAGATGAGGCCGGCCAGCAAGCTGGCGTAAACGACCGGGAACAACGTGTCCAGGGTCAAGCTGGCCAATGCGTAGACCCGCCGCCCCGCTTCGCCGTAGCCCTCCAGCGCGGCGAGAGCCTCCGAGTGCGTGTAGCCGCCCATGACGTCGAGCATTTCGCCGCCTACCGGCATGGCCGGAAACACCACCACAAGGAGAATCAGAGCGGAGACCAAGGTGGCGCAAAGCGCCCACGCTGCGCTGGACGCCTCGAAGAACTTTCTCATTTCCACCTCCTTCCGCGGAGTGCCGACCGCATGGCTTCCGTTTTCGGGGGGCGTTTCCAGAGTGCCATACCCTACCATGATGTAAACCACCATGTGGCGGCTGCAAGAGGATGGAGCGCGTCTTCGCCGGACGGGGGAAGCCCGGCGCTGTTGCTCCAAGACCATGACCAACAGTCGGTTGTGTGTCCCGGGGAACGAATCCATACGATGCCGCCGACCACCGTGAGCAAGCTTCAGTTGGTTGGCTTGGGTACCAACGCTGCTCGACACCACTGCGGAGGCTTCTCACCACCAAAGGGGAAGACGGTTGGGGGGGCCAACGGAAGGTGTTCAGGTCCACGGTCTGCCGGAGGTCCGGCATGGCGGCCTCCGCAATCCCGTGTCGCCCGGGTTGTCCACCGTCCACGCAATTCGTCCCCGGCATCCGGCGAAAACCCGACCGGCACGGCTCCCTTACCGGTTGACAGTGGAGACAGCCTCGCGCTCCAGTCGGTCCTGCTTGCGGTTGAGGGACCGGGTCGCCCATGGCACCAACGATCCGTGCCGCAAGGCCGTTCAGCGCCGCTTCGAGGCGGCGGAGCACCGTCAATCGCGCGCGTCGGCGACAGAGTGGCCGACCGGATTGTTGGGCGTGCCGAGATCGAGCCTCGCTTCATTGCAACTGCCAACCGGGGCGGCTACCATGAACGTAGCGTCTGGCGACACGCAGGTCGCGAAAAGGCACCGTGGGTCAATCGGTGTCAATCGGCACGGAAAGGTTGAGGGCCTGTGCAAAAAGTTGAGGGTCCGCGCAAGCTATTGCGCCGGGTCGGTGGGTACCGTAGGCTCGCGGCAGGGAGCCGTCCAGCCGTCCAGCCGTCCAGCCGTCCAGCCGTCCAGCCGTCCAGCCGTCCAGCCGTCCAGCCGTCCAGCCGTCCAGCCGTCCATATGCAGTAACCGCGCTGGCCCCGCGCGTTCGGGGCGGCGAAGACAAGGGGATCGAGCGGCAGGCCCGTTCGCCGTCCGCAGACTGGATTCACCCGAGCGCTTCCGGGTGGTGATTGAAGAGTCGTCCGCGATTGCGGCGCGACGCCTTCGCGTCCGTCCGGCGCCGATGGCGGGGGCGCTGCTGTCGTCCGTGATCCTCGCCGCCTGCGAGAGTCCCATGGCCCCGATGACCTGCGGCCCGCTCCCGCAGGTCACGGTGCATGTCGGCGAGACGGCGAGCGTCACGGCGTGCTTCAACGATCCGAACGGCGACGCGCTGGGCTTAGCGCTGGCGTCCTCCAACCCTTCGGTGGCCACGGCGTCGTTGGCCGGCAGCGTCGTCAACGTGATCGCGGTCGCGCCGGGCAGCGCGGAGATCATCCTTACGGCAAGCGACGCCGGCGGACTTCAGGGCCGGGCGAGTTTCCGGGTCGTGGTTCCGAACCGCCCACCCCGGGCACGCGGGAGCATCCCGGCCCAGCGGGCGGAGGCCGGGCGCGAGGTCGTCGTCGATCTGGCGTCCTGGTTCGAGGAGCCGGACGGCGAAAGGCTATCCTTCCGGGTCGTCCCGTCCGATGCGGCGGTGGTCGGGGTGGCGCTGTCCGGCGCCCGCGCCACCTTGGCGGGATTGGCGAAGGGGGAGGCCGTCATCACGGCGACGGCCACCGATCCGGGCGGGCTGGCGGCGGTGCAGACGTTCGGATTCGAGGTGCCGAACCGGGGACCGGTGGCGGTGGGCTCGATCGAGGGCCAGGTCATGGAGCGCGGCGAGACGCGCGTGATCGATCTGGTGCCCTGGTTCGACGATCCCGACGGGGACCCGCTGACCTACACCGCGTCGTCGTCGCGTCCCGGCGCGGTGGCGGCGGCCGCCTTCGGCGCGGCGCTTCGGCTGACCGCGCTCGCGGCCGGCCGCACCACGGTCACCGTCACGGCGCGCGACCCCGACGGGCTGACGGGGACCCACAGCTTCGGCGCCGAGGCGCCCAATCGCGCTCCGCGCCCCGTGGGTTCGATCCCGCGCCGGTCGATCCGGCCGGGAGAGACGGCGTCCGTGGACGTCTCGGCCTACTTCGACGACCCCGACGGGGACACGCTCGGATACGCGGCGTCCTCGTCGGATCCCTCGGTGGCGACCGTTTCCGTTTCCGGATCGGCGGTGACGGTGGCGGCGGTGACGAGGGGCTCGGCCATCATCGAGGTGATGGCCACCGATCCCGGCGGCCTCGGCGCCACGCAGGCTTTCGAGACAACCGTCGCCAACCGCGGCCCCGAGCCGGCAGGCGCGATTCCGGACCGGAACGTCCGTGTCGGCGAAACGGCCGCGCTCGACGTTTCGGCGTACTTTTCCGACCCCGACGGGGATCCGCTGACCTATTCGGCCTCATCCTCGGATACCGGGATCGCCGCCGTGAAGGTCTTCGGATCGACGCTCGAGCTGACGGGGGCGCGCAAGGGCGTGGCGGAGATCGCCGTGACGGCGGCCGATCCGGGCGGGCTGGCGGCCACGCTGTCGTTCCGGGCGACGGTGGGCGGCGAGGAACCGCCGGGCTCCTTCCGGATCGAGCTTCGCCTTGCCACTGAGATGAGCTCGACCCAGAAGGCGGCGTTCGAGCGCGCTTCGGCGCGCTGGATGGCGCTGCTGGCGGACACGGAGTTGCCGGACATGCCCGTTCCGGAGGGCGTGGTCGAGGTCCGGATCGACGGCAGGACGTATCGGGAGAGCGTGAGCGTCGTCGACGACCTGATGATCATCGCGGCGGTTGCCGAGATCGATGGTGTCGGCGAGACCTTGGGCCAAGCCGGCCCCGCTGGCATCCGTGAGGAGTCGCGGCTGCCCTGGCTCGGCGCGATGGAGTTCGACGCCGCAGATCTGGAACGGATGGAGGCGAACGGCACCCTCGAAAACGTGATCGTGCACGAGATGGGCCATGTGCTCGGGATCGGGACGCTGTGGGGCGCCTTCGGCCTGCTGCGCAATCCCTCGCTGGCGGCGGAGAGGGAGGTGGACACCCACTTCGCGGGCGCACGGGCGATCCGGGCGTTCGACGAGGTCGGAGGCGCTTCCTACACGGCGGGCGCGAAGGTGCCGGTGGCGAACCGGGGCACGCGACGGGGGAGCGACGATGTGCACTGGCGCAAGAGCGTCTTCGGCCCGGAGCTGATGACCCCAAGCATTGCGCCCGGATCGAGTCCCCTAAGTGCGGTGACGGCCGCGTCGCTCGCGGACCTCGGGTATGCCGTGCGAACGAACCTCGCCGACGCCTTTCGCCTCCCGGACGCGGCTGCACTTCGGGTCCATCGGATGCGCGCTGTCGATCTCGGCGACGACGTGATCCGCATCCCCGTCGAGGTGCGTGACCGGAACGGACGCGTGGTGGGGGTCATCCGTCCATGAACGTTCGAGCCCGCATCCCCGGTTCCGTCCGCGACCGCAACGCGTCCCTCGCCGCACCGCGAGCCTGCCCAACCGATGCCCTACCTGTCACGTCCAGCAAGAGGACCGACCGACCCATGACCGACCGACCCATGACCGACCGATCCACGTACCCGACCGATGCCCTGCCGGCCCCAACACACCGCGTGGCAGGTGCTCGCCGCCTTCTGCGGACTGTTCCAGTTCTCCTGATCGCACTGTGGGCGGCCGCCTGCGAGAGTCCGGTTGCGCCGGCCGCCTGCGGCCCGCTCCCGCAGGTGACGGTCAACGTCGGCGAGACAGCGATCGTCGCCGCCTGCTTCAACGACGCGAACGGCGACATGCTAAGCTACACGGCTGCGTCTTCGAACCCGGCCGTGGCCACGGCCTCGATTTCCGGCCCCTCGATCACCGTCGCCGGGATCGCGCCCGGCAACACGACGGTCACGGTGACGGCCAGCGACCCCGACGGGCTTCAGGGCCAGTCGAGCTTCGCGGTCATGGTCCCGAACCGGGCGCCGCAGCCGCGCGGCACGCCGCCGGACGTCACCGTCCGCGTCGGCGCCACCGCGACGGTCGACGCGGGCCAGTACTTCTCGGATCCGGACGGACAGGCGCTGACCTACGCGGCCAGCGCGTCGGACGGCGCGCTGGCGAGCGTCACGGTCGCGGGTTCGACGATCACGGTCACGGCGGAGGCCAAGGGCAGCGCCACCATCACCATCACGGCGAGCGACCCGGGAGGGCTCTCGGCCACCCAGTCCTTCCGGTTCACGGTGCCCAACCGGCCGCCCGCGCCCGTGGGCGCGCTTCAGCCGCAAACGGTCGAGGTGGGCCAGTCGGCCACCCTCGACGTGGCCGCTTCGTTCGACGACCCCGACGGCGACGCGCTGACCTACACGGCCGCCTCCTCGATCCCCGCGGTTGCCCGCACGAGCGTGTCGGGCAGCGTGGTCACCATCACGGCGCAGGGGCCGGGCACGGCGACCGTCACCATCACGGCGAGGGACGACGAGCGGGCGACGGCGACCCAGCAGGTGAGCGTGACGGTGCCGCAGCCCAACCGGGCGCCGCGCCGGGTGGGGTCCATTCCCGTGCAAACGCTGGCTCCCGGCGGGTCAGGCACCGTCAATGCGTCCCGGTACTTCAGCGATCCCGATGGAGACGTCCTGAGATACAGCGCGACCTCATCGAATTCGGGTGTGGCCAGGGCTTCGGTGTCGGGCTCGACGGTCACGATCACTGCGGTTGCGACCGGAAGCGCGACGATCACGGTTACGGCCCGGGATCCGGGTGGACTGAGTGCGACTCAAACGGCGAGGGTTACGGTCAGCCAATCAAACCGTGCGCCGCGCGCGGTTGGGAGTATCCCTGCCCGCACGCTGGCCCCCGGCGGGAGGGCCACCGTTAGCGCGTCCCAGTACTTCAGCGATCCGGACGGGGACGCCTTGACCTACGCCGCGACGTCATCGCGTTCGAGCGTGGCCAGGGCCTCGGTGTCGGGTTCGACCGTCACGATCACGGCGGTCGCCGCCGGGAGCGCGACGATTACGATCACGGCCCGGGACCCGGGTGGGCTGACCGCGACGCAGACGGCGAGCGTGACGGTGAGGTCGTCGGGCGCACCGGATCTGGAGTTCACCAGCGTCACGCCAACTTCGGTTACGGGGTCGCCGGGCGGCACGGTGCGAGCCACCTTCACGCTGCGGAATTCCGGCAACGCGATGGCATCGGCCACCACGATCCGCGTCTACCAGTCCACCAATTCGTCCATCTCGACCAGCGACACGGAGATCGGTCGCGGTTCCACGCCCAGTCTCGGGGCAGGACAGAGCAGGACCGTCCCGACGACGGTCCAATTGTCCAGCCAAGCCTCCGGCACCTTCTATTTCGGACTCTGTGTGGACGCCGTCTCCGGCGAATCCGACACGACGAACAACTGCTCGCGAGGTGTCCGGGTGACGGTCGGGGGGTCTGGGGGCGGACCCGATCTGGTGGCGGGCGTATCGCCGTCCAGCGTGACGGTGGCGCCAGGAGGCAGCTTCTCGTACGACGCGACGGTGCGCAACCAGGGCGACGCCCGATCGGCCGCAACCACGACCCAAACGTACGTTTCGGACAATTCGACCATCTCCACCACGGACACCCCCCTGGGGCAACCCAAGACCGTGCCGGCCCTGAATCCGTCGGAGGAGGCCAAAGGTTCGTTTACGATCACGATCAATGCGCAAGCCCCCCCGGGAACGGTTTACATCGGAGATTGCGTTGCCCCCGTCTCCGGAGAGTCCAACACCAACAACAACTGCTCTTCGGCGATCACGGTCACAGTGCAAACGGGCGGCAGCGGCGCCGACACCACCTACACCACGGGCCAGACGATCGCGACGCTGCCGACGGGCACCTGGTTCCCGAACACGGTGGCCGGCGGCGCCAGTGTCTCGATCTCGGGCGGCGTCGTGACGGTGCGCTTTACCGGCACAAGCTCGTACATGATCCACAACAACATTCGCTACAGTTGCCTGAGCAGCAGCGGATGCGAGATCGTGAACCGGCGTGTAACCCGGGGCAGCATCAGAGCGCGTGCCGAATCGGGCGGCAGTCTGATTGCGGAGCCGGCGGCGGCGGTTTGGACCATCCGCTCGACCGGCATGGAAATCGTGCGCCCACGAGACGGAGACGACGCGGCCCGAGGCGCGGTGATCCGCGCCTGGATCACGCATCCAGTGCCCCGGCGATAGGCACGGGATCGATCCCATGTACCCCTCCGAGCGCCCAAGAAACGTCGTGGCGAGCCCAACCGTCACCGCGTCCAGGGTCGCAGACGGCAGAGAACACCTCGCTCGATATCGAAAGGAACGAATGCCGATGAACAAGATGAACCGCAATCGCGCCCGGCGAACGACGCTGGGCGCCCTGCTCGTCCTGGCCGTCGCCACATGCGGAGAACTGACCGGTACATCGGCGTGGCGGTGCGACGTGACTCTCACCATGAACGATCAGCGAACCGCCACCGACTCTGGATCGGGCTCCACCGAACAGGAGGCGCGCGATGGGGCGCTTGCCGTTGCCTGCGCGCAGCTGGGCCTGAGCGGCGATGCGCTCGGCCTCTGCGAGGCGGGCAGGAATCCGGGCGCGGCCTCTTGGCGCGCCGAATTCGACTGCGAGACGACGTAGGATCAATCGGCATGTGGAGAGACCGTCCGCACCGTGGTGACCGGACAGGGACTCTCGTCCCGCGCTGCTTGCGGACCCGATGCTCGGCCGTTGCGCTCGCCGCCGTGTTGGTCACCGGATGCGGCGACATAACGGCACCGCCCGCGAACCGCGCGCCCACAGCGGTCGGTGCGATCCCGGATCAGACCCTCCACGTCGGCGAGACGGCTGCGGTCGATGTCTCGGTCCACTTTGCCGACGCCGACGGCGACGCACTGTCGTACGCGGCCGCATCGTCGGACGCGGGAGTGGTCGCGGTGTCGGTGTCGGGCGCGACGCTGACCCTGACCGGGGTGGCGAGGGGAACGGCCCGGGTGACGGTGACGGCCACCGATCCGGACGGGGCGTCCGCGATCCAGGCGTTCGGCGCATCCGTTCCCAACCGGGCG
>JAJDTB010000066.1 GCA_022827345.1 Gemmatimonadota bacterium | reverse complement strand
GATGGTGATGCCGGGAGACAACGTGCAGATGGAAGTCGAGCTGATCACGCCGATCGCGATGGACGAAGAGCTTCGCTTCGCGATCCGGGAAGGCGGCCGCACCGTGGGCGCCGGCGTCGTTACCGAAATCATAGAGTAGGAAGAACCATGGCAACACCGGCGAGCCCGCCGAGCCCCGCCAGAGGGGCGTCGAAGGGGATGACGAACAGGATCAGGATACGCCTGAAGGCCTTCGACCACTGGGTTGTGGACCAGACGGCCGCAGACATTGTCCGGACCGCCCAGAAGACGGGTGCGAGGATCCGCGGCCCCATCCCTCTCCCGACCCGACGGCAGCGGTGGACGGTGTTGCGGTCGCCCCACATCGACAAGAAGAGTCGGGAGCAGTTCGAACTCAGGACGCACAAGCGCCTGATCGACATCGTCGAGAGCCGCCCCCAGACCATTGACGCGCTGACCAAGCTGGACCTTCCGGCGGGTGTCGACGTCGAGATCAAGGTGGACTGACGATGGCCGGACTGATCGGAAGGAAGCTGGGGATGACACGGGTCTTCACCGACGAGGGCCGTTCGGTTCCCGTGACCGTGCTGGAAGCCGGGCCGTGTCCCGTCCTCCAGGTCAAGAGCGAGCAGTCCGATGGCTATTCGGCGGTTCAGGTGGGCTTCGGTGCCAAGAAGCACAAGCGCACCAGCAAGGCCGAAATAGGTCACGCGTCGAAGGCGGGACTCGATGCCGCGCCCCGACTCGTCCGGGAGTTTCCCGCCGGTGAAGGCGATGCCTACGAGCCGGGCCAGGAACTCACCGTCGAGATGTTCGAGGCCGGCCAGCGGGTCCGGGTGTCCGGGGCCTCGAAGGGCAAGGGGTTCCAGGGCGTGGTCAAGCGTCACGGGTTCACGGGCCGGCCGGCTTCGCACGGACACCCGATGTCCCGCACCCCGGGTTCGATGGGACCCGGCACCGACCCCTCCAGAGTGATCAAGGGCAAGAAGCTCCCAGGCCGCATGGGGGGCAAGAGACGGACGGTCCGGCACCTGCAGGTCGTCCGGGTGGATTCGGAACGCAACCTGCTCTTCATCCAGGGCGGGGTTCCGGGCAGCAGGAACAGCTACGTCCTGATTCGGAAATAGAAGCATGTACAAGGCACGCTACATCAACACCGACGGTTCCGCCGGGAACGAAGTGACCCTCCCGGTCGCCCTGTTCGACGGGGTGATTCACGAGGGGGCGCTGCACCAGGCGGTGACCGCCTACCTGTCCAACCAGCGTCAGGGTACGGTCCAGCGAAAGAACCGGAGTGCGGTAGCCGGGGGCAGCCGCAAGCCATGGCGCCAGAAGGGCACGGGGCGGGCCCGGCAGGGTACCATCCGCGCGGTGCAGTGGCGCGGTGGCGGCAGGGCGTTTCCGCCGCAGTCCCGTTCCTGGACCCAGCGCGTTCCCAGGCGCATCCGTAGGCTCGCCCGCACGTCCGCCTTCAACAGCCGCGCGTCGGCGGGACGGGTGGCGGTGATCGAGGGCTTCGACTTCGAAGCGCCGAAAACCCGCAAGCTGACCGAGCTGCTGGCCACCATCGACCTGCCCGGCAAGGTTCTGTTCCTCACCCACGGCGTGAACCGGAACCTGCATCTCTCGGGGCGCAATCTGGCCGGAGTGCGGGTCCTTCCCTTCGGCGAGGAATCGTCATTCGATGTCGTATGGTCCGGCACCGTGATCATCGAGGAAGCGGCGCTGGCCGGCCTCGGCGAGCGGGCCCCGACCGACGATCGTCCGCGCCGGCGTCCGATCGAGCGCGCGACGGCCGCAACCGCCGAGGGGGCATGATGCGCGAATCCTACGATGTGATCGTGTCGCCGGTCATCACCGAAAAGACCACCGACCAGATGGCGGACAGCCTGTACACCTTCGTCGTCAACAAGCGGGCCAACAAGCACGAAATCGCACGGGCGGTCGAGGCGCTGTGGGACGTCAAGGTGGAAGACGTGCGGACCATGCGGTACCCCGGGAAGGCGAAACGGGCGCTGCTCGGCCGCATGGCCAAGAACTGGGACCTGGGGCGCCGTGCTTCCTACAAGAAGGCGGTCGTTCAGCTGGCCCGAGGCGATGAAATCGAATTCTACGAGATGGGTTGATCCATGGCTCTGAAGAAATTCAAACCTGTCACGCCCGGAAGCCGATTCCGGTCGACGACAGCCAAGGACGCCGTCACCCGCAAGGGGCCCGAGAAGTCCCTCACCGAGCCGCTGACCCGGTCGGGCGGTCGCAATCACCACGGCCGGATCACCATGCGCCGGCGCGGCGGCGGCAACAAGCGCCGCTACCGCAGGGTGGACTTCAAGCGGGACAAGTTCGGCGTGCGCGGCAGGATCGCCGCCGTCGAGTACGATCCCAACCGGTCGGCGTTCATCTCGCTGATCCACTACGAGGACGGCGAGAAGCGCTACATCCTCTACGTGCGCGAAACCGGCGTGGGCGACACGGTGTCATCGGGTCCCGATGCCGATGTGCGGCCGGGCAACGCGCTCCCGCTCGAGCGGATTCCTCTCGGCACCACGGTCCACAACGTCGAGATGAAACCCGGCAAGGGCGGTCAGCTGGCACGCTCCGCCGGAGCCGGTGTGCAGGTCGTCGCCAAGGAGGGCGACTACGTCACCCTGCGGCTCCCGTCCACCGAGGTCCGGCGCATTCACAAGCGGTGCCTGGCCACCGTGGGACAGGTCGGCAACGCCGACCACAATCTGCAGTCGCTCGGCAAGGCCGGGGCGACCCGGTGGCGGGGCCGGCGGCCCAAGGTGCGGGGCGTTGCCATGAATCCGGTGGACCATCCCCTCGGAGGCGGTGAGGGCAAGACGTCCGGAGGGCGTCCACCCGTAACCCCGTGGGGCAAGCCGGAAGGGGCCAAGACCCGCAAGAGAAAGAAGCAGTCGAACCAGTTCATCGTCCGTGGACGCAAGCGCGGCAAGGCCACGCGCTAGCGACGGGCAAGAGGGAGACCGAGGAAGAGCAATATGCCGCGAAGCGTGAGGAAGGGCCCGTTCATCGACGAGAAGTTGCTGCGCAAGGTCGAGGCGATGAACTCCCGGAACGAGCGAACCGTCGTTCGCACCTGGTCGCGCGCGTCGACGATTTCGCCCGATTTCGTCGGCCACACGATCGCGGTGCACAACGGCAACAAATTCATCCCGGTCTACATCAGCGAAAACATGGTGGGTCACAAACTCGGCGAGTTCGCGCCCACACGGCTCTTCCGCGGTCACGGCGGGAAGCTGGCCGACAAGCGGTCGAACAGGTAGGAGACGTGGTCATGGAAGCGCGAGCGATCGCCAAGCACATCAGAATGAGTCCGAGAAAGGTGCGTCTGGTGGTGGACCTGATCCGCGGCCGCTCCGTCAATGACGCCGTATCGGTTCTCAAGTTCTCGAAGAAAGCCGCGGCTGTCCCCGTCGGAAAGACGCTCCGCTCGGCCGTGGCCAACGCCCAGGACCTTGCGGACCGGGACGGCGACTCGGTCGACGTGGACGACATGGTGATCAGCCGCGTCTTCGTCGACGAAGGCCCCACGCTCAAGCGCTGGCGGGCGGGTGCAATGGGACGCGCGACCCCGCGCAAGCGCAGGACAAGCCACATCACGGTCGAAGTGAAAGCGAAGGAGAGTTGACGGATGGGTCAAAAAACCCACCCACACGGATTCAGGCTCGGGATCGTAGCGGATTGGCGTTCCCGTTGGTACGCCGAGCGGGACTTCCCGAAGCTGTTGAAGGAGGATCACACCATCCGTACCTACCTTCACCGGCGCCTGAATCACGCCGCTTTGGCCAAGGTGGACATCGCCCGCAAGCCGTCCAAGCTGGTGGTGACGCTCCACACGGCGCGACCCGGCGTCGTGATCGGAAAGCGGGGGGCAGAGGTGGACAAGCTCCGCGACGAGCTGGCCGTGCTGACCAACAGCGAGGTGTCGGTCAACGTCGAGGAGATCAAGCGCCCGGAACTGAACGCGCGCCTGGTTGCCGACAACGTGGCGCACCAGATCCGTCAGCGGATCTCGTTCCGCCGGGCGATGAAGCGGGCCGTCCAGTCGGCGATGCGCGCCGGGGCCGAGGGGATTCGCATCCAGTGCGCCGGACGGCTTGGCGGAGCGGAGATCGCCCGCACGGAGGGCTACAACGAAGGCCGCGTGCCCCTTCACACCCTTCGCGCCGACATCGACTACGAGCACGTCGAAGCCGCGACCACCTACGGGGTCGTGGGCGTGAAGTGCTGGATTTTCAAGGGTGAGGTGATCGAGGACCGCTTCGGACGGACCTACTCGGCCGGACCGGGCGCCCGGGGATAAGGATCGGAGATGCTAGCACCGAAACGGATCAAGCGCCGCAAGACCCACAAGGGGAAGATGCGGGGCAAGGCATACCGGGGGAGCAAGGTGTCCTTCGGTCAGTATGGCCTGCAGGCCCTCGAGGCCAGCTGGATCACCAACCGTCAGATCGAGTCCGCCCGTGTGGCGATCACCCGGCACGTCAGGAGAGGCGGCAAGGTCTGGATTCGCATCTTTCCGGACAAGCCGGTCACCAAGAAGCCGGCCGAGACGCGCATGGGGAAGGGCAAGGGCAATCCGGAGGAGTGGGTGGCCGTTGTGAAGCCCGGCAGGATCATGTTCGAGCTCGAGGGAGTCGGCGTGGAGAGAGCCCGCCGGGCCATGGAGCTCGCCTCTTTCAAGCTTCCCGTGAAGACGCGCTTCGTCGAACGGGAAACGCAGCTGTAGACCAGAACGAGTTACGGAGAGCGATACCGTGAAGGCTGAAGAAGTTCGAGATCTGGACAACGCGGAGCTCGGGCACCGCCTGGGCGAGCTGAAGATGGAGCAGTTCCGGCTCCGTTTCCGCAGCGCGACCATGCAGCTCGAAAACCCCAGGCTCCTGCGGGAGATCCGGCGGGATATCGCTCGAATCAAGACCATACTTCACGAACGCCGGAGTGCCAGCGATGAGTGACAACAACGGCCGCAGTCGGCGAAAGGTGCGGGTGGGGGTCGTGGTCGGGGACAAGGCCGACAAGACCGTGACCGTGCTGGTCGAACGGCGCTTCGGCCACCCGCTCTACGGCAAGTTGGTGAAGCGCACCAGGAAGTATCACGCCCACGACGAGGCGAACGAGTACCGGACCGGAGACACGGTTTCGATCATGGAGACGCGTCCGCTCTCGAAGACCAAGAGGTGGCGCGTCGTTGAACTTATCGAGCGGCCCGCCTGAGCGGCCCGGCTCTGAGGACGAACTGGACAGAGTACGATGATCCAACAGGAATCAATGTTGAAGATCGCGGACAACTCCGGCGCCCGGCGCGCCCTGTGCATACGTGTGCTCGGCGGGTCGGGGCGGCGGTACGCGCGCATTGGCGACCGGGTCATCGTGACCATCAAGGACGCTGTGCCGAACGCGGGGGTGAAAAAGGGCGAGGTGATGGAAGCGGTGGTGGTTCGCACGGCCAAGGAGATGCGCCGGCGCGACGGAACGTACATCCGCTTCGACGACAACGCCGCGGTGCTGATCAACGCACAGAAGGAGCCCCAGGGCACCCGCATCTTCGGGCCCGTGGGTCGTGAACTCCGCGAAAAGCGGTATATGAGAATCGTCTCCCTGGCTCCGGAGGTGCTGTAGAACATGGCCAGTGGCAATACCAGGATCGTGAAGGGCGACCGGGTGCGCGTCATACGCGGCAACGAGCGCGATGCCGAGGGCACGGTGCTGAGGGTGCTGCACGACGCCAACCGCGTGGTCGTACAGGGCGTGAACATGCGCAAGCGCCACGCGCGTCCGACCCAGGCGAATCCCGAAGGGGGGATTATCAGCTTCGAGGGGTCGATCGACCTCTCGAACGTGATGCTCGTGGATCCCGCCAGCGGCGACGCCAGCCGGGTGCGGATGCGCGTCGAGCCGGACGGCTTCAAGGAGCGCATAGCGGTGAAGAGCGGCAACCCGATCCCGAAACCGGGCTGATCGCGTGAGTACGAACGGAGACCATCGGAAAATGAAGGAACCAAGACTCCAGGCCCATTACAAGGAGGTTGCCAGGCCGGCGCTGCGGAAGCAGTTCGGCTTCGACAACCCCCACCAGATCCCGCATGTCGTCAAGGTGACGATCAACGTAGGGGTCGGAGAGGGCAGCAGAGACCGCAAGCTCGTCGATTCGGTCGCGGGCGAGCTGGCGGTCATCACGGGTCAGAAGGCCGTGATCACGCGGGCCCGCAAGTCGATCTCGAACTTCCGCCTGCGCGAGGGCATGCCGGTAGGCGCGTCGGTGACGCTGCGCAGTCGGAACATGTGGGAATTCCTCGACCGCTTCGTCTCGATCGCGGTGCCGCGAATCCGCGACTTCCGCGGCCTGAACACGCGGTCGTTCGACGGCCGCGGCAACTACACGGTGGGGATCAGGGAGCAGATCATCTTTCCGGAAGTGGACTACGACAAGGTCAGCCGAATCCACGGCATGGATGTTTCGATCGTCACCTCGACCAACAAGGACGACCAGGCATACGCACTCCTGCGGCAGTTGGGATTCCCCTTCCGCGGCGAGATCCCGGTGATCATCGGGGCGCAGGCCTGACCAGGAGAAGAGTAAACCGACCATGATGACCGATCCCATTGCGGACATGCTCACGCGGATTCGCAACGCCGGCCAGGCGGGGCACCGCTGGGCCGATATCCCGCTCTCCAAGCTCAAGGTGGAGATGGCGCGGCTCCTGAAGGAGAACGCCTTCGTGTACGACTACAAGGTGCTGAATGACGGGCGCCACGGTCTCGTGCGCGTCTACTTGAAGTACTACGAGGGGGAGCCCGTAATCCGTCACATCGCCCGCGTGTCCCGCCCGGGACGGCGCCGGTACGTCGGGGTCGACGATATCCCCAGAGTGAGGGGCGGCCTGGGCATGGCGGTGATGTCCACCTCGCGCGGCCTGCTGTCCGATGGCGGTGCCCGCGCGGCGCGGGTGGGTGGTGAAGTTCTGGCCGAGGTCTGGTAGGAGGAGTCATGTCACGTATCGGCAAGATGCCCGTGGAGATTCCGGCAGGGGTCACGGTGACCCTCGACGGACAGCGGGTTGCGGCAAGGGGGCCCAAGGGCCAACTGGAGTTCGAGGTGCGCACGCCCATCACGGTGGGATGGGGCGGCGACGGCGGGAAGGAGATCGTCGTCACCCGGCCTACGGACCAGAAGGACCACCGCGCGCTTCACGGATTGAGCCGCGCGCTCATCAACAACATCGTCCTCGGGGTCAGCCAGGGGTTCAGCAAGACCCTCGAGATCGTCGGCGTGGGGTATCGGGCGCAGACCAGAGGGAACGGACTCGAACTCAGGCTGGGTTACTCGCACAACATCGAATACCCGGCCCCCGACGGGATCAGCTTCGAGACCCCCAGCCCTACAACCATCATCGTACGCGGAGCGGACAAGCAGCTGGTCGGACACACCGCCGCTGTCATTCGCTCCTTCCGCCCCCCGGAGCCCTACAAGGGCAAGGGGATCAGGTACCAGGGTGAACATGTCCGGCGGAAAGCCGGCAAGACGGCCGGAAAGTGACGGCCTGACCGACCATGATCAAAGCACGCAAACTGAGACAGAGCCGCCAGCTGCAGCGCAAGCGCCGTCACGCGCGGATCCGCAAGAAGGTGCACGGCACCAGCGGGAGGCCGCGCCTGGCCGTATACCGGTCGCTCAGAAACATCGAGGGCCAGGTGATCGACGACGATGCCCGCCACACGCTGGTGGGCCTTTCCACGCTCGCGCCTGATCTTCGCGAGGGGCCGCCCGACGCGGGCAGCGGCAAGATCGGCGCGGCCCGCAGCGCGGGCAAACTGCTGGCGGAGCGCGCTGTCGAGCGCGGCATCACCACCGTGGTCTTCGACCGCGGAGGATATCGTTACCACGGACGCGTGAAGGCGTTCGCAGAGGGTGCACGAGAGGGAGGCCTGGTCTTCTGATGGCAAAGGATAAGATGGGGCCGCGCGACGGAGCGGAGCAGGTCGAAAACCTCATTCACATCAATCGGGTGGCGAAGGTCGTGAAGGGCGGCCGGCGTTTCTCGTTCACCGCACTCGTCGCTGTTGGCGATCAGGCCGGCCGTGTCGGGATCGCACATGCCAAGGCGAGCGAGGTGGCCGAGGCCATCCGCAAGGCCTTCGAGCAGGGCCGGCGCAACATGGTCAAGGTCCCGGTGGTCAACGGCACGATACCCCACGAGATCATCGGACGCTGGGGCGCGGGGCGCGTACTGATGCGCCCGGCCGCGCCCGGTACCGGGGTGATCGCCGGCGGTCCCGTGCGGGCGGTTCTCGAAGCCGCCGGGATTACCGACGTGCTTACGAAGTGCCTGGGGACCAACAATCCCATCAACGTGGTGCGGGCAACCATGCGCGGTCTCGAGTCTCTCGTAACCGCGTACGACGTGGCCGCCGCCAGGGGCATCACCTTGGAACAGCTTGGAGCGGACACCCATGGCTAGGCGGTTGAGGATCACACAGGTCCGGAGTTCGCTGGGGCGCCAGAAGATTCAGCAGCGAACCCTGCTCGCCCTGGGAATCAAACGGCATCAGCAGTCCGTGGTCCACAACGACACACCCGCCATTCGCGGGATGATCGCAAAGCTGGAGCATCTGCTAGAGGTTACGGAGGTGGATTGACTCATGATCGAACTGCACAACCTCAAGTCCGCCAAGGGCAAGCGCCGCGGACGCAAGCGCGTCGGACGGGGACCGGGTTCCGGCAAGGGCAAGACATCGGGCCGAGGCCAAAAGGGTCAGAATTCGCGTTCCGGCGGAGGTGTGCCGGCGTGGTTCGAAGGCGGCCAGATGCCGTTGCAGCGGCGCATCCCGAAGCGCGGCTTCACAAATCGCAACAGGGTCGAGTACCAGGTCGTGAACGTCGGCGACCTGCACATCCTCGGCGGTGAGGCCACGCCGGAGAGCCTGCGCCAAGCGGGACTGATCCGTACGCTGCAGAGGCCGGTGAAGATCCTGGGGACCGGTGACGCGGCCGGCCCGATCAACTGCTCCGTGCACGCCGTCAGCGGCGCTGCCCGCGCCAAGATCGAGGCTGCCGGCGGCTCGGTGACGATTCTTGCCCCGCGTCGCGGGGCGGAGGAGTAAGTCCGGCGATGGCCAATCCCATCCCGAATCTCTTTCGGGTCCCGGAGCTGAAGAACAAGATTCTCTTCACGCTCTTGATCATGCTGATCTACCGGATCGGGTCGCATATCACCGTACCCGGTGTGGATGTCGGGGCGCTGCAGCAGCTCGCCGGCCAGTTCTCACAGACCTTCCTCGGCGTCTACGACATGTTCGTGGGCGGCGGCCTCAGCCGGGCGACGATCCTGGCGCTCGGGATCATGCCGTACATTTCGGCGAGCATCATGTTCCAGCTGCTCGCGGCGGTCTTCCCGACCGTCGAGAAGCTGCAGAAGGAAGGTGAACAGGGCCGCAAGAAGCTGACGCAGTGGACCCGTTACACCACGGTGCTGCTGTGCGTGATTCAGGCGTTCGCCTACGCCAACTTCCTGCAGGGGCTGGGCAGTGCCGTTCCCTCCCCGGGCCCCACCTTCGCCTTCACGACCGTGGTCGTCCTGACCGTCGGTGGCGTGTTCGTGATGTGGCTGGGGGAGCAGATCACGGAGCGTGGCGTCGGCAACGGCATGTCGCTGATGATCTTCTTCTCGATCATCCAGGGGTTCCCGAGCGCGGTGGCGCGTACCTGGGAGTCGCTCATGGTCGGCGAGATCGGCCTTTTCGCCATACTCGCGCTTCTCGGCGTCCTGGTCGGGATCACCGCGGGCGTCGTCGCAATGACGATGGCGGCCCGGCGGATCCCCGTGCAGATTCCGCGCAAGGTCGTGGGGCGGGGCCGGATCCAGGAGGGCCAGAAGAGCCACATCCCGCTGCGCATCAACTCCGCCGGCGTGATGCCGATCATCTTCGCGCAGTCCTTCATCGTGGTGCCGGGGACTCTCGCGGCGTTCAGCTCGATCGGATTCATCTCGGATCTCGCGGCCATCTTCCAGCCGGGGAACTGGGCGTACTACCTCACCTATGCTGTGCTGATCGTCTTCTTCACGTATTTCTACACGGCGATCATCTTCAACCCCGTCGACCTCGCCGAAAACCTGAAGAAGCAGGGCGCCTTCATCCCCGGCGTCAAGCCGGGTGCGCGCACGGCCGAATACATCGACCGGATCCTCACGCGCGTGACGCTGCCCGGATCGATGTACCTGGCCTTCATCGCGCTCGTCCCCTTCTTCATCTTCGACATCTTCGGGATTCAGAACTTCGCCTTTGGCGGCACGAGCCTTCTGATTGTGGTCGGAGTCGGTCTGGACACGGTCCAGCAGGCTCAGCAGCACCTGCTGCTGCGTCACTACGACGGCTTCATGAAGAAGGGCAGGGTGAAGATGCGCGGCCGTCAGCGCTACATGTAGGCAGCGCGTGGCGAAGACGGCGGGAATGGTGGTCGTCCTCCTGGGATCTCCGGGGGTCGGCAAGGGAACGCAGGGGGTGCGGCTCAGCCGCGCGCTGGATTGGGCGCACGTGTCCACCGGCGACCTGCTTCGGGCCGCGCTCAGAGAGGGCACGGCACTCGGGCTGGAAGCGCGCGGGTACATGGATGCCGGGGATCTGGTGCCGGACGACGTGATCATCGGTCTGGTCCAGGAGCACCTGGCGGAACTCGGGCCCGAGCGTGGAGTGATCTTCGACGGATTCCCGCGCACCGTCGCCCAGGCGGAGGCGCTGGACGAGGCCCTTGCGGGCCAGCAGCGCGGCGTCGACAGGGTGGCGCTCCTCGAAGCAGACGATTCCGTGCTCTTCAAGCGGATTTCCGGGCGGCGTTCGTCGCCGTCGGGACGCGTCTACAACGTCTACTTCGACCCGCCGCGCCGAGAGGGATTCTGCGACGATACGGGCGAGCCGCTCATTCACCGCGCCGACGACCAGCCCGACACCGTGCGTACGCGCCTCGCCGTGTACCATGAACTGACGGCGCCGCTCGTCGGATACTACGACGCCCGCGGGCTTCTCTCTCGCGTGCACGCCGAGGGCGGGATCGACGAAGTTCAGGCCGCCCTGCGCGGCGCGCTCGGAGTGTAGCAGCCAGTGGCGAGGCAACGCGCCGGGGCGATCCACCTGAAATCGCCTGCCGAGATCGAGGCGATCGCGCAGGGAGGATGCATCATCGCCGCGCTGATGGACGAGATCGAGCCGCTCGTCGTGCCCGGGGTGACCACCGCGGCGCTGGATCGGTTCGTCGACGAGTACGTCCGGTCGCACGACGGCGCGGTTCCTGCCTTCAAGGGTCTGTACGGCTTCCCGGGCAGCGCCTGCATCAGCATCAACGCAGAGGTCGTGCACGGGATCCCGGCGAAGCGCCGCCTCCGCGGCGGCGACATCGTGTCCATCGACGTGGGTGTGCGGCGGGGGGGCTGGTGCGCCGATTCCGCCTTCACCTTTCCCGTGGGAGAGATCGGGGCCGAAGCGGCGCACATCATGGATGTGACCCGCGATGCGCTGCGGCTTGCGGTCGCGGCGGCCGTGCCGGGCAACCACGTCGGCGACATCGGGGCGGCAGTCGTCGAGCGGGTGCGCGGGACCGGGCTCGCCATCATTCCCGATCTTGTCGGGCACGGGGTCGGCCGGGAAATCCACGAGGAGCCCCAGGTGTCGAACGTGGGTCGCCGGGGGCGCGGCGTGCCGCTTCAGCCGGGCATGGTTCTCGCGATCGAGCCCATGCTCGCCGCGGGCACGGACCAGATACGCACCCTCTCCGACCGCTGGACGGTGAGCACGGCGGACGGCTGTCTGTCGGCCCACTTCGAGCATACGGTCGCCGTCACGGCCGATGGCCCGGCGGTTCTCACCGGGGGGGGCATCTGGGACAGGCCGGACGAACGCGAGGGGCACGATCCGGCGGTGGCCGGGCCCCTGAGTACTACCATACGGCATCCATGATGGTTACCTTAATAAGCTGTGCCCCGATTCAGGGAACCGTGTCCGATCAGGAGGTCGAAGCTCAGTGAAAGTACGGACCAGCGTGAAGCCGATGTGTGAATACTGCCGGGTCGTGCGCCGCCGTGGGGTGGTGCGCGTCATCTGCAGTCGGAACGCTCGGCACAAGCAGCGACAGGGCTGAGGAGAAACACCCAGATGGCACGTATTGCGGGGATCGACCTTCCCAGAACCAAGCGGATCGAGGTTGCACTCACCTACATCTATGGCGTGGGACCGGTTCGCTCCCGGCAGATCCTCGATGCGACGGGCATCGATCGGAACCGGCGCACCCACGAGCTGACCGACGAGGACGCCAGCCGGCTGCGCGTCGAGATCGAGTCCAACTACAAGGTCGAAGGCGCGCTGCGCACCGAAGTTTCGATGAATATCAAGCGGCTGATGGACATCGGCTGCTACCGTGGTCTCCGTCATCGGCGCGGGTTGCCGGTCCGGGGCCAGCGGACGCACACGAACGCCCGCACCAAGAAGGGCCCGCGGCGCGCGATCGCGGGCAAGAAGAAGGCTCCCAAGAAGTAGTTACCCCGACCAGGCCAATCCCCGGAGGCAGGTGCCGTTTGGCTAAACCCAGATCGACCAGAACCAGGAAGACCAAGAAGATCGTGGCGTCGGATGGCGTTGCCCACATCAAGGCGACGTTCAACAACACGCTGATCACGATTGCGGACAAGGCCGGAAACGCGCTGGTGTGGGCTTCGGCGGGCACTGCAGGCTTCAAGGGATCGAAGAAGTCGACTCCTTTCGCCGCTACAATGGCCGCCGAACAGGCCGGTCGTGAGGCCGTCGCCATGGGGGTTCGCAAGGTGGTCGTGCGGGTCCAGGGGCCCGGCTCCGGCAGGGAGTCGGCGATTCAGGCCCTTGCCGCGGCGGGACTCCACATCGATTCGATCCACGACGTAACGCCGCTTCCCCACAACGGGTGCCGGCCACCCAAGAAACGTCGCGTCTGACGGAAGAAGAACGCTTTACAAATGGCACGATATACAGGTCCGGTTTGCAAGCGGTGCCGCAGGGAGGGACAGAAGCTCTTCCTCAAGGGCACGAAATGCTACACGGAAAAATGTCCGGTGGAACGTCGCCAGTATCCGCCAGGACACCTCGGCCCGGCTGCCGCCCGTCGGCGGAAGCAGTCCGACTACGCGGTTCAGCTGCGTGAAAAGCAGAAGGTCAAGCGGATCTACGGGCTTCACGAAAAGCAGTTCCGCAATCTCTTCGAGTTCGCGGCGGGGCGTCCCGGGGTGACGGGCGCAAACCTCATCGTCGCGCTCGAGAGCCGGCTCGACAACGTCGTGTTCCGGCTTGGCCTCACCACGAACCGGCGGCAGGCCCGTCAGTTGGTCCGCCACCGGCACGTCCAGGTCAACGGCAGGGTCGTGAACATTCCCAGCTACCGCGTTTCCGCGGGAGACGAGGTGGCGCTGCGCGAGGGTTCGCGCGAGTTGGAGATTGTGGAGGTCAGCCTGGGTGCGCGGTCCCGGCCGCAGCTGCTCGACTGGCTGGCGCTCGACGAAAAGAACAGGGTCGGCAGGATGACGCGCGAGCCGAGGCGGGGAGACATTCCGCTGGCGGCCCAGGAACAGTTGATTGTCGAACTCTATTCCAAGTAGGCGCATCGGGATCGCGACAGTCGCGCGACCCCGACATGAGCCGAACAAACGCGAAAAAGACATACCAGGAGGTACACCGAGGTGAATCTGGAGCTTGATCTTACCGGTCTCGTGCTGCCGGAGCGCGTTGAAATTGCCAAGGTATCGGACGATGGCCGCTCTGCGGACTTCGTCCTGGAGCCGCTTGAGCGGGGTTATGGGCATACGCTCGGAAACTCGGTCCGCCGCGTCCTGCTTTCTTCGTTGCAGGGATCGGCGGTGTGGGCATTTCGCATCAGCGGCGTGGTGCACGAACACCAGACGATCTCATCCGTGGTTGAAGACGTGCACCAGGTGATTCAGAACCTGAAGTATCTGGTGCTCAGCCTCGATGACGACGTGGACGAGGCGGTGCTGGAGATCAGTGCCAAGAAGGCCGGTCCGGTTACCGCGGCGAAGATCCGGGGCCCGGCTTCGGTCACCGTGCACGACCCCGACCATCATATTCTGACGCTCGAGGACGATGTCGACCTCAACATCGAACTCCGCGTGAACAAGGGACGCGGCTTCGTCCTGGCCGATCAGCATTCGATGCCGCGGGACGCCCCGGTCGACCTCGTGAGGATCGACGCCATATACAACCCGGTGCTGCGGGCCAACTTCACCGTCGAGGAGACGCGCGTCGGCCAGCGGACCGACTTCGATTGCCTCACCGTTCATGTGGAGACCGACGGATCGGTCGATCCCGAGCGGGCGATCCGCTACTCGGCTGAGCTCGTGCGCCGTCATCTCGAGTACCTGCTGTATTTCACCGAGGGCGGGCCTCCCGTGGCGAAGCCCACCGAGGCGATGCCGGTGCCCCAGCAGATGGTCAAGCTCTTCGAGACGTCCATCGAGGACCTCGCGGAGCTGAGCGTGCGTTCCCGCAATTCGCTGCAGCGGGAGTCGATCAAGACTCTGGGGGACCTGGTCACCCGCAGCGAGGCGGAAATGCTGACGATCGACAACTTCGGCAAGAAATCCCTGCAGGAGATCTACGAATTCCTCACCGAGCACGGACTGCGCTTCGGCATGAAGCTGGAGCTTCGCGAAGACGGCCGCATGTTTTTCGTCGAGGAAGAGGCCCCCGCCGGGGCGAGCGAATAGACGTTTTGCGGACGAGGGAACGGTAACGATGCGTCACAGGAAGAAAGGCAGGGGCCTGTCACGGTCTCCAAGCCACAGACGGGCGCTGTTGAGGAATATGGCCACCTCGCTCTTTCAGCATGAGCGAATCACCACAACCGAGGCCCGAGCCAAGGAACTGCGCCCGTACGCGGAGCGACTCATCACGCTCGCGAAGCGTGGCGACCTTCATGCCCGGCGGCAGGCAGCGCGCCGGATTTCCGACCGGGAGGTCCTGGGCAAGCTGTTCGACGACCTGGGGCCGCGGTACACGGAGCGGCCTGGAGGCTATACGCGAATCCTGAAGCTGGGGGCGCCCCGCAAGGGGGATGCGGCAGATATGGCGCTGATCGAATTGGTGTGATAGAATCCCGCACGCAGACGAGGCCCGCGCTGGGACCTCCACCAGACATGAACACGGATATGGAAGGCAGATGGCAATGTTCCTGAAGTCCCGGGCAGGTTCGGCTAGGCTGGGCACCCCGCTGATGATCCTGTGCTTCCTGGCAATCGGTGGCTTCCTGTACTGGCTTTCGGTTACGGCCGAGCCGACGGAGATCGTGGTTGAAGAGGTTGTTGACACCGAACTCGTCAACGCGATCGCGTTTGCGGATTTCTCAACGGCGACGGACAGCTACATCGGGCAGGAGATCTCACTGGAGGGGGTCGCCGTTACAAGTCTGCTCGGACCGCATTCCTTCTGGACAAGCCTCGAAGACGCCCAGCAAACCGCCTATCTGCTGCACCTCTCGGAGGCGGCTCTGGCCGATTCGGTGTCGGTGATGGCCGGCGCTTCGGTGACCGTGACAGGGATGGTCACGGCAATGTCGGATTCCGTCCTGGACGCGTGGCAGGCGGCCGGCGCGTTCCCGCAGGATTCGGATCGCTTCCAGGCGGAATTCGCCGAGGATTTCATCGAAATCTCATCGGTGTCGGTAGACGGGGCGGAGTCGGGCGAGGAGTCCGGACCCTCTTCCTGAACCGGCTGGCGCGCGGGGGCTTCACGGTCCGGTGGTTGAGCCGCGCATCTTCTTTTCGGTCTCCGTGCGACCTTCGTCGTGGAGCGGAAGGACGCAATGACCCCCAGCCCGCCTGAAGGAGCCGCCTTCGGGGTGGTTGGCCTGGGCTACGTGGGCCTGCCACTGGCCGCGCAGGCCGCCGGCTGCGGCATCAGGGTCATCGGGTTCGATGTCGACCAGGAGGTCGTCGACGGAGTAAACGCGGGCCGCAGCCACATCTCCGATCTCGACGACGACGACGTGGGAGGGGCGGTGCGGAGCGGGCGACTGGAGGCAACCGCCGACATGGCCAGGCTGGCCGAGTGCCCGGCGGTGGCGATCTGCGTGCCAACGCCGCTGTCCAGCACGCGGGACCCCGACATTTCCGCCATCCTGGCCGCGTCCCGGGCGGTGGCGGAGGCCCTGGTGGAGGGCCAGTTGATCGTGCTGGAATCAACCACCTATCCGGGGACCACCCGCGAAGTCGTGCAGCCGCTGCTCGAAGAGGGCGGGCTCCAGGCGGGCAGGGACTTCTTCCTCTGTTTCTCGCCGGAACGGGTCGATCCGGGCAACGCGGTCTGGAAGATCGGCAACACGCCGAAGGTCATCGGCGGCGTTACCGAGCGCTGCACCGAGATCGGGGCGGCCTTCTACTCGCGTTTCGTCGAAGACATGGTGCCGGTCTCGTCGGCTGAAGCGGCCGAATTGACCAAGATCCTCGAGAATGCGTTTCGCGCGGTCAACATCGGGCTTGTCAACGAGATGGCGCTGATCGCGGAACGGCTGGGCCTGGACATCTGGGAGGTGATCGAGGCGGCGGCCACCAAGCCGTTCGGGTTCATGAAATTCACCCCGGGCCCGGGGCTGGGCGGACACTGCCTCCCGGTCGATCCGCACTACCTGTCGTGGAAGATGCGGTCGATGGACTACCGCACCCGCTTCATCGATCTCGCGTCGGAGGTCAACGCCGAGATGCCCGGATTCGTGGCGGGCAAGGTCAGGGAGGCGCTGAACCGCCGGCACAGGTCAGTGAAGGGTGCGCTGATTCTCCTGCTTGGCGTGGCCTACAAGAAGGATGTGGACGATGTGCGGGAGTCGCCGGCGCTGGCGATTCTCGAGCTGCTGGAGCGCGATGGCGCCACCGTGGCGTATCACGATCCGCACGTTCCCGAGTGGCGGCCGCACGCGGGTCCGCCGCTGAAATCGGAGCCGCTTGACGACGCGCTCTTCGACTCGGTCGACGCCGTGGTGATCGTGACGGACCACTCCAGCTTCGACCTTGACGCAATCTTCGAGCGGTCGCGGGTCCTGGTCGACGCACGCAACGTCACGGCTTCCATCCCCGCGGCCGCGCGCACCGCCCGCCCGCAACGGTGGATCGTCAAGGGGTGAGCGCTTCGCGTCACGGTGGCCCTTCGCCCCCGGGCGGTCCAGGGGCGCGGGCCACACGGGGATCGTCATGAGGATCGCCGTGCTGGGCAGCGGGTATGTCGGGCTGACCACGGGCGCCTGTCTCGCCGAGACCGGCAACGATGTGATCTGCGCGGACATCCTAAAGGACAAGATCGATGCTCTGAGGCGGGGAGAGATCCCTTTCTTCGAGCCGGGACTGGCAACGCTGGTGGCGCAGAACGTGGCCCAGGGACGCCTGTCCTTCACGACCGACGTGGCGAGGGCAGTGCGCGAATCCCAGATCATCTTCATTGCGGTCGGGACGCCGGCCGACGAGGACGGATCCGCCGACCTGCGCCACGTTGTCGCCGCGGCCCGCGAGGTGGGCCGGGCCATGGATGGCGAGCGGATCGTGGTCACCAAGAGCACGGTGCCGGTGGGAACGGCGCGGATCGTGCGCGAGGCGATCGAGGCCGAAACGGACCACACGGTCCGCGTCTGCGCCAACCCCGAGTTTCTCAAGGAGGGAGCCGCTCTGAGCGACTTCCGCCGGCCGGACCGCGTGGTGCTGGGGGTTGATGACGAAGTGGCAGCCGAGACGCTCCGCGACCTCTACGCACCCTTCGTGCGCACGGGCAACGAGGTTCTGGTGATGGACACGGCGTCCGCCGAGATCACCAAGTACGCTGCCAACGCAATGCTGGCGTCCCGGATCAGCTTAATGAACTCGATCGCGCGGCTCTGCGAACTGACCGGAGCGGATGTGGACATGGTGCGGCTCGGGGTCGGCTCCGACCGGCGCATCGGCCCGACCTTCCTCTTCCCCGGCGTCGGGTACGGCGGGTCCTGTTTTCCGAAGGACGTCAAGGCGCTGGCCCGGACGATGAGGGAGCTGGGAGTCGACCCCGCCATCCTGGATGCGGTCGAGAAGGTCAACGAGGGCCAGAAGGCGCTGCTTCTCGATCTCTGCATCGAGCAATTCGGCGAAGACCTGAAGGGCCGGACCCTTGCGGTGTGGGGATTGGCGTTCAAGCCGAACACCGACGACATGCGCGAGGCCCCCAGCCTGGTGACCATCCGGGGGCTTCTCGCGCGGGGCGCCCGCGTCGTCGCCCACGACCCGGTGGCGATGGAAGAGGCGAGGCGCGTGCTCGGCGACGCCGTCGAGTTCCGGGACCGCAACTACGACGCTCTGGACGGCGCGGACGCCCTGATCATTCACACGGACTGGAACCCGTACCGCCATCCCGACTTCGCCCGCATGCGGAGACGGCTCGGGCGCCCGATCATTCTCGATGGACGCAATCTCTACACCCGCGCCACCATGCGCGAGTACGGCTTCGAGTACTACTCGGTGGGACGCACGCCGGTCCGTCCGGGTCGGGGAGCGTAGCCGTGCGGGTACTCATCACCGGAGCCGCGGGCTTCCTGGGCTCGCACCTCGTGGACCGGTTCCTGGCCGAGGGATACGAGGTGGTCGGTGTCGACAACTACATCACCGGGTCCAGCGGCAACCTGGCGCACCTGGACGGGGACGACCGCTTCCGGCTGATCGAGCACGACATCTCGAAACCGCTGTTCGTCGAGTGGCCCCTTGACGGAGTCCTGCACTTCGCCTCTCCGGCGAGCCCGGTGGACTACCTCGAATTCCCCATCCAGACGCTGACGGTGGGCGGACCGGGCACCCATCACGCGCTCGGGCTGGCCCGGCGCCACGGCGCCCGCTTCCTGCTGGCCTCGACTTCCGAGGTATACGGCGATCCGCAGATCCACCCGCAGCCGGAGGACTACTGGGGCAACGTGAACCCGGTGGGGCCGAGAGGGGTCTACGACGAAGCCAAGCGATACGCCGAGGCCATGACGATGGCGTACCGCCGCGCCCACGGCCTCGACACGCGCATCGTCAGGATCTTCAATACCTACGGCACCCGCATGCGGCCCGGGGACGGGCGGGTCGTGTCGAACTTCATCGTGCAGGGGCTGCGCGGCGAGCCGATGACCGTCTACGGCGACGGCACGCAGACCCGGTCCTTCTGTCATGTGGATGACGAGGTCGAGGGGATCATCCGTCTCTACCACTCGTCACTTCCGGGCCCGGTCAACATCGGCAACCCCGACGAATTCACCATACGCGAACTGGTCGACATGGTCATGGAGGAGACCGGCAGCACGGTTGCGCCGACCTTCCTTCCCCTGCCGGAGGACGATCCTGTGGTGCGCCGGCCGGACATTTCGGTGGCGCGGCGCGAACTCGGCTGGTCGCCCGCGGTCGACTTGCGGACGGGGCTGCGCAGGACGATCCCCTACTACCGCGACCTGCTCCAAGAGGCCGACACGAGGGCTCGGACCCTGAGTGGAGCGGGCCGGTGAACGCCGGGACGGGGGAACCCCCTATATTTCAGATTGTAAGAACAGCCGGAACCGGGGAACCCTCCCCGGCGAGCGGCCTCGCGCGAAGCGGACAGGTGTACGAACAGCACTCACAGCGACTGCCAGCGGTGGAATACGGGGGGCGCGGAAGCCGCCGGGGGTGGCGTGCATCCGCCCTGCTCGCTTTTGCCATGGCGATCGGCGGGTGCGGCGGTGCCGACGACAGTCCGGGGACCGCCCAGCTGCGCGGTGACCGGGAGTTCGCGCGCGGGAACCATGAAGACGCGCTGGCGGAATACCGGCTGGCCCTGCGGGAGGATCGGAGCGTCGGCAATGTCCTGCGGGCGGCTCACGCGTATGCGGTGCTGGGACGTGTGGACGAGGCCCGTGCCCTCTACGACGAGGCGGTAGCGGCGGACAGCGCGCATGTCGATCAGGCCGTGTCGGACTTTGTCGCCCGGGCCAGGCAGGCGTTCGCGAACCGGGACAGCTACGGCGGTGCGTCGGCCATGGAGACCGCCCTGCACTTCCGCCCCGGGATCGTCGCGGAAGAGCTCGTATTGCCGATGGCCCGGCACTACAGCGGCAGCGGCGAGCACGGCCGGGCTCTGCCCCTGTACCTGAGGGCGCTCGGGGATCAGCGGCGGGATCCGGACATCCTCTTCGAGACCGCGCTGGCGCACACCGAGATCGGGGACTGTGAGCGGGCCATGGAGTTCTTCGACGAATTCGTCGACCTGGCGCCCCGCAGGCGGAACGAGACCCGCTGGCATGTCGGCACCTGCGCCATTCAGCTGGCTCGCGAACTGATCGAGCAGGGTGCAGTCGACGAGGCGCTCGCCCGCGCGGCGCTGCCCGGGGCCGACACCACAATTGTCGAAGAGGACGCCGCCGAGATGGAACTCGATTCGGCGTTGGAGCAGGTGATCGGGTATCTGGATCTGGTGATGAGTCTGGAGGAGCCGAGGACGAGGCTGCCCGAAGCGTACTTCCAGAAGGCCGAAATCCTGGCCCGCATGGGCGAATGCGACGCCGCGATGGATGCGTATCGGACGGTTCCTGAGGTCAGCGTGGCCGGATCGGAACTTCTTGTCCGCCGGGCGCGGGAGCGCGTAGACCAGATCCGCTTCGGAGGCGGGAGCGCGCCATGTTGACCCGGTCAGTGGCCGCGGGAGCTCTGGCAGCCGGTGGACCAACCCCGCGCGGCATTCGAGCGTCGATGCACCCGCGCTCGACCGCTGCTATCCACGGACTGCTGGTCGGCATCCTGGGCGCGGCGTGCTCGTCGGCGCCTCCCTACTCGGGGTGGACCGCCGACCAGCTGTACGAGCACGGCCAGCGCGCGTTCGAGCAGGGCGACTGGGGCGAGGCGAGGCGGGCCTTCGAGCGGCTCATCCTCACCTTCCCGGGCTTCGACCAGGCGGTCGAGGCGCGCCATTACCTCGCCCGGTCGTTCTATTCGGACGACGAATTCCTGAGCGCCGTCTCGGAATTCACCCGGATCGTACAGGTCTATCCGGACCACGAGCGAACGCCCGAAGCCTACATGGGGTTGTGCAGATCCTACGCGGCGATGTCGCCTCACCCGCAGAGGGACCAGCAGTACACCGTCCAGGCAAGGACGACCTGCCGGAACGTGGCCGACGATTTCCGGGGCACCCCCCACGGCGACTCGGCCTCGACCGTCGCGCAGGAGATGCACGACAAGCTGGGCGACAAGTCCTACGGGGAAGGCTACTTTTACTTCCAGCGAAACGCTCTGGAATCAGCCGAGCACGTATTCCTCGACCTGCTGGAGACATTTCCGGACACGGAGGCCGCCCCACGGGCAATCGCGCGCCTGATCGACATCTACACGCAGTGGGAGTGGGGCGATCAGGTGGAGGAGTTCAGGACCCGTTTGTTGAGGGCATATCCGGCCTCGCCCGAAGCACGGACATTCCAGGAGCCAGCCACCGGTGACACCGTCTCGACCGTCCGCAGCCGAGCCCCGCCCGGCACCGGGGAGCGGGCAGGGTGATCGCCGGCGCGTAGGGGTCTTCGGCGGCACCTTCGATCCGCCTCACGTCGGCCACATCGTCGTGGCCACGGAAGTCGTCGAGGCCGTGCAGCTGGACCGGCTCCTCTGGGTTCCGGCCGCGGTGCCGCCGCACAAGGCGGGCCGCAGGATCACACAGGGTCGGGTCAGGCGGCGTCTGGTCGCCGCGGCCATCGAAGACGACCCGAGATTCGAACTCTGTGATCTGGAACTGAAACGTGGAGGCACGTCCTACACCGTCGATACCCTGCGGGAGATCAGGGCGCGGCACCCCGGGTGGTCGCTGTCGCTGGTCATGGGGAGTGACCTGTTCGCGGGGTTCCGCAGATGGAAGGAACCGGAGGTGATCATGGAGCTGGCCGAGCTGGTCGTGATCTGCAGACCGGGGACCGACGCGCCGGCGGAGGCGGAGCGCATGGGCGTCCGCACGGTGCACGTCACGCCGGTGGACGTCTCATCGTCGCTCGTCCGGGACCGGGTCGGGCGAAATCTGGCCGTTATAGACATGGTAACGCCCGCCGTTCTGGCGATAATGGAAGAGGAAGGGCTCTACGGAGCGTCAACCGCCGCGCCCGGCAGGGGCCCGGCGGATACAATCAGGGAGAAGTGATGATCAAGGGAATCATAAAGAAGATCGTCGGGTCGCGTTACGCTCGCGAAGTGAGGCGGCTGGGGCCGCTCGTCGATGAGATCAACGAGCACTACGCCGCCCTGGAGGACATCTCCGACGAGGCGCTCAGGGCCAGGACGGACGAGTTCCGGGACCGGATCGCCGCTCACACCAGGGAAACACAGGACGAGATCGAGGCCCTCCGCGAGCGCAAGCGCGGCTCCGCGGACCCGGATGAGCGCGAGGAACTCGGCCTGGAGATCAGCCGGCTGGAGGAACGGTTCCGCGCGCAGCTCGCAGATGCCCTCGAGGACATCATGCTCGAGGCGTTCGCGGTCGTGAAGGAGGCGTGCCGCCGCCTGATGGGACAGCAGGTGAAGGTGACCGGACACATGCTCACCTGGGACATGATCCCCTACGACGTGCAGCTCATCGGGGCGGTGCAGCTCCATCGGGGCCGGGTAGCGGAGATGGCGACCGGCGAGGGCAAGACGCTGGTCGCCACGATGCCGCTGTACCTGAATGCGCTGGCGGGGCGGGGGGCGCACCTCGTCACCGTGAACTCCTACCTCGCCCAGCGCGATGCCGAGTGGATGGGGGCGATCTACAGCATGCTCGGGCTGACCGTGGACTGCGTCGACCTGCACGAACCCGGCTCGCCCGAGCGGCGCGCCGCGTACAACGCCGACATCACCTACGGCACCAACAACGAGTTCGGCTTCGACTACCTGCGCGACAACATGGTGCACACCCTGGAGCAGCGGGTGCAGCGCGCCCACAGCTACGCCATCATCGACGAGGTCGATTCCATCCTGATCGACGAGGCGCGCACGCCCCTGATCATCTCGGGGCCCGTGACGCGGGACACCTCGACGCCCTTCAAGCAGATGGCCCCGGTCGTCGGCGCGCTGTACCGGAAGCAGAACCGCAAGGTCGGTCAAATGGTGGCGGCGGCGGTCAGGGAGCTCGAATCGGAAGGCGACGAGTACGAAGCCGGCAAGAACCTCCTGGCGGCAAAGCGCGGGGCGCCGAAGAACAAGCGGCTGATGAAGCTGTTTGCCGACCAGCCGGCGGTGGTCAGGCTCGTGGAGAAGGTCGAGGGCGACTACATGCGCGAGAAGCGCCTGTACGAAGTCGACGAGATGCTCTTCTTCGCCATGGACGAGAAGGGGAGCGCCGTCCACCTCTCGGACGCGGGGCTGGATGAGCTGTCGCCGGGCGACCCGGGTGCGTTCGTCGTGCCGGACCTGTCGGAGATCATGGGCGAAATCCAGGAGGACGAAGATCTCTCGGTCGAAGAGAAGCGCACGAAGATGGAGGCGCTGGAGTCGGAATACGCCGACAAGTCGCAGCGGATCCACGTGATTCACCAGCTCCTCAAGGCGCACACGCTCTTCCACAAGGACGAGCGCTACATCATCGGCGAAAACGGATCGATCGTCATCGTCGACGAATTCACGGGGCGGCAGATGCCGGGCCGGCGGTGGAGCGACGGATTGCACCAGGCCGTCGAGGCCAAGGAGGGCGTCGAGATCCGCGGCGAAACGCAGACGCTGGCCACGATCACGATCCAGAACTACTTCCGCATGTACGACAAGCTCGCGGGGATGACCGGGACGGCGGAAACGGAGGAGACCGAGTTCCACCAGATCTACAATCTGGACGTGTCCGTGATCCCCACCAATCGGCCGATCGCGCGCGACGACCGGGACGACCTGATTTTCCGCACGCGGAGAGAGAAGTACCTGGCGCTCATGGACGAGATCGAGCGGCTGAACAGGCTCGAGCTGCCGGTCCTGGTGGGGACGACCAACGTCGAGGTTTCGGAGACGCTGTCGCGCATGCTCAAGCGGCGCGGCGTGCCCCACAACGTACTCAACGCGAAGCAGCACAAGCGCGAGTCGGAGATCGTGGCCGAGGCGGGACGGCCCGGCGCCGTGACGATCGCGACCAACATGGCGGGCCGGGGCACCGACATCAAGCTCGGTCCCGGGGTCACCGATGCCCGCACGATCGACTGGACGGCCGAGCGGGAGCTGGAACTCGAAACCGTGGCCCCGACCGACCCGACACGCTACGAGGACCTCGACGGCAAACCCGGCGACCACGTCGTCGAGATCGGGGGCCTGCACATCCTGGGATCCGAGCGCCACGAGGCCCGGCGCATCGACCGCCAGCTGCGCGGACGCGCAGGCCGTCAGGGCGACCCGGGCGCGTCGCAATTCTTCCTGTCGCTCGAGGACGATCTGATGCGCCTCTTCGGGGGAATGGAGCGGATCGCCAACGCGATGGATCGCATGGGGGCGGAGGAAGGGGAGGTCATCACCCACCCGCTGGTGACGCGCTCGATCGGCCGTGCGCAGAAGCGGGTCGAGGGCAACAACTTCGAGGCTCGCAAACGGCTGCTCGACTACGACGACGTGATGAACCAGCAGCGCGAGGTCATCTACGACCTGCGTCTGTTCGCGCTTGAGGGCGGCGAGGACCTGAAGGGCGAGATCTGGGAGATGGTCAGCCACACCATGGCGGCGGTCTTCGAGGAACACCTCCCCGATTCCGACCTGGAGGAGGGAATCGAGGTCGGTGGCCTGAGGCAACGGATGCTTCTCGATCTGCACACGGTGCTGCCACCGGTAGAGAACGAGGACGACCCGGAAGAGGTCGACCGCCACAAGGTGCTCCAGCTGGCCGAGGACTCCGTTCGCGAGGCCTTCGAACGCAAGATCGAGTCCTTCGGCGAGCATGGCGAGCGGGTCATGAGCTTCGTGATGCTCTCGACGATCGACGGGAAGTGGAAGGACCACCTCTACGACCTCGATCACCTCAAGGCATCCATCGGCTTCCGCGGCTGGGGACAGAAGGATCCCCTGGTCGAATACAAGAAGGAAGCCTACGAGATGTTCGTGAACCTCATGGAGGACATCCAGAGGACCGTAACCCAGCAGTACTTCCGGGTCCGCCTGGAGCAGCGGCCCCCGGTCATGCGTCCCCAGGCGCCCAGGCGGATGTCCTATTCGGGACCCACGGGGGCCCCCTCGCTTGCCTCTGGACGGATGCAGCCCGGCCGACAGCCGGCTCCGCCCGAAGCGGCGCGGCAGGCGCGGCGGCCCGCGGCGGCAATGGACTCCATGGGGATGTCGAGCGCCGCCCGCCGGAGCGCTGCCAGGGCTCCCGATCCCGGAGGCCCCGATGTGCGCCAGCTCGCGACCAATCGCGGTGAAGCCCAGCGTGCCAGGACACCGGTGACGGTGGCGAAGGCGCCTGGCCGCAACGCGCCCTGTCCCTGCGGAAGCGGACGAAAGTACAAGAAATGCTGCGGAGCACGGGCTTGACGGCCCACCCCCCGGAGGCGCGGCCGCGCGAGAGGCTGCGGCGCTTCGGACCCGGTCCCCTCGCCGAGCACGAGTTGCTCGCACTGCTGATCGGCGCGGGAGGCCCGGCGACCCCCGCCCGCAGCCTGGCCGAACGCGTCCTGGACCTCTCCGGCGGGCGCCTGCAGGAACTCGCGCGCATGGATCTCGGCCGCCTGGAGGCCATCGCCGGGATCGGCCCGGCCGTCGCCTCGCGGATCGTGGCGGCCATCGAACTCGGCAGACGGGTGGGTGCGGCTCGCACCATCTACGAGGACCCCATCACGGGCCCCTCGGATGTGCACGATATCTTCGCGCCCGCGCTAGCCCACCTCGCCCACGAGGAGTTCCACGTCCTCCTCCTCAACTCCCAGAACGCGCCCATCTGCCAGCGCCAGATTACGCGCGGCATCCTGGACGCGTCGCTGATTCATCCGCGCGAAGTCTTCCGGGACGCCATCGTCCTGCGGGCGGCCGCACTCATCCTCGTGCACAACCATCCGTCCGGGAATCCCGAGCCCTCGGCCGAGGACCTGCAGGTCACGCGGCAACTCGGCACGGCGGGCAGCCAGCTTGGTATCCCCGTGCTCGACCACGTCATTGTCGCGGGCGAAACGTTTTCGTCGCTGGCGGGGCGCGGGTGCCTGCAGGGGTCGGCTGCGCACGGCTGAGGGTCGCCGGACTCGCAGGGACTGTCCGAGGCCGGAAGCACAACCAGGGTAAGGCGGGGACTGGAAAACCGTATGGTACCGTGTATTGACAACCGATTCATTGCGCTGTAGAAGAGGTGTCACGGTTTTCACACCGCGCCAACCCGGAGGTAAGCCATGAGCAGGCCCGCGCGCCCATTCCCCGCCGCACTCGCGCTCACCGCAGCCGCCCTCGCCGGGGCGTCCACAGCAGCAGCGCAGATCCCCGGTCCGACCGATCCCATCCCCCCGGATCCCGCGGTCATGACCGGCACGCTCGACAACGGATTCACCTATTTCGTTCGCGAGAACGACCAGCCCGAGAACCGGGCCGAGTTGCGGCTCGTCGTGAACGCAGGGTCGATCCTGGAGGACGACGACCAGCTGGGGCTGGCACACTTCGTCGAGCACATGGCGTTCAACGGGACGCGCAACTTCGAGAAACAGGAACTGGTCGACTATCTGGAGTCGATCGGGATGCAGTTCGGCCCCGACGTGAATGCCTACACCAGCTTCGACGAGACCGTCTACATGCTGCAGGTGCCCATGGACGACCCGCAGATCGTGGCGACGGCTTTCCAGATCCTGGAGGACTGGGCGCAGGCGGTCCTCTTCGATCCGGAAGAGGTCGACAAGGAGCGTGGCGTCGTCATCGAAGAGTGGCGGGGCCGGCGCGGGGCCTTCGCGCGCATGCGTGACGAGCAGTACCCGATCATGTTCGAGGGCTCGCGGTACGCCGAGCGGCTGCCGATCGGGAAGCCCGAGGTGCTGGAATCGGCTCCGCACGAACTGCTCCAGCGCTTCTACGACGACTGGTACCGCCCGGACCTGATGGCGGTGGTGGCCGTCGGCGACTTCGACGGCGACGCGATCGTGGCGACGATACGGGAGCACTTCGGAGGGATCGAGGGCCCGGCCGATCCCCGTCCCCGCTTCGAGGCCGAGGTGCCGGTCGACCATCCGCCACGGGTCGCGATCGCCTCCGACGTGGAGGCGCCCCAGAGCCAGGTCGGCGTGCTCTACAAGCAGCCGCCGAGCTCGCAGGGGACCGTGGCCGACTATCGGCGCAGCCTCGTGCGCAGCGTGTACTCGGGCATGCTGAACGCCAGGCTGGACGAGCTCAGGCTCCAGTCCGATCCTCCGTTCGTGATCGCCTTTTCCGGTTCGGGGGGCTTCGTCCGCGGCGTGGATGCGTACCAGCTCAACGCGCTGGTCTCCGAGGGCGGGACCGTGCGGGGGCTGGACGCGTTGCTGACCGAGGCGGAGCGGGTGGTGCGCCACGGATTCACCGAGACCGAGCTGGAGCGGCGCAAGACCGCCATGCGCAGGTCGAACGAACGAAGCCTCGCCGAGAAGGACAACCAGGAGTCGTCGTCGCTCGCAAGCCGGTACGTCCAGGTGTTCCTGGAGGGCGATCCGTATCCCGGCGTGGAGACCCGGGTGGCGCTGTCCGAGGCGCTGCTTCCCGGCATCACCCTCGAAGAGGCGAACAGCGTGGCCCAGGCATGGCTCACCGAACAGGGGCGAGTCGTGCTGGTCGATTCGCCGGAGAAGGAAGGGCTGGAGATCCCGGCCGCGGACGAGTTCACCGCTGTGTTTGCGGCGATCGCGGGCAAGGACATCGCTCCCTACGAGGATGCGGCGGCCGACGCTCCGCTACTGCCGGTCCTGCCCGAAGGGTCCGCGGTGGCGGCAGAGGAAGAGGTGGCCGAGGTCGGCGTGACGATCTGGACGCTCGGCAACGGTGTACGTGTGGTGCTGAAGCCCACCGACTTCAAGGACGACGAGATCCGCTTCTCGGCGACGAGTCCCGGCGGGACTTCGCTGATCTCCGACGAGATCTACCCCACCGTTTCCTGGGCGGGATCCGTGATCGGCCAGTCCGGAGTCGGTGATTTCGACCAGACGGCGCTGCGCAAGAAACTCACCGGCAAGGCCGTCAGCGTCCGTCCTTCGATCGGATCGCTCTCCGAGGGGATGTCGGGAACCGCGTCCCCGAAGGACATCGAGACCGCCTTCCAGCTCATCTACCAGTACTTCCACGCGCCGCGGCTCGACGAAGGTGCGTTTTCGGCCTACAAGACCATGCAGGTCGGCTTCCTCGGAAACGCGGGTGCGAGTCCGGAGTTCACCTTCAGCGACACGGTCTCGGCGACCATGGGCCAGGGACACCCCAGGTCGCGGAGCCTGTCGCAGGTGATGGCGGACCTCGAGCGGGCCGACCTGGAGGCGGCCTTCGAGCTGTACAAGGAGCGGTTCGCGGACGCGTCCGACTTCACCTTCTACTTCGTGGGGGCCTTCGACGTCGATGAAATACGGCCCCTGGCCGAGCGGTACCTGGGGGCGCTGCCCGACATGGACCGGGTCGAGAGCTGGCGCGATGTCGGGATCGATCCGCCGGCCGGAGTCGTCGAGAAGGTCGTGCGCAAGGGACTCGAGCCCAAGAGCCGCACGCAGATCATCTTCACCGGCGACGGCGAGTATTCGCGTGAGGAGTGGACGACGATTTCCGCACTCGCGGACGTGCTCGACATCCGCCTGCGCGAACTCCTTCGCGAGGACCTGGGGGGCACCTACGGCGTCGGCGTGTCGGGAAGGCTCACCTACCGTCCGGACGAGGAATACCGCGTCAGCATCAGCTTCGGCTCGGCGCCCGAGCGTGCAGAGGAGTTGAGCGCGGTTGCGTTCGAGGAGATCGAGAGGCTCAAGGCCGAGGGTCCCGATGCCGAGACGGTGGCCAAGGTGCGCGAGACGCAGCGCCGGGGGAAGGAGACCGACCTGCGAGAGAATCGCTACTGGCTGTCCCAGCTTTCCGCTTTCGAAAGCCAGGGGCTCGATCTGAGGCTGATCCCGAGCTACGATTGGATTGAAAGCTGGACCGCCGAGCAGGTGCGGCAGGCTGCGATACGCTATCTTCGCACCGACCGGTACGCGAAGTTCGTGCTGCTGCCGGAACAGAAGGTGCCGTAGCGCGCACGAGGTGTCCCGCCGCCGGGCGCCGCGCGCGCTCCCGACGCCCAGGCGGGTTCACCACACATGCGGAGCCATGGACGAAGCCATCTCGGCGCGGCGCGAACGGATTCCCGTGCGCGTCATGCCGGACCACGACAGCATCGCGGCGGAGGTGGCGGGGCGGATCGCGGCCCTGATTCGGGAGCGCGCGGCGCAGGGACGCAGCGCCGTGCTCGGCCTCGCCACCGGCTCGACCCCCGTCGGCGTGTACCGGGAACTGATTCGGCGTCACCGCGAGGAAGGGCTCGACTTCTCCAACGTCGTGACCTTCAACCTCGACGAGTACGTCCCCATGCGGCCCGGGAGCATCCACAGCTACCACCGCTACATGCGCGAGAACCTCTTCGACCACGTCAACATCCCCGCCGGGCAGTGCCACATTCCCCGCGGCGACCTGCCGGAGGAGGAGGTCGAAGCGCACTGCCTCGACTTCGAGCGACGCATCCGCGAGGCTGGCGGCATCGATCTGCAGCTGCTGGGTATCGGGCGCAGCGGACACATCGGCTTCAACGAGCCGGGCTCGGTGCGGGATTCGCGCACCCGGTGCATCTACCTGGACACGGTGACGCGCTCGGATGCAGCCGCCGACTTCTTCGGCGAAGAGAACGTGCCCCCGAAGGCGATCACCATGGGGGTCGCGACGATCCTGGAGGCGCGTGAAGTGGTGCTGCTGGCCACGGGCGAGCACAAGGCCGAAATCGTGCTGAGGGCGGTGGAGGGGGGCGTGCACGCCGACGTGGCCGCCACCTTCCTTCAGCAGCATCCGGCCGCCACGGTCTATCTCGACCCGGCCGCTGCCGAGCATCTCACGCGCGTGCGCACTCCGTGGCTGGTCGAGGAGGTGGAGTGGACCCCGCGCAGCGAGACAGAAGCCGTCATCTGGCTGAGCCTCCAGACCGGCAAGCCCATCCTCCACCTTGCCAACGACGACTACCGCGAGCATCACCTGGCCTCGCTGGTGTCTCGCCACGGTTCGGCCGAGCCCCTCAACGGGCAGGTCTTCAACGCCCTCATCTCGAAGATTCGCGGCAAGAGCCGGCTCCCCCGCGGGCAGGACATCGTGGTCTTCTCGCCGCACCCGGACGACGACGTGATCTCGATGGGAGGACTGCTCCGCAAGCTCGTCGAAAACGGCAACCGCGTCACCGTCGCGTACCAGACATCGGGGAACATCGCCGTCTTCGACCACGAGGTGCGCCGCTACCTCGATTTCGTGCGGCGGGCGGCCCGGGTCGTCGAACTGGGCGATCCGGGACAAGTCGAGACGGTAGTGACGTCGGTGGAGGAAGGACTCGCCCGCAAGGAGCCCGGGGATGTCGATGCGGAGGTCGTGCAGGACCTCAAGCGCATCATCCGCGAGTGCGAGGCCACGGCGGGGATCGAGGCGCTCGGGCTATCCGCCGACTGTGCGCGGTTTCTCGACCTGCCCTTCTACCAGACGGGCAAGGTGCGCAAGAACCCGATTTCAGAGCTCGACGTGGACATCGTCACCGAGGTGCTGGAAGAGGTCGGGCCCACCATGGTCTTCGCGGCCGGCGATCTCTCCGATCCCCACGGCACCCACCGCATGTGCCTCGAGGCGGTAGAGGGCGGACTGGCGCGCTACACCGGCGATCCGCCGTGGCTGTGGCTGTACCGCGGCGCCTGGGAGGAGTGGGGCGTGGGCGAAGCCACCGTGCTGGTGCCGCTGTCGGAGCACGAACTGCGGCGCAAGGTCCAGGCCATCTTCCGGCACGAGTCGCAGAAGGACTCCGCGCCGTTCCCGGGCGCCGATCCGCGCGAGTTCTGGCAGCGGGTGGTGGCTCGCAACCGCGAGACCGCCGATCTGCTCAAGGCGCTGGGGCTGCCCGCATATCGCGCGATGGAGGCGTACGTCGTCTCGCGCAACGGCAACCTGGTGGAGGCGCGAGAGATCCCGACATCGTCGCTGGCGGAAGACGCGGGCTGAAGGCGACTACCCGCGCGCCGCGGATCCGGTAGATTACCTGCCGTGCAGACACTTTGAAGCGATGTGCGCGAGGTAGGTACCATGTCAGAATGTCCTGTATGCGACGCCGAGGTCGCGATCTCGGACGATCCCGTCGAAGGGGAGCTCCTCGATTGCGAGGAATGCGGCATCGAACTCGAGATCCTCGCCCTGGGTCCGATCACGCTGGGCGAGGCTCCCGAGATGGAGGAGGACTGGGGTGAGTGACGTGCCCCCCATGAGCGCAAGGGTGCGGGAGGCGCCGACGCGCGGAGCGACCAGGTGCGGGTCGGGTTCCTTCATTCGCTGATCCGGAAGGACGAGAAGCTCCTCATCGCCGAGCTGCGCAAGCGCGGCGACATCGAGCTTGTCTTCCTCGACGACCGGCGGCTGGTCTTCGATCTGGAGGCGCGGCCCCAGGTCGATGTCGTCCTGGAGCGTTCGATCAACCATTCGCGCGCCATGCATGCGCTGCGGCTCTACGAGGGAGTTGGGACGCCCTGCGTGAACGCGTACGAGGTTGCGCGCCGGTGCGGCGACAAGATCCTCACGGCCGCATCGTTGCGTGACAGTGGTGTGCCGCAGCCCGAGGTCAGGGTGGCCTTCACGCCCGGGTCCGCGCTGGCCGCGATCGAGGAGCTGGGCTATCCCGTGGTGCTCAAGCCCGCGGTCGGGTCCTGGGGGCGGCTGCTGTCCAAGATCAACGACCGGGACGCGGCCGAGACCATCCTCGAGCACAAGTCGATCCTGGGCAGCTACCATCACTCCATCTTCTTCGTGCAGCAGTTTGTGGAGAAGCGGGGCAGGGACATCCGCGCATTCGTGGTCGGGGATGAGTGCATCGCGGCGATCTACCGTACTTCGGAGCACTGGATCACCAACACCGCGCGGGGAGGCCGCGCCACGAACTGCCCGGTCACGCCGGCCCTGGCGGACATCTCGCTGCGGGCGGCCGAGGCGGTCGGCGGCGGAGTCCTTGCGGTCGACCTCTTCGAATCGGAGGGCGAGCTGCTCGTCAACGAGGTCAACTACACGATGGAGTTCAGGAACAGCATCGACGTGACCGGAGTGAACATTCCGGAGCGGGTCGTGTCGTACCTGGCGGAGGCGGTTCGATGAGGTACGCGGTGTGGGCGGCGCTACCCCGAAGGCCCCGATGATCACCGTCGCGATCGCCGGGGCCTCCGGTTACGCCGGGGGCGAGCTCCTGCGCATCCTGCTCGCCCACCCCGACGCCGATGTCGTCCAGATCACCTCCGAGCGGCTGGCCGGCAAGTTCGCCCACCGCGCCCACCCCAACCTCCGCGGCCTCACGCGGCTTCGTTTCTCGCCCCTCGCCGACCTCTCGCGCTGCGATGTCCTCTTCTCGTGCCTCCCGCACGGCGCCTCCTCGCGCCGCATCGACGACTTCCGCGCCGTCGCCGACCGCATCGTCGACCTCGGCGCCGACTTCCGCCTGAGCGACGCCGCCGCCTACCAGCGCTTCTACGGCAAGCCGCACCCGCGTCCCGACCTCCTTGGCCGTTTCGTCTACGGCATCGCGGAGCTGCACCGGGATGCCCTCCGCACCGCCGACCTGGTGGCCTGCGCGGGCTGCAACGCGACGGCCTCGATCCTCGCGCTCCGCCCCCTCCAGCTCGAAGGGGTGGTGGAATCGGCGGTGATCGAGGTGAAGGTCGGATCGAGCGAAGCCGGCAACCGCGCCACCGAAGCGAGCCACCACCCCGAACGCAGCGGCGCGATGCGGTCCTACAAGCCCACCGGGCATCGCCACATGGCCGAGATCCAGGCCGTGCTGGGGGGCGGCGTCCACTTCTCGGCCACCGCGGTCGAAATGGTGCGCGGAATCCTTGCCACCTGCCACGTCTTCGTGCACCCCGACCCAAGCCTCGACGACAAGGCGCTCTGGAAGATCTACCGGCGCGCCTACGCGCTCGAGCCCTTCGTCCGCATCGTGAAGGAGCGGACCGGCATCCACCGCTACCCGGACCCGAAGCTGCTGGCCGGGTCGAACTACTGCGACATCGGCTTCGAGGCCGACCCGCACTCAAACCGTGTGGTCGTGCTGAGCGCGATCGACAACCTGATGAAGGGCGCGGCGGGGCAGGCCGTGCAGGCGTTCAACATCATGCATGGACTTCCGGAGAGGAGCGGGCTGGAGTTTCCGGGCCTGCACCCGGCCTGAGCCCGATGGTGTGCGACCGCGCCCGCAACCGCCCGCCAGGGCCGTGGCACGGCCGGACCGCCGCCACTCACCGCTGACCGTGTGCCGTCTCCTCTGCGTCCGCAGCCCCGAAGGCTTCGAGATGGACGAGCACCTCGACACCCTCGCCCGGATCTCGCGCGAGAGCCGGGAGTACCAGGGACACGGCTGGGGTTGCGCCTGGATCGAGGAGGGGGGACAGCACGAGTGGCGGTTCCACCACGACATTCTGCCGATATGGAGGGACCGTTCCAGACCGGCTGGCCGCGCAGTGCTGCTGGTGGCCCACGCCCGCAGCGCTTTTCGGGACGAGGGAATTCGCATCGAAAACAACATGCCCTTCTCCGACGGCCAGCGCGCCTTCGCCTTCAACGGCGAACTCCATGGCGTGCGCATCAGGGAGCGCGGCCGGATCGGTGCCGAGAAGGTGTTCAACTTCGTAAAGCGCTTCGACCGCGGGGACTTTGCGGCCGCGCTGCAGCGGGGGCTCGACGCCATAGAGCGGCGGACGCGCTACATGCGCGCGATGAACGTCATTGTCGCCGACACCACGCACAGAGTTTATTTTGCCTCGCGATTCCGCGAGGATCCGGACTACTTTCAGATGCACACGGCCGAGGTGGACGGCACGCAGATCCTCTGTTCCGAACCCTACCCGGGCACTGTAGGCCGAATTGACTGGACGCCGATTGAAAACGGGGCGACAGGCGTTCTTTGACCGACCGGCGGGAAGCCGGCGAGACAGGAGTCTGAACATTGCTTCTTATCAAGATTGGAGGGGGTGCGGCGATCAACCTGCCCGGCATCGCACGCGACATCAAGGGACTGGAAGACCAGATCGTGATCGTGCACGGGGCCAACGCGCTTCGCGATGACGTGGCCGAGCGCTTTGGGGTGGAAAAGCGCGTGCTGACCTCGGTGTCCGGGGTTTCCAGCGTCTATTCCGACGCGGAGATGATCGACGTGATGCTCATGGCCTATGCGGGACTGCGCAACAAGCGTCTCGTGGAGCTGCTGCAGCAGTCGGGCGTGAATGCGGTAGGCCTGACCGGGCTCGACGGGGCAATGGTGCGCGGCATGCGCAACAAGGGCATCCGGGTGCGAGAGGGTGACAAGAAGCGCATCGTGCGCGACCTCTCCGGCAAGCCGGTCGCGATCAACCGCAAGCTGGTGACGCTGCTCCTGGAAAACGAATACGTACCCGTCATCACCGTCCCGGTGATCGATGAGCGCAACGTGGCCATCAACTCCGAGAACGACGATATCGTGACGCTGCTGGCCCATGCGCTACGACCGACCTGGGTGATTCAGCTGATCGAGGCGCCCGGCCTTCTGGCGGATCCGGACGATCCCGCTTCGATTGTCGACCACGTTCCCCCACACCAGGTGCCCCGCTGGGAAGATCAGATCAGCAGCCGCATGATGCGCAAGATGCAGTCGATCTGCAGGATGGTGAAAACCGGAAAGACCAGGGTGCTGATCGCCGACGGCCGCAGCGAAACCCCAATTGCCGACGCGCTGGCCGGGAAGGGCACGGTCGTAGCTTGACCACCGGGTTGGAGGACAGCGGGCGGATTCACCAGACCGAGCAGCGCTACGCACTCGAGGTCTTCCCCAAGCGGGACATCACGCTGGTGAAGGGCAGCGGGGCCGAAGTGTGGGACGACCGGGGCCGCCGCTACATCGACTGCGTGGCCGGGATCGGGGTCGCGAACATCGGTCACGCCAACCCGGCGGTGGCGGACGCGCTGGCCGAGCAGGCGCGCACGCTGGTGGCGTGTCCGGGCATCTTCTACAACGACGCGCGCGCGCGGCTCCTGGCAAAGCTCGCCCGGATCGCGCCGCCGGGGCTGTCGCGGGGGTTCTTCTGCAACTCCGGAGCCGAGACGATCGAGGCCGCGATCAAGTTCGCCCGCCTCACGACCGGCCGCACCGGCGTGGTGTCCGCCATGCGGGGTTTCCACGGCCGCACCCTGGGCGCCCTCAGCGCCACCCACAAGAAACAGTACCGCGAAGGCTTCGGGCCCCTCGTTCCGGGCTTCTCCTTCGTCCCGTTCAACAACGCCGACAGGCTGCGCGCCGCGGTCGACGAGGACACCGCCGCCGTTGTCATCGAGCCGGTGCAGGGAGAAGGCGGGATCCGCCCGGCCAGCGCCGAGTTCCTGCGGGTGGCGCGCGACATCTGCGACGAGGCGGGGGCGCTGCTGGTCTTCGACGAGATCCAGACGGGCTTCTGCCGCACCGGCAGGATGTTCGCCTGCGAGCACCACGGCGTCGTTCCCGACATCCTCTGCCTGGCCAAGGCGATCGCGGGCGGCGTCCCGATGGGTGCGGTGCTGGCCAACGACCGCATCCGGCCGCCCCCGGGCAAGCACGGCACGACCTACGGCGGCAACCCGCTCGTGTGCGCAGCCGGACTCGCCGCCATTCGGTTCATGGAAGAGGAGGGGCTGGCGGCGCGGGCGGAGCGGCTGGGCGAGCACTTCCGGGCGCGCTTCGAGCCGCTGCTCCCCCGGCGTGTGCGCGCGCTTCGCCAGATCGGCCTCATGATCGGGGTCGAGCTGAGGGAACGCTGCCGGCCCTACATCGACGCGCTTACGGAGGCGGGGGTGCTGACGCTGCCAGCCGGAGCGACGGTGATCCGGCTGTTGCCGCCGCTGGTGATCACCGAAGAGCAGATCGACGAGGTGGTGGAAGCGCTGGCGGGAGTGCTGGGGTAGACTCCAGCTCCTCCAGCGCCCCCAGCGCGAAGAGCGGTCCCCAACTCTGAAATCGCCGGCCGCGCCCTTCGCCGGTGCGCGCATCGAAGTTCTCCCGGCAGAATCCCGTGCGCCGCCGGTCGGCCAGGAACATCGCCGCGCCCTTCCACGCGAGCTCCGAGGCGAGGTCGTCGAAGCCGTACCGCCGCAGCCCCTGCAGCACCAGGTAGTTCATCGGCGGCCAGATCGAACCGCGCCAATACTGCTGGTCGGCGAAGGCGGGGTCGTCGCGCGAGATGGTCGGCAGCACCCAGTCGCCCCGGAAGCGGGCGGGGTCGCAGAGGGTGTCGAGCATGCGCATGGCGCGCCGCCGCGAGGGGATGCCCGCAAGGAGGGGGAGGAAGTGCGACGCTGCCAGGCGCGGCGAGGGCCCTGAAGGCAGTTCGTCGAGGTACATGCCGGCGGCTTCGGACCACAGGGTCAGGTTCATCGTCCCGGTGAGGCGCAGCCGACTGGCGTCCAGGCGGCGCGCGGTCGGCTCTTCTCCCAGGATGCGCGCGATTTGCGCCAGGCACTCGAGGTCGAGCGCGCGGTAGCTGCACAGGTCCACCGCCGACATGGCGAGGACTTCGCGGTCAGGGTCCCACTTGGCCTCGTCCCACAAAGGAAGGTCGTCCTGGCCCGATTCCCAGGCCGCGCGCTGGTGGCCGCACGCGCCGACCTCCCACTCCGGGACCTGCTCGGGCGGTGGGACCAGTGCCGTGTCGGAGCCCCACGAGAGCAGGCCCGGAGTGAGGCCTTCGCGGCGCGGCCGGCCGCCCTTGTCGGCGACCCACCAGTCGGACCAGGCAAGGAGGCCGGGATACGCGGCGGCCAGGGCGTCGCGGTCGGGGTGGATGCGGTGCAGCCTCAGCGCCGCGTAGGAGCCGACGGGGGGCTGGGAGCGGTCGGGGGTGCCGCCGCGGCGGCTGCGCCAGTTGGGGACGTTGCCGTTCGGGTAGCGTGACTGGACGCCGGCGAGGAGCGTCGACCAAGCGAGTTCGGCGGAGGCGGTCGCGAGCAGGAGGGCGTTGAAGAAGGTGTCCCAGCCAAAGATGGTCCAGTCGTCCGGGGTGGCGGTGCCCGGTCGCGGGAAGATCCAGCGGCGGCCGGCAGGGGTGTAGAGTCTGCCGGTTTCAGGCTGCAGGAGGACGGTCCAGATCAGGTTGTCGGCGATGCTGGCGAGCAGCTCGGAATGGGTGGCGCGCGGCGGACCCGCCGGCGAAGGCCGCGCCCGGGCGGAGTCTGCCGCGACGGGATCCGGACGGGCGGTCGCGCGGAGCCCGCGGCGGGCCGACTCCGCCCGCGCCTCGTCGATCCAGGAGTCCGCGGTTGGCAGGAGCTTGTGGGCCCGGGCGAGAGGGTCCCCACCCCACACGGCTGCCATGGCCACGCGCCCGGTAGCCCCCGGGGCGACATCGAGAGTGCGTGCGGCGTACGCGCCGCCGCCTCGCGCCGCGCCCCCGCCCGCCGCCTCTCGGCGCCGCCTGGTCCCCGCCGAGAACACGGCCGCGATCTCCCTCCTCCCGAGCACGGCCTGCCAGCCGTCCACGCCGGGCGCGTCGTCGTCGTCCGCCATCGCCGCCCTCTCATCCCCCACCACCTCAGCCCAGCGCGCAGGCCACCCCCACGGCGCATCCCCGACCAGCGCCAGCCGGCCGGGCGCTTTCACGGTGGCGCGGAGTGCGACGGCGTCAGCGCGGCGCGACCACTCCAGGATCAGGCTGCCCGCCGACGGGGCGGACGACGGGGACGGATCGGCGCCCAGGTCGAACTCGATGCGGGCGTAGGAGCCGTCCGGCGCCTGGGGACCGACGCGCGAGACCATCCAGTACCAGTCGCCGTGCTCGCGGCGGTCGCCCGACGGGGTGGTGAAGACGAGGCGCACCGCGATTCCGTTGCTGGGGCCGTCGGCGAAAACGAGGCCGGCCCAATTCCGTGCTTCGAGGGCGCCTACGTGCATGGGGGTGGGAAGCGGCTCCGCGAATGTAATGTTTAGTTTACATTATGTAATGTTTGAGTTACTTTGGGGCCAGCTCGCCTCACCCGCTCGGGGTGAGGCGGATCGAAACGGCCGCGCGGCCCTCGCCGTCGGCGAATCGGACGCCGAGGGAGCCCCCGGGGCCTGCCGACACCGTCGCGTCGCCACCCGCCACCGCGAAGTCCACCGGCGCGGCGAAAAGCCCGACCTCGTACATCCGGCCCGCCGTGCCTTCCAGGGTGAGCAGCCACCCTTCGTCGTCCACCTCAAGGTCCAGCACCCGGAGTCCGGCGCTGCGCTGCCCGGGCTCCAGCTCGATGCGCGGCGGTGCGACCGCGAGGCCGCCGTCCCAGGCCACCGTGATCTCGGTCGGCTCGCCGGCATTGAGCGGAATGCGGATGGGCGGGAGTTGTCTGCGATTTCGTTCGGCATCGGCACCTTGGGGCAGGGTCGCCCCGCCTCCCCCGGCTTGACTGAATTCTACGCGCGTCACGCCGCCGGGGATGTTCGGAACGAGGTCGAGTTCCAGCGCCGGGCCCCGGCTGGTAATCGCGATCCGCCGCTGGCCGCCCGTCGAAGTCCACTGCTCCTCGATCTCCACGTCGAGCGTGGTTTCGCCCGCCCGCAGCCCCCGCACCGTCGCCCGGGGCCAATCCGGCGGCAACTGCGGCTCCAGCCGTGCCCGGCCGTTCGGCGCATCCGGATCCCACCCGAAGACGCCGCGGAGCAGGGGGGTGACCAGCATCGACGAGGCGAAGAACTGGTGGGGGACGGTCTGGTCGAGGGGCTGGTAGAAGGTGCCCGAGAAGAGCTCGCCGTGGCGGCCGAGGCTCCAGTCGAAGGTCATCTGCTTGACCGCGTCCATGAGGTGGAATCCGGCCCAGGGGCGGCGGTAGCGGTACTGCGCCCACGACGCGAAGCCGGTCACGAAGGGCCACACGGTCCCCATGTTGTACTGGAGCGGATCGTAGAGGACGCTCTCGGTCGACAGCATGTGGGCGCCCCAGTCGGACGACACGCGGTCGCCGGCGATGTGGGTCAGGGTGGAGACAGCGCGCGCGTCGTCGAGGAGGCCGAAGGCGGCGGCGGTGGCCGGCCACACGGTCAGGTTGTCGTTGGTGCCGCTGCCGGCGAGGATTCCGAAGGCGTGGTGGCCCTCGTCCGGGCGCCAGTAGGCGTCGTTCAGGGTGCGGCGCGCGACCGGTGCGATTTCGCCGGCCTCGGCGGCGAGTTCGTCGTCTTCCATCGCCTCCGCCATCGCCATCGTGGCCTCGATCGCGCCGACCCACACGCCCGCCAGGTAGATGTCCTGGTGGAGCGCCTCGCCCAGCGCGCCGACCTCGACCGCGCCCAGCCCGCCCACCGTGTTCTCGATAATGCCGTCGCCGTCGGTCTCCGCGCTCAGGCACCACGCCCAGGCGCGGCGGTAGGCCGGCCAGAGCTCGCGCACCAGGGCGTCGTCGCCGCTGGCGCGCCAGTATTGGTAGAGCGCGAACATCCAGTAGGGGGTCGTGTCGGCGTGGTAGTAGGCGTAGGGGTAGGTGTCGAACCAGTCGATGTACGCGGCCGCCTGCGAGATCTCGTGGGTGATCTTGCCGTCGTCGCGCTGGTAGTCCGCGAGGAAGGCGAGCTCCTCGGCGACCAGCTCCCACTGGCCGAGGGCGTCCATGGCGAAGGTGTTCATCATCGCGTCGCCGCCGAAAAACCAGCCGAAGCCGGGACGGCCGCCGTCGCCCGACAGCCCCCAGCCGGCGACGAACCCGCACCCCAGGTCCGGGTTGCACACCCGCTGCTCCTCGAGGTTGATCTTCGCCCACTCGAGGGCCAGGTCGAGGGCCGGGTCGGGGGTCTCGACCGACGCCGTCGCGGCGAGGACGGAATCCGCCCAGGCGCGGGTGTCCCGATAGAGCATGCCGGCGCCCGAGATCAGCCGCGCGTAACGGGCGAATACCGTGTCGCGCGGGAGGGTGCCGGCCGCCACCGCGATCGGGATGAACTCGCCGCGCGCGCGCTCCGGGTCGACCGGGATCACCATCGTGCGGGGCGCATCGCCCAGCTGGTGCGCGGGGTGCTCCACCGAGTTGGTGGCCCACGGCGAGCCCACCACCGCGTTGCGCGTCTGCAGGCTCTCGGAGAGCACGAAGACGCGCCGCTCCCCGTCCCAGTACGCGTACTGCCCGCCGAGCGAGCCCGGCCACATGTAGTTGAGGACGGGGTGGAACTCGGCGACGATCTCCATCGGGTCCGGGGTGTCGACCTCGAGCAGGACGAGGAGCCCGGAGGCGGCGGTGTCGCGCGGCGCGAGGATGTGCTGGCGCACCTGGAAGGCCGCGTGGCTGTAGGTGATGGTGGCGAGCTCGGGGCGGACCTGGACGGTGCGCGCGACCTCCTCGCCGGGTATCGGGGAGCCGTAGCTGGCCGTCGAAAAGGAGAGGCGGAAGCCGTTGCCGACCTTGAGCGGATGCACCCACAGCTCGGCCTCGCCCGTCTCGGTGCCGAGCCATGCCGCGCGCGGGCCGGTGACGCCGAGGTACTCGCCCGGTCGTACGGGGCCGGTCAGCTCGATGGGCGACGGGGCGATGGGGAAGCGGGGGACGGAGAGCGTGGCCAGCTGGCCGGGCCCGGGGTCGGGGAGGCGCTGGGGGTGGGCGGGGGTGGGGAGGGCGAGGAGGGCGGGGAGGGGGAGGAGGGGGAGGAGGGTGAGGAGGGCGAGGATGGTGGTGCGCGCGAAGACGGTGGTGCGTGCGAAGAGGGTGGTGACGGGAGAGGGGCGGGCGAGCGCCGGGACGGGCGTGAGGATGGCCGCCCGGGGGAGGACCCGGGCCGGCGCCGGGGCGGGGTGGGGCGGGGGTGGCGCCTGATTCATCCTCTGGGAAGCCGTTCGCGCTGCTTCATCCGTTCGAGTTCCCGCTCGAAGTCCCGCTTCGCTTCCTCGAGTTCATCGTGGCTCGAGCTGCCCAGCCGGGCGTGCTTCCTGTAGATCATGAGCGGTACACCCACCACGATCACCATCATGATCAGAAGCAACACCATTTCACGGAAGCCAATGCCGAAGGGCACGATCCTTCTCCCTGGTTCGAGGGTTTGTGATCCGGGTTACCTGTCGACCGAATATACCCCATCCCGGCTCAGCCGCCGCACCTGCGGGTGCTGCACATCCAGCTCGTCGGTCCAAACCCCGAGAATCTCGTCGATGCCGATGTCCATCACCCGGAAGTCCGCGGGAACCTCGACGCTCCCGAGCCAGGCACCATCGGCGTCCAGCACCTGCCAGTCCTCCGGGCCGCCCTCCTCGCTGAAACCAAGGAATGGGCTCAGCCAGATCGCCCCCGTCGGGTCCACCCGCATGCTCCTGTAGGCTGGCCGCGTCTCCGGCGACGGCATGTTCTCCAGCGCATCGACGAGGTGCGGGGGCAGCGACGTCACTCCCTGCGGCAGCGGAATGTCGAGCCTGGCCTGCCGCTCGGCCTCGACCTGCTCCGCCGTCAGCGACAACGGGAAATCCGGAATACGCAGGATGCGAACGGTGTCGCCGAGCGAGTCCAGCTCCTCGATCTGCATGCGGTCCGATGCACCGGCGTAGATCCTTCCGCCGTGCGTTTCCACGAGTGCCCGCTTGACGAACAGAGGCGTCCCGCTGAGAATCTCGGTCACATAGCTTTCGGCGCCGGGCGTCGATCCGATGCTGTCCCCGCGCGTACCCTCCAGGTCATAAGGGAGGAGCGCTTCGGGGTAGCGGACCAGCCCGTAGAGCTCAGGGAAGTGCATCACCGCCTGCACAACCATGATGCCATCCCCCAGATACCGCAGGTCGCTAACGTAGTCGTCCAGCTGCAGTGTGCGGATGTGCTCCAGGTCCGGTCCGAACAGCGCGACGCGAGAGCGGATGTCCCGAGCGATGATGGAATCGCCCGCCAGTACGATCTGCTGCAGGTTGCTGAATTCGCCGGGACCCTCGCCGTTTCCGCCCGCCGAGCGTACGAACGCGCCATCGGCGGAGAACATCCGGATCTCATTGGAGCCGCGGTTGGCGACCACCAGCGATCCGTCCGACAGCCGCCTCACACTGCGGACCCCGTAGAAGTTGTGGGGATCGCCGGTCCCGGACTCCGCGAGGTCGATCAGGGGTTCCGGATCGATCCGCCACCGCGCCGAATCGCCCCAGGCCGGCCGGAACGACTCGACGATCGCAATGCCCGCGCTGTCGCGCACGACCACCGCCGGCGGACCGTCGACGGGTGGGGCGCAGGCGCAAAGCAGAGTCGCCAGCATCATGGCCCGGGGGCCGGGGCCGGGAACATCCCGGCGTGTCAGGGGTGGTTTTCTCATCCTGTGGGCACTGCGGTGGGGGAAGCGTCCGTGCGACGCCCCGGCCCGTTCAACTATATTTCAGATATTGCTTCCGGCAAGGGACTATTGCGGCAGGTGCGCCGTCACAAACGGTACACCGGTCGGATCGCGGCCCGTTCTACGGGTGCGCAGCCTTCGGAACGAGGGGATTGAAATGACTATGATCACCAGGACCAGGGAACGACCATCCAGTCAGTTCGAAGAGTTGCCGCCCTTCCCCGAGGGCTGGTACTTCGTCACGGATCGCAAGACCCTTCTCGACAAGAGGCTGATCGAGAAGACCTGGATGGGCCAGGACATCATCGCCTGGTGCGACGATCAGGGTCGCATCTGCGTGGCCGGCGCGTACTGCCCGCACCTGGGATCACACCTGGGACCGACTGTCGGGGGCATGGTGCGCGATGGCTGCCTGGTGTGTCCATTCCATGGTTTCCAGTTCGACGCGACCGGGCAGTGTGTCGTCGCTCCCCATGCACCCGCTCCGAGAGCCGCGAAGCTGGAGGTCTACGAGACCACCGAGATCCTCGGGATGGTCTTCGCCTGGTATGGAAGCGGCGGCCGCGCACCGCAGTGGCACCTTCCTGAGGAACCGCCCACCGGCACGGACTGGAGCAGCCTGCGTTCCACGACGCTGCGGTTCCGGGGCCATCCGCAGGAAACCACGGAAAACTCCGTGGACCTGGAGCACCTGGGCTATACGCACGGGTATCACGACGTCGAACCGACCGCACCTGTCACAATCGACGGTGCCTACCTGAAGAGTTGCTTCGATTTCAAGAACGTCCGCAGGATCGCGCGTGTGATCAACATCCACTCCGATATCTCGGTCGACACCCACGTTCACGGGTTGGGGTTCTCATTCGTCGAAATCCACGAAAAGACGGTCGGCATGGACGCGAGAATGTGGGTCCTCGCGACCCCAGTGGCCGAAATGCAGCTGGAACTGACGCTGGCTACCCAGGTGCGGGAAATCCGCAGGCCGGGGCGATTCTTCGCAGGCCTTGGATTCCTGCCCGTGCCGCTGCGCCACAGGCTGTTGTCACGCTTTTTCCTGTCGGAGGAGAGGCGGTTCGTCCAGCAGGATGTAGTCATCTGGCACCGCAAGCGGTACAAGGTCCCGCCCCGGCTCTCCCGGGCCGACGGCCCGATTGGCAAGTATCGCCTGTATTGTCGGCAGTTCTATCCGGAGTTGCGGGGGAAGACGGCCGGAGGGGCGCGGCGCCTCGCCCTGACTCCGGTGGACCGTGTGTCCGGCGGCGGGTAAACGGAGCGAGATCGCTGGAAGGACATAGCAATGGCTGTTGCCACACAAGCTCCGACTACGCAGACGCTGACGCTGCCGGAAGAGCTCATCCTTATGCTCCTCAATGAGGAGAACGGCTACTTCCACCAGGTTCCCGGCTGGCGGTTGAACTGCGCCGTGATCGGCGCCGTCCTCGCGGAGCTCTCTCTCATGTCGCGCATCGACACCGACCTGGAATCGCTCTTCGTCGTCGACGATTCCGAGACGGGCGACCCCTGCCTCGATCCCTTTCTGGAAGAGATCGCGAAGGAGCCACGCCAACGGAACGCCCGGTACTGGATCGAACGGTTCGCTCTCCGCGCGGAGTCCGTCATCGACAAGACCCTGGACCGCCTGGTGGAGCTGGAGGTCCTGGAATACCACGACGGCGAGTTCTGGACGCTGGCACGCAGCGCCTGGCGGCCGGATCCGTACGGCAGACCCGAGGAAGCCACCGCCGGCCAATTCACCAAGACGCGCATCGGCAACCTGATCCTGACCGACTCGATTCCCGGTCCGAGAGACGTCATCATCATTTGCCTCGTCAACACCTGCGACGTCTTTCGGTTCATGTTCAAGCTCGATGAAGAGGCCGAGGATCGCATCGAGTTCATCTGCAAGATGGATCTCATCGGCCGTTCGATTGCCGAGGCGGTCGTGCACAACGCCACCGCGCCCATGCTCCGGCACTCCCGCCTGACCAAGCGGATTCCGTCCGTCAAGTTGCGTGACCTGCTGCGCAGTCCCCACGTGCGCGACGGCAACCTTCCCGCGCTCTTTGCCGGGCTGGCGGGCAAATACGGTCCCGTGTACAGGCTACCGATGCAGGTCGGGGAGCCCATGATCTACCTCGCCGGACCGGAGGTCAACCACTGGGCCAACCGGCACGGGCGCATGTATCTCAGGGCAAGAGACTACTTTGCCGACTTCGAAAGGGTCTACGGTGCGTCCGGGGTCCTGCCTGCGCTGGACGGCGCCGACCACTTCCGACTTCGTAAGGCCCTGGCGCCGGCGTACTCGCGCAGGAGGCTGCAAGGCCAGGTGGATGACATCTACCGTTATGCCCGCGAATTCATGTCCGGTTGGAAGGTCGGCGATTCCTTCCAGGCACGATCCATGTGCCGGGGAATGATCAACGGTCAGATCTCACCGCTCTCCGTCAGCGTCGATTCGCAGGATATCTTCGATGACCTGATGGCGTTCAAGGAACGGGCGCTCATCGTCCATATCATTAAACTCCTGCCGGGATTCGCACTGAAGACCCCGGCGATGAAGCGCACCGCGAAGGCCATCGACACGCTCCTCGCGCGTGTTCAGAGCGTTCATACACCCGCGCAGCGGGCCGGCTGCCCGCGGGATCTCGCGGATGATCTGTTCAGTCTCAATGAGAGTGATCCTGCGCTGGTGCCGGAGACCAATTTGCGTTTCGCCCTGTCGGCGGCGCTGATCGCCAGCGTGTATCTCGGTGACGCATTCAGCCTGGTGCTGTACGCAATGGCGTCGCAGCCCGAGTACTACACCAGGATCCGCAGTGAAGCCGATGCCCTGTTCGCCGACGGCGATCCCGACGGCGACGCCTTCACCCCGGCCGCGGTGGACGTCACCCACCGCTTCATTACCGAGTGCCTGCGCATGTATCCGATCGTACCGGCTTCCATGCGAAACGTGATGAACTCGTGCGTGGTGGAGGGCTGCGAACTGCCCGTTGGCGCGCGGCTGGTTCTTGTCCAGACGGCGCCGCACTACATGGAGGATGTCTTCCCGGATCCCTTCAAATTCGATATCGACCGCTATCTGCCGCCGCGCTACGAGCACCGCGGTCCCGGGTACGCGCCGTACGGGCTGGGCACGCACCGGTGCCTCGGCTTCCGGTGGATGGAGCTGCAGCTGATGGTCAACGTTCTGATGATCGCACACTACTTCACGCTCGAGGTTGCGCCGAAGAACTACAAGCACCGGTTCAGCCCGTTCCCGTCGATGAAGCCAAGCAAGAAGCTGCACTTCCGAGTGGCGAAGCAGTTGCGCGAGGTGCTGGTCTGACACCTGGATGCGAACGAGCCACGGTTCCTGCCGGGGTGTCAAGGGGCTATTTTCTTTGGGACGGCGGGCTGGTTGACAGCTGCGGTACGGCCAAGGTACATGGAATGAGATTCCCCGAAGAACTGCTCCTCTTGTTGCACAGCGATGACTCGGGCTATTTCGTGCCGATCCCCGAGTGGAGGATGTCGTGTGCGCTGGCGGGCAGCGTCCTGCTGGAACTGTCCCTCGAGGACCGGATCGATTCCGACCTCGAGAAGCTCTTTCTGACCGACCCGACGCCCACGGGGGACAATCTGCTGGATCCCACGCTCGAGGACATCGTGCGATGCGACAACACCGGCACGGTACATACTCCGCAGTACTGGGTCGAACGCGTCGCCAGGGGGGCGGATGCGATCAGCGACGAGGCGGTCGCCCGTCTGGTCAGTATGGGCATCTTCGAGTCCGACGATGGCGGGTTCTGGACCCTGTCCAAAAAGGTCGCGCGCACCGGCCGATACCCTCTGGTGGACGGCAGGGCCGGCGTGGAGATCAAGGGCCGGATCTTTCGCACCCTATTCGACGGTGAGATTCCGGAGCCCCGCGACGTCGCCATCATCGGACTCGTTCACTACTGTGACGGCTTCCGCGCCATGCTGGAGCCAGACGAGTACGAAGAAGCCGAGGGTCTGATCGAGCTTTACAGCGGGATCGATATGATCGCAAGGGCCATCGCGACGGCCGTGCGCACGTCATACCGGCCCCCCAAGAGCATGCGTGCCACGAGGCGCCGCCCCATGCCCGAGGTGGGTTTGTGGGATCTCCTCTCGTCGAAGTCGTTCCGAGCCGGCAACCTGCCGAAGTTTATCGCGGAAAAGAACAAGGAGCTCGGGCCGGTCTTCAAGCTCAAGACTCCGGGACGCCACTCGGTGGTGTTGTCGGGAGTCGAAAGTAACCAATGGGTCGCCAAGAAGGGCCGCCTGTACCTGAGGACGCGCGACTATCTGGAGGACTTTCAGACGGAGTGGGGCACGGCACGGTCCATCGCCAGCCTGGACGGCGCGGATCACTTCCGCATGCGCAGGGCCGTGCGTGCCGGCAATTCCCGCGCGGTGGTCAAGGACCGGCTGCATGAGCTGTTCGCGTTCGGCCGAGGCTCTTTCCGCGGTTGGGGAGTCGGAGACGTCGTCGCGGGCGAAATGGCCTGCCAGAGACTGATCGGTGAACAGATCGCCCATCTCAGCGTGAGCATCGAACCTTCGGACATACTCGATGACCTGCTGAAATTCGAGTACAGGGCGCTGCTTGTGCATGTGATGGGCGTGCTGCCCAAGTTCATGCTCCGCACGCCGAAGATGAAGCGATACAAGAACCGTGTGCTGGAGTTGTACGCCCAGGTCCACGCGACCCACACACCGGGGCAGCGGGAGGGCAAGCGCCGGGACCTGGTGGATGATCTGATGGAGCTGCACCAGGCCGATCCCCAGTTCCTTCCCGAGACCGATCTGGGATTCGCGTTCATCGCCCCGATCATCGCAGGCCACTATCTGGGAAGCGCGATGGCGTTCGCCATCTACGAACTGCTGAAACACCCGCACTATCGGGAGCAGATCACGGCCGAGGCGGACGCGCTGTTCGATGGCGGGGATCCGACTGCGGTGGACCTTGATCCGACGGCGATCGATGCCACGCGCCGTTTTACCATGGAAGTGCTGCGAAAGCACCCGGTCATACCGGTGCACCTGCGCACGGCCATGAATACCTTCGAGGTCCAGGGCATTGAGGTACCGGCCTACAGCACCTGCATGGTCGCCTATTCCGCTACGCACTACATGGACGAGTACTTCGCGGAACCGGACAGGTTCGATATCGACCGCTACGCGGAGCCGCGCAACGAGCACAGACAGACCGGGGCCTACGTGCCATTCGGCATTGGGACGCATGTCTGCGGTGGGTCGGGCTGGTCGAAGTTGCAACTGGCGGCCAACGTACTGCTGCTTGCCCGTCACCTGGATCTGGAGCTGGTGCCCCGGGACTATGAACTGAAAGTGAGTCCGCTGCCCAAGGTGAGCCCCGCGAAGAACTTCAAATTTCAGGTGACCGGGCACCGGCATCCGCTGCGGCCCGCGTCGGGCTGACTCCTTACCGGCGTCCGCTCAGGCGGCGGCGCCCCTTGCCGCGATCATGGACTGAACCGCCAGGAGCGCCGGCACCACCAGCATGAGGAGCGCGGTGGCGATCAGGATTCCGAACCCCACGGACGCCGCCAGCGGGACGAGGTGCTGCGCGTGGGTGCTGGTCTCGAAGACCAGCGGGGCGACACCGGCGAAGGTGGTGACGGAGGTCAGCAGGATGGGCCGGAAGCGGTCCTTCGCGCCCTTGATGATCGCCTCTCGGGCCGGGAGCCCCGACGCCCGGAGGTCGTTGACGAACTTGATCATCATCAGCGAGTCGTTGACGACTACGCCGCTGACGCCGATCAGCCCGTACAGTGACCAGATGCCCAGGCTCAGGCCGAGAAACATGTGCCCGGCCACGGCGCCGACCATCCCCAACGGGACCGCGGCCAGAATGATCAGGGGCTGTAGGTAGGAACCGAAGGGAATGGCCATGAGTGCGTACATGACGAGCAGGGCCAGGAAGAGCGACCGGCCGAGATCGGCATTGGCCTCCTCCATCTGCTTTCGTTCGCCGCCGACGGAGTACTCGAACTGGCTGTCCTCGGCGGACAGGCGCTCCAGAATACCGTCATCGAGGGTTCGATTGACCTGCCCGCCCGTCGAGATCACCGGGTCCACGTCGGCGGTGACCGTAACGGCGCGGCGGCCGTCCATCCGGTGGATGGTGGCCGCGGACCTTGCGAATCCGGCCGCTGCCACCTGCCCCAGCGGGACCTCGCCACCGGGAGTGCGCACCAGGTAGCCCTCGACATCGGCCGCGGAGTTGCGCTCGTCCTCGGGCAGGCGCACGTAGACCCCCACGTCCTCGCGCCCGCGCTGCACCCTGAGCGCTTCGGCTCCGAAGAAGGCCGCGCGCACCTGGGACGCGAAATGGCCGACGCTCAGATTGAGCGTTCGGGCCGCCGGTTTCAGCTCCAGCTGCAGTTCCCTGAACCCCTCGTCGAGGTTGCTGCGCACGTCGAAGGCGCCGTCGATACCGTTCAGTTCGGTGACGAATTCGCCCGCGATCACGGCCAGCCGGTCGGGGTCCGGATGCGAGAGTTCGAAGTGGACCGGCAGCCCGAGCGTGATCAGGTTCGAGGAAATCGTCAGTGACCTGGCATCCGGCAGGACTCCGGCCTCTTCCCGCCACAGCCGCTCGAAGGTGGAGGCCGCGATGTCGTGCCGTTCCCAGCCGATGAGCTTGAACTGGACCGCCCCGATGTGTCCGCGAGCCGCCTCGACGGCATTGCCGCCCAGAGGGTCGTAGAGCGCCGCCGGCCTGCCGATCGTCACGGCGACGCCGACCTCGAGGGGTTGCGCCTCCGAATCGCGCTCCTGCTCGATTCGCTCCAGCGCGCGATACCCCGCGGCTTCCAGCTGCGCCGCAACCGCCGATGTCCGCTCTCCCGGCGTGCCGACCGGCATTTCCAGGTTGGCGGAGACGACATCGCCCTCGATGGGGGTCAGGAACTGGTTGGGAACTACGCCCGCATTGACGATCCCCAGCGTCACCACCAGCAGACCCGCGGCGGAGGCGAGCACAATGGCGGGTCGGTCGACCGCCAGGCGCAGCCCACGGTCCAGGGGACCGTCCACCATCCGCTTGAGGAGGAGGTCGACGCGCTGCCGCACGCGCCGGAGCCCGCGGGACAGCCGGCCTTCGCCGGATGCGCCGGGCGCGGGCAGGTGGGACAGGTGATTCGGCAGCACCAGGAGCGACTCCGCCAGCGAAATCAGCAGGACCGTGATCACCACCAGCGGAATGGCACGGCCCAGTTGCCCCTGGGGGCCGGGCGCGGTCAGCAGCGCGGCGAACGCCGTCACCGTGGTGAGCACCGAGAAGAGGACCGGCGCACTGACCCGCCGCGTCCCCCGGATCGCCGCGGCAGTCCCGCCCACACCGCGCTCCCGCTGGGAGAAGACGCTCTCCCCCACGACGATCGCGTCGTCCACGACGATACCCAGCGCAAGGACGAGCGCCATCAGGGAGAACATGTTGACCGAGACGCCGAGCAATCCCATGAACAGGAAGGTGCCGATGAACGAGACTGCCAACCCCACGGCCACCCACAGGGCGAGCCGGACCTCGAGAAACAGGGTGAGGGCCACGAGCACGAGCGCCAGCCCCAGCAGCGCGTTCTCGATCATCAGGCCGAGTCTTCCCGAGACCTCGACCGAGTCGTCCTTCCAGATATCGACGTTGACGTTCGGCGGAAGAGCGGGAAGAACCTCGGCTTCCAGGTGATCGCGCACGGCCGCCGCAATCTCGAGGACTTTTTCGTTCGAAGCCCGGTACACGTCGATGCCGACCGCCCGCTGCCCGTTGTAGCGCACGCTGAGATCGGTGTCCGCGAACCCGTCCCGCACGGTGGCGATCTCGCGCAGGCGAATCGACGTTCCGTCCGGGCGGGTCAGGACGATGATGTCCTCGAAGTCCTCCTGGTCGTAGTTCCTCCCGAGCGTGCGGACGAGGATCTCTTCCTCGCCCGTTGAGATCTTGCCGGCGGACAGCTCCATCGAGCCCTGCCGCACCGCCGAGGCGACGTCGTCGAGCGTGAGACCCAGCGCCCTCAGCCGCCTTTGCGGCACTTCGATGGAAACCTCGTAATTCCGCGCGCCGCTCACTTCGGCCAGCGACACCTCCGGGAGGGACGAGATGCCCTCCTCGATGGCGTAGGCCAATTCCTTCAGCGTGCGCTCGGGTGCGTCACCGTGAACCAGAAGACGAATCACATTCTGGCGACTCGTGATCTCGCGCACCTGCGGTCGCTCCGCCTCCGCGGGGAAGGTGATGATGCGATCGACCTCGGCCTTGACTTCGTTGAGCGCCCCGTTGATGTCGGTGCCCGACTTGAACTGCGCGATGACGGAGCCGAAGCCCTCCGAAGCGGTCGCCTCGATCCGGTCGAGACCCTCCACCCCGCGGATCTGCTCCTCGATCCTCCGGACGACCGACTCCTCGATCTCCCCTGGCGTAGCCCCGGGATACAGGACAAGAACCTGCACCTGATCCAGGGACAGCTCCGGAAGCACCTCCTGAACCAGGTTTCTGGCCCCCGCCAGGCCTGCGAGGATCAGAAACAGCATGAGCACGTTGGCGGCCACGCTGTTTCGCGCCATGAACGCGATCGGCCCGGTCCGGCCGCTCGTCACGTTCGGCTGATCGGCTCCTCCGGCGTCGCGGGCCATCAACCGGTCTTCCCTACCAGTCCGAGGAGTGCTCGTCGTAGAGCGAAGTGGGGAGCTTGTACGAGTATTCCATCTTGTCCAGGCTCGCGAACTTCAGGAGTTCGGTGAAGCGTGCCAGGTCCTGTTTCTTCGCCCACCGGGGCAGGATCTTCCGGATGATCGGCCGGCTGCGGTTCTGGAACCGCATCCACGGAACCACCTTGCGGCGCTGGGCGGGAAAAAGGAAGGTGTCGGCCAGTGCGTCGCCGATCAGCTCCCTGGAGGCCTGGGTTACGACCTTGGCCATCTTCCTTCGCTTGCCCGGCTCACTCACGCCGATGATCACGGGGGCGCTGTTCACGATGCTGTTGGCCATGATGATCGCGTCGAAGTCGGCGGGTGGTTCGCACATTGCGCCGACGTCGAACGCCCGCAACGACGAGGCCAGGTCGTGGAAGAGGATCTCCTCGGGAATGCCGATGAGCAGTCCCGTGTACCGCCAGACGTGCACGTAGGCCTCTCGTTCCTCCTGTGTGAAGTCACCCCCCAGCTTCGCGACGTGCCGCATGAGCCGGCCGGAGAAGGCGGCGCCGGCCAGGAGCATGTTGGCAGCGCTGATCGGCATGCCGTACTTGGCGTGGTTCCATTCATCCGCACGGGCGAGAAAGTACCTGGACTGGGCGTGCACCAGCCGAACGCGGAGCGTAAGCCTCCATCCGTCGCCCCCGGGGTCCATTCCTCCGGGCAGGTACTGTTCGACCAGCTGCATGCCGTTCTGCTTGAGGCGGCGGACGCCCGAAGTGGTCACGCGCCCGCGAATGCGGAAGGACTTGCTGATCAGCGTCGAGAACCCCTCCACGATGCTCCCGCCCACGAGGGCCGCGAGGACGATGTCGGAATTGCGCAGAAAGGCACGGGACGCGGTCATGGCGCGCTTGCGATCGTACCAGTCCGGCACGTCGTTGGCCCAGTCGATGAATGCGCGCAGCGATTCCGGAACGCCTGGAAGCACTGCCGAAGGATCGTCCATCGCTTTGGCGATCATCGCGTGGACTTCGTCCGGCGCGAACTTCACAAGGTCCTCGACGACCGCATCCGCCAGCGGGTCCCCAATGGTGGTATGGCGCATGTAGGCGTCGGCGAGCTCGGGATACACCTCTCGAGCTTTCTGGTACCCCTGCCGGTACGCCTCCGGGATCTCTATGGCGCTACCCTCGCATGCTGCTGTGCGGGTGCGTGGCGTGCGGGGCGGGTCGGTCGAGGCTCAGAAGCGCGTAGTCGACTCATAGACCGTTTGCGTGAGTGGGAGTGACGGTGGCTCATGGAATCACCACGCAGGTCGGGCATCACGCTAAAGCTACTTGCTGCTTGGCCTTCTGATCAACGGTATTGCGCGCCGGTCATGGTCCCTCATGCGACCGGGAGTGCGCCGCGGATGGTCAGGATACGCGCCAGCGCCTCTCCGATCTCGTTGTTCGGGGTCGATGCTCCGGCCGTGATGCCCAGTTCGAACGCCCCGGGGGGAAGCCAGTCGCCTGCGACCACTTCGGACGCGCCCGGATCGAGGTCGGGCTTGTGACGGATCGTGCCGGTGGTCGTTTCGATGCAGGCCGCGTCCTCGATGTGGTAGGTCGCGGTGTATTCCCGGCACATGGCCGCAAGATGGTTGGTGTTGGATGAGTTGTAGCCCCCAACGACGATCATGATGTCCGGAGGGCTGGCCATCATGTCAAGCACCGCGTCCTGCCGCTTCTGGGTCGCGGAACATATGGTGTCGAAGGAGCGGAAGCACTCGCGCGCGTAGTTCTCCCCCCGGCCGTCCACCATCGCGGCGCGCACCCGGGCGGCGATCGCCAGCGACTCGTTCGCCAGCATGGTGGTCTGATTCGCCACGCCGACCCTGGCGAGGTCGGTCTCCGGTTCGAATCCGGGCGTCAACTTGTCGCGGAAGTGCTCCCTTAAGGCCTCCGCCGAGAGGGCCCCCGGGCGGCGGGCGATGTAGTCGCACACCAGTTCCGCCTCTTCCATGTCGCGCACGATCAGGTACTTGCCGCCTTCGTGCAGCGTCACCTGGGAGGCGGTCGCGCGGGATTCCTCGTGCGTGTACTTGCCGTGGACGATGGCCGTGAAGCCGTCACGCGCGTAGCCCTCGACGCGCTTCCACACGTTGAGCACGGACCCGCAGGTCGTGTCGACCAGCACGCAGCCGATGTCCCGCAGTGCAGCGAAGTCTCGCTGCGTAACGCCGAAGGCAGGAATCAGGACGACATCGCGGGCAGTGATGTGCGAGAAGTCGAAGCTGTTGTCGTAGCGCGGGTAGATGAAGTCGATGCCCATCTCGCGCATGCGCTGGTTCACATGCGGATTGTGGATGATCTCCCCGACCAGGTACACCCGCTTGCCGGGGAACTTGCGCACGGTCTCGTAGGCGTAGTCTATGGCCCGGTCGACGCCGTAACAGAAGCCGAATACCTCCGCCAGACGGACCGTGATGTCGTCGAAGACATCGGTGTATCCGCGAGCCCGGATACGATCCACCAGCTGCGAGTGGTACTCGGCGTCGATGATGGGCTGGACCTGCTTCTTCAGCCCGAAGCCCCTGCGAAAGTACGTTTGCTCCATTGACCCATCCAACAAGCGCTGCAAAGAGCGGGCGGTGCGGCCTCCCCCATTATCGGGCGGACGCCCCGGCCAAATTCAATCCGTACACAATTGAGTGAAGATATACACCTGTCAGCGCCGAGTCGACAAGGGCGACCGCCGCCGACACCTGCCGGAGTCCGGCGCAGACAGTCTGAGGCGACTCCTACGCCGAGGCCGGTTCCGTCATCACGGCGCCTACATCGGCGCGCCCACGCGCCTTTGCCCGCCGCCGCGCAAGCCAGCGCTGGTGGATCGACGACAGCGCCGGCACGAGGAACATCAGCAGGACCGTGGTGAAGAGGATGCCGCAGCCGACCGAGGCGGAGAAGGGCACGAAGAACTGGGCCTGAATGGCGTCTTCGAGGATGAGGGGCGTGAAGCCGAGGAAGGTGGTCAGCGAAGTCAGCATGATCGGACGGAAGCGCCCCTTGGCGCCCTCGATGATGGCTTCTCGCGGGGAGAGGCCTTCCTCGAGTTCCTGATCGATGAAGTCGATCATGACCAGTGAGTCGTTCACCACAACCCCGGCCAGGCCGAATACCCCGATGAAGGACTCGGAGCTGAGCGCGACGCCCAGGACCCAGTGGCCCAGAATCACGCCGATCAACCCGAACGGGATGACGGCCATGATGATGAACGGCTTGGTGTAGGAGCGCAGCGGGATCGCCAGCAGCGCGAAGATCAGGATCATGGCGATCCCGAAGCCGGGCCCCAGCGCGCTCATGGACTCCAGCTGCTGCTGCTGTTCGCCGCCGAAGGTGTAGGTCAGCTCTGGATCCTCGGCGACGAGCGCCGCGAGGATGTCGTCTTCCAGAATGCGGCTGGCCCGCCCGCCGGAGATCACCGCGGGATCCACATCCGCGGTGACCCTGACGATACGCTGGCCGTCCTGGCGATGGATGGCGGGCGGCGACATGCCCGAACTCAGGGAAGCCACCCGGCTCACCGGGACCTCGGCGCCGCCGGCCGTCCGAACCAGCGAGCTCTCGATGTCGGTGATCGAGTTGCGCTGGTCCTCGGGCAGCCGCACGTAAACCCGGACCTCTTCGCGGCCCCGCTGCACGCGCAGGGCTTCAGCGCCGAAGAACGCGGACCGCGTCTGCCAGGCGAGGTCTTCAAGGGTGAGACCGAGGGTTCGCGCTTCGGGCAGCAATCCCAGCCGGATTTCGGGGATGCCCGGAGTGTGATCGGAGCGTATGTCGTGGACGCCCGCCACTTCGCGCAGGTCATTGACGACCGCGGTCGCAATACCCGGGAGGCGCTCGGGGTCCGGATGGGCCAGCACGGCCTCGACGGGGTTGCCCAGGTCGTAGATGGTGCCGCTGATGGTGATCCCGCGGACATGGGGCGGCATGCCCACCTCCTCGCGCCATGCCTGCACGACTTCTCCCGTGGGAATCTGCCGGTGCTGCGCGTCCAGCAGCTTGAACGCGATGGTGGCGACGTTGGGCTCCGGGTTCAGGCTGAGGTTGGGACTGAGTCCCCCTCCATCGACCCGCGGCCGCTGGCCGACGGTAATCGTGACACCCGACAGCAGAGGCGGCGCGTGGGCGGGCCTGTCTGCGGAGATGCGCTCGATGACCCGGTGGCCGGCCGCCTCCAGCTCGCGCGCCACCTCGTAGGTCCGCTCGGCCGTCGTCCCGTCCGGCATCTCCAGGGTGGCCGTTGCGAAATCGCCTTCGACCTCCGTGGCGAAGGTGAACGAAACGATGCCCGCCGGCAGCAGGGCAAAGCAGAAAATGAGCAGGGCGACGGCTGACGAGAGCGTCACTCCGGGCCGATCCGTCGCGAAACTCACGCCGCGGTGCAGGGGACCCTGCACGAACCTGCGCAGCTGCCGATCGACCTGACCCTGAATCCTGGCTACGAATCGCTCCAGGCGCGTTCGGGGCGCCCAGTCCGGGCCGTGGAGATGGTGCGAGAGGTGGTTGGGCAGAATCAGCAGCGATTCGATCACCGAAATCACCAGCATCGCGATGACGATCGTCGGCAGCGCCTTCCAGATCTCTCCGATCCCTCCGGGAATGAAGAGCAGAGGAGAGAACGCGGCGATCGTGGTGAGCACCGCGAAGATCAGCGGCACCTTGATTCGCCGGGCCCCGCGAATCGCCGCGACGACCCCCGGAGTGCCCCGCATTCGTTCCAGGTGGATGTACTCGGAGACGACAATCGCGTCGTCCACGACGATTCCGATGGCCAGCACGAACGAGAAGAGGGAGACCGCGTGGATGGCGAGGTCGAACGCCATCATGGCGGCCAGGGCGCCGATGCCGGAAACCCCGAGGCCGACCGCTACCCAGAAGGCGAGCCGGAGCTCGAGAAACAGCCCCAGCGCGAGCAGCACCAGCAACAGCCCCAGAAGACCGTTCTTAATGAGGATCGCGGCGCGCTCCTCGAAGGCATCGGACTCGTCGTTCCAGATGGTGACGCCGACGCCGTCTGGAAGTGACGGCGCGACCTCGTCGGCGACGTGCTCCCGAACGGCGCGCGCCACATTCATCACCTTCTCGCCCTCGGCCCTCGATACCTCGACGAAGACGGCCGGCAGTCCGTCGTGCCGGACGATCAGGTCCAGGTTCTGGAAGCCGTCGCGCACGTCGGCGATGTCGCCCAGCCGGACGACCGTGCCGTCCCCGCGGCTGAGCAGGACGATCTCCTCGAAGTCCTGCTGATCGTAGCTCTGCCCCAGCGTGCGCACCCGCACCTGCGACTGCTCGGTGTCGATGCTGCCGGCGGAAAGGTCCAGCGAACTCCGGCGAATCGTGTTGGCGACATCCGACAGCGTGAGCCCCAGCGCCCTGAGCCGCTGCAGCGGCACTTCGATAGAGATTTCGTAGCTGCGCACGCCGCTCGTCTCCACCTGGGAGACGGAAGGAAGTGCGGCGAGTTCATCCTCGATCCGGTAGGCCAGCTCCTTCAGCGTCCGCTCGGGGACATCGCCGTAGACGACCAGGCGCATGATGCTCTGGGCGTTGGTCATCTCCCTGATCTGGGGCCGCTCGGCTTCGCCCGGGAACGTCTGGATGCGCCCCACCGCCGCTTCGACCTCGGCCAGGGCATCGTTCATGTCCGTGCCCGACCGCATTTCCACCCTGACCGAAGCCATACCCGGGGCCGCCACGGACTTGACCGCCTTCACGTCGCCCAGCCCCTCGACCTCGTCCTCGATCTTGGCGACGATGGACTCCTCCACCTCCTCGGGAGTGGCGCCCGGATAGGCGACGGAGACCTCGACCTGGTTGAACGGCACGGTGGGCCAGGCTTCCAGCTCGAGCCCGAAGAACGAGGCCACGCCCGCGACGATGATGCCGACCATCAGAAGATTGGCGGCCACGCTGTTGCTCGCCATGTAGGCGATCGGGCCGCCGGGCTCGCCGTGATTCCTTCCCCTCGAAGTCATTGTGCCGGTTCAGCCTCGGTCGGAACGGGGTTCGTCGTTTTCAGGACGTGACAGCGTGGCACTGTTACGATACTCAACGGGCGGGAGTAATGCACCCCGCGGAACCGGGTTCGGTGGGGGTCACGGGATCCCGCCGAATCCCAGGGCTGCCGCCACGCCGGCCTGCAGTCCGTCAATGAACGGCGGCGGACCTCGTCCGCAGATTCCCCCGTTCGGGTGGCCGGCGGATTCCCCCGGGCGGGTGACCCTCAGGCCCGGCCGGCGCGGCGCAGCAGCCTCAGGTGGGTGCGGACGTTGTCGTGCTCGAAGTAGGCGTCCTGGAGGTGGCGGTGACCGCTGGAGATCATCGCGGTGCGGCCGTGGAGCACGCGGTGTCCGGCGCACAGCAGGATTTGTCCGCCCTCCAGCCGGAAGGTGGCCTGGGCGCCGGGATCGTTAACGCGCCGCGAGAGCTCGTGATAGGCGGCGTAGAAGTCGGTGAGCCGGGGCTCCGAGAGCGGAACGGCCTGCATCTGGGCGGTGTTGAAGCGCAGCATCCGGAGTTCGCCGGCGCTGTCCAGTTCGACCATGGGGTTGACCGCGTAGCACTCGTATTCGTGGCTGAAGATGCGGAACGGCACCGGCACCCGGCACAGCACCTCGAACATGTCGGGGTGATCGGCGCGCAGTTCGTTGAGCAGCCCGAAGCCGTCCACGACGGTGGATGAGCCGCCCTCGCATTCGTTCACGAGCATGTGGAGCGCCTGCACGTTCGGCGGCCACGAGTAGCTGGTGAAGTCGTTGTGCGGCGCGACCGCCAGGGTCGTGTGGGCGATGTTGTAGCCCTTCGGGTCGACCTTGACGTTGTGGATGCGCTCGAAGAGCACCTCCCGAATCGGGCCCAGGCGGGCCGCGAGCTGCTCGGACGTGTCGGGTTCGGTGGGGGCGTCGACGAGGACGCAGACTCCGGTGCGCAGGAACTCCGCGATGAGCTCGGCGGCTGCGCCGTCGCTTGCGAGGAATTGCCGGTAGTCGAACCTCGCGGGCTGGAAGCTGCCGTCCCAGTAACGGAGGTCGACGGTGGGCAGCCGGAGGAGGCCGCGGAGTTCGGTCGACGGGTACCGGGTGTGATGACCGTCGGGCCAGACGATGGCGATGGCCTCGTCGGCGGATCCGGGGTGCTCGATGCGCACTTGGCGTGGGCACAGGTCGCTGGCGACCCGGTACAGGTGGAAGCGCTTTTCGGTGGTCTGCACGACGCGGCATTCGCTGCAGCCGCAGTTGTCGCGCAGCCACAGGTAGGGAAGGGCGGTCCGCTCGCCGTCGCTCCAGACGGCGGACAGGGTGTCGGCGTTCTGGGTGACGCTGCCGATCGAGTGATGCATGGTCGATCCCCTCCGTCAGGGTACGATAGTCCTGTGCGGGACAAAACCGCTCGTCTTCAAATGCAGTCTGACCCGGACCGGGCGCGCTTGACAATGCCCCTCGCCTTCGGAAGAGTGACAGCATGCAAGACAAGGCAAGGAACAGCGGCCCCACGGTGGGCTTCACCGCCATGGCGGACGGTACCCGCGAGGACTACGAGCTGCTCGACCGCTTCGAGGACGAGTTCGCCGCCGGCACCGCCGACCGGGTGCTCGCCCACCTCCGCGAGTTGGCGGACTCGGTCGCCGGCTACCAGGTCGACCGGCTCGAGCACTCGCTGCAGAGCGCGACCCGCGCCTATCGCGACGGCGCGGACGAGGAGATGGTGGTGGCGGCGCTCCTCCACGATGTCGACGACCTGCTGGCGCCGCACAGCCACGGCGAGCTCGCCGCGCTGCTCCTGCGGCCCTACGTCACCGAGCGCACGTACTGGATCGTCAAGCACCACGGCCTCTTCCAGTTCTTCTACTACGCCCACCACCTCGGGGGCGACCGCCACGCGCGCGACAGGTACCGCGACCACCCCTGGTATCAGGACGCCGTGGACTTCTGCCACCGCTGGGACCAGTGCGCCTTCGATCCGGACTACGACACGCTGCCGCTCGAGTTCTTCGAACCGATGGTGCGGCGGGTGTTCGCGCGCGAGCCGTACAGTCTGGCGCCGCGGGGGGATTGAGCGGGGACGCAGCGCGGAGGAATCCCGGACGGTGGCGGCCGAGGTCGGGCGCAATCCATCGTAACACGTCATATATGGCAGGATAGATAACTATAACGTGATAACAAGCCATATCTGACGTTATAGACAGAAGATTTCATTCCGGTTATCTTGGTTGGGCCAACGGAGGAGGGCCGAGCCATGGGAGCCATCGTCGCCACAAGCCGGACGCCGGAAGTGCTTCGCGAAGTGGGCGCGCGGCTGAAGGCACTGCGCCTTCAACAAAACCGGCGGGTCGAGGATCTGGCCGCCGACTCCGGAGTGAGTCCCCGCACCATCAACCGCCTCGAATCCGGGCATAGCGTCGGTACCGAGAACCTGGTGCGGATCATGCGTGCGCTGGGGCGGCTGCAGGCGTTCGAGGCGTTCGTCCCCGTGCCCGAAGTGTCGCCGTACGATGTCGAGAGGCTGCGCGGCCGGATAAGGCGCCGCGCGTCGAGGAGGGGTCGTGAATGGTGACGTCAGGGTACGGGTCGGCATCTGGGGCCGCGAGGCCGGCATGCTCCGCGAGGGACCGGATGGGCGAATCACCTTCGAATACAACCCCGCGTTCCGGGCCTCGGGACTCGAAATCTCACCGATCCATCTGCCGACGGCTCGCCAGGGCCCGGCCTCGTTCCCCGAGCTGGCACGCAAGCGGGCGTTTCTGGGCCTGCCCGGCGTGTTCGCCGATGCACTGCCCGACCAGTTCGGAAACGCGGTCATCCGCCGGTACTTCGAAGAGCAAGGAAGCCCGAAGGCCGCACTGTCACCTCTCCAGCGGCTCCTGTACATCGGCGACCGCGCCATGGGGGCGCTGGAGTTCCACCCTCCTCTCGACCCCGGCCCGGGCACCGACGAGGCGCTGGAGGTCAGGCACCTGGTCGACCAGGCCCGCCGGGTGATCGAGGGAGATGTGTCGGTTGCAGTGCCGGAGATCATGCAGATCGGCGGCAGCGCCGGGGGCGCCCGGCCCAAGGCGCTGATTCTGTGGGACCGCGCCTGCAACCGGGTACGATCCGGGTTCGCGCGCCCCGAACCCGGCGAGGAGCCGTGGCTGATCAAGTTCGATGGGGTGACCGGCGAGGCGGCAGGTCAGGGGATGCGCTCCGCCCGCAGCCCGGGTCCCTGGGGGCGCATCGAGTACGCCTGCTCATGCATGGCCCGCGAGGCGGGGATCGAGATGCCGCAGACACATCTCCTCCGCGACGGAGATCTGGCGCACTTCATGGTCCGGCGATTCGACCGGTCGCCCGACGAGGGCACGGGTCGCCCGCGCCGGTTGCATTTTCACAGCCTGGGGGGCCTGCAGCACATCGATTTCAACGACCAGTACGTCTTCAGCTACGAGGGATGGTTCGATACGGTTCGCGCCATCGGCCTCGGGCAGCGCTCGGTCAACGAGGCGTTCCGGCGCATGGTCTTTGCCGTGGCCACGGTCAACTTCGACGATCACGTCAAGAACTTCGGGTTCCTGATGAATCCGGCCGGCAGATGGCGTCTCGCTCCCGCGTACGACGTCACGTATGCCGAGAACGATGCGTGGACGCGCCAGCACCAGATGTCGGTGAACGGGAAGTTTCGGGGGATCACGCGGCCCGACCTGCTCGAGGTGGGGGAGATGTTCGATGTTCCCCGGGGAGGACGGGAGATCGTCGGGGAAGTGAAAGACGCCGTTGGCGGGTGGCCGCAGCATGCTCGGGCGGCGGACGTGCCGGATGAGATGGTGGATTGGGTGGGAGGGCGACTGCGGCGGGTGGCGGAGAGACTGTGATTATCGTCTACCTTAGGTAACCCCCTTTCCCGGATCCCAGGCCCCCCCATGGCCCGAAAGCGAAAAAAACCGAAGAAGCGCGGCAAGCGCAGCCACAGGTCCGGCCCCCATGCGCGCATGCTCTTCCTGGCGAAGAAGGGAAACCCGGACGCCCAGTGCCGTCTCGGCGAGATGTATCTCGCGGGCGAGGGCGGCGCGAGGCACGACCCGGAAAGGGCGGTGCATTGGTTCAGGGCCGCTGCAGAACAGGGCCACGCCAACGCCCAGGTGTACCTCGGCGACGCCTACTACGATGGTGACGTTGTCGTCCAGGATTCCGAAGAGGCGGCCAGGTGGTACAGAGCGGCAGCGAAGGCGGGCCATCAGGACGCGCCGCTCTACCTCGGGATGCTCTACGGGGACCTGGAAGTGGACATGGACGACGACCCCGACGCCGAACGCTATCTCGAAATCGCGGCCGCCTCCGGCCATGCCACCGCCGGGTTCCTCCTCGGAGCGCTCCGTGAAGAGCGCGACGGGGTCAGCGACCCCGACGATTTCGGCGACCCGGCCGACTTCGACCCGGCAGTGGTCGGCGACATGGACGACCTCAGCTATCCCTATCCGCTGGACGATGTGCCCGAGTTCGGCGACACCGACGCGGAGGAGGCGGGGGAGATCGCGGAGAAGCTGCTGCGGGAGGCATGGCGTGGAGACGCGAACGCCCAATTCAACGCCGCGATCCTGTATCACATCGGCATTGGCGTGCCGAGGGACCGGAAGGAAGCCATTCGCTGGTTCCGGGCGGCGGCCAGGCAGGGCCACGGCACCGCGATGAACCACTTGGGGGTGATGCACTACCACGGCGACGGGCTGCCCGCGCCCGATCCCGAAAAGGCGCTCGGGTGGTTCACGGCCGCGGCCGAAAAGGACAACGCCGCCGGGCTGCACCACCTCGCCGGCATGTACCACAAGGGCGAAGCGGGACTCGCGCGCGACCACGAGAAAGCCGCGCAGCTGAACCGGAGGTCGGCGGACCAGGACTACGCCGACGCGCAGTTCGCCATGGGGCGCACCTATGAGCGTGGCGAGGGCGTGGACAAGGATCCCGCAGAGGCCGTCCGGTGGTACCGAAAGGCCGCCGAGCAGGGCCACGCGGGGGCGCAATGCGAGCTGGGACTGCTGCACATGCAGGGCGAATTGGTGGAGCAGGACGGGGCCGAGGCCGAGAAGTGGCTGACCCGGTCGTCCGACCAGGACCACCCCCACGCGACCTACGTGCTCAGCCTTCTGTACGACGAAGGAGAGCTGGTGCCGCGGGACGAAGAAAGGGCCGTCGAGTTTCTCCTGCAGGCGGCGGAGGACGAGTGGCCACCGGCCCAGAACCGGCTCGGATTGTTGCACCTCGAGGGGAAGGGCGTCGAGCAGGACCCGGAGGCAGCGGTGGAGTGGTTCCGCATGGCCGCCGAGGTGGGGCTCCCCCACGCCCAGCACAACCTGGCCAAGTTGTACTTTGCGGGAGTGGGGATCGGGCAGGACTACGAGAAGGCCGCGGAGTGGTATCGCCTGGCGGCGGAGTCCGGGTTCGCCCCCTCCCAGTTGGGGATCGGCATGATGCACATGCTCGGCCGGGGTGTGAAGCGCGACGAGTCCGAGGCCATGAGGTGGTTCGAGCTGGCGGTCGAGCAGGGCGCGATCGACATGGAGGAGCTTCTGGCGGAGGTGGAGTCCGGAGAGCCGGGCCGGATTCCGCACCTGGTGGCGCACGAATTGCCCTGACCGAGTAGACGCGGCGCGGTGATATTATTATGATATCGAAACGCTATCACCGCACGCCGACGGAGGTGGAAGGATGCCCGACCTGGCCATTCGGGGAGTCCCGGACGATCTGCACCGCGAACTCAAGGCGGCAGCCGAGAGAAACCACCGCAGCCTCAACGGCGAGATCGTCTCGAGGCTCAGCGCCTCGATCCGCCCCGAGGCGATCGACCCCCTCGCCCTGCTGGACCGCATTCAGCGCCGCTACCGCACCCTGGGCCCCATCGACCTCGACAACCTGAGGCGCCGCGGACTTTGATCGTCGTCGATGCGGGCGTGATGCTGCGCCTGGTCGTCGGCGGACGCGCCGGCGCCGATGCGGCCCGCCTCTTCCGGCAGGACCCGGAGTGGGCCGCCCCCGCGAGCCTGATCACCGAGCTGCGCGGCGTGCTCCTCGGCTTGGTGCGCGACCGCTCGATCACGGCCGATCAGGCGAAGGCCATGTGCGACGACGCCGCCGTCGTGCTGGGGCCGCGGATCGTCGCCGTGCCGTCGCACCGGGTGGTGGACACGGCGGTGGGGTGCGGGCTGACGGCGGCGGAGGCGGAGTTCGTCGTGGCCGCGCGGGAGCTGGGCGTGAAGCTGGCGACGGGCGACCGGGGGTTGCTGCGGGGGGCGGGGGAGGACGGGGTCTGGGTGGAGTGAGACATTGGCTGGGCAGCGCGGCCGACACTACTCCTCGAAGTGGTACGTGATCTCGTCGAAGCGGTCGCGGGGAAACGAGAACACGAGGAACAGCGGCTCGGAGCCGGTGCATCGGAGCGCGTGCGTGGCACCTGACGGGATATGGATGGCGCACCCGGGTCCGATCGGCGCCGTCTGATCGCTGATGTCCACCTCCCCGCGGCCGCTGACGACGTAGTAGGTCTCCTCGGGCTCGTGGCGGTGAGGCAGGAAGTGCTCGCCGGGTGCCAGTTGCGCGATCCCCGTCACCAGCCCGGCGGTGCCGGTGCGCTCGCCGGTGATGAGGAGCTTCCAGCGGCTGGGGCTGCGGGCGGCGACGGCGGGGTCCGGCCAGGTCTCCCAGGGGACGGTGGATTGGTCGATGACGGTGGGCGCGGGGGTGGCCATGCGGTGCGGTGGTGGTTGGAGGGGAGGTGGGGAGAGATGGGACTGCTGTAATCTAGGCGGAAGGACTCCGGACCACCGGGTATCGCGGGCATTCCTGCATCGCGCATCGCACAGATTGCAATGTTGTCGCCGATAACGTTGCAATCTTGTTGTTGTAGACATTGCAATCTTGTCGATAGGCGTCGCGGCCACTTCATTCTGACCGGGTCCGCGGTGCCGGTCGACGACATCACGCGGCATACCGGTGCGGGGCGGATCGGTCGGCTGCGGATGCGCCCGTGCTCGAGATATCTGAACCAGGCTATCGCGTCACCCGCTCGAAGGAAGCCACATGACCGCCAGCTGGGATGCTCCTCAGCCACCCATAGCACATTTCCTACGCGGCGGGTAGGTTCTGCAGGACTCTCTCGGACAGCATCAAGAGAAGGGGAGGTGGAACGATGACACCGTTGCTCGAGCGGGCTCGGAAGTGGGGCGAAGAGCTGAATCGGCAGTGGCTGGAGAAGGGCATCGAACAGGGTCGGCGTGAGGGTTTGGAGCGTGGTCGAATGGAGGGCATCCAGTTGGGGATCCCACACGGCGTCGAGTGGGGTCGGCTCGAAGGCGAGCGCGAGTTAGTGTGCCGACTGGTCGCGTGCAGGTTCGGTGCCGCCGTTGCAGTGCACTTTGTGCCGGTGCTCAACAGGCTGCCTGAAGCGCAGCGCATCTCGGCCATCGCGCGGTTGCCCCCGCACAGCAAGTTCTCGACCATCGCCGAACTCGAAGAGGTGCATTCACCGGAAGAGCTGATAGAACTGGCCGACTCGCTGGCGGAGTGGGTCGAGCGGACCGGGGCGCCAGAACTCCGGGACCGCTACCGGGAGTGGGTTACCGTGGTGCTTGCGTCGCACGTCCATTTAGCGGAAGGAGCGCTGGAGACCGGAATCAGGGAGCAGGTGGATGTGTCGATGACAACGCTGCTCGAGCGGGCTCGGAAGTGGGGCGAAGAGCTGAATCGGCAGTGGCTGGAGAAGGGCATCGAGCAGGGTCGGCGCGAGGGTGTCGCGGAAGGCTGGATCGAGGGGATCGGAATGGGCATGGGGCAGGGCATCGAATGGGGCTGGCTGGAGGTTGAACGCGAATTGATGCACCGGCTGGTCACCCGGAAGTTCGGTTCGGCGGCCGCCGATCGGATTGCTCCGGTCCTCGATGGTCTTTCCGAACCGGCGCACATCGCGGCCATTGCCAACGCTGTCCTCGATTGTCAGACGGTCGAGGAGTTCATGGCGTTACCGGTTGCAATTCCTGAAGGATGATCATCATCTCCTCCGACTCGGCCATCCGTCATGCTGGTGCGGCCCGGTCAAAGACGTTTCGTCACCACCTCAACTTCCCGACGATGATGTCGACGGCCCGGGGGCTGAAAGCGTCCGGATCGAAATCCTCGCCGATCCACTCCTTCATGTGCTCGTGGTCCCGCGCGTTCGGATCCTTCAGGATTTCGAGCATTTCGTAATAGCCCCAGACCCCGCCGCAATCCTCCGGGGGACAGCGCCGTCTGCCGCTGATGCACGCCGGCAGCCGGACGGACGGGTCGTAGGGGAGGATCTTCTGCAGCGTCACCTTGTGCTCCCAGGAGTCGCCGAAGTCGTACATGTAGGTCATCCAGTCCTTTTCCCGCTTGAGGAGCTGGTTGATCCGGCACTTCCGTTCATCGAGATCACGGGGCGTCCCCGGCATCCTGAAGTCGTTGTCCCATGGGCTGGGGACGCTGTAGCGCTGTTTGCCCTTCATGAACATGTGGAGATGGCTGTTCTCCCACCCCATGACGACCTGAATGAGATGGTGCAGGGTGTCGAGGTGCATCGACGGCGGAACGAGGACGCGGCGCCAGATCGGCGGCCTGGTTCGCCGCAGGACGATTCGGAGCTGGTAGGTGACGCGTGGTGGCATGGGGGGTTCCCATGTCTATGGGCGCTGGAGGCGGAGCCAGTCGAGGTACCGCATGTTCAGATTGGCCAGGGCGCGCCCCACGGTTGCGAATGCGCCGGGGGCCGCTGCATACGCGGACGACTCGGCTTGCCGACCGGTGGCCGAAACAACTGCGTGCGTCAGATTCTTCGCCACCTCCAGGGCGATACCAAGCCATTGCGGCCCGGAACCCTCGAGCTGTGTCTTCGCCGTGACCAAATCCTGCAGCAAAGGCTGGGCACCCGGGCCGGGTCGGTCGATGGCCTCCGAGAGGGCATCCTTGAGATCGTCGGCGGCGCGGCGCACAGCTTTCAATTTGGCCTCTTGCCTCGCGAACTCGGCTTGGTCCAGGACGCTCCGACCATAGAGGTGTTCCGGGACGTGCAGGTCGTGCAGCTGCTTGCTCTGCCACACAAGAAACGCCAGCAAACCACGTTGGCTGAATCGTCCCCACTCTCGCCAGAACTTCGTTTCGTCCCACGCCAGTTCGGTCGCTTTGGCATAAGCCTCGTCCACAACCGAAGCCGGCTCGCCCAGCCAGCGCCGGGCCCGCGCCAGCTCCCGCCAGGCCCAGGCACGCCGGCGGCCCGGTGCATCCATCCCCAGCAAGCGTTCGAGAAGGACGCGCGCATCGCTCAACAAAGCATCGTTTCCGGCGCGCTCGCTTTCGCGGTGGGCCTGCCCAGCCAGAAACAGCTTGTTCTGAGCGCACTCCAACAGTCCCCTGGGGTCTTCCAGAACCGCGGGGCCCGCGACATCGAAGAGTCTGGCTGCCATTGCGGAATCCCGGAGCCGCCTCGCTACGATTGCGGCCCCGATCGCCTCACGCGGGGACAGGCTGGCCACGGTGTGATCCAGGAAACGAAGCACGCGATCACGCTGCCCGTCCACGACCAGCGCCTCCAGCCACGGAACGACAACATCGGGACGACGTGACTCGGGGTCCGTAGACAGCGTTTCCTCGATCAGCGAGGTCGCGCGATCCAGATCGCCAATGGCCACATACTGGCGGATCAGTTCCTCGGCGAGAGGCTGCGACCCGGTGTTTGCGCGCCAGGCTGATTCCAGTGCATCCAGCGCTTTGCCCGGTCGTCCGACGGCCCGCAGTTCACCAGCTTTGCGGATCGCTGACTCGGCGCTCTGCCATGGGTGGGCAAACAGGGTCGCCTGGAAGAAGGTGCGCTGCTCGTCGAAGAAGAACCTGGGGGGCGGTGAACCGTTGCGTTCCATCGCCTGATAGACCTTTCCCAGGCCCGTAAGACGCTTTTCCGCCAGTCCGATCTCCTTGAACAACTCACCAATCCGCGGGTTGCGCGGGGGGACCAGCCGGGGCGTGGCGCCGGGCTGTAGCTGGTCGAGGTCGATTCCGGCGACCGGTCCCGGCGTGCTTCGGATATCGATGCGGTCCGACGTGACTCGTACCAGCGTCGTGTGGGGCACATCGTCGCCGTATCCGCGATGAAACAGTGCGTTCACCAGCACTTCGCGAAGAGCGGCTTCCGGGTAATTTGGGCGATTCGAGGAGCGCATGCGATCCGGCACCTTGTTGATCCTCGACTCGATGACCTCGCGGCGCAGGTAGTCCAGACATCCGCGGACCTGCTCGGCGAGGCCGCCCTGGAACTTCTTCTCCTGAATGACGTCGCCGGCGGCGCCCGACTGGAGGATGCTCGTTTCGATCGCGGCGCCCGGAAACCAGCGCGAAGGATCACGGGAGAAGAAGAGGAGTGCCACGTTGCGGGGCACCTCATGAGCGTTGACGCGCCGGACGATGTCCATCTTCCTGTAGATGTGGTGTGCGTCCGGCTCATCCAACAGCGCACTGCCGCATTCCCTCAGGTGTTCCCGGACCCTGGTCTCGCTGATGTCGTCGACCGTGGCATTCTCGGCGGCCCGGTAGTCCCAGGGGACGGCTGCAGACTGGCTCAGCAGCTGCGTCAGGAGGCCGGCGGACCCGGCGTCCACGGTCCTGTTGTCGACCCGCACCCAGTACTTCGGCCCCTTGTTGCCATCCGGTGCCTGATGTGGCGGCGTCTCGCTGGCGGGGACCCAAATGACCAGGATGTTCCTTCCGTCCTTCTCCTCCCTGGAGATGCGGGGGACATATCGCGGTTTGATCGTCCGGCACCTGCCGCTGATCCAGGTGTCGGCCTCCTCAATCTGCTGAGGAGTCAGTCCCCTCGGCGGCAGTTCGGCACGGCCGTCCTTCTCGGCGACGCCCAGAACAACGTATCCGCTGCCGTGCCGCCTCAGGTCGTTCGCGAATGCGCAGATCGTCTTCAGGACCTGGTACCCTGTCACCCTGGAGTCCCATGTCGCCTTGAACTCGATGCGCTCGGACTCGACCGTTCGCGCGTGGAGCAAGTCGTCGAGGTTGATTCGGAGGTTGCTCACCGAGACGGGTTTTCCTTGGTCCAAAGGTGCATGACATTAATGTAAGGCAGACGCGTCACTACAGTCGTCAGTGCGCGCATCGCGCATTTTGATCGTCGCACGCGGCAAGGTTAGCTTTGGTGCCCGTTCCCCTGGAGTGAGGTGGTGATGGACAACGTCCGACATTCACGCTGGCGCGGGGCGCTGCTCTGGGTGAGCGCGTTCCTGATCATGGCGGGGGCCGCGATCTACCAGCGCCGCACCGGTCCTACCTATCCGTTGCGCGGCGAGGTCGTGGTGGGTGCCGATGCGTACCGCTACGAGCTGGTGCGCAGCCAGGAGACCATCGAGCCCGCGCGCGTTGCGTTGCCTCGACCGGGCGCGGGCGCCACCGGCACGATGACCTACCGGCGCTACCCCACCAGCGATGACTTCACCACGGTGGGGATGGCGATGGAGGAGGGGGAGGACGGCCCGGAGCTGGCGGCGTACCTCCCCATCCAGCCCGCGGCCGGAAAGATGGAGTACTACCTGGAGCTGGAGACGGCGGACGGCGGCGTGCGCATCCCCGCCGAGCAGGGCGGGGACGCCAACATCATCCTCCGCTACAAGGACCCGGTTCCGGCCCCGCTGCTGATCTCGCATGTCATCGCGATGTTCTTCACCGTGCTGATCGGGATGCGGACCGGCCTGGGGGCGCTGTTCGCGCCGGGCAACCTGCGCGCGCTGGTCTGGGTGACCCTGATCGGGATGACGATGGGCGGCCTGGTACTCGGCCCCTTCGTCCAGAAATACGCCTTCGGCGAGTACTGGACCGGGTTCCCCTGGGGCTACGACCTGACCGACAACAAGCTGCTCATCATGTGGGTGGTGTGGGTGTTCGCGGCGCTTGCGCTGGGCATGAAGCCGAAGCGGAAGGCCGGGCCGGGCCGCGTGACCGTGGGCGTCGCCGCGCTCGTCATGACGGTGGTGTACCTCATCCCGCACAGCATGCGCGGCAGCGAGCTGGACTTCGCGGCGGTAGACGCGGGCGTGCCCGCCGAGGAGGCCGTCGGGACCGGCCGCAACTAGGCAGCCCGTGGACATCCACGGACCGCTGGCCCGGTTTCCATCGTGAGCGCGGGGCACCTCCATCTGCTGACCGTGCACCTGCCGGTCGTCCTCTGTCCTCTCGCGCTGGTGCTCTTCCTCTTTGCCCGCCTGCGCTACGACACGCCCGCCGCCCGCATCGCCCGCTGGCTCCTTGTGGCTTCCGCGGTCGTGGGCGTTCCCGCGTATTTCTCCGGCCCGCCCGCCTTCGAGTCGATGGAGAGCGAGCTGGCCCCGATGCGCGACCTGGTGGAGTTGCACGCGGTTCTGGGCAGGGCGGCCTTCTTCGGTCTCGTGCTGCTGGCACTCACCGCCCTCCAGACGTCGCTGAAGGAGATGCAGGAGGAGCCGGTGCCCGGCTGGCTGCACGGCATCGTGGTCGTCGGCACCCTGCTTCTCAGCTACGTGCTGGCCTGGACGGGGCACCTCGGGGGCGTGATACGCCGTCCGGAGTTGGCAGATGCGCTCTCATGGCTCTTCCCCCGCTGGTGAGCCAGGCGGCGGTCATCTTCCCGAGTCGGCCGGCCGCGGCACTTCCTCACCCGGCAGCGGCGGCGTGTACACCGGATCCCGGCGCGCGCGGGAGGCCTGCTCGAATGCGTACCCGAGCGCGAACAGCCGGGGTTCGCTGAAGGCCCGGCCGAGGAAGGAAATCCCGACGGGCAGACCCGTGGGAGTGAATCCCGCCGGCACGATGAGATCGGGTACGCCCGCCAGGCTCGCGATGTGGGTGCCCAGCATGCCGGCGAAGTGATCGGCCTCGGAGCGCAGAACGGGAGGGTTGGCCGAGGGCGGATAGACGATGGCGTCGAGGTCATGGGCGTCCATCATCCCGTGCACGATCGCGCGGACCATCGGGAAGCCGTGCTCCCGCATCGCCACGTATTCGAAGCCGGTCAGTTCGCCGCTGGCCTCCTCGTCCCTGAAGATGTTCCAGCGGACCGGGTTCGGGCGGGATCCGTCCGGCATGGGCGCCACGATCTCGTCCGATCTCGCGATCATTTCCCGCAGCGTTTTCGGATACCCGGGCGCGAGGGTGGCGAGATAGTCCTCGATCTGGGACCGGAACTCCGGATAGCGCACCGTTGTGTACCAGTCGCCCTTCACCGCCAGCAGCCACGGCGGATAACGCACGTCGACGATGGTCGCTCCCTGGGCGCGCATGGTCGCGAGCGCCGCCTCGACGATCCAGGTCACGGATTCGTCGTCGCCCACCAGATCGCGCGCGATCCCGATGCGGGCGCCCTCGAGCGCGCCGGCGTCCAGGAACCGCGTGTAGTCGGCCCGGAAGCGGCCCTCGCTCTTCCGCGTTGTGGGATCCGCGGGGTCGACGCCGGTCATGACCCCGAGCATCGCCGCGACATCGTACACGTGGCGCCCCATCGGGCCGGCCATGTCGAGCGTGATCGACAGCGGAATGATGCCGTCGTGACTCAGCAGCCCGTGCGTCGGACGGAGCGCGACGATGCCGTTGTCCGTAGCGGGTCCCCGGATGGAGCCGCCCGTGTCGGTGCCCACGCCCAGCTGGGCCATGGACGCGGCGACGGCGATGCCGGCCCCCGTGGAGGATCCCGAGGGCGTATGCGCGGGGTCGTGGGGGTTCTTCGGGAAGAAATCGCCCACCGAGCTGAGGATGCCGCCGGAGGCAAGCTCGCTCAACGCGGTCTTGGCAAGCATGATCGCGCCGGCGTCGCGCAGCTTCTTCACGATGAAGGCGTCGTCAGGGGGGATGGAGCGCGCGAGCAGGGCCGATCCGCCCGTGGTGGGCATGTCCCCCGTGTCGACGTTGTCCTTCAGGACCACGGGGATGCCGTGCAGCAGGGACCGCGGACCGCTGCGCCGCCGCTCCTCATCGAGCTCCCGCGCCCGCTCAAGGGCGTTGTCGTTCACCCAGAGCATGGCGTGGAGTTCGGGGCCGGCCCGGTCGTAGGCCGCGATTCGCGCGAGGCTCATCTCGAGGAGTCGCTCCGAGGTGAGTTGGCCGGAATTGAAGGCCGCGTTGAGGTCTTCGATGGTGGCCTGTCCGAGGCCGGTTGGGGGTGGGGGTGGCTGGGCTTGGGTCGGCGCGGGGCTGAAGGCCAGGAGGAGGAGTAGGTATGCGAGGAGGCGGAGGGGCCGCGTGGGGCGGTGGGGGAGGGTGGGGGTGGGGGTGGGCATTGTTTGGATTTCTCAGGTGATTGACGGCCTGAGGTGGTCCCGGTTTCTTAGACAGGTCGTTAAGGTGGATTCCAGTATGGAACAGGAGGCACCGTGATGGCCAGGAAGAGACGACGATTCACGCCCGAGTTCAAGGCCCGGGTGGCGCTGGAGGCGCTTCAGGAGCGCGACAGCGTGCAAGCGATCGCTGCGCGGTATGAGCTTCATGCGAACCAGGTGAGCGCCTGGAAGCGGCAGTTGCTCGACGCGGTGCCGGAGGTTTTCGCCAAAGGTGGGAGGCAGAAGCTCGACGAGCAGGATGAGGCGAAGATCCGCGACCTGCATGCCAAGATCGGAGAGCTGACCGTCGAGCGGGATTTTCTTGAGCGCGGGTTGAAGCAGCTGAGCCGGGAACACGTCATCGGGAAGGAGGCCATTCCATGACGGATTGGACAACATGCCGCGCGGTGGAACGCAATCCCCGCAAGATCAGCGGGGCTTGGGCGTTTACCGGGACGAGGGTGCCCGTTTACGCCCTCTTCGAGAACCTGGAGAGCGGCGCCACCGTGCAGGAGTTCCTCGAGTGGTTTCCCGAGGTGAAGGATTGGCAGGTGGAGGCGGTTCTCAGGCATGAGATGGAGTATTTTAAGGCGCCCGCGCTACCGTGAAGGTTCTGTTCGACCACGGGACGCCCGCGCCCTTGCGGCATCATCTTCCGGAACACTCCGTGCATCGATCCGCAGAGCGGGGCTGGGAGTTGCTGGACAACGGCGAACTGATCCGCAAGGCCGAGGAGGACGGCTATGACGTCATCGTGACCACTGATCAGAGCATTCGCCACCAACAGAATCTCGGCGGCAAACGGGTGGGGGTCGTGGTCCTGCTCGCGACCGCGTGGCCGAGAGTGCAGCGCAGAACGGCCGAAATCCGGGCGGCCATAGAAGAGGTTGAGAACGGGGAATTCAGGGAAGTTCCGATCTGAGGATCGCAGGATGTGGTTGTGTTTCGTGACTGGTTCGAACCCGAAGGTGCTCCGCAAGTGTCAGCTGTCCGAGAAAGTGAACCGACGGCGCTTGGCGAACGGCAGATCCCCCAAGACGGGATGTAAAGCCGAGTTCACATAATGGAAACTGCGGTTGACATATCAGTCGTCCCGCGCACGCGTCAACAGCTCCACACCGGTCTCGCATTCGATGATGCGTTCTCCGATGCGGGCAATCCGCTCCGGATCGGCGATCCCCTCCAGCAACTGCGACAACTGCTCGGCCGTCTCGGAACCGAACTTGAGCCTCGCCAGCCGGCTCACCATTGCGGCTTGGCCTTCCGCACGCCCCTCAATGCGCGCGCGCTTCCCCCTCTCCCGGTACTGCTCCTTCAGTTCCTCCACTCCTGCATAGATCATCTCCGCCTCCTTCAGCGACTTCACCTCTGCGAGCACCTCTTCTCGGATCCCCCACGATTCGGCCGCGCCCAGCACCCATTCCCGGAACGCCTCGCGCAGCCTCGCGTGCTCCGCTCCGGGATACCGCTCCAGCACCCGCTGAACTACGCGCGACACGTTATGGAACGAGGGGTCCAGCTCCAGGCTCGCAATCCACGACACCACGTTCCCCTTCGGTAGAGAGTGACGCGCACGCTCGCGCAGGTTAAGGACCTCGTGGCGCAGCCTTGGCTGGCGTGCGGCGAGCCACCCGTGCGCCGGCTCGATCAGCTCGGAGATGTCCTGTGGAGCCGTCCAGCGGGCCTGCCCGTTGTAGACGGTCACCGCGAGCGTGGGCGGAGCGCACCAGCCCGGCCTCGATCCGCTCGGTCGCGAGGATTTCGACTCTTTTGAAGTCGAGTTCGTCGGCCAGGCCGGCGTCGAGGTAGTGCCGGATCAACTGGTCGACGGCCAGGGGGATGGAGAACAGCCGCTTGTAGGACTGGTCGTGTCGTCGGGACACCGGGGAGCTCGTGGCGCGAGGCAGGTTTGGGGGGACTGGGGGCTTCCGGATCCCGCTGTGGAGCCGGGGAAACGCCCACTGCGGATAAGGGGTCGCTCAGGAGACGGGGCGGTTCCATGGCTGTTTGGGACTTCCTGTTTTCGGAAGCTTCGGCAGCCGCTCAGCGCCGGCGGGCTTGCTGCCGCGACACCCGTACCAGATGGCAGCTGCCTGATGCGTGCCAGTCCTCGATTCGCATCGACAAGCCTTCCAGCTGGCGTCCGATTGCTGGCTTGTCGCGGTAGGGCTGTGTCTCCGGCGCCGCTTCGATGAGGGCGTCGGGATCCCTGGCCTGGGCGAGCACCTTCCACGTCGCAAGGGCTACCGCGCGTTCCTGCTTCGTCGACCGAAGGCCCGTGGCGATGCACAGCAGGATGGCCCGGAACGCGCTTACCCCGGCCATCTTCGCCACCCACGCCACCAGCGCACCGAAGCCGAGGCGATGCAGCGCCAATGCCGACCGCACGTGCAACGTGTCATCGTGCAGTGGCCCAAGCGAGGCCAGAAAGCGCTTTTGCGCCGCACTGAATCTGTAGAACGCGACGAAGACGTTGCCCGTCCGCGAAACGACACGGTTCGCCTCGCGCATGACGGTCCCGGTCTGCTCCGAATCGGCCATGAAGTCGATGACGCCGGTCGCAATGATGACCGTCTCATAGGCCCCGTCGACGAACGGCATCGCGGTCGCGTTGGCGCGAACCAGGGTAAGGCCTCTTCGCACCCTGGCGTATTCCATCATCCTGGCGCTCAGATCGATGCCGTCGCACCGCAGCCCCTGACGTCGCAGCTCCTCGACGATCAGCCCCTGCCCGGCACCGACGACCAGGACGGGCTGTCGGATGTCGCCGAGGATCAGACGCACGCTCGACACGTCCAGGTAGTTGTTCTCGACAAGCCAATGATGCGGGGCCAGCGTGTCCCAGAAGTTGGGTGCGGTGGACGGGGCTGATTGTCCGTCTGCCTCGGTCACGAGCGTTTGAGTCGGTCCAGCGGGTCCTGCTCGCTCGGATCCGCGACATCGGCCAGGTCCCAGTTCAACCAATAGACCCCTCGCGTGGCATTGTGGGTGAAATCACGGCCCCGGAGACTGCCGAGAACAAAGTCGTCGCCGTCGCTACCCGATCACGTTGCCCGCACCCATTCGACCAACTCGTCCGCCGTCTCGAACTCGAACACCTTGGCGGCGATCGCGGCGATGCGGTCCGAGTCGGAAATCCCGGCGAGTACCGGGACAAGGTCGTCGGCGGCCGCGGAACCGAATCTTCGAGCGACCATTCGGAGGACCAGCTCGCGTTCCCCCTTCTTGATGCCCTTCTCCAGCCGCTGCTGGTTCAACGCCTCGCCCCACTCTCGCGACCGCTCGATCAACGTCGTCATCTCGCCTTCCTCCTCATTCCTGAGCATGAATTCCAGATCGCTCCCAGTCAAGCCGACCTGCTGTGCCAGCACCAGCGTGATCCACGCCCGGAATCTCTCCCATAGCACCGGATCCCCGTAGATACCGACTGGAACTCGATCGCGAGGAGCAGGTACCGGCGGCTTCCCAGGAAGTGGACCTTCCACAGGAGATCGGCGTGGGAGCGGACCAGCCCGGCCAGTCGGCGAGGGAGCCGTGATGGGGGAGGGGGTTGGGGGAGAGAGGTTGCGCGCTCCCGGGTGCGCCGGCCGGGCGGGTGCCGTCAATGAGTGACGGAATTCGGGACGAGGGGAAGGGTCGACATCCGGGAGCGGGTTGATCTCCGCCCCTTGCCCGGTCCGTGGCACAAACACCGGACAAGGGGAACGCGATGCCGCCATCGAGAAGATCGTCCACCATCGCGACGATCAGGGATTTCCCTCCGAAGCTCGGCGATCTCAGGCTTCCTACTCGCTGAGATTTGGATGTTCTTCGAGCCTGGCGTGACAAATCGAGAGCTTCGGCTGTCGGCCCTCCCGTCCCGGGAACGGTCGGGCCAGGCGTCATCGTCCACCGGGAGCTTATCGGTCTCCGCTGCAGGCTCACTAAGGAGTGTTTGGTTCTGAGCCCAGGGTGACGAGCGAGAGCTTCGGTGGTTGCCCCGGACGCCGCCGGTGATGGGTAGATCCGGCGTCGTCGGGTAGCAAAAAGGGACCGGCTCACGTCTGAACCGATCCCTGGCGATGACGACGGAGGCGCGTTTCCTTGCTGGAGCGCGCCTCCGATTACCCAAGTCTAGCGACGAAGTGGGACGAATCAAAGACATGTAACGTAGTTGTTACCCCCGAATGTAATGTCTACTTTACATTATGTAATCTGTGCTTGTCATTGCATTCAAGTGAACGTGCGGTTCTGCGTGATTCCGGCCACGATCACGCACTCGACCCCGCTATCCATATCCACCGGGCCAATGACGGGACGCGCCTCCGTTCACCCGTATTATTTTGGCGCCACCGGAAGTGGTGCGTGCTGACCTGAGAGTCGAACCGGAGGGACGGATGAATGCATGCCGGACGTGAGGATTGACGGCATAAGCCCCAACGCCCAGGCGATCCTGCTGCTGACGGCGCCACTCCTGGCGGGCAGGTCGCGTCCGTCCGTCAGGCCTCTGTCGCTCGGCGACTACAACAAGCTCGTGCGGCACCTTCACGACACCGAAAAGCAACCCGCGGATCTCCTTGATCCCGAGGGCGTGAGGGAGCTCGACAACGCCTGGTCCGGGTTGAAGACCAGGCGAACCCTGGAAGATGTTCGCCGACTTCTCGAACGAGGGTTCCTTCTGGCCCAGGCCCTGGAGCGTTGGAGCGCGCGTGCGATCTGGGTGGTGACAAGACCGGACGGCGACTATCCCGATCGGCTCCGGAAGAAGATGCGGAACAAGGCGCCGCCGGTGCTCTACGGCTGCGGTGACCGGGCCGCTTTGGACGGTGGCGGCCTGGCGGTGGTCGGCTCACGAAAGGTGAATGAGGAACTGACGGAGTACACGGAACGCGTAGGCCAGTTGGCCGCCGAGGCGCAGGTGCAGATTGTCTCGGGTGGGGCCCGCGGCGTCGATCAGGCGGCCATGCGGGGATCCCTTGAGGCGGGCGGGCGCGCGGTCGGAGTGCTGGGCAATAACCTTGAGCGCGCGGCGCTCGACCGCGGGAATCGCGAGCCGCTCATGGACGGGCGGCTGGTGCTGGTTTCATCCTTCGATCCGGCGGTCCGGTTCCGCGGTTGGCAGGCGATGGAACGCAACAAGCAGATCTATGCGCTGGCGGATGCCGCGCTGGTCGTGAACTCCGATCATGGACATGGCGGCACGTGGGCGGGCGCGACCGAGCAACTGGGGAAGCTTCGTTATGCGCCGGTGTATGTCCGTTCAAACGGAGAGCGAGGCCGAGGGCTTGACGGGTTGGTTGCGCGCGGTGCGGGCGAATGGCGGGAACCAAAGACGCCATCCGAGCTTCGCGAGATCGTGTTCGATGACGCATCGCCGGTTCCAGCGCTCGCCGGGTCGCCTCAGGGGGAACTTTTCCGATCCGAACCCGAAGTTGCTCCGGGAGTGTCCGCGGTCCGAGAGAGTGAACCGGCGGTGCTTGACGAACAACCGGTCGTGGAAGATGACTTTGAGTCACCTACCGAAGGATGACGATGCCCGAGAAGCCGAGCAGTCCGAAACAACGCTTCCGCATCACTGCGGTTGGCCGGGCCTGCGTGGAGGCTCCCGAGGCTCACCCGATTGACGAGCCCTGCCTGTCGCCGCCCTCGGCGGGTGACTCGCGGTAGAAGTCGATCCGGCAGCGCAACGAGCCTTCGAGGGCCACCCTGTGAGGCAGGCCGGGGTGGATCGTGACGAGGTCCGGTGCCGAGATCAGCTGCTCCTCATCGGTGTCGAGGTTCACGAAGCGGAGGCTGCCTTCGAGGACGTTCAGGACCGCCCAGTGGCCGGATGCCAAGGTGTGTTCGGCTTGGAGGGCGTCGGGTAGGGTCTTGTGCGTGAAGACGGGGGAGGAGGCGGAGGGGATGAGGCCGTCGGGTAGGTGGTCGGTCATGGGAGTGTGGGATTCGAGGTCGATGGGTGATCATGCGCTTGGCGGCACCCACATGGCGCGACCGTTCGGGTCGCACACCCATGCGCCGCGCCCGACTTCGGCAGCGCGGTATATCGTAGCGTCCAGACTGTAGTAGTAGTCGCCCTCGCCGCACACGTCGAGCGGCATGCTGACGCGGCGAGGAACGGTTAGTACCTCACCTGTCCTTAGGGTGAGCCGAACTTGATACACGGTTAGGCCGCCTGGCAGGAGTCCCTCGGGTAGCCGGTTGGTCATGGGGTCTGGAAGGATGTAAAGGCTGGGCTACAATATGTAAGCTGCAATTGACCAATCAAGCCGGGCCCCCGCCCGGAGCGAGTCGATCGATGAATCCGACAAGGAGAATCCTGGCCCTCGGCGCCATGGCCGTTCTGGGATGCGCGGAGGCTGATCAGTCGTCCGATGTGGCGGAGCACCAGGCCGAAATGGCGGAGCGCCGGGCCGAAGTGGCGGCCGCGGGTGCGCAGGTGATGCCCTTCGATCTCGACGCGACCACCCATTTCTTCGAGAAGACGGAGTTCGGCGGCATTCAGGAGGTCGTGGCGGACTCCGTGGATCCGCATCAGGTGGCGCTCATCCGGGAGCACCTGGAAGAGGAGGCCGAGCGCTTTGCGAGGGGCGACTTCCACGACCCCGCAATGATCCACGGCGAGGACATGGCCGGGCTTCACGAACTGGTCATGGGGCATGAGAGACTTGCGATCGAATACGGAGAGATCGAACTCGGTGCCCGGATTGTATACAGGGCCGAGGAGCCGGCGCTGGTATCGGCGATCCATGACTGGTTCGACGCGCAGCTGCGGGACCACGGCGATCATGCGAGCGGGCGGCGCTGATGGGGTTCCAGCCCTGCGCGCCGGCCAGCACTTCGTGACGGAAGAGGTCAGGAGCGACCAGATGCGCGAAGATCATCTTTGAAGTGACAGAAGCTCCCGAAGGCGGCTACGACGCCAGGGCGCTGGGGCACAGCGTCTTCACGCAGGGCGATGACTGGGACGACCTGAAGGACATGGTCAGGGACGCTGTACTGTGCCACTTCGACGACCGGGAGACGCCCAGGGTGATCCGGCTGCACTTCGTAAGGGAAAGGCCATCGTCTACATGACTTAATGGAAACTGCCGTTGACACTTAGCGAATTCCAATGGTCTCGCAACCGCCTCACGCATGTCATCATGAATCAAACTCCAACCTTGGTGGAGGTTGACCGTCCCGCGCCTGAATCCGGAATCCGTCGAGGCCGTCAGCCCGGTCGCCACGAGTGGCGCCGTAGCCAGCAGCTTCACGACCATCGTCGTACGGTTGAACGTGTCGTAATTCTTCACGCTGCGGCAGTGTGAGGGTGCACTTTACCCAATCAGGCACTATAGTGGTCCGGCCTTGCTCTGCACGGACAGCCCACCCGCGGTACAATGGGCTGTTCAACGAGCGGTCGTGCCACCAAGCGAACCGGTACTTCACACGACGACAACCTGGGAGATTGACGCCCCCTATGAGTGAGCAGTGGGTTCACGCCATAGCAGAGCAGCTCGCAGGGAAGTCTCCGCTGCTGGACGACTTGTTGATGAGTACGTCCAGCGGGTCGCCGGTCAAGTGTCCCCGCTTTGTCGGTGCCCTGCTCAGCACATTGGAACAAGCCGATGCCGGAGCCACTTGCGTTGTACTGCCATCGAAGGATGGTTTCGCTTTCGCATTGGCACTCACAGCCTCTCTCGTCTCTGTCAAGGACAGATTTGCGGACCTCGAGGAGGACCGACTGACGATGACCTTGATACCTGGGACACGAGTCAGACTGGCTCCAGAGAACCGACTCTGGGAGGTAGACCGCGATGGAGTACCTCTCTATGGCACGAGGTGGATTCGCTTAAGGAACCTTGCTGACGGGTCTATACATCACCTCAGGGAGGAAGACGCCTTCCGGCTGACTCCAACCGAAGGTGGCGGAATGGTGCCGAAGCGAAGCCCCCGGATAACGCCATGGGAGCTTTCGCCGCTCGATAGACTCCTTGGCGTTAGAACCGGTGGCAACGTCGACCTGTTCGGAACCCAAGTGATACTGGTGGCGCCTCAGCAAAGGACGAGATCTGTGGCACTTGAGGTGCTGTTGAGCACTTCCTCCCACCCTGCGGTCAACGCATCCGAAATGGTAACATGGGGGCGAATCCAGAGAAATGGACGGACCGTGGCCAAGGATCCAAGCGTACCCCCAGTCATCGCGGTGACTCATTCGGTTGGTCTGATGGCGGAGGCGTGTCGACGCATGCCGCTCGAAGGAAGCAGAGTGATCGTGGACGGGGCGAAAGGGCTTGCAAGGGATCCACAGGCGTTCGACGAGGCTGTCGGCAGTTACAGACTGCTGATTGTAGCCGATCACTCGGAGCTGACCGAGGTAGGGCTGCTGAGCGATCGAGGATGTGAGGTATGGGCACCCGACCCAGAGTCGGTGCTGCCCCTTTCGGAGGGCACAGAGAGCATAGCTGAACTGTTTCGCCAAACGCAGGCCAGACTTCAGAACGCCATCGATCTCGAGATTGAACCAATTACGATCGGTCATCCTCCGGTCGAGAAACTGCACGAACTGATTGAGCAAGCTTGGTCTGGCGAGGCGGATGAAGAGATGGGGAAGCTGCGCGGCCTCACTTGGCGTTTCCTTCTCTCGGCGGTGGAATGCGTAGGCAGCCCGTGCGCGCCGACAGTTACGGCACTGGGCGAAGCCATTCGGGAATTGCAGTCCACCATGCGAAGCCAGCGCATGTGGATGCCAGCTCCTGTCGCCAACCTGCTGGAACGTGCATTCAAGCTGGCCGGTGAATTGCAGCGGTCCCAACAACTGGGTTTGGCGAAGGGCGAGGCACTGGCCGAGCGGCTCAAGACGTCGAATCATTCCGCGGTCGTTGCTCGCAATAGGCTTGCACTGAACCAGGTGCGTTCGTTTCTCGATTCCATCGACTCTAACGCTCCAGTGTTACTGCCGTCCGAGATGTCTTCGGAAACATACGATTCCGTGGTCGTCACTTCGTGGCTTGGAAGGGACCGAATGTTGGGACTCGTTACGGAATACCCGGCACAAGAGATCCATGTTCTTTGCTATCCATTCGAAGAGCACTGGCTCTCGTCGTTCGTCAAGCGTTGGACCAAGGTGCGAACCGACCTGCTGAGTCCGGCAAGGCAGATCAAGCGGATCACCGGACTATCTGGATGGCCACAGCAGAAGGGGTCCAGCTGGGAACGCGAGTTTGACATGCCTAGTGGCCGCGAGTATCACGACGATCCGGTCTCCTCTCTTCTCCGCCGACGCAAGAAGGGACCCGATCATGGGCCGGTTCACGATTCTCAATTGAGGGAAGCCAGGTATGTCGGGTACTTGGGGAATGGCTACTCGTATCTCACCGACTCCCACAGGATCCCAGTTGTGACGGACCTGGTTCTTGGTGATGAGCTTGACTTGCCGCGAGTTCCCTTGGTCGCTGCCAAGGAACTTGGCATTGGTGATTTGGTCCTGTTCAGAGAACGTAGCGACCGCGGGTTGATTTCCTCGATGGCGGGAATGGCAATGGGAGTCGACAAGTATGCGGCCATTCGCGACGTGGCTGAGTTGTGGCGAGCAGCGTTAGGATCCTTCGGATGGAATTCTGAGCGTGCTTGGAGATTGTTGCGTCAAGCTGGGTTAAAACGGACGCGTGCTACTGTACGAGCATGGTTTTTCGACGACGAGCGTATCGGACCGCAATCGAAGACTGACTTGGAGATCATTGCGCGGGCGAGTCAACACGAAGACCTTGCGCAAAGATTGGACGACGTCTGGAATGCGATCGGTGTCATCCGTGGGGAACACATCCGTGCCGGTCGGCGTTTGAGTGACCTCCTGCGTTCGGAACTCCCACAGCATCTTGGTACCGTCATTGAGACGCCGGTCAAAATCGAATTGACGCTCGGTGCTACGTGGGTAGTGGAGGTAGAGGACATTGGAGATGCCGTGGAGCTTCGTCCCCACTGGGAGGTCAACCGATTCTTGTCCGACGATGGATACTAACGACGACATCCGATGAGCGTAATGATCCCATCGAGGGTGCATTCGGGTACACCCCCCTCCGAGAAGCGCGTCTTTGACCGCTTAAGAGAGGATCCCCGCACCGAGGAATGGACTGTTCTCCACTCGCTCGGGTTGGCCAGGCGGGGGAAGAAGCCCTACGGCGAAATCGATTTCGTCGTCCTGATTCCGAAGGCAGGGGTGATTTGCCTCGAAGTGAAAGGCGGCGGAGTTAGCTGCCGCGAAGGGATTTGGTACACGCGCGATCGCCATGGGCTTGAGCACCGCTTGAATCGATCACCGATCGCACAAGCCCGGGAGGGAATGTTTGGCCTGCGGAGGGCTGTAGAGCGGGAATTCGGCCCCGGTTCTGGTGTCGCGTCCATGGTTTATGGCGCGGCGGTGGTACTTCCAGATGTTACCAGGTTTCCGCGTGATCCTGAGCATGATCCACCGGAGGTAATCGACATTGAGGCTCTCCAGAGGCCGATTTCTGGCCCGATCATGGCGGCAGTGAAGAATGACGCGCGCCGCATGCAAAAGACGCAACAACTTACCCTGGCAACCCCGACGAACATCAAACGACTGAGGAACTATCTGAGGCCGGACTTCGACATCACACTTGCTCGCTCAACGACGATTCGCCGATCTGAAGAGCGGATCGTCCGCCTCACGGAGGAGCAGTACGATGTACTTGACCTGTTCGAGCGAAACGCACGGTGCGTGGTCGAGGGGGCAGCCGGTACCGGCAAGACCCTATTGGCTTTGGAATACGCGAGAAGAGCGGCACCGCGCTATGAAACAATCCTTCTCCTCTGCTACAATCGCCTTCTCGGCGAATGGCTCGCTCGCCGGGCCACGGAGATTCTTCCCACCAACGTTGTCATTGCCGGGAGTTTCCATCGCTACCTTAGGGATTTGATTGTGAAAGGCGAAAACGCTGAGGAGTTTCGTCGGGCCGAGAGCGCAGCCAAGGACGATTCCGAACAACTGTTCAACCAGGTCTATCCGCTGTATGGAGAGCTTGCCTTACTGGAATCGAGGGTTACAGCTGATCTGTGTATCGTTGACGAAGCCCAGGACTTGATGGCGGATCCGGTCCTCAGCGTTCTTGAGGTAGCTATGAAAGGTGGGCTGGGCGAAGGGCAGTGGGCAATGCTGGGCGATTTCACTAGGCAGGCGCTGTTTTCCGGTCTCGAGCTTGGTTGGAAGGAAGTGCTGTCACAATACATCGAACCAGAACGCTATACGACGGCGCCGCTTAGCCGAAATTGTCGAAACACCTACAAGATAGGTGAAGAGACAGCCCTGCTCTCCGGGTTCGACTCATTGCCTTACAGACTGGACAATTCGGAGTGCCTACCGGTAGACTATCGATACTGGAGGAATCGACAACACCAAGCGCAGAGACTACGCTCGATTCTGGATACGTTGGCCAAGGACGGTGTGTCCAAATCTGATGTGGTGATTCTGTCTCGTCGGCGTTTGGCCAACTCGGTGGTCTCGATGCTAGGCAGGGACATTAGGTCCGCCGGCACGCGGCAGGGCCAAGAAGCAGAGATAGTGTTCTCCACCATTCATGCTTTCAAGGGCCTTGAGAGTCCAGTGGTGATCTTGTGTGACGTAGATAGACTCGATTCGGATGTCGACAGGGCGTTGATGTACGTTGGGATGTCCCGCGCCAGGAGTCACTTGATTGTGTTGTTGCATGAGCGGCTACAGAGCATTGCATTACAAGCGATGGACCGAAAGCTGAAAGGATGGTTTTGATGACCACAGTGTTGGTTGGATCGAGGGAAGTACGGCAGTTCATAGTTGACGCTCTCAAAGGCGAACTGGTGGGGCCGCAGCCTGGCCTTCCGGTCATCCAGACGGGAATTGGGGCACGAAGCTACCGTGGTGAAGAGATTCTGAGGGCTGCAGACACGCCGCGAATGCGCTACGGCGCAGGTGTGCTGTTTCCACGCCGGAGTGTTGTTCAAGAACAAGACGATCAGGATACGCCGGAAGTTGATGAGGGTCGACAGCAGGAGGCGGGCAACAGTGGCAGCGCCGGGGCCCAAGAGGCAGGAGAAATTCAGACGGAAGCGGATACTGAACAGGAGATCAACAGGGCCAACGAGTACTTGCCAAGCGGCATGGGATTGACCGCAGTCGTCCGTCTTCCAGAGACGCTGGTCATAACCGTAGAAGCAGGTCGATATGAAAGTGAGGAGCTTCCCGGGCAGAGAGGCTGGACGGACAAAGATGGAAAGGTCCATGCCTATCGGGGCTGGCGTCGTATTCCAATCCGACATACGGAGTATTTCACGCGAGACAAGCTTCTCTCGGGTCGGATCCATGAGGTGACCTTAGACACTGGCACCGATGTATGCAAGATGAAGCTCCATGTCTACGTCAGGGAGCCGGGCTTGCACGGAACCCCCATGGACGCCCGCATCGTCACATTCACGCTGATCAACGACACTGTTGCTAACACGAGACGCAATGAGACATGTCTATTTCAGTGCTCCTTTTCCGTCAGCGGGGATGGTGAACGGTGCTTTCTGGAATACCCCGAGCATGGCAGCGCCGAGCCAGCGGCGGGTCAGTCGTCGTTGTCTGCAACACTGGCGGACTCGGAGCGCAATATGATGCGGCTTCTATATCGTCACCGCCGAATCTATGCGGTGGGCCACGGGTGCGCCCCCGAATGGGAAGATGCGGTTGGCGGGACCACAGATTTGATCAGAACTGAGGTCATGCCTGGATTCGAGGTGGCTCCCATCTTCCCCACGATCCTTGAAGACATCGATTTGAACATGGAGAGACTTGCTGAAGACGAGCAGCTTTCCACGAGGAGCGGTGCCCGCTTGGCGGATCTCTACGAGACCTGGATCGAGAATCTTGAGGAAGTGGTCAATGCACCCGGCCAGATTCCTGAAGCACTGTTACCCGCGGCGAGAGAGAACATGGCCCGTGCCCGAGTTTGTCTCGATCGTATCCGAGCTGGCGTCCAGCAGCTCTGTGACAACCCGGAAGCCCGGAAGGCGTTCGCATTGATGAATCGTGCGATGCTGATGCAACAACTCCACTACGCGCTTTCAACCAAGCCGCGCGAGTGGAAACGGCGAGGCACCACCTTGGTGCTTGCTCGCCCCTACGACCGTCCGCGATACACGGGCGTGGGCAACAGATGGCGGCCATTTCAGTTCGCTTTTGTGCTATTGAATCTCCTCGCGATCATGGATCCCTCTAACACCGATCGTTCGGTGGTGGATGTCATTTGGTTTCCCACAGGTGGCGGGAAGACGGAAGCGTACTTGGGACTCAGTGCGTTTGCGATAATATGGCGTCGCATGCGAAGACGAGGTGACTCAGGAACAGTGGTCTTGATGAGGTACACGCTTCGTCTCTTGACGACTCAGCAGTATCAACGGGCGTCGTCGCTCATTTGCGCCCTCGAGTACTTACGTCGCGAAGGCGTTTATGACCTCGGAAGCCAGCGAATCACCATCGGGCTCTGGGTCGGTGGAAGCGTAACGCCGAACCGCGACACTCAGGCCAGACAAACCTTGCAGACGATGTGTACCGGTTCCGGTTTCCTGGACAAGTGGACGGCCTAAACATCAGGCCGCCTTTCGGCTGAGCTTCTCGCGGGCGCGGGCCGGGGTCATGTACCCGTGCCGCTGGAGAAGCCAGCCGTTGTTGTAGCGCTCGACGAAGGC
>JAJDTB010000043.1 GCA_022827345.1 Gemmatimonadota bacterium | reverse complement strand
AACACCGGTCCGGCCAGCGCCGAGAGCGCCACGGCGACGTGGGACGCGACGGCCCCGACGGTCCGGATCACCGGCGTGCCGTCGAAGATCAATTCGACCTCCCCGCTCACGGCGACGTTCATGTTCTCGGAGGCGGTGACGGATTTCGTCGCCGGGGACGTGACGGTGGCCGGCGGCACGAAGGGCGCGTTCACGGTGGTGAGCGCCACGGAGTACACGCTGGCGGTCACGCCCTCGGGCTCAACGAACGTGACGGTCGAGGTGGCGGCGAACGCCGCGACCGACGGCCTCAACACCGGCCCGCCGTCGGCGGTCTCGGCCACGGCGACGTGGGCCGCGGCGGTCGCGGCGGTGACGGTCGGGGACGCGTCGGCCGCCGAAGGCGACGCGATGACCTTCACCGTGACGCTGGACCGGGCGGTGCCGGGCGGTCTGGCGGTGACGCCGGGCTTCACCGACGGCACGGCGACCGAGGGCGTCGACTACACGGCGAACACCCCGGCCCTCGCCTTCGCGGGCACGGCGGGCGAGACGCGGACCTTCACGGTCGCGACGATCGAGGACGCCCTGGTCGAGGGCGACGAGACGTTCACGGTCGGCCTGACGGTGTCCGGGACGACGCAGACGGTCACGGCGACCGACACGGGGACGGGGACGATCAGGGACGACGACGCGACGCCCGCGCGCGCGGTGAGCCTGTCGGCCGCGCCCAACCCGGTGAACGAGGGCGGTTCGGTGACGGTGACGGCCCGGCTGTCCGGGACGCTTGCGGACGGCGTGACGATCCCGCTGACGCTCACGGCGGGCACGGCCGAGTCCGGCGACTACGGTGCGCTGGCGGGCATCGCGGTCGCCGCCGGGGAGACGACCGGCAGGGGCACCGTCGCGACGGTGAACGACGCCGACCGGGACGACGAGACGTTCACGGTGGCGCTGGGCGCGCTGCCGGACGGGCTGGTGGCGGGCAGCCCGTCGTCGGTCGTGGTGACGATCCGGGACCGGACGCCGCCGCCCAACCGCTCGCCGACGGTGACGGTTTCGTGCGCGCCGTGCGTGGTGGCGCCGGACGGCTCGGTTCAGCTGACCGCGACGGCCTCGGACGCGGACGGCGATCCGCTGACCTACGGCTGGAGCGCGACGTGGGGCTCATTCGACGGACCGGTCGACGAGCCGGCGGCGCACTGGACGGCCCCGGGGCGGCCCGGCTCGGCGACGATCCGCGTCGAGGTCTCGGACGGGCGTGGCGGCTTCGCGTCGGCCGAGGTCGAGGTCCATGCCGTCAACGAACGGCCGGAGTTCGAGCGGCCGTCCTACCGCTTCGAGCTGCCGGAGCACCTGGACGGCCGACAGCGGCCGGTCGAACTCGGCCGGGTGGTGGCGACCGACCCGGACGGCGACGAACTGAAGTACGGGATCGTGCTCGGCGACTCGAAGCGCTTCGAGGTGGGCTTGCGGGACGGGACGGTGTGGTACGTCGGCCCGGGCGAGGACTTCGAGACGGAGCCGAACCGGTTCGAGCTTACGGTGCGCGTGCGGGACGACTTCGGAGCGGACGACGCGGTGCCGGTGGTGGTCGAGGTGACGGACGTGAACGAGCGTCCCGTGGTGACGGCCTCGTGTGCACCGTGCACGGTATCGCGCGGCGGCGAGGTGCGGCTCGAGGCGGTCGCCTCGGACCCGGACGGCGACCCGCTCACGTATGCATGGAGCGCGCCGCGGGGCGGCTTCTCGGACGCCGACGAGGCCGTGGCGCGCTGGACCGCCCCGGCCGAACCCGGGACGACCACGATCCGCGTCGAGGTCTCGGACGGACGGGGCGGCACCGCGTCGGCCGAGGTCGTGGTCGAGGTCGTGAACAGCGCGCCCGCGTTCGGGCAGCCGTCCTACGCCTTCGAGCTGCCGGAGAACGTGGACGGCCGGGAGCGGCCGGCCGCTCTCGGCCCGGTGGCGGCGACGGACCCCGACGGCGACGAACTGACGTACGACATCACCGACGGCGACCGCGAGCGCTTCGCGGTGGGGGAGCGGGACGGGGTGGTGTGGTACGTCGGTCCGGGCGAGGACTTCGAGACGGAGCCGAACCGCTTCGAGCTGACGGTGCGCGTGCGCGACGGGTTCGGAGCGGAAGACGAGGCGCGCGTGGCGGTCGAGGTGACGGACGTGAACGAGATTCCCGTGGTGACCGCCTCGTGCGACCCGTGCGCGGTGCCGCGCGGCGGCGAGGCGTTGCTCACCGCGACCGCCTCGGACCCGGACGGCGACCCGCTCGCCTACGCGTGGAGCGCTCCGATTGGCCGTTTCACGGGAGCCGACGACGAACCCGTGGCGCGCTGGAAGGCCCCCGCCGAACTCGGGCCGGCGGCGATCCGCGTCGTGGTCTCCGACGGGCGGGGCGGCTCCGCTTCGGCCGTCGTCGACATCGAGGTCGTGAACCGAGCGCCCGCGTTCGGGCAGCCGTCCTACGGCTTCGAGCTGCCCGAGAACGTGGACGGCCGGGAGCGGCCGGCCGATCTCGGCCCGGTGGTGGCGACGGATCCCGACGCCGACGCGCTGACCTACGAGATCGTGTCCGGCGACTTTCGGTTCGAGGTCGGAGAGCGGGATGGGGTCGTGCGCTACGTCGGTCCGGGCGAGGACTTCGAGACGCCGCCGAACCTGTACGAGCTGACGGTGCGCGCGCTGGACGGGTTCGGCGGGGAGGCGCGCACGGAGGTCGCCATCGAGGTGACCGACGTGAACGAGGCGCCCGAGGCGGCGGACGACGAGGCCGTGACGCCCGAGGATGAGGCCGTCACCGTCGACGTGCTCGCCAACGACACGGATCCGGAGGGCGACCGGCTGCGCGTCCGGTCGGTGACGGCGGCGGCGCACGGGGCCGTGCGCCTCCTCTCGGGCGGGCACGTGTTCTACGCGCCGGAGGCCGACTTCCACGGCACGGACTCGTTCGCCTACGTCGTCTCGGACGGACGGGGCCTGACGGACACCGCGACGGTCGCGGTGACGGTGCTGCCCGTCAACGACGCGCCGACGGCGGTCGGGACGATCCCGGACCAGAGCCTCGACGAGGGCGGCGCGGCCGTCGAGGTGGACCTGTCGCCGTTCTTCGGCGACGTGGACGGGGACGCGCTGACCTACGGCGCGCGCTCGAACGACACCGGCGTGGTGCTGGCCTCGGTCGCGGGCTCGGTGCTGGCGCTGACGCCGGTCGGGTACGGCTCGGCGACGGTCGCGGTCACGGCGTGGGACCCGGCGGGGCTCACCGCGGTCCAGAGCGTCTCGGTCGGCGTGAGCGACCGCCCGCAGCGCGCGATCCTCGGGAACGTGCTCGCGGCCACCGCGCGGGGCCATCTGGCGAGCCTGCGCGCGGCGCTGGGCCGCCGCATGGGGGCCGGTCCGTGCGAGGCGTCCCGGCTCGCGGTGATGGGCCGGTCCGTGCCGCTGGGCCGGACCGGGGCGGAGGCGATGCTGAGACAGCGCTGGACCGGCGCGCGCTCGGCGGTCGAGGGCGCGCTGGGCCTGGGCGGGGGAGCGGCCGAGCCCTTCGGAGCCATGCGCCTGTCGGCGGGACGGGGCGAGCCGACGGCGCTCGCGGCCGGAACGTCGTCGTCGGAGAGGGCGGACCGGATCGAGGACGCGCTCCGGTCGGTGCCCGCCCGGACGCTCGGCGTCGGGGGCGGAAACGGATCCGGCGCGGCGGACTTCCTGCTCGGCTGGGGCGGCTCACAGCCGGACGGCGAGCGGTGCCCGGCGAGCGGACGCTGGTCGCTCTGGGGCCAGGGCGACATCCAAAGGTTCGAGGGGACGCCGTCCGCGCACGGGCACGACTCCGCCTACGACGGGGAGCTCCAGACCGCGTACGTCGGGCTCGACACGAGGCTGGGCGCGCGCTGGCTCGCCGGGGTGGCGCTCTCGCGGAGCAAGAGCGTCGGCGACTGGCGCGCGGGCACGTCCGAGGGACGGCTCACGCAGTTCATGACGGCGATCCATCCGTACCTGCGCTGGGACGGCGGGTCCACGTCGGTCTGGGCCTCGGCCGGCACGGGCGGAGGCGAAGCGCGGAACCTGCGGGCGGCCGGAAGGACGGGCGCGAGCCCGACGAGTCTCCGGCTCGGGCTCGTCGCGCTCGAACAGCGCCTCGGAGCGCCGGGCGGGCTCGACGTCGCCTTCAAGGGCGACGCAGCATGGGCCAGGCTCCGGACCGGGGATGGCGACGAGACCGTCGACCGGCAGGACATCGCCGTCAACCAGGTGCGGATCGGAACCGACCTGTCGCTGACCGGCCGCCTCGGCGGCGCGGAACTCACGCCGTTCGGAACGGTCTACGCGCGCCGCGACGGCGGCGCGGGCCAGACCGGCGACGGCGTCGAGATCGCCGGAGGACTCCGCGCCGTCCTCGGCTTCGTGCGCCTCGACGCACAGGCCCGCATGCTCGCCCACCACACCGCGGAAGGCTACGGCGAGCGCGGCGCGGCGCTGACCCTCGCCCTCGGAAAGCACGGGAACGAGGAAGGCTTTTCGCTCTCGGTCTCGCCGCGCTGGGGCGGCCCGGCCCGCGCCACCGGCCAACTCCTGCACGGCCCGCTCGGCGGAAGGCTCCGACCCGGCGGGCCGGACCCGGGGCGCTGGACCCTCGACGCGCGCGCCAGCTACGGCGTCCTTCTGCCCGGAGGCCTCAAGCTGGACGCGCAGGGCGGCTACGGCGGCGCTTCCGGCGGGCTCGGCCTGAGTCTGCGTGTCGGCATGCCCGACAACAGCCGCGCCGCCGCCGGACGCCGGTAGGGAGGAGTTCAGCGCCCGAAGGCGTGTCCCGGAAGAGGATGGATGGCGGCCACCGATGCCTCGGCGCGAGTCCTGCATATTCCCGCAAAACAATCCGGGTTTTCCCGCTCTCGCGGCACGGTCCAGCAGGATCCAGTACAACAGCAGGAAACGCAGATCGTGCAGTCCTGTATGTAGTTAGAAGATTCCCTGCCGTGATTCAGGCCGCCAACAGTCCGCTGGGCCAGCACTCCGGCCACAGGCCGTCGGCCGCCAGCTCCTGGGCCAGATCGTCGTAGAGCCAGTGCCCCACCTGCGCGACGCCGAAAGCGTCCAGGATGAAATTGTCGAAGAGGGTGGCCCGCACGCCCAGCGACGCTTCGTGGGGCGGTCGGCTGGGCGCGTAGAAGAACGTGTCGGGCGCGTTCTCCACCGGGATTCCGTCAAGGATGCAGTCGTCATCGTCCGTATAGGTCGGCAGTTCGCCCATCGCGTCGGGATTGCAGATCTTCTTCCCGAACAGCGCAGGTATGGGGCGGTCCTTCCGATATCGGTTGAGGTAGCTGAACGAGAACTGCTCGAACTGCGGGTTCCCCAGGTCGACCATTCTGGTCTGGTTGTACTGGTAGTTCGCGTTGATGCTCACGCGGCTGCTGAAGCCCTCGAAGACCAGGAAGTCCACTCCGACCTCGATGCCCCTGCTGTCCCAGATCCCCACGTTCTGCGGAATGGACTCGTTGATGCCGCTGGAAGGTGCCGGGGCGACATTGATGAGGCCGTCGAAGGTCTTCCGGTAATAGGCGGTCCCGTTGAGGGCCAGGATTCCGTCGAAGAGGGATGCATCGAAGCCCCCCTCGTACTCCTGGGCGCGCTCGGGACCGATCCTGCGGTTGGCCAGGTTGTCGATGATGAAGCCCAGGTTGTTCTCGTCGGCCAGAGAAGAAGCCTCGAAAATCGTCACCGAGGCGGAGGCCGGCGGTGCCTCGCCCGATTCGCCGTACGCCGACCGCACGCGGAAGGTCTCCCACCACGACGGCCAGAAATCGTGATCGGAGAGGGTGTAGGTAGCCTGCAGCTTGGGGTACATCGTGAACCGTACGTCGCGGGTGTATTCCCGCCCGAAGGAGCTGTGGGTGTCGGCGCGGAGGCCCGCGTTGACGAAGAAGCGGTTCGCCCAGCCGATCTGCTCCTGGAGGAAGAAGCCTCCGCCCTCGGTGGCATTGCGATCTTCGTTGTAGTTCGTGACCTCCTCGGCATTCTCGAGGACTTTCGCCCCGGGGCCGATGAAGCCTTCGACGTCGGTCCGGTTGCCCAGGTGCTCGAACTGATTGTACTGGGCACCGGCGGAGGTGGTGGAGGTGAGGCCCCACGGAAGCTCGTGCAGGTACGTGGCCGCGTAGTCCAGCGTGATCACCCGGCGGTTCTCGATGTCCACGGTCCTGGTGCCGAGGGGGTTGTTCCAGAATAGCCAGGGCCGCTGGGTGATGTAGTGGGAGTTCGAGTAGTCCAGGCCGAACGTCAGCCGATGCCGCATGGTGGCCATGGGCGTCCAGTCGATGTTGGCGCTGGAGTTGAAGTGATTGATCACCTGGTCCTGCGTCAGGTCCAGCACCAGCGAATCGTCGTTGTCCGGCGTCTCGCCCTCGTCTCCGCGGGCGACGTTGAACAGGAGTCCCTCGGAATTGTCGCCGTTGGGGATCCAGGCGATATCCCGGCGCGTGTAGAAGTTGTTGAGGTTGATCTGGAAGTTCTCGAACCCGTTGAAGGTGAAGTTCGCCCGGACGTTCACGTCCTCCGACGCGTTCGGGTCGACGACGCCCTCGGTAATGCCGTAGCCCGCGGAAGCGAAATAGGTGACATCGTCGCTCCCGCCTCTGACGGATATGGAGTAGTCCTGAACGCGGGCGTCACGAAGCCAGCTGCCGCTGGCCGGGCAGCCGGGATCCGCGATCAGCTGGCCCTGCTCGTCCCGGTTGAAGTGATAGCCGTCTTCGAGGGAGTGGGTGAACTGGCGGGTGCAGTCGTTCACGCGCAGGCCGGTGGGATCGAGTTCGGGCCCCACGTGGCCGATGCGCTGGATTCCCTGCCGCATGTTCATGGTCCAGCGCGGCGCACCCGGCGCGCCCCTCTTGGTGAAGATCTGGATCACTCCGGCGCTGGCGTCGGTGCCGTAGAGGCTCGACGCCGCGGGACCCTTGATGACCTCGATCCGGTCGATGTCTTCCTCACGGATGCTGCCGAGGAAGGTCGCGTGCTCCTGGGCTTCGCCGGTGGCGTCCTCAAGCGTGCCTGCGGGCATGCGCACGCCGTCGACGTAGATGAGAGGTCGGTTGCGCCCGTTCACCGAGTTGGTTCCCCGGAGCAGGATGTCAGATCCCGCACCGGCCGTCCCGGACGCTCCCGTGATGCTCACGCCGAGAGCGCGGCCGCGGAGCGCGTCCTCGAGGTTGATCGCGCCGGCGTAGAGCAGTTCGTCGGAGGTAACCAGGGAGATGCTGTTGCCGATCTCGCGCTTCTGCGCCGCGATCGCCGTTCCCGTCACCACCACCCCCTCCATCTCGACCGCCTGGGGATACATGGAGATGTCGACGACCTCCGACCCATCGGCGCCAACCGAGACCGTCCGGCGTTCCTCCCTGAAGCCGATGAGCTGCGCCACAAGCTCGGCCTCTCCGGCGGGTACGCTGAGGATGAGAAACCGGCCCTGGTTGTTCGAGATGGCCCCGAGCCCGGTGCCCTCGAGGGACACCTGGACGTTTGGGAGCGGTTCACCTGTCTCACCGCTGACGAGTGTGCCGGTGACCGACCCCGTTTGTGCCGACAGGGGGCCGGCAAACAGGGCGAAGGCCAGCGTCATCGCACCCGATCGGCCAATTGCGGCCCGTCTGCCGCTCTTCGGAACTGTCTCGGGTCCTGGAACGAACGAATGAGTCGACATCAGTCCTCCTTCGCGGATGGGGGCGGCAATGGCATCTCGATGGCAGAGGTTGGCCAATCGCGGGACGCAGGAATCACGGCGGCGGACCTGGGCACCATGGGGACGTGCGTTCTGGCGCCCTGCCAGAAGGTGTGCTCCGTGAGAAACGAGCATCATCCGACTCCTCCGAAGATGAGCCCCCTCCTCCTCGCCGCTACACCACCCCGTTCGGGTTCATCTCCACATCGAGCAAACTATGGCGGGCACCCAATCCGCCGCAAACGTATCCGGTGTCGACCGTTGGCGGAATGACGGCCGAATGTCAAATTATTATTACATTATGTAATGTTTACATGACAATTTGTGAATTGTGGGACCGGTCGTGCCGTCCCGGCGCCCTTTACGAAACCGGCCGCGCGCCCGGCCAGTCGCCGCGCCGCACGACCACCTTCCCGTCGCTGACCACCATCAGCACGTCCTGCACCACGCCGATGTCGTCGAGCGGGTTGCGCTCCAGCACGATCAGGTCGGCTTCGAGCCCGGGTGCGATGGCGCCGATCCGGCCCTCGAGCCCGAAGAGTTCGGCGGCGGTGGTGGTTGCGGCCCGGAGCGCCTCGAGCGGGGTCATGCCGATGCCGACGAGTTCGATCAGCTCGTGGGCGAGGGTGGTGGTGCTCTCGGGGCCGTAGCCGGTGTCGGTCGCGGCCACGATCTTCACGCCGAGTTCGTGGGCGTTGTGGGCCATCTCGCGTACGCGGGGCAGCATGTGGCGGCCGCGCACATTGAGGACGGCGTTGTCGTAGTCGCCGCCGGGGATCGTGAGATCGTTGACGATCGCGATGGTCGGCACGACGAACGCGCCCTTCTCGGCCATCAGCGTCAGCGTCTCGCGGCTCATGTAGGTGCCGTGCTCGATGCTGCGCACCCCCGCCTCGATCGCGTCCCTCGCGCCGGCGTCTCCGTGCGCGTGGGCGGCAACCGGAATCCCCGCGGCACTCGCCTCCTCCACGATCGCCCGCAGTTCGGCCTGCGAGTAGAACTGCTTGCGCGGGTCGGTTTCGGGCAGGCCGGCACGCTCGGTGGCGTTCGTCTTCACAAAATCGACCCCGCGCGAGACGATCGCCGCGGTCATGGCGCGCACCGCCTCCTCGCCGCGCACCTCGCTGCCGTACATCCGCCCCAGCTCGGGGTGGTCCTGGAAGAAGCCCTCGGCCGCGGGCGGGCGCACGTGGTACCCGGCGGCGAGGTACTGGGGCGCCTCGAGGTGGCCGGCGGCCTGGAGGTCGCGCATCCCGACGTCGACGTAGTGCGAGGTGCCCATGCTGCGCATGGTGGTGACGCCGGTGTGGAGGGCGCGGCGCGCGTCGGCCGCCGTTGAGACGTGGACGTGGGCGTCGAGGAGGCCGGGAGCGAGATAGCGGCCCATGAGGTCGATGGTGGCGGCGCCTTCCGGGGTGTCCAGGATGTCCACCACGCCGGTCTCGCCTGTAACGATCGCGGCGATTCGCCCGTCCTCGACGATCACCACGGCAGAATCCGAGACCGTTCCGTCGTTCACGTCCACGACCCGTGTGTTGGTGATGACGAGGTCCTGGGCAGCGATGGGCGCGGTCGCGACCGCAAGGAGGATGGCAGCTACGGCAGTTTTCATGGGGTCGTTCCCTTCAGCATCCGATCGAAGAATTCCTCGGCGCGCGTGTACATGTCGATTCGGGCCGCAGGCCTGAGCCCGTGCGTCTCGCCCGGATAGCTGCGGCTCTCGAAAACCTTGCCGTGCCGCTCCAGCTCCGCCACCGCAATCTCGAACTGCCGGTACGGCGCGCGCACGTCCAGCTCGCCGTGCATGATCAGCAGCGGCGTGTCGATGTTCCCGATGCGCGCGAGCGTGTTGCTGACGGCGTAGATCTCCGGCTGTTCCTCTGGCGACCCCGAATGACCGGTCCTGATGAAGATGCGGCCGATCCGGTCCGCATTCGTGTACGCATCGCCGAAGTCGTAGATCCCCGCCATCGGCACCGCCGCGTCGAAGACGCCCGGCACCCGCGCGATCGCCGCCATGCTCGTGATGCCGCCGTAGCTGTAGCCGTAGATCCCCACCTTGCCGTTCACGTAGTCCTGCGTGCGCAGAAAGACGCCGGCAGCCGCCGCGTCGCGCGCCTGTCCGTTGGCCCAGTCGTTGATGCCGAGGTCCTGGAACTCGCGCCCGAAGCCGGAGCCGCCGCGGTAGTTGACGGCCAGCACCACATACCCCTTCGATGCAAGGTACTGCTCGAAGAGATTCTCGCCGTGCAGGTACGAGTTGGTCCCGCCGCCGTGCACCTGCACGAGGGCCGGGTGGCGGTCGCCCGGTACGTGGCCCGGCGGCATGTACAGGAATCCCTGGATGTAGAGGCCGTCGTGGCTGCGGAAGGAGATCTCGACGGGGTCGACCACGGTGTTCCATGTCGCCGCGAAGTTGGTGAGGCGTTGGAGTGGGCCTCCGGCGGAGGGGATGAGGTCGACGTCGGACCCGCGGGTCGGTGTGGCGCGAGTGAAGGCGAAGACATCTGCCCCGGCAGAGGATGAAATGGAGCCGAGCGACCCACCCATGTTGGTCACGCGCGTGGCAACCCCGCCCGCGACCGGCACCGCCCACAGGTCGAAGTCGCCGCGCTCGTGGTACGGGAAATGGATCCGCTCCCCGTCGCCCGACCAGAAGATGCGCATCCGGTGCAGCCAGTCGGTGGCGTGGATCTGCATTTCCACCGTGCGCTCGCCGCCCGCAACCGGATCGAGGACGAAGATGTCGGCGAGGTCCTCGTACCAGTAGCCGTCCTTGTGGGTGCCGAGCAGGGCGATCCTGGTGCCGTCGGGCGACCACACGGGCTCGGTCGAAGCCATCAGTGTGCGCGAGACCTGGCGGGTGTCCATGGTCTCGATGTCGACCACCCAGATGTCGTCGTGCCAGTAGTCGGCCGCGTTCGACACGTAGGCGATGCGGCGGCTGTCCGGCGCCCACGCGGGTGACCAGCGGAAGTCGTCGGGCGCGAAGGCGTCGAAGGTGACCTGGCGGGAATCGCCGGACCCGTCGGCGGGCACCACCCAGATGTCCTGGTAGCCGGACCGCCCCGAGTAGAAGGCGACGAGACTGCCGTTGGGGGACACGCGCGGGGCGCGCTCGATGTCATCGTCGTTGGTGATCTGGATGGGGTCGGCGTCGATGGCGACGGTCCAGAGGTCGGCGCCGCGCCGGAAGACGATGCGGTCACTGGACGGGAACCAGGACGGGGAGTTGCCCTCGACCCAGAGTGTGCCGGTGGTGGGCTCGCCGGGCGCGGCCGCTTCCACGGTTTCGGTCTCCCAGCCTGTCGGCACCAGGTAGATCCCCGACCCTTGAGGCCCCGTGGCCGACACCGCGACGTGCCTCCCGTCGGGGCTGATTTCGCTGCCGCCGGCGCGGCCGCGGGGACCGAAGATGTTCTCGAGGGTGAGATCGAGGGGCTGGGTGGATCGGCCCGGCCGGGTGCCTTGATCCGGAGCGCACGCGAAGATCGCGCAACACACCAGCAAGATGGCTGCTGTTCCAGACTTGTTCATCACCGGCTCTCCCACGGGTTGAGAACCGCGATGTCGATTCCCTCGAAATCGCGGACGTTCCTTGTCACCACTGTCCCACCTCGTGCAGCCGCAATGGCGGCAATCTGGCAGTCGGCCTGCGAGATCGGTCGGCCAGCCCGTCGCCGGACGGCGGCGATTCCGGAATAGGCGTGCGCTGCCGACCGGTCGAACGGTAGCACGCGGTCTGCGAACATTCCGTTGAAAGCACGATCGGCTGCGGCGGCAAGGTCGCGTTGACGTTGCCCTGCCGGCATGATGGCTATGCCGGTAAGGACTTCGGCCTGAGTCACCGCCGTAACGAACAAATCGCGCGCCAGCCGGATGTCGACCCAGTGCAGGACCGAGGGATGCGGTCGCTCCTGCATGAATTCCGAGACGACGTTCGTGTCGAGAACGAACATGCCACCGCCTCAGCCGAAACGCGGGGGATCACGCATCGGTTCGCGTGGTGGAATCTCCAGCTCCACTCCCCCCAAGGGTTCGAACAACTCGCGGAGTTTCGTCCCAAGCCCCTTTTCCGAGGCTTCTTCCTCCACCGCCTCGCGCAGGATGATCCGAGCCTCTTCCTCCATTGAGCGACCATTCGTGGCCGCACGCACGCGCAGCCGCGTCTTCACTGCGTCGTCGAGGTTGCGGATTGTGATGCTGGCCATCGCCGACCTCCTTTCGGTGCCCTGGCATGCTACCCTAAAGCCTCCGAGCGGACAAAATAGTATGATTGCAATGCAATCACGTCAAGTTGTCGTCACTTCCATCTCCCCCCGGCCTGACTGGCCACCTGCGTCGCTTGGCTTGAGCGGTCGACCGACCCTATAGTACGTTTCGCTATCGGTGCCGGCCTCGCGAGGCCGGTGCGTGTCTGCGGTGAAAGGCGGAACGAACCATGACCCACCCGATCGGTCCAGGAGGATCGCAGGGGGGCATGCGTGCGCCGGTGGGAATCGCCATCGCTCTTTCGCTGCTCGTCGCCACCACCATCGAGAGCGGACACACGCACACGGGGGCCGATCTCTCCGCCGCTTGCTCCGTCTGTAAGTTCGGTCACCAGGATGCACCGACGTCCGCTGCGGCCTCACCGGTCATCGTTGAGCCGGGCGTCCTGCACGCCCCGGCGCTTCCCGGACACCGGCTGATCGCCGGTATCGTCCATCTCTCTCCTCATCGCAGTCGCGCACCGCCGCTTCCCGTCTCTCTGTAGCGATGAGCCCCTCTGCCGACCCGAGCGTCGGCGGAAGACCTGTCCATGGTTGCGCCGGTGACGGCGTACCCAACGCGAGAGATGGAAAACACATGCAGAACGGCGAATCGCGGGCGGGGCACGCACCCCTTCTCGAAGCCCGCGGACTCAGCAAAAACTACGGTGCCACCCGAGCCCTCGACTCCCTCGACCTGGCCATAGCGCCAGGAGAGGTCTACTGCCTCCTCGGTCCCAACGGCGCGGGGAAGACCACCACTATCAACCTCTTCCTCGGATTCGTGTCACCCTCGGGGGGCAAGGCCCTCGTGTCCGGCTTGGACGTGGCCACCCACGACCGCGAAACGAAGCAGCGGCTTGCCTACATACCCGAGCAGGTGATGCTGTACCGCAATCTCAGCGGCCTCGAAAACCTGGAGTACTTCGCCGCATTGGGCGGAAAGGGAGCGCTGGGTCGGGAACGGCTCACCGACATCCTCGTCGAAGCGGGCCTGGAGCGCGATGTAGTCGATCGACGCGTGTCGGAGTACTCCAAGGGCATGCGGCAAAAGGTCGGCATCGCGATCGCCATCGCCAAGGAAGCCGACGTCCTCCTGCTCGACGAGCCGACATCCGGGCTCGACCCCAAGGCCGCGAACGAGTTCTCGGCGCTGGTCGAGCGCCTCAGGAACCGCGGCGTCGCGGTGCTCATGGCGACCCACGACCTGTTTCGGGCAAAGGAGACCGGCACGCGTGTGGGCATCATGCGATATGGTCGCCTGGTGACGGAGTTGAGCACGGACGAGATCGGTCACGCCGATCTCGAGCGCATCTACCTGGAACACATGCATGATTAGCCCGTGGACAGAATCCCCCCGGCATTCGAGCGGCGATGCATCCGCGCTGGATGCTTCGCTTCACCGGTTCGCGACGTAAAGACAATTTTACAATATGTCATGTATAGTATACATTCGGCGACTTCATGGCGGCGCTCTGCGTCGCTCCTCGGGCGAATAGCTCTGCTATTCCCCTCTCGTCGCTCCTTGCCAGCCCGGCGCCTCACCGCTCTCGGTGCTCGGGCGGCTCTATCCACGGACTAATAGGAGACATCCATGATCAGGCATATCGTCCGCAAGGAGTTCACCGATGTGCTGCGGGACGGCCGCTTCCGCTGGTGCTCGATCCTGGTGGGAGCACTGCTGCTGGTCTCGCTGGGGCACGGGTGGGTTCAGGCGCGCAGTGCGCACGAGGAGCGCGCGGCCGCGCAGGCCACCGCCCGGGAGCACTGGGAGACGCAGGGTGAGAAGAATCCCCATTCGGCGGCGCACTACGGGATATACGCGTTCAAGCCCCGTCTGGCGCTGTCCTTTGTCGACGAGGGCGTGGACCCGTACACCGGTACGTCGGTGTGGCTCGAGGCCCACCGGCAGAACGACTTCCTTCTGCGACCGGCCCAGGACGCGACGGCGGCACAGCGCATCGGGGCACTGACGGCGGCGCAGGTACTGCAACACCTTGTGCCGCTGCTCATCATCCTGCTGACCTTCGGCGCGCTGGCCGGTGAGCGGGAACGTGGCACACTCCGCCAACTGCTTGCAACCGGAATCGGCCGGCGCGATCTGGCCGCCGGCAAGGCACTGGGCGTGGCCGGCGCACTGGGGTTGCTGCTGGTGCCGGCCGCCGTGGTGGGAGCGGCAGCGCTGGTCGTGGCGAGTCCAGGTCCGGCGGCATCGCCGCTGGCCCGGGGCGCCGTCCTGGCCGGCGTCTACCTGGCGTACTTCACCGCCTTCCTGGCGCTGTCCCTGGCCGTATCCGCATGGGCCCGATCGGCGCGCACCGCGCTGGTGGTCCTGCTGGCCGTGTGGGTGGTGAACGGCCTCGTGGCGCCGCGGGTCGCGGTGGACCTGTCGAAATGGCTCCACCCGACGCCCTCCGCGTTGGAGTTTGCCCGTACCGTGGAGCAGGAGATGGCCAGCGGCGCAGGGGACATTTCCCCTCCGGACCGGGACGCGTCGACCCAGCGCCTGCTGGCTGAATACGGAGTGGAGCGGGTCGAGGACCTGCCGATCAACGCAGTGGGCGTCTACCTGCAGGAGAGCGAGGAGTTCGGCAACCGGATCTTCGACCGCAACTACGGCGCGCTGTGGGACACCTTCGAGCGCCAGGGCGTCGTGCACGAGACGGTTGCGCTGGCGGCGCCGCTGCTCGCGGTGCGCACGCTCTCGATGGGACTGGCCGGTACGGACGTCGAGCAGCACCGGCACTTCGCTGTCGCCGCCGAGACGTACCGGCGGGACCTGATGCGGCAGATGAACGGAGACATGACCGAAAACTCCCTGACCGGGGACTTCACCTACACGGTCGGGGCCGAGGTCTGGGAAGCAGTTCCTCCGTTGCAGTACGCCGCCCCGACACTGGGTTGGGTGCTGGGCAACCGGGTCCTCTCACTCCTGGTCCTTGGAGCGTGGCTCGTCGGAGCCGTCATTGCCGCCGCAGTGCGGGTACGGCGCGCAGAGGTGACGTAGATGACCGCGCGCACCGTGTTGCGAAACGAGTGGCGGTTGCTCATGGCCGATCGGGCGCTCCGGATCGCGCTGGGGCTCTTCGCCGTCCTCCTTGTCTACGCGCTGGCAAACGGCATGGTATGGTTGCGGTTTCAGGAGCGCACCGTAGAGGCCGTGGAGAGCGGGAACGCCGAGCGCACCAGCGCCTTCGAACAGGAACTGACCGCCATTGCGAACGGTGGCGAACCATCTTCTCCCTTTGCCGATCCGCGCTCACCGCTCGTGCTGGGTGGGCCGAGCGGCAGCCAAACCGCGGCGCTGGCGCCGGGTCCTCTGACGGCTCTGGCGGTCGGGCAAAGCGATCTCCTGCCGTACTACTACGACGTCAACATCTACACCAACGAGTCGTCGTTTCAGCAGAACGGCGAGGTCGAGAACCCCCTCAACCTGATGGTCGGGCGCTTCGACCTGGCCTTTGTCGTGATCTACCTGCTGCCGCTGCTCGTTCTGGCGCTGAGCTTCAACGTGCTTTCGGAGGAGCGCGAGCAGGGGACGCTGGCGCTGACGCTTTCGCAGCCCGTGTCGGCCCGCAACGTCGTGACCGCGAAGCTCGCATTCCGGGCGCTTCTGGTTGTGGGAATGGTGCTGGCGGTCTCGTTGCTCGGCATTCTGGCCACGGGGGGACTTGGCTCGCCCGGTCGGGTGCTTCTCTGGTGTTCCACGATCGTTGCCTACTCGCTCTTCTGGTTCGTGCTGGCCGCGTGGGTCAACACCCTGCGGCGGTCCTCGGCCTGGAACGCCACGGTTCTGGTCGGTGCGTGGCTGGTGTTCGTGGTGGTGGCGCCGGCGGCGATCAACATCGCGGCGGGCCTGCTGCACCCGCTGCCGTCGCGCGTCGAGATGATCACCGCCCAGCGCGAGGCCTCGAACGAGGCCGTGAACCAGCGCAGCGAGCTCCTGGCGCGGTACCTGGAGGACCATCCCGAGATGGCCGAGGGCGTGGTCGCCGACGAGCCAGGGCTGGGCGCGCTGGCGTGGGCCGCTACCGACGCCGTGAATCGCCGCCTGGAGGGAGTGACGTCCGAGCACGATGCGCAGCGTGCCGAACAGATTGTCCTCGTCCGCCGATACCGCTTCCTGTCGCCGGCGCTCCTGGCCCAGGAAGTCCTTATCGACGCCGCAGGGACCGGCGACGCGCGCTTCGCCCACTTCCAGGCGCAGGTGCGGGCATTCGCGGAGCAGTGGCAGGAGTTCTTCGTGCCCGCGATCCTCGCGGACGAGCAGATGAGCGCCAGCGTCCTCCCCAACCTGCCGAGGTTTCGCCACATGGACGAGGAATCCGCCGAAATCGGGCGCCGTGCGGCGGTTCCGCTCACGGTTCTGGGCGGACTCGTGCTGGTGGTGGGCATGGGCGCCGGGGTCGGGCTCGGAAGGGTGCGAGGGGCGGACTAGGTGGGACTCCGCAACACGCTGCTCGTCGCGCGGAGGCAGCTGGGTGCGATGCGCGAGGATCGGTACATCCTGTTCCTGCTGATGCTCGTCGTCGCTCTGGGGGCCGTCTCCGTGCTCGGAGCCCGGCATCACACCGCGAGTGAGACGGAACAGCGTGCCCGCTATCAGGCGCTGGTCGATCGCCAGTGGGCGGAGCAGCCGGACCGCCATCCCCACCGGGTGATCCACTACGGGTTCCTGCTCTTCCGCGAAGAGGCGCCCCTGGCCTTCTTCGACCCGGGGGTCGGCGCCTACACGGGAACGTCGCTCTTCCTGGAGGGGCACAGGCAGAACACCGCCAGCTTCGGGGACGCCCGGCACGCGACCGCGATGTTGCGTTTCGGGCGTCTCACGCCGGCCGCCGTGCTGGGGCTGCTCCTGCCGCTGTTCGTGATCGCGGCGGGTTTTGCGTCGATCAGCGGGGAGAGGGAACGGGGCACACTTCGGCTGCTCCTGACCCAGGGCGCGACTCCGGGGCAGATCATGGCGGGAAAGGTGCTGGGAATCGGGGCGGTAGCCGCGGCGGCGGCCCTTCCGATCGGCCTGCTCACGGCCGCATTCGTCACCGCCGGAGGCGAAGGCCAACCCTCCATCGCACGCATGCTGGCACTCGCGGCCACCTACGCCGCGTATCTCGCGGGGTGGGTGCTGCTGACGGTGTGGGTCTCGTCACGCAGAGCCTCCTCCCGGGCCGCTCTCGCCCAGCTCGTGGCGATATGGGTCGCGCTCTGCATTGCCGCCCCGCGCCTCGGCGCTTCGCTTGCGGCCGGATTGCACCCGATGCCGTCGCGCGCCCAGTTCAACGCCCAGGTGGAGGAGGCGCAGAGGCAGGTGGGGGACAGCCACAACCCGGACGATCCCTTCTTCAGGGCTCTGCGCGACGAGTACCTGGCGCGCTACCAGGTGGCGTCGGTCGAGGAGCTTCCGGTCAACTGGGGCGGAGTCGTAAGCCGCGAGGGAGAGGAGGTCACCAGCCGCATCAACGAGGAGCAGCAGCAGGAACTCGTCGCTGTGCATCGCCGGCAGGACCGGGTGATGGCGTGGCTCGGGCTGGCATCTCCCTACCTGGCGGGGCGGGACCTGTCGATGGCGGCGGCGGGAACCGGTCCGGAAGCGGTCGAGGCGTTCCGCGCGCAGGCCGAGGCCCACCGCTATGACATCATCCAGCGCCTCAACGACCTGCACATCCACGAGATCAGGTACGAGAACGACCGCGCCCAGCGCATTGCGCGCGAGGAATGGACCCGGTTTCCGGTCTTCGAACCCGGTCTCCCCTCGCTCCGGCGGGCTCTGGCCGACCGTCCCCAGTCGCTGGCCGCGCTCGGGCTGTGGGTCGTCCTTCCTCTTGCGGGCCTCGGGCTGGGGCGAAAGCAGCTGCCGCGCGTGGGTGTGGACGGGTCCGGATCATGAGCGCCGGCAAGATGAGGTCCGAAAGCGCGGTTGCCTGGATTCGCCTGATCCGCCTTGAATTCGCCCGGGTCATTCGCTCCGGCGGCGTCGGGGCCGCGGTCCTTCTGCTGCTGGGGCTCGGAGTGTATGCGGGCTGGCAGGGGAGCCAGAGGATCCAGGCGGCAGGAGCCGCCACTGCAGCAGCCGACACCGCCTACCGGGATCAGCTCGCACATCTCATTTCCATCTACCCACCGACGACGGAAGCGGGCGAGTTGCTGTACTACCTGGCCTTTCCGGCACCACAGCCACCGTCCGGCCTGTCCGCACTCGCGAGCGGCAGGACGGAGGTCGAGACGGCCAGCCTGCGGATACGGCTGCTGGCACTCGAAGGACAGCTTTACGAGCAGGAAACCCTGAATCCGCGCCTCGCGGCCGCGGGGGACCTCGACCTGAGCTTCATCCTCATCGCCCTGCTGCCGCTCTTCGTCATCGCCGTCACCTACGACATCGTTTCGGGCGAGCGCGAACGCGGCACCTGGCAAATGGCCCGGCTCTTCGCCCGCCGCCGGCGGCTGGTTGCGGCAAAGATCGGTGCTCGGGTGATCCTCGCAGCCGGCCTGGTCACGGCGTTGGCTCTCATCGGGACGTTTCTGGCGGGAATCGATGCCGATGGCAGCGCGGGCTGGGCCGCCGCGCTGATCGCCCTGCACACGCTTTTCTGGTTCGCGCTCTGCCTGGGCGTCGCCGCCGGGCGCCGGTCCTCGACCACCAACGCGATGATCCTGGTGGGCGTATGGGTGATGCTCACCTTCCTGGCTCCGGCGGTCCTGAGCCTCACGAATGCGATCCTGCACCCCGTGCCCGAAGCTCTGGAGCTGACCGTGCGCCAGCGCCAGGGCTATCACGAAGCGTGGGACCTTCCCAAGGCGGCGACGATGGACGGCTTCTTCGAGGACTACCCCCAGTGGAGCGACCGAACCGTCCCGGAAGACGAGTTCACCTGGGCCTGGTACTACGCGATGAACCACCGTGGCGACCGGGCCGCCCGCGATGCCTCCCGCGCCTACCGCGAAGTCCTCGCGCAGCGGGACGAATGGGCCCGCCGCTGGTCGCTGCTGGTCCCTCCGCTTGCAGCCCAGATCGCCCTCGACCGGCTCTCGCACACCGACCTGGCCACGCAGCTCGCCTACCAGGAAGCCGTCCGCCGACACCACGAACGTCTCAAGGCCCATTTCCTGCCGCTTCTGTTCGCGGCAGTCCCGATCGCCGAGGTGGACTGGGGACGGGTGCCCGCCTTCGAACCGGCGGCTCCCGTGGGCACGGCGTCGCAAGCCGGGTTTCCGGCGGCGGCTGCGCTGATCCTGATTTCCGTCTGCGCGCTTGCAGCGGGGATTATTCCGCGGGCGCCCGGATTCAGGCCACGACCTTCCCCGGATTCATGATGCCCTGCGGGTCGAGCGCCGCCTTCACCGCGCGCATCGCCGACACCCCCGCCGCGCCGAACTCCTCCCGCAGGAACCCGATCTTCCCCATCCCGATCCCATGCTCGCCGGTGCACGTGCCCTCCATGGCGATCGCGCGCCGCACGATGCGCTCGTTGATCGCTTCCGCCTCGGCCAGCTCTGCCTCCGAATCGGGGTCGATCATGAACACCGCGTGGAAGTTCCCGTCGCCCACGTGCCCCACGATCCCCCACGGAATCGTCGCGCGCTTCATGTCGTCCCTGGTCTCGGCGATGCACTGCGCGAGCCGCGACACCGGGACGCAGACATCGCTCGTCAGCCCATGACAACCGGGGCGCAGCGCCAGAATCGCCGGATACGCGTCGTGCCGCGCCTTCCACAGGCGGGTACGCTCGTCCTGTCGCCGCGCGTATTCGAATGACGTGCCGCCCAGGCTGCCGCTGATCTCCTGCACCATTGCGCCGTTCGCCTCGACATCGGCCTCCGAACCGTGGAACTCGAAGAAGACGGCCGGCGTCTCGGCGTATGAGAAACCCGAATGGCGGTTGACCGCGCGCATCGCCGTCCCGTCGAGCAGCTCCGCACGGGCAAGAGGAACCCCCATCTGCACGGCTTCCACCACCGAGCGGACGGCTTCCTCCAGACCCGGGAAGGAGCACACGGCGGCCGCCATCGCCTCGGGCACCGGATGCAGCCGCAGCGTGAGTTCGGTGATCACCCCCAGCGTCCCCTCGGACCCGACCAGCAGGTTGGTGAGATCGTACCCGGCGGACGACTTGCGCGCGCGGCCCCCCGTCCGCACCACCTCGCCGCTCGCCAGCACGGCTGTGAGCGAGACCACGTTGTCGCGCATGGTGCCGTAGCGCACGGTGGTCGTCCCCGACGCGCCCGTGGCCGCCATCCCGCCGAGCGTCGCGTCGGCCCCCGGATCGACCGGGAAGAACAGCCCCGTGCCGCGCAGCTCCCGGTCGAGCTGCATCCGGGTCACCCCGGCTTCGACCGTCACGTCGAGGTCGTCGGGACGGACGGCCAGCACCCGGTTCATGCGCCCGAGATCGATCGAGATCCCGCCGCACACCGCCTGCACATGCCCTTCGATCGAGGTGCCGGCCCCGAAGGGGATGACAGGCGCACCGTGCCGCGCGCAGGCCCGCACCGCGAACGCGACATCCGCGGTCGACTCCGCAAATGCCACCCCGTCGGGCGGAATCACGGGGTGATGCGAGTCGTCCTTGCCGTGGTGCTCACGGACGGCGGCCGCAGTGGAATAGCGGTCGCCGAAGCGGCCGCGGAGTTCGTCGTGGAGAGCGGTGTCGGCGGCGGCAGTCAATTCCGCGTCGGCCATATGCCGCTTCCCGTCAGGCCGCCGTTCGGGGGGAATCCGGTGAAGACCGGGTCCGCGCGGAGCGGAGCGGCCAGGAGCGGAGTGGTCACACCGAAAGGCCGGACGAGCACCGTGTCGAGAGTCGGGCCGGCCGGCTGCATGAACATCCGCTCCTTGCAGCTTGTGACCCTGCGGAATCCGGTGTAGGACGAGAAGCCGAGTCCTCCGCTCAGGACCGCGCCGAACCTTACGGTATTCCCGTCGGAGCTGGTGAGGGCCGTGATCAGGAACGCCCCGGCGCCAGCGGCGTCCAGAATGGGCAGAACCCTTTCGATGCTGCACGATCCTTCGGGCACTGGCTCATTGGCGGGGATGAAATCCGGCGGACCGTCCACAAAGGCCAGTGAGCAGCCTGACAGGAAAACCATGGAGCCGACCAGCAACTGTCTTGCAAACATGAGATGCCTCGCTTTTTCCAGGGGGCCCGTCGTCCTCGGCGAACTGCTGCGCGATTGGATCGGGGGGGGAAACCTAGTTTGCGTACGGGAAGAGCAGCAAGAATCTTGCATATACGGGTTTTATTCGGTATCATGTCCGGCCCATGACCAATGTGCCGAAGCCCAAACGAGACGCCTCAGAGGCGCTCCGCCGCGCGATCCGTGAAATCGAGGAAGCCGGATCGCCGGCGCCGTTGCGTCTGCCGCTGGGTGTTTCAGGGATCGACAGGGCCCTCCCGGGCGGCGGGCTGCGCCTGGGCTGCATCCACGAGGTGGCGGGGGACGAAGCAGCCACCGGCTTCTGCGCGGCACTGTTGGCGCGTGCGCTGACAGCCGGGCCAAGCGGCGGGGAGCGGGCGGTGCGCACCGGGGCACGGACGGGGCATGCTGCGACGCAGACGGCGAGCGCCAGCCCGCGCCGCGGCGACCGGCCCGGCGCGCTCCTCTGGCTCGCCCGCGACGACGACCTCTACGCGCCCGGGCTGGTCCGGTTCGGGATCGAGGCCGGGCAGCTGCTGGTCGTTTCGGGGCTGCGCCGGCAGGAGGACATGCTGTGGGCCATGGAGGAAGCGCTCCGCTGCCGGGCCGTGAGGGGGGTGGTGGCCGAGATGGGAGGGGCGGGAAGGGTTGCGGGGACCGGGGGGATGGCCGGAGCCGGAGGGATCGGCCTGGCGGCGGGGCGGCGCCTGATGCTGGCCGCCGAGGGGACCGGGGTGCTGGGGTTGGTGCTGTCGCGCCGGGAGGGGGGGCGGGGGGGGGTGGGGGTGCGGGCGGCCGTCAGCCGCTGGCGGGTGACGGGCGTCCCGGGCGGGGCGGGGGGGGAGGACGCCGGTTCGCGAAACCGGATGCCCGAGGGCGGGCGGCTGCAGTCGAAAGCGGAGGGCGGCCGATGGCGCGTCGAGTTGCAGCACTGCCGCGGCGGACGCCCGGCGGAATGGATCGTGGACTGGGGAGACGGCGGGTGGAAGGTCCTGCCGCGGCGCACCGGAGCCCCGAGGCCCCGGATGCGGCAAGCCGGCTGAATCGGTGCCAACGCCAGGCCGCCGCCGGCCGGAATGACGCCTGCGCGATCCAGCCCTTGCGCGCCACGGCCTGCGGCAAACATCCTCGTCACACCTGCCCCCCGTAGTACCGGAGAGTCCGAAGACCATGCCACATCAGCCGCATACCGTCGACCAGTCGGACCGCGTCGTCCCCATCAACCTTCGCCAGAGCGGCCGGACCCCGGTGGAACTGCTCATTTCCACCCGCGTTCGGAAATCCCCCTACTGGCACCTCTCCCACCAGGCGGGCTGCTGGCGCGCGACGACCTACAACCGCATCTACCATCCGCGAGGCTATGTGCGGCCCGAAGACGGCGGGGCCGCGGCCGAGCACGAGGCGCTGACGCAGCACGTCACCCTCTGGAACGTCGCCGTGGAACGCCAGATCCGCGTGCGTGGACCGGACGCCGAGCGCTTCACCGACTACGTCATCACCCGCGACGCCACCCGCATCGAGCCGATGCACGGCAAGTACGTCATCCTCTGCAACGAGCGCGGCGGCATCCTCAACGACCCGGTGCTGCTGCGCTTGTCCACCGGCGAGTTCTGGTTCTCGCTGGCGGACTCCGACCTGCTCTTCTGGCTCCAGGGCGTCAACGTGGGGCTGCGGATGGATGTCGAGATCGACGAGATCGACGTCTGTCCGCTCCAGATCCAGGGTCCGAAGTCGCTGGCGCTGATGGCCGACCTCGTGGGCGACGCGATCCACGGCATCCCCTACTACGGGCTCCTGGAAGCCGACATCGCGGGCTGTTCGGTGCTGGTGTCGCAGTCGGGCTTTTCGGGCGAAAAGGGCTACGAGATCTACCTGCGCGACGCCACCCTGCACGCTGAGAAGTTGTGGCACGCGATCCTCGAGGCCGGCGAGGCGCACCAGCTCATGGTGATCGCGCCGGGCCATCAGCGCCGCATCCAGGCGGGCATTCTCTCGTGGGGGCAGGACATGGACCACGAGACCGTGCCCTTCCAGTGCAACCTCGGCTACCAGGTGCCCCGCGAGAAGAAGGGGGACTACATCGGCCGGGCCGCGCTCGAGGGGATGCGCGCCGAGATCGAGGCGGGGCGGCCGCCGTTCTCCATGGTGATGGTGGGCATGAAGATGGGCGGCAGGCCGATCGACGACTACGCGCCCGATTTCTGGCTGGTGTCGGGCGCCGATGGCGGCGACCCGGTCGGGTATCTCACCTCGCCGTGGCATGCGCCGGAGCTGGGCTGCAACATCGCGCTGGGCTACGTGCCGGTGGGGATGTCGGCGGTGGGGACGGAGCTCACGGTCCGGCTGCCGGACGAGTACGCGAGCGAGCCGGGCAGGCCCGACCGGGCACGGGTGTGCGAGATCCCGTTCCGGCCGTCGGCCAACCCGAGCGCGCGCGAAGTGGCGCATGCGCGGGGCGAGGACGCGGTGGTATGATGGGTTGACCGTATCCATCTATATGGGTAGTATGGGTCATGAAGACCACCATTGATGTGCACGACGAGTTGCTGACCCGTGCGAAGCGGCATGCACGGCAGGCGGGGGTGCCTCTCCGGGCCGTCGTCGAGGAGGGGCTCCGCCTGGTCCTGGCCGGTCCGGAAGCCGCGGAGCCCTACCGGTTGCCCGACCTCAGCGTAGGAGATCCGAGCGCCGAGGACCCCTTGGAGGCCTACTCCTGGCAGGACCTCTCGGAGATCATCCACGAGTACCCGGTGGATCCATGATCGCAGTCGACACGAACGTCCTGGTGTACGCGCACCGCCGCGAATCGCGAGTCCACGAGGAGGCCGCCGAGGTGCTGCGCGCGCTGGCGGAGGGCAGTCGGCGGTGGGCGATCCCCTGGCCGTGTTGCTACGAGTTCCTCAGCGTGGTGACGAACCGACGGATCTGGCGCGGTGCCGAGTCGTCGCCCGGAGAGGCCTGGAGCCAGTTGCGGGCGTGGATCGATTCGCCCTCGAACCTTCTGCTGGGAGAGACGGGCGGCTTCCTGGACATCCTCGGGCGCTTCGTGCGCCGGCCCCGCGTGCGCGGCCCCCTCGTTCACGACGCCCGCGTGGCCGCGATCTGCGTCGCGCACGGAATCGATGAACTGCTCTCCCGCGACCGTGATTTCGCCCTGTTCCCGGAGTTGAAGACGCGCAATCCGTTTGCGTGAACACCGAGCCCGGGCGCAAGGTGCGCGACGCGCTCGACGTGGCGGCCGCGCATCGAGCCGACGGTTCCGACAGCCCCGCGGCTGCTACCCCTTCATCCGGCTGCCGCCCGGGTCGAACAGCGCCCCACCCACCGCCGCCACGGTTACCGGGAAGCACTCGTTCATGTACATGACCTGCAGCCGCTCCCCGGTGCGCGCGTGCTCCACCGGCAGGTACGCCATCAGCAGGTACCTGCCCACCGACGGCCCCATCCCGGCCGAGGTCACGCGGGACTCCCTTCCGAGCGCGTCGACGATGCGGTCCCCGGCCTGGGTCAGGATCGGCTCGCTGCCGCCCGTTGGGAAGCGCGCGACGCCGGACGCGCTCGCGTGGTCGTCCATCACCAGCATGCAGATCCTCGCCGCCGGCCCCCGGTCACGGGCCTGCATATAGGCGGCCTTGCCGATGAAATCGGCCTGCTTCACCCAGCGCCGCGCCAGCCCGGCCTCGACCGGCGAGTACTCGGAAGTGAGCTCGGAACCCATGAGCAGGTAGCCCTTCTCCATCCGCCCCGTGGTGCCGTAGACGCCGATGCCGACGGGCCGCGCGTCGAACTCCCGGCCCGCGCCCCAAATCGCGTCCCAGAGCGCGAGGCCGTGTTCCGTCCGCGTGTAGATCTCCCAGCCGCTTTCGCCCACGTACGAAATGCGCAGCATCGTGACCGGGATTCCGTCGATCAGGGCGCGCCGTGCCGTGCCGTACGGAAAGTCCGCCTGGCCGAGCCCGCGGTCGGTGATCCCGGCGAGCAGTGCCTGCGCGCGGGGTCCCCACACCCCGAGCGTGGTGATCGCGGATGACCGGTCCTCGAACTGGACCGAACCGTCCGGCGGCAGGTGCTTGCGGAACCAGTAGGCGTCGCGGGCGCCGTCGAAGACACCGGTGACGACACGGAAGCGATCCGGTGCGAGCCGCTGGATGGTGAGGTCGGCGCGAAAGCCGCCGTCCGGCGTCAGCAGCGGCGTGTAGATCGAGCTGCCGACCGGGCGGTCGCACGGGTTGACCGTCATCCTCTCCAGGTACGGCAGCACGCCGGGCCCCGACAGGTCGAAGATCTGGAACGCGCCCAGATCGACGACGCCGACCTTCTCGCGCAGGTGCAGGTGCTCCGCGTTGATGATCGGCGACCACCAGCGGCGGTCCCACTCGTGCGGGCGGTCCGGGACGCCGTAGCGGGCCACCAGGTCCTCGTTCGACGCGTACCACTGCGGGCGCTCCCAGCCGCGCGCTTCGTAGTACTCGGCCCCCAGCGCCTCGGTGCGGGGGTGGAAGGGCGACCGGTTGACGCCGCGCTCGGATTCCCACTGCTCGCGCGGATGCACGATGCCGTAGGTCTTGCGGAAGTGTTCGCGGCAGCGCGCCCGGATGTGATGCCCCGTGCGCTCGTGCGGCTGAAAGCGCGTCACGTCCGAGCCGTGCGGGTCGAGGAGGCGCGGGTAGCCGTGGGTCATCCATTCGGCGATCAGGCGCGCCGATCCGGGGCCTTCG
>JAJDTB010000016.1 GCA_022827345.1 Gemmatimonadota bacterium | reverse complement strand
CCGACATGGGCTTCGCGCCGGCCGACGCGGACCGGGTGGCGCGGCCAACCCTGGAGGCGCCCGTGCTGGTCGCTTCGACGGCGACGGCAGCCCGTCCAGAGGTGACGCCGTTCAGGATGGAGCGGATCAGGAGGGTGCTGGGGTAGTCGTACCCGCGCTCGAGTCGGGCCCGGCAGGGCTCTGATGCAAGAGCAAGAGGGCCCGGGGCGCTTGTCGGAGCGCCCCGGGCCCTTTGCGATGCCGGGTTGAGCGAAGCCTGCCTCTAGGCGATCGGCTTGTCCCTGAACTTGTCGAACCAGGCCTTGAGATAGAGCTGCGTCGCGATCCGGTGCGACACCGAGCGCGATCCGTGGTACTCGTCCGGGATCTTGACGTGCATGGTCTCCTGCCCGAGCACCTTCAACGCGCGGTAGAACTCCTCCGCCTGGGGCATCGGGGTGCGAAGGTCCTCGACGCCGGAGAGCAGCATCGTGGGGGTGGTCACGTTGTCGACGTAATGAAGCGGCGAGCGCTCGGCGTACTCCATCGGGTCTTCCCACGGGAAGGAGCGGAAGCGGCGGTACCAGCCCGACCCGTCCGTCGTGCCGACGAAGGAGTGCCAGTTGATGACCGGCCGCTGCGACACCGCCGCGCGGAAGCGGTCCGTGTGGCCGACGATCCAGGCGGTCAGGACGCCGCCGCCGCTGCTCCCCGTGACGAACATGTTGTCCTCGTCGATGAAGCCGCGGTCGATGGCCGCGTCGACGCTGGCCATGAGGTCGTGGAAGTCGTTGCCGGGGTACAGGTAGTTGATGCCGTTGACGAAGTCCTGGCCGTACCCCGTGCTGCCGCGCGGGTTCATCCACAGGACCGCGTATCCGTCCGCCGCGAAGTTCTGCCAGTTCCAGTTCCAGCGCACCGTGTACATCGAGACGGGCCCGCCGTGGATCCAGAGCAGCAGCGGGTACTTCTGGCCGGGCTCGTAGTTGGCGGGCTTCATGAGCCACCCCTGCACCGGCCAGCCGTCGAAGGATTCGGTCCAGATCTCCTCGACCTCGCCCAGCTTGATGTCGGCCAGAATGTCCTCGTTGTAGTCGACCAGGGTTTCGAGCTCGTTCGCGTTGTCGACGTCGAAAGTGACGAGGTAGTTGGGTCGGTAGAATGTTGAGTTGGTGGCGGCGGCGGTGCCGTTGTTCGCGATCGAGACGCCGGTGATGTAGTGCACGCCCTCGGTGACCTGCTCGATGTCGCCGCCCGTCGAGACGAAATAGAGGTTCGACGAGCCTTCCTTGCCGAGCGTGTAGTACACGCCGGAGCCGTCCGGCGCCCAGGTCACGCCGCCAGGAGAATTGGCGAGGTTCCCCGCGATCATGCGGCTGCCCGAGCCGTCGGCGTCCATCAGGTAGAGGTTCGACAGGTTGCTGTAGTTCTCGTTCTGGTCGTAGCCGGAATACGCGATCATGCTGCCGTCGGGCGACGGGACCGGTCCGTTGTCCGGGCCGAGGCGGTCGGTCAGCGTGGTGATCTCCAGGGTGGCGAGATCGATGGCGTGCACCTCGGAGTTGCCGCGCTCGTAGCCCTCCTCGGGCGTCAGATCGGCGCTGAAGTAGAGCTTCGAGCCGTCGGGCGCCCAGCGCGGGTTGTTGTGCGAGTTCTCGCCGGAGGTGATCTGCCGCGGTGTCCCGCCCAGCTCCGCGTCGACGATGAAGATCTGCGTGTTGCCCTTCGGCGTGTATCCGCGCCCGTCCCGCGCCCACGCGATGCGATCCTCCACCACGGCGGGCCTGGCCAGTTCCGCGCCGCGCGGGAAGTCCGGCATCTTGATCGGCAGCGGCGATCCGGTCTCGGGCAGGAACATCGTGAACGAGATCTCCGTGCCGTCGGGCGACCAGCGGATGCCGCCCGGCGCGCGGTCGAGGTTGGTGAGCTGCACGGTCTCGCGCGTGTCGAGCCACATCATGTGGATCTGGTTCGTCCCGCTCTTGTCGGAGAGAAACGCTATCCGCGTGCCGTCGGGCGACCAGATCGGCGACGACACCTCGAAGCTCCCTGTCTCGAGCTCGCGGACGCGCTGCGTGGCGAGGTCGATGATCATGAGGTTGCTCCGGCTGCGGTCGTTCATCTTGTCCACGCTGCCCCGTGTGAACAGGATGTGCTTCCCGTCGGGCGAGATGCGTGGACTGCCCACCGACTCCATCTCCATGTAGGTATCCATGTCGAGGAGGCCGGAGGGTTCCTGTGCGGCGGCCGGGGCCGCCGAGGCGAGAGCGAGGAGCAGGGGTGCGGCGAGAAGGGAATACCGCGTCTTCATGAGGACCTCCTTGGGTGTTTCAAATCGCGCTTGACCGTGCGTCTGGCGGGCGATTGCGCCAATATCAGCGCGAACATCGGGGAAATCAAACAGGGGAGCTTCCGGCCGAGGCGCCGGCAACACGAGGAGGACATTGTGAGAAAGGTCACAAACCTGGGTGCGCTTCTGTTGGCGTCCATCTGGGCGATCGCCTGCGGTGGACCCGATGCGCCCGGCGGTGGGGCCGCGACCAGCCCGTCCGCCGAGCCCGCCACCCCGCCCCCCGAGATCGCGCTGAACGGCTCGGCCAAGCGGTTCTGCTCGGCGATCTGGGTCTCGGAGCGCGACCGCAACGACGCGCTGTACCAGAGCGTCCTGCTCACCGGAGACGACGTAAGCGACTACGAGAGCGGCCGCCTGGCCTTCGACGTCGACGAGGAGCGCCGCATCGTTACCGCGTCGCATGACGGTGCAGCGGGGCGCGCGCGGCACTTCGGCGACCAGGGGTGCGTGATTCTGCCGCGCTGGACCGACAAGGTGCTCTTCACGCCGCGCCAGGTGGTGAGCGCCCTGCCCGACGCGGCGACGACGCCCTGGCCCATGGGCGATCTGCTGCCGGACGGGCCTGTCGCGAAGGACGTGGACGCCGAACTGGTCGCGGAAGCCGTGCAGCTCATGTTCACGCCCGGCGACAACCGGGCCGCATTCGTGGCGGTGCACCGAGGGCGGATCATCGCCGAGGAATACGGTCCCGGCGTGCACCAGGACACGCAGCTCGAGAGCTGGTCGATGGGGAAGAGCATGACCGCCAGCCTGATCGGCCGTCTCATCCAGATGGGCCATCTCGAACTCTGGCAGGCGGCGCCGGTGCCCGAATGGCAGAACTCCGCTGACGATCCGCGCGCCGCGATCCGGATCGCCGACCTGCTTCGCATGTCCTCCGGCCTTCGCTTCACCAACTCGGGAGCCACCCCGGAACAGATGGCGCAGGCGTTCATTCCGGGGCAGTGGGACCACTGGCTGGGGTACGGCGCGCCGATCGACGTGTTCCGCTTCTCGACGACGCGCGAGCCCGAGTTCCCGCCCAACACGGTCGGCCGCTACCGCAACTCGGATCCGTGGACGCTGGGGTACATCGTACGGCGCACGGTCGAGAACGAACTCGGCGAGGAGTACCTGACGTGGCCGCAGCGGGCGCTCTTTGACAGGATCGGGATCCGCCGCTTCATCATGGAGACCGACGCGCACGGCAACTTCATCCTGACCGGGTACAACTACGGCACGCCCCGCAACTGGGCGCGGGTCGGGATGCTGTACCTGCAGCGCGGGATGTGGAACGGCGAGCGGCTGCTGCCCGAGGAGTTCGTCGACTTCGTGAGCTCACCCGCGCCCGCGTGGGACCCTCCGGTCTACGGCGGGCAGTTCTGGGTGAATCCGGCCGGCGACGACGGGCGTGGCATCCGCGTGCCGTCGCTGCCGCCCGATGCCTACAACGCCGCCGGGGCGGGGGAGCAGCGGACCTACATCATTCCGTCTCGCGACCTCGTGATGGTGGTGCAGAGCCACCGCTCCCCCGCCGCGCACGCGCCGGATCGCACGGAGCGGGAGTACGATGCGCTCGGGATGGTCGTCAAGGCGGTGGATCCGGAGTGGAGCTGGTAGGGGAGACGTCTACGGATTGCCGCTGGCGGCGATTGGCCAGTCAGCTCCCGACCAACCGCTGGAACTCCGGGTCGTCACGGATTCCGTCGAAGTCGGCCTGGGTCCCGGCCAGTTCCCGCCAGCGCGCATTGCGCTCGATGGCGTCCCGCAGCGTCTCCACGGCGTTGGCGGCGTCACCCGCGCGTGCGTGCAGCCTTGCCAGCCCGTAGATCAGCTGGTCTTCGCCCGGAACGATGGCGATCGCCGCCTGCTGTTTCTCGATTGCCTCATCGAAGCGTCCGTCGGCGGCCAGCTCGCGCGCCTCGCGCGAGTGAATGCGCGACACGGACATGTTCACGAGCCGCCGCAGCTCCTTGAAGGGCTCGGCGTGGTCGTCGACGCGCACATCCACCCAACGGTCCGTCGTGCGACCCGAGTCGCCGATCGGCTTCACGACCAGCACCCCACCGGCCTGTTTGCCGCGCGCGTCGCCCCCCGCCGCCTCCCCCGCGTCGAGCGCATCCATGAGGCGCAGCGCCAGCGCCCCGCGCGCCGACTCGAACGCGGCCGCCATCGCCTTCACCACCGCCTCGCCGGCCAGGATGTTGCCCTGCACGGAGTAGTTGTCGCCCTCGATATGGCCGGCCCAGGCGCTTGTGCCCGACCCCGTATAGGCGCGCACCCGGCCCTGCGCATCGATCACGGCAAGCTGCCGCCGATCCCGCCCCGGGTCCGACCCGGTGAGATGCGTCACCACCTCGTCCGGCGACAAGCCCAGTTCGAGCAGCTCCAGGCCGCGCGGCCCATAGGTCTGGTTCGCCGCGGCCTGGGTGGCGATCGCGCCCACGCCCGCCTTCGCGTAACTGACGATCGCCCCCGCGCGGAAGGCGCGAGACTGCACGGCCACCCCCAGCTCGCCCGTCGCGGGATCCCGCGCCACGATCGAGAAGGTGGCCACGATGTCGTCGTCGGGGATGGTCGGGGTCGCGGCCCCCTCCTGGGCGCCCAGGGCGGGCGGTCCCGGGAATTGCGGCAACAGCAACAGTGCGGCGACGGTCGTCTTTCTCATTCTCGATCTCCTCCGTTCCCGGGGCAGGCCGGCAATACCGGCCCTGCCGCAATGTGGCTCGCTTCGCGCCCGCTGGCTATCCTGCTGTTCAATCGCACTCATGCTGGAGGACTCCGATGCGAAACACAGCCACAGCCGCCGTCCTGGTCCTGTCCGCCGCCACCCTTGCGGCCGCGCAGCCAGCGGCAACCCAATCCGCCGTCGCCATTGCCATCGTCGGCGCAACCATCATCGACGGCAACGGCGGCCCGCCGCTCGAGGACGGCACCCTCACGATCGAGGGCAACCGCATCACCGCCGTAGGCCCGCGCGGGTCGGTCGATGTCCCCGATGGCGCACACGTCATCGACGGCACCGGCAAGTACGTCACCCCCGGATTCATCGACAGCAACGTTCACCTGTCTCTCTACTCCGGGCACGAAACGCTGGTGCGCTATCAGGACAGGAACGCCGCGCTCACCCTCGAAGCTGCCCAGATGCAGCTCAAGCACGGGTTCACCACCGTACGAGACAGCTACGGCTCGCTCCTCCCGCTCATGGAGATCCGGGACGCGATCGCGCGCGGCGACACCATCGGACCACGCATGCTGGTGGCGGGGAACATCGTGGGCTGGGGAGGTCCGTTTTCGGTTTCGTTCTCACTCGTGCGGCAGCAGGGGCTGACCCTCTTCCAGGAGCAGTTCAACGACTTCATCACGCAGGGGTCGGGCGAGGAGTGGATGGAAATGGAGCCCGAGGACCTCCGTATCGCAGTCAACAGATACCTCGACCTTGGGTCCGACTTCCTCAAGTACGGCGGCACGGGTCACTTCTCGAATCCTGTCATGATCGGTTTCTCGCCGGCGGCCCAGCGCGTGCTGGTGGAGGAGACGCAGAGGCGGGGCTTGATCGCTGAGACGCATTCCACCTCGCCCGAAGGCCTGAGGATGTCCGTGGAAGCGGGCCTCGATCTGATCCAGCACCCCGAGGTCCTCACCGCTGAGATGCCCGACGACCTCGTCGCCGAGATCGCGGAGCGCGGCATCGTGTGCGCCATGCTGACCAACACGATCACCGGCGAGGTGTGGCGAGAGCACGTCGAAGCGAGAGAAAAGGCGCTGGCGGGGGATGATGAGGAGGATGACAATCGCCGGGACGGTCTCGCCAAGACATCGGTCGAGTTGCGGGCCGAGCGCCGTGCGGCCGGCGAGTCCATGGAGATCCGCCGCCGCAACGCGGAGAAGTTGATCGCCGGGGGCTGCGTCAGCACGATCGGGACGGACAACTACCTCGGCGCGGCCCCCGAGTTCCGCCGCGAGAAGAAGGCGGAGAACCAGGCCTTCGGCGTGGGCAGCGTGATCGCGACCGAGGGACTCGTCGAACTCGGCATGACTCCGATGGAGGCGATCGTGGCGATCACGCGGAACGGGGCGATCGCGAGCGGGATGCTGGATGACCTCGGGACGCTGGAAGTCGGCAAGTTCGCCGACGTGCTGGTCCTCGACGCCGACCCGTTGGATGACATCAGCAACATCCGCGCTCTCGGATCCGTCATCCGCGACGGCAGGATCGTGGATCTGGAGGCGCTGCCCTACGAGAGGATCTTCTCAGCTCCGGACGCGGGGCATGCGTGGGAGTGACACCGTCGCGACCCATTCGTTGAAACGCCGCCGAACCAGGTCGGGATGGCGCGCCGCCGTGGCGAGGGTGCATCCCGCCAACCGCACGGCGGCGCGCTCGAGCGTACGTCGCCGCACTCCCGCCGCATCGGCGATCTTCGCCCACGAGACTGCCGAGCGCCGGCGTATCCCCCAAATGAGAAGTGCCCAGTTGAGCAACTCCTTGGGACGACAGCGCAGCGGCAGCTGTTCGCGCCAGTAGCGCCGGAAGGCATCCGGGGCCACACCCGCGTAGGCGGCGAGCTCGCTCACCGAGTTCTTCGGAGGATCGAACTCGGGCTCGTCGGATAGCTTGGCGATCTGTCGGATCGCCTTGGCCAGGGACTCGTGGAGCGAGTAGTCACGCACCAGGTGGCGGCCGAGGTGCTGGAGCGGGTTGAGGTGCGCCGGGTCGATCCGGTCCAGGATCATGCCCAGACGCTCATTGACTTCCTCCGCCCAGACGACGTGCAGGCGACTGGATTCGATCGCGCGAAGCCGTTGCAGGCGGGTCAGCGACAGCGGCGTGACGACAATGCACGACGGCCCGGAGGGACCGAGCGCGAAAGAACCCCGGAGCCAATGCACGTCCTCGTCGGAACACCGTTCCATTCCTGCGATGCCGACGGCCGCACCCTGCAGGAGATCCCTGAATCCGTCGGGGCGCTCGGCCGACCTCAGTTCGACACCTGTCAGCAACCCTTCGATGCGTTGCCGCATGTCCTGGTTGTCGCAGTACATTGCTATCATGGCAGGGCCCGCGAGCGGGAATGGTCGCATAAAAACACACATTCACGACCATTAATGCTAGCACGAACAGACCATTGCGATCAAGACCGAAGCATCCCGAATGCAGCCGCTGCGTTATCCTTCAGAAGGAGCCACGCGCGACCTCCACAAAACCATGTCGAACGGAGGAGGCCCATGTGTAGACCAACGCCAGGGCGGACAAGGTCCGTCGCCATCGGGTCGCTGCTGAGTATGGCGCTGGCGGCTGTCATCTCCTGCGGCGGCGATGACGGACCGTCCGAGCCCCAGGTTCCGGCGACCGTCAATGTGTCGCCGTCCTCAGCGGAAATGTCTTCGTTCGGCGAGACGCTGCAGTTGAACGCGACCGTACTCGACCGGAACGGCCAGACGATAGCCGGTGCCGCCGTCAACTGGGCGAGCAGCGACAACTCCGTCGCTACGGTCGACGCCGGGGGGGTCGTGACCTCGGTCCAGAACGGGGATGCAACGGTCACCGCCACCTCCGGCGGCGCGACCGGGACCGCATCGATCGCGGTGGCCCAGCGGCCGGCGCAGATCAGCTTGACGCCGGACGCGGCCATGTTCGTGTCCATTGGCGACACGGTGCGGCTCGAAGCCGAGCCGGTCGACGCCAACGGGAATGCGGTGGCGGACCTCTCGCTAACCTGGGCTTCCGGAGACGACGCCGTGGCAACGGTCGATGCGGAGGGCCTGGTGACCGCAGCCGGAAACGGGAGTGCGGACATCACCGCCTCGGCCGGAACCGCCAGCGGTGCGGCCGCGATCACGGTCTCCCAGGTCATCGTGGCGTTGGATGTAATGCCTGCCGCGGCCAACCTCTTCTCGCTCGGCGATACTCTGCGTCTGGTCGCCAGCGGCGTCGACGCCAACGGGCATACCGCTACCGGCCTGAGTGTGACGTGGATGTCGGAACACGATGCAGTCGCTTCCGTTGACGAGGACGGGCTGGTTACCGCCCTGCGGACCGGAGGCACCGACATCTTCGCCGAGTCCGGTGAGTACAGGGACTCGGCCGGCGTGACGGTGACGCAGTTGGCAGCCGAAGTGCGGGTGACGCCGGCGGTCGATACGCTGGCGGCGGTCGGCGACACCGTTCGACTTGGCGCCGTCGCACTCGACGCCAACGGGAATGAGGTGGACGACACCGACTATGTGTGGACCGCGCCGCATCCGGCCGTGGTCACGGTCGACGAGACCGGGCTTGTGACCGCCGCGGGTACGGGGACGGGCGAGATCCGGGTGAAGGCGACGCGGGCGGGTGCCAATCACATCGGCGTGGCCGTCATTACCGTGCTGGAGACCGGCACGAGTTCGGCGTCGGCCGGCGGGGCACGGTCCGCACAGCCGGCTCGGCGTTTGCCGCTACTCCGGCCGCGCGACCGCTAGCCCGCCGCATCCAGCCGGGATCTCGCCGCAGGCTCGCTCTCGCTGAGCGCTACCCCACCCCCATCCACACATCATCGAGCACGGTGACCGTGCGCGACATCTCCCGCCCGTCGACCGTCAGCGTCACGCGGTACAGTCCCGGTTGCGCCATCGGCCCCTGACCGCCACCGCCGAACTGGAACCCGCCCCCCGGCGGCCCCTCGCGCCGATTCCCGCGCAGGTTCCACTGCACGCGGTTGATCCCGCTGTTGCCGATCGCCTCCAGGTCGCGGAAGACCTCGCCGGTGGCGACATCGATGACGCTGAGCTGCACGTCGCCGGACGCCTCCCGCAGCCAGTACTGGATCGCGGTCCCCGGCGCCGCATTGTCGCCCGTCAGCACCTTGTCCCCGGTGACGGAACGCGAGAGCCGGCGGTCCTGTTTCCACCGCACGGCCTCGCGCGGCTCGAAGAGGAACGCGTCCTCTGCCATCACGTCATCGGTGAGCTGCTGCAGCGAGGTGATGTCGTCCATGATCATCACGCTGCGCCCGTGCGTTGCGAGCACCAGATCGTTGTCGCGCGGATGCACAAGCACGTCGTCGACCCGCACGACCGGGAGCCCGCTCATGAACTCGTGCCAGGTGCCGCCCTCGTCGAGTGACACGAAGAACCCGAATTCGGTGCCGGCGTACAGCAGCCGCGCGTTGTTCGGATCCTGCCGGACGGTGTTGACGTTGCCGTATTCGGGCAGGTTCGAGGTGATGTTGCTCCAGTTCTGTCCAAAGTCCCGGGTGACGAACACGAACGGCCGCAGGTCGTCGCTCTTGTGACCGTCGACCGACACATAGGCGGTCGCGGCATCGAAGTGCGAAGCCTCGACGCGCGAGACGTAGTACCCCATCGTCCCGCCGGGGATGTTGCGGCCCACCTCGGTCCAGGTCGCGCCGCCATCGCGGCTGACCTGCACATTGCCGTCGTCCGTTCCGACCCACAGCACGCCCGGCACCAGCGGCGACTCCGTCAGCGACACGATCGTGCTGAAGCGGCTCACCCCGTCGTTGCGTGACAGGATGCACTCGCTGCCGCGGTTCGTGCGGCTGCACCGCGAAATGCCGTTCGCCTGCCCCATGAGCTCGATGCGGTCGCGATCGATGTCGCGCGTCAGATCCGGGCTCATCGTCCACGTGTCCCCCCGGTCCAGCGACCGGAACAGCCGGTTGCCTCCGGCATACACCACATCCGGGTTGTGCGGCGACAGGATGAACGGCGTATTCCAGTTCCACCGGATCTCGGTGCCCGTCTCCGGCGCAGGCACGATGTTGGTGCGCGGACTGTCCTCGGTCGGCGCGCGCGGCCGGATGCTGCCCTGCTCGCCGGTCGCCAGATCGAGCCGCCTCAGGTTGCCGTTCTGCGACTCGGAGTAGACGACCGTGTGGTCGGTCGGATCCACGGCGGTGTAGAAGCCGTCGCCGCCCCCGACCCGGTACCAGTCCTCGCTGAGGATTTCGCCGGTCCGCACCGCGCTTGGCCCGCACCAGCTCCCGTTGTCCTGCAGGCCGGTGCAGACGTAGTAGGGCCGCCGCATGTCCACCGAGGCGTGATAGGGCTGCCCGACCGCCCAGCGCCGGAACGCCTCCCAGGTCTCGCCCTGGTCGTAGCTGACGTCGATCGCGCCGTCGTTGCCGAGGAGGATGTGGTCGCTGTTGTCGGGATTGATCCACATGGCGTGCTGATCGACGTGCCCGTACCCGTCGAGGACCTCGAACGTCACCGCGCCGTCGACCGACTTGTGCACCCGCTGGTCCACCACGTACACCGTCTCGGGATCGTTGGGGTCGACGCGGATCTGGCTGAAGTACATCGGCCGTCCGTTCTCGTTGCTGCGGAACTCCCAGCTCGCACCGCCGTCCCTCGACCGCCAGATCCCGTTGTACTGGTCATCGGGGGGCGCCGGCTCGTCCAGATCCCGGGCCCGCTCCAGCTCGGCGCGCTCCTCGGCGGTGATCGGCTCCTCGCGGTCCGCGGCGACCTCGATCTGCGCATACACCACGTCGGGATCGGCCGGCGTCATCGCGAGCGCCACGCGTCCCATGGTCCCGCGCGGGAGCCCGCTGCCGCTCAGCCGCGTCCAGGTGTCGCCGCCGTCGTCGGAGCGCCAGATGCCGCTGCCGGGCCCGCCGCCGACGAAGCAGCAGCTGGTGCGGCGGCGCTGATAGGTGGCCGCGAAGAGGACGCCGGGGTTGGTGGGATGAAGGACGAGGTCCGTCGCGCCGGTGTCCTCGTCCACGCTCAGCGTCAGGTCCCAGCTGCGGCCTCCGTCGGTGGTCTTGTAGACGCCGCGCTCGGGGTTGGCCCCGAAGAGGTGGCCGTTCGCCGCGACCCAGGCGACGTCCGCGTCGGTCGGATGGGCGATGACGCGCGCGATCGTCTGCGTCTCGCGCAGCCCCATGTGGGTGAAGGTCTCGCCGCCGTCGGTGGATTTGTAGATCCCGTCGCCGAACGATGAGCTCTGCCGGTTGTTGGCCTCGCCCGTTCCCACCCAGACGATGTCCGGGTCGGCCGGCGAGAACGCGAGCGCGCCGATCGAGTGGGTGCCATAGCTGTCGAAGACGGACCGGAAGGTCGTCCCGTTGTTGGTGGTCTTCCAGAGTCCGCCCGTCGCGAAGCCTACCAGGTAGGTGTGGGGATCGCCGGGGTGCACGGCGACGTCGTCCACCCGGCCGCCCTGGCCGTAGGGGCCCACCGACCGCCACGAGAACGCCCGCAGCACGGGGTGGTCGCTCTGATTCACCAACGGTTCTCCGTCCTCCTGGGCGAACGCGGCCCGTGGCGTGAGGGTGGAGACGGTGAGAAGCGCGAGCGCGAGTGCGGTGGGAGCCAGCCGGGCCGGCGCGAGGCTGGAGGGCGCGGCCGGGGGGTGGGTGCGCGCGAAGCGAGCGCGGATGCCGGACATCGGAGACCTCTCGATTGAAGTGACAAGCAGCGGATCCGGAGAGGTAGTGTAGGCGACGGTTCGGCCCGCCGCCACGCCAGATTCCTTGACCCGGGGTCTCTCCGGTCCGGTGATGACAGGCTGCTGATGCCGGGTGGTGAGCATTTGGCCGGTCCCGCCGGACGCGTCATCGACCTGGCGCCCGCCGTGTTTCAGGGCGCTGGCACGAAGTCGGCGACCGGGTCATCCAAGCTTCCGAGCGCTACGCGACCGCGATGATCGAGACTCTTGTTCGGTGGAACGGTCCTCCCCCGGGGAACCAGCACTTCGTCAGGATCCGGATACCGGCGGGAACGAGCCATGAAGTCGCGAATCCCGATGCGCCGGAGCTGGAGGGCTGGCACCTCCCCGACAGTCCGTCGGCACGGCGATTCGGCCGTCGATGGTACGCCGAGAGTCGCAGCGCTATCCTGATCGTGCCCTCCGTCGTGGTTCGGATGGAGCGGAACATCGTCATCAACGCGAGTCACCCGGAGTTCTCGCAATTGACGCCGGATGCCGAAACACCGGTGTGGTGGGATGAACGACTGTTCAGTTGAAGCGCCGGGTTTCGCGCAAGCACCCAACTCCGCAGGAGAATGAAATGGCCGCCAATCGCCTCCTCGCCAACGTGCTGACGCGGGCCGCCCGCAACGCTGTCGACCTCGGAAGGGCGACGGCCCTCACTGCGGTTCTCGCTGCCACCGCCCTCGCTCCGAACGAGCTCAACGCCCAACAACTCGCCCCCGACCAGCTCCAGGGCATCCGCTTCCGCCACATCGGTCCGGTGGGCAACCGGGTGGCGTCCGTCGCGGGCGTCCCCGGCGACCGCACGACCTACTACGCGGGCGCGGCGAGCGGCGGGATCTGGCGCACCACCGACGCCGGCCTCAACTGGGAGCCGGTCTTCGACGACCAGCCGGTGCATTCCATCGGTGCGCTGGCGGTCACGCCCACCGACCCCGCGATCGTCTGGGCCGGGACGGGCGAGAGCTCGATCCGCTCCAACGTCTCCATCGGCAACGGCGTCTGGAAGTCGACCGACGGCGGCGATTCCTGGACCCACATGGGGCTGGAGGGCACGGGCCGAGTGGGCAGGATCATCGTGCACCCGCGGGATCCCGATGTCGTGTACGTGGCGGCGATCGGGCACGCATACGGCCCCTCCGGGCAGCGCGGCGTCTTCCGCACGAACGACGGCGGCGCGAGCTGGGAGCGCGTCCTCTTCGTCGACGAGCACACGGGCGCCTACGAGATGGTCATGGACCCGCAGAACGCGCGGAAGATCGTGGCCACCACCTGGGATCTGGACCTCAAGACGTGGAAGAGGGACAGCGGCGGCCCGGGAAGCGGCATCCACGTCACGATGGACGGCGGCGACACCTGGCGGCGGCTCGAAGGGAACGGCCTGCCGACGCGGCGGCTCGGCAAGATCGCGGTCTGCATGTCCGCCGGCGACTCGGATCGCATCTACGCCCTGATCGAGACGGGCGACGGCGTCCCGATCGACGGCGAGGAGACCGACAACGGCGAGCTGTGGCGGAGCGACGACGGCGGCGACACCTGGCAGATCACTTCCTACAGCCACGATCTGGCCACACGGCAGGCCTACTACACCCGCTGCGGCGTATCCCCCGACGACCGCGACGAGATCTATTTCCTGTCCTCCTCCTTCAGCTGGAGCACCAACGGCGGCGAGTCCCACACGACGGTCCGGTATCTGCTCGGCGGCAACGAGGGACCCGGCTGGGACCACCACGACATCTGGCACGACCCCCTCAACGGCGACCGGATGGCGGTTGCGCACGACGGCGGCTTCTCGATCACCGAGAACCGGGGCCGTTCGTGGTACCGGGTGCAGCTGCCGATCGCGCAGATGTACCACGTGACCGCCGACAACGCGATTCCGTACAACGTGCTCGGCAACCGGCAGGACGGCCCGTCGTTCCGGGGGCCGTCGAACTCGCGGCTGTCGGGGCTGTTCGCGAGCGGGCGGATCCCGCGCGGGGACTGGCGCGGAGTGGGCGGCGGGGAGAGCGGCTTCGCGACCGCCGATCCGACCGATCCCAACATCGTGTGGTCGAGCGCGTCGGGGGCAGGGGCGGCGGGCGGCATCGTGGTGCGGCACGACGTGGCGCGCGGGCAGTTCCGCCAGGTCGAGGTCTGGCCGATGTCGACGCTGGGCTGGCCGGCGGAAGACATGCGCTACCGCTTCCAGTGGACGTTTCCGCTGCTGATCTCGCCGCACGACAACAACACGATCTACGTGACCAGCCAGCATGTGCACCGCACGCGCAACGGCGGGCAGAGCTGGGAGGTGATCAGCCCCGACCTCTCCACCAACGACAAATCGCGGCAGACCATTTCGGGCGGCCTCACCCCCGACAACATCGGCGTCGAGTTCTGCTGCGTGATCTACGCCTTCGACGAATCACCGATCGAGGAGGGCGTGTTCTGGGCGGGGACCAATGACGGGCTCATGCACGTCAGCCGCAACGACGGCGCCACCTGGACGGACGTCACCGCCAACATCCCCGACCTGCCACCCGACGGCGTGGTCCGCAGCGTCGACGCCTCGCGCTGGGACGTGGCGAAGGCGTACATCACCATCGAGCACCACCAGGTGGGCGACTTCGAGGCGCGCGCCTACCGCACCGATGATTTCGGCGAGTCGTGGACGCAGATCACCGCCGGGGTCGACAACTACCCCCTCGACTACACCCGCTATCTGCTGGAAGATGCCGTGCGGCCCGGCCTGCTGTACCTGGGCACCGAGAGCTCCCTCTACATGAGCTACGACGACGGCGACAGCTGGCAGGAGTTCATGCCGGAGCTGCCGCCGACGCCCTACTACGGCCTCTTCATCCAGGAGCACTTCAACGACCTCGTCGCGGGGACGTACGGCCGGGGCTACTGGATCCTCGACGACCTCGGCCCGGTCCAGCAGCTCACCGAGGAGATCGCGGCGTCGGAAGCGCACCTGTTCCGGCCCCGGGACACCTACCGGCTGCTGCCGATCACCGAGCCGTCGACGATGCTCGGCGACTGGTCGGATGGCGAGAATCCGCCGGCGGGTGCGGCGATCAGCTACTGGCTGGGCGGGGACGGCGGTGAGGGCCCCGGCGAGGTCAAGATCCGCGTCGACAACTCCGCCGGCGAGACCGTGGCCACCCTGGACGGCACCAGCCACGCGGGCTTCAACCGGGTGTGGTGGAACCTGACCGGCGAGCCTCCCACCCAGATCAAGCTGCGCACCAAGCCGCTGTACGCCGACTGGTTCCGCATGCCGGACGAGGGATACCGGGTCGGAGGCGGCGGTTTCTTTGGCGTACAGGGCCCGTTGCAGCCGCCGGGCGACTACACCGTGACGCTGCTGGTGGACGGAGCGGAGGTGGGGAGCCACCCGCTGACCGTCATGAAGGACCCCAACTCGGAGGGCACCCTCGCCGACATCGACGCGCAGTTCACGATGGTGCAGGAGATCATGGGCGACCGCAATCTCGCCGCCGATATGGTCAACCGCATCGAACTGCTCCGCCGCCAGATCCAGGACCTGCGGCCGGTGCTTGAGGAGCGCGGCGACGCGGCCGATGTCATAGAGGCGGGCGAGACGCTCGACGCGCGGCTCATCGAGGTCGAGAGCGAGCTGATCCAGCTCAAGGACACCGGCAGCGACGGCGTCCGCTGGCCATCCATGATCGTGGGGCGCCTGCGCTACCTGCAGGATGTGGTCTCGATCGCGGACTTCGCGCCACCGGATCAGCACATGGAGGTGTCGGTTATCCTGCGCGAGCAGTTGGAGGAGGTGGAGAGGGCGCTGGAGGCCGTGCTGTCAGACGACCTGGCGCGCTACAACCAGCTGCTGCGGGAGAGGACGGGACGGACGATTACCTGAGCCGAGGTTCGCCGACGGGCGCGCGCAGACCGATTGCGTCCTGCCCGTACCTTGCGGTACTACGACAAATGGCTATATAGTACCATATGCAAAACCAATATGATACCGGCACAGTGCAATCTCTCCCATCGGGTCGGTTCAATCTCCGGATCGAGCCGGAGTTGCACGCGTCGCTGCGCGCCGCGGCCCGGTCGGCGAACACGTCTCTGAACGAATACTGCGCCCGAAGACTGGCGGCGCCGGGCGCGCCCCTCGATCCGGACCCGGCGGCGGTCGTGCGGCGGGCGACACAGGTGCTTGAAGCCGCCCTGCTGGGCGTGGTGGCGTTCGGCTCCTGGGCGCGGGGGGAAGAGACTGCGTCCTCGGATCTCGATGTGCTACTCGTGGCCGACCGGGCGGTACCGATCTCGCGTGCATTGTATCGAGGGTGGGATGCCGGGCCGGACCTGAGCTGGGACGGTCATGAAGTAACGCCGCATTTCGTTCATCTGCCGCCGAGGGCCGCGGCCGTTTCAGGACTGTGGGCGGAGGTGGCCACGGACGGCCTCATCCTCTTTGAGCGGCGGCTCGTGGTGTCGCGGCACCTTGCCAACGTCAGGCGGCGGCTCCTGGATGGAGAGCTCTCGGTTCGGGTATTGGGCGGACAGCGCTATTGGGTGCACGAGCCGTGAGGAACAGGGAGCTCGCCAGGGACTATCTGCGCCGGGCGAGAGCGCGCCTGCCCGCCGTGGATGTCCTGTTCGATGCCGAGAGCTGGCCCGATGTGGTCCGCGAGTCCCAGGAGATCGTCGAACTGACGTTGAAGGGCCTGCTGCGCTCCTGCGGAGTCGAGCCGCCCCGGTTCCATGATGTATCGCGGATCCTGCTCGCCGAAACGGACCGGCTGCCGGCCGATCTGTTGTGCGATGTCGGCTGGCTGGCCGAGACTTCCCGGCAGCTTCGCCGGGATCGCGAACTCGCATTCTACGGTGCCGAGGACCTCACCCCGTCCGACTTCTACTCGCGAACCGACGCGGTGCACGCGCGCGACAGCGCCCGCCGGGTGGTGGAACTGGTGTATCCTCACGCCGGGTGACTCGCCGGTCCCTCCTACCGCATCATCCCCGCCACCGCCCGCATCCGCCCGGCGAGATCCCGCACGGCGTTTACGTACACACGCTCCCATCCCGGCAGATCCGCACGGTCGTCCGTCTCGATCTCGTACCTCAGCCCCGGGAGCATCCATGACGCGTACCCGCTGAACGGATCGGGCGAGACGTAGATCGAGCGGCTCCAGGGACGTCCCTGCAGGCCGCGGTCGTTCAGCCACGCCTTCTCGAGCCCGATGAGTGCCCGGTTCACGGCCTCCGCCGCGGCCGGGTCGACGTTGCCGGAAGATGTCCAGCGGTCGCGCGCAGCGACCAGGGCATTGGCCGCCTCCTCCAACTCCTGCGTGGACGCGACCAGCGCCGAGAAGTCGACCTGCAGGCGGCGCGACTCGGCGACCCGGTACAGGGTCTCGACGTGCGTGCGCGTGTCGGTCGCATAGCGGACCGGGTCGTACGGCAGCACGTCGGCGTTGGCGAAGCGCAGCGCGAGGATCCCGTCGGTGCGGGCGATCATGGGGCCGTACACGAACTCCGTGTCGCCGAAGCGCTCGTACCAGGCGAAGTTGTCGTAGTTGGAGTGGTAGACGCCGCCCGGGTTGCCGGACGAGAGCCCGGCGGACGGGATGCCGGCGTGGGTGTAGAAGCCGACGTGGTCGGAGCCGCCGCCGAGATTGCCGAGCGAGGGCTCCGCCGCGCCTTCGGGTGCGCGATCCATCCACCAGTCGTAGAGGCGTTCCCCGGTCTCGGGGTAGGTGACCGCTTTCGTCGCCTCCATTATCTGCCCCTTGAGCGACGGCGATGAGGACCCGCCGAAGCTGGATCCCGACACGGCCCCGTCCGCGTTTATGTAGGCGATGGCGTTCGCCTCCAGCTCTTCGCGGAGCTGCTCGACCCATTCCGTCGAGCCGATGATGCCGTACTCCTCGGCATCCCAGTGGGCGATCATGATCGAGCGGCGGGGACGGCAGTCCTCGTCTCGGGCCAGTTCGCCGAGCGCCTCGGCCAGGGTGAGAAGCATGGCGGTGCCGCCGTTGGGGTCGATCGCGCCGAAGCCCCACGGGTCGTAGTGCGCGCCCAGGATGAACCACTCGTCCGGGAACTCGCTGCCGCGCACGGTGCCGACCACGTTCGTGGCCCGCGTGAGCTTCTTGGGCTGGTTGACGCGCACGCGCACGGTGAGGTCCGGGCCGCCGGTCAGCCGGTAGTCCAGCTCCATCGAGGCATCCCAGCCGGGAGGAACGTCGGCGCCGGTCATCCGCGTCAGGATCTCGCTCGCCGCCTCGTAGCCGATGGGCAGCACGGGGATCGTGTGGAGCGGTACCTCGGAGGGGTCGAGGCGCTCGACCTGGGTGTCGCCGTCAACGGGCAGGGCGGGGACGAAGGGGGTGAGCGGGTCGCCGGTCCAGGGCAGGGTGAGGACGGAGCCGCGCTGGATCGTCTGCCCGTTCATCATCGGGCCTTCCGGGTAGGCGTCGAGGCCCGAGAAACCCGGGTCGTTGAACATGACGACCCCCGCCGCGCCGCGCTCCTCGGCGAACTTGACCTTGTAACCCCGGAAGTTCCCCCCGTAGCGGGCGATCACGACCTTGTCCGCAACGGAGATGCCCATCGAGTCCAGCGCACGGTAGTCCTCGCGCCGCCCGTAGTTCGCGTACACGACTTCGCCGGTGACGTCGCCGGAGCCGGAAAATGCGTTCCAGCCGTTGAGCAGGTCCTCGTGCCCCGAGAACCGGTCCTCCGCCAGCTCGGGCTCGCGGTTGGAGAGTTGCATGGCCACGGGGGTGACGATGTGCACCTCGACATCGTCGGTCAGCTCGGGCAGGTAGACGTCGTAGGGGTAGTTGGTGACCTCGAGGCCGGCATTCTCCATCGCCCGCACGAGATACTCGCCGACGCGGGCCTGGGCGGCCGAGCCTGCCGGGTGGGGGTTGGCGGTGATGGTGCGGAGATGCTCGCGGAAGGACTCGCTGCGGGGCAGTTCGAGGAAGCGGGCCTCGCAGGCGAGCTGCGTGGCGGCGCGATCCTCGGTGAACCCGGTGAGGTCGGGCTCCTGGGGAGGCCGGGCGGCGAGGACTGCCACGAGCGCCAGCAGCGAGGCGAGGACGGTCAGAGACTTGGTGGAACCGGTGAGGGCCTTCGTAGTGTGGGCGGGCATGGGGGAGATGATATCCTTGATGATGGCGTGGATCGCTGTTCTCGCTAGTTTCACAATGTACTCGCTTCTCGCACAGGATAACGTCTCGCCAGGAATCGACGGGAGCCCGCCAAATGACTCGTCACCAATTCTACGCCCGACCATTCCGGGATCGTGGAACCGGGAGGTGGATGGTGGACTCCAACATCGACGGGCTGTTCGTGGAGGCCGCGACCGAAGAGGAATGTCGTGAGGTGGTCGCGGAGTTTGCTCGGGACCTTATCCGGGAAAACCACGGTATTACCTCGGCGACAGTCGGAGACTAGAAGTTCGCTCAAGGTGCTGCGAACCCTCTATTGTCGGGCATTTGGCGAACTCCCTCCTCAAGCAGGCCGGAAGTGAACGCAAACTCTGAGTTTCGAGCGAATCGACCCTCGGTGGCAGGAACCGCCAGGCCCGGAGCGCGATCGCGGAGCTGGATGTGGGCCCTCGTCCTGGCTGCACTTCCCGCCTGCGTCGACGAAGAGGTCCTCGCCGGGATCGAGCCGTCGCGCGCCACTGCGATCGCCGTCACGCCGTCTTCCGCGACGCTTTCGTCCCTGGGTGAGACCGCGACCTTCAGGGCGCAGATCACCGACCAGAACGGGGTGTCGTTTCCGGGGACGGTGACCTGGTCGAGCAGCGATCCGGCCGTGTTCACGGTCGCCTCGGGCGTGGTCACCGCGGTCGCGAACGGCTCGGGAACCCTGACGGCGTCGTACGAGAGCATCAGCGGTACCGCCTCGGTGATGGTGCAGCAGATGCCGGCGGCCGTTGCCGTAGCGTCGGGTGGGGGCCAGGAGGGCGTGCCGGGCCACGCGCTCGCAGAGTCGGTCGTCGTGCGGGTGGAAGACGCGGGCGGCTCGCCGGTCGAGGGAGTCACGGTGACGTTTTCGGCCGCCGAGGGCCATGGCGAGGCCGATCCGGGCATGGCCGTGACCGATTCCGAGGGGCTGGCGGCGACGTCGTGGACGCTGGGGAGCGAGGCCGGCGTCCAGACCCTGACCGCATCGGTGGCCGATGGCGTCACCGCCGACATCAACGCCGCCGTCGGCGAGATCGAGCCCGCGTCCGACACCGCGCGCTACCGCGTCACCTTCAACGCGACGTGGAGCGCCACGACGCATCCCACCGACTTTCCGTCCGGCGCCCATTTCTCGCCGCTGATCGGCGCGGTCCACAACGAGAGCGTGAGTTTCTGGGCGGACAGTGCGATCGCGTCGCCGGGAATCGAGCAGATGGCCGAGACGGGCGGCACAGGGTTGCTGACGCGTGAGATCCGGGCCGCAATACCGGACAACGCCCTCTCCGTCATCAACGGGCGAGGGATCGGCAGCCCCGCGAGCACGACGACCAGTGAGATTGTCGTCACACTCGATCACCCACTCATCACGCTCGTTACGATGATCGCGCCCAGTCCGGACTGGTTCGTGGGGGTCGCGGGCCAATCACTGCAGAACGAGTTCGGACAGTGGATGGACGAACTGACGGTTGTGCTCTACCCCTACGATTCCGGCACCGACGACGGCTCGTCCTACCGCTCGTCCAACGCGGATTCTTCGCCCAAACAGCCGATCAGGAGCCTCAGGGGCGTGAGTCCGTTCTCGGATGAGCAGATCGGGACCTACACCTTCACGCGGATCGACATCGGCGGGAGCCGGTGACCGGACCCTGCGAACGCCTGGCGACGGACTGATGCAGCTGCGCAACATCGCGATCATCGCGCACGTGGATCACGGCAAGACGACGCTCGTGGACCAGATGTTCCGACAGGCGGGGGTCTTTCGGGCGGGGCAGGAGGTGGTGGAGAGGGTGCTGGATTCGAACCCGTTGGAACGCGAGCGCGGCATCACGATCCTGGCCAAGAACACGGCGGTGCAGTGGGGACGCACCAAGATCAACATCGTCGACACGCCCGGCCACGCGGACTTCGGCGGCGAGGTGGAGCGGATTCTGCGCATGGTCGATGGCGTGCTCCTGCTGGTCGATGCCGCCGAGGGGCCGATGCCGCAGACGCGCTTCGTCACGCGCAAGGCGCTGGCGCTCGGGCTGGCGCCGGTGATCGTGATCAACAAGGTGGACCGCGCCGACGCGCGCCCGGAAGAGGTCCACGACGAGGTGCTGGAGTTGCTGATGGACCTCGAGGCCGGCGACGAGCAGCTCGACGCGCCGTTTCTCTACGGGGTGGGGCGGGAGGGATGGGTCGCGGCGGAACCCGGGGTGCGCGGAGAGGACCTCACGCCGCTCTTCGAAGCGGTGGTCGCGCACATTCCGGCGCCGCGTGTCGACGCGGACGGACCGTTCCAGATGCTGGTCTCCACGCTGGACCACTCGTCGTACGTGGGACGGATCGCCATCGGGCGGGTGGAGCGCGGTGCGGTGAGCGTGGGCCAGCGGGTTTTGCGGTTGGCGCCGCCGGCCGGGCCTCACCCCCAGTCCTCGGCAGACGCCCGGACCGAGGCTTCCCCGGGCGATCCACCCCCGCAACCGGCTTCCCGCGTCACCGGCCTCTATACCTTCAACGGCCTCGACCGGATCGACATCGAGGAGGCTCACGCGGGCGACATCATCGGTCTTGCGGGCACCGATGGCGTCGAGATCGGAGACACCCTCACCAACCCCCGCCACCCCGACCGCCTGCGCGGCATCACGGTCGAGGAGCCGACGATCTCGGTGGACTTCGTCGTGAACGACTCTCCCTTTTCGGGCAGGGCGGGGAAGTACGTGACCACCCGTCAGCTGCGGGACCGTCTTGGCCGGGAACTCGAGCGGAACGTGGCGTTGCGCGTCAAGCCCACCGCACGTCCCGATACCTTCGCGGTGAGCGGGCGGGGCGAGCTGCACCTCACGATCCTGATGGAGACGATGCGGCGCGAGGGCTACGAGTTCCAGGTCTCGCGTCCGCGGGTGATTACGCGAACGAACGGCGACGGCGCGCGCCTGGAGCCCTATGAGGAGGTCGTGGCGGAAGTCCCCTCGGAGCTCGCCGGGACGGTGATCGACAAGCTGGCGCGGCGGCGCGGCGAACTGATCTCCATGAAGCCGATGGGCGATTCCGGCACGACCCGTCTCGAATTCAGCGTCCCGGCGCGGGGGCTCTTCGGCTACCGCACCGAGTTCCTCACCGATACGAAGGGCGAGGGCATCCTCCACCACCGCTTCGACCGGTGGGACTCGTGGGCGGGCGAGATCCGTGGCCGTGGGCGGGGCGCGATGGTCGCGGACCGGCCGGGAAAGGCGGTAGCGTTCGCCATCTTCGGGCTGCAGGAGCGGGGCGTCATGTTCGTGGAGCCGGGGCTGGATTGCTACGGCGGCATGATCGTGGGCAAGTGCGCCCGACCGGGAGACATGGACGTCAACGTGAGCCGCTCCAAGAAGCTCACCAACATGCGCACCACCGCGGCCGACGAGAACGTTCGCCTGGAGCCTCCGCTCCGCATGACGCTGGAACAGGCGCTCGACTTCATCGACGACGACGAACTGATCGAGATCACCCCGGATGCGATTCGGCTGCGGAAGCGGGAGCTCGAAAAAAGCGCCAGGCGCAAGGCCGCGAAGGCGAAGCGCTTGTGAAGCGGTTCACAAGGGTCCCATAGCGCTCAATACCCGACCGCCCGGCCGCCGAGAGCAAGCCCCCGGATCGACGCGCCGTGCAGTTCGCCGGTCTCCGGGTCGATCATGATCGCGATCCAGTAGCCTCGCGTTGCGTCGTCTTCCTCGATGGGCTGGCCCATCTCCTCGACTTCGGCGATGAAATCGGGCGAATAGTCGCCGACGCCCACCCCCTGCGCGGCGGGACCGGACGCGTCTTCCGCGAGTGCGCCGAACGAGAACGAGCCGAGCGCGGGCTTGTCGACCGCCTCACCCGGGGTGAGACCGAAGTCCAACACGCTGATCAGGCCGCCGATGGTGCGCTGGTGGAGCCCCGAACCGATCGAGCTGAAGGCCATGAACGGCTTGCCGTCCCTGAGGACCAGACCGGGGTTGGTGGGGTCGGGAAGGCGGCTGCCGGGCTCGATCTGGGCCATCATACCCTGCTGGAAGATCCCGGAGTCGGGGATCGAGATGCCGTCCACGAAGATGCCGGTCGTGCCCCAGCTCACCGTGTTGATGGAGTGCACGACCGCGGCCATGTTGCCCCACTGGTCGATGGCGACGACGGCGTCCGAGTGCGGAGCGGCGCCCGCCTCCGGCACGACCACGCCCGGGAAGGACCCGTCCTGGATGGCGCCCCAGAGCTTCGCCGAGGTCTCCTTTTCGACGCGCGTCTCGTGGGTCAGGTCCGCGCCGATCATCGCCGCGATCCCGTCGGCAGCCTCCCTGCCGCCGATCGCGAAGGTGAGGCCGGGCCTGGCGATCTGGGTCAGCCAGAAGAGCGCCTCGGGCGAGTCGCCGTAGTGGCCGTGGTCGGAGACGCCGGCGAGCTCGGCGAGGTTCATGGCCTCGATCAGGCCGATGCCGCCCTCGGCCGGGCTGCCGTGCGCATACAGGTCGTAGCCGTGGTAGCTGCCCCGCGCGGGCTCGCTCCAGAGGACTTCATAGCTGGCGAGGTCCTCGACAGTCATCCTGCCGCCGATGTCGCCGACCATCGCGACGAGTTTCTCGGCCCACGGACCCCTGTACATGTAGTCCGTGCCCTGATCGGCGATCCGGCGCAGTGTTCCCGCCAGAGCGGGCTGGGTGAACATGTCGCCCGCTTCGTAGGGTGATCCGTCGGCTTTTGTAAAGACAGCCTTCGTTTCGGGCAGACGGCTCAACACTTGTTCTCTGAAGGCATACTGCCCCGCGTTGCCTTCCTGATACTCGAAGCCATCCTCGGCGCACGCGATGGCCGACGTGAACAGGTCGCTGAACGGCAGCTTGCCGAAGCGCTCGTTCGCGGCTTCGACGTCCTTCATGAAGCCGGGGACCAGGACGGTGCGGCCGTTGGGCTCGGCCTCGAAGCCTCCGAAACCGGCGGTCAGGTCGATCCCGGGGATGGTCAGTGGGTCGGTCTCGGCGGCGACGGTGTTGTAGGCCGCGTTCATGTTGTGGACCTCGCCGCTCTCGGCGTCGTAGTAGACCATCGTCATGAGGCCGGCGTAGCTGACCCAGGAGCCCGCAGCCATGCAGATCTGGGTGAGGGCGGTCGACATGGCGGCGTCGGCGGCGCTGCCTCCGGCCTTGAGGATCTCGACGCCGCCCTCGATGGCCTGTGCGCCCGTGGTGCCGGTGACCATGCCGCGGGGGGTGTTCGGCTCGGCCCGAGGACCGCACGACGACAGCGCCAGCACGCTGACCAGTGTCGCCGTCAGCGTGAAAACCTGACGCATTGGGCCGCTCGGTTTGGGTTTCGATGCGAGCATTCGAGCTCCCCTGGAGGGGTGGATTCCGTGATCTTGCCTTCCGATGGTGTGGGGCGCAACGTAGCTTCCACCATGGAACCCACCTCGCACCCCACCCGACGCCCCACCGTCCCCGCCGCCGAAGAGATTCTGGGCGGCTACTTCCCGGTCCTCGACCACGGCTTCGTCGCCCTCGTCGACTACATGGGCACCGACGATTCAGTGGAGCGCGCAGCCCGCGTCAGCTACGGCTACGGGACCCGCAAGGTCTCGGCTACCCGGGGGCTTATCCGCTACCTGCGCCGCCACCTCCACACGACCCCGTCCGAGATGGTCGAGTTCAAGTTCCACTGCGCCATGCCGATGTTCGTGGCGCGGCAGTGGGTGCGGCACAGGACGGCCTGCCTGGCCGAGGGCACGGAGGTTTATTTCGACCTGCCTGGTGCTGAAGCGAGAGGGCGCCGCCGCCAGCTGCACAAGCTTCCTGTCGAGGAGATCTGGCGACGCTTCCAGCCTACGCGAAACAGGACCCGTCCGGACAAGCAGGGCAACCCGTTCTCCCGCCGCGACCGCGTGAAGCAAATGAAGCTGCGGCAGGTGAACGAAGACACCCTGGCGTTCCAGCACGCCCGCATCGTGGATGCTTACCGAAACGGTGTGAAGCCGGTTTTCAGAATGGTGCTGGAGGACGGCAAGTCGATCGAGGCGACCGCCGATCACCGGTTTCTGTTCGCCGGGGGTTGGGACACGCTTCGGGGAGCAACCGGGGTTCGGGAGACCGGCGGCCGCGCGGTCTGGAGGCACGGTGACTATTTCGTGCATGTGAATGGCGCGGCCGAGCGGCTGGATTGGGGCCGGGTCAGCTACCAGGCCAAGCTCGTGCGCATCGCCCGCTTCGAATACGCAGGCGAACGTGAAACCTACGACCTCGAGGTCGAGGGCCCGCACCACAACTTCGTCGCGAACGGCATCGTCACCCACAACTCCGTCAACGAATACAGCGGTCGCTACAGCCTCATGCCGCTCCTCTTCTACAGCCCGGAACACGACCAGTTCTCGCTGCAGAGCGCCACCAGCAACCAGGGCCGCGCGCCCGGCTCGGTCAGCCCCGAGTTCTACCGGGAGGCCATCCGCCGCTGGGAGGACGTGCGGACCCGGGCTGCCGGCGACTACGGCTGGCTGGTCGGCGAGAACGTGGCCCGCGAACTGGCCCGCATCGACCTGCCGCTGTCGACCTACACCCAGTGGTACTGGAAGATCGACCTCCACAACCTGCTCCACTTCCTCACGCTGCGGGTCGACGATCACGCCCAGTGGGAGATCCAGGAGTTCGGCCGCGTCATGGCGGGGATGGTCAAGCGGGTCGCGCCGCTGAGCTACGAGGCCTGGATCGACTATCAGGTGATGGGCGACAAGCTCACCGGCGGCGAGATCGCAGCGCTCTCCCGCCTGGTGTCGGCGGACGGCGACGGGGTGGCCGCGCGCGACGGGGCCGAGCTCACCAACGCCGACCTCGCCGGGCTGGGCCTGTCGGGCCGCGAGATCCGTGAGTTCAAGGCCAAGCTGGAGCCGCGCGAGGTGCCGGATTACGAGCTGGACCTGGCCGCCATGCGCGATCCGGAGGATGTCGCCGCCGAAATGTTGAAGGCCGTGCCGAAGGTGGATCGGGCCTGACGAGACCGGCGTTTGGCGCATCCATGTGTAAACAACAGTTTACAATATGTAAGGTAAAGGCGACATATTGATGGTTGACAAGAGCGTCGAATCCCGCGCGGCCTCCCTGGCGGGCAAGCTGGTTCACCGTTCGGAACGCCGCCGCGGGAGGATGAGCCAGCGCGTCCTCACGGCCCTGCTGGCGGTCGCCTGGCTTTCCTCGCTGTCCGGCTGCGGCGACACCGTCACCCCCGCCGAGTCCTTCCTGATCCAGGGCGCGACGATCGTGGACGGCACGGGGAGCCCCGGCTTCATCGGCTCCCTGCGTGTGGCCGACGGGACGATCGCGGCCTTGGCCGCCGACGACGGGGACGACGCCCTCACTCCCACAGACGGCGAGCCGGTCCACGACGCCGCCGGCCTCGTCCTCGCGCCCGGCTTTATCGACACGCACAGCCACCACGACGGCGGCCTGCTCGGCGAACTCACGGCGCTGGCCGCGGTCAGCCAGGGCATCACCACCATCGTCGCGGGGCAGGACGGTGGCTCGCGCTACCCGATCGCCGACTTCTTCGCGGCGCTCGAGGCGACGCCCGCGGCCGTCAACGTGGCGTCGTACGCGGGCCACGGGACGCTGCGGCGGCAGGTGATGGGCGACGACTTCCGCCGCGAGGCGACCGACGAGGAGGTGGCCGCCATGCAGGCGCTGCTGGAAGCCGAACTCGCCGCCGGCGTCCTGGGTCTCTCGACGGGCCTCGAATACGATCCGGGCATCTACTCGTCGACCGACGAGGTCGTCGCGCTCGCGATGACGGTGGCGGCCGGCGGAGGCCGCTACATCTCGCACATGCGCAGCGAGGACCGCGCCCTGCACGCAGCGATCGAGGAGACGATCGAGATCGCGGAGCGCGCCCGCCTCCCCGTGCAGATCTCGCACTTCAAGCTCGCCGCGCGGGGGCTCTGGGGTCAGGCGGGCGAGATCCTGGCGCGGCTCGACGAGGCGCGCGCCGCCGGCCTCGACATCACCGCCGACGTCTACCCGTACGAATACTGGCAGTCGACCATGACGGTGCTGTTCCCGGATCGCGATTTTACCGATCGGGAAGCCGCACGCTACGCCCTGGAAGAGCTGGTCGCGCCCGAGGGGATGATCATCGGCCGCTTCGGGCCCGACCCGACCCTGGAGGGGATGACGCTGGCGGAGATCTCGGCGGCGCGCGGCACCGACCCCGTGACGACCTACCTGGACCTGATCGCCGAATCGGAGGCCGCGGAGGCGGCGGGGGAGGACGGCGGCGAGAGCATCGTGGCGCGGAGCATGAACTTCGACGACATCGCGACGCTGATGGCGTGGCCGCACACCAACGTCTCGTCGGACGGGGGGCTGCGCGGCGCCCACCCCCGCGGTTTCGGGGCCTACCCGCGTGTGCTGGGGCGGTACGTGCGCGAGGAAGGCCGCCTCGGCCTCGAGGAGGCGATGCACAAGATGACCGGGCTCGCGGCCGCACACATGGGGCTGGCCGGCCTCGGCGTTTTGCGCGCGGGAGCGCCCGCCGACCTGGTGCTCTTCGACCCGGCCACCGTCATCGACCGGTCGACCACCTCCGAGCCTCACCTGACGGCGGCCGGGATCGAGCGGGTGTGGGTGGCGGGGACCGTCGTCTATGCGGATGGCGGGGTGACGGGCGCGCTGCCGGGCCGCGTGTTGAGGCGGTAAGTCGGCCCTCCGGCTACCGCTCCACCAGCACGGTCTTCACGTTCACGAATTCGCGGGTCCCGTAGTCGGAGAGCTCGCGCCCGAAGCCGCTCGACTTGACGCCGCCGAAGGGCAGGCGCGGGTCCGACTTCACGAAGTCGTTGACGAAGCACGACCCCGCCTCGATCCCGGTGCGCGCGATCCGCTCGCCGCGTTCCAGATCCTGCGTGAACACGGCGGCGCCGAGCCCGTACGCGGTGTCGTTCGCCACCCGGATCGCCTCTTCCTCCGAATCCACACGGATGATGCACGCCACCGGACCGAACATCTCCTCGTCGTAGGCGGGCATCCCGGGGCGGACATCGGTCAGCACGGTGGTGGGGTAATACCATCCCGGCGCGTCCGGCACCTTGCCCCCCAGCAGGCAGCGCGCCCCGGCGTCGATGCTCCGTGCGACCTGGTCCGCCAGATGGTCGCGCAGGTCCTTGCGCGCCAGGGGCCCCACGTCGGTCGCCTCCGCCATCGGGTCGCCCACGCGCACCCCACCCATCCGCTGCACCACCGCTTCCGTAAAGGCGTCCGCGACGTCCTCGTGCACGATCATGCGCTTGGCGGCGATGCAGCTCTGGCCGGCGTTGATCAGCCGGCCGGTCACGCAGGCCTCGACGGTGCGCGGGAGGTCCGGGTCCTCGAGCACGACGTACGGGTCGCTCCCCCCCAGCTCCAGCACGCAGGTCTTGATCTGCGCCCCGGCGATTCCCGCGACCTGGCGTCCGGCCCGCGTGCTCCCCGTCAGGGTGACGGCCTGAACCCGCGCGTCGCGAACAAGGTCGCCCGCGGCAGGCACGTCGATGAAGAGATTGGTGAAGATGCCTTCGGGGAAGCCGGCCGCCTTGAAGAGAGCGGCCAATTCGAGCGCGCAGCAGGGAACGCTGGGGGCGTGTTTGAGGAGGATGCCGTTGCCGGCGATCAGGGCAGGCACGGAGGCGCGCACGACCTGCCAGAGCGGGAAGTTCCAGGGCATGATCGCGAGCACCAGGCCCAGCGGCTGAAAGGTGACGTAGCTGCGGTGGGCCTCGGTCTCCACCGCCTGGTCTCGAAGGTGGGAGGGACCGTGCCGGCTGTAGTAGTCGCATCCGAGCGCGCACTTCTCCACCTCGGCGGCGGCCTCGCGGAGCGGCTTGCCCATCTCCATGGTCACGACCTCGGCGAGGTGGCGCCGGCGTGAGCGGAACTGCTCGGCCAAGGCGGCAACGCGGTCGGCGCGGTCCTCGGCGGGGAGCCGGGACCAGGCCCGCTGCGCGCTTCGGGCGTCGCCAACTGCCGCGTCCAGCGCCTCGGGGGACATGAAGGGAAACCGACGCAGCACGGTGCCGTCGGCCGGGTTGATCGTGGCGAATCCCACTGGTTCTCCCGGGTTAGGTTGGAATCGGTACTGGCGAGAGGGCAGGGGCCAACACCAGTATATGGAGCATCATCATACAGCGTGCCCTGAACAAACCGGAACCTTCCGATGCAGCCGCTGTAGTCCGCCAGCAACCGGGTTCATCCAACGACCGCAGCCGCTTCGGGGTGCCGCGATGATCGCTCCACAGTTTCCCACAGTCCCTCTCACGGCTCTCGATCAGCTCTGGTTCCAGGTGAGCGGGACGGTGTGCAACCTGCGCTGCCGCCACTGCTTCATCTCCTGCTCCCCTGACAATCACTCCTTCTGGTTCATGACGCGGGAGCAGGTGCGCTCGGCGCTGGAGGAATCCGCCGGCATGGGTGTGAAGGAGTACTACTTCACCGGCGGCGAGCCCTTCATGAACAACGAAATGGAGAGCATCATCGAGGATACGCTGCGGTACGGCCCGGCGACGGTCCTCACCAATGCGACCCTCTTTCCGCCGCGGCGCGTCGAGGCACTGCGGGCAATTCAGGACCGCAGCCGGCATCCGCTGGAGTTTCGGGTCAGCCTGGACGGCTACTCGCCGGAGACGAACGACCCGATCCGGGGCGAGGGGACCTTCGAGCGAGCGATGGAGGGGGTCGGCAACCTGGTGGCCGAGGGATTCCGGCCGATCATCACGGCCATGCAGAGCTGGCCCTGCGAGGAGATGGCGTGCACGCTGCAGGCGTTCCGCGACGCGCTGGGGAAGGTGGGGTACTCCGAGCCGCGCCTGAAGATCCTGCCGCCCCTGCTGATCGGCGCGGAAGCCGACCGCAACCGGGGCTACACGGACTGCGAGCGCGTCACACACGAGATGATGCACGGCTACGACCTCGACCAGCTCCTCTGCACCCGCGCCCGACTCGTCACGGCCGCAGGGGTATACGCGTGCCCGATTCTGCTGGACTACCCCAGCGCCCGCCTGGCCGATACCCTGACCGAAGCGGCCGCGCTCCCGGCTTCGCTCGCCGAATCCGCCTGCTACACCTGCTACACGAACGGGGCGATCTGCTCCAACGCGACGACGGGGGTGGGAGAGGCGGCCCGTGACGCGGAACCCGCGGCCTGTGCGGGCGCGCCGGCTGCCGCGGCCTGTGCGGGCGAGCCCGCCATCTGAGTGAGAGAGCGTGAGCGCGATGTCCGACAGGCGTGGAATCGCATATGTGGACGGCCCGCGGCTGCGGCGCGCGTTGCTGGCGGCGTGCGCGCACGGCCGGAAGGGCAAGGCTGAACTCAACCGCATCAACGTCTTTCCCGTGCCCGACGGCGACACGGGCACCAACCTGGCTTTGACTCTCGATGCCATCGCGGCGGACCTCTCCGGCTCGCGCGAACGCGAGGTAGGCCGCCAGGCGGCATCCGTGGCCAGGTCGGCGGTGCTGGGTGCGAGGGGCAACTGCGGGATGATGCTGTCGCAGTTCCTCCTGGGCTTCGCCCACGGACTCGAGGGGCGCGCACGGGTGTCGTCGGTTGAATTCGGCGAGGCGCTCCTCGCGGGCTCGCGGTCGCTGGACCGGGCCGTGGAGAACCCGGTCGAGGGGACGATTCTCACGGTCGTGCGGGATTCGGCGTCCGCCGCGGGACAGGTGCCTGACGCGGGAGCGGAGGACGCCGCGGCGGGCGACTTCACCACTCTCATGGAGCATGTCCTGGCAGCCGCGAACGACTCGCTGGAGCGAACTCCCGACCTGCTGCCCGTTCTCGCCGAAGCCGGCGTCGTGGACGCGGGCGCGAAGGGGTTCGTGCACATGATCGAAGGAGTGGTGGGTCTGATCACGCACGGCGAGGACGCGGATGTTGGACACACCGCGGCCGGCGACGAAGGCTCCACCCGGCCCGACTGGTCTCCCATCGGCGCCATGGATCACCCGCTCGGCGAAGGCACCAGGCGGTACTGCACCGAGATCCTCGTGGAGGGGCCGGGCCTGCCCGACGAGAAGACCGTTCGCGCCCAGCTGTCCGAAGGCTCGGAGGAGCTGCTGGTCATCCGCAGCGAGGACATCCTCAAGGTCCACCTGCACACGGATCATCCGGCCGCGGCCATCGACTACTGCGCCACGCTCGGCACCGTCACCGCGCACAAGGCGGAGGACATGTTCGCCCAGTTCGAGGCTGCGCGGGGAGCGGGCGCGGACACGGTGCGCCGCCCGGTGGGGGTCCTGGTGGACTCCGGGTGCGACCTGCCCGACGCGGTAGTCAGGGCACACGGAATCCACATGGTGCCGCTGCTCATGGTGGACGGCGAAACGACGCTGAGGGACAGGGTCGACATCACGGCCGAAGGGTTTCTGCAGCGGCTGAAGAGCGGAGGACCGCTGCCCACGACCTCCCAGCCCCCGCCGGGACAGTTCGCCCAGGCCTTCGAGAGGGCCGCCGCCGACTCGGAGGTGGTGATCGGAGTGCTGCTGGCGGCGTCGCTGTCGGGGATCTTCAAGTCGGCCGAACACGGGACGGGCCTGGTGCCCGATCTCGACATCCGGCTGGTCGACTCCGGCGCGGCCTCGATCCTCGTGGGGCTGCTGGCCCTCAAGGCGGCCGAGTTGGGAGAGACGGGGATGGCACCCGAGGAGATCATCGCGGAAGTGGAGCGGGTGCGCGGCCAGTCCGGCATTGCCTTTACCGTCCGCAACCTGGACCGCCTTATCGCATCGGGCCGTCTCGGCAACTTCGCCGGCTGGCTGGGCGGCCTTCTGGACCTCAAGCCGGTACTGGCACTGGGATCCGACGGCCGGATCCGGGCGCTGGGGAAGACCCGGGGCGCGCGACGGGTTCGAAAGCTGCTGCTGGAGGGGATCTTCGCCGACATCCCGCGTGGGGCGAAGAAGGTGCGGTTCGGCATCGTTCACGCGGGGGCGCCCGAGGTCGTCGAGCCTCTGAAGGCGAAGCTGCATGCACGTCACCCCGGCGCGGATATCCTCGTCTCGCCGATCACGCCGGTCATCGCCACCCACCTGGGATTGGGCGCCTGGGGAATCGGCTACATGGTGGAGGATTAGGCAGCCCGCGGACGAATCCTCCCGGCATTCGAGCGGCGATGCATCCGGACTGGACCGCTTCGCTCTGCGTTGCTCCTCGGGCGAATAGCGCTGCTATTCCCCTCTCGTCGCGCCTTGCCAGCCCGGCAGAGGCCGACAGTATCGCATCTCGTTGTGGTGGTTGTGGTTGCATGCGTGGCGGGGTCTGATTCCCTCTGGATGGTTCCCGCTACTTGAGGCTTCAGCTGTGCGCCCGGCGGCGGGCGTCCAGTGCCTTCCGAAGCTGTCCCTCGTCGGCTCGCTGATAGCAACGTAGGACCGTCTTGGCCGTTTTCCAACCGCCGAGTTCGCACAGCACCTTCAGCGGCTGGTCCATGAGGTCGGTCGC
>JAJDTB010000072.1 GCA_022827345.1 Gemmatimonadota bacterium | reverse complement strand
CGTCCTCCCCCTCGGCCGGCGCGCTCGCGACCAGATAGCCCATCGCCCTGCCGAGCCGGACCACCGCCTCCGCAATGGGCGACGAGCCCACCACCACCATTTGGGGTACCGGGAACACGGGATTGATGTGCACCTCCACCTTCCCTTCGCTGCCGCAGGACATGGGTACCGGAACAAGATCGTCGCGTTCGCCGGGCGCCGCACCGAAGCCGAGAAGGCGGGGCCGTCCGTCGGCCAGCGCGGCGAGGGCGTGGCGCACGACCTCCGGCTGGGTGCAGCTGCCGCCGATCCAGCCGTGCAGCTCCCCGTCGGTCGTGATGACGGCGGTGTTGCCGGGGCTCGCCGAACTGGGGCGTTCGCGGTGCACGACGGTGGCCAGCGCGTAGGAGCGCCGCCGCTCGAGCAGCCGCGACGCGAGGCCGAGCAGATGGCTATCCATGCGCCGGTTCCGCCGCCGCGGCGAGGGGGGCGGGCGCCTGCGCAGCCGGTGGCCGCGCCGACAGCTCCGAACGGGCGTTTGCATAGTCGGATGGGCGGTCGAGGTCGCGCATCATCTCCTCCGGCCAATCCACTTCGACCGCATCGGCGCGGTGGCGCTGCACGACCTGGCGGCCGCAGCGGCGGTCCATGCGGGTGAGTTCGGCGAAGAGGCGGCGGTGGTACAGGATCGGCGGGGCGATGATCTCGCCGCCGTAGCGGGAGGCCACCACGGGTGCGCCGGTCGCGGCGTGTCGTTCGGCCACCGCGCGGAGCATTTCGGCGGTGACGAAGGGCATGTCGGCCAGGATGACGATGGCGGCGGTGCAGCGGGCCTCGGGCGGAGCGGAGTGTCCAGCGAGCGCGGCAACCCCGGCGCCGACCGAGGTGTGCTGGCCGCGGGCATGCTCACTGTTAAAGACAGTTCTGCAGGGCAAACCGTGCAAAGCGGCCTCGACGGCCTCGTGCTCGTGCCCCGTGACGACCACAACCGGATCGAGGCCGGCGGCGGCGGCGGTGCGCACGGCGCGGCCCACGACGGTCTCGCCGTCAAGCGTCAGGAGCAGCTTGTTGCGGCCCATGCGGACGGATGCCCCCGCCGCGACTACGACCGCGGCCACCCTGCTCACGGGCCCGATCCGTCCGCCGGCGGGGCGCTCTCCAGCCACGCCGACCACCACATCACGGCCAGCATGTTCGCCCCGGAGGCGATCCGCGAGGCGGCGAAAGCGACGGCGGTTTCGTGGGCCGGCCGATCGGGCTCGAACCCGACTTCGCGATCCAGGCGGTACAGCATTTCGACCAGATCGTGCGCCTCGACGATGTGGGCCAGCACCACGTCCCGCACCGGCCCCGCCATGGGAGGGGGCGGCCCGGGGTGGAGGTATCGCGCGACATCGTCGTATGTGACGTGCGCCTCGACGAATTGGCTCTCGAAGCGCGCGTGGAAGCGGGGATCGCGGGTGTAGCGCTCCGGGTTCGGGATGCCCAGCGCCCACCCGTTGAAGTGGATGGTCGTGTGGTGCGGCTGCGAGGCGTCGGTGACGTAATGGCCGAGGATGCCGGCGTCGTTCACGATGCGCTGGGCGATCCAGCCGCGCCGCAAGGGGTCCTCCTCGGCGCGCCACTGCCGCCACGCGGTCACGAGACGCTGGTAGATCTCCGTGATCCGGAAGGGCAGGAACCCCACGTCGCGCTCGGGCACGGGGACTCCGGCTTCGTAGAGCCGGCGCAGGAAGTCGAAGCGGTTCGTGGCATCGAGCGCGCCGGACGGGACGTTCTCCAGGTCGATGTAGTGGTCGTAGGCGAAGGCCTGGTCCATCTCTTCGCTGTCGCGGATGCGCCAGCGGTCCGGTTCCGGGTTGAGGTAGACGAGCTGGTCGCCCGCCTCGCGGAAGAAGGCGGGGATGTCGTCCGGCATGGCGGCAGCGGCGGCGCGGGCGGCCATCTCGTGGCCGAAGGAGCCCCAGGGCGGGGCGGCGTCCGCGGCAGCGGCAGCCGCCTCGGAGACGGATTCCGGCGGCGCGGCGGACGGCGGCATGGCGGGCGGCGGCGCGGATCCCGCGGATGACGGGAGGATCAGGGCCGCGCTGCAGAACACTCTTGCGATTGGAAACATCGTGCGGCTCCTTCGCTCAATCGTAGCGCCTGCTCACTCTTCGCGCGCGATCACGTACGGCGAGCGCTGCTGCGTCGGCATGACGACCATGTGCTGGATATTGACGTGCGGCGGCGCGTTGAGCACGTAGCAGATGTTGTCGGCGATGTCCTCGGCGATGAGCGGCTGCACCCCCGCGTAGACGGTGCCGGCGCGGTCCTCGTCGCCGCGGAAGCGCACCAGCGAGAACTCGGTCTCGACCATCCCGGGGTCGACGCTGGACATGCGGACCCGGGTGCCGACCAGGTCGATGTTGGCGGCCTGGGTGAGCGCCTTGACCGCGTACTTCGTGGCGCAGTAGACGTTGCCCTTCGGGTACACCATGTGGCCTGCGATGCTGCCGAGGTTGACGACGTGTCCGGAGTCGCGCGCGATCATCCGCGGCAGGATCGCCCGGGTGACGTTGAGGAGGCCCTTGATGTTCGTGTCGATCATCTCGTCCCAGTCCTGGTGACTGCCGTCCTGCAGGTCGTCCAGGCCGCGGGACAGGCCCGCGTTGTTGACGAGGATGTCGATGGCCACGCCCCGCTCGTCGAGCCGGGCGGCAAAGTCGTTGACGGCGGCGCGGTCGCGCACGTCGAGTTCGCGCACCAGGGGCTCTTCGCCGTGCTCGCTCCGCAGTTCGGCGGCGAGGGCCGCCAGCCGTTCGCGACGGCGCGCCGCCAGTACCAGGTGTGCTCCCATGGCCGCCAGCTGGCGGGCGCAGGCCTCGCCGATTCCCGCGGTGGCGCCGGTGATGAGCGCGGTCTTTCCCCGAATTCGGTTCATGGTGACTGGTGTCCCGTCCCGGAAATCTCTCGGCTATTCGAGCACCGATGCATCCGCGCTGGACCGCTACGCTCCCCGAGCCACACTATCATGTCTGCATTACAACATGTCATGTTTTCTTTACATTCTCGTCTTCGGTGCTCCGCTCTGCGTTGCTCTTCGGACGAATAGCGGTGCTATTCGCCTCTCAGAGCGCCTTGCCAGCCCGGCAGAGGCCGACAGTTTCGCATCTCGTTGTGGTGGTTGTGGTTGCATGCGTGGCGGGGTCTGATTCCCTCTGGATGGTTCCCGCTACTTGCGGCTTCAGCCGTGCGCCCGGCGGCGGGCGTCCAGTGCCTTCCGAAGCTGTCCCTCGTCGGCTCGCTGATAGCAACGTAGGACCGTCTTGGCCGTTTTCCAACCGCCGAGTTCGCACAGCACCTTCAGCGGCTGGTCCATGAGGTCGGTCGC
>JAJDTB010000003.1 GCA_022827345.1 Gemmatimonadota bacterium | reverse complement strand
CGGCTACGCGGGCCGCGGGCTCGACCTCGACCTCCGGGGAAGGCTCGCGCTCGGCTCCGACCGGCACCGCGAATGGGGCGCCGCGCTACGGCTCGCGTTCGATCCCGGCACCCGGGGCGAAGGGTTCCGTTTCACGATTAGCCCCAGCCAAGGCCACGACCGGAGCGGCGTCCACGGGCTCATGGACGGCCACGCCTTCCGGCACACGCCGGCTGGCGCCCACGGACAGTGGCGTCTCGACGCCGAGGCCGGATACGCGCTCAAGAACCCCGAGGGCGGAGGCGCGCTCGACAGCTACACCCGGCTGTCCGCCCACGGCGGGAACCGGGCATGGTCGCTCGGGGCCGGCTACAAGGTCGGCCAGACACTCAGACTCGGCTTCGAAGGCTCGCGTAGCCAAATGCCCGGTCAACAACCCGACCTCGGAATCAGACTTGCACTGGATTTCACGTTCTGAGTGATTGGAAGCACCGCGAAAGGATACCGATATGCCATCCCAAACGACCGGGGGAAATCCCGCCAATCAGGTATGCTTTTCCCGCTTTCGCGACACGGTCCAGCAGGGTTCAGCACAACGGCAGAAAGCGCAGATCGTGCAGTCCCGTATATGGTTAGACGATCTTCTGCCGTGATTTGGACCTCATGCGATCCGCCCGGGGGATACCCCCGGACCCCCGCAACGACATTCCGCACGCCACAAGGAGGGCACCTCAGATGGTCCGCGCCCCGAGACGCGTCCGGAGCCGGATGCTATGGTCTCCGACGTGCTCGCTGAGCGCCGCGCTCCGAGGTTTCTTGGCGCCGGAGAGCCGGGGCTGGCGTGCACCGGAACTGGGACTCAGTGCTCGATGGCGGGGTACAGCCCTCCCGCCTGAACTGATCGACCACATCCAGCGACCATAGCCATCGGTCCATGTCCCGAAGCCCGAGGCTTTCTGGAGCCCCTCTCCGAACCGCTTCGTCGCGGACCGCCTGCCGGAACTCCTCGTAGCCTTCCCAAATCGTTGCGATCGAGCGGTTCCCAAGGTTCGAGAAGCGACCCAACTGGTTGCAGACGCGGGTATCGTAGACCGTGAAGTGATCTGGATAGAGGACGGTAAGGATGGCCGTGGCCATCGGAAGACCAATGCCTCGCATATCCAACAGCATCTTGAGCCGATTCTCGTGATCGGCGGCCTTGTGAATGTCGCCCGTGAGCGACTTGACGGCCTGGTCGAGGTCCGGGCACCTCTCACGAAGGGCCTCGCGGATCATTCCCTTCGGTCGATTGGACTTCCACCCGACGATGGAGAAGAAATCGAAGGCGCAGAGGTAACCGTCTTGATGAAAGTGTTCGTGGACCTTCGAGAAGAGGTACTCCTCGATGTCGTAGTATTCGAGGTAGAACAAGGCACTCGCTCACCCAAGGGGTTGGTCGTGCTCGGCGATCTCGGGTCAGGCCGAGTCCCGAAGTTGTCTGAGACGCCACGATACGAACGGCAGGACGGGTTGTCGAGCGGCTCCCGCGGATGGCGCCGGATGAAGACGGCGGGGAGCACCGGATGTTATCATGCGGGCTTCGCCCCCGACGGGCTCTTGGCGTACATTGAACGCGGCCAGCATCTGGGCATGCAGACCGTCAGGGGTAGTGTGGTTTCGTTGCGCTGGCAACGGCAAGCCGACCGGCCCAAGCTGTTGAAGCACAGAGGAGGATCTCTTGTCATTCTTGGAAGACCTCTCGTTTGCTCATGCGCTCATGCTGCTGGCGGCCATCGCCTTGGGTTGGGGTTGGGGCCGCAGATATGTGAAGTTCGGTGGCACGTTACACGAGCGGGTCGCAACGCTGGAGATCAAAGTCCAGCGGCTATTGGATGAACGGTCCAGAGACGATATAGAATCAGGCTGAGTCCCACGGGACCACGATCCGGCCTGACAGCCCTTGTTGAGTGGGCGGCGACCCCCAAGCCCGAAAACCCCTCGCACACTTAGGGACCCCTTGTGACCTGGACCGATCGGGCCGACGCACAAGCGGGCCACCGACGGTCCGAAGCGCGACCTGTGGCGAAGGTTCGCGGACTTACTGACGGCGGGAGGAAAACAGGCGGCGGGCGGCGGCCCGCACGTCGGTGGACAGTCCGAAGATGACGGCAAGGGCCAGCGCTCCGAGGGCTAGGTAGGCGAGCAGGCTCACGGCCCGACCTCCGGGAACCGATCCGACTGCTCGCCCGCCGGAATCTGGCGGAGCTTCCGCACCGCGCGCGACACGTCGCGGGCATCGGAGCGGATCAGAAGCCATTCGTCGCCGAACCGGGTCAGGCGGACCCAACACAGTCCGTCCCCCGCTTCGTCGATGGCGACCACTTCGCGGGCGTGTATCTTCCGCCCGTAGGCTCGCCCGATGATTCCGCTGTCGCTCACGGTATGGACCCGCCCCCAGTTCTGATCCGATGGGTTGCGCCGACGCGGTATTGTCGTAGGATGCCGACAACTTCCTCCCGAATAGGCTAGCCTTCGGGATGCGCCGTCAAGGGAAAGCGGGGTGACGCCCCCGCCCGCACAGTCCTCCGCGGCGACGATCATCCGGGGGTCAGAGGGGGCAA
>JAJDTB010000036.1 GCA_022827345.1 Gemmatimonadota bacterium | reverse complement strand
GATCTGGTACATGCCGGTCTTGGGATCGGCGAACACCCTCACCCGGTTCCGGCCCCATTCGCCGGCGCTGTATGCTCGCCGACTTCGTTTCGTGCGTGCCATCATTCGATTCCCTTCTGGATGATGGACTGCACGATCTGCGCATTTGCAATCTCGCGTGAACGGGGCTTCCCGGCCAGTCCCGGAGCGTCCGGGACCGGGGCGGTCGCCTTCCGCGGCAGGTGGACGCGGGCGATCCTGGGCGCGCCGGGCCGTCCGGCGTTCGGGATCCTGCCGTCGCGAACGAGGCGTCCGAGATGGTCGGCGGTGTAGCCGCTTTCCCTGGCCGCCTCCGTCAGGGACAGGGTGGTCTCGTCCCTGTCCCGGAGCGCGGTTTCGAGCTCCGCCGCACAAGCCTCCAGCGCAACCGCTGGCCGCTCGCCGCCGTAACGGCGGAGCGCCTTGGCCCGCTTCCGCCAAGCGCCGGGTAGGCCCTCGACGGATACCCCGCCGGTCAGGCCCGGCTTCATATCCGGCCTTCCTTCCGGAGCCGCCAGTAGCCCTTGCTCCTCGGCAGGTAGTGGGGCTTCAGATAGACGCGCCGGGCCGGAAGCGACTTGACGCCGTCGTAGGGCAGGCAGATGGCCTGATAGTTGGCGAGCAGCGAGAACTCGCGGGGGGTGAACATGGGCTCCCGGCTCCGGCGGAATGACTTGCTCGCGCCTAAGGTGCCGCGTCCGCCTCCGGCGCGCCCGGAGAGCAGCGAGAACTCGGGCCTGCCCGTGGTCTCGGTGAACGTGTAGGAGGGCTGGGTCTTCATGACGGTGCCGCACATCTCGGACGCGATCCGCGCCGACGACTCGTCGGACAGCGACAGGAAGATCCGGGTTCGGAGGGTCTGGACGAGCGTGCGCCACGCCTCGCCCGAGGGGAGCACGGAGCGGAGCGACGAGATCGACTGCGTGGCGACGATGGGGATGCAGCGGCACTGCCGCGTGAGCGCGAACGCCTTCTCGTCGCCGGAAGGATCGTCCTGGCCCACGGTCGCGAACGCTTGGTATTCGTCGCAGATGAACACGGCGGGACGCATGTAGGCGTCAGGACGCCGCGCGGCCTCGGCGGGCCGACGGAGCAGGGCCTGCATCCACGCATTCTTGAGGAGCACGCCGATGGCGCGGGCGAGCGCGGGGTTCGCCCCGGCGGGCATGTTCAGGGCGAGGACCTTGCCATCGTCGATCAGCTGCGCCAGCGGCGGGAGCCTGCGGCGGAGCCCCGGCAAGGGAGGGACGGCGGCCTCGTTCCGGTCCGGCACGGGTTCATCCGGCGTCTTGTCCTCATCCGGCGGCGGCGGACAGAACACCCCGGCCACCTCGGGCTGGTCGAACAGCGACAGGAAGACGCTTATCCCCTCGACGATCGAGGTGCGGAGCTTGGCGTCGAGTGCCGTCCAGTCCTTTCGATACCAACGCTCGACCGCCTCGACCTGTTCGCGGAAGTCGCCGCCCGCGCCGTTCCCGTCCCTCTCGGTCGTGAATGCGATCTTGCGTTCCGCGAGCCGGGTCCGGAGACCTTCATCGAGTCGGCATGCCGCGCTGGCCGTGCCGGGGACCGGCTCCCAGCCCCAGCCTCCGAGCGCTTCCTTGTGCTCGGCGAGGTCGCCGTTGGCGATGACGGCGCGCTGCGGACACACCCGGTCGGCCATTGCCTTGGCTTCGGCGATCTTCTCGGCGAACAGGTCCGGGTCCACCGTGCAACGGTAGATGTCCCGGAGCGTGACCCAGCTCCCCGGCAGGAGCCGGTGGAGTTCGATGATCCACCGCACGAGGTTCGTGTACGCCTGTTGCCAAAACGGTTCGCGAGACTTGCCGAAGAGTTGGTTGATGAGGGATGCCACGCCATAGGCGAGCGAGTAGGAGTCGAGCAGCGGATCGTCGAGCGGGTTCCACTGGAGCGATCCGCCGAGCCCGATTTCGAGGTAGTCGACGCCGCGCCCGGTGTCTTCGAGGATGCTTCGGACCTGGCGGCAGAAGTCCCCTTTGACTTCGAGCACGAGCGCGCCCGCGCGGCGCTTGGGATCGTCTGCCTGCCAGTGGAGAAGCTGCCGGGCGAATGGGTACATGCAGGCGGTGGTCTTGCCCGTCCCGACGGCCCCGACGACGAGCACGCCCGTGTAGAGCCCCTTCTCGGGGATGACGAGCCAGTTCGGCCGCTCGCTCTCGCGCGGCACGGTCGGATGGTGCAGTTCCCCGACGACGAGCGACGGCGCGTCGTCGCTCGGCGAGGTGGGCCACTTGGGCAGCTTGCCCCGGCGAACGATGCGGACGAGCGGCTGGAACCAGACCCTCCAGACCGCGAGGCATAGGTTTCCTGCGAGGATGACGGCGATGGCGGGCGCTGCGTGATACCACACGCGGATCGCGGCGTGGATGCCCGGATCGTGGTAGGCGATCAGGTCGAGGTAGGGGTTGTCGCCCACGCCGGGGAACGGCGCGCCGATGGCGCGTCCCGCGGCGGCCCCGACGGCCGCGCCGATGATGACGAGCGTAGTGAGCTTCATCGGTGGTTCAACCTTCCCGTAGGGATTGATGCTGCGGTAGCGACCCCGAGGGATCGGGGGCAGGGGTGCGCAAACACACCTGGCCCCGAACCCGTACCGAGCCCTTGGCGAGGGGGGTCGCTACCGCCACGGCCAGAGCGGCCCGCACGGCACCCGCCGGGTGGGCCGCGATGCCGCAAGACGTTGGGGGGTGGTGGCTTCTGCCGCCGTGCCGCTGCGCAGCGCCGGACGGCCAAAGTGCGCATCGGACCCCCGTGTCGATTGCGCGCTCAGGTACGGCCATAAGACTTGGGCCGGTCACAGGTAGCGCACTCCTTGGAGGCGAACCGTCCGCCAAGCGCTGGCGCGGTGGATCATGGCGCGCCGGGGCTGCCGCCGGGCCTCCTTCTCCAGCGCCACGCTGCGCTGCAACGCGGCTTGCAGCCCTCCGTATTCATCGAGGATCTCGACCGCGCCTTCGAGGATCGCGCGTTCGATCCGGGCGAGCTCCTCGGCCACCGTGGGGTCCGGCTCGGCGGGGCCGAATCCTTCGGTCCAGTAGCGCATCACCTTCCTGGCCCGGTTGGTCTCGCGCAGCGAACGGGCGACCACAACCGTCTCGACGGACCGGCCCAGAGCCCCGAGCGCCCGCCAGAGGCCCCGGTGAGCGTCGCCCCACGACCGGAGCGCGGTCGCGGTGTCGTGGCCGGGATCGGCGTAGACGAACACGGCGCGCTCCGCATCCAGCGCGACGGGCAGCTTGACGTGGAAGTAGCGGCGCGTGGTTCCGGCGGCGCCCCGGTACACCCGGACGGGCAGGAGCCCACGCTCGATGCCGAGCGCGTCGAACGCCGCCACCTTCTCGGCCTCGGTCGGGAGCCACGGCAGGTTCGGATGCTCGATCACGTGTTCGAGCGACAGCAGGCGGCGCAGGAGCACGACCGGGGAGGCGGTCCTGCGGTGGCGGATGTGCTCGGCTCCGAGCGCGCGGTAG
>JAJDTB010000063.1 GCA_022827345.1 Gemmatimonadota bacterium | reverse complement strand
CCTTCATCGAGCGCTACAACAATGGCTGGCTTCTGCAGCGGCACGGGTACATGACCCCGGCCCGTGCCCGCGAGAAGCTCAGCCGAAAGGCGGCCTGATGTTTAAGCCGTCCACTTGTCCAGACAACCGGAACCGGTACATTAGTTGTGTGTCGCTGGGGGACTCGGAACGTTTGATACTTAACTAATATATTTAGTGTGCATATACAACGATTTGTCCCGATCGGGATTACCCCGTTGATTTCACTCGGCGGCTGTGGAGCCGCAGGGGACGGCAGTTCATCGGAGGAACCGCCCGCCGCGATGCGCCCAACGGGCCGGTCCGCCTTTCGAACCGGTGGAGTTCGATCAATCCGGTGCGTCCGAGCCGGATCTGAAGGACTGGCCGATCAACGAAGTGGCCCCGGCAATCGACGCCCTCCTGACAGACTTCGACGAGCGGCTCTGGGTCAGGGATCACCGTCTTCCCGATCAGGACAGCGTAACGTGGCGGGTGTGGGACATCGAGCGGCACGAACTGCTTTTCACAGCCAGAATGGATGGTGAAGCCACTCTGCTCGACGCGCGCGGCGATCTGGTGCTGCTGCGCCGGCTGGACGAGTTCGACGTTCCCCGCGCCGTGACTACCCGACTCCGGGCCCCTTGATGGCCGTGATGAGACGTTGCCTTGAGCGCGCGATGACCCTCGTGGCATGGGCGGGTGTCTCCTGCTCAAGCGGCGGTGGCCTGGCCGACACCGTAACGGTCGTGGACAGCGCGGGGATCACGATCGTCACGCACGGTTCGGAGAGTCTTTTGCAGCAATTCGAGCATGCTCGTGTACCTAGTGCGCCAGCCGTTCAGATTGGCAGCGTCGAAGACGATGCGACGGCGCTGTATCGGGTTACCGGTGCCGTTCGAATGCCGGATGGTGGGATCGCGGTCGCGAATTCGGGATCGGGAGAGATCAGGCTCTTTGATTCGGCCGGGCGGTTTCTCCATTCGTTTGGCGGTACAGGCGGCGGCCCGGGAGAATTCGGGCGTCTTGCTTCCATCGGAGTGTCCTCGGACGGCCGCATCCTGGCGTACGACAGCCAGACCGGACGGGTCAGCACCTTCGACCCCGATGACCGAACTCTGACCGGAAGCATCAGCATAACGGTCAGCCCGGACCTGTATTCCCTTGCCGGCATGAGGCGTGCCAACCCGATCGGGTGGCTGCGAGACGGAACGTTCGTGGGCTATCTCGCCACCGTGGAGGGGGAGACGATACCGGATCGGGATGGTTGGACGCACAGGCAGTCGATGTCGAACATACACTTCTTCGATCAGGGGGAATCTTCCGGGATTCTGGCTGCCGCACGTGGCCGGCAGACCTGGGCAATGATCAACAGGACCGGGGAAGGGAGTGTTCGCGTGCAAGGGGTGGCGAATCCCTTTCTGCCGACCTTCGAGACCGCGACGGACGGCAGCATCGTTGCGTTTGGCAACACTGAGCGGTTCGAGATCCGCATGCTGGATTCAAGTGGTTCCGTCGTTCGGATCATCCGCCGGGAGGAGGGGCGTCGTCCGGTGTCGGAAGGGCAGCGCGAGAAGTGGGTCGCCGGTCGGCTAAGCGACATGGAAGATGACGGCACCGAGCGCTCACGGAGCCGAAGAGCGCTGTACGACGACATCCCCTTTCCAGACACTTTGCCTGCCTTCGAGACGCTGTTGTTGCAGCAGGGCGGGCGATTGTGGGTCAAGGAGACGAGCCTTGACGATCTGGATTCGGCGACCGCGCCCTGGTCGGTGTTTGACAGCGACGGCCGACCGTTGGGCGCAGTGGAGATGCCGGCCGGATTCGAGCCGTTCGAGATCGGAACCGATTACGTGCTGGGCTTGTGTAAGGACGATTTGGGCGTCGAGTACGTGCAACTGTACGAGATAGCCAGCACTGGCAACTAGTCGCTGGAAGACACCGACGCCTCGCACGCCCGGCCCTCGGTCAGCGCCAGCACGCACTGCATGAGACGCTTGCGCGTCGCCGGACTCGTCTGCCCCGCGTGCCCACCAGTGGTCTCGTGGAGTCCCGCGTTGGGCAGTTTCTCCGCCCACACCTTGTTGTACGGTGTGCCGACCTCGGTCATGCCGGTGAAGAACTCGACGCGCGGCTGCACGTCGAAGATGTCGAAGCCCCAGCCGGCCTCGTCCAGGATCAATCGCACCTCCTCCTCAAGCACCTCCGGCGGCGTGAGTTCGATGGCCTGAAAGTAGATCGTCACGATCTCCGGCTCGGTGTCTTCGGGGAACTGCTGGAACGGGTCACTCGCCCGGGCTGCGTCCGGATCCTCCGTGAACTGGCGCATCGTGGCACCCATGCCGGCCACGATCACGGCCGGATCCTGCTCCACCAGCCCGTGATAGATCGGCGTGAGCTCCCACGCCACGGGATCGTCGAACACGGGGGTCGCCGGATTCAGGGGGATCGCGCCCAGCACCCGGTCCGGCATCGCGTGGGCCAGCGCGACCGCGAACATCCCGCCGTTGGAATTGCCCATCACGACGAACCTCAGCGGTCGACGCCCGGATCGGCACCCAACAGGTGCTTCACGAAGTAGTCCCTCTTCAGCTGCATATTGTATTCGCCGGTCTGGCCGAACGCGCCGTGGCCGGTGTTGGCGTAGACCATCATGTCGTGCTGGATCCCGGAGCGCACCAGGGTCTCCGACATCCGGAAGAGGTCGGCCTGTGTGCCGGTGTCGTTGATCCCGCCGATCAGCAGAAGCTTCCCCTGCAGGCCGGGTGCCATCCGGAAGACGTTGCCCGCCTCGTAGTGCGCGTGGTTCTCCTGTGGCATCCCCAGGTACGGCTCGTAGAGGTGGAAGGCGTACATGTCGTACCCAGGCACCTCGCTGATGCAGACCTAGTAGAGGTCCGGCTCCTCGAGGATCGCGCGGGTGGAATAGTACCCGCCCCACGACGCGCCCACGATGCCCACCCGGTCGCCATCGAGGAAGTCGAACCGCTCGATCAGCTGGCGGATCGCGGCGGCGTGGTCGGCCACGACCGGCTTCCCCCAGTTCCCCACGATCACGTCGTGGAACGCCTTCGAACGCCCCGGCGTGCCGCGGGCGTCCACAATCACGACCACGAACCCCATGTTAGCCAGGGCACGGTTGAAGTTCCCGATCCGGGCGAAGTCGCTTCCGAGGCCGGGGAACGGCTCGCCGCCGAAATCCATCGGCCGGGTCGTGGTCTGAGGCCCCCCGTAGATGTACTCGACCACCGGGTACCGCCGCGCGGGATCGAAGTCGTGGGGCAGGTACATCGTGACCCACAGGTCGGTTTCGCCGTCCGCCGCCTTCACCACGACCTCTCGCGGCGGCGTCCAGCCCACCTCTTCCAACCGGCCGATGTCCGCTTCCGACAGCGTCAGCACGAGCTCCCCGTCCGCGCGGCGCAGAACCGAGCGGGGCGGTGTGTCCACCGACGAATAGGTGTCGACGAAGTAGCCGTGCGACGGAGCCATGGCCACGGCATGACGCCCGTTGCCCTCGGTCAGCTGCGTCCGGTCGGTGCCGTCGAGGGTCACCCGGTTCAGATGAAGGTCGTACGGCCGCTCCGGATCGGTCTGCGCCGTGAAGTACACCCACCCGTTCTCCTGGTCCACGCTCACAACCGCCTCGACCGGGAACTCGCCGTCGGTGAGCCGGCGGACCATGTTCCCGGCCATGTCGTACAGATACAGGTGACGCCATCCGTCGCGCTCGGACGCCAGAATGAACCCGGAGGCGTCGGGCAGCAGCCAGAACCCCGTCCGCGCGCCCCACACCGTGTCGTGGTGGTGGGTGACGAAGGTCGCCGAGGTCTCCGTCGCGAGCGTCCGCACCGCGCCGGTCAGGGCATCCGCCGCCTGGATGTCGACACGGTCCATCACGCGGCTGTACCGCGCGAACACGACCTCCGAGCCGTCCGGCAGCCACGTCAGCACGCGGTAGTAGTAGTCCGCGGTGGTATCCTGTTCCACAGGCATCGGTGTGCGCGTGTGCAGGTCGAGTAAGTGGAGTCGAGTGTCGTAGAGTTCGCCGCCGGCGAGCAGGGTTGGTATGAACTCGGCTTCTTCGAGCGGCTTCAGCCATTTGATGGTCGGGATCCGGGGCATGCCGTGCGAGCCGATCCTGGCGACCACCAGGCGCTGGGAGTCGGGCGACCATGGATTCCACAGCGTCGTCTCGACGTCCCACTGCTCGTATTCGTTGCCGTCCTCGGTGAGCGGGACGACCCGGCCATCGACGGTGGCGCGGAGCGTCAGGTTGTGATTGCCGAGGCCGATGAACCACTGCCCGTCCGGGGACAGGCTCTCCGGGTACGGTCGCGGCCCCAGCCCCTGAAACACTTCCCGCACGAACGTCTTCGGTGTGACCCGCTCGGTTTCGCTCACCAGGTACGACACGAGTTCCAGCGAGGACGGCGCCCGCCTCTTCTCCAACTCGTATGTGTCGAGGTCGAGCACAAGGGTCTGCCCCTCCACCGCGAACTGAACGGTAGAACCTCCTACAAAGGAAAACTGCCGGAAGGGCACGCCCAGGCCCGCGGGCTCGTGACCCAGCGCCTCGGTAAGCACGGCACGCAGGCGAGCCGTGTCGAACAGCTCGTCGATGACGCCCGTGGCCGGATCGACCCGGTGAATGACGGTGTGCTGCGGTCCGCCCTCGGCGTACCAGAAGGTGTTGCCGTCGGGCATCCAGTTGGGGGTGACGCGGCCGCCCTCGATGAGGGAGCCGAAGTCGAGGTAGCGTTCGTAGGCGGCTTCCTGCCCGGGGGTGACCTGGGCGGCGGAGGATGGGACGAGGACCGCCGACAGGAGCAGGGCGGGGACCAGGAGTCCGTGGATAAAGCCGCGCGAGCACCGAGACCGGCGAGGCGCCGGGCTGGCATGTGGTTGAAGTTTCGCATCTTGTTGCGGTGAAGGTGTTTGCATGTTCGACAGCCCGGATTCCCGCTGATTGACTCCCGCCGTTCTCGATTTCAGCCGCGAGCCCGGCGGCGGTCTTCCAGAGCCTTCCGAAGCTGTCCCTCGTCGGCCCTCTGATAGCACCGGAGGACCGTCTTGGCCGTCTTCCAGCCGCCGAGTTGGCAGAGCACCTTCAACGGCTGGTCCATCAGGTCGGAGGCGAACTTGCGGCGTAGCGAGTGCCAGCCCCTGCCGGGCTTCGGCTCCAGCCCCGCCAGCTTCTCGGCCCTGTCCCACCATCCGTGCGCCAAAGCGGCTCCCATGCAGGCCGACGGACTCCGGGGAGCGGGCAGGATCGGGGCATCCCCGGTCGAGGGATTCCAACTTCGCGCCTCCTTCAAGGCGTCCAAGGCCTCGCCAGTGACGGGCGTGACGTGCTCGAAGCCCGACTTGTCGTGCTCGGCGCGCC
>JAJDTB010000054.1 GCA_022827345.1 Gemmatimonadota bacterium | reverse complement strand
TCTTCGCCTGCGCCAGCGTGATCGCCGCCGTCAGCGTCGTCTTCCCGTGATCCACATGCCCGATCGTCCCCACGTTCACATGCGGCTTCGTTCGCTCGAAGGTCTCCTTCGCCATTCTTTCCTCGTTCGGGTTTGCTGGTTTGCGGCAGGGTCGTCAGACGCCCGCCAGGATTTTTTTTCCGGCCTTCCTGCGGGCCGCCTCTTCGTAATGCGAGAACTGCATGGTGTACACGGCGCGTCCCTGGCTGAGGGAGCGCAGCGCCGTGGAGTATCCGAACATCTCGCCCAGCGGCACGCTCGCGCCGATGACCTGGGCGTCACCCCTGTCCGTCATGCCCCCCACCTTGCCGCGGCGGGCCGAAAGGTCGCCGATCAGGTCGCCCATATACTCCGACGGCGTCACGATCTCGACGTCCATGATGGGTTCGAGGATCACCGGACTCGCCCTCCGGAGCCCTTCCTTGAGCGCCATGCTGCCAGCGATCCTGAAGGCCATTTCACTCGAGTCCACGTCGTGGTATGAACCGTCGATGAGGGTGACCTTGACATCCACCACGGGATATCCTTCCAGGACGCCGGCGTTGAGCGCGTCTCGCAGCCCGCGCTCCACGGAGGGGATGTACTCCCGCGGAACGGTGCCGCCCTTGATCCGATCGTCGAAGACGAAGCCGGATCCTGTCTCTCCCGGCTCGATGTCGACGACGACGTGGCCGTACTGCCCGCGGCCGCCGGTCTGCCGGACGAATCGGCCCGGCACGTTCGTCGCCGCTTCCCGGATGGTCTCCCGGTAGGCCACCTGCGGGCGCCCGATGTTGGCGGACACCGAGAACTCGCGGCGCAGTCTGTCGACGATGATCTCCAGATGGAGTTCGCCCATGCCGCTGATGATCGTCTGACCGGTCTCGGGGTCGGTGTGCACGCGGAAGGTCGGGTCTTCCTCGGCCAGCTTGCCGAGACCCGTGCCCAGCTTGTCCTGGTCCGCCTTCGTCTTCGGCTCGATGGCGACCGCGATCACCGGCTCGGGGAAGTTCATCGCCTCGAGGATGATCGGGGCATCGGGCGCGCAGATGGTGTCGCCGGTACGGACGTTCTTGAGGCCGATCACGGCCACGATGTCGCCCGCGAACACCTCCTGCCGCTCTTCGCGCTTGTTCGCGTGCATCTGCAGCAGGCGGCCGGCGCGCTCCCGCTTGTCCTGGGTGGCGTTCAACACGCGGCTCCCTCTGGGGAGCGACCCGGAGTACACGCGCAGATACGTCAGTTTCCCGACGAACGGGTCCGTCATGATCTTGAAGGCGAGCGACGAGAACGGCGCGTCGTCCGAGGCCTCGCGCGTCTGGTGTTCATCCCCGTATGGGGGGCGCCCGTCGATGGCGGGCACGTCCAGCGGCGAGGGCAGGTAGTCGATGACGCCGTCGAGGAGTCGCTGAACGCCCTTGTTCTTGAAGGCGGACCCGCAAAAGACCGGGAACAGCGTGCCGGTGGTCGTCGCCGCGCGGATCGCCTGCCGCACGTCGTCCTCCGTGAGCTCTTCGCCGAGCAGGTAGCGCTCGAGCAGCTCGTCGTCGTGCTCCACCGCCGCCTCCACCAACTCGTGGCGGAGGGTTTCGGCCTTTTCGCGGAGCGAGTCCGGAATCTCCACCTCGACGATGGTCGCGCCGAGCTCGTCGTCCCACACGAACGCCTTCATCGCGACGATGTCGATGACGCCCGTAAACAGATCGGCTTCACCGAGCGGGTACTGCACTGCGAACGCGTTCGCCCCGAGGCGCTCGCGCATCATCGTGATCACGTGCTCGAAGTCGGCCCCCGTCCGGTCCATCTTGTTGACGAAAGCGATGCGGGGGACGCCGTATCGGTCGGCCTGCCGCCACACGGTTTCGGACTGGGGCTCGACGCCGCCTACCGCACAAAAAACAGCGACCGCCCCGTCCAGTACGCGAAGCGATCGCTCGACCTCGGCCGTGAAGTCGACATGGCCGGGGGTGTCGATGATGTTGATGCGGTATTCCGAGTCGTTGCGCAGCCAGTAGGCGGTCGTAGCCGCCGAGGTGATCGTGATTCCCCGTTCCTGCTCCTGCTCCATCCAGTCCATCGTCGCCGCCCCCTCATGGACTTCGCCCATGCGGTGAAGGCGACCCGTATAGAACAGGATGCGCTCGGTAGTCGTAGTCTTCCCGGCGTCGATATGGGCCATGATGCCGATGTTTCGAAGCTTGGGAAGCGGTGTTTTCCTGGACATTATCTATTCTTCAACTCAGGTATCGTCGCGCGTGTCAAACAGCGTTCCCGCCGGGGATTCCTCCCTGCCCCCCGGGACCCGCGGGCCCGGCGGCGGCGGGGCGGACGGCCTACCAGCGGTAGTGCGCGAAGGCTTTGTTGGCTTCGGCCATCCGATGTGTGTCATCCTTCTTCTTTACCGTCGCGCCCTCTCCTCGGCTCGCCGCGAGGACCTCGTTGGCGAGTCGCTGGGCCATGGTGCGTTCTGTCCGCTTCCGTGAGAAGTGGATCAGCCACTTGATCGCGAGTGCCTGGCGGCGCTCGGGTCTCACTTCAATCGGGACCTGGTAGGTTGCGCCGCCCACGCGCCGGCTCTTGACCTCCAGGGCCGGCTTCGAGTTGGTCAGCGCTTGCTGGAAGACGTTCATGGGGGGCTGTCCGGCCCTGGTCTCGACGATGCCCATCGCGTCGTAGAAGATCGTCTCGGCCAATGACTTCTTGCCATCCAGCATCAGTCCGTTGATGAACTTCTGGACGACGGCGGACCCGTAGCGCGGATCCTCCGGGATCACTCGGCGAATTGCACGTGAACGACGGCTCATCTGACGCGTCTCCGTATGCGGCCTACCTGGGCCGCTTCGCTCCGTACTTTGACCGCCCTTGCCGGCGGTCGGAAACACCCGAGGTATCCAGCGTCCCCCGGACGATATGGTACCGGACGCCAGGCAGATCCCGCACCCGGCCCCCGCGAATCAGCACGATGGAGTGCTCCTGGAGGTTGTGGCCCTCTCCGCCGATGTACGCCGTGACTTCGTATCCGTTGGTAAGCCGCACGCGAGCGACCTTCCGCAGCGCCGAGTTGGGCTTCTTGGGCGTGGTGGTGTACACACGGGTACAGACACCCCGCTTCTGGGGGTTCTTCTGGAGCGCGGGCGACTTGTTCTTCTTGGCGAGCCGCGCGCGGCCCTTCCGCACCAGTTGGTTCAGCGTAGGCATGACAGCCGGGCTATTTCCTCGTCGTTTTCGTGTAGTCGGGCGATGCAGCAACAGGGGGCGAACAAAAGCGCGCTTGGGCAATCAAGCGCGCCGATTCACCCGGAGAGCTGAGCCTCCAGGTCACTTCCTGGACAGCCTGGAAAAGGTAGGGAAACCACACATCCGTGTCAACAGTTGATTGTGCCGAGAAGGTCCCGATCCAGGTCGTCGATTCGACGAGGGGAGACCCGGGCCTGTTCGCCCGGGTCTCCCCCGTCCTGGCAGCGCCTGCCACAGCGGTCCGAACGCGGATGGATCACCTTGCCGAAGGCGGCGGCATACGCGCCGCGGGCTTGCCGCCCGGGAGCTACTCGGCCGGCACTTCCTCCACGGCTTCGCTCAGCCCCGGCAGCAGTTCGTCCGGAGCGGTGAGGGGCAGGATTTCTTCGTCGTAGTAGGACTGCTCGACCACGAACTCCACGTTGTGCCAGCGATGCACCCCCGTACCGGCGGGAATCAGGTGTCCGATGATGATGTTCTCCTTCAGACCCTTGAGGTCGTCGCGGGCACCGCGGACCGCGGCGTCGGTCAGCACCCGGGTCGTCTCCTGGAAGGAAGCCGCCGAGATGAACGAATCGGTGGTCAGGCTCGCCTTCGTGATCCCGAGCAGCAGCGGCTCCTGGACGGCGTGCTTCTTCCCTTCCTGCTGCGCGCGTTCGTTGATCTCGCGGAACTCGATCCGGTCCACATGGTCGCCTTCCAGCAGGTCCGTGCCGCCTGGATCGACGACCCGGACCTTCTGCAGCATCTGGCGCACGATCACCCCGATGTGCTTGTCGTTGATCGTTACTCCCTGGAGCCGGTAGACTTCCTGGATCTCATTGAGCAGGTATTCCTGGACGGCGCGCGGACCCAGAATCCGAAGGATGTCGTGGGGATTCACGGGGCCCTCGGAGAGGCGGTCGCCCGCGCGAACCTGGTCGCCCTGATGGACGCGCATGTGCTTCCCGACGGGCACGTCGTAGGTCCGACGCTGGCCGGTCTTGGGAGTCACGAACACCTGGCGCTTTCCGCGCTTGATGTCACCGAATGACACCAGTCCGTCGATCTCGGTGATCACGGCGGGATCCTTGGGGCTGCGCGCTTCGAATAGCTCCGCGACCCGGGGGAGGCCGCCGGTAATGTCGCGGGTCTTGTAGACCTCGCGACTGATCTTGGCGATCCGGTCACCCGGCTGCACCTCATCGCCGTGCGAGCACATCAGCTGGGCACCCACCGGAATGATGAACTCCTTGTGCAGCTCGCTCGACGAGGCCTCGCCCGCCCGCACCTGGATGGTCGGGTGCAGCTTCTTGTCGCGGTCCTCGATGACCATCATCTGGCGGCGGCCGGTCGATTCGTCGAGCTCCTCGCGCACGGTCTGCTCCTCCACGAGGTCGACAAAGCGCAGATAGCCGTCCACGTCGGACACGATGGGCTCCGAATAGGGATCCCAGCTGAACAGGAGGTCCCCCGCCTTGATGTGGGTGCCGCCTTCGACGTGGATCGTCGCCCCGTAGGGGACCGAGAGCTTGCTGCGAACCTGCCCCTCCCGGGTCTGAATGACGATCTTGCCCTCGCGGGACGTCACAACGCGGTTTTCCTCCCGATCCGTCACGGTCGTTACACGGTCGAGCGCAACCACGCCGGAGATCTTCGACTTGCGCTGGTTCTGGGCCGCGATGCGCGCCGCCGTACCGCCGATGTGGAACGTTCTCAGGGTGAGCTGCGTGCCCGGTTCCCCGATCGACTGCGCCGCGATGATCCCCACTGCCTCGCCGATGTCCACCGAGCCCATCGTGGCAAGGTTGCGACCGTAACACATGCGGCAGATCCCCCGCTTGGTCTCGCAGGTGAGGACCGAGCGGATCTTTACGGACTGGATGCCCGCGTCTTCGACCGCCGCGGCCGCCTCTTCACTGATGAGTTCGTTGGCGGTGAGGATCAGGTCGCCGTCGATCGGATCGTAGACGCTCTCGAGCGCCGCGTTCCCCACGATCCTGTCGGCAAGCGGCTCGACGATGTCCTCGCCCTCCTTGAGCGCGCTCATCTCGAGGCCCTGAATCGTGTGGCAGTCGTCCTCCGAGATGGTCACGTCCTGGGCCACGTCCACGAGGCGGCGCGTCAGGTATCCGGCGTCGGCCGTCTTGAGCGCCGTGTCCGCCAGCCCCTTGCGCGCGCCGTGGGTGGAGATGAAGTACTCCACCACGCTCAGTCCCTCGCGGAAGTTGGACCTGATAGGACTCTCGATGATCTCGCCGATACCGCCCGTCAGCTTCTTCTGTGGCTTGGCCATGAGGCCGCGCATCCCGGCGAGCTGACGCATCTGGTCGCGGTTCCCGCGCGCGCCCGAAGTCATCATCATGTACACCGGATTGAAGCCGCCCTTGGACCGCTCCAGGTGTTGCACCATCGCATCGGCCACGTCGTTGTTGGCGTGGGTCCAGGTGTCGATGATCTTGTTGTAGCGCTCGCCGTTCGAGATGAACCCGGACTCGTAGGCGTTCTGGAACCGGGTAACCTGCTCCGTGGCCTCGCCCAGCAGCTCGCCCTTCTCCGGGGGCACCTCGAGGTCGTCGATTCCAACAGACACGCCGCCGAGCGTCGCGTAGCGGAATCCGAAGTCCTTGAGGTTGTCGAGGAACTCGGTCGTAGTCGACAGCCCGGCTTCCGTGAAGCACTGGAAGACGAGGTCGCCGAGCTGCTTCTTTCCGAACGTCCTGTTCAGGAAGCCGATCCGGTCGGGGATGATCGAGTTGAAGAGTACGCGGCCGACAGTGGTGCGCTCCCAGCGAGCGTCGCCGGCGGGCCCGTCGCCGCTTGCGGTTGAGCCCGGCACCCAATACCAGCACGGAGTCGAGAATTCGACGTGGCCGTGCGACAGCGCCATCTCCACCTCTCCGTAACGCGAAAAACGGGGCGCTCCCGCGTACAGTTCGTCGAGCCGCGCGTTCGCCTCGGCGCGCCGTGCTTCCGCGACCTTGGTGCTGTTGGCGACGGGTTCGTACTTCGCCACCTCCAACGGAGGCTTGGTCAGGTAGTAGGCTCCGATCACCATGTCCTGGCTGGGTGACGCCACCGGCCGGCCGTTCGACGGCAGGAGCACGTTGCTGCTGGACAGCATCAGCACGCGAGCCTCGAGCTGCGCCTCGTAGGAGAGCGGCAGGTGCACCGCCATCTGGTCTCCATCGAAGTCGGCGTTGAAGGCCGTACAGACCAGGGGGTGAATCCGGATCGCCTTGCCCTCGACCAGCACGGGCTCGAATGCCTGGATCCCGATGCGGTGCAGCGTCGGCGCCCGGTTGAGGAGAACCGGGTGGTCCCGGATGATGTCCTCGAGCACCTCGTAGACCTTCGGATCGTCCTGCTCGACGATCTTCTTCGCCCGCTTCACCGTCTCCGCTTCACCGCGCTTCTCCAGTTCGTGGATGATGAAGGGCTTGAACAGCTCCACGGCCATCGCCTTCGGCAGCCCGCACTGGTGCAGTTTGAGCTCCGGACCGACCACGATGACCGAGCGGCCGGAATAGTCCACGCGCTTGCCGAGGAGGTTCTGCCGGAAACGGCCCTGCTTCCCCTTCAGCATGTCGGATAGCGACTTCAGCGGGCGCTTCCCGCGCCCCCGGATCGCCTTCGAGCGGCGTCCGTTGTCGAAGAGCGCGTCGACCGACTCCTGCAGCATCCGCTTTTCGTTTCGCAGGATGACTTCGGGCGCGCGCATCTCGATCAGCTTCTTGAGCCGGTTGTTGCGGTTGATGACGCGCCGGTAGAGGTCGTTCAGGTCGGATGTCGCGAACCGCCCGCCATCGAGCGGCACCAGGGGACGCAGGTCCGGCGGGATCACGGGGATGACGTCCAGGACCATCCATTCGGGCTTGTTGCGCTTGTCGGGAGTGTCTCCGGAATTGCGCAGCGCGTCGACGACCTTGAGGCGGCGGAGTTTCTTCTTCTTGCGGTGCTGCGAGGTCTCGGTCGCGATCTCGTGGCGCAGCCAGACGGACAGGCGATCGAGCCCCTTGCCGTCGCGGTTCTGGTCGTTGATCGGTACCTCGGGCGAGTCCAGCCGCTTCAGCAGCGTGCGTGCGGCCTCGGCTCCGATCTCCGCCTTGAACGTATTGTCGCCTTCCTCGCGGGCCTTCACCCGCAGGTCGTAGTACTCGTCCTCGTCGAGCAGATCGAGGAACTCGACATCCTGGTTCCCGGGGTCCGTAACGACGTAGGCCGCGTAGTAGATGACCTGCTCGAGGTCCTTGAGGGTCATTCCCAGGAGATAGCCCAGCTGGCTGGGCAGCGTCTTGAAGAACCAGATGTGGCAGACCGGCACGGCCAGCTCGATGTGGCCCATTCGCTCCCGGCGGACCTTCGACAGCGTGACCTCGACGCCGCAGCGATCACACACGATGCCGCGGAAGCGAATGCGCTTGTACTTGCCGCATGCGCACTCCCAGTCCTTCACGGGCCCGAAGATGCGCTGGCAGAAGAGCCCCATCGGCTCGGGCTTGAACGAGCGGTAGTTGATGGTCTCCGGCTTGGTAACCTCGCCGTGCGACCACTCGCGAATGTCCTCCGGGGAGGCGATCCTGATCCGGATAAAGTCGAAATCCGTCGACCGGGCTTCTTTCGCGCGGTGGGGAAAGTCGATCATGTTTCGTCCTTTGTCCTCTCTTACTGTTCCTCGCCGAGTTCCACCGTGAGTCCAAGCGCCTGGAGTTCCTTCACCAGGACATTGAACGACTCGGGGATTCCCGGCATCGGGAGGTTGTCGCCCTTGACTACCGCCTCGTAGACCTTCGAGCGGCCGGTCACGTCATCCGACTTGACGGTCAGGATCTCCTGGAGCGTATGCGCGGCGCCGTAGGCTTCGAGCGCCCACACCTCCATCTCACCGAACCGCTGTCCGCCGAACTGCGCCTTGCCGGCCAGCGGCTGCTGGGTGACCAGCGAATAGGGGCCGATGCTCCTCGCGTGGATCTTGTCGTCGACCAGGTGTGACAGCTTGAGCATGTAGATCACGCCGACGGTGATCGGGAACTTGAAGCGCTCTCCGCTGCGTCCGTCCCTCAGCCACACCTTCCCGTTCGGGAGGATCTCGGCGGCTGCGAGCAACTCCTGCAGCGCGGCTTCCAGCCCCGGACCCGCGACCCGCTTCCGCGACAACGCGGCAATGGCCGGGAGGGCCTCTTTCACGGCCTCGCGCCGGTCCGCAGACACGCGCTTGCCGGCGGCGATCAGGAATTCGCGGAGCTTCGCGAAGAGTTCCGCCGACGGGGCTCCCTTTGAAGCCGCAACATAGTCGTCAAGGCTCCTGCCGATCGAGACCACCCCGCCCGGACCGCCGTCGGCACCGTTGCCGTTGCCGGCGGTGCGCACCGACTGGACCCCGTTCTCGTCGTGCGACCGCGCCATCTCCAGGAATTCCTGGTAGTGATCGGGGTCGAACGGCCAGGGCACTTCCTGGGCGAGATGTTCTCCGGCCCATTTCGCTCCGGCCAGCCTCAGCAACAGCGCGATTTCTTCCTCGGAGGCGCCGTGGAAGACGGGAGTCTTGGCCCCGAAGCCCAGATTCGATGCCGCCCACCCCAGATGTGTCTCGAGTACCTGTCCCACGTTCATGCGCGAGGGCACGCCCAGGGGATTCAGGACGATGTCGACCGGCGCGCCGTCGGGCAGGTAGGGCATGTCCTCCTCGGGTGCGATCCTGGCGATGATGCCCTTGTTCCCGTGCCGGCCCGCCATCTTGTCGCCAACCGAGATCTTGCGCTTCTCGGCGATGCACACCTTCACCAGCTGAACCACGCCCGGAGGCAGTTCGTCGGGCTGGAACACCTTGTCGATCTGCTCTTCGGTACGATCGCGCTCGTGCTGGATTCGATCCCTCGCCTCGTCGATGATCCGGCCCAGTTCCTCGTTGGTCTCCTGGTTCTGGACCTTGAGCTGGACCAGGTCCACCTCCTTGAGAGACATCTTCTCGAGGCGCTTTTTGGTCAGCCTGGTGCCCTCTTCGTAGTAGGGCTCGACGGTTCCCTTCTTGAGACAGAGCGCGATCACCTGGTTTCGGAGTCTGCCGAGGAGCTCCTCGTCGCGCGCCTCGCTGACGCGTTGAATCTCTTCGCGCTCCCGCTGCCGGAGTTCGCCGATCCGCGCTCCGTGCTCGCGCTCGAGAAGCGGGTCGTCGATCCGGCGCGAGAAGATCTTGACGTCGATCACCGTTCCGACCATCCCGGGCGACACCCGCAGAGAAGAGTCCTTCACGTCCTTGGCCTTTTCGCCGAAGATCGCGGTCAGAAGTTTCTCCTCGGGGGACAGCTCGGTTTCGCCCTTCGGCGTGATCTTCCCGCACAGGATGTCGCCGCTCTTGACCTGCGCGCCGATGCGGACGATGCCCCTCTCGTCCAGATCGAGGAGGCTCTCCTCGGCCACGTTGGGAATCTCGCGGGTGATTTCCTCCATCCCGCGCTTGGTATCCCGAACATGGAGCTCCAGTTCCTGGATGTGAATCGAGGTGAAGAGGTCGTCGCGGACCAGGCGCTCCGACAGCACGATCGCGTCCTCGAAGTTGTAGCCGTACCAGGGCATGAAGGCGACGCGCACATTGCGTCCGAGCGCCAGCTCGCCGTGATCCGTGGACGGCCCGTCGGCCACGATGTCGCCCTCGCTGATGCGCTGCCCGGACTTCACCAGCGGCCGCTGATTGATCGCCGTATCCTGATTCGTGCGCCAGAACTTCTTCAGCCTGTAGCGGTCGAACTGGGCGAGCTTGGCCAGGGGGCGCGTATCGTCGGTCCCGTCCCTTCCCGTGTCCACAACGATCTCATCGGCCGTGACCCGCGCGACCTTGCCGTCCCGCCTGGCAGTCCTGACCGCACCCGAATCCCGTGCCACTTTTTCTTCGAGGCCCGTACCCACAAGCGGTGCGTCGGTATACAGCAGGGGAACAGCCTGCCGCTGCATGTTGGACCCCATGAGGGCCCGGTTCGCATCGTCGTGCTCGAGGAACGGGATCATCGCCGCGGCGACCGATACCAGCTGGTCCGGCGCGACGTCGATATAGTCGATCTCGTCGGGACGAAGGAGCGGAAAGTCCCCCCGGCGCCGGCAAAGCACGTACTCGTTGCGGAACCGGCCATCGGCCAGGAGCGGGGCGTTGGCCTGTGCGATCGACGCCTCCTGCTCCTCGTTCGCCGACAGCCAGGCGATGTCCTCGGTGACGCGTCCCTCGACCACTTTGCGGTAGGGTGTTTCGACGAAGCCCAGGTCGTTGATCCGGGAATAGGTCGTCAGCGACGTGATGAGCCCGATGTTGGGACCCTCGGGGGTCTCGATGGGACACATGCGCCCGTAGTGGGAGTAGTGCACGTCACGCACCTCGAAGCCGGCACGCTCGCGGGTCAGCCCACCGGGCCCGAGCGCCGACAGCCGCCGCTTGTGGGTCAGTTCGGCCAGCGGATTGGTCTGGTCCATGAACTGACTCAGCTGCGACGAGCCGAAGAACGCCTGGATCACCGCCGACACGGTTCGCGCATTCACCAGATCGTCGATGTTGATCTTCTTGCGGTCCGTGTTGATCGTCATCCGTTCCTTGACCAGGCGGGCCATGCGCGAGAGGCCCACCGAGAACTGATTGGCGATGAGCTCGCCCACGGTGCGGACACGGCGATTCCCCAGGTGATCGATGTCGTCGATCCGGCCGCGGCCCTCGTTGAGCTCGATCAGGTAGCGCAGGATCGTGATGAAGTCCTCGCGCGTGAGCACCGTCTCGCTTGCCGCGACGTCGAGCTTGAGGCGCTGGTTGATCTTGTAGCGCCCCACCCGCCCCAGGTCGTAGCGCTTGGGATCGAAGAACACCCTGTCGAGCGCCGCGCGCGCGGTCGCCATGTTGGGCGCCTCGCCGGGACGCAGCAGCGAATAGATCGCGTTGAGCGCCTCTTCCTCGCTGTCCGTGGGGTCCTTGCGGATCGTGTTCTTGACGATGGGGCTCTCACCGGGCCGGCCGCCCTGCCCCTTGCGCAGGGATTTGTACAGCGTGATCTGCTCGTACCCGCCCCGCTGCAACAGCTTCAGTTCGTCGGTGGCGAGTTCGGTGCCGTGCTCTATCAGCACTTCGCCCGTCTCCCGGTCCACGATGTCATCGGCCAGAACGGCTCCCAGCAGGTCGCGCCCATCCTCGTCCTCGGCCGGAACCGGAATCTCCTGCCTCTCGAAGAAGAGACGATAGATGTCCGCGTCGGAGCCGTACCCGAAGGCCCGCAGCAGCGCGGTGGCGGGGAACTTCTTCTTCTTGTCGATGTGGACGTAGCAGATGTCGTTGATGTCGATGGTGAACTCGACCCACGAGCCGCGGAAGGGAATGATCCGCGCCTTGCACAGCTTGGTGCCGTTGGGGTGGATGTCCTCCTCGAAGACGACGCCCGGGGAACGGTGCAGCTGGCTGACCACGACCCGCTCGGCGCCGTTGATGATGAAGGTCCCAAGTCCGGTGAGGAGCGGCAGGTCACCGAGATAGACCTCCTTCTCGATGATGTCGCCTGGCCGCTTCTCCTTCCTGCCGACCTTCTCCCACACGACCAGCCGCAGGACCGCCTTGAGCGGTGCGGAAAAGGTCATGTCGCGTTCGATGCACTCTTCCACGCTGTACTTGGGCTCGCCGAGCGAAGACGACACATACTCCAGCGTCAGTTCCTCGTTTACATCGGAAACGGGGAAGATCTCGCGGAAAACGCGATCCAGCCCGAAGTGCCACATCTGGTCCTGATCGACATCGGTCTCGATCAATTTGCCGAACGAACGGATCTGGACGTCCAGAAGGTTGGGCATGGACATGCTCGACCGGAGCTTGCCGAAGCTCACGACCGGACGAGGACCCGGATGGGTGCCGTTTGGATTAGCCAATGGACCACTCCCCTGTCATTGTTGGGTACATCGATGCCTGGAGCAGGCATGCACGGAGCCCGCGCACAGAGATACACGAATCCCCCGGCCGCATCGCAGCCTGGTGATTCGCCCCGCTCCGGCTACAGCATTCTGCCGGAGCCGCCGCCGGAAGGCCGTCGGCAAACTCGAAGGAGCGCACCTATTTGAGGTTGATCGTAGCGCCGACGGCCTCGAGCTTGCTCTTGATCTCCTCTGCCTCCTCCTTGGTGGCCGCCTCGCGGACCGGGCTCGGGGCCCCGTCGACGAGCGCCTTGGCCTCCTTGAGGCCCAGGCTGGTGACCTCTCTCACCACCTTGATGACCTGGATCTTCTTGGCCCCGAAGGACTCGAGGATCACGTCGAATTCGTCCTGCTCCTCCGCGGCCTCGGCAGCCCCGTCGCCGGGACCCGCCGCCACCGCGACCGGTGCGGCGGCCGCAGTGACGTTGAACCGCTCCTTGAAGGCATCGACAAACTCCGAGAGTTCGATCACGGTCATGTTGCCGAAGGTGTCGAGCAGTTCCTGTTGATTCACAGCCATTTTATGACTTCCTCCTTGGGTTCACCCGGCTCTCCGGTCCGGGTATATGGTTCAGTTGCCGCCAGCCTGCGATTCCACCTGTTCGCGCAGCGCCTCGATCAGGCCGGCCATCTCCCGGGTCTTCCCGTCAAGGACGGCTACGAGAGACGACATCGGACCGCCAAGCACCCCCGCGACCTGCGAGAGGAGTTCCTCCCGCGAGGGCAGGCTGGAGACCTGGGCGATCTCTTCGGGCCCCAGGACCGAGTTGTCCAGGACGCCCACCTTGAAGGCCGGCTTGTCGTCGTTCTCCTTCGCGAACTCCACCACGACCCTGGCGGCCCCGACCACGGTGTCGTCTCCGAAGACGATTCCCGTCGGTCCGGTCAGGTAGGTGGAGATGTCGGGCATGTCGGTTTCGGCCATCGCCCGGCGAAGCAGACGGTTCTTCACGACCAGGAATTCGCTGTTCGCGTTCCTGAGCTCGCGGCGCAGCGACGTCATGGCCTTGACGTCGAGGCCGGTGAAATCGGCAAGGTATACCGCCGGTGAATTCTCCAGCCGATCCCGCATCTTGGTGACGAAGGCCTGCTTCTCTTCCCTTGTCATGGTTTACACGCTCCGCGAAAAGCTGTTGGGATCCACCGGGACGCCCGGCCCCATCGTGCTCGCTACCGTCACGCTCTTCACGTAGGTCCCCTTGGCCGCGGACGGCTTGGCCCGCAGTACCGCGGACATGAAGGCGTGAAGGTTCTCCTCGAGACTCTCCACCTCGAAGGAGACCCGTCCGATCGGCGCGTGCAGATTGCCTGTCTTGTCCACCCGATACTCGATCTTTCCCGCCTTGATCTCGCCGATGGCGCGCCCGACGTGGGGCGTCACCGTTCCCGCCTTGGGAGTCGGCATGAGCCCGCGGGGACCGAGGATCCGACCGAGCGGACCGACCATGCGCATCATGTCCGGGGTCGCCACGCAAACGTCGAAGTCGAGCCAGCCCTCCTTGATCCTGTCCACGTATTCGGCGCCGACGAACTCGGCTCCGGCCTCGCGGGCCTCGTCGGCCTTTTCTCCCTGGCAGATGGCCAGGACCCGCACCGTCTTCCCGGTGCCGTGGGGCAGGACGACGGTGCCGCGCACGATCTGATCCGCCCTGCGCGGGTCGACTCCGAGGTGGGTCGCGACTTCGATGCTCTCGTCGAACCTGGCATAGGCCATCTCCTTGACCTGTCCGAGGGCGTCGGTCGGAGAGTGCCGGGTGACCCGGTCGAAGGATCCGCGCGCTTCCGTGTATTTTCTACCGCGTTTTGCCATTTCTGCTTCCCCGCTGGGTCAGGCCGAAAGTTCGCCGTCCACGTTGATCCCCATGGACCGGGCGGTCCCAGCGACCATCCGCATGGCCGCAACTACATCCTGGGTGTTCAGGTCCGGCATCTTGGCCTGGGCGATCTCCCGGACCTGGTCCACCGAGAGTGTGGCCGCGGTCTCTTCCAGGGAATTGGACGCGGCCTTGTCGATCCCCGCCGCCTTCAGGATCAGGAAGGAAGCCGGGGGGGTCTTCGTAATGAATGAAAAGGAGCGGTCCGCATAGACCGTGATCTCCACCGGGGTGAGGGTGCCCGCCTGCTTCTGGGTCTGGGCGTTGAACTGCTTGCAGAAGTCCATGATGTTCACGCCGTACTGACCCAGCGCCGGACCAACAGGTGGCGCCGGATTCGCCTGGCCCGCCTTGATCTGCAGCTTGATGAAGCCGAGAACCCTCTTTTTCGGTTTTCTGGTTGCCATCGTTTCGCGACTCTTGCGCTGCTAGAAGCCTCTGAGCTGGGTGAAGTCCAGCTCAACCGAAGTCGGACGTCCGAAGAGGGAGACCTCCACCTTCACCTTCCCCTTTTCGGGATAGACGTCCTGCACCGTTCCCGAGAAATCCGTGAACGGTCCCTGAATCACTTCCACCACCTGACCGGTGCGGAAAGGGATGTCGTCGCGGCCGGTCGATTCCTCGGCCTCTTCGATCCCCAGAATCTTGTTGATGTCCTCGTCGTGCAGCGGTTGTGGATCTCCGCCCTGGGTGACGAACCTCACGCCCTTCATGGCGTTGATCGTGTGTTCCGTCCGCTCGTTGAGGATCATCCTCGCCAGAACGTAGCCCGGATACAGCGGCTTCGTCACCGGAACGCGCTTGCCGCGCCGGATTTCGACCACTTCGTGGGTCGGGACCAGGACCTCGCGGATTTCGCCGCCTGCGTCCACGTACTTGTCGATCTCCTGCTGGATCAGCTTCCGGACCCGGTTCTCGTGCCGTGCCTGGGTCTGGAGGGCGTACCAGCGTTCCTCCCTGCTCAAGAGCTGAACACCCCCATGATGAAGTCGACGATGACCAGCCTCGAAAGGATGTCCATGATCCAGATCACGATCGAAATGAGGATCGTGAAGAGGATGACGACCCACGTGGCGTTGCGCAGCTGTTCGCGGTCCGGCCACGTGACCTTCTGCATCTCGGAGACACATTCGTCGACGAATGTCTTGACGCTTGCAAAGCTCGCCATGGTCCTACTCTATGATTTCGGTAACGACGCCGGCGCCCACGGTGCGGCCGCCTTCCCGGATCGCGAAGCGAAGCTCTTCGTCCATCGCGATCGGCGTGATCAGCTCGACTTCCATCTGCACGTTGTCTCCCGGCATCACCATC
>JAJDTB010000053.1 GCA_022827345.1 Gemmatimonadota bacterium | reverse complement strand
CAACCAATCCGAAATCCCTCGAATGGACCTGGCCAGGCTTTCGGATGTGGGAGGGGACATGGTCTCGTCGCTCGCGTCGCGCGAGGATTTCCGGCGGAAGGTGGAGAGGCGGGTTGCATAGGGCATGACCTCCAAGCTCTTGCCGATTGCGGCTGTCGCGGCGGTGCTGGCCGGATGCGAAACGACAACGACGGTGCGATCGACGGCACTATCCAGACCGAGGCCACCGACACTGACGCGCGAGACGGTTTGCGGCCATCGGCACTCAGGTGACGAGGTGACCCTCCATATGCCGTGGTCCGACTGCCTGCTTGACGGCGGAGTTTCGGAAGGCACGTAGACGGCTGACAAAATGTGCCGCAACGACACCACGGTAGTCTGATGGCGACCATTAGTAATTGGTCGGCAGCGATCGCTTAGTTGGTGCTCTTGGAGCGGTCGGACCAGCGTGACATATTCTCCCAGACTCCCTCCCATCCGTGCCGCAGGATTTGAATGCCGCCGCAGAGAATCGACATCGTACGAGCTCTCGATGAGCTCATCTCTCAAGAAGCGGGGATGCGCTTTCAGGGGCTCGCCGTGGCACTCGGCAAGAAGCGCTGGCCAGAACTTTTGGCCCACCAGCGCAAGAGGGATTTCGGCCTCGACGCCTATGCACCAGCGAGCGAGACGCCTGAGGGAATCGGCAAGGGACTCGCCGCCTCAATCACGCCAAGCCGAAGCAAGATCTGTGATGATGTCCAGACTGCCAAGGAATTCTACCCTGACTTGGCAAAGCTCCTCTTCGTCACACCCCGCCAAGTGGGCAACGCCGATCGAAGAAGGTGGGGAGAGGAGATTCACCATGAGTACGGCATCGAACTTCTCATCGTCGAACGCGAAGAGATCATCACAGTCCTGATGATGCCTGAGAACGAGTCGCTCTGCCCCTCCTTCCTCTACCTACCCGTCAAGTCCGAAACGCAAGTCACAGACCTCATCGGAAGAACCAGACAGGCAGCAGCGGCCGTCACAGAAGCTTGGGCTCGCAAGATAAAGGGGCATCCCCTAATCGATCCCATGGGGGCCAGGCTCGATCCGGTGGGTACACAGCCTACCGCCCTGCTATCGCTTGAGGGGATCGACGACGAACTGTCTCGCGGCGGTCGCGTCGTTCTCGAAGGGCCGGCGGGTCGAGGAAAAACTACGGCGCTTATCCAGCTCGCACAACGCGCGCGTGCGGCGGGCACACCCTTCATGGTTGACCTTCCGAGGTGGGCAGCCTCAAGTCGGCCGATTCTCGAGTTCATTGCACGGATGCCGCAGTTCCAAGCGGAGAACCTGACGGCCAACGACCTTGCGCGAGTGCAGCAGGCCGAGCCGCTCCTGTTGTTGTTGAACGGGTGGAACGAGATTTCGGAATCCGATTCCGAGCAGGCAGGTGACGCACTCAGGGAGCTTGAGCGGGACTTTCCGAGCGCTGGCATCATCGTCGCGACTCGTACGCACCACCTGACACCCCTGCCCGGTGCGTTGCGGCTGCGGCTGACGCGCCTTGCGCGCGCCCAACGTGCCGCGTACTTGGAGGCCCGCCTGGGGGGTAGTGCCAACCAGCTGATCGCTCGCATCGAGGCCGACCCGTCCCTAGACGAGCTAACCCGTACCCCGTTCATCCTTTCAGAAGTCGCGTCGTTGTTCGAAGAGGGCTACGACATTCCCTCAACCAAGATCGATATCGTTGCTCAAGTTGTCCGTCTGCAGGAACAGCGAGACGAACACGTCAATGGGCTGCAAGGATCGCCGCTCTTCGGCCGACAAACGGACTACCTGAAGGCCCTCGCGATCGAGATGACCTGCCGTGGAGCAGTGGAACTGCTTGAGACCGATGCCCGTTCCTTGGTCGCCAATGTTGCACGAGAGCTTGCGAACCGTGGACTGGTGGAGCCAGCGGGGGCACCGACGGTTCTGGCAACACTCACGGCACACCACCTCTTGGAACGGGTCGACTATCCCCAGCCGGCATTTCGATTCGACCATCAACAAATCCAAGAGTACTTCGCCACGCTCGACCTTCACAGGCAGCTTCTCGACCTCCCCGGCGATGACAGCAACGCGACCGCGTGCCTCACGGCGGACTACGTGAACGATCCGGCATGGGCTGAACCACTACGCATGATCGCCGCGACGTTTGATGAGAAGGGCGATGATGGTGATGTCGACGACGGTAATACCCGCGCCGGAGCGCAACTGGTGGAGATGGCGCTCGCCGTCGATCTCGTGTTCGCCGGCGAGCTTGCGCAACTTTGCGGTGCGGCCGTTTGGGGTGAAGTCCGAACGGTCCTCGGCGAACGCTTTCGCGCCGTCTATGCAATGCGCGAGCGAACCTTCGAGCAGTATGCCCTCGCCGCCATGCTCGCCACGGGGATGGACGACTTCAGCGACGTGACCGTTCCGTTTCTATCGGCGGAAAACGAACAAGTGAGGCTTCGAACATGCCGCCTCTGGCGAGATATCCGGGTAACGTGCCTTGGACCGAACTGGCGCGACGAATTGAGCGGATGGAGCGACGCCGCCCAAGCTGATTTCGTCTCGGAGTTGCTTAGTCAGCGGATCGACAGCGAGGTAGTGGCCTTCGCTGTCGAAGACGGCAGCACCGCGGTGAAGGTGGCGGCGGTCACAGGTCTCTTGTGGCACAGACCCGACGATGCGCTCACCCGCGTTCTGACATCGCTGGATGCACGGACGTTCGAGGATGTCGTGCGAAAACACGCCGAACTGATGCCCACAGCCTTCAGGCCCCGGGCCATCGCCGCATTGCGCGAATCCCTCGAAACCAGCACGGATCCAACCACCCGTCTGCGAACGTCCCTCCGTTTGGCCGAGTTGGGCGAGACAGCCCTGGACAGCGTCATCAAGGAGTCGCTGGAGGCTTTACCCGGTGCCGACATCCCCGATTTGAGTTGGGGCTACATCGAACGGGCAGTCAAGTATCTACACAACACCGATCCGGCTTGGACGAGCGAGTGGGTGGCTATCCAGATTGTCGAGGGCGTGCTCGACGGGCACGAGCACTGGATGTCATTCGTGACCATCATTCCGGACCACTTCGTTGCGGAATGCCTGGGCCGCCTTGAGACCGAAGACCTCGAGTACCGACGCTCTGAAGGCATGATCGCGGTGGTCGCGGCCGGCGCAGATGCCAAGCTTGCGGCCCGAGTGTTCGAAGGTCTGCGTCGAATGTCGCAAAGCGTGGAAGCGGAGCCCGACCAGCGGCACGAATCCGAGCGGAACGTGAAGCGACAACTGGAGGATCTGTTTCACCGCCTTTCAGATGATGTCGCAGCGGCCGGCGTCATGTCGTCTGTCACAGACGGCGACGCTCTTGACATCAGGGTCGCCGCTCGATTGCTCAGCAGGGCTGGTATGGCAGGTATGCAACGACTGCACATCACCGACGGGGACTGCAAAGCGTGCCTTCGCGCGTACCTGAAGGGAAGCATCGGCCTTGTCCTCCGCCAAGACGACTTCACCGGTGAGCAAAAGGCCCACCTGGCATCAGCGATTGCACAGGTCGGAGAGCCCGAAGACGTGGCGGATCTGAGGAGCCTCATCTGCGCCGACATTCAGCGAGTGACTCGCGGCTTAGCTGGGCGGTTGGCGGGAGAGAGCGGGCCCCTCGTTAGTGGCGCCAGCATGAGATACGCGAATCGTCACGTCGCAGCCGTGATCCGCTTGGACCCCGTCGGCGCCGACGAGGTGCTCATCGATCTACTTGCCGAACCGGAATACCGCAGAGTTGCCGCGGAGGCGATGGCGCGCCAATTCCTGCCGAAACCGGAGCCTTTCCCTCACGCGCGGTTTCGGCACGACTTGATGTGGGCTGCCCGTGAAGGCGATGCGCTGGCGCCCGGCAACGACCTGCGACGCACACGGTTTGTCGCCGCGCTTCAATCGGAGATAACACGCCTGCAAACGCGGCGTGAGGCCCCTAGGTACGCTGGCGACCTGAAGGAGCTCGCACGAGCACTTGCGGCCATTGACGGTCGCGGCACTGCTGCAATGGTGCTCGACGTGATTGCCTTGCCTGGCGAGTGGGACGAGTACACTCGTCTCGAAGCGGCCGAGCGCTTGTTGCTGGCTGGTGTCTCCTTGCCAGCAGCTACCGTGTTCACTCTAGTCAACTCCCTCCTGCAACGGACGAACGATTGGATGCAGGACACAGATAGGCATCTACTGTGTCGTATTCTAGCGCTCTGCCCTCTGGTCGACGATCCCGTGGCAGGCATTGCCAAGGTCAGGGAGGTGCTCGGCAGGAGACGGCTCTACGGACACGAACTACGGGAGGTCGTCACCGCTCTCGGTGAGAGCCGATCCGACGCCGCTACCGAATTGCTGTGTGACCTCGCATCCGATGAGCGAACGTTCAAGCAGCTCGAAGTGGAGTTTGTCCAAGCCATCGCCGAGCTCGATATGTCGGCTGCGGGCGAACTTCTGTTGGGCTTGATTGATCCAGACGTCCGCGGCATCGCGCTGGCGTCCCCTTCTCAATGTGAAGAAGTGCTGGTCGCGCGGCTCAGTGCCCTGGCACAGCGGAGCCCGGAGGTGGCCGGGCGGCTGCAGAGACTATGCGACCGAGACTTGCCGGAACTCAATCGCCGTGTTCTGTCGAAGATCATGGCTTCGATCGGAACCCCCGACGCCCTGGTCACAAACCTGAATCTTGTCGATGATGCCAAGCGTTATCGCATTCCACGAGGCGTTTGGGACCAACTCGAGACCGCTTTCGTCGAACAGCGACCGTACCGGCAGGATCCGGTCTCCGAAACACACACCCGGCATGCGCGCGCGTCAAACGGGCGTGACCGCCGTGTTCGGGTTCTGGCACCGGGCGGCGTATTCACCCTGCATGCACGCGCGTCGAACGAATTACGCGCGCGGCTATTCAGGATGGCTCTTGGGGATCCAAAGCGTCGAGAATCTGCCGTTCTGCTTCTAGGGACGATTGAAGAATGGCGCCTGGAGCATGGCAGGCCAACCGGTGAACCGCGTCATCCCGATCTCTCCTCCAGTCAACCCTGGCCGCCGCCGCAACGCCCGAACCGTCAATGAGCCGTCGACGCCGGGTGGGTACCGCACCCCGTCTTCCCGACGCCCAGTTCGCAGATCCACGCGAGCAGGTCGCCTAACGTCGTATCGGGCCGATCATTGAATCGGGGGTGTCCTCTGGATAGGTTCCCCCCGTCTCAGCACCCTCCTTCTGGCTTCTTTACAAGCGGTGGAAGAACTACTCAAGTCGATCCGGAGCCTTCATCGTACAGCGGTCCTGGCCGCCGTCGCGATCATGGCTTTTGCCCTTGCGCCCAGGAATGCGAGTCGGTACTCCGATGCCATCCCTGAATTGACTGGACTGGTCGAAATCATGTCCCAAGACGTCTCACGCGGGATGAGACGCTTCGCTGAAGCGGAGGGTGTGATACCTGTCGATGAACTAGGGTTCAGATATGGCGTAGGGAGGACAGCTGATCCACTGCAGGTCTCGATCACCGGTCTAGGCATCGAATTGCCACCCGTTGGCCCCCAATCAACGATTTCGCAACTGCATACGTTCTTCAACGCACCCAATTGGTCGATCCAACTTCCCGACTCAGCGGAGTTCGCGGCAGGGGCTGCCTCGCTACGGCGGCAGTGTAGATCCTGTGACTTATCGCTATCTCGCATCCACAGAGACGTGCTTGGCACCTGGATTGCGGAATTCGAGGCACCTGACGATTCCGTCCGACTCGACCTCAAGATCTTTGCCTCAGACACGATCTCGCCACCTTCTCCGAACCACTTGGGTCGCCTCTGGCTCGCAAGCGTAATGGACTCCGCAAGTGCGGATGGATTGAGTTGGAGCATGTCACACGCGTTGAATCCCATTCTGATAGATCTCACCATAGGAGCGGCTGGAGTATTCCCCAGGCTTCAACCGATTTGGAGCCAAGTACGAGATCTTTCTCCAAGAGAGGGATTGGCTGTTGCAGCCGAACGCCTCTCTGCGGAGGAAGCTAACTTGCAAGTGTTGGGCCTCTCAATGAGCGAGCGAGTGGCACTTATTTTGGCCTTCCCCGGAATGATCCTGCTGTTGCTCTATCTGCTAACACATTTGCTAGGCCTCGACGCAGGGAAGCCTGAGCAAACCAGGAAGGCGATTGCTGCGGTACCGATAGTTCTCTTGCAAGGGCATGTTGTAGCACGGTCCTTGTCTTGGACATCGCTGGTATTCTTTCCTACTAGCGCTATGGTGATTCTGTGGGTTCGCGCAGTGTCCGGTCCAGAGGAGCCGTTGTGGCAGTTCGTGGTCTCTGCCATAGCCACGTTGACGGTCTTCTTGATATCTGTCCAGGCGCTTCGAATCGCGGAGCGGGTTCGGAAGAAGGGGGAAGCCCATGCCTGACAAGCCAGCGAGTGTGCCTGCGCGAACGCGGCGATCCGCGTGGGGCATGGTCTCTGTACTGGGAGCTGTCCTGCTTCTGTTCATCCTCGTCGGGATTCGAGGGATGGTCACTGGTGTGCAGGACGAGGAGCTTCAGGAGTCACGTCGGGTCATTCACGACATCCGTACGGAACTCGACTCGCTGCGCAGTGAGCGGAGAACTGTTCGGGACAGCGTAGCTGAGTTGAGAGCGGTGCGCTCGTCGCTCAACGCCGAAGTAGTGTCGCTGAACACCGAAATGGTGGCTCTCCGCGAGGCTCGGAGTCAGTACTTCTCCGATACTCGCGCGCGTGTCGTGGCAGACGTGGTTGATCGCATCGACCGTGAGCTTCGGGAAATGGAGACCGAAGCACGCCGGGCGACCGAGTACCAAGCGCTCTTGGAGTGGCTCGATGCTGGTCGACATCTTGCAGTTCAACACCGCTTGCCTCGGGTTGATTCGGCTGCGGAGGCGGCCACGTTAGCTCGGCTGAAGGAACGCGCGCAGCCCTATCTGGACCGCTCCGACAGCCTGCAAGACGCAGGTGAAGGTGGCAGGAGGTTCATCGCGGCCTTGGATACTGCTCTCGTCTTCACCGATTCCGTGTCGTCAATATTGCGCGCACGCAGCGAACGGGCCGGGTTGGCGGTGGATCGGACAATGGCTTGGCGCGATTGGTTGAGCACGGGGCCGCCAAGTTGGCGAGTGTGGTCGTATGGGGTGACATTCGAAGACTTGGCGATTGAGACCGTCGCCGACGAGCCCGAGTCGCTACTCTCCCGCCTTCAGGTGTTCGACGAGGAGATTCTCGAGAAGGGATCGGAGCCAACGAGTGCTCTGATCCTGTTCGAATCCATATTGGACCTTCCAGCCTTGGAGCGACTGCTCCCCGAAGACCGGCAATCTCTCCAGAGGCGAATCCAGTTGTTTCTCGAACAACGAGGTGGCGTCATCGGGATTCCGCTGGAGGTGCGAGTTGAAGATATCGATGATCCGACGACCGTGGTGCGAGCAGGGGCGACGGTGCTCGAAAACATCGCCGTGGCACGGTCGGAGCTAGTTGCCCTTCGTAGGGCGATGCTCCTCACGGGCGCGCAACCCGATTGACCCCCGCTTCTGTACGGAGGCGGTCCAAGGCCAAGGTGAAGTGCTAGCCCGGGTTTCTCAAACCAATGGAGCGGCATCGGCCTACGTAGGCTGTCTAGTTTGGTTGGGCAACGACTTAACCGCGGTCTCTCTCGAAGTGAGGCGGTCCTACTTCGTTGGACAGTCCGAGGGCAAAGTTAAGGTGTATTTCGAGTGGTTGTGAGAGCCCTCGGCAGCTCTGGTCTTCTGTTCTGTTGGGATGCGTTTGCCGGTCCCCGTGTTCCGCTGGGGGAAGCAGGGGTGGGGTGCAACGTAAGCCCCGGTCGCAGGGAGGGGAACCCGACCGGAGACCGGGGCTTGGGCGCCGCCGGTGCGAGGCGTGCAGGATGCTCGCATCCCGCGCCCGTCGTCCGTAGCGCCGCTTGACGAGGGGACGCCGCGGCGTGTGCCCAGATGCGTCGTTCACACCGTCCCCCTGCCATTGCGGTAGGCTTCGCCCGGCGTGCGCCCGCCCAGAGCCGAGTGCGGGCGCACCTCGTTGTAGAAGTCGATCCACGAGCCGATGATGCGGCCGGCGTCCAGGCCGTCGCGAAGCTCGTGCAGATACACCGCCTCGTACTTCAGCGACCGCCACAGCCGTTCGATGAAGATGTTGTCGAGAAAGCGGCCCCGGCCGTCCATCGAGAACGCCACGCCCGCCCCCAGCACCCGGTCCGCGAACGCGTTGCTGGTGACAGCCGCCACGCGAGCACGTGACGGGTCGCCCAATCCATGACGGCCACGAGGTAGAAAAACCCCTGCGTGACCGGGACATAGGTGATGTCCGCACACCAGACGTGGTCCGCCCGCGAGATCGCGAGACCCCGCAACAGATAGGGGAAGACCCGGTGCTCCGGGCCCGCCACGCTCGTCCTCGGCCGCCGGTAGGTCGCTTCCATCCCCATCACCCGCATGAGCCGCCGGATCCGGTGCCGGCCCGCCTTGAGGCCCTCGCGGCGCAGATGCCGCATCATCTGCCGGCTTCCGTAGAACGGATACGCCATGTGCAGCTCGTCCATGCGTCGCATGAGCGCCAGGTTCTCCGCGCTCTCCCCCTTCGGCCGGTAGTACTGCGACGACCGGCTCACCTTCAGCAGCGTGCACTGCCGCGAGAGACTCAGAGGACCGTCCCGCTCGATCATCCCCACCCACTCCGCCCGGCTCAGCGCCCGAGCCCGCGACGAAAGAAATCCCGCTCGACCGTCAGCTCTCCGATCTTCGCATGCAGCTCGCGGATCTTCGCCTCGTGCTCCTCGGCCAGCTTCCGCCGCCCACCGCCCGCGAATACCTCCGGCAAGCTGTCGAGCAGCTGCCGCTTTGCTCACCTGGTTCGGATGAAGCTCGTGCCGCCGCGCGATCGCCTGCACGCTGTCTCGTTCCCGCAGCGCCTCCAGCGCGACCCGCGCCTTGAACTCCGGCGTGAACCGCCGTCTCTTCCTGGCCATCTCGGTGCCTCCTGTTCCGTCCTGGAATACACCTTAACGACCTGTCCAAAAAACCGGGACCACCTCACAGAGGATGAGGCTGTTCCTTTAGTTAAGTTAGGGCCCCCATGTAGACCGTGATGGACTACGCCGTCAATGTCCACAAGATCCCGAGCGACGGTGGCGTCGCCGCAGTCGCGGAATGAGAGGAATCGGCGAGCCTGGGGTGTCAGGTGAAGTGAATGCCTTACTTGTACAAGCCGAGAAAGCCCAGCAGCCTTCTGCGGCTCAGCTTCCTGCGGTACGCAACCGACCCGTCCGCCCTCGCCCCGTGTACCTGAAAGCTGCGCTTTGCCAGATCGATCCCGATGATGGTCCTCTTCCATGTGGATGCCTCCTCCCTCTGATGGTCGACTAAATCGCTTCAGCACCATCTTGGCACATCGCGATGCCGTCGGGAGGGGGCGTCCATTCCATCGTACTTGTACACCTAGGGAGACCAGATCGGGTCGTATCAAGTGAGGATGACCATAAGGGACAAGACGGTTTTGATTTCACTCGGGAGCAGCGGCTGTCACTTCGCCCATGACAATACCGTCCCAGTTGCTTGGGACAGCACCGGCAATCGCGTAACACTCCAATGTACGGCAAGCAACGTCAAAGACTGTTCTCTGGATATCGTCGCTCGCCCCAAGTTTGCTCCCGTGTGCTATCTTGGACCGAAGCTTGTAGAACTCCTTGATACTCTTTCTTATGCGCTTCCGTTCGTCAACTCCACTACCTAAGAGCCAAGCTGCCCTGGAAGACAACTTCTCAGTGATCTCTCCCATCCCCGGCTGATAGAGGGCCTCCATAGCGATAGCGATATCGAGCACGCTGTCTTCCTCTGCCAGCATACCTCGTCTGCCAAGTGCACTGATGAGCCGCGAAACAGCAAGGTCAACGTGCCGTGAGGGCTTCCGTTTACTGGGACGTCGGTAGGTAAACAGTCGCCGAAAGTTCTCGCGCTGTTCTGTTGTCAGTTTCGCGTCTTCATATATGTCGGCGTGCTTGGGTCCTGGCGACTCTCCGTAGATTCCCACGCCAAGGTTCGGACCTAGGATGTCGTGCACCCACCTGTCTGCTCGTTGGGATTGGGCAATAACCATGAGCGGTCGACCCACGGCGAGAGCTAGCGAGTCTGTGAACGACAGAGCATCATGTTCGCTCTGAAAGCGCAACCGCAACTCGCCAGGGTCGGATAGTGTCCCCGCACGAGATACTGCTGGCCCCCATCGACTCTCTCTGATCAATACGAACAGTGGAGCAGATCCCGTGCTATGGGGTCGGAGCATCTCGTCGTAGGACGATGCAGCGGACGGCGGAATCAATTTGGCTCTGAATTGGTCATAGGGAACGGCGCGCAAACCATCGGCGATGGACCATTGAGTATCGAGACGTATTCCCACGACGAATGTCGCCTCGAAGCCTGGAAGTCTGTTCTCTTTTCCCAGGTTGAGGACATCATCAAACCGTTCGATCGATCGTGTGATCCCGAAGACGATCGCGTGAAGTACAATCTGCGCAAGGATGTGTAGCAGAGCCTTCCGCCGTGACAGGCTGACCCCCGACCCTAACACGGTTATCTGGATGCCGCGTGAGTCGGAATCGTCGGTGGCGATCTCACATAGCACAGGATGATCGCAGAGGGATTGAATTGCAGCAGAAGTATCTGCATTGAACTCAACGGTGCCACGAGCAATCCGACCTTCCCATGCCTTATCCCGTCGATTCTGTCGGACAAGATCGCGCAACCGGCCGGCCGAAAGGTCGGGAAGCTTGCGTCCTCGGACAACTGATGACGCAAGGAGGCTTTCTAGAGGGCCAGCAAACTCCGATCTCCAGGTCATCAGTACCCTCCTAAAGGCAGGATTCAGTCGCAGGCGTGATCGGCCATGAACCCGGGGCTAACGCGTTCCTCGCGCGGGGTTCCATGGCGGCAGGCGTAATCTGGCGGGCGATCCGGAAGTGCAAGCATCAGGTCTGTGCTCTGGATCAATGCTCGCCCATCGTGGCCGAGTGATCGCGCAAAGTTTCGGGACTGCGAGCGCTGTTGAATGTTGAACGGGGAATCGGCTTGTAGCTGACTGCGTCAAGTGCGATTCCCCCCACACCCCACCACCATCGCACCCACCTCGCGCTCAGTCCATCCCCCCACACCACCTTCCCCAGTCACCCTCTTCGTTCGTCTCACGCTCCCGCCACCCCCTTCTCCCTCAGCACCTCCCAAACCCGATCCGGCCGAATCGGAATCTCCATGTGCGTCACCCCCAGGTGCGCGAGCGCGTCCACCACCGCATTCGCGATCGCCGGCGGCGCCCCCACCGTGGCCGACTCCCCACCCCCTTCGCCCCCAGCGGATGATGCGGCGACGGCGTCACGGTATGCCCGGTCTCCCACGCCGGCGTCTCCACCGCGGTCGGCACCAGATAATCCATAAACGACCCGGCGAGATTATTCCCATCCTCGTCGTAGGTCATCTCCTCATACAGCGCCGGCCCCAGCCCCTGGGTCAGCCCGCCATGGATCTGCCCCTGCACGATCATCGGGTTGATGATGTTCCCACAATCATCCACCGCCACGAACCGCCGCACGCTCACCTCCCCCGTCCCCCGATCAATATCCACCACGCAGATATAAGTCCCGAACGGGAACGTCAGGTTCGGCGGATCGTAGTAATTCGTCGCCTCCATCCCCGGCTCCAGCCCCTCCGGCAGGTTCGTATACGCCGCAAACGCGCAGTCCTGGATCGACACCGACTTGTCCGGCGCGCCCTTCACCGAGAACGTCCCGGGCTCCCAATCCAGATCCTCCTCGCTCACCTCCAGCAGGTGCGCCGCAATCTTCGCCGCCTTGTCGCGGATCTTCCGCGCCGCCATCGCGCCCGCCGCCCCCGCCGTCGGCGTCGATCGGCTCGCGTACGTCCCCAGCCCGTACGGCGCCGTATCCGTATCACCCTCCTCCACCTGCACGTGCGCCGCCGGCAACCCCAGCTCCTCCGCAATGATCTGCGCGTACGTCGTCTCGTGCCCCTGCCCCTGCGACTTCGTCCCGAACCGCGCGATCGCCTTGCCCGTCGGGTGCACGCGCACCTCGGCCGAATCGAACATCTTGATGCCCAGGATATCGAAGTCCTTCGACGGCCCCGCCCCCAGCACCTCGGTGAAGCTGCACACGCCGATCCCCATCAGCTCCCCCCGCGCGCGCTTCTCGGCCTGCTCCCGGCGCAGGTCGTCGTAGCCGATCATCTCCTTGGCCTTGTCCATCGCGGCCTGGTAGTCGCCGCTGTCGTACTCCCAGCCCAGCGGCGAGTGGTAGGGGAACGCCTCCTTCGGGATGAAGTTCTCCTCGCGCAGCGTCGCCGGATCCTTCCCGACCTTGTGCGCCAGCGTGTCCACGATCCGCTCCAGGCAGTGCACGGCTTCGGTCACGCGGAACGAACAGCGGTACGCGACGCCCCCCGGCGGCTTGTTCGTGTAGACCGCGTCCACCTCGGCGTACGCATTCTCCATGTCGTACGACCCCGTGCAGATCGAAAACAGTCCCGCGGGGAACTTGGACGGCGCAGCCTGTGCGTCGGCATACCCGTGGTCGGCCAGTGTTTTGATTCTCAGGGCGCGGATCTTGCCGCTGGAATCGGCCGCAACCTCGGCGTCCATGTGGTAGTCACGCGCGAAGGAGTCCGCCTGGAGGTTTTCCATCCGGTCCTCGATCCACTTGACCGGTTTGCCCAGGACGACCGACGCGGCAATCGCGATCACGTACCCGGGGTACACCGGCACCTTCCCGCCGAAGCCACCGCCGATGTCGGGACTCACCACGCGGATCTTCTCCTCGGACAGCCCCACGTGACCCGCCACCAGCGCCAGCACGGTGCGGATCGCGTGCGGGGCCTGCGTAGTCATGTACACGGTCAGGTGTCCCTCGACCGGGTTGAAGTCGGCCAGACACCCGCACGTCTCGATCGACGCCACGTGGATGCGCGGCACGTGCATCTTCTCGCGCACCACCACGTCGGCCTCGTCGAAGATCCTGTCCGTCGCCTCCTTGTCGCCCGCCTCCCAGTGCCAGATGCGGTTGTCCTCCTGGCCCTCCTTGTCGGTGCGGAGCACGGGGGCGTCGTCGTCGAGCGCCTGGAACGGGTCGATCACGGGCGTCATCGGCTCGTACTCGACCTCGACCGCGGCCACGCCGTCGGCCGCCGCGTACCGCGACGTCGCGATCACGCCCGCGACCTCCTGCGCCTGGTACATGACCGTGTCGGTCGGCAGCACCATCTGCGTGTCCGACATGAGCGTCGGCATCCAGTGCAGGTTGTACGCCTCGAGGTCCTTGCCCGTCAGCACGGCGAGCACGCCGTCGATCTCGAGCGCCTTGGTGGTGTCGATGTTCACGATCTTCCCGTAGGCGATGGGGCTGCGCACGATGTCGAGCCACAGCATGCCCGGCAGGGTGAAGTCGTCGATGTAGTTGCCCTTGCCCTGCAGGAAGCGCGGGTCCTCCTTGCGCTTCATGGAGTGGCCCATGCCGCAGATCTTGGCGGAAGTTCTCGGTGCCATCAGTTGTCCTCCTCCGCGCCGGCGGCGTCGGCCCCGGCCATTTTGGCGGCCGCGTACTCCACCGCCTTGACGATGTTCACGTATCCGGTGCAGCGGCAGAGATTCCCCGATATCGCCTCGCGGATCTCGGCTTCGCTTGGGTTCGCGTTGGCGGCGAGCAGCGCGGTCCCGGTCATTAGCATGCCGGGGGTGCAGAAGCCGCACTGCAGGCCGTGCTCCTGCATGAAGCCCTCCTGCAGCGCGCTCATGCCGTTCGCGTCGGCGAGCCCTTCGACCGTGCCGATCTCGGCGCCGTCGGCCTGGACGGCCAGGACGGTGCACGACTTGGTGGGCACGCCGTCGACCAGCACGGTGCACGCGCCGCAGTGCGTGGTGTCGCAGCCGATGTGGGTGCCGGTGAGCGCGAGTTCGTCGCGAATCAGGTGGACGAGGAGCAGGCGTGAGTCGACCTCGCGCGAGTGCGCCTCGCCGTTGACGGTGACGGTGACGTTGTGTCTGGCCATGTCCCTACCCTCCCGCGCGCGAAAGCGCCTGCCGGATGGCCCGTGCGGTCAGGACGCGGGCCATGTTTCTCTTGTACCTGACCGAACCGCGGCGGTCGGCGACGGGGTCGGTGGCGTCGGCGGCGGCCTGGGCGGCGGCGGCGATGACCTCGTCGGCGTCCATGCCACCCGAGAATATTCCGCGAACCTTGGCGATGGCGCCCATGAGGCCGCCCTGCTCGAGCAGGGTCGCGCCCGTCAGCGCCTTCTCGGCCGCGGACGCGCGGATCGGCGCGAAGCCGAGGTTGGTGAGCCCGATGCCGGCCTGGGTCACCTTGCCGTTCTTGTCCAGTTCGAGCTGCACGGCCACGCCCGCGACGGCGTAGTCGCCGACCTTGCGCTCCAGCTTGAGGTAGGCGCCGCCGCTGCGCTCGCCGGGCGCCGGGATGCGGATCTCGGTGAGGATCTCGCCCGGGTCGAGCGAGGTCATGAAGAGGCCGTGGAAGAAGTCGTCGACGCCGATGGTGCGCTCGCCGTCGGGTCCGGTCGCGACCATCTGGGCCCGCAGCGCGAGCATGGTGGCCGGGTGGTCGTTGGCCGGGTCGCCGTGCGCGACGTTGCCGCAGATGGTGGCCCGGTTCCGCACCAGGGGATCGGCGATGACCTTGGCGGTGTCGAGGAGGATCGGGTAGCGCTCGGCGACGGTCGCGTTCTCTTCGAGCGCGGTCTCGGTGACGAGCGCGCCGATGCGCAGGAAGCCGCCGGACTCGGTGATCGAGTCGAGGCCGGGGATGCGTCCGATGTCGACGATGTTCGCGGGCGTCGCCAGGCGCAGCTTCAGCATCGGAAGCAGGCTCTGGCCACCCGACATGACCTTGGCGTCGTCCAGTTCGCCGAGGAGCGCGAGCGCCTCCTCCAGGCTGCCAGGCGCGTGGTAGTCGAATTGCGGCGGAATCATCCGTCATCCTCCTTCGATTTTCGGCCTGGGGAGCCGCTCGTTGCGACCGTCGAACCCGCCTTAGCCAGCGGCGAGCTCCTTCCCCAGAACCTCTGTGAACTCCTTGAACATCTTCTTGCTTACGTGCTGCATCATGCCGCGCCCGAGCTGGGCGAGGATGCCTGTAACGCTGAGGTTGGCGACGACCGTAACTTCGGCCTCGTCCTCGCCGAGCGCCACGACGCTGCTGGTCATCTTCATGTCGGCATTGCCCATGCCGGCCTTGCCCTGCCCCTTGGCGTGCACGGCGGCGGAGCGATTCGCCTCGTCGAGATCGAAGGCGACGGTGCCGGTGTAGGCGGCGTTGAGGGGCCCGACCTTGACGGCCATGCCGCCCTTGTAGGTGGTCTCGTCGAGCTTTTCGGTGATTTCGGCGCCGGGGAGGGCCGCCGCGACGCGCTCGGGGTCGATCAGGAATGCCCAGACTTCGTCGGCGGGGGCGGAAACGGTGAACTTTTCTTCGATTCTCACTGGCGCTCCAGTTGGGATTGGTTGGTCAGAGCAGGTCCACCAGGTTTTCAAGGGCCTCCAGGTTGTGAGCCGGCGCGAGATGGTCCACGTGCGGAAGCGCGGTCTTCATGCCCCGGGCTTCGGGACGGTACCGCGAATCGCCCATGAGAGGGTTGAGCCAGATCACACGCCGGGCCCGGCGCCGAATGGCCAACAGGGCCTTCTCCAACTCCCCCGTGTCGCCCCGGTCGAGCCCGTCGCTGAAGATCAGGACTGATGTATCGCCGCTGACGGCCGTTCGCAAGTGATCCGCGACGAAGCCGGCCAGGCATTCGCCGATGCGCGTGCCGCCGGACCAGTCCTCGACCTCGCGGGCGAAGCGGCTGAGGGTGGCGGCGACGTTGCCGGCGGCGATCCACGGGGTGAGGCGGGTGAGCGAGGTGTTGAAGGCGAAGGTCTCGGTGCGGCGGGCGACCTTGCCCAGCGCGAGGACGAAGGTGAGCAGCAGGCGGGAGTAGGGGTCCATCGAGCCGCTGGTGTCGCAGAGGACGACGAGCCTGGGGAGCTCGACGGGGCGGTCGCGGCGGGCGAGGTCGATGAGTTCGCCGTCTTGGGCGAGGGCGCGGCGGAAGCTGCGGCGCAGGTCGACGGTGCGGCCGTGGGGGGTGGGGACGAGGCGGCGGCTGCGGCGGGTGGCGAGCTTGCGGGCGACGTGGGTGAGGAGGCGCTCCATCTCGCGCAGCTCGTCGTCGGTGCACCGGTCGAAGGACTTGCGGCGCAGGAGGGCGCGGGGGCTGTAGCCGGGTCGGCCGGCTTCGGGGGCGGCGGGGTCGGGGGGGCCGACGCGGCCGTGTTCGGCGATGGTGCGCGCGACCTCGGCGAGGGGGTTGGAGTGGCCGGGCCAGGGGCGGGGGGCGCGCTGGGGTGGTTTGCGGGGGGCGGGGGGGTCGGGGGAGGGGCCGCCGGTGTGCCAGCTGAGGTCGAAGAGGTGGTCGAACATCGGCCAGGCGCGGTGCTCGACCTTGAGGCTGGTCCTGAGCGCCAGCCTGACGTCGTCGCGATCGCCGATGTCGACCGCGGGGAGGGAGTTGGCGGCGTCGATCTCGTCGCCGAGCGCGACCGGGATCCCGGCGCCGCGCAGCTCGCCCGCGAAGTGCGCGACGTGCGCGATCAGGTCGGCGGGGGGGCGGTGTGGGATCATCGGGGCCGGCGGGATCGAGAGGGTGGAACCCGGGAACCCGGGAACGGCCTCGGATCCAGAGGGTCTATCGGGCACCACAGCGTCTTTCCAACGAAAGGACAGTACCACAATGACCAGCCAACCGATAGAAACGGACTTTGCCTCGTGGGAACCCGCTCCTTTGCGACCTGTGCCGCTCGCGACCCTCGCGCTGATCGCCGGCCTCACGGTGGCGTGCGCCGTCGCGACCGACCCTGTGCCTGAAGCCGATGGCGGTGCCCCTTTGGCTCCCGCCGAAGAAACCGACGCGATCGCAAACGCGTCCGCCGTCGACCATCATCACACCCACTTCAAGGTGAGGATCGAGAACGTCTCGCCGGTCTACGATTTCATCGCCGCCCGGGGCTTCGACCGGCCCTGGAACGTCCTCCAGCCCGGCCCCCTCCTGCCCGGCCAGACCTACGCCTTCACCTTCGACGCGCATCCCGGGCACCGGCTGTCCTTCGCCACGATGTTCGTCCAGTCGAACGACCTGTTCTACGCGCCCTCCGACGAGGGTATCGAACTCTGGACCGACGAAGGCCGGACGCAGGGCGACATCACCGACCAGATCCTGCTCTGGGATGCCGGCACCGAGGTCAACCAGGAGCCCGGAAGCGGGGCCGATCAGCCCCTGCGCGGCGGGAACGAATCCGGGGAGGCCGATCCCGACGGCACCGTGCGCATCGCGACCGACGACTTCGGCAATCTGCCCGATGTGTCCGATGTCATACGCGTGACGCTCGACCCCATCGGCGCGACGACCTTCCGTCTCGCGATCGACAACGTCAGCGGCGAGAACACCTTGAAGACCGCGGACGGGGCCTACCACCCCGCGCCGCTCGCGCCCGGCGTCTTCGTCGTCCACACCGACCCCTATCCGCTCTTCGAGGAAGGCGAGGCGGACCGCGGCGATGGCCTTGAAGCGCTGGCCGAGGATGGCGTGATCGGCGGCCTGGTCGAGCACGTGCGCGCGCGCACCGGCCTGACCACGCCGCTCGCGCCGGGCGTCTTCGTCGCCCACAGGGAGGTCGGCGTGCTCTTCAGGGAAGGCGAGGCCGCGAGTGCGGGGATCGAAGCGATGGCGGAAGACGGCAACCCGGAGGTGCTGAGCGCCGAGGTCCAGGAGAGATTCCACGACGGCGTGTCCTCTGCCGACAATGGGGCGGCCGACCACCACGAGCCCCACCCCGGAGGCGTGTTCGCAGTCCCGGCGGGCGGCGAGAACCCCGCCCCGATCTTCCCGGGCCAGGCCTACGAGTTCATGGTGACGGCCGAACCCGGCGAATACCTCTTCTTCGCCACCATGTTCGTGCAGTCGAACGACCTCTTCTACGCCCCGTCCGACATGGGCATCGCCCTCTTCCCGAACGGCATGCCGCTGACCGGCGACATCACCGACATGGTCATGCTCTGGGACGCCGGCACCGAGTTCAACGAGCGGCCCGGCATCGGCCTCGGCCAGGCACCCCGTCAGGCCGCGCCGAACACGGGGCCCGCAGAGGCCAGGCCCGTCGAACTGCTCGACCCGTACTTCCGGTACCCGGCAGTCGAGGATGTGATCAGGGTGACGATCCAACCCGTCATGCGCTGAGCGCCTGGCGGTGCGCGGGGCTCTCCATGCGATGAGAAGCCGCTGCGGTAAACCCGCTGGACGCAGAGGCCCGGTGGCGCCGGGATGAGCGCCGCCGGGCCTCGTTGTGTGTGGTGCTGACGGCGCGCTAATGGCCCGGTGCTACCCTCTCGCCTCGCAATGGTTCGCACACCCGAGGGCGCGGAGGTATGATGTGTCCACCATGCAGACGACCGCACCGACCACTTGGGAAGACGTCCTGCGCATGCCGGACGACGGCAACCGCTACGAGTTCATCGGGGGGCGGCTGTACGTGACGCCCGCCCCGGTGATCCGGCACCACCGGGTCTCGGAGAGGTTGCAGTCCGCCTTGAGGCGGGTGCTGGAGGCCCGCGGGCACGGAGAGGTGTTCTATGCCCCGGTCCTCGTCGAGTTCCCGGGCACCAGCGACCGCGTGCAACCCGACATCCTCTTCGTGTCCAGCGAGCGGCGGGCGATTATCGGGGAGAAGGCGGTGCTGGGCGCCCCGGATCTTGTCGTCGAGATCCTCTCGCCGTCCACCGCGCACCGTGACCGCGGGATCAAGCTCCATCTCTATGCGCGGCGCGGCGTGCGGGAATACTGGATCGTGGACCCGAACGAGGACGTGGTGGACGCCTGGCGATTCGGGGACGACCCGGAGCATCAACGCTTCGCGGGCGAGATTCCGGTCCGGCTCGGAGCCGAGCGCGTGGGCAAGATCGACCTCCACGAGGTCTTCTCGCGGCACCTGGACCTGTAGGCAAACGGTAAGCCGTAGATCCGGCGGTCCGCTCACCGCCAATCATGTCACCGAAATGACGCGATGGATTGGCAAGATCCGCGTGCGGTGCTATGTTTCCAATATTCGTTGCACCAGAGTTGGAGAATCGTGTCATGCGGGTCAAAGATCGTGCCATTCTGTCGTATGTGGCGAGTCACCCCGGGTGCGCCCGCTCGCAGATTCGCCGTGAAGTCACCCCCGACGCGAGCGTGTCCACCGTGTGGAGATCGCTGCGCAGGCTCGTGGACGCGGGCAAGCTGGAGATGGTGGGGGAGGGACGGGCGACCAGGTACCGGGTGTTGGGCCGGGAGGTGGTGCTGGCTCATCTGGACGTACCTGCGAACATGCGGCAGCCAATGCCCTACCGTCCAGAGTTCGCCGGTGCCTACATCCCGAACGAATCCCGCTACCTGACGGTCGCCGACCGGGCGGAGCTGAGGAAGGCGGGCACTCCGGTCCTGGATCCCTTCCTATCCGCCCAGGGGGTCACCTATGCGCGCCGAGTACTGGAGGAACTCGAAGTCGACATGTCGTGGGCATCGTCGCGGCTTGAGGGTAACAGCTACGACCTTCTGGAGACCGATCGGCTGATCCGATCCGCCCGGGAATCCGCCGGCAAGCCGCGACGCGACGCCGTGATGATACTCAACCACAAGAACGCGATTCGGTATGTCGTGGAGAATCTCGACGAGATCGAGATCGGGTGGCCGGATCTTCGCAATATCCACGCGCTTCTTTCGCATGGATTGATTCCGGATCCCACGCTCCGCGGAGGTCTGCGGCGGCTGCCGGTCGCAATCGGCAAGTCGGCCTATACGCCTCTCGAGGATCGGTTCGCCCTCCAGGAACAGCTCGATGTGCTCGTCTCCAAGGCAGAGCGGATCGCCGACCCATTCGAACAGTCGTTCTTCCTCCTCGTCCACCTTCCCTACCTGCAACCGTTCGCGGACGTGAACAAGCGCACATCTCGGATCGCCGCGCTCATTCCTCTTCTGAAGGCCGATCTGGCTCCGATGTCGTTCTTCGCCATCAACGACAACGAATACATCCAGGGGCTGATCGGCGTGTACGAACTCAATGACCTTTCGCTCATGCGCGAAGCGTTCGTCAACGGCTACATCGCGACAGCCCGACGGTACCGATACCTGCGACCTGAAGCCATCAATCCGGAGAAGGGAGACGTGGAGTACCGTTTCTTTACGAGCCGTGCGATGCGGCGCTGCGTCCTGAAGTGGCGAGCGTTCGAACCGACGCGGGTGCGTCGCATGATGGAACGGGCGAACATCCCGCGGGAGGACCGCGATCATGTGCTCGAATACGTGGGACGGTGCTTTCGTGGGCTCACCCCAGGCAACGCGATTCTCTACGGACTCAAGCCGGAGGCACTGGACGGACTGGAGGGCATTGCCGGCGATGAGTGAAATGAGCACCTGGGAATCCTCTTCGTCTCCAGCGAGCGGCGGGGGATTATCGGGGAGAAGGCGGTGCTGGGCGCCCCGGATCTTGTCGTCGAGATCCTCTCCCCGTCCACCGCGCACCGAGACCGCGGGATCAAGCTCGATCTCTATGCACGGAGGGGAGTGCGGGAATACTGGATCGTAGCGGTTCGTACTCAGCGACGAACAGATCGCACAGCTGCTTCCGGTCCTCGGGATGCACTCGCGACGGCGAACATCTCGTCAACACTGTCCAGCTTGCTCTGCAATCGGCGCGGATTGAGGGCGCGGTCATCCGCTGTCGGGTCCGACTCGACCAGATGTCGGCCCAGGAAGTCATTTCTCAGAACTTCAAAGACGTAGCGATCCCGGTGTTCCAATTCCTCGTACCTGACGCATTCCAGCAGTCTCTTCAGCACAAGTGCAATGGCCACGTAGTCGCTGGGTTGCTCATGCCCTGTCGGCTTGAAATCCGTAACCCTGAACTGCACATCGCCTCTGAGATTGTACCGTGAGCGTGTTACCAGCACGTTGTCCGCGTGAATGTCCCCGTGAACAATTCCGCGCTGTTCAAGCTCAAAGAGCAAACCGAACATGGCAGTCAGGAATTGCTCGATGAACCGCAGCTCCACATTCCCCCGATTGGCCCTGATGAACTGTGCTAGCGACAAACCCCATACATACTGGCGGATAAACACCACGAACTCGCGTCCCAACACCGGATCTTCCCAGGGTAGCACATCCAGATACGGGACGACGCATTGATTCTCCAGAACATTCGCCTTCCTGGCTTCCTCGAGGTAATCGTCCTGGTCGGGTTGACTTGAAGGAAGATTCTCTATCGGTACGAACTTGAATGCCAGGTCACCATCTACGTGGGCCGCATGTGCACGATACACACGGCCGATTGCCCCCGTACCGATGTGCTCCACTATTTCGTGGTTCGGAAAGAACGGAAAGGTCCTTCCCAGGAAGTGCTCTTCGGGGGGAAGTTGATTGGTCACCGGGCGGGGGAGCCTATTCTGCCCGGGACGGAGGATTCAGGTACTCGATTGCTCCGCCATCGAAGTACAACTCGATCCGGCGGATCACTTCTTCCGCGGTAATCATGTCCATGCAGCGGGGCAGGTTGCCCACCACATCCACACAGAGTTCGCCGGGCCCGTCCTTGTAGTCTCCATCGCCCAGCGGGACCGTTCGCGACTTCCAGCACCCCCCGTTGTCGCAGCATCGCAGCGCGCCGACGGTGTGAATGAACTGGTGGTGCGGGTAGGCGGCCCAGTGAGGTGGCTCGCGGCCGCCGGCCACGACTACGCACGGACGGTTCTTCGGCATGCCGGGCTTCACTTCCACCGCTGCGGCCAGGTGCATCGGCAGACTGATCGGCGTCAAGACGCCCTGCGCGTGATACATGAGGCGTACGAGTTGGCGAAGGGTGGTTTGCCCCCTCATGTCGACGACCCCGTCAAGCGGCGGATGATGATGTCCGGACTCCCCGATCTGGACAAACTCCACGCGGCCCCGAAAATGATCGACGATGGCCTGATACCGTTTCGGATCCCACCACTTGATCGTGTAGTCGAACTTGCCCCCGGCGTCGATCATCCAGAACGGGGTGGACTCCCCGTGAGCCTCCTGCACGCGGGAGAACCACTCCTTCTCACCATCCGAGATGTGAATGTCTCCCTTGAACGCTCCGGGCTCTATCCGAAGTCCCAGCTGCTCGTTGAGATAGTGGATGAAGCCGTGCAGGAAGTGATGGGGCGTCTGGTTGCTCTGATGGATCAGCGGGTAGTGGCAGTCCAGGACTTCCACGTCCGGATCGTCCTCATTCAGCGGAACCAGGTGCGGGTTGTTCTCCCACAGCGCGGGACAGGAAGTGCGGACATCGGTCTGGAAGCGTTCGGGATAGCACCTGTGCAGGTCACGGACCGCAGCGGTCAGCATTACGATGTCACCCGGCGACTGATGATTCCTGAGGATCAGCTTTCGCATCGGCCGGCTGTTCTCATCGGACCCTGAACGCCCATACCGATATGTGGTCCGGGACGCGAGCGCCGTTCGCGGATGTCACCCGGATGGACGTCGGCCCACGCGAACCGCCTGGATTCCACTCCAGGTATGACGTGGATCCGGCTCGGACATTCCACTGGCCGGTGAACTCCGCGAGTGACGATTCGTAGGGCTGAAGATGGTAGGTCGGCCCGAAGCGGCTCCAGATGTCGTCGAGATCCCAGGTCTTCATGCCGAATGCGTCCCAGCCGTTCAGTTCGATCCACAGCGACATATAGAAGTCCGCCAGAACCTGTTCGACCCGCCAATCGCTGACTTCCGCCAGCGAAGCAAGCCCCCTTGTCGGAGACTGCATGAGGCGACGCATCAGGGCCTTTTCGCCGCCTGGATATCCGTCTCCCCAGCGGTCCATCGCGAACCGGAGCACCATCGACGGAACATCGTACACGGCCCTGAAGGGGTCGGTGCAAGGGCCGTCGTTGCCCTCCTCCGGACCGCCGATCCAGCTGCACTCCTCCGGCGCGCTCGGGATCCGGCGCGTGGCGGTCGCGTCGTTCGCGTCCCAGCCGAAGAACCTGGCCAGCCCGAGTACCCATTTCTCGTACCATTCACGGCCCTCGTCCCACTGTTCGTATCCCATGTTCCGGCCCGATCCATGCCCGAAGAGGCCGTAGGCCACCAGCTGTTCCGAAAGCGTCGCGCCGCCCTCCATCTCCCAGGTGGTGAAGTCGGCTCCTCCGAAAACCAGGGCGGCGCCCTGCGCGAGATGGGCGATCTCGTGCGTCAACAGGAACGGGTAGTATGCAAGAGTCTGCTCCTTCGTCCAGGCGTGTCCGAAGACGCCGGTGGGATCGGGGGCGCGACCGAAGAGAATCTCGGCCTGGTTGCTGGCGGCGCACGCCTCCGACGGATAGAGGTCCCGAAACCAGCTCCACCCACCGAGGAACGAATCCGGGTCGTCCTGCTGGTTCACCTGCTTCGTCATGACGATCATGACCCGGCCGTTGCCGTCGACGTCGGACACGCCCCCGAAATAGTCGTCGTGAACCCCCTTCACCCGGGCTCCGTAGAAGGCGTCCAGGCCCGTAAGCTCGGAGTCCGAAAACGTCCCGCTCGGGTTCTCGACATCGTCGAGCCACACGGTGTGGTCGCCGACGTGCCGGACCACCGCTCGCAACTGGTCGCGGGCGGCGCAGGACTCCCCTGCGCCAAACAGCGTGAGCGTGTCGCTGACGGACTGGGAGAGCGTTGCTCGAGCGCGTGCTGCTGTCGCAGGGTCCACTCGACCCAGCCTCTGGACGATCCCCCGGTTCCGGTTCATCACCTCGTTGTGGGGGCGCTCCCAGTCGTACGGACGCCGGACGATCTCCTGCCGGACAGGGGTGGCGGCACCTGCCCGAGCGGCCGCGGCGGCCCTCGTTGGCGAGATCCGCGGTGCCGGCGCCACGGCTTCGCGGAGTGGCGCCGAGTAGGCCGAAAGCGATCGTTCGGCCACTACTGTCGGGTCTCCGACGATGCTGGTCGCGGCTACCGGAGTCAGAGAGGACGGCTCTTCCGAGATGGAGACCACTCCGATCACGAATGCGCCTCCCGCGTCATCTCCAGGCAGGTGGAGGCAGCCGTTCCCGGCATGGGTGTAGCGGTACCAGCCCACGGGAAGATCGATGTCTTCCCTGCTGCGCGGGCTCACGCCCACCAGTCGGGCGTCGCTGTCATCCTCCACCGTCACGCGCAACTCGGCCCGCCGAGGGGGCAGGCAGTCGCTGACCGGAACCGTCACCGACAGGCTCGTCGCACTCGACGCCGTCACGGTCGCGGCCAGACCGCCGACCAGGACTTCGTTGTCCGCGGGAACACTCGAGAACCCGAAGCCGCTGATGGTCGCTTGCGCGCCCTCGAGGAACGTGGCCGGTGCGACACTGGTGATGCCCAGGGATCTCGGGCTCTCCGAAGTCACGTCGATGCTCTGGCTGGCGCCGAGGCCTTCCGGATCGGTTGCAGTGAACGTCACCGTCGCACTCCCCGGCGCTACGGCGAGAATCTCGAACTCGTCCCCGGATACCGAGGCCTGGACCACGGACGTGTCGGTCGTGCCGGCCGTCAGCATCAACGGGTCGCCGTCCGGATCGGAGAAGTACTCGGATCCGGCCCACGACCGCGTCTCTCCGACCGTCAGGGTCTGCGGAGGAATCGTGTCCGTGACCTCCGGCGCTCGGTTCGGCACCGTGACGGCAAAGCTCTGCTGGGCCGACAGGGCGCCCCCGTCCGTGGCCGTCACGGTCACCGCGACCGCGCCCGCCGCCACGCCGGCGATGGTCAAGACGCTGCCGGACACGGTCACGGACGCGATCGTGACGTCGGAGCTGGTTGCACCGTAGGTCAGAGCGTCTCCGTCGGGATCGGTGAAATAGCCGGCCAGGTTGACCATGGCGGTCTCCGCGACGCCAACGGTCTGAGCCGGAATGGAGCCAATGGGCAGCGGCGCCCGGTTCGGAGTTGGTGCAGGCTCCGTACTACCGTCCCCGCAGGCCGTGGTCGACAGCGCGAGCAATGCCGTGGCAAGGAGGATCGGGCGAGCGCATGGGGGAGGCATCGGCTTGGTGGGTTGCTATGACCGGTTCGCTTTGAGTCAGCCTGAAGACGAACTGCTCGAACTTGAACTCGACGATGAACCGCCGGATGTCTGGCCCCCGCCCCAGCCGCCGCTGCTTGAACTCGACGACGAACTGCCCGAGCTCGAACTGGACGACGAGCTGCCCGAGCTCGAACTGGACGAGCTGCTCGAACCGGGCGACGAGGTGACCGTGAATCTCTGCGAGGCGGAGAGGCCGCCGCGGTCGGTGGCAAACACCGTCACCCTGACGGTGCCCGCCGCCAGGGCGGCGAGGGTCACGACTGTGCTGGACGTGGTCACCCTGACACACGTCCTGTCCGACGAAACCGCCCCGAAGTCAAGTTCGTCCCCGTCGGGGTCGTCGAAGTGCCCGGCGACATCCAGCTCCGCAACGCTGTTGACCTCCATCTCCATGTCCCTGATCCTCCCGATCCGCTCCGGCGCCCGGTTGGAACCCGTACCCGAACTGGAGGACGACGAGCTGCTGCTGGAACTGGAGGACGACGAGCTGCTGCTCGAACTGGAGGCCGACGAGCTGCTACTCGAACTCGATGACGACGAGCTACTGCTGCTCGAACTCGACGACGACGAGCTGCTGCTGCTCGAACTCGACGACGACGAGCTGCTGCTGCTCGAACTCGATGACGACGAGCTACTGCTGGAACTCGACGACGAACTGTCGCTGGAACTCGACGAGGACGAACTCGACGACGAACTGCTACTCGATGACGAGCTGCCGGATCCCCCGTCGGCAAGACCAACGAGACCGGCGCCGGCATTCGTGCAGGCAGCCAGTTGCGTCATCCCGGCACCCACGACTCCGCCCGCCAGCAGTCGAAGGAACTCCCGTCGATCCTCGTGGTGGCGATGGCCGACATCGAAGCCTGAGGTATGGCCTGCCTTGGAATGCTGCATGTTACGCTCCGACCGAACTGCTCGCTCTTCCCAAGGTAGGACGGGGTGTCGGGAATCGCTACTGGAGAAGTGGGCTGCTCCTTCGGGGCCTGGACCGGAAGCTCCCGGAGGATGACGGGCGGTCGAAGGTAGTGCGGCTAAATCCCCCAGAGCACCAGCGCCAGCCACACGCTGCCTGCCAGCGCGCCGCCGTAGCAGGGGAGCTTCAACAGGCCCGCGTGCCGCCGCATGCCGAAATCCATCAGCGTGTGGCGGATGCGGTGGGCGCAGTGGAAGAGGGACAGCGTGATCACGCCCAGCAGCACCAGCTTCACCGGCCACCAGCCCGCGATCGCTGCCAGCCGCTGCGCGGCCGCCGCGGCCGCGGCGGCGTCGCCGCTCGGCAGCAGGAAGCCTGTTACCACGATGAAGGCCGGGACGAAGATCGCGGCCATGACTCCGCCCGCCGAGAAGAGGGCCCACCAGAACGCCTCGCCGGAGGGACGCGTGGGGCGGCCGCCCGCGCTCATCGGAGCACCCCCCACAGAATGATCGCGGTGACGGTCACCCAGGGGCCGTAGCCCATCACGATCTTGGCGATCGGGGCGGGCACGCGGTCCTCGCCGATGTAGATCGGCATGGCCTGCGGGACCGCGGCGAAGAAGGTGATCGTGTGCCAGACCGTGGCCGCGAGCGCCACCGCGTGCGCCACCTTCCAGCCGGTCGTGCTCAGCGCCTGCAGCCATTCGGCGGCCGCCGCCTCGCCGGCGCCGACCTTCGCGAGCGTGATGATCAGCACGATCAGGTAGGCCGCCATGAAGAAGCTCGTCAGCTCACGGATCATGAAGCGGATGTACGCGGGGCGCTCCATGAACCACGCCCGGCTGTGGCTTCGGTGGTACTGGCCGCTCATGCGCCCGCTCCCTTCGTTGCACCCGCCCCCTTCGGCATCACGAAGCGCTTGAAGTACTCCTGGGCGCCCATCGCCTTGGCCTGCTGGATCGCGCCGGCCGGATCGACGTGCTTGGGACAGACGACCGAGCACTCGCCGACGAAGGTGCAGCCCCACATGGCCTCGCTCGACAGCATGACTTCGAGGCGCTCCGACTGGCCCTGGTCGCGCGAGTCCTTGTTGTAGCGATGGCCGAGCGCGAGCGCCGCCGGGCCGAGGAATTCGTCCTCGTGGCCGACCACCGGACAGGCCGCGTAGCAGAGCATGCAGTTGATGCACATCGAGTACTGCTTGTACTGCGCGAGCTCGGCGGGCGACTGCCGGTATTCGCCCTGCGACGTGTCGTTCACGTCGTCGCGGATGATGTACGGCTTCACGTCCTGCAGCTTGTCCATGAAGCCTTCCATGTCGACGACCAGGTCCCGCTCGACGGGGAAGTTGACCAGCGGCTCCACCTTGATCGGGAACGGGTAGTAGTTCTTGAGGAAGGCCGCGCAGGTCAGCTTGGGCTCGCCGTTCACCATCATGCCGCAGCTTCCGCAGACCCCCATGCGGCAGCTCCAGCGGTGCGTGACCGACCCGTCGACGTAGTCCTTGATCCAGTTGATCGCATCGAGCACGACCCAGTCCTCGTCGTAGGGCACCTCGTAGGACTGGAAGCGCGGCTCGGAGTCGGTCTCGGGATGGTACCGAAACAGCTCCAGGGTGATGGTCTCGTTATCGGGCATGGTGTGTTCCCGCCTATTCCCGCTTGAGCCCCGAGTCGGCGCCGTAGGTGCGCGCGCCCGGAGGCCACTTGGTGATCGTCACGGGACGGTACTCGATCCGCGGAGCGCTGCCGTCTTCCTGGTGGTAGGCGAGCGAGTGCGCGAGGAAGTCGTCGTCGTTGCGCTCGGGGTGGTCGAGCCGCTGGTGCGACCCACGCGATTCGGTCCGCTGCATGGCCGAATGGGCCATCGACTGCGCCACGTCCAGCAGCGAGGACAGCTCGAGCGCGGCCGTCAGCTCGGTGTTGAAGCTGTTGGTGTGGTCGTCGAGGGCGACGTTCGCGTAGCGCTCCCGCAGCTCGGCGATCTTCGTGCAGGTCGACTCCAGCGAATCGGCGTCGCGGTAGATGCCGGCGCCGTCCTCCATGGAGTCGTGCAGTTCCTTGCGGATGACCGCGATCCGTTCGCTGCCGGATTTGTGTGGGGAGGAGAAGTACGTCCGCCTTATGCGGTCGCGCTCGTCGTCCGCCTGCGCCACCAGTGCGGACTCGTCGTAGTCGGGATGGTCCATGGCGAAGCGCGCGGCGTGCGTTCCCGCCTGGCCGCCGAAGACGAGCAGCTCGGTCAGCGAATTCGACCCCAGCCGGTTCGCCCCGTTGATCGACACGCAGGCGCACTCGCCGGCCGCGTAGAGCCCGGGGATGTTGGTGGCCGAGTTGCTGTCGACGTCGATCCCGCCCATCACGTAGTGGACCACCGGGCGCACCGGAATTGGCTGGTGCACCGGATCGATCCCCGCGTAGCTGCGGGCCAGTTCCCGCACGAACGGGATCCGCTTGTCGATCTTCTTCTCGCCCAGGTGGCGCAGGTCGAGGTGGACCACGTGTCCGTCCTTCGTCTCGATCGTGCGCCCCGCATTCTTCTCCTTGATGAAGCACTGGCTGAGCTTGTCGCGCGGCCCCAGCTCCATCGCGCGCTTCTGCGGGTGGCGCGGGTCGTTCACGTCGAGCGGCTGGCCCAGGTCGTAGTCCTGCAGGTAGCGGTGGCCGTCCTTGTTGACCAGGATGCCGCCCTCGCCGCGCGACGCCTCGGTGATCAGGATCCCCGTCCCGGGCAGCCCCGTCGGATGGTACTGGATGAACTCCATGTCCTTCAGCGCAACGCCCGCCTGGTAGGCCATCGCCATCCCGTCGCCGGTCTTGATCGCGCCGTTGGTCGTGAACGGGAACGCCTTCCCCGCCCCGCCCGTGCAGATGATCACCGACTTGCCCAGCACCGCCCGCACCGTTCCCGTGCGCAGCTCGATCGCCGCGCACCCGCGGCACCGGCCCTCGTCGTCGAGGAGCAGCTTCGTTGCGAAGTGCTCGTCGTACCGCACGATGTTGCCGTACTTGAGCGTCGTCTGGAAGAGCGAGTGCAGCATGTGGAACCCGGTCTTGTCGGCCGCGAACCAGGTGCGCTCGATCTTCATGCCGCCGAATGGGCGCACCGCCACGGTCCCGTCGGGCTTGCGGCTCCACGGGCAGCCCCAGTGCTCCAGCTGGATCATCTCCTTCGGAGCGCGGTTCACGAAGTACTCCACCGCATCCTGGTCGGCGAGCCAGTCGGCCCCGCTGATCGTGTCGTAGATGTGGTCTTCGAGGCTGTCGTGGTCCTTGATCACCGCCGCGGCGCCACCCTCGGCGGTCACCGTGTGGCTGCGCATCGGGTAGACCTTGGACACACAGGCCACCGAGAAATCCGGGTTCTCCTCGGCGATCGCGATGGCGGCGCGGAGCCCGGCCCCACCGCCGCCGATGATGATCACGTCGTGGTGGTGCGAGGATACGTGGCTCATGCTTCGAGTTGCCTCCGGGCGGCGCGCCGGAGGACGGGGCGCACTGGGTTCATGGCGATTGGCCGGGGCGCGGCGAGCGGTTGGCCCGCCGGGAGGATGAAGTGGGGAATCGCGTGGTCACCGTGGCAAGTTAAAGGAGCGCGGGACGGGGGAACAGGGGTGGACGCATTCGGTCGGTCAGCTTGACGGGAGCCCCGGAAGCGGATCGTCGAAGTCGTCGTCCATGCGCCGAATCAAGCCCCGGGCGGTGCCGAGCCTGGGCTTGACCGCGCTCGTCGCAGCCCCGACCAGCTCCCGAATCTCGCCCTGCTCCAGCTCGCGAATATCGTGCTGGTCCTTCACCAGGCAGCCCAGCGTCTCGCCCACGATCCCGGGGTCCAGCCCATCGCGGTGCAGCGTGACCAGCGCGCGCGCCCAGTCCAGCGTCTCCGCCACGCCGGGCGGCTTCATCAGCGAGCGCTCCCGCAGCGCCTGCACGAAGTGCGTGATCTCGACCGCCAGCCGGTCGGCCACGCCGGGCACCTTCGTGCGAACGATCTCGACCTCCTTCTCGAAGGGCGGATGCTCGATGTACAGGTACAGGCAGCGCCGCCGCAGCGCGTCGCCGATCTCGCGCGTCCGGTTCGACGTCAGCAGCACCAGCGGCCGATGCGCGGCGCGAATCGTCCCGAGCTCCGGAATCGTCACCTGAAAATCGGAAAGCACCTCGAGCAGAAACGCCTCGAACCCCTCGTCGGCGCGGTCGATCTCGTCGATGAGCAGCACCGGCGCCCCCTCGGCCCGCGTGATGGCGCGCAGCAGCGGCCGCTCCAGCAGGTATCCGCGCCCGAAGATGAGGTCCTCGAGGCCGTCCGGGTCCGCCTGCCCCTCGCCGTCGGCCGTCCGCTGATCCGCCGCGATCCGCAGCCGCAGCAGCTGCTTCTGGTAGTTCCACTCGTACAGCGCCGTGTTGACGTCGAGCCCCTCGTAGCACTGCAGCCGGATCAGCTCCGTCCCCAGAATCGCCGCCATCACCTTCGCGATCTCGGTCTTGCCGACCCCGGCATCGCCCTCGACGAGCAGCGGCTTCTCCATCGCGCGCGCCAGGTGCACCGCCGTCACGATCGACCGCTCCGCAATGTACCCCTCGCCGCGCATCGCCCCCTGCAGCTCGCGGATCTCGGGCCTCATGGGGCACCCCTACGCATAAGCCGCCGGATTCCCGTCGAAGCGCGCCTTGCACCCGGGGCAGCAGAAGTGCACGGTCCGGCCTTCGTGGGTGGATGAGGGCCGCGATCCGTCGGCGGGGACCGTCATGCCGCAGACCGGGTCGGTGGCATGTTCAGGTGCGCCTGCGGGAGTTGCCGCGGCGTCCTCGGCGGCTTCCTTCCCCGCGCCCCCCTTCCCCGCCCCCACGGCGACGATCTCCGCCAAAATGCTCACCGCCACCTCCTCGGGGCTCTCGGCGCCGATGTCCAGCCCGGCGGGGCCGTGCACCCGGGCGACCTCGTCGTCGCCGAGTCCCGCCTCGCCGAGAATCCACCGCACCTTGGCCATCCGTTTCGGCGACACGACCACGCCCATGTAGTCCGGCTTCGCCGCGGCGAGCTGCTGCACGGCCTGCTCGTCGCCGCGCCCCATCGTCGCGACCACGGCGAGGAGCTTCGCGCCCGGCGCGCGCTGCGCCCACTGCTGCGCGGCTGCGCCCAGGTCGTCCACGCGGCCCTCGCGCGCCTCGCCCGCGCCGCCGCAGCACGCG
>JAJDTB010000009.1 GCA_022827345.1 Gemmatimonadota bacterium | reverse complement strand
AGTCGAGGACGGCGAAGCCCCCGTCCTCCAGCGCCACGAGGCCCTTCAGATAGCCGAACGCGTCCGGTCCGGTGCCGTCGAGAGAGCCGACGCGGAGTTCCTCCACCAACGTCCAAGTGGGGGACACGGCCGCCACCGGGATGTTGGTGACGCGGACCGTGCCGGAAGGTAGGGTGTCCCGCTGCGTGGTCCAGTCGCCCCGAGAACCGGTGTCGCCGCAGCCGACGACGGCTATCCATGCCACGACAAGCAGCGTCCAACTCCGTTGCATGATCAGCGCCTTTGCCCGGTAGCGTGGATCAGGCGCCGCAACGCGGCGACATCGTCCCGGATCGACCGCTCGATTTCCTCGGCACGACGGTCGGCGTCCCACTCCTCTATTTGCGCTTCTATATTCCGGATCCTTCCGTCCAGATCGTATTGCTCGATCTCGGCCTCGATGTCTTGGATTCTCCCGTCCAGGTCGTATTGCTCGATCTCGGCCTCGACGTCTTGGATTCTCCCGTCCAGGTCGTATTGCTCGATCTCGGCCTCGACGTCTCGAATCTTCCCGTTAAGGTCGTATCGCTCAATCTGGCCTTCGATATCTCGGACCCTCCCGTCGAAGCCGTACCGCTCGATCTCCTGTCTGATTCCGCTCACTTGTTGGTCCAGATCGTATTCGCCGATGGCTTGGCGCGTGGATCGTAGCTCGCCCTCGGCACGTACTATCTCGACTTGCAACGCCTCCTGAGTCTCGGCCGATGTCATCCGAGCCATCTCCCGTCGCAGGCTTGCGACGTGCCGTTCGTGGCCCGCGACTTGCCGGTGGAGACTCGCGACGTGCCGTTCGTGAGATGCGATCTCGCGGCGGAGACTCGCGACGTGCCGTTCGTGAGATGCGATCTCGCGGCGGAGACCCGCGACGTGTCGTTCGTGAGATGCGATCTCGCGGCGGAGACCCGCGACGTGCCGTTCGTGAGACGCGATCTCGCGGCGGAGACCCGCGACGTGCCGTTCGTGAGACGCGATCTCGCGGCGGAGACCGGCGACGTGCCGTTCGTGGGATCCTATCTCCCGGCGCAGGCTCCCCTCCTTGGCACGCACGTCCCATGCCTCGCGGGAGCGGGCCAACACGGTCAACATCAGGTCGCGCCAGTCGCGAGCTTTGTCGTCGAAGGGCTGGGAGTGGCCATCGATGCTCCATTCGTGCTCCACGCCGGTTGGGCCGGAAGTGATCGCCATCCGGTGAAGCCTCTCGGCCCCGGAAGCCAGAACCAGCCAACTGCCGGGATCCATGCTCGCGACCGCCGTACCGTCTGCGGTCATCACAACAACTCCGCTCGTCCGCATGCAGAGCGACATCCCGTCTACGGACACCTGTACCGTCGTCGACTCACGTTCCCGCTTAATGCCGGTGAACCTACCCGGCTCGCACTCGGTCTCCTGTAATGCGAGGGCTTCCGACACTGCCGGGGCAGCCGCTATTGGAGCCGTCACGATGGGCTCTGCCGGCACCCTGCTAGATGGCGACGCCGACGCTGGTGCCGGATTCCCTGGAGGTGCCGGGTCCTCGGCCGGATGTTCGGGGAGACGCTCAATCTCAACCGGTGGCGTGGAGCTCGCGGCTGGATCCATGCGGACGGGTCTGGCACAGGCTGCAACCACGCCCACCGAGCCGACTATCGCCAGCGCGGCATAGGTGCGGATTCTAGAAAAATGCGGTCGATGCAGCTTGAGAATGGACATGATTCGACTCTCCAGATGCGGGTTTTGCACCACGGGTAGCGAGAGAACGGGTGGACCAGGGGCGATCTCGGACGCAAGTGAGAAGAGGTGGCGGGCGTATGCCGACGGGCGTACGCCAAGGGCCAGGACTTCCTCGTCGCACGAGCGCTCTCTTGCGCTGGCCGCGAGGCGTGATGCGAGCCAAGTCAACGGATGGAACCAGTACAGCGCACCCACAGCACAGGCCACGATTCTCCACAGCGCATCCCGTCGATGCACATGCACCAGTTCATGCGACACGACCATCTCGCGCCTGCCGGGCGTCCAGTTCCTAGCGGACGAAGGAAGTAGAATCACGGGCCTCAGCGGACCACCCGTCATGGGTGTGGAAACCTGGGCACTGAACAGGATTCGAGCGTCAGTCCGCACGCGCGCCCGGTGCCGGAGCATGTCTGTCGACCGTATCCAGTCCGGATCACGAATCGGGGTCGCCCCCCGCACGAGCCTTCGGAAACGAAGGACGGCAGCGCCGAGGGAGGCGAGCCCAACCCCGCAGCCGAGCGCCCAGATGAGGAACACGCCCGTAGCGGGAGTCAGCGGGATCGAGCCTTCATTCCGCGGGGAGAAGGGCATGTATTGGGTCGGGGCTGAAGCCACGGGATTCGGTTGGCGACCCGACGTGGGACGATTAGTAGCCGTCGCCGCCGGCTCGCTCGCTGCCTTGTCCAGAAGATGGTGCTCGATTGCTGTGGTCCGGGCGGGAAGTATGGGAAGGCCCCACGATGGGGCCAGCAGACTCAGCACCGGTAACACGAGCAGCACCGCGAAGGTCGTCGTCCACAACAGATGCAGGGTCTTCGCGGAACCGCGTCGCGCAAACCAGGCAATGACGAGGGCTACGGACAGGACCACCGTGGCCTTCGCAACCAGGCCTATGGCTCCGGCGGCGGTGATGGGCAGACCGGTCATCGTCCATCCTCCTCGGCTTCATCGATCATCCTCTTGATGCGCTCGCGCTCGTCTGGCGTAAGGTCGCCTTCGCCGAGTTCGAGCAGCATGGCGACCGCGCCCTCGACGCTGCCTCCGAAGAATGTCCGCAGAACTCGATGCATTGCGGAGCGTCGCGCCCGCACCACGGGCATCGTCGGAGAATAGACGTAGCGGTGGCCCTCCGGGGTCCGTTCCAGATGTCGCTTGTTGACGAGGATGCGTAGGATCGAGCGGACAGCCGAGTCCGTTGGCGGGTCGGCCATGCGTTCCCGAATCTGGACCGCCGTGGCGCCGCGCAACTCGAACAGGACATCCATTACGTCGCGTTCGCGTCGGCTCAGCGGGGGAAGTTGGCTCACGATACTGGTACTCCATTCGGCGGTGTCTCGTCCCGTCCTCACGACTCGGACGCACGGTCGAATGGAATCGTAGCACAAAAGTGTTGAGAACTCAACATTTTGGACGCCGCGCGGCGCGAGCAATGAACGCCAGCACCGCCGCTATCGGCGCCAGACGCAGCGGTGATGGGGTTCGGGGCGCGGGCTCCCGCGCCCGTCCGCTGATCGCTCGGCGGCGCGAGAAGCCGGGGGTTCTAGGGGGGCGCAGCGTCCCCCTTGTCAGGCCGCAGTGTTCAACACTGCGTAGGCTGGCTGAGCGACCTTAAGAAGGTGAGCCAGCCCTCGGCGGAGCCGCCGAAACCGCCTCTCCGGGCATCGCCCGGAACAGCACTCACCGAGCCGTCGCGGGCAAGCTCCTCAGCCTTTTCAATCGCCAAGCTCAAGGACGGCGAAGACGACGGGCGATCCCCGTCACCTCCCTAGCGATGGCGGCGTTCTCTGCCGACCGCCGGTTTTCGCCCTGCCTCTACCCCTCGGGAACCCGAGATCGTCGTTCCTGGGCGATCCTATGGCCCGTAGGCTACCCGAACAGCCCCCGGATCGACCCGGAAACGGCCTCGGAGCGCATGTAGCCGCCTCCAACTCATGACACGTACTGCCCCCACGCCTCCATGATCTCGCGGCGGCGCTCCAGCAGGTCGGTCCTGTTGTACGCGGCCTCGACCTTGTTCCCGACGACATGGGCGAGCGCCCTTTCGGCGACCTCGCGGGGAACCCCCGTCTCGGCGCACCAATTCCGGAACGAGCTGCGGAACCCGTGAGGCGTCGCCCTCGTCCCTTCGAGCGCCCGTCCGATGGACTGGCGGGCAACCGGCTTTCCGCCCCGTCCGGGGAAGACATACGGCGAATCGGACTTCGCTTCGGCCAGCACCCGCAAGGCGGCCGACGACAACGGCACACGGTGTTGCTTCCTCGTCTTCATCCTCGAAGCCGGGATCGTCCACAAGTCGCCCTCGATCTCGGACCACTTCGCCCCGGCGACCTCCCCCACGCGGCAGGCGGTGAGCGCGACGAACCGCAAGGCGAGGCCGTTGGTGTTGCGCCGAGTCTTCGAGAGAACTTCGGCAACCCGCTCGTGAGGAAGCGCCCGATGGTGGCGGACCTGGCCGTTCACGTTCGGCAGCGCGGCCTTGATCGCACCGCCCGCCGGGTTGTCGTTGCGGTGGCCCTGGGCGATGGCCCACTTCATGACCGCCCCGATGCGCTGGCGAACCTTCTTCGCCGTCGCCGACTTGGTGTGCCAGATCGGAGTGAGCACGGCCAGCACGTCGGCGGTCGTGATCTCCGCCACGGACTTGCGCCCGAGAACGGGGAAGGCGTAGTCCCCGAGGGTCTGCTTCCACTGCTGGGGGAGCGTCGACCCGGCCTTCCACGTCCGCGAATGCAGCTTGATGACCTTCTTCGCCGCGGCCTCGAACGTCGGAACTCCGCCGCCTCGCGGATCACGTCCCGCGTGGGCGGCGCGGCGATTGTCGAGCGCCTTGGCCCGCGCCTCCGCCAGCGTGACGACAGGATAGGGTCCCAGCCCCAGCGACGTGACCTTGCCGCCGATGCGGAGGCGCTGAGCCCACGCCTTGCCGATGCGTCCGTTCGGACGCCTCCAGACCCGCAGGTAGAGCCCGTGCGAGCCGCGTCCGCCATCGCCGTACCGGCCCGACCGCCTAACGTGCTTCACGAACGAGGCGCTGAGCGGTTTCGAGGGGTGTTTCATGGCGTATCTCCCGATGCCGTGTATGACTTACCGTTGCACCATTTGCAATCAATGGTACACGGAACGGAATGAGACCGCAAGGAACGATGTAGGACGGTGGATGCTACGGAAGTCGTTGCTGATAGGTGACTTAGTACCTGTGACGAATGGTCCGATAAGGTCCAGAGCGTTCCACTGTTGTTTGGCCCGGCCTGTTGATCTGGTAAAAGCCGGTCTTGGGATCGGGAAACACCCTCACCCGGTTCCGGCCCCATTCGCCGGCGCCGTAGGAGCGCCGACTTCGTTTCGTGCGTGCCATCATTCGATTCCTTTCGATTGATGGACTGCACGATCTGCGTACCTGAAACGTCGCGCCGGGAAGGCGGCTCCGCCAGACGGGCGGTTGACGGCGCGCGGTGCGCTCCGGTGTTCGGGCGGCAAGCGACTTGACGCCATCGTCAACGGCTCGGACCCTGGTCGCGATCCGGTCCCGGTCGGGGCATCAGATCCGGAGGCCGCGCCGTCTCGCGGCGGCGGATGTCCCGTAGCACTCGGCCAAGCGTGTCACTTGCCCGTCCAGCCGCTCGATTCGCCGCTGCAAGGCTTCGTTCTCCCCGCTCTGCCGCTCGACGCGCTGCCGCAAGACTTCGACCTGCCCCTGCAAGGCCTCGACCTGCCCGGAGTGCCGCTGCTGTTCCGTCTCGTACTGCGCGGACAACCTCCGCAAGGCCCTCGTCAACTGCTCCTCCAATGCGGTCATACAGCTCCTTCACTTTCTCGACAGCTTGACGGCCGGTCGATCGCGCACCTCCCAGCCCGGATCGGCCACTGTGCCGGTCGGCAGCACCACGTATCGCTCCCCGTCGATCTCCCGGAGCGTCAGGCCCCACGTCTGCTCCTCGATCCCGGCCAGCGTCTCGCGCGCCTGCTCGATGTGGAAGTCGAGCGCTCCGGCCGTCTCGATCCGGTCCTGGAAGCTCCTCGCCAACCAACGCATCGTCGCCCAACTTCCGCCGAAGAAACCGAGCCAGAGGCTCAGGCCGACGATCAGGGGCCGCTGCCAAGCCTTTGCCAGCAACTCGCGCATCCGCCCGGTCGCCTCCTCCGTATCGCGCTCGATGGAACGCAGCACGTTCCTCGCAACGCGCCGCGAGTTCTCGCCGAGCCTTTCGAGCTCGCTCGCGGTCAACTCCTCGATCTCCCTGCGTTCGTTCTCCAGCCGCTTCCGCAGGCGCTCGGTCAAATCGTTCGCTCTGGAATCCAACTCCGTACAGTTCTCCTTTCAGCCGCCACCGATCTCCCGTCTCCGAGTCCAGCGCGGTGATGTAGTCCATGCCTTGGCGCGGCACTTCAAGGCCGGCCTCGCGGAGCGCGTCAACGACCACGTGACGATTCCGCACGGTCCCGTGCTCGACACGCTGGAGCAGGTAGTCCCGGATCAGGTCTCGGGGGGAGGATTCGAGGCGGAGGCCCGCCCGCAGCCGAGTCGCCTCGATGTAGGCGCGGTGACCGGGTTGCTCCACCCTGGCCCGCGCCGGATCGTCCGGGCGAGCCCAGCCGTGTTCGGCGTTGAAGGCGTCCCGGAGCGGGCCGAACGTCTTCTCCCAGCCCGGAGGGGCGATGTTGAGGCTGCGCCCGGTCTCCAGGTCGCACCGCGCGGCGAGGACGTGGACGTGAGCGCCGCCGCCCTCCTCGCGGTGGAGCACGGCTGTCCATGCGTAGCGGTCGAAGTCCAGTCCCGCCCAGGCGGTCTTCTCGAAGGCGTCCAGAACCGCGCCGATCTGTTCGTCGGTCGGCTTGTCCTCCGGTGCCCACGCGATCACCCCGGAGGTGTACTTGTGCTCGAAGGGAAGCGCATCGGCCACGGCGGCTACCTGGTGGGGATCTCCCCTGAGCACCTCGACGCCTTCGCGCGGCTTCCCGGCCGCGTCCCGCTCACCGAGGAGGTAGCGGGCCGCATTCCGGGCCGAGCCGGTTCCGCGGGCGAGGAACTTAACGAGCATCGTCCTCCGTGTTCTCAGGAGGGGACAGTGCCGCCATCTCCCGCCTGATGGCGATGAGGTGGCCGATCACCTCGACGGCCTCGACCGCCTCCTTGTGGGTGTTCGCCCACCGGGCGGATCGCATGAGGCCTGAATCCCGGCAGGAAATCGTCTAAGTCTAACTGGGACTGCACGATCTGCGCTTCCTGCCAGCGTACTGAACCCTGCTGGACCGTCCCGCAAAAGCGGGAAAACGGACACAAATGGCGGGGACTACCGCGCCCGCGTGCCCACCTCGAAGGAGGTCCCGGCCAGCACTCACGACCTCTTTCCAGGGAAGCCCTCGTCCGGGCGCATCGGCGATCCGACCTACCGGATCGCAGCGCCGGAATCCACCGGGCACGAGGCCGCCACGTAACGCGAACGACAGGCCAGCTCCGGCCCTGCTCCCGCTCCAACACGCCCCAAAGACCGGTTTCCGGGGATTCTGGAGATGCTTCAGGTGTTCTACGGGCTGTGGGGTCGCCTCAGATCCACGATCATCGGTCTCCGAGGGGTACGGGTCGGGGGAACCCGGGGCGCACGACACAGAGGGCGTGGCCCAGCCCGGTGAACGATCTCACTCGTCTTTCTTGCCCTCCGTGGGCCACCCACCTACCTTGACCGAGAGTTGGTGAGAGATCATTCCAAGTAGATCCATGGGCATCATGGAGACGAGGAGCAGAGAATGCGGAACGACAACGACTGGATCAGGTGGATTCCTTGGGCGCTCGGGGGCGCAACGCTCTTAGCCGTCTTCGCGTTCCGGACATACGTCCAGAGCGCGGTTTCGGGGGCGGCTAACCCCGGCATCTGGATGCAGGAGAACTCGCTCCTGTTCGGTGCCATGCTCTGGAGCACGCTGCTCGGGACCGTGGTGGCTGGCGTAATGGCTATCGCTGGGTTGGTGGTCCTCGTGCGGTGGTGCTGGCCACGGGCCCGAACGGTCGCCATGGCTGTGGCTCTGATCGGCGTCTTCGGCGCGGTCACAGGGTTCTCGCCGTACGTTGCCCCTTCGTGGGAATTGGTGACGGGATCGGCTGCGACCTGCCCGGTCGGACAGCAACCGCCGCCGGACGATGGTAGCGGTGATTGTGACCCCGAGAACATTAGCGAGTGCGTCGATTGCGCCAACGGTTCATGGTGGGGCTGTCTACTGTGCGGATGGGAGATCATCACCTGTAATGCGCCACTCTCGTGTGAGGAAAAGTGCTATCAGGACCATCCCCCTGGCCCACTCTACAACCTGTGTATGGAGGCTTGCGAGGCCGGCGGCTAGCCGTTGTCAGATCGGAGGGTACGGCGTGACTCGGTGACGGCAGACGCGAAAGAGGTATTGGCAGAGTCGTCGGGTCAGGGCGGTCGGGTCGATCGAGTTCCACACCGTCGGGGCTCGTCTGCGCTGGGGATATTGAACATGAAGCGGGGCGAATTCCGCCTCGCCGCCATGTCAGCCCTCTTCTTCTTCCTCGTGCTGTGTGGCTACTTCTTCCTGCGCCCGGTTCGCGAGGCAATGGGGGTGGCGCGGGGAATGGACGAACTGCGCTGGCTCTTTGCGACGACCTGCGGGGTGTCACTCGTAGTGGTGCTGGCTTTCGGCGGCGTGGTGGCAAGGATGAACCGGCGGCGGTTCATCCCCGCAGCTTACCTGTTCGTGATCGTGTGCCTGCTCGGGTTCGCCGCGCTGTTGATCCAAGACGTCCGGGCAGGTGGCGGTTTGATCGGCACGGATGCCCAGACCGGTCTGTCACGGGCCGTGGGGTACACCTTTTTTGTGTGGCTGACGGTGATCAACCTGTTCGCGACGAGCGTGTTCTGGGCTTTCATGGTGGACATCTTCGATGTGGATCAGGGGAAGAGGATGTTCGCGTTCATCGGCATTGGGGGCACACTCGGAGCGCTGGCTGGCGGTTGGGCGACCAATCTGATCAGCGGGATGACCGAGACGCCGTACTTACCTGCTGGATTGATGATGCTCGGGGCGGGTTGTTTCGGGCTGGCGATTGCCGTGATGCTGATTCTGGATCGCATGACGATGCCCTCGAAAGCGCGGGGAATCGGTACACCAGATCCGGATCGACCAGGTGACCACCCGAAGCAGGCTGGCGCGTCGGATTCCGCGGAACGTGGCAGCCGAGTCGGAGGCTCTGCGTGGGAAGGACTGCGAACCATCCTGACCGTGCCCTACATGGGGGGCGTCGGTCTGTGGATTGTGTTCATGGCCGTCAGCAACACGCTGGTCTACTTCAGGCAAGCGAGCATCATTCTGAGCGAATCGGACACATTCAGCCAGCTGGTCGGAAGCTTCGCGCAGTTCGACGTGGTGGCCCAAGCCGCCACGCTGATCACCCAAGTGTTCATCACTACACATGTGATCCGGAAGCTGGGCGTGGGGTGGACGCTGGCGATCCTACCGCTCGTGACGCTGGCGGGTTTCGCGGTGCTTGCGGTGTGGCCGGTCTACGGTGTGATGATGATCTTCCAAGCCGTGCACCGGGCAACCCGATACGCCATTTCACGGCCGTCCCGGGAGACTCTCTTCAGCGTCGTTACGCCATCGGAGAAGTACAAGGCCAAGCCGGTCGCCGATGTCTTTCTGTACCGGACGGGTGACCTCGCTGGGGCGGGAATCGACGGCCTCTTCGCAGGGATCGGCTTGACGCTGGCTTGGATGGCCATGGCCACAGCGCCCTTGGCCGCGATGTGGGCGGTGTTGTCAATAGGTCTCGGTCGCGCTCAGGCTAGGAGAGTCGCTGGTCAGCGTCGTTGACGTTCAGTGCCGATGTCCGCGAACGGAACGGAGGGATCGTCAGAGGTGTGCGCCATGCGTGTGACCCGTCGAATGGAGCCGGCGCGGTAGGTCGAATCGGAGCGTTAGTGGGCGCGGCCCGCGGGTGTTGTCTGACGCCCGTTTCGTCGTTTAGCCAGCGTACTCCGTGGGGCCACACTCCGTGCGTCCCCTGCGGAGGCTGGCGGGGGGCTCTGCCCCCTCTGACCCCGGCGTTTCCGGCCCGCCACGGGAGCGGCGGCCGGGGAGGTGCTCCACCTCTCGAAACCCGTCGCGGGGGCGACGGCCGAGCGTAGCCCCGTCCTGGCCGACGACCCCGGCCGACGTGATCCTCGACGGCCCGCCGGGAGCTTGGCCCTGACCGGCGCGGGTTTGAGGATCCGCCCGTGGATGGGTCTTTGGCCGACTGGTGGAAGGCATCCAAGCCCCGTGCCCCCCCGAAGCCCGGAAAACCGCACTCACGGCCATTCTGGCGTTTTGGGGGCGATCCGGCGGAATCCGAGGCCGTGGGATCGCCTGTAACGCACGAACTCGACCCCATGAGGGGTAGGAGTACCCCCGATTTCGGGTTTCCCGACCGGGGAACTCGACATCCTCGCGGCGGATGATCGAGCCACGGAAACGGGGTGGAGGCGCACTCGGGACGGCTGAACGGTTGGCGGTGGCCGTGTGGCCCGCGTGCGCCATCCGGTGATCCTGTCCGGCGCTCCGCGCCCCATGGTCCCGGCGTGCGACCGTCGGGTGGGGGTCCGGGGGACACCCCCCGGCCAGAGAGTTTTCGTGAAACGAAACATCACATCTGGCTCCTCCGCATCTTCCTCCTCCGCAAACCGGAGAAACCAGCGCCGCCGTGGCGGCTGCCCCGCAAGCCTGATCCCGCGCCCTCCCCCCGAAGGCCTAACGAGCCGAAGACGGCCAACCGAAGACTAGCGGAAAACCCCCGGCCACGCGAGCTTTCGTTCGCGCAGATCGTGCGGTCCATCACCGAGAGGAATCGAATGATGGCACGCACGAAACGAAGCCGGCGCTCCTACGGCGCCGGAGAATGGGGCCGGAACCGGGTCAGGATCTTCCCGGACCCGAAGACCGGCAACTTCCAGATTGAGTGGCGCGACAACGGGCGCAGGCGCACCCGGTCGCTCGGACACCGGGACTGGGTGAGGGCGAAGAGGCAGGCGGACGAGTTCGCGGCCGGATTCGTTGGCCCGGACCTGAACGGCAAGGCCGAGGCCGAGCCGGAGCCGCTCACTCTGGGGAAGCTGTTTGAAATCTACGGTGAAGAGGTGACGCCCACCAAGGGGAGGTGTTCGCGGGCGCACGACCGGGCCGCCAAGCGCATGTTCCTCCGGTTCTTCGGACGGAACCGCGACCCGGCCACCCTTTCGCAACGGGACTGGGACCGCTTCATCCGGGAGCGCCGGGCGGGCCGAATCGGACCGAGCGGAAAGCCCGTGTCCGACCGGATGGTCGAGCACGACCTCAAGTTCCTGATCGCAGTGCTCAATTGGGCCGGGAGATCGAGGGACGACCAAGGCCGCCTGTTACTCGAAAGGAACCCGCTCCGGGGCCTCAAGAGGCCCACCGAGAAGAACCCGACCAGGGTGGTGCTCACCGAGGGCGAGTACCGGGCGCTCCTCGGGGTGTCGGGCCGGATCGGGTGGCGGTTCCACGTCGCCCTCGTGCTCGCGCACGAGACCGGCCACCGGATCGGCGCAATCCGACAGCTTCGGTGGAGCGACATCGACTTCGAGGGCCGGGAGGTGCGGTGGAGGGCGGAACACGAGAAGACGGGCCATGAACACGTCACGCCGCTGACCGACGAGGCCCTCACCGCCTTGGAGGAGGCGCGCAAAAGGAGCGCAGGGACGGGCGACGCGCCCGTGCTTACCTCGTCGAGGGACGCCACGCGGTCCATGAGCCCCATGGCCGCCCACAAGTGGTGGAAGAAGGCCGAGACCCTCGCTGGGCTGGAGCCGAAGCCGCGGCGGGGCTGGCACTCGCTCAGGCGGAAGTTCGCCAGCGACCTGATGGACCTTCCGCTCAAGGTGCTCTGCGAGCTTGGCGGGTGGAAGGATGCCCAGACGATGCTCAGGTGCTACCAGAGACCGGATGCTGGACAACTCAGGACGGCGCTGGAAGGTCGCCGGAGGGCTCGCGACTGAAATCCCGAACAGCGGGAATCATTCGGCGGGAATTCGCCCCTCGAAACTCCTAAGTTCATTGGACACAACCAGTTGTAAACCCGATGCAACTTGTCCACCGGGCGATCTGGTTGAGGTTGTTCCCGACGCGCGCCACCTGCTGGGTGCGCTCGCGCTCGACTTCAGCGTGCGGCACGGTCCAGGTGCGCGTCCGGCCGACCGACCGGCGCACCAGATCCGACAGCGTCATGCCCGCAGAGCGCGCCTTGGCGTGCCACTCGGCACGCTCCGCCTCGCTGGCGCGAACCTTCACCCAAACGGCGCGTCCGGTGCTCATGGCGCGCCGTTGCCCGACCGGGGGTCTGAGGGGGCAGAGCCCCCCGCCAGCCTCCGCAGGGGACGCACGGAGTGTGGCCCCAAGGAGTATGCTGGCTCTGCCACCTTAGTGGCGTCGGACAGGCCCGTCCGCCGCAGCTGCGGACGCTCGGGCTCAACGTGCCGCATCGGCCCCTTCGAAGTGCTCCGACACCCCGGCGATCCCGGCTCGGTCTTCCCCTGCCCAAGCCGCCGCCAAAGCGCTTCCCACCCCCGACTCCTCTCGATCCGGCGGCGGATGTCCTCGGTGCCGAGCGCCCGCGCCCGCCCGCGCGGGTGGACTACGGCATCGCTCGCGTGCGGATCGAACCGCTGCTTCAGCGTCTCCATGCCTGGAACGCTGAAGAGCCGCTTGCACGCGAGTCAACCCGTGGCAAATCTCCCATTCGCCGATAACGTTCGAAGATGGCCGATAACGTACAGTAGCCGGGGGAGGCCGTCGCCAGTCGCGCCGAGAAGCACCCCCGCAATTGTCCCGGCCGGCCGCAGGCGTATGTGGTCCGGTCGGCAGCGCCAGGAGTCGGTCAATGTCCGAAGCGCGAGGCGTGGCGACGATGCGCGGGCTACGGACGGCGCGGGAGCAAACAGGCCGCGGGCGGCGGCTCGCACGTCGGTGGACAGTCCGCAGATGCCGGCGACGGCCAACGCCCCGATGGCAAGGTGGAGGAGCAGGCTCACGGCCCGACCTCCGGGAGCCGAACCGACTGCTCGCCCGCCGGTATCTGGCGGAGCTTCCGCACCGCGCGCGACACGTCGCGGGCATCCGCGCGAATCAAGAGCCAATCGTCGCCGAACCGGGTCAGGCGGACCCCGTCCGCCTGAAGCGCTTCGCTTCGTGTCTGCCAGTCGCGAAAGCCACAGCACCTTCCGAACCCCACCTCATGGAAGTTTGGGTCATCCTTGAACGAATGGAGTTCCTCGTACAACGTCAGGAGTTGCTTCGTGTGCGGCGAAAACGCGGTGGGTTCGTCTGAGTCCACCCTTGACTCTGATTCTTGGCGGAACTCGGGTGCAGGATCGAGTCTGATCAAGCGTGTCGTGGCACGTTCCCCCGTGATCCCGGTGTCCGCACTGACCAGATAGCAGGGTTCGCCGGCGTGCAGTACGACTTGCTCACTACGAAATCCGTCGAGCCTGGCCACGCAATCGCATCGCTGAGGTAACGTACTCCCCCTCTGCGCTCCCGTCATCAAGGGTCAGAAAGGCCGCGGCCGCGTTCTCAGATGCTGCTTCCGCCTCAAGTACATGGGATCCTCCTTGATCGAGACAGACGCGTTCGCTCACGAGATCCGCTGTCGTCATCGCTCTGGCCACCACAACTTCAACCGACGGCGAGGGAGTGGATGGACTCTGGTCGACTGCAGGTTCGGGTGCGTCGGAGCAACCGAGAAGCATCAGTGCAACGCCGATGCTGACTACGGCGGCCGTGGTCCGCGTGTACGAGAACATTTTTCTCCCCCTAAGAGCCCGTGGAAGGGCCGACCTCTCCCGACATAACAATGGGTCAGTCTCCGCAGGGTCGGTGTGATTGGGCCGAATTGATAGGTACAAGCGACCTTCGGCAAGGAGGAAGACGGCGATGGCGATGAGGTGTCGATCGCCTCGACGGTTTCTGCCGCCGACTCCGGGGCAGTGATGACGGCGGTCCGGTGCTTAGGGTTCGCGGCGCACCGACACGGCGGAAGGGGGGCGGTGGCTAGGTCCTCGACCTCGAAGGGAGCGCGGACTTCGGGGGGAACCGAAGGAGGGGCAAGAGCCACCTCCTCGCCAGCCCCGTCGTACAACAATGGTAGCCTGGCTGTGCCCAGCTAACAGTTGGTCAGTGGACGTGCAATCGGCGCGCCGCTTGTCGGCCAGGGGCGGGCGCGCGTGGTGCCCATGAGCGCGGGCGCTGCCACGGATGCGCTGACGACACAGTAGAGGTGGGGGTTGGAACCCTTCGTAGAGGTCCGAAACTGGTCGATGGAGGCGTTTTCGGATCGGTGCTCACCTTCGTCTTCCGCAGAGCCGAAGGGCTAACACCCAAGCGCACGCTCCGGGGGACCCGGTCAACGGGCCTCGCGAAAGCGCGGTCGGCGGTGGGATGGAGGCTAGCGGTAGCGGACCGTCCACCCCCGAAACCGGAGCGGCGCCTGACCCCGCCAACGCTCCCGTAGGGGGACACGGGCATCAGTTCGGTAGTGGGGTGGATCAACGTAACTACGTACGTCTCCTCTGGCGGTTCGCCTCGTTTGGTCGTCCTGCCCTTCGCGCTTCGTTGACCCAAAGGGCGACACTCTGCGGTTTCCACCTTCAATGGGTTTCATCCTGGCTCATTCGCCTTCGCGAGCAAGCCTCACAGCGAGGCTCAGATTTCTCTGGCTCCGGATTCGCTGATCAGGGACAGCCTAAGCGCTCCTTTGGGCGAGGGACGAGACGCCCGCGCAGGCGGGGGATGAGGCGTGGGGGTGGCCATTGCTCAAGCCTTCTGCTTCACAACCTCCAAGAGATATTGCCACCGTTCCTTCGCTGTCGGGTGCTCGGGCAGTGTCGGTGGTAGTGCGGGGAGAACCAGGCGATTGGCGCTGAGTTTTACCTCATCCCTTAATCCGATGGTACGCACGGTCCTCGGAGGCTCGTCAGGCTCGGGGGGCTCGGGGATCTGCACGGTAGGCGGCTTGTCGCCGAACGTTACCTTGAGGGTTCCGTCGGAAGTTTGGTACAGGCATAACTGGAGTTCCTGAAGCACTTGGAGTTCCGCACCTACCGGGAAAGCACTGTCCCAAGTGAGCATCTTCGTAACGTACTTCCCGTGGCCACTCAGGCCGTGTACGGCCAGCATCAGCGGTATGGTCTTCGCTTCGCGCATCGGGGGACTCATATTCTCCTAGAGGGTTTAGAGTGTGGTCGATGGGGATCGGCCCTACTGACAGAGTTTGTCGAGCAATTCCGCGTGACTCTCCGTTCCCTTTTGCTGGGTCACGGTGCCACCACCCTCCGAAATCTCATGGGGGATAGCGGCTTTGGCCACCTGTCGCCCGAGCCTCCTGTCTTGCCCTGCTCGAAACACATGCCCCGGAACACGACGGAACGGTCGCTTCGAGGAAGGCGGGTTCGCCGACTGCTGGTGAGACACCAGATCAATGCTGCTTGTCGTAGGTTCGGACATCTTGGAGTTGGGACATCAGTTCATGAACGAGTGGGCCGCGTATCTGGCGGATCAGAGGGCACGCGCCGAGCGCTCACCTACCCGGTGCGCCATAGCTTGCTACGTTTCAGGACATCTACAGCGCTAGGAAGTTCTAGCGGGGCGACTTCTCCCAGCGGCCGCCGAATCGTGGGATCGCGGGCGGCTTCCCGGAAGGCGCGCAGCGCAGAGTCTGAAATGTTGTCCACGGCCTTCGGTCTTCTTGCATGGCCGCTCCTTCAGCGCGGCCAGAAGCGGACGAGTGACCGCTGGGTGTATCGTTCAATGCAGGAGAGAACAGGAACGACAACTTCCAGGGGGTTGGCCACCACCGTCACCCACAGGGATCTTAGAGACTCCAATGAACCGCGAAACCGATGTCCCGGAAGGTCGAGACTTCCTAGAACTGGTGTGGCACCAAGAGGAAGAATGTCAAACCGAGACCGATGCCCTTCTGCCCAACCTTGGCAAGAAGGCTCCGGCAACCATGATCCACATCGGTACAGTCATGTCGCTTCTCGACCGAATGGCCTCTTGCTGGTGGGTATGCCGAGGCGGAGACCACCGCGTCGAATACCTCTGTGGACGAGCCCTCAACGACGCCCGCGCAGCTGTCAGGCTCCTGCGTTTTGGCCTCTACGACGAATCCCTGGCTCTCTCCCGAGCCATTGGGGAGACCGCAAACCTCATGCAGCTCTTCACCATGGACAGATCAGCCTTGGACGAGTGGCGCGATGCAACAGACCAGAAGGTACGCCGCGATTTCTCCCCCTATAGGGTTCGAAGACGACTTGAGGGGCTCTCCCAATCTCCCGCCATTACACAGGAGCGCTATGCGCTGCTCAGCAGCCGTGCTACCCACGTCGGACCGCACACGGTTCCCCAGTCTCACAACGTCCTCGGCATTCCGTTTTCCCACAGCCGGGTGCAGGCGGAAGGGATTCTCGTCTGTTTGAACGAACTTGCCACGCCACTCTGTGTCGTCGCGGCCTTGGGCGCCATCCTTCTCGATCTGGACAAGGACACTCGATTGAGGATCCTGAATTGCGCGCGCACCCTCGCCGTCCACATCGGCGGGGCGACCATCACAGAAATTGACGCGTTCCATCAAACGCTTCGGGATTGACGACGAGGCGCCCGTCTCCGCGAATCGTAGGTCTCGCTGAGGCAGGTCGTCCTGTACTCGCCGGATCTGCCCAGCGCAGCGACTGAATCGCGACACCGGTGGAGAGGCCTGAAAACCATTAGCGGCTCGGGCCATGATCGCTCTCTCGCCCACGCTGGAGCAGGTCGTCCCGCCCTAGGTTGCGGGGAGGACTCAAGCCGGAGCCCAGCCCGCAACCGCGCCGCCTCGACGTAGGCGCTGTGTCCGGGCTGCTGCATCCTCGCTCCCGCCGGGTCGTCCGGACGACTCCAGCCGTGTTCCGCGTTGAAGGCGTCTATGTGGCCGAAGGTCTTCCGCCAGCCCGGAAGCCCGTATGGTGAGGGCTCCGTCCGGTCTCCAAGTCGCATCGTGTGGCAAGGACGTGGACATTGGCACCGCCGCCCTTCTCACGGTGCAGCACGGTCGCCCAGGCAAAGTGGTTGGGTTCGAGTCCCGCCCACGCCGTCTCCTCGAAGGCGTCGAGAACCGCGCCGACCTGTTCGTCGGTCGGCTCATCCCCCGGTGCACACGCGATCCACACCGGACGTGTACTTGTGCTCGAAGGGAAGCGGTATTGGACAGCGCGGCCACTTGGCGGAGGTCTTTCCTGAGCACCTCGACCGCGTAGTTGTGGGCATTTGCAGACCGAGCGATCTGGTTGATGTTGCCGATGCGCGACACGTCACCCGTGCGCTCGCGCTCGACGTTGGCGTGCCGGCGGTGCGGCGCCCGGGCACCACGCCGCACCGACAGGGGGAGGGCGGCGGCGGCCGCATCCGGCTTGAGCGCATCCCGAACAAAAGAAGCCGACGATCCGTCACTTCGTAAAGGGCCCCATCAGCGAGGACGCGGAAGCGATCTGCCACCGACGATCTGGCGTGCCACATGGGCCTTGAAACGGCCACCAGACGCCACGAGAGCGTCGACCACAGCGCCGACCTCGATCTGGAGGAACTGGAGTGGCGGTTCAACAACCGGGACCAATCACTACATCTTCCGCAACGCGCTCCGGCGGATCCCAAACACCGAGCCGCTCAAGTTCACCGGCGGTTGGTCGCCGCCCAGCGCTAGCGGACACTGTCCTCCGTCCCATTCCCACAACGCCGGGGCGCTTTCAAAGGCGCCCCGGCGTTTCCGTGCCGTCACCCCGGCAGCTGCGAAGACTTGGAAAGCCGCTCCTGCTTACCACACCATCGCGAAGCTCGCGAAAGCCTTGGAGTAGGACGCCGGGGGGCGCTGACCCGGACCGAGGCAATCCTTGACGCTGACTGGAGTTAGTCGGGGCGTGTCATCAGCACGGCGGCGAGACTGCGAAACTCGCCACTCAACGCCCCTACTGCGTCGCGCTGGTGCCCAACAAGGCTGGATGGCTTCACATCGTTGAGGTGGTCAGCCATGGCTTCAAGGCGGATCGCCAGCGTCTCTCTGCTGGCTCGGTCCAAGGGGTTGATCGCACCTACGAAGGCAAGAAAGCGCGCGTGTGCCGCACCGTGAGTCACGGCCAGCGCTTCCGCTTCGGTTTCGTTGCGTAGCACTAGCGCGCGCAACTTGGTTTCGGACATTTCGTCCACCATTTGGCGGATGGCCTCGTCGCGGGAAACGGACATTCTTCTCTGCTCCTTTGGGAAGGGTGTCGTAGGCGGGTGCCCCCAGCGCAATCGGGGGTGCCCGCCGCTTTGGCTCGGGGCCGCGGACTTGTCAAAGGTTCGAGGCTCCATGAGTTGCCTACGGGATGTCTGTATGGCTTCGCAGGAAAAGCCTTCGGTCTCGGGACAGTTCCTTGGTCGCGCGCTTGCGCGCGTCCTCGTACGCGTGTCCGGCCAGCCGCTGAGCGGCCATCGCGTTCCCGCCTGGATTGCACCGCCGCAGGGTGACGAGCGTACCGGCATCGGTGCGCTGCGGGTTCACCCGCATGGTTCGGGGCGACCAACTCCACGGAATGCAGCCGGAGAGGAGGTTGCGCCGTATGTCCAGGACGAAGTGGCGGACTCTCGGAACACCGCCCGTGAGTTCGTTGTCCGCAAGGGACATGAACGCGTTCGATTGTGTTTGAACGCTGTCCAGTAGAGGCGCGAGCACCCCGGACAAGCGGTTGTTGTCGGCGAGCCAGTATCGGAGGCTGGAGGAATAGTCCGTTCGCACATACGCGCTACGCACGAAGTCGGAAACCGGCCCCGCCAGACGGTTGTCGTCCAGAAACAGGTATCGCAATTGTGGCAACGCCCCAATCGCTGCGGGTAGCGGCCCGGTCAGCGCGTTTCCTTGCAGTTCGAGGCTTTCGAGTGCGGCCAGATCGCCGAACGTTTCCGGAACCGGACCCGTCAGGCCGTTGTTGTGGAGTGACAGGTGTCGCAGGTCAGCAAGGTGGCCGAGTTCCGGCGGTATGCCTCCCGTCAGACGGTTGTCGTGCAGCCACAAGGCAGACAGGTTCACGAGTTCTCCAAGTTCGGGGGGTATCGGACCCGTGAAGTCGTTGTATTCCAAGCTCAAGAGCCGGAGGTTGGTTAGATCCGCGACCGCTGGCGGAATCCGCCCCGTCAGGTTGCTGTGGCCGATTGCCAGGTCTTCAAGCGAGGTCATGTTCCACAGTTCTGCCGGCAACGGCCCGGTCAGGCTGGTGTCCCACAGGTACAAGCCTCGAAGCTCGGTCAGCTTTGCTATTCCCGGCGGAATTGAGCCAGTCAGGGGGTTGTCGGCCAAAGCCAGGTACTCCAACTTCACGAGGTTCCAGATTTCCGGCGGAATCGGCCCCGAGATTTCGTTGTCGTGCAGGTACAAGAGGCGCAGGTCGTCAAGCCACAGAACCGCCTCGGGAACGCGGGTCAGGTTGTTGTGGTCCAACTCGAGAGCCTGCAGACCGACCAGCCGTACCGCAGTTTCGGGAAGGCTGGACAGGTGGTTGCCGGACAAACTAAGCCGACGGAGGCGGTCGGCCTTGCCTATCTCGCGGGGAAGCGAGGTCAGAAGGTTGTCATCCAGGTCGAGAGCATCTAGCAGTGGCAGGTTTCCGATTTCCGCCGGTACGGAGGTGAGCCGGTTGTTACCCAGCCACAGAGACCGGAGTCCGGACAGGTTTCCGATTTCCGGCGGTACGGAGGTCAGTCGGTTGTCACTCAGCGACAGAGACTGGAGTTCGGACAGGTTTCCGATTTCCGGCGGAACGGAGGTCAGCCGGTTGCCCCACAGCCACAGACCCTGGAGTTTGGACAGGTTTCCGATTTCCGGCGGGATCGGGCCATTCAGGCCGTTGCTGCTCAGGTTGAGATCGCGGAGCAGTGGCAGGTTTCCGATTTCCGGCGGGATCGGGCCGTTCAGGCCGTTGTTGGACAGGTAGAGCTCGGTCACTTTCTCGGGGTTGTCCGAGTGGACGCTGACGCCCTTCCATTCGGCGAGCGGCTGATCCGTAAGCCATCCGTCCCGTTCCAGCCAGTCAGGGCCGCCCGTGGCCTCGTAGAACGCAACGAGCGCGGCGCGATCGGTTGCCGGAGCGAGTATGGAGGCTTGGGCTGCGGTAGCGGTGGTCACGGGCTCAGTCATGCCGGCACGGACATCCGGCGAGCAACTCCAGACGGCAAGGGCGAGCGCGACGGCGGGGACACGAGTGGTCATTTGGGGGGCCTTCCTTGGAAGGGTCGTCACAGCCCGGACAGGTAGCCGGGCCATGTGTCACCAAGGCACTCGTGGAGAGTCCACCGAAGTAGCTCCCGCCCCCGAGCCACCGGGAGTTACACGGAACCCGTCAAGGGGCGGCTGCCTTTAGCGAGTAGTTGTATATCGTACCTGCCCCGTGTTCATCTCGCAACAAGATAATGTGAATTGTGACGGTATAGGGTTTATTGCACGCTTGGTTGGGCTCTGGCCATGGAATGTACATGACTCATACATGTTCATATACGCCGATACCATGTTTGCAACGTGACCATTGACCGAGGGAGGGGCCGCAGTATTGGACGAACCCCACCAACCGGCACCGCAGGCCGCACCGCCGTGAAGAAGCTCCGTCGCAAAGCTCGGCTTGTCTAGCGTCGGTCGCCAAAGCGCGGGAGTTTTGCGGTGGCCGTACGTCCCGAGTTGACAGAGCGGAAGCCACCTATCTGCTGGGAGGTTCGCCGAGGCGGCCAGATGCCGTCTTCGTCAAAGACCGATGGCTAGCGCGTCGTTTACGAGGATGCCTTGATGGCGTGGTGGGAGGAGAACGGATTCGTACGACGGCATGACCAGTGATGCCGGAGGGCGAACGCGACCACAGCGGGATTGGTCCGAAACCCGCGGGTCAGCGTTTCATCCGCCAACGGGAGGAGTCTGTATCCCGAGCGTGCCGCACTCGCACCGATACCTAACAACCAGAAAGCTCCTGCGGATCCCCCACGTACTCCCGCCATTCAAGTCCGGTTTTCCCGCTTTTGCGGGACGGTCCAGCGGGGTCCAGTCCAAGGGCAGGAAACGCAGATCGTGCAGTCCTAGTTGAACTTAGCGGGTTTCCTGCCGTAATATTGGGTGTCAGAGATCTGCACCAGCGACGCATCGCACGCCATGCGCCGCGACGTCTGCGCGCTCACCCGCACCCCGTCGAGCTCCGACCGGCCACCCTCGCCGTGCTCCTCCAGCGTGCTCATCTCGGTGTGCACCGTCACCTGGTACCGCTCGGCCCGCGTGCCGCTCGGCGTCGCTTCGGCCGCTTCCGCCCCCAGCCCCGCCGCCAGCGCCCGCTCGGCCACCAGTCCCGCAGCATCGGCCCTGCGCTGGCGGCTCGTCGGCCGCGCCTCGGGGTTCTCGCCCCGGTACAGCGCGTCCGTTGCGGCGTCGATCGCCCGCATCAGCACGGCCCCGGCCTCGGGCTCGAGCCGCCCCCGCACCACGTACGTCCCGTCGGCGTCGATCACGATCGACAGCGCCCGGCGCTGGTGCCGCGCCTCCTCGGCCGTCAACTCGCCATCGCGCGACAGGTGCTTCCATCCCCGCACCATCCGCTCGAGCTGCGCGGCGGAGCCCTGGTCCGCGTACTCGAGCAGCCTGCCCTCGGTCTCCCTGGTCGCCACCCGGGTGATCGCCCGCGCCTTCGAGTAGGACAGCCGTCCGGCCTTCATCTCGGCCGAGGTCTCCGGCAACTCCTCGAGCGCATGGGCAACACGCACGTTCTCGCGGCACGTGCCGACCTTCCGGCCGGTTCGCCAGGCAAGCCACTCGGCACAGGACGTGAATGCCTCCGCCCAGCCCTCGCGACGATCGAACTCGGCGACGAGGGTGAGCATTTCGTGGGTGGCGATGTTGATTCGTGCGGCGAGTTCCGCGATGCGTTCGCCGAGTTGGGTGGTGGTCATGGCTGATTCCTTAGAAGTTCAAGTCCGGCAAATGGTTAAGTGCAGCGGAGCGTTCCGCGCACCCATAAGTTAACGGCGGTTTTTCGGCCTTCTGTGATGGCTCGGGACGCGAAAACTCGACTCAAGCCGCGTCCAATGGGTCGCGCACGACCGATCGGCCCGCCTGGAGGCTCCTACGGCCCCTGGGGGGCCAATCCGGCACCGGTCCGGGACCTCGCCGAGACCGCGTTTTCAGAACCTGTCCATAGCGGGATGGGACTGCGTTCCGGCGTTTTGGGACAGGGCTAACCCTAACGTTACGGCAGAGTCAAGGGGACATGAATCACGGCAGGGAATCGTCTAAATACTTACAGGACTGCACGATCTGCGCTTCCTGCCTTTGGACTGGACGCTACTGGACCGTGCCGCGAAAGCGGGAAAAACGGCCCTGAATGGCGGGACTCCCAAAGCGGTTCCCCCGTAGCCGAGCGTGAACCGCCGTCTTAGGAGGGATGCCCCTACAAAGGCAGGAGTTCGTACTTGGCGATTCGCCACGGAGGGATCTCCGCATCCAGCAGCACATAGAGATACCCTCCCCCGCCCAGCACCTTCGACCCTTCCGGCAACGGCACGTTCTCAAAGAGCTTTTCCCCCGTGTGGCGATTGTACGCTTCGACCGAAACGTCTAGTTGCTTGAACGGAAACCAAGGTTTGGCGGGATCGTGCCGGCCCACCGTAAAGACCAAGTAGTCATCGTCCACGACATCCATGCCGGTAACTAGATCGAAGCTCTCGATCAACTCCTTGATCACGATGCCCGTTTGGACCGCCGCTCCCTCTCCGGCGGTGAAGGCCAAAGCCCCCCGTTGCAGTTCCGGCACTCGACGGAAATCCGGCGATGGCGTCCCGATGCTTCCTACCGAGTCGCCCGAGGCGTTAAGAATCGTCGCGGGATAGAGGAGGCCCGCCATCACGTACACCGAATCACCGCCTACGGCACCGTGTAGACCGCCCAATGCATTCCAATAGGGCTTGCTCGCGGCGAGGGTGTTCCAGCTGCTCCATGTGACCGCGCTGCCGACCAGCCGATGGAAGATTCCGTCCATCTCGGCCACCATGTTCACGTCCCTCGCTCGCCCGGTGAATACGAAGTCGCGCTCGAAGGGGAGGAGCATGCTGGACGTGAAGTCCTCAATTAGCAACATGCTATGAGGCGTCAGATCCGGGGTCAGATAGGTCACGGCCCCGTTTTGTGCACCAGTTACCGCGATTCGACCGTCTGCGACTTCCGCTACGTCCCGAATCGTTCGGAACTCCCACGGTCCGTCCCCAAACCGCCCAAACGCTGCTTCGAAGGATCCGTCCGCGCTGTAGGTTCGTACCCTTGGGAGCAACCGGTCCGAGATTACGAAACCGCCGTTCCTCCGCTCGAAGAACTCGCCCACCTCGGCGATGGAATCGGACGGATCTTCACCCAGAACGATGACCTCCGCCATCTCGAAGACTTCCTCGAAGGCCGGCGAAGGCACCTCTACCGGTCGCCTCTCGCATGAAGTCACGGAAGCGAGGAGCAAAACGACGAGGAATGCCAATGGCAGCCAACTGATAATCGTATGTCGGTGCTTTGGGTTTCGCGGCCTGTCGCTCAAGGAACGATGATCTCCTCGAGGCAGCAGAACTGGGCCGCGCTGTTGCAGGTAGGCGCTCCGCAACCGCCCGCATAGGTAACGAGATCGCTCCCGCGCATGTCGTCATGGCAGTGTGGACACAATTGGACCGTAGCCGCCGCCTCGCCGACCGCCCAATACCCCACCGCCACCGCAACGAGCAACGTTATCGTCGCCACACCTTGAAGAAAGCTGATGACTCTTTCCATCGATTTGGTCTCCTCTCCGGATTACCTAAGGTTGATTGCGGATTGTCTCGCCTGTGAGCACGCCACGAAGGGCACCCACCTGCGCGTCGAAGCTCCAGCCGCACTCCGAACTCGCGCTTCTCGAATCGGCCATCAGAACGATACCACCGTGGTCGATCAACAACTTCGTATTCGGGAGCAGTGCACCCAACGCGAGCAACACCGAGTCCCTTGAAACCCTTACCAACTCCGTGTCCCGGATAGCACGCCTTGCCTCCTCGGGGAGTTCGCCTTCTCCCACCACAACCAGCCGTCGGCGCAATGCGAGGTCGGTGCCCAAAGCGTCCCAAGCTCCGAATCCTTCCGCCACGCATCGTCCACACGAGTCTGGATCAACTACCCAAAGGAGAACATCCGCAGCCGACCCCGGCGGCTTCGCAATCGGGCCGCCGAGCAAGCCCAAGTCCACGCGCGCTCCCACCAGACGGTCTTGGATCGCGTTCCGAGCTGCCCCCAAGTCTCGCACTTGGAGCGCCGCGTTCTGATCCCGAATGACTGTGGTAGACCGGAACACCAACGCCACGGCCACAACTAGCAGCAGCACGTTGGCAACACGGAGGGCACGTCGCAACGGGGTGCTGTTGGAGAGCCGATGCCGGCTGGGCGCCGTCAATTGCTCGTGTCGCATGAGGCCATCATGATAGGCTATAGCGTCGGGTATCCGCAATCCCCGATTCGAGTTCCACGCCTTGCCACCACGCCGCCATGGCGAAGAACGAGAGCGCCAGCCTGATTGCGGAGCGGGCCGGGGCCGGCTGGACCATCCGCACGACCGGCATGGAAATCGTCCGTCCACGAGATGGAGACAATGCGTCCGCCACCTCCACGCTGATCGAGGGCACGTTGCGAGTGCAGCCGGGCGGGGGGGCGATGGACGACGAAGGCGATGCGGCCCGAGGCGCGGTGATCCGCGCCTGGATCACCCATCGAGGGCCCCAGCGGTAGGCACGGAATGGATCGCATAGTGAGGACCGTCGGCTCCGTGGCGACCCGGGCAGGGAGTCTCGTCCCGTGCTGCTTGCGGATCCGATGTTCGGCCGTTGCGCTCGCCGCCGTGTTGGTTACCGGATGCGGCGACATCGCGGCACCGCCCGCGAACCGCTCGCCTCTGCGGGCGCTCAACAGCCCGGGCCTTCCCCGTGACCCGGTCATGCAAATCACGCGGGAATCTGCATGATTGGTGGACACAAGCCAGCATACTCCGTGTGGCCACACTCCGTGAGTCCCCTGCGGAGGCTGGCGGGGGGCCGCGCCCCCTCTGACCCCAGGCACAACCCCGCTCCGGCAACGTTCGCGGTTGCGGTCCGAAGGTCCCCCCGGTCGGCCCGTCGCCGGATGTTCTCCCGACGGCGGCCGATCACCGCCGGTCGATGCCCGTCGGCTTCGCGGCTGAGTCCGCGCGGAGTGACCGGCGAGCGACTTGGTCTGCGTTGCCACCGCTTCGGCGCCGGTCCCCCCGGCCTCCGGCACGGACTCCGTCCGTTCCTCCTGCCGGGGTCAAATCTCCTCCCCACCCCGGACGGAAGGGGGAGGGAACGAATCCCGTCCAAACGGCCCGGTCGGGGGGACGGGCTCCGCCCGCCCCGGAGACGGGGAGGACCGGCGGGCGCAGAGCCCGGAGCAGGTCGGGGAGGCCGGTCCGCCGGTCTAGTCCCGCGCGCACGCTGATCATGCGGCTCTTGCGTTCGGCCTGGGGCATGCAGGGGACAGACCATGCCGGGCGGCCTCCTCGTGGCGCGCGGAAATGTCGTTCTGGGGGTCCGGGGGCATCCCCCGGCCAGAGGTTAACGTGAAGCGTTAACACATCTGGCACTCCACAAACCGCAGAAACCAGCGCCGCCGTGGCGGCTGCCCCGCGAGCCTGATCCCGCGCCCTCCCCCCGACGGCCGACCGTGCCAAAGACGGTCAACCGAAGACTAGCGGAAAACCGCCGCCCAGGCGAGCTTTCGTTCGCGCAGATCGTGCGGTCCATCACGCGAGGAATCGAATGATGGCACGCACGAAACGAAGCCGCCGGAGCTACGGCGCCGGCGAGTGGGGCCGGAACAGGGTGAGGGTGTTCCCTGACCCGAAAACCGGCATCTACCAGATCGAGTGGCGCGAGAACGGGCGCAGGCTCACGAGATCGCTGAAGCACCGCGACTGGCGACGCGCGAAGAGGCAGGCGGATCAGTTCGCCGCCGGGTTCATCAACGCGCCCAACGAAAAGGCCGATGCCAAGCCCGAACCACTCACGCTGGACAAGCTGTTTGAAATCTACGGTGAGGAGGTGACGCCCACCAAGGCGGAGACATCCCAGCGGTCCGACCGGGCCGCGACGAGGATGTTCCTCCGGTTCTTCGGAGGGGGCCGCCGTCCCGAGACGCTCTCCCAGCGCGATTGGGACCGGTTCATCCGGGCACGTCGGTCGGGCAGGATAAGCCCGAGCGGAAGGCCAGTGTCCGACCGAACCATCGAGCACGACCTGAAGTTCCTGATCGCCGTGCTCAACTGGGCATCCAAGTCCAGGGACGAGCGGGGCAAGCTCCTGCTCGCGTCGAATCCGCTGAGAGGGCTTAGGGCGCCCACGGAGAAGAACCCTACGCGGGTGGTGTTGTCCGAGGAGGAGTACCAAGCGCTTCTCGGGGTGTCCCGGCAGGCGGACTGGCGGTTCCATGTCGCGCTCGTGCTTGCTCACGAGACGGGACACCGAATCGGGGCCATCCGTCAACTCCGGTTCTCGGACATCGACTTCGAGGCCGGGGTCGTGCGGTGGCGCGCGGAGCACGAGAAGACCGGCTACGAGCACCGGACCCCGGTGACGGCGGAAGCGTTGGCCGTCCTTGAGGAGGCGAGGGAGAGGAGTTCGGGGCATGAGGACGCTCCGGTGCTGCCCGCGCCGAGGGATGCCTCCAAGTGCGCGGGCCGGTCGTTGGTGCGAGCTTGGTGGTACCGAGCCCAGACGCTGGCGGGGCTCGAACCGAAGCGTGGGAGAGGCTGGCATTCGTTGAGACGCAAGTTTGCGTCCGACCTGATGGATCAGCCGCTCAAGGTGCTCTGCGAGTTGGGCGGCTGGAAGACCGCCAAGACGGTGCTCCAGTGCTACCAGAGAGCCGACGAGGGACAGCTTCGGAAGGCACTGGAAGCCCGCCGGAGACCTCACGGTTGAGGTTCTCCACTCGGCGGGAGTCAGACAGCGGGAATTAGACCCAGAAATCCCATAACATCAAGTGACCGCACAAGATAGAATCCTGAGCGCTTCCGCCGTTACGTCAGGGTCGGCAATGGGCCCTCAAGACGCCACCGGCCACCGAATCGTCAGGGGTCCGGCCGCCAAACTCGTCGGATTCAGTCAACCGTCCTCGCGACGGGTCGGTGCGGCTCCCGCCCGCCCGGGCTTCCACGTGCTCTGCGCATCGCCCCTCGTCTCCGCGGAAGAACCGGAGACACTCGCAATGTCTGGATGGGCGACAATTCTATGGTTTGCGCACCAATGTTCGAACTATCGCCCTGTCGATCCCCAGTTCGCTACGGGCTCGGAGAAGTACCAGGCCCCCACGGGCGTCCAGCAACCGCTCGTTCGCCTGCGTTTCGACAAGGGACTTTTCCGACTGATCGTGCCAAACCGTCCAGCGCTCGCGATTGTCGCCCGGCATGACGTAGTGCCGGACCCACAAACGTCCGCCGGAATCGAATCGTATTCGGTCTATTGGAGGAATGACTTCGTTGTGCCGGTAGTCAGGGACCCGAAGCGTCAGTCCCTCGGTGGAACGCCCCATCGCCTCCGCCCGCCGCACCGTGTTTTCGTGACCGCGCCTGCGGCGAGCTCGTGCTTCGTCCAGCGCTGTCGCCAAACGCGGCTGCGACACCGTGATCCGCTCGCCGGGCATTGAGTAGCGGGATACGATCGTGCCGTTCCTATCCACTATCCGTATCTCATCGGATTCCGTGTCCGCCACCGCCACCCTGTCGCCCGCTATCGACAGCAGGGTGGAGTGCCTGAAGAGGACTATGCTTGTCTGCGCGCCCCGAAACTCGACGATCGTCCGCCGCTGACCCCCTTCACTCACTTCCACCAGGTATTCCGGGGGGCGCGCCGCGTCATCGGCACCGTCCCTGTGCGCCAGGCCGTCGACAAACGCCAGGCTGCCATCGCCGAACACACCATGCAGACGGGCAATCGACACCCGGTCGTCGAAATCCGCCGGAGACAGGTTGACCCGTCTCGTGCCCAGCAACTCGCCTGTGTCCGACAGGAAGGTCAATCGGAAACTGTTGTTGAGGTCCCAGACCGTGAGACCATCCTCCGCTCGGAACAGCGCAAGTTCGAGCCCTGAGCCCTGGAACTCACCAGGCCCTCCCCCGTACCCGCCCGCCGTCCACAGGTCACCCGTCCGCGGGTTGATGAAGAGCAGGTTTCTTCCGTCCAACAGCACGACACGGTCATCGTCAAGGATCAATCCGCGCGACAGCACCCCGAGCTCGGACACGACCGGATTGCCGTGCTCGCCGGAATCGAAAACCGGCGTCGGGGAAAGTCGCGCCTGAGCCGGCGTGACATCCTGGGAGGCACCCAGCGACAGCCCGGCCAGGACCCCGGCCTCCAACGCAACCGTAAGCGCGCTCGTGGCCATTGCCATCAACCGCCCCCCTTCACCAGCCGCAACACCTGCGGATGCTCCACATCGTTGACATCGCGCCAGACCCCCAATACCTCGTCGGCGCCCACCCGCATCAGCTCGAACCGCGCGGGTGTCCGGACCTTCCCCAGCCACACCCCCGACGAATCCCACACGTACCACTCCTGCACCTCGTCGCGCCGGGCCAGACCCAGGAATTCACCGGCCCAGACGTTCCCCTCGATGTCCACGGTCATGCTCTGGTAGGCCGGCTTCTCGTCGGGCCTCGGCAGGCCTTCCAGCAGATCCCGAATTCGCGGCCTCGGATTCGGGCCGAGCCGCGTTTGCAACTCGAGGTCGACCTCATCTTCCGACACGGCCAGCGACACCCCGAGGATTCTGGTGATCCGCCGGGTCACGCCTGTTTGGCCGTCGATCGTGGAGTATTCGAGCGCGTCCGCGGTGCCGACCACAACTGTCCCGTCTCCGACAGGTACCACATGGGTATTCCGGCTCATGAGCGGTATCACGTCGGCGGTCGGAACCAGGAAGTGCTCGTGCCCGGGAACATTTGCCACCACATGGGCGGACATCCGGTCTTCGGAAAGCCGAACCACGCTCGCCACCGCACGGTGCAAGCCGCCGGCAAGTCCTTCGTCATCCATGGTGTACCCCCCATCCCACCCCCACAGGACCTCCGAAGGCACGGGGTGACGAAGCCGCTGGACTCGCTGTGGCATGCGGAAGGTCGAGACCAGTCCCGACGCGATGTCGAACTCGGCGCCGGGTCCCCCGATGCTCCCGTCCATCGCCACGAGGCGTCCGTCGCCCTGCGACACCACGGCCGAGAGAAAACCAAACTCTCCCGGTCCCTCGCCCGACCCGCCGAAGGCGCGCACGAAACGCCCGTCCGCATCGAACACGCGCACCTCGTGGGAGATCCCATCGGCGACGACCACATGCTCCCCCGCCCGCAGCATGTCGCGCACGCGAAAGAAGTTGTGCATGTCGCCGGATCCGGTTTCGGCGAGATCCAGCAGCGGCTCATCCTCGATCCGCCATGCCACGTCCGGCGTCCACGCAGGTGCGACCGACTCGACGATCGTCACCCCCAGGCTGTCACGGGATGTACTTGTCGCTGGCGTGCCCGCCTCGCAGCCGGTCGCGGCCCCGGCGGCCAGCGCCAGCAATGCGAGTCTGGCAGTCCTGCTTCCGCGGGCCGGCGTTTGCCGGGTGACTACCGACGCCACTGCGTCCCGCACCTCACCGCACACCTGGCGTCCGGGGCACCTGCGAGCGCGTGGGTGCTTCCCGTCCCGATCGAGCCCCCCCGCTCCGGCGCCAGAGATCCCGGACGTTTCGGACGATCTCCTGGAAGCGCGGGTCGTTGCGCAGGGGATCCCACACTGCGCTGTTTCTCAGGGCGACCAGACCGGGATCGCGATTGCCGACGGCGGCCTCCAGGTGCTCCAGCGCCGATTCGTGGTCGCCCAGACCGATCGCCGTCACGGCCTGCTCGACATCGGGCACGCGCCGGCCCGAGGCCTGCCGCTCCTCGTTGTAGTCCTGGCGCCAGCGCCAGTAGCTCTGCGGATCATCTTCGTCGAATACCTCGTGCAGCGTCTCGATCGAGGCCGCCGCCTGGGGCGCTTCGCCCTGGGTAGCCCGGATCCACTGTTCGCGCACGCCGACCGCGCCGGCGTAATGCCCCTGCAGCAGGTGCGCTTCCTCGAGCCCGGCCCAGGCGGGAATCATGTCCGGATCGGCCTCCACGATCGCCGTGAATGCGACGGCTGCACTGTCGTACCGACCCTCCTGAAGCAGGCGGTGGGCCCCGATCAGGGGAGACTCCCGTCCGAGCCGGCGCCCGAACCGGGTCGATTCCAGCAGGTAGCGCCGCCGGAGCGAGTCCTCGGCCACCTCCGGCATCTCCCCGCCCGCTGCCGTCGGCTCGCCGACCAGTGAGGCGATGCCCGCCAGCCCCGCACCCAGCTGATCGAACAGGACGACCTTCGCCGCCGCGACCTCGTCTTCGGCGCCGCCCAGCTGCTCAGCCCGTTGCACGTCCTCCCAGACCTGCGCCAGGACTTCCGCCGGCAGCGAGTCGCGGTCCGGCGCGAGCATCAGATGGGCGCCCGCCCTCCACGCCACCGGCAGCGAGAAGCCGGAATCGAGCGCCACCGCCCGATCGAAATGGTCCGCGGCCGCCTGCAATCCCTCGGGCGTCCGCCGCTCCAGCTCCCGCTGACCCTGCAGGAATGCGCGGTATGCCTCCGGATCGACCTCCGCGACCCTCTCCACCTCCTCGATCACCCCCTCGCCCAGCTCCCCCTGCACCGTGCTCGCGATCTCGACCGCGACCTCGGTCTGCAGCCGCAGGATGTCCTTCATCTCACGCTGAAAGCTGCGCGACAGCATGTGGGTATCGGTCGCCGCGTGCAGGAGCTGGACCGAGATCCGCACGCTGTCGCTCTCGGACGTCATGGCGACGGAGCCGGTCACGACGGCCTGCACGCCCAGTTCGGCGGCGATGTCGGGTAGCAGCATGTCCGACTCGGCGTACCGCTCCGCCGAAGTCCGCGACACGACGCGGAGGCTGGAGAGGAGACTGAGTTGGGTGATGATCTCCTCGTGGAGCTGACGGGCGAAGAGGTCGTCCCCTTCGGCCAGGTGCGCCAGCGGGAGGACGGCGATCGCGGTGATGGGCGCATCCGGATCGAGGCTGGCGAACCGCGCGGCTGCGTCGGGAGCGGCTTCCACCCCTGCCCCGGCGGCCTCCCCGTCCCGGGTCACCGCGCTCCGCTGGAACCACAACGCGCCCAGCCCCACCGAGATCGACGTCGCGATCAGCAGCGCCAGACGCGGCACCAGGGTCACCCGCGGGCCGCCCTGCTCGTCCCGCGTCTTCGCGAGGCCGTCCGGAGTCAGGTCGTAGACCCAGGCGAAAGCCAGGACGACCGGCAGGCCCAGGAACGCCAGCACGACCACGGACTGCAGCACCCAATCCGGCGCGTTGAAGGCCGGGAAGACGATCTCGCCGAGCTGCAGGGCCACGAAGGCGGCCGCGACGTACACGCCGCCCGCACGCACGACGCGCCGTCGCCGCAGCTCGCGCCAGAAGGTGCTCAGGCCGTGTTTGCGTTTCATCGCTCGATTGTGTCCTCTGTCACCGACACCGTTTCCCTGGTTGCCCCTCCTGATGCCCGATATCCGGCTCCCGGGCCCGGTGTTCCGTCGGTTCCATCCCCGCACTCAGCCATTATGGGCATCCCGCGTCTCTAATGGGACCCCTGAGGGCATGGTTTCGCTAGTCGCACAACTGGAGATGAGTTCGTGTGGGCGCGATTTGCGTTGCCCGGTGGGGTCCGTATGGGTGCTCGGATTCGGTCATTATCATTGCAAATCACTAAATGCATTTGCAGATTAGTCACTATGCTCCAACGACGATGGAAGGAACCGATCAAACAGGATCTGGCCACATTCCCCTCGGTAGTGCTCCTGGGGCCGCGCCAGGTCGGCAAGACCACCCTCGCTCGCGATCTTGCCGGCGAGGTGCCCCGATCCGTGTATCTCGACCTGGAAGACCCTGCCGACGCCGCCAGACTGACCAACACCCGCAGCTACCTCGACATGTACCGCGACCGCCTGGTGATCCTGGACGAGGTGCAGCGCATGCCCGATCTCTTCCGCGTCCTCCGCGGCCAGATCGACGCGCGACGTCGCGACGGACGGGCGAGCGGACACTTCCTGCTGCTGGGCTCGGCGTCCGGGGCGCTGCTCCGTCAGTCCGCGGAGTCCCTGGCGGGGCGCGTGGCCTACCACGAACTCCCCGGACTCGATGGGCTGGAGACGAGCTACGACCTCAACCGCCTGTGGCTGCGCGGCGGATTCCCGGACAGTCTTACGGCGGCCGGCGACCGCAACAGCCTGCGCTGGCGCACGAACTTCATACGTACTCATCTGGAACGGGATCTTCCCCAATCCGGGCTCAGGGCCTCGTCAGAGACGCTGCGCAGGTTCTGGACGATGTTGTCGCATCGCCAGGCGGCAACGCTCAACGCGGCCGAGCTGGCACGCAGCCTGGGTGTTTCCGCGCCTACCGTGAATCGGTACGCCGACACGCTGGTCGACATGATGCTGGCGCGTCGCGTGCAGCCCTATTTCGTCAACGTCGGCAAGCGGCTGGTCAAAGCGCCGAAGCTGTTCGTGAGGGACAGCGGCGTGGTCCATGCTCTGCTCAACATCCGAACGCTCGACGACCTGCTGGGGCATCCCGTCGTCGGCGCCAGCTGGGAGGGCTTCGTCGTCGAGAACCTGATCGGGGCGGCTCCCGACGGGACGGACGCGTTCTTCTACAGAACCCGGTCGGGCGCCGAAATCGACCTTTTGCTGCTGCTGCCCGGACAGGAGCTGTGGGCGGTGGAGGTCAAGCGTTCGAGCGCACCGCGTGTGCCGCGGGGATTCCGCGTCGCAATCGAGGACGTCGACGCCGTCCGGAGCTTCGTCGTCTATCCCGGCCGCGAGAGCTATCCTCTGGGAGACGGCATTACAGCGATCCCCCTGCCCGCCCTGATGGAGCTGCTGATCGGGCAAAGCTGACATGAGGAGAATGTAGACGACGGAGCGGCCCGCGTTGCCCGCTCCGGGGGCGCTGGCCACTATCCTCGCCAAATGTCCCGTTCCCGAGGAGGACCCCATGCGCCGCTTCCCGTCCCGCTTCGTCTCCCCCACCCTTTTCCTCGTCGCCGTGGCCATGCTCGCCCCGCCGGTGCAGCAGGCGGCCGCCGCGCAGTCGCGTTCGCCCATCACCCCCAACACCCGGTGGACCCTCTCCGCTGTGGGCGACGTGATCATGAACCGGCGGACCGCGCCGTTCGACCACCCCGGCGACCCCGGTTTCCACGACCTCGCCAACATCATTCGCGCGACGGATGCCGCCTTCATGAACCTGGAGCAGTCAGTCTTCCGGCTGCAGGAGTTCACCGGCTGGCCCGCGGCGGAGAACGGCGGCAACTACGAGGTCGGCTCGCCCGAGACGCTGAAGGATCTGGTCGACATGGGGTTCAACCTCTTCAACAACGCCAACAACCACACCACCGACTACGGGGTCGAGGGGATGCGGCTGACCAACCGGCTCCTGGACGAGTGGGGGCTGGTGCATTCGGGGACCGGCGAGAACCTGGGGTGGGCCAGCCGTCCGGGGTACCTGGAGACGCCGAAGGGGCGGATCGCGCTGATCGGGATGGCGTCGACCTTCACGCCGATGTCGCGTGCGGGCCGGGCCGGGCCCACCGTGCAGGGGCGGCCGGGGCTGAATCCGCTCAGGCTGAGTACCCGTTACGAGGCATCGGCGGAGACGATGGCGGCGTTGAGGGACGTGGCGCGGATGCGAGGCGCGAACGTGTCCGATGACGACGACGGGCCGGTGCGGGTCCTGGGCAGGACGGTGTATCCGGGGGGCGAGGACCGGACGATCGTGTCGCTGAACGACGTGGACCGCGAGCGGGTGCTGCACGAGGTGCGCAACGCCACCGACCAGGCCGACTACGTCGTCGTGAACAGCCACTCGCACGAGCCCGGCAACGCGTCCCAGGTGCCCCCGCCGTGGATGGAGGAATTCGCGCGCCAGACGATCGACGCCGGCGCCAACACCATGATCATCCACGGGCCGCACCAGCTGCGCGCGGTCGAGATCTACAAGGGCCGCCCGATCTTCTATTCGCTCGCCAACTTCATCTTCCAGAACGAGACGATCGACCCGATGCCGTCCGACCAGCGCGACCGCTACGGGATCCCGCTGGACCGGCTCGCGTCGGAGATCTACGACACGCGGTTCCGGGTCGACGAGGACGGGAATCCCACGACGGGCTTCCCGACAGGCGCCGAGTGGTACGAGAGCGTGGTGCCGGTGGCAACGTTCGAGGGTGACGAGGTGGTCGAAATCGTCTTCCACCCCATCGAGCTGAGCTGGAAGGCGCCGCGGGGACGGCGGGGGACGCCGCGGATCGCGCCCGAGGAGCTTGGCCGCAAGATCATCGAGCACCTGGCCGCGCTGTCACGGCCGTACGGGACGGAAATCCGGTATGAGGACGGCGTGGGGGTGTGGCGGCGGTAGCGGGCCCGGCTAACTGGGCCAGAAGAGGGGGATGAAGAGCGTGGCCGTGACGAGGAGGATGAGGTTGAGCAGGCCGCCCACCTTCACGAAGTCCATGAAGCGATATCCGCCCGGTGCATAGATCATGACGTTGGTCTGATAGCCGAAGGGCGTGACGAAGGAGGCCGACGCGCCGAACATGACGGCAATCAGCAGCGCGTACGGGTTCACGCCGCCCTGCGTCGCCGCCAGAATCGCGACCGGCGTGAGCATCACGGCCGTCGCCGCGTTGGATACGACGGCGGTCATGATCGCGGTCAGCAGATAGAAGGCCGCGATGAGCCCGATCTCTCCCAGCGGCGACGTAAGGGTCACCACCCAGCCCGCGAGCAGCTCCGCCGCACCGGTCGTCTCGAGCGCCAGGCCGAGCGGAATCAGCCCCGCCAGCACGAAGATGACCAGCCATTCCACCTCCCCGTAGATCTCTTCGACGTGCACGCAGCGGGTGAACACCATCAGGATCACGCCGGTGAGCGCCGCCGTCATGATGTCGAGCACGCCGACACTGGCGCTGAGTACGACGCCGGCCATGATCGCCGCGGCAACGCCCGCCCGCGGCCGGTTCCCGGGCTGCGTCTTCACTTCCGCCAGGGGGACGAAATCGGGATCCTCGGCGAGGTTCCGGAGCGCGTTCGCGGTGCCGTGCACGAGGAGCAGATCGCCGACGCGGAGCGAGATCCCGGCCATCCTCTCCTGCACGGTGACGCCGTGTCGCTGTATGGCGATCACCGTCGCGCCGTGGCGTTGTCCGAAACTCACATCGCGGAGCGTCCGGCCCACGAGACTCGAGCCGGGCGCCACGAGGAGCTCGACCAGCCGGCTGCGCCCCGCCGTCAGGTCGAGTCCATGCTCTTCCCCTTCGCCAGGGATCCTGAGCCGCTGCCGGCGGGCGAGCTGAAGCAGGCTCTCGGCGGGGCCCTGCACGTACAGGATGTCGCCCGACCGTATGTGACGGTCCCCGTGCGGCGCGGCGATCTCGTCCTCGCCCCGCTCGATGTCCAGCACCGTCACGCCATAGCGTTCGCCCCACCCCAGTTGGGCCAGCGAGCGGCCGTTCGCGGGCGAATCGTCCGGGACGTGCAGTTCCGTGACGAAACGGCGGATGTCGTACTTGGCCGACAGATCGGGAGCCCGGAAGCGCCGCGGCAGCAGCACCCGGCCGGCGGTGAACAGGTACAGGAGGCCCACGGCCAGACAGATGAGGCCCAGCGGGGTGATCGAGAACATGTGGAGGTCGTCGAACCCCCGCCTCACCGCCTCTCCGTGCACGACGAGGTTGGTCGTGGTCCCCATCAGCGTGACGGTGCCCCCGAGGATCGAGACGAAGGAGAGCGGCATGAGGTACCGCGAGGCAGGTTCTTCCGCCTGCTCCGCCAGTGCGACGAATACGGGCATGAAGACCAGCACGACGGCGGTGGTCATGAGGAAGGGAGAGAGGAGCGCACAGATGAGGCAGAGCGCAAACAAGCGCGCGTACTTGCCGCCGAGTGGTGCAGTGCGCGCCCAGGCCCCGATGGCGGACACGAGACCCGTCTTGCGGAGTCCCAGGCCGAGCACGAGCATCGAGCCGACCGTCACGGTTGCGCGGCTGGACAGACCCGATACCGCTTCGGCCGGCGTGAGGATGCCGCTGAGGAGGAGGACGACCGGGACCGCCAGAGCGACCTGATCCACCCGCACCTTGTCGAGCGCGAACAGGACGAGCGCCGCCAGGGTGAGACCGAGGACGAATGCGATGTCGAACGTCATGCTGGGGCGTCGCCTACGGTAGTCCCGTTGGCGGTGTTCGGCGGTGCGTCGCCTGCTCGAAGGCGTAGGCGAGCTCGATCAGGCGGGGTTCACTGCAATTGGCTCCCGTGAAGCCGACGCCGAAGGGGGCGGGACGGGCGTCGAAGCCGTCGGGGAACGGCTGCGCGGGCTCGTTCGGCACGAAGCCGAAGGGGACGACGATGATCGGGGTGCCTGAACGGGCGGCAAGTCCCGCGCCCCGGCTGCCGGGGGTGAGGATCGCGTCCAGGTCGTGCTCCGCCAGCACGGCGTCGATCCCGCGCGTCCGGCTGAGCAGCTCGTCCCGCGCCATGTCGGCCTCGTTGCGGGCGCGGTCGGCCTCGACGTCCATCTCGTCGGAGATGTCGAATCGGGCCTGACCGTACTTCATGGCGCCCGCTCGCTCGTGTGCGAGGTTCCACTCCCGCAGCTCGGTGAGCGTCGCGACCGGGGCGCCGGGGCCCAGCGTCGCCAGCCACGCGTTGAAGTCGCGCTTGGCCCCGTACTTGAAGTTCACCGAGCAGTCCTCGTCGGCGCCCTTCGCCTGGTGGCCGCCCGCGCAGAACCCCCACGTCGCGAAGTTGGAGCTCGGGTCGGTGGTGGCGTAGCTGGGCACGTCGGCGGGGTCGACCACCACCGCGCCCTGGGCCTCCAGCACCGTGATCGCCTCTTCCATCAGCGCGAGCTGCGCCTCGTTGAGGCCGCCGCGCGTGCGCTCCTCGCCGTCGAGCCGGATCGGGTCGTAGTAGAACGCGCGCGGGATGCCGATGCGGGCGCCGCGCAACCCGTCCGGGTTCAGGAAGGGCCGGTAGTCGCGCCCGGGTGGCGGCTCGCAGATGTCGGTCGCGCGGTCGTTCGGATCAGGCGCCGCGCTCTCCATCCCGCCGAGCAGAATCGCGGCGTCGGCCACGGTGCGCGCCATCGGGCCGGCCATGTCGTGATCCAGCGTCACCGGCGCGATCCCCCAGCGGCTGATCCGCCCCAGCGTCGGCCGGATCCCCACAAGCATGTTCGCGTTCGACGGGCTGATGACCGAGCCGCCGGTGTCGGTCCCCACGTTCGCGGCCCAGAAGCTCGCCGCCGTGCCGATCCCGGAGCTGGACCCGCCGGTGCTGAGCGCGGGGCGCCCGTCGAAGGTGGCCGGGCGCGGATCGCGGCGGGGGTCGTACGGGTTGTAGGCGAACCCGGTCAGCGCGTTGTAGTTCCCGGGCATGGGGTTCGGCGGCCCCGCCATCCAGTTCGCGAACTCGGTAAGGCCTGCCTTCGCGATGATGATCGCGCCCGCCTCGCGCAGGTTGGTGGTCAGCGTGGCTTCGTACGGCGGAACGAAGCCGTCGAAGGCGAGCGCCCCCGCCGTGGTAGGCAGGTGGGTCGTGTGGATGTTGTCCTTGAGCGCGACGGGGATGCCGTGCAGGGGTCCCCGCACAGTGCCGCGCGCGCGCTCCGCATCGAGGGCGTCGGCTTCGGCCAGCACGTTTTCGTTGATGGAGATGGCGGCGTTCAACCGCCCCTCGTAGAGCGCGATACGCAACAGGTACCCGGTGACGAGCTGCCGCGAGGTGAGTTCGCCCCGCTCCATCGCGGCCTGGAGGTCGGGGATCGTGGCTTCGACGACCGCAAAAGGCTCGTGATCGGCAGCGGGGGCGGCGCACGAAGCGAGGGCCACGACCGGGGCGAGGGCCAGGACCAGGACCGGGGCGAGGCTCCTCCAGCCTCTCGACATATGTGATATGTAATGACAATACGACATTATGTAAAGTCCTCTTTACATCAGAATCTTGAGCCGAGCGCGCACGCACGCCGCAAGTCCAGCGCGCGACCGCATCGCGCGGTCCATGCGCGCATCACGACGCGTGCCACGCCTCCAGCACCGCCCGCTCCTTCTCCCGGCTCATCCCGAAGCGGCGCTGCTCCCACTCGCCCGCGGGACGAGTCCTGTGCCAGTCGAGGGTGTCCTTCGTCGTCACCGCCAGCGAACGGAAGGTCAGCCCCGCCGCCACCGCCCTGCTCACATCGACGTACATCAGCTCATCGCCCGGCACCCACGCGGGCAGATCGCTCCACGCGCTCGTGTCGTTTGCCTCCAGGAAGTCCGATGGCACCCACGTGAACTTCACGGGCCGGGTCGTCACGGAGCGGATCCCGTACAGCATCTCCGCCATCGAGAGCCGGCTCTCGGGACCCGTGCCGTTGAAGTCGCCCATGATCCCTTCCTCGGCGACGCGCACCGTCCATTCGGTCAGGTCGCGCTGGTCGATGATCTGGGTCGAGTGGTCGGGGTTGCCGGGCGCGAGCACCTCTCCCCCCTGCTCGATCCGCACCGGCCAGTAGGTGAACCGGTCGGTGGGGTCGTCGGGGCCGACGATCAGCCCGGGGCGGATCACGGTGGTGCGTCCCGGGAAGGCGGCGTGGGCAATGTCCTCGCTTAGCCGCTTCATCAACCCGTAGTGCGCGTCGTCGCCGTCCTGCCACCCCTCGGGCGGCTCGAAGCGCGGGTAGTCCTCCGGAACCGCGGGCTCCCAGAGCACGGTGTCCTTGTGGTCGAAGTTCATGCCTTCGATGGCATAGGCCGAAATCGACGAGATGAAGATGTACTGCTCCGCGGCGTCCTTGAGCAGTTCGGTGCTGAGCTGCGCCCAGCGGTAGTTCTGGCAGTTGTTGTCGAAGACGACGTCCCACGTGCGCCCTTCCAGCGCGGAGTGGTCGCCGTTGCGATCCCCGACGAGCCGCTCGACGCCTTCGGGCAGGTCCGCGTCGGTGCGGCCCCTCGTGAAGATCGTGACCTCGTGGCCGCGCTCCACGGCGTACCGGACCGTGTGCGGCCCGATGAACCCGGTGCCGCCCAGGATGAGGAACCGCTTGGGCGCGGGGGACCGGTCGGTAGCGGGGGCGCAGCCGGCGCCCAGGGCAAGTCCCGCGCCCACCACCCCCGCAGCTCGGAGGAAGTCGCGCCGGTTGGGGTCCGATGGTGCAGGGCCGATAGCTGGTCGGGGGTTCATTCTCGCGTCTCCTTCGCCTTGTGCGGGGGGTCCTCGGTCCGATGACCGCAACGTCTCCGTGCCGCTCATCTCCGTCTTCTTTCACCTTCAAGTCGGACGAGGTAGTGCTCGTCCGTCTCCTGTTTTTCTCGCGCCGTGTAGAATACGCCCGCCGGGCCGAACGCGGTGGGGAAGCCGGGCGGATCCTTCATGCGTCGAAACTCCCCGGAGGCGAGCGAGACGACGAACACCTCGAACTCTTCGCGGGACTCCGTCCACGCCCGCAGCCAGGCGTGGCCGTCCGGGTCTACGATGAGTCCCGTCCACCGCCCGAGAAGACCCGGCTCCTGAGGTGGTTCGATCTCACGGCCACCGAAGTTGAGCACACTGCGGTCGGAGCGGAGTTCGCCAAACTCGGGCACCTCCCACTCCGGCAGTGCAATCGAATCCACCTGCAGGGTCGCCAGATCGAGCATCCACAGATACGGGTTCCCGCCATCCATCACGACCAGGCAGTCCTGGTGTCGCGCCCAATAGGACCTCGCCTCCCTTCCGCGGAACGTGCGAGGGACATCGTCGAGGACGCGTTCGAACGCGGTTACTTCCCACAACAGCTCGCGGCGGTTCGGGTCCGGGCGCTGCACCCTCCACAATTGAAGCCTCCGCCCTTCGGCATCCGTCGTGTCCACTGCGAAGATCATCTCTTCTTCGTCCATGGGACTCACGAACACCACCCCCTGGCTCCTGCCCATGCTGAAGACCGGCACCCGGGCCGACCATTGGAATTCTCCCCCGGGGTCGAACGACGCCACGTCGTTGCGGTCCCAAACGACCAGTTGGCGCCCATCGAAGGCGACGTGATCCTCGGCCGTATCGGCCAGCCAGACGATTGGAACGGCCCAGTTCAACTCGCCTGGACCCTCGCCCTGCCGTCCGAAGGCATCTCGCTCCTCCAGCTCGCCCGAGAGGTGGACGATGCGCGGCCGCAACTGGTCGTACAGGAACAGTGTGTCGCCTGAAGCGACCAACCCACCGTAGGACGCGATCCACTCCTCTTCCCCCAGACCATAGGTGTGGGTCTCGCGGTAAGACTCGGCCAGCCAGCGCGTCTCGCCCGCCGAGGTCCCACAAGTCGTGGGCATGACCTGGCCTGACACAGGCGCGGCCGCACACCCCAGAGCCGCCGCCAATACCACCGTTCGCGCTGCCATCATGCACCCTTCTCCCGGCTGAGGATAAACGATGATAATGCCGCCAGCTTGCCGGAGCATCCGGTGTGGGCGCATTGTATACATAGGTCGGGGCCGTAACGCGCCTGGCGTGTGACATGGGTCGGCCCCGCGTGATCGCCCTTGAAGGAGGACCTGCCCATGCGCAGCCCGCATGTCCGCCCGGACCGTCTGTCAACCCCGCTGGCCGTACTGGCCCTGGCCATCTTGGCGACCTTGACCGCCCTTCCCGCCGCCGCCCAGCAGGCCGCCACCAACGGCGGTACCCACGCGGCCGACGTGACCTTCAGCAAGGACGTCGCCCCAATCCTCCAGGCCAACTGCGAGATCTGCCACCGGCCGGCGTCCGTGGGCCCGATGTCGCTCATGACCTACCAGGAGGTTCGCCGCTATGCATCGCGCGCTAGGGATCTGGTGTCGAAGCGCCTCATGCCTCCGTACCACCTGGACACAGGCGTCGGAATCCAGGACATCAAGGATGACTGGCGGCTGAGCGACGAGGAGATCGAGACGGTCGTGGCGTGGGTGGACGCCGGGGCGCCGGAAGGGAATCCGGCCGACCTGCCGCCGCCGATCGATTGGCCGAGCGAGCAGAAGTGGCAGCTGGAGGACATCCTCGGCCCGCCCGATCACGTGATCAAGTCGAAGCCGTTCGACGTGCCCGCCGAGGGCGGCGACACCTGGTGGCGGCCGCGCGTGCCCACGGGGCTGGACGAGGACAAGTGGGCGATGGCGTTCGAGACGCGTCCTTCGTTCCCGGCCGGCCGGCAGGTCGTCCATCACGCGATCCCGCGCCTGCTGCGGCTCAACGACGAGGGCGAGTACCGCCGCATCCAGAGCCTGTCGGAGTACGCGATGGGCAAGGTCGGCGAGATCGTCCCTGGCGACGCCGCACGGCTCCTCAAGGCCAGCGACATGGTCGAGTGGGACGCACACTACTATCCCATGGGGTACGACGTGCCGGGCGATCAGGTGGAACTCGGGGTCTGGTTCCACGAGGAGGGGTTTGAGCCGGAGTTCGAGCAGGACCTGCGCCTCTACCCGCTGCGGGGCGACATCGCCCTGGCGCCCGGCGGGACCGCGATGACGCAGGGATTCCACCGCTGGGACCACCCGGTGCGCCTCGACAGCTACCAGCCGCACGGCCACGTTCACCTCCACGCGATGTCCGTGCAGGCGGTGTATCCGGATGGGAACGTCGAGCTGATCAGCATGGTGACGGACTTCGACGCCCGCTGGCACCACAGCTACATCTACGAGGACGACGTCGCGCCGCTGCTCCCGACGGGGACGGTCGTGGTGCTGACCGGCTGGTACGACAACACCGCCGAGAACGAACTCACGCCGGATCCCGAGATCTGGTACGCGCGCGGCTCGCGCACGATGGATGAGATGTCGCATGCGTGGATCGCCGTCACCCACCTGACCGAGGAAGGCTACCAGAAGCTGGTCGAGGAGCGGGAGAGCCGGCTCGCGACCGACGAGGACGGCGGCAGCAGCAGCAACGGCAACTGATGCGCGGCACACAGGTGGCGCGGGGCCTGATCGCGGCACTGATTCTCACCGCGATGCAGGCGGCCGCGGCTGGTCCTCTCAACGCGCAGCGGCAGCGCCTCCCCCTCGCGCCGATCCTCCCGGAGGGCGACGAGGTGGCCCCCTTCTTCGAGGGCTGGTACCGCAACGACGACGGCACCTTCACGCTCTCGTTCGGCTTCTTCAACCTGAACAGCCGGCAGTTCCTCGACATCCCGATCGGTCCCGACAATTTCATCGAGCCGGCCGAGTTCGACGGCATGCAGCCCACTCACTTCCCGGTGCGTCCGCGCCGCGACCGGGGCGTCTTCCACGTCACGGTGCCCGCCTCCTACGAGGACGGGGAGCAGGCGGTGGTGTGGACGATCACGGCGAACGGGTGGACGAACGCGACCCCGGGGCGCGTGGGGATCCCGGCGCTGCAGCTCGACTACGGGCCGCGGGCCATGGGATCGGTGCCGCCGGTCGTGCGCTTCAGCCCGGACGGGCCCGAGGGTCAGCACGTCCAGGGCGTGTGGGGGGATCCGCTCACCGCCACGGTCGGCGAGCCGCTCACGCTGACGCTGTGGACCGAAGAGGTCTCGGTACGCGCACCCGACGACATGGTCAACGAAGTGGTCGACGTGGGACTGAGCTGGTTCAAGCACCAGGGGCCGGCCGGCCAGATCACCGTCGATCCCAGGCGGGTGGTGGTGGAAGGCGGGACGGGCGAGGCCACCGCGACCGTCGTCTTCAGCGAGCCGGGCGAATACGTGCTCCGTGCGCGCGTCGACAACTGGGACGCGAACGACAGCACCGGCGGCGACCAGTGCTGCTGGACGAACGCCTACGTGCGGGTGACTGTAACTCCGTGATCTGCGGTCTCGTAGTGACATGCCTGCAAGTCCGGACGTGCTGATCACGTGCTGATGCGCCCGGCTAACGTCCTGACGCGCCCGACCACGCCCTGACACGGCGACCACAGCCCCGACACGCCAGCAACCTCCCCAGATGCCCGTAATCGAGACCACCGATCTCACCAAGCGCTTTCCCGCGGTCCTGGCCGTCGACCGCGTGTCGCTGACCGTCGAGCAGGGCCAGATCTTCGGCTTCCTGGGCCCGAACGGCAGCGGCAAGACCACGACGATCGGGATGCTGATGGGCATCATCACGCCCACCGCGGGGAGGTTTCGGCTCTTTGGCGCAGGCGCCCCGCGTGAGCTGCTCGCCGCCCGTGCGCGCGTCGGAGCCACGCTGGAGACGCCGAACTTCTACCCCTACCTCAGCGGCCGTGACAATCTGCGGATCGCTGCGGCGATCAAGGGCATCGGGAAGGCGCGAATCGAGGAGTGTCTGGAGATCGTGGGGCTGCGCGGGCGCGGTCGGCACCGCTTCCGGACCTATTCGCTCGGGATGAAGCAGCGGCTCGCGCTGGCGGCCACGATGCTGAACGATCCCGAGCTGATCGTGCTCGACGAGCCGGCCAACGGGCTGGATCCCAAGGGCATGAAGGAGGTGCGCGACATCATCCGGATTCTGGCGGATCGGGGGAAGACGATCTTCCTGTCGAGCCATCTGCTGTGGGAGGTGGAGCGGATGTGCACCCATGTTTCGATTGTGAGGAAGGGTCGGGTCGTCGGCACGGGAACGGTGGCGGAGATCGTCGGCGGCGAGATCACCGCGGTCGTGCGTGCGGAGGATGGCGAGGCGCTCCGCACGGCGCTGGAGGCGTATCCGGAGGCTGCCTCGGTGCGCGCGGGCGACGGGGGGCTGGTGGTCGCGCTGGCTTCGGACGATCTCGCGGCGCTCAACCGGTATCTCGCGGGTCAGGGGATCCACGTCTCGCACCTCGCGCGGCGGCACCGGAGCCTCGAGGACGCGTTCATGGACCTGACGGGCGATGGGGAGGGCGAGGGCGAGGTTCAGGGATCGATGACGGGGTTCGCGTCGTGAGGCTGCTGCGGGTGCTGGCGCGGATCGAGGTGCTGAAGGCGGTGAAGCGGCCGGCGTTCTGGGTGACGACGGGCGTATTCGTCGCGTTCTGCACGCTCGCGAACTTTGCGCCGGGCAGCAACGCGCCGCGGCCCACCTTCCCCGCGGCCTGGCAGGGCATCATCGAGCCGGCGATCAACCTCGGGCCCATCTTCCTGGCGGCGCTGATGATCCTCCTTTTCGCGCCCGAGTTCCGGTGGCGGACCGCGCGGCAGAATGTGATCGACGGGCTCTCCAAGGAGCAGTTCTACTGGTCGAAGGTCCTGCTGCTGGCCGCGCTGGTTGCGCTCTTCTTCGCCGTTTCCGTCCTGATCGGGACGCTCGGGGCGATAGGGAGCGAGGGTGGGAGCGGCGGGGCGTTCGTCGAGCCGACGGACCTCAACTACATGCTCGGGCTCGTCGTCGCGCTCCTGTTGTGGGGCACGGCGGGGTTGATGATCTCGGCGCTCGTCCGGGCGGCAGGGGCCGGGCTGGGTCTGCTCTTCCTCTACTTCATCTGCGAGCAGGTCGTCTCGGGACTGCTTTCGAGCCGGTCGAGGGTGCTCGACGTCATCTTCGACTACCTGCCCGCCGCCCTGTTCCAGACGATCACGGACGCCGAGCTGTACTACCCTGTCGTGCTCGCGCGCACCAACATGGCCCGTGCCGAGCGCGGTCAGGATCCGCTGGTGTACCAGGATCTGTGGATCCTGCTGGTTGCGGTGGCGGCCTACATGGTAGTCTTCTTGGTGTTGGCCTACGCGAGCATGCGCAGGCGGGACCTGTAGCTGCACCCGGGCTGGACAGTCCGGCCGCGCAGGGCGAAATCCGCGGGAACAACCGGTGGGACACCTGACCACCCTTGTCCCGGGGGCACACTCCACAGCAAGGAAGGCGAAGAATGAGGACGAATCGGCGTGATTTTCTGAAGACGACGGCGGCGGCGGGTGGTGCGCTTGCGGCAGGTGTCGGGTCCGTTGCACTGACGGGGTGTGCGGTTGAGGGCGACGGGGCGGGGTCGGGGGCGGGGTCGGCGGATGCCGGGGGGGCGCAGGCTCCAAGGACGCTCAGCATCCTGATCCTCGGCGGGACCGGCTTCATCGGGCCGCACCAGGTCCGGTATGCGCTGTCGCGCGGCCACGAGGTGACGCTCTTCAACCGGGGCCGCACGAACGCGGATATCTTCCCCGAGGTGGAGAAACTTGTGGGCGACCGCGAGAGCGATCTCTCCGCGCTGGAGGGACGCAGCTGGGACGTGGTCGTGGACAACTCGGCGACCAACGCGCCGCACTGGGTCGAGGCGAGCGCGACCCTGCTCAGGGACGCCTGCGAGCGGTACATCTTCGTGTCCACGCGGTCGGTGTACGCCGATACCAGCCGGGTCCCCATGTCGATCGAGGCGCCGGTGTGGACCTACGAGTCGGCCGGGGTGGAACCGGGCGCCGAGCGGCTGCCCTACGGACTCGGCAAGGCGATCTCCGAGCAGATCGCCCGGGACGTCTTCGGCGAGGACCGCACCATCGTCTTCCGGCCCGGCCTCATCATCGGCCCCGGCGATCCGACCGACCGCTTCACCTACTGGCCCGTGCGGATCCATCGCGGCGGCGAGGTGCTGGCCCCCGGCGACGGCACCGACCCGGTGCAGATCATCGACGCGCGCGACTTCGGCGACTGGCTGGTGCGCATGGCCGAGGCGGGCGAGTCCGGCACCTACAACGTGGTCGGGCCGCGCACGCCGCGCCCGATGGCGGAGATGCTGTACGGCATTCGCGCGGTCACCACCGCCGAGACCACCTTCACCTGGGTCGACACCGACTTCGTGATCGACGCCGGGCTGCGTCCCTACGGCGAGATGCCGGTGTGGCGCCCTGCGCGTGACGGTGCGGAGGGGTTCGCGCGCTTCGACCTCACGCCCGAGGTCGAGAAGGGGCTGACGTTCAGGTCGCTCGCCGACACCACGGCGGCTACGCTGGAGTTCCACTTCTCGCGGCCGCCGGAGCGCCAGGCGGAGGTGTTCAACCGGTTGAGCGCCGAGCGGGAGGCCGAGGTGCTGGCGATGTGGCACGCGGCTCAGCGGGGGTAACAGACCGCACCCGGACGCCCGATGGGCCCCACCAAGCCGGTAACGAAGATGCAATGTAATCTTAATATTACAAAATGTAAACTGGAGTTTACAATGACAGGAGATGTATCGGGGACTGGGAGACCCGCTGCGGCTGGGATGCCCACCGGGGTCAGCGCGCTCGCCCTGGCCGGCATCGCCTTCTTCGCAACCGCTTGCGAGACACGGGAAGGTGTCGACCTGGTCCTGCGCGGCGGCACCGTCGCCACCGTAGACGCCGACAACACGATGGCCGAAGCGGTCGCCATCGACGACGGCTGGATCGTCGCGGTGGGCAGCAACGCGGACGTGGACGCGTACATCGGCACGCAGACCGAGGTGATCGAGCTCGACGGCCGCTTCGCCGCGCCCGGGTTGATCGAGGGGCACGGCCACTACATGAGCCTCGGAAATTCGAAGACGATCCTCGACCTCAACGACGCCGCCAACTGGGACGCGATCGTGGCGATGGTGGCGGACGCGGTGGCCGAGGCCGAGCCGGGAGAGTGGATCCGCGGCCGCGGCTGGCACCAGGAGAAATGGGACCGGCCGCCCGATCCGATGGTGGAAGGCAACCCGACCCACGCGTCGCTCACCGCCGTGAGCCCCGAGAACCCCGTCCTCCTCGGCCACGCCTCCGGCCACGCCTCGTTCGCGAACGCCCTGGCGATGGAGCTCGGCGGCTACACCCGCGACTCCGAGCCCCCGCCGGGCGGCGAACTCGTGCGCGACGAGAATGGCGAGCTGACGGGACTGCTCCGCGAGACCGCCGACGGGCCCGTTGCCGGCGCCTTCGCCGATTCGCAGTTGGGCCGCACGGCGGAAGAGATCGACGCCCAGTTCCGGCGCGAAGTGATGCTGGCCGCCGAGGAAGCGCTCTCCAAGGGCGTGACGTCGTTCCAGGACGCCGGCTCCGGCTTCGGCACCATCGACCGCCTCAAGCAGCTGGAAGCCGAGGGTACCCTCCCGGTCCGCCTCTACATCATGGTGCGCCGCGCATCCAACGAAGAGATGGACGCACGCCTGCCCGACTACTACATGCCTTCCGAGGGCGACGACTACCTCACCGTGCGCTCAATCAAGCGGCAGATCGACGGGGCGCTCGGATCTCACGGCGCGTGGCTCCTGGACCCGTACAAGGACATGCCCACCTCGGTCGGCCTCGTGCTCGAGACCGTCGAGGACATCACCGGGACCGCGCACGTCGCGCTCAAGCACGGCTTCCAGGTCAACACCCACGCGATCGGGGACCGCGCCAACCGCGAGGTGCTGGACATCTACGCGTCCGTCTTCGATTCGGCCGGCGGTGCCGACGACGTGCGGTGGCGCATCGAGCACGCGCAGCACGTGCACCCTGACGACATCCCCCGCTTCGCCGAACTCGGTGTGATCGCGTCGATGCAGGGCGTGCACGCAACCTCGGACTTCCCGTGGGTGCCGCTCCGCCTGGGCGACGCCCGCACGGAAGAACGGACCTACCTGTGGCGCTCCTTCCTCGACGCCGGCGTGCTCATCAACAACGGCACCGACGTCCCCGTCGAGGACATCGACCCGCTCGCCAGCTACCGCGCGTCGGTCACCCGCCAGACCGCCGACGGGTCGATCTACTACCCCGAGCAGAACATGACCCGCACCGAGGCGCTCCGCAGCTACACGATCAACAACGCCATCGCCGCTTTCGAGGAGGACTACAAGGGCTCGCTCGAGGTCGGCAAGCTGGGCGACGTGGTCATCCTCGACCGCAACATCCTGACCGTGCCGGAAGCGGAACTGCCCGACGCGCGCGTGGACATGACCATCGTGGGAGGGGTGGTTCGGTATGAGCGGTAGAGCGCGACGGTTTGCTCGCGGCTTCAATCCCCGCCCGGGACCGGCGGGCACCCCATCCAGGCGCGCCTGCATGATGGCGACCCTGGCCGCACTGGCGACGTTCGTTGCCTGCGAGTCATCCCCCGCGCCCGGCGACGGCGCACAGCAAGGAGGCGGCGCAATGGCCCAACCCACTCCCATCGAACACATCACGCCCGAGGGCGTCGCGCGGCTCCCCGTCTTCACGCCCGCGGTGCGCGTCGGCGACCTCGTCTTCCTCTCCGGCGCGATCGGGACCCCGCCGAGCGGCGAACTGCGCGTCGTCGAAGGCGGCGTCGGCCCGGAGACGCGTGCAACCATGGACAACATCGGGAGTGTCCTCGAAGCGGCGGGGCTCGGCTTCGAGGACCTGGTGAAGTGCACCGTGTTCCTCGCCGACATCGCCGACTACGCTGAAATGAACGAGGCCTACGTGACGTACTTCGAGGGCATGGAGCCACCCGCCAGGTCGGCCATGGCGGGCAGCGGCCTCGCGCTCGGGGCGAAGGTGGAAATCGAGTGCATCGCGCGGGGGAAATAGGACGCAGGTCCGCACAATGTGGGCACAGATGCAGACCGGCGATGGCGCTCGTCGCTGTTGCCGCCCTCAACGGCTGCGGGCCGGGCGACCCGGAGCAAGCGAACCGGCGAATCGGACATCGAATCGGTGGAGTTGTGGGGGTTGAGTCGCTGAGACGAAATGTATTGACGATACTGCCAACGCTGTTATATATGGTGACGCTTCACTCAAGGACGATATGAAGATGTCACCTGGAACTCGATGCTTCTTCGTTGGCTGCGCAGTTGCCGCAGCAGGCATGACCGCTGCCATCACGGCCTGTGACAGCGATCCCGATCCGGCCGACTGGCCCGACGCGCTCGACTACGGGGTACGGGACAGCGCCGGGATTGCGATCGTCGAGAGCCGGCGGCCCGCCGAGGGTTCGCGGCTTGGCTGGGAGGTGGGAAGCGAGCCTCGCGTCTCCATCGGCGCCGCGCTCGGCGAGGCGGACTACCAATTGTACGAGGTCGGCGATGCGACCAGGCTCGCCGATGGCAGGATCGTCGTCGCGAACGGCGGATCGAACGAGTTGCTGGTGTTCGATGCGGCCGGCACCTACCTGGCCGCGTGGGCAAGCCAGGGTGAGGGGCCCGGAGAGTTCCTGTCACTGGCCACGGTGCATCGCTGGGCAGGCGACTCCCTCGTCGCTGCCGACTCCGAGCAGGGGCGGGTTTCCGTCTTCGATCTGGAAGGAAACCATGGGAGAACCACCACGCTGAAAGGCGAGCCCGGGGGCATGTTCAAGTCCATCAGCAACGACCCGACCGAGCACAGGATGATGGGGCTGCTCCCGGACGGTACGATCCTGACGAGGGACATCGGCGGCGTCATGACCAAGGGGCTTTGGCGTTGGGACCATACCTACGGTCTCGCCGGGGCCGACGGGAGCAGCAACGTCTCCCTCGGCGACTATCCCGGACCCGAAATCTACTCCGAGAGCGTTCACGTCGAGGAGGAAAGGATGGTCTACGTCATGCCCATCCGGCACCCCTTCGGCAAGACCACATTCACGGCCGTCTGGGCCGACCTGGTCGCTGTTGGTCGCAACGAGACCTACGAGATCAGGGCATTCGCGAGTGACGGATCACTCTCCCGCATCGTCCGCCGTGACCACGAGCCGGGAGTCCCGACGCAAGAGCAACAGGATGCGCGCATTCGCGAGCGGTATGCCGACCGGCCCGAGGAGGAGCGCGCGCGCAGACTCGAAGTCGCTGCCAACATGCCGCTCGCAGAGACATCCCCCGCCTACTCGAACATCAGGAGTGACGCCCTCGGCCACCTCTGGGTCGCCGAATTCGAGCTTCCCGGTGAGGAACCCGACTTCACGCTATGGACGGTCTTCGATCCGGAAGGTCGAGCGATCGGATTCGTCGAGACGCCCTCGGGCCTGACGATCTACGAGATCGGCGCGGACTACATCCTGGGCAGGCGAACGGGTGAAATGGATGTCGAGTCCGTGGAGTTGTGGGGGCTGAGTCGCTAGTCCGCGGTTACGCAGTCGCCCGCAACACCCTCGACGTCGCGCCCATCAACCGGTCGCCCAGCGACTCCTCCAGGATCGCCACCTGGGCTTCCCGGGGCTCGTGACTCGGGGTTTCCAGGACGCGGGCCTCTGTCAGCAGCCCCTGATCGCCGGTGCAGACTCCCCGCGAGATCTCCAACAGCGCGGTACGCTCCGCGCGGGTGAGATCCTCCAGCAACGCAAGCCTCTTTTGCAGACGCGCGCGCTCCCGTACCAGCTCCGGGTTCAGACCTCTATGGGCGGCATCCACGAGCACCACGCTTAGTGGGGTCTGCGTCCGGATCAGGTCACAGAGCCGCGACCACCATTGCACCTGGTCGGCTGGGTCGTCCGCCTCCGGCAGGTCGATCACGGGCTGCCGCCCCAGTCTTGTGGGGGCCACCAGTATGAAGGAGCGCCGAATTCCGCTCTGGTGGAGCCGGCGAAGGGCGCCGGCCATCTCCGTGGGAGTGCTCCGGGCCGATTGTCGTGCACCCGCCGGCATCGGGGATGCGTTCAATGGCTGTGAGGGAAGCACGCTGGGGCTCTCCCGGATCGCCGTTGCACGAAGCGGACGGTATCAATCGCCGCGCTAACGCATGGACGCTCGCCACCGCCGGTAGCGAGTTGTGCAACCGCGGTGTAACAAAACGGTCACAGGGGTGGCCAGCCCTGCCATGTCTTCTAGACCGCCCCGGAGAGCACCATGAACACATAGGCCTTGGCTTCTCGAAGCCGATCTCCGGATACGACCAGCTTGATGTGATGAATGCCACGCAGCAGTACGAACCGGCCGGACTTCCCAAAGAGCGTCGTCGGCTTCGAGACCCAGCCGGCAAGTGCCGCGAGCTTCTCCGGAACGACAAGGTCCTCATGGCTCAGGGCCTTCAGGAAAGGCGCCCAATCGGTCAGGCCGTCGAGCCAATACCGCGAGTCCTTCGTATACCGTTGCCTGACGATGAGCGTGAGGCCGAGCGTCGGCCCGACACCCTCTTCGCGCACGTCGATGTTCACCCCGGTCCTGGCAATGCTCGCGCGCTCGTCGAAGCGTGCGATCACGGAGTCGACAGCCGGGATATGACCCGGCCAGCCGGTATCTTCGAGATAGCGCCACGTTGCCTGCCGCGATCCGAAGCCCATGATCGCCAGGCGGATGGCCCGCGAGCGGGACGGGAACACGCCGAACGAATCCATGCGCGTACCTTCCGGCTGCGCCAGGTAGACCCGTTCGATGTTCTCACGCTCGGGGTCGCTCATCTGCCAGCCTACGCAGGAGAACAGCGCGTCCGCGACCACACGGACATCGGTCATCTGGCCACGGGCGCCGAGAATCGGGCGTTCGCCGGGCCGGAGGAACATGCCCGGAAGTGAGCGCTCACCGTCCCCTGCCGAGCCGATATCGTATTCCAGCATCAGTTTGCGGCCGACAATTTCACGCAGCGGCGAGTCTTCGGTCTCCATCCGGCCGAAGAGCCGCATGATCACTCTCGTGGTCTCATCCGTCCCGTCGGCGCGCGCCCTCTCTCGTAAGATGGCCGCCGTTCTCGTTCCGCTCGCCAGGGAGACGCCGAAGTCCGCCCTGGGCTCGCTTGCATGCAGCGGCAGCTCGAAACCGAATGGCAGGGCACCCATTGTGATGGGAAGTTTGCCGGCCCTCTCGAGTATGCGCTTCCACTGCGGATCTCCGATCAGGACCGGCGAGACTCGATTCCGGAAGTGGCCGAGCAGCTCACCCATCGTGCCGCCCTCCTCGGCGAGACGGTCCTGGGTCAGCGCGACGGCCGCGTCGGTATCCATGTTCTCCTCACGCAATCACAGGTGCGGGATTCAGGCCGGCTTCGGAGAGCGGGTGCTCGCGGTACCCCGTGCTGACGGGCACGTCGTACAGGCGCCCGGGCGCGAACCTCGCCCAGAAATGGCGCATGCCCGGCACGATGACCCGGGCCACCGGCATGCCGATATCCGGTCGCGTCTGATCCAGCACCAGGAACTCCATGCCCCCGGCTTCGACGAGCGCGCGGCAGTGTTCCACATCGTCGCGCGTGTCCGTCGATTCGATCACCGGATACTGCGAAGCGCTGCGGAGGGGCTCGTCCGGCGCCGGCGCCAGCCAGGAACAGTCGGCGAGGCGGGCGGTTTTCCACCACCGGAGCGCCAGCGGATCATCGATCCTGGGCCGGCCGTCCCCCGCCCCGGGACGCGGCAGCCAGGTGAGGCACTGGTTCAATTCACAGAGTGCGCGCAGGGCGGCGATCCGTGGGTCGGCGTGGGTGCCGGCGCCGTAGATGATGTCCTCGGTTTCGGCGTCCGGCCGACGCGAGAGCGCGACAAAGGTGGGGATGCCGATGTCGGAGGTGACGTCGAGCATCCACAGGTCCCGCTCATGGCGGCCGTAGTAGTCCGATGCCGATCCGAGGTACTCGTCGTTGAAGCTGGAAAGATCGACCGCCGGCACTCGCAGCCGGTTGTACCACCAGACGGCGAACGCATCGCGCTCGGTCAGTTCGTAGAAGCCCTGCAGGATCGCCTCTTCAAGGGTATTGCCCGCGGCGCAGCCGTTCGAATCGGCAATCAGGTCCGCAGGGCCGCGCTCCTCGGCCAGCATGCTGTACAGGATGGACGTCGGCAGGTAGCGGTGCCGCTGCTGCGTCAGCGACCAGACCGGGGTCCAATCGATCTCGGCGTCGGGATCGAGACGTGGTGGGACGATGTTATAGGGGTGGCCTTTCGCGTTGATGCTCTCCGCGTCGTCGAGCTGACTCTCGCTGAACAGCTGCACGTCGTTGGGGTGAATCGCCTCTTCTCCCCCGGCGAACTCGATGAACCGCTTCCGGATGTGGATCTCGTCCCCATGACGGGCGCCCGAATGGCGCTCGATCGCCTCGCAAAGAGCGCTGACCGTGGACTGCTGCCGAGTGCTGCCCTTGCCGGCGCTCTTGCTGCGCAGACTGCGCCTGAGCGAACTCAGCCTTCGGCTTCTCATCCCGGGATTGCTCCCGGCCCAGTAGACGTGCAGCCAGGAGTCGGCCTCATCGGTGGTGCGCGACAGCCAGGTCACGACGCCGCTGACCGGGCTCACCAGGTGGCGGTACTTCGCCAGGGTGGCTTCCGGCGACACGGCGCGCGCGCCGCCGCTGTTGCGATGGGCCTTGGGGCTCGCCTTGAGAGACACCGGAACCGGCGGTCGATCCGGCCGGTGCAGCGCCTCGTCGCCACAGGCCGGGCACTGCGGCCTGCGCACGACCCGGTGATGCGAGGTCGTGAATGTTGCGATGTTCATCGTGATCGCGTCGTTGTGAATCGGGGCCGCCTCGCCCAGCACCAGCCATTTGACGATCTCCCCCGCGATCAGCCCGTACATTGCTTCCAGCACGGCCGGCTGAGCCGCGAACGGCCTGAAGGCGGCTTCCTCGCCGGCGATGTTGCGCAGGAACCCGTGGACTTCCCGGTGGCTGCGCAGGCGGCACGCGAGGCAGTCCAGGCAGGGGCCCCGCCCGTCAGCGTGGAAGATGGGGCCGAAGAGCGGCTCCAGTCCGCTCGGCCGCACCAGGGTCCACGGCGCTCCCGCCTCGAGCTGGCGCCGATTCACCTCCGCGAGATGCCCGTCGAGATAGTCGGCGCAGACGACGACGGTCAGCGTCGGACCAGTGCCTCCCACGCTGGCGCCGGCCTTTTCCAGATGCCGAACGAGCCGGCCGTCGTCACCCTCGACCGTGACGCGCGCCTGCGCCAGCCGCTCTTCGGCCCAGCGTGGCGACGCGCCAAGCGACGACCAGTATGCCGCCTGGCCCTGGTCGATACCGTGATCGGCGGAGACCAGATAGCCCTTGGCGGCGAAGGCGGCAAGGGCCGCAAGGACGTCGGTGGGCGCATGGGCACCATCGAGGGCCGCGACGATCTCGTCCTCGGAGTGCCGACCGTCGAGCAGCGGCAGCAATTCGCCGTACAGCTTGCCGTGCAGCAGCGTATTAAACGACTCGGAGACGAGTAGCACCCGCCCCTCGCCGATATCGTGGAATCGGAGGTGCGGGGTGAGCGCGGGAAGCCTGACGATGCCCCGGTCCGCGAGCGTCGTGCGAGCCAGGATCCCGGTGGGCACGCTCAGGCCCTCAGGACTTCGACGAGGCGCTCGAGCGCCTCGATGCAGAACGCGGAGGTCACGGCCTCGGAGCCATGCCCGATACGCCCCACCACACCCCACTTCAACGATTGGTCGCCGAACGCGAGCAGCTCCGGCCAGCTGCCGTCCGCGCGCTGCGAGTTCATCAGCCTCTCCACCTCGCGCATCGCGTCGATGCGCCCGAGGCTTCCGGCGTTGTAGAGCGCCGACACCGCCTGAGCGGTCTGAAGGACATTGCCGAATCCTCCCTGCCGGTCACGCAGGCCGAGGATGCGATCCGCGAGTATCGGGCGCAACGGATCGAGGGCGGGCTTCGCGCGAACCATCGCGCGGGCGATCGCATAGTAGATCGCGACCGTGTCGGGATACCATTTCGACGAGCCCTCCAGACCCCCATCGGTCACCAGCGCTTCCAGCCATCGCCGGGCATCCCCGGTTTCCGGACGGTCGCCCAGGCAGGCGATGACGTTCGCATTGACGACGGGGTCGGCCTCGATGCGAAACGGCGACACGACATCGGGTTCGCCTTCCTGCAGCACCCAGGTCATGAAGCGGCCTTCCTCGTCCCGATTCGCCAGTATCCCGGGAACATTCCTTCCGAGCCAGATCCAGGGGTGCGACCCGATAACCATCGAACAGAGCGAGGTGCTGTCGAGATCCGGGGGCAGGTGACGGTAGTATCGCCACAGTCCGGGATACTCGATGGTGTCGATGAGATACGCCTTCGTCGCCTTGCATATCGCCCTGGCCCGCGGCTCATCGGAGCTCTCCAGGGCGAGCGCGCAGAGAGCCGACACGAAAGGAGGCCTCTCGAAGTGCCTGGGAATATCCGGGTCGGCCACATTGAACCGGATGCAGTACCAGGCTCCGTTCCCGTCGATCGTGGATTCCAGGAAGGCAAGCCCCCGGCGGATCCCCTCCCTCGCCGCCTCCGCAAGCGCCTCGGTGCCGGCCCCTTTGCTTCGGACTGCCTCTCTTTTCGCTGCCGCAGTACGAAGGGGCGGCGCGGGATCGTGGAGCGTGCTTCGAAGAAACTCTAGCGATTCCCCACCCCTCCTCGCCGCCTCCCGCTCGGCCTTGCTGAACCTGCTGCGCGGCGGAAGCACCAGATGCGTCCGGGTATAGGTCTCCTCGTGCACGCAAATCTCATGATCTTCGGGCAGCGTCACGCCGAATTCCTCTTCCACGGTTTCTTTGGGGTTCCGGAGAAGACGTTCGCGAAAGTCGCCGTCTTCACCGGCTCGGGATACGAGGATGTCGTGCGCCTCAATGGGTCCGTTCATCGGATGTCTCCAGTCAGGCGACCTGTCTTCTCACCAGTTCCCTGAACACCCCGTCGCCCTCCATGAGTTCGTCGAAAGAGCCGCTTTGTACGATCCTTCCGGCCTGCAGCACGTAGATGCGATCGGCCTGTTGCAGCGTGGACAGGCGGTGCGCGATGACAACCCGGGTCGAAGTCAGGGCGGTGAGGTTCCGCATCACCCTGGCCTGGCTCTCGTTGTCCAGCCAGTTGGTGGCCTCGTCGAAGAGCATGATCTGCGGATTGCCGATCACCGACCGGGCGATGGTGACACGTTGACTCTCGCCGCCCGACAGGACGTTCCCGCTCGTGCCGACCATCGTCATCATGCCCATGGGCATGGCCCTGATCTCTTCTTCGATGTCGGCGACTCGCACCGCCGCCCATGCCTCGTCGCTCGCCACCCGGTCGTTGTGACCGACCAGATTGTCCCAGAGATCGAGGGGATGAAGCCCGACGGATTGCGGCACCGCGCCGATTCTGCGGCGCACCTGTTTCAGGTTCAGGTGCCTCAGGTCGCGCCCATCGTAGTAGACCGCGCCGGCGGTGGGCCGGTCGACGCCGAGCGCCAGCCGGAAGAGGGTGCTCTTGCCGGCACCGGACTCGCCCGCGATCGCGACGAACTCCCCGGGGCGCGCGTGGATCGTGACATCGTCGAGGACCAGCGGCCCGTCGGTATCGTACCGGTAGGAAACGCGGTCGAAGAGAATGTCGCCGCCCAGATACTCGACCGGCGCTCCTTCGACCTCGGTCTCGGGAACCGCGGCGAGGAGCGGGCGCATCTGGTCGAACGCGGGAAGCATGGCGGCGACCGTGCCAAGGGACTCGCCGAGCCGGGCGATGGCGTACTGGAAGGCGGTGAAGACGAGGTAGACGACGAGAAAATCGCCGACCGGAAGGTCCCCGTCGCCCACGGCCACGACCGCCAGCAGGACCCCGGCGGCAAGAAAGGGGAGCGCGGCGCCGAATGCGCGCGAATGTCCCTCGAGCGCGTCAATCTCGAGCTCGGCGCGTTTCTGCTCCCGGTAATCCCGCGCCCACATGGCGAAAGCCGACGCTTCCGCGTTTTCCACACGCAGCTTGCTTATGCCGCCCACGATCTGGAACAGTCGGCCGGAGACGCGCCGCGCCGCGCGGATCATCCGCCCGCAAGGGGGAATCCGACGCAGCCCGAAGACAACCGTGATCAGGAGCGAAGCCAGGCTGAAGGCGAGGGCGACGGTCCCGAGGGTGGCATCGTAGAGGAAGATGACGCCAAGAACCGGAAGCAGAAAAAGGATCGATAGCAGGCCGTCGGCAACGACGCCCTGCACCCCGTCGCGAAGACTCTGGAACGTCATCCCCGACATGGCCAGATCGCCCGACGGATGGCGGCGCAGAATGCGTGGCGGAAGGCGCATGAGGCGGTCCCAGAAGGCCGCTTCGACGCGCGAAGCCGAGCGCCCCTCTAGCCGCGTCATGGCCGTGCTCTGAAACAGGTGCAGCAGGGCGCCGAGAAGGCCGAAGCCCGCCACCGCCACGGCCGCGGGATAGAGCGCTCCGCCGGTTCCGCCGCCCGCGGCCTGGTTCGCGACGAACCCCAGCGCGAGTGCGGGCACCAGCTTGATCAGGCCGCCCGGCAGGCCGGCCATCACCAGCCGCGCCAGATCCGCGGCCGATCCATGCAGCGCGAATCGCAGCAGGTCCGCCGGCCTCACGTCCCCCACGGGCAGCGGCCGGTAGAACATCCAGGCCTCGTCCGCCAGCGCGGCGGCACGATCCGCCGTCATCCGGACACCGCGCTTGCTGACCGGGTCGAATTCACGGTAGCGCCCGAACCATCCCGGCAGGAGCGCCACAGGCTGGCCGTCTTCGGCGCGGAATGCCAGCATCGCGTTGCTGTCGCCTCGCCACCAGGCGCCCTCGTTCTTGAAGCGCACGCGCCGGGCACGCACGCCTGACGCGTCGAGAACGTCAACGAGCCTGACCGGGGCGCCGGAGGATCCCGGTCGCACGGGGATCTTGAAGTCGATCCCTTCACGGCGTCCGATCACCTGCAGCGCCTCCGCCAGCGAAGTGTCCTCGACACTCACGTCCCGGTCGATCGGCAGATCATAGATGTTGAAGAGCCGCGTCCGCGCAGCTCTCTCGGCCGTGTAGCGGCTCGTGGTCCGCGCGCGTTCGAGATTCGCATGGTCGACGACGGCCAGTACGCGGTTCAGGCGCTCCACGGCGAAGGCAACCGCGTGAAAGGACGCGAGCGCCGGGAGCAGGGTGCCCTGCCGTGCCAGTGTCCCGGTCGAACAGGCCGAGAGCGTCACCTCGTCCGAGAGCGTGAGCCAGCTTGCCCGCGTCAGCGGTATCACCGCTTCGTGTGGGCCGCTCCCTTCGGCAAGTCCCGCCTTGTCGACCAGGTCCATGAAGAGGCTGGCGCCGCGCGGCGGTTGGGATACCCATACGACGCCTCGCCGTACGGAGAGCGTACAGGGGGCCAGGCTCCGTGTCAGACCGGGCTCGGCCAGCGCAGTCGGACGCGGACGGTGACTCGCAAAGCGCGAGAGCGTGTCCGTAATCGCGGTCAGCCATGTATCCGTCTGTTCCGCCAGCTCCGCCGGATCGACCTCGGCCAGCAGGGATGCCGGCAGGCGCTTCAGAATGGTGCCCGGCGATCCCTTGGCGACCAGGCTGAGGGTGGTGCCTTCCCCCTCGCGTGGTTCGTTCGGTGCGACGCCCGGCAGCAACCAGCCCGCTTCGCGGCGGAGCAGGTGCTGCGGTGCCGCATGATCCACCCCGTCCCGGTATTCGACCAGGAACAGATTGACGGCGCCCTGGTCGATGAACCAGACGGTGTCCGGGTCGTCGAGCTTCACGGGCTGGTTGCCGGCGCAGGGCACGGACTCGCCGGCGCTGGCGGCGAGTTCCGCAATCGACGTGTGTTCCGGCCTCGTGTCCCGCATCAGCCGGATCTGACCAGTTTGTAGTAGGTGCCGTCCCGATCCCCCATCAGCTCGTCGTGCGTCCCGCGCTGCACTTCGACGCCCTTGTCGAGCACGATGATCTCGTCGCTGTCCCGCACGGTGCTCAGCCGGTGCGCCACGATCAGGCAGGTGACACCGCGGCGTCGCAGGGCATCATCGACGTATTCCTCCGTCGCCGCATCGAGGGCGCTGGTGGCCTCATCCAGAATGAGCAGCGTGGGATTGCCCACCAGCCCGCGGGCGATCTCCAGCCGCTGCCGCTGGCCGCCGCTGAAATTCGCGCCGCCTTCCTCGACCCTGGTGGAGTACCCATCCGGCCGAAGCAGGATTTCGTCATGGATCCGGGCATCGCGCGCCGCCGCGAAGATGGCCTCGTCCGGAACCGCGGGGTTCCACAGGGTGATGTTGTCGCGCACGGACGCGGCAAAGAGCACCACCTCCTGATCCACCATGGAGATGGACTGCCGCAGCACCCCGTCGGGAATCTCATCGCGCCGATGGCCATCGAAGAGGATGTCGCCCGACCAGGGCTGGTAGACACCGGCAATCAGGCGCGCGAGGGTCGACTTGCCGGAACCGCTGGGACCGACCACGGCAACCCGCTGCCCCGGCCTGATCAGGAGGTTGAAGTCCTTGATCAGAGCCGGCCGGCTCTTGTTGAACCCGAAGGTGACGTCCCGCAGCTCAAGCTGGCCGGCGAGCTGAAGCCGGCCCTTGAAGGTGGGAATCGACTGCGACTGCGGACTTCGGCGGATGAGGTCGGGGTCCTCGGCGGTCCTGGAGATGTCTTCGAGTCGCTGCAGATCGGTTTCGAGTGCCTGGCGCTTCTCGGCGAACTCCAGGAATCGCCCGATCGGCGCCAGAAACATCTCGCCCAGGATGTAGAACGCGACCAGCGCCCCCAAGGTCATTTGCCCGGCCAGGACCAGACTTCCGCCGACGCCCAGTATCGCCGCGCTTCGCAGGGCGGCGATCAGACCCGGAAGCGCGGCATTGACGGAACCCAGCTCCGAGTAGCGCTGGCGCGCATGCAGTTCACGCGCCTGGTAACCGCTCCAGCGCGAAAAGAAATGGTCGTCCGATCCCGTCATGCGCAGGTTGTCGGCATGGCTCAGCATCTGCATGCCGATGCCGATCAGCAGTCCCTGTTCGCGCCTCATCGCCTGGCTTCGAACGGCTCTGAGGCCGTTCAGAAAGTGTGCCAGCACGCCATGCATGACGGCCAGAGCGAGCACGACCAGTGTGAGCCGTACATCGTAGGCCAACATGGCGACAAGCAGCACGGCGCTCATTCCCATGTCGATGATGAGCACGAGAAACTGCTCCGTCAGATTCCTCGCGATTCTGTCGATGGACGAGACTCGATCCGTCAGATCGCCCACGAGCCGGTGTTCAAAGAACTCCACCGGCAACCGCAGCAGCCGCGACAGGCCTCGACTGTAGCCGGTCACCGAAATCCGGACTGCGAGTCGCTTCAGGAACCGGTGCTTGAGCAGGGAGAGGATGTAGACGAGGACGCCGCCGCCAAGCAGGGCCGTCACGATGCCGCCCCAAGGCCCCCGGTCGTCCATCACATCGTCCACGAATACGCCCAGAGATGCGGGTACAATCAGGGCCAGCAACGTCAACATGAGGCCGCTGGCGATCACCCATGTGAGCACGCCCCATGATCCGGCGAGCAGGGTGTGCAGTTGTCTGAGCAGTCCGGGCCGTTCACCGCCGGGTTTGAAGTCGGGTCCCGGCTTGAATCGCAGCGCGATTCCACTGTAGCCCCGGGTGAACTCCTCGGCGGAGAGCTTGCGCCGCCCCGTGGACGGGTCATTGAGATAGACGTTGCGACTGTCGAACCCCTCGAGGACGAGGAAATGGCTGAATTGCCAGAACACGATCAGCGGCAACGGCAGTCTTTTCAGCAGATCGGCGCGCAGACTGAGTCCGCTGCATTCGAGACCATAGTGTCTGGCGGCGCGCACGATGCTCGCCGCACTGCTCCCGTCTCGACTCACTTCGCATTTTTCCCGCAGTTCGGTCAGCGGAACCCAGCGTCCGAAGTGGCCGAGCACGCTGCCGAGGCAGGCGGCACCGCATTCCGACGCATGCACCTGCAACACAATTGGCGTGGATATCCTCTGCTTTTCGAACCCTGCGGCGGCCTGCATGCCTATGGTCGCCCCGGTCGCAGAAGTGCGATCGGAGACCGTGTGCCGATTTCGATGACGATCCGGCACCTCCGACCCGCAATGGAAGACAAGTCACGACTTTCGTCGAGCGCTATGTGGACGCGGTGGACCGACACCGGCGCTGCGGACTCGAAAGCCGCCGGAAGCCCGGGCAGGCGAACGGCGGCAATCGCCGCAATCTCTCCACCGATCGTCTCCGCTTCTCCATCGTCCATGCCCAGCTCGATCACCGTCGGCATCCCGACCGTGATCTCGGGCAGAACGTCGTTCTCGATCCAGACCAGCGCCTGCACGGACCGGGCGGCTTCGGACAGGCTTTCGCCGGGCTCGTCGAGCACGCCGTCGAACGCAAGGCTGCGGGCTGCGCTGCCGAACAGGAGCCATGCGATCGAGGTGACCAACAGGAGAGCGATGACCGTGACAAGCAGGCGCTCTCGCGGCGTGGAGACGGTCAGCAGCCTGTCGAGTTGTTCGCGTTCTTGCTTTGCTTCGGCAACGGTATCGTGAAACGAACCAAGTGGATTGTTGAACACGACTCCGTATGGCCTCCTCATCACGACCGAGCAGGGACCGACCGATCCCGCCCGGTGCTTCGCACCATTCAGACAGTCTGTTAAGGTATACACTACAGTGTAATCGCGTCGGCGCAGCGGCCCAACGCGGATGCGGCGATCGCGTTAGCTTGCTGTGCGCGGCACATTGACGAGTCCCGACAGTCGACGGGCGGGGAGGCCATCAGGGGTGATACAACCGGGCAGCGAGTCCCTACGGAAGGTCGCGGTTGTCGGGCGCGGGACCGCAGGGTCCCTGGCGGCCGCGAGCGTAACGCGTCAGCACCCCGACGGCGACCACGAGCTGCACCACATCTACGACTCGCGGATCCCGGTCATCGGAGTCGGTGAAGGCAGCTGGCCGAGCCTCGTTCAGGAGCTGCAGCAGCTGACGAACCTGCCGCACGAAACCGTCCAGCAGCGCCTGAGCGGGACTCGCAAGTACGGTGTCGCGTTCGAGGGATGGGGCCGGCGCGATCGCGACTTCACCCACTACTTCACGCCGCAGCAGGTGTCCTACGCCTACCACCTGTCCGCCGACCTGATGGCGGACCTGCTCCACGAAGGCACGCGCGCGCGTCACATCGACGCGAAGGTGCTCGATATCACCAGGGTGAATGGCGGTGCGCGAGTGGAGTTCGAGGGCCGGCCGCCGGAACGCTACGACCTGGTGTTCGATGCACGCGGGTTTCCCGGGAAACTCCATCCCGACCAGCACATCGACCTTCCCTTCATCCCCACCGATACGGCCGTCATCCGCCGCTGTCCGGCGGTCTTCAGCGAAGAGCGGGAAGGGCCGGTGTTACAGCATACCTACACGCGCGCGGTTGCGCGCCCACACGGCTGGGTATTCGTTATTCCGCTCACCGCGCACACATCCTACGGGTACGTCTTCAACGGAGACCTGTCGAATCTGGCCGAAGTCGAGTCGGATTTCGACAGGTTGCTCGAGACCGACGGCGTATCGGAGTTCGAGCAGCGCGCCGTCATCGGGTTTCCCAACTTCGTCCACCGTCGGATCTACGACGGCGCAGTGGCCCGCATCGGCAACGCAGCAGCCTTCATGGAGCCCCTCGAGGCAACGGCGATCGTATCCGCCCAACTGCAGATCGGGATGGTGCTCCGGACCCGCCTAAGCCGTCCGCCGGAGCATCTCGAGCGCGACGCGCCCGTAGTCAATCGGTTCCTCATCAACAACCTGCTCCGCTACGGCCTGTTCGTCGGCTGGCACTACTCGTGCGGCTCCAGGTACGACAGCCGATTCTGGCGCCATGCCCGTAATCGCGCCTGGCCGCTACACCGGAAGGCGGCGGACCCCGAGGTGGTGGGGTGCTCCGCGCTCCACGAGTTCGACGAGATGATCGAACTGTTGAATCGATCCTTCATCGACCGGGAGGACTGGGATCGGATGTGCGCGGTCCCCCTCACCAGCTATGCCCAGGTGTCCCAGGGTCTTGGCTGCTAGTGTCCCGTTCCGGAAGTTCGCGTGCCAAGGAGAGTGCCGAGGCACCGGAGTGGCAGGGCGCTCTGAGAGGCGAATAGCCAGGAAGGATCGATGTCGATGTTGCGTCGTCCGTCGACTACGCGCCGACTCCGGGCCCTACCAGCAGCAGCAGAGGCCGGCCGAGATGGCTTCGAGCTGCTCCTCGGTGATGGTCGGATCCGGCGGCAACGCGAGATGCACCGTCTGCATGTCGCTCTCATGGACCCTGATACTCATCGACTCGGGGATCGTAATGCCCAATTCCCCACTGATCGTGTTCTTTGGATCCGCAAGCAGCCGTTGCCGAAAGTCCGTGTCCAACGCGGACTTCTCGACGATTTGCTGCAACATTTCGTCTCCGCTTCTCATGGCATTCTCCCGTCATTGTGGAACTAATAACCTGGACAGCACAGTACAATGGAATCGTACACGCCACCCGCGCTGAAAGCAAGTCATACGTGATCCCGGGCCGGGCGGTCGGTTCGCTCGGCGGGCGGAAGTGCGACCCCGGGTTACTTTCAGGACCTTGTGCGGCGGCAGGTGGCCTGACCAGCTTGGACTGGACACGTTCCGTGTATTGAATCACATGGTGGAGGGAATTCAGGATGGAAGCACGTAGTGCGAGCGCCTCGGCAACCCTGGGCGCGCGGGTAGTCGAGCCCTCGGTTTCGAACGCTCTCCCGCACTTCGTTCCTCTTGTCATCTTCCCGCTCGTAGTGGCCGCCGCCATCTACGGCGGTTGGTGGATTGCGGTTCCGTTTGTCTTCTTCATGCTCGCAGACCAGTTCGACAGGGTCTTCGGCGTGGAGGAACGGAACATGGATCCGGCCACGACCCGCGAGAGCCAGTTGTTCCTGTACAAGCTCTCGCTCTGGTTGTGGGCGGCGTTCTGGCCGGTCGTCTTCGTGTTCGCGCTATGGCAGATGCTGATCGGCGACCACCTTGCCTTCTGGGAAATCGGGCTTATGGCCGGCATCCTGGCCATGGTCGCGCAAACGGTCTTTGTCGTGGGTCACGAACTGGTTCATCGGCGTGCCCTATGGGAGCGCCGGCTCGGCGAGTTTCTGCTGGCTTCCGTCTCCTACCCGCACTACGCGACCGAGCACGTGTACATCCATCATCCGCGCGTGTGTACGCCCCTGGACCCCGGGTCCGCGCCGAAGGGGGTGAGCTTCTGGCAATACCTTCCCCGAGAGGTGGCGAGCAACATTCTGGGCGCCTGGCGGTTTGAACGCCGCCGACTTGCCCGGCGTCAGCTCCCGATTTGGCATCACACGAATGCGTTTTGGCGCTACATCGTGGAATTGGGCGTTTGGTATGGGCTCATCTACTGGATCGGCGGGGTGTGGGCCGTAGTCGTGTTCTTTGTGATGTGCGGCAGCGTGGTCTTCTCCATGAAGGTCAGCAACTACGTGCAGCACTACGGACTCAGGCGCATACGCATGCCCAACGGCAGGTTCGAGCCGGTGAAGCCCCGGCACGCCTGGAGTGCCGCGTACAAGTTCACGAACTGGCTGTACTACAACATGCAGCGCCATGCCGACCACCACACGTCCAATCGGCGCTATCCGCTCCTGCAGCATCATGGCGAAGGCGCCTCGCCGCAGCTGCCGGGCAGCTACATCCAGATGAACACCCTGGCGATGTCCCCCAAGCGATGGTTCGAGACCATCGATCCGTTGCTCGACCGGCAGCGTGCCCAGTTCTATCCCCAGATAGACGACTGGAGCGCCTACGACAGCCGGGCGTTCGCGGCGCGCCCCGACGCATTCGACGTGATCGCCGAGATCCACGCCTCGTCGCCGCGTCTCGCCGCGTGGATCAACGAATCCCCGGTACTGCTCGACAGGCTTCGCGACCGCGAATTCACCGACCTGGAGTTGCCGGAGGGAATCGGACCGGACCCGGAATTCGAGAAGATCGCCCGTTGCGGCCTGGCGCGACTCTACTGGACGCACGAACTCGGCGTCTCCGAGATGAAAGAGCAGCTCGCCGACATCCACATGCAGGACGCCGGCGAGGCGGTCGATGCCACGCGGGAGTGGTCGAACGGCAAGGTCTTCCAGATCGGCGTGCACGTCATGCGTGGCAGCCTGACGGTGAGCGAGGCGGGCATCGCGCTGTCACGCGTCGCGGAGGCCTCCATCGCCACCGTCCTGTCCGCGGTCGAGGAGGACTTCGAGGATCGGGGCGTTCCGCGCGACACCGGCGGGGTTGCGGTGGTGGTTTTGGGACCTCTGGCCAGCAATGGGGCGATGCCAGGGACGGAACTTGATGTCCGGTTCGTGTGTGACGGCGCCGCCGGGTATTACGAAGCACTGGTCCGCCGGTTCCGCAAGGCGCTGCGTGCGCTCTCGCGCGACAACCTGTTGCTGGCGCCGGTCCCGCGCCGCGGGTTGGACGGGGTGCTGTCTCGCGCTGCGTTCGAGGAACAGCTCCGCAAACCCGATTCGAGCGGCGATCTTCTGGCGCTGGCGGGCGCGCGCTGCGTGTTCGCGTCCGGTGACGACGAAACCTGGCAGCGGTTCAGGCAGGCGCTGCGAGATAGCCTGAGCCGGGATGGAGACGGCAACCTGCCAGCCGTCGGTGCGAATCCGCAGCAGGCTTGACCGGGCTGCCCGCGAGATCGAGGAATTCGGTCCGGACGGCCGGGTATTTGCCGGTCTGGCGCGGCGCGTGGAGGGGCTGATTCGGGGTGGAAGCGCTCAGGGTTCCTCGCGGTCCGGCGACAACCCCCGAAGTGCCTGGATCACGTCATCCAGCTCGTCCAGCTGCTGACCGGCCACGCGCGCTTCTTCCGTCAGCCGGGTCAGCCTGCGCCGCTGATCGTCCGACGGGCCGGTGAGTGAGCCCGTGGTCGATGGGCCGCCGTCGAAATTGCCGAGGAGGCCGGTCCACCAATTGCGCACGTTGGCGTTGATGTCGCGCCACTCGTCGGCGACCTCCTCGATTTCGGCGGCGAGCGCCTTCGCGCGTTCCAGGTCATCCTCGTCGATGTCGTCGGCATCCTCCAGTGTCTCGACAGCCTCGTTTGCTTCGCGTTCGAGGTCGTAGGCGGCGACGCCCTCCTCGTAGGCCAGCCGCTTCAGCTCGTGCAACTCCAAGGTGAACTCGTACCGCGCGAGGCGGTCGGCTTCCGAGACGCGCAGCCGCTCGTCGGGCCGCACGGTGAGGTTCTGCTGGCGACGCTCGTCGCCCACGCGCAACACCACCATGAACTCGCCCGGCAGGACGAACGGCCCGTCGGGCCCCGAGTCGAGGTTGGGCACGTCGTAGCGCGTGGTATCGTGCGGGATGGGATCGTGGCGCAGGTCCCAGGTGACGCGGTTGAGGCCGGCGGCGCCCGGACCTTCCAGGGTCCGCACCACCTCACCCGACGCGTCTCGGATCTCGAAGCTCGCCCCCTCCTCCGCCTCTTCCGGCAGCCAGTAGTCGAACCACGCACCGTACGCCGGATTGGCGGCCCGTAACATCGCCTGCCCCTGCGACGGCACGTCGTTGCGGTAGAGGAACATCGTCGCGGGCCTCGGCGGCGTGAAGACCGGCTCGTCCATTTCGGTAACGGTGCCCGTGACGCCGTCGCTCTCGATGTACAGGTACGGCGTGATCAGCCCGATGTCGTCCAGGACGTAGATGCCGCGGCCGTGCGTCCCCGCCACCACGTCGTTGTCGCGCGGGTGGATCTCGATGTCGTCGACGGGCACGGCCGGCATCCCCGAGCCCAGGTGGCCCCACGTCGCGCCCCGGTCGATCGACGCGAAGGCGCCGTCCTCCGCGCCCACGATCAGTACGTTGGGGTTGGCGTGGTGTTCGCGGATCACGTTCACCGTCGCGCTCGGGATCCCCAGGCTGAAACCGGGCGGCACCTGGACACCGTCGCGGTCCACCACGACCCGCACGGAGTTGCCGCCAAGCCAGGTGCTGAGCGACCGCCACGTCGCCCCCATGTCCTCGGTCACGAAGATGTACGGCGCGTAGTCGTCGTCCCAGTGCCCGTCGAGGCTGACGTAGGCGCGCCCGTCCTCGAAGTGCGACGCCTCCACCCAGCTCACGTAATACGGAAACGGCGGCCCGCCCGCAGCACCCACGATGTTCGCCGTGACATCGGTCCAGGTCTCGCCATCGTCCCCGCTCACCTGCACCGTCCCGTCGTCCGCACCCACCCAGATCACCCCGGCCATCGCCGGCGACTCCGACACCGCCGTGATCTCCCCGTACCCCGAAACGCCGTCATGCTTCGAAAGCGTCGTCGAGTCGGGCATCATCCCCATGATCGGGAGGCTGTCGGGGTCGATCCCCCGCGTCAGTTCCTCCGTGGCGCGCCAGCTGTCGCCCCGGTCATCGGAGATGAACAGCCGGTTGCCGCCCAGATACACCCGGTTCGAGTTGTGCGGCGACACCAGGATCGGCGACTTCCAGTCGAAGTTGTACTCCACGGTGGTGTCCTGCGGGAAGGGCTTCAGCGCCTTGCGGTCGCCCGTCGCCATGTCGACGCGCATGATCCCCGCGTTCTGCGAGGTGATGTAGGCGATGCCGGTGTCCGAAGGATCCGTTTCGGCGTACATGCCGTCGCCGTAGTCGACGACCTGCCAGTCACGGTTCAGGATCCCGTGATACCGGGTCGTGCGGCTCGGCCCCCGGTAGGAGTTGTTGTCCTGAAGCCCGCCGTAGACGTAGTACGGGTCGGACATGTCCAGGTCGATGTCGTAGAACTGCTGGATCGGGATGTTCGAGATGAAGGTCCAGTTGTCGCCACGGTCCCAGGTGGAATAGAGGCCGCCGTCGTTGCCCAGAATCATGTGCGCCGAGTTCTCGGGGTCGATCCACAGGTCGTGGTGGTCCACGTGGACGCCGGTGTTGTACACGGTCTCCTGCGCCACGGTGTTGAAGTTCTCGCCGCCGTCGGTGGTGCGGTGCAGCGAGCCCGCGACCAGGTACACGGTCTCGTCGTCGTTGGGATCGATGCGCAGCTGGCTGTAGTACATGGGGCGCTGGTTGAGCTCGTTGACCCGCGTCCACGACTCGCCACGATCGGTCGACTTGAAGATTCCGCCGTCCTCGGCTTCCACCACCGCCATGACCAGTTGCGGATTGCGGCGAGATACCGCGAGGCCGATACGGCCCATGTCGCCCTCAGGCAAACCCTCCGTCAGCTCCCGCCAGGTATCGCCGCCGTCGGTGCTCTTGTAGAGGCCGCTGCCGGGCCCGCCCCCGATGAACCCGTGCGCCCGCCGCTGGCGCTGGTACATGGCCGCATAGAGAATGGCTGGATCGGACGGGTCCATGGCGAGATCGGTCGCGCCGGTGTTTTCATCTATGTAGAGGAGCTTCTGCCACGTGGCGCCCCGGTCGGTCGTGCGGAAGACGCCGCGCTCCTCGTTCGGGCCGAAGAGATGGCCCACCGCGGCCACCCAGACGCGGTCCGGATCGGTGGGATGCACCACGATGCGGCCGACGTGCCTCGTGTCCTCGAGCCCGGTGAGCCGCCAGGTCTTGCCGCCGTCCGACGAGTGGTAGACGCCCTGTCCCCACGGGGAACTGTTGCGGTTGTTGGCCTCTCCGGTGCCGACCCAGATCTCGAGCGGATCGGACGGGGCGAGCGCGATGTCGCCGACGGACAGATTGGGCTGATCGTCGAAGATCGGCGTCCAGGTGGTGCCGTGGTTCACGCTCTCCCACACGCCGCCCGACGCGGCGCCCACGTAGATGTGCGACTGGGTGCCGGGCACGACCTCGAGGTCGCTGATGCGGCCGCCCGCGATGGCGGGGCCGATGTAGCGCCAGTTGAGCCCGGCGGCGACGCGGTCGGGCGTTTGGGCGGTGGCAGGCGCGGAGGCGAAGTGGCTTGTGACCACGCAGGTGAGGGCCAGGAGCAGGGTGATTGTCGGAAGGCGCTGCATGGTGGCTTCTCCGGGTGGGGTGTGACCGGCGGCGACGGCGTGCCGTGCAACCTGGCGGCCCGGGAGTCGTCGGGGCAACTACCACGGCTTCGGCGAGGGTATCCAGCGCGGCACATCCGTCAGCACCTGTCCCGCATTTCGGACGCGTTGTATGTTCTCGCGGCATCATGAGCCAGGACGAAACCCGCATTTCCGAGGAGCAGGCACGCGCGCTCTGGCGTCGTGCGGCCGAGCTGCAGGCAGAGGCCGCTCGCCGGCTCGAAGAGCGTTCCAAGCAGCTGGCTCCCCGGGAGCATTCCGCCGACCCGGCGGAGGTGGAAGGGTACCGTCTCGTGGATGTGCGGACCGCTGCCGAGGAGGCCGGAATCTCGACGGAATTCGTCGACCGTGCGCTCGCGGAATCCCGCAACATGGCACTTGCCGAAGGAGCCGAGGAGCGACCGTCGGCGATGGCTGCCCGTTTCCTGGGCCGACCGCCGAGTACGCTGGAGGTCTCTCGCGTAATCCACGCATCGGCGGAGGAGGTCTACGCCGCCATGCAACGGATCCTCCCGGGGCGGCCATTTCGCCTGAGTCTCATCGATCACCACGGAGCCGACCCACTCGAGGGGGGCGTGCTGGTCTTCAATGTCCCCGCCTACTCGTACACCGCAGTCACAGCCGACCAGTCGTTCGCGTACGAGATGGCCTGGATCGACCTGAAGCAGCTGAACTTCAGCCTCCGGCGCCTGGACACCGATCCGCCCGCGACCGAGCTGACCGTCCGGGGGAGCCTGTCCCATAGCCACAAGCTCAGTATGTGGGTCGGGGGCAGCATTTCGGGGGTGCTCGGGTTGTTGAGCGGCGTCGGTGGCGCCTTCGCCGGGGGCGCCGCGGGCGTTGCGCTCGGGATCGGGGGTCTCGCGGCCGGTGCTGCTATAGCGGGCTTCCTTGCCGGTGGAGCAGGTGTCGGGGGGCTGACGATGTTGGGCTGGCGCGGATTGTATCGCTACGCGTTTCGCCGCGGGGAAAAGGCGATCCGGAACCTGATCGGCTCAATTGCCGTTGACATCGAGACCGGTGGGGGCTTTTCGAGCCCCGAGTCTCTTCCGAACCCCCTCAGGGGCTTCCTTCGGGAGGGCTCGGAGCGGTAACGGTCAAGGTCGGGCGCGAGGGGCAAGGCTGCGGTGGTCGGAGCCGCGGCTGGTGTGGATCAGCAGCTCGAGGTGGCCGTTCATCAGGTCGCCGAGGAGCCGGGCGGAGAGGGCCGCCGTGCCGCTTGGATCCGCTTCCTCGGGGCCGCCGAGGCGGAGGACGACCACGGGGTTGCTGCCGCCCTCGTCCTCCTCGTCGGGGGCGTCGGCCGTAACACGGCGCAGCACGGTGCCGTAGACGTCAGCGGGGTCTTCGGCGGAGATGGTGATGCGGTAGGACAGCGTGCCGGTGGGGAGGTCCACGGCCATGACGGCATCGACGCCGTGGCCGCTGGGGGGGTCGATGGCGAGCTGCACGGGCGGTGGGGCGGCGCCGTTCACCAGGGGTGGCGTGCGGAGCGGGGCGCGCCGCCTGGGTGCGGCCGACTCGTAGGCAAAGGCGAAGGCGACCAGGCGGGCGTCGTCGAGGGAGCGGCCGAGCAGCTCCAGGCCGACGGGGAGGCCGCTCGCGGTGAAGCCGGCCGGGATGGTGAGCGCGGGCAGGCCGGTGTGGGCGCTCAGGAAGCAGGTCGCGCCGGTGGGCGCCGCGCCGATGAGGGCGGTTTCCTGCCGCATGGTCGGGTAGGCGAGGGCGTCGAGGTCTTCCCGGTCGAGGAAGTCGACGACCGCCGCCGTGAGGGCGCGCCGCCGCTCCATGGTCTCGTCGAGTTCGGGGGACTCGCGTGCGTCGCGTGCGTTGCGGCGGCGGAAGTTGCCGTCCAGCGCCTCGTGATGGAGACCGGATTCGAGGATCTCCTCCAGTGACGAGACCGGCGCGTCCGGGACGCCGGCGAGGTAGTCCATCAGGTCGAACTTGAACTCGAAGTCGATGAGGCCGGTGTTCGAGAGCAGGTCGTCCATGTCGGGGATCTCGACGTCAACGACCGTCGCGCCGAGTTCTTCCATTTCGCCCAGCGCGTCGCGAATCACCCGTGTCACGCTGCCCGCGCTTCCCTGCTCCGGCACCCACGCCTCCAGGACGCCGATCCGGGCACCGTCCAGAGCCGCCGCATCGAGCGCGGCCTGGAAGTTCGGCGTCTCCCGCCCCTCGAGAATCGCCGTGGCTGGGTCGGCGGGATCCGGTCCCACGGTAGCATCCAGCGCGATGGCCAGATCGGCCACCGTACGGGTCAGCGGCCCCCCGGTATCCTGCGAATGCGAAAGCGGCAGAATCCCGTCGATGCTGGACAGCCCTTTGGTCGGCCTCAGCCCGAACAGGTTGTGCACCGCCGCCGGGATGCGGATCGAGCCGCAGGTGTCGCTGCCCCACGCCACGGACGCGAAGCTCGCCGCGACGGCTGCCCCGGTCCCGCCAGAACTGCCGCCCGGATTCCGCGCCGGATCGTACGGGTTGCGCGTCTGCCCGCCCAGCGAGCTGATCGTGGTGATCCCGGCGGCAAGCTCGTGCAGGTTCGTCTTGCCCAGGATCACGGCGCCCGCGTCGAGAAGACGTTTCACCTGAAACGCGTTGTCGGCGGGACGCAGCCCCGCGAGCGCCAGACTCGACCCCGTCGTGGGCATCCAGTCCATGTCGTAGTTGTCCTTCATCAGGACCGGGATGCCGTGCATGGGTCCGCGCACCGTTCCCGCCGTGCGCTCCGCGTCCAGCGCTTCCGCCTGCCGCCGAGCCAGCGGATTCAGGCGGATGATGGTGTTGAGCGCGGGGCCCATACGGTCGTAGGCCTCGATGCGCGCCAGGTAAAGGTCGACCAGCTGCGCAGAGGTGACGCGACCGTCCTCCAGCGCGGCCCGCAGGTCGGGGATCGACGCTTCCGCGACCTCGAAACCGCTACCGGGTGCACCCGTCGGACTCGTGCATCCCGCGACGGCAAGGACTGCCAGCAGACCGGCACGGCCCGCTACGCTCACTCGTTTCATCTCCTCAACCCAGTTGCCATGCGACGATGGATCCTGCGACCGAAACAATCATCCACAGGAACGCAAGCACAAGGAATCTGCCAATTGTCCTTGCCCAACTCTCCCTGTGCCGAAGTAGACGACCGAAAGCGCCAGAGCATAGAACGGAAGCGAGAGTATGATGACCAGCGAATACCGCATCCTCCGCGAGAAGCGACTTGACATGGCTCGTGCAATCTGGATATCGGAGCCGAGGCGCGCCAGAACCGGAGCGAGTCCGGAAGGGGTCGACACGGAGCTGGCCTCAGGACGATCCGTTGTCCGCCACTTTGGGGCCTTTGTGGCGGACAACGGATCCCTGAAGGAGGGTCGCAACCGTTCTGCTCAGTTCCGTACCACCCGCACCACGTTCCCGTGCCGGTCGTAGAAGACCGCGGGGCTGATCACCACCTCTTCGGTGATGTGGACGGCGGGCCCGGCCGCCATCGCGCTTGCCGCCGCGCGGGCGGGCGGCAGCGAGTAGCTGTCGGCCTCCTCCACGTCGACCGTGTAGCCGATATCGGCCAGAGATTGAATCGTGATCGCGCTCAAGTAATCCGCGACCCCTTCTCTCAGCCCCGAAGTCATCAGTTCCTCGCCGAACACCGACTCCCGCCAGTGGGTGTTTACCGAGCCCCAGGTCGTTTCGTTCTCGACCGGTACCTTGGGGCCCCGATAACTGGCGCCACCCGCGGCTACGAAAGCTGCGATCGCCCTGTCACCCGTGAAGTGCGTGTCGGCGGGCCGGTCTGCCGACGACGGGTTGCGCAGCAGATCCCGGTCCTGCCAGGAGACGCCGAACCCCAGCATGTGCCCGAACGCGTGAAGGAAGAAATCGTTCACTTGTCCTCGGGAGAGCCCATCCACGTCAAGCACAATGGCCCCCAACGTGGGCAACCCGGAGGACTCGCGGTATCCGCAGTTCGTGGTGCTGAGGCCGCCGCCGTCTCTGAAATCCTGAACGGAGACCATGACCAGGACGTCGTCCAGCACGTCCTGCCGATAATCGTGCTCAAGGCCGCCGCAACGGACGGTGCCCGGTTCCCAGTCAATGTCCTCCAGGTCGCTGCCATCCACGATTCGAGCCCAGCGGTCCGCCTGGGCGAGAATCTGGGAACGCAGTTCGTATGCGCCCTGGTCCACGAGAGCGATCTCGAACTGGAATCGGTGGGGATCGTCGCTGCCGACGGCGATTGCCGGGTAGGGATTCGGGTCGGCGTCGGCCGTTGGGACGGTGGCCACCATCGCCGCTTCAGGCGCGAGGGGTGCGAAGTCACAGGATGTGCTGCCGAGCGAGAGCACGGCGATGAAAGTGATGGTTGCTTTTCGATGCATATTCATGATCTCAGCCTCCTTCAGGGGATCCAGGTAGGACGCCATACACGGTTGGGCAGGGACTGTTTCCGTGTTCCCCTCCTTGCGACTACCACCCCCGCGCGGTCCATTTCGCCGCACTGCGCCGCGCGGCCGTCGCCTCCGATCCGCCGCGCTACGACCTCGAGGCCCTGACCGGGCAGCTTGCGGCCATCGTCATGATCGAGCGGCGGTGCCCGGAAGCATGGTCACCCCGCCTGGAGGGGCTCTCGCTGCCGATCCCTGCGCCACCGTTCTCCGCGCCTGCCGGATAGCGGGCTGCAACCCATGTCCCGCAACAAGAGCCGGACGGGGGCACGGGTCGGGCGGTCAGGCGGTCAGGAACAGGGCGATCGTAGTCAGGGGACTGACGATCGTGAAGTACAGGATACCCAGCACGAACGCCTTGGCGAGGGTGACGAACCAGCCGTTCCCGTAGAAGCGGCGCAGGGCGATGATCGGATAGGCCACGACCACCAGTCCGAGGATGCCCTGGGTCCACCCCTGTCCGGCCGCGCCCATGGGCGTGATCGACGCGATCAGCATCAGGGTGACGATCATGAACATGAACGAGTGGACATGCATGCCGAAGACGAGGTGCTCGATGTAGTACCGCTTCTTGCGCCAGTAGAGCACGGCGAGCATCAGCGCGTAGACGGGCAGCAGGAAGAACATGGCAATCGACAGGTTGCCGATGATGCGTTCGGTGAACGCGTCGGGGTCGTGCATGAGGTCGACGGCGCTGTTCAGGAACATCCTGGCCAGGAAGCCGCGGGATGTCGGCAGCACGACTGCAGCGCTGGCCGAGTCCGGTCCTGACCCTGCCGTCTGCGCGGCACGGTCGGCGCCCGGCGCTGCGTCCTCGTCCGGCCCTGGATCCCCTTGCCGTCCGCCGACCGACGACGTCTGAGCTTCGGAATCGAAGGCCGTCGCCAGGATGGCGAGAACGTTTTGAGTGGCCCTCGCCGACTCGCGTTTTAGCAGATCGTCCAGCTTGCCGCGCTGGGAAGGCTCCAGGTTAGCCCTGAGCGCCGCAATCCCGGACTCGCTGATTTCCGTCGACACCGGAACGTCCTCGCCGTCGATCTGCAGCCGAAGTCCGGGCACCACGGCCTGCAGGGAATCCACCGCGGCCTGCAGGGAATCCAACACGTCCCCCGGGATCTCGGCGAGGCCTGAAGATGGATCCTGGTCCGGCTCCTCCCCGAGCGGGTCGCGAACCCGCGACATCGCCAGCGACATCGTGAGGAAGAAGACCACGCTGGTGAAGAGGTAGAGCCGGACCGGCGTCATGTAGCGTGCGCGCCGGTTGCGGGCGAACTCGGTCGACAGGCTGCCGGGCTTGAAGAGGAGGAGCTTGAGCGTCTGCGTGAGGCGACCATCGAACTCGAAGGACTCGCGCACCAGCTCGCCCAGCACGGGGAAGAGGGACCGCGAGTAGGTGCGGTCGTTCTGGCCGCACCGCGAGCAGAAGCGCTCCGCGCGCGGACGTCCGCAGTTCTCGCAGATGCGGTCGTCCGTGGTTGCTCCGTTAGTCAACGGCCGTCATCCGGGTCGAGTTCGTCGAACATTTCCGGGTTGGGTTCCATCTCGACCGACTTGCCGTCAACGCGGACGGCTACCTTGGTGCCGGTCGCGCGGGCGATCTCGTGGGCACGCCTGGCCGCACGCAAGAGGGCAGCCATCACACCGGCCGGATCCGTCATTGCCTTGTTCTGTTTCGGTGTATCGGCCGGCATCTGCTCTCCCCTGCTTCCTCGCTCAATCAAGACCGGTACTGAATTGCTGTTGTCGTACCAGAGCCATTCGTCGACTTCGTGACGGTAGACATCTGCGAAGTTCCGCCTTCCCGACGCGAACCGGCGGCGGATCACATCTTCAGGAACATCGTGACCGCCCTGAGACACCCGCAATCTGACACGCTTGATTGCTTCTTCCGGCGTTGGGAGTGCCAGGAAGAATAGGGTGACATGATACCCACCGGCACGCCACCTCCTGATTCTCGCTACGTACGCCCGGCCAGAGAGCGTCGTCTCGAAAGCAAAGCTGCGCCCAGCGGCGGCGTGACGCTTGATCTCCGACAGCATTACCCGCCCCGACCGAATAGCCGCCAAATCCGGCCGGAACGGCGACAGCCCCTCCGCGATCAGGTCGGCGTTGACGAACATCGGACAGTCGCCTTCCTCCGGCAGGTACTCGCGAGCGAAGGTCGTTTTGCCCGCACCGTTTGGGCCGGCAATGATGATGATCCGCTTTGCACTCATGCTTCATTCTAAGCGAGTGCCGGTGTGAGCCGTAGTGCAACCAGCGCTCAACACGCGAACCCACTTCCCTCCTTGCGGCTCCGATCCCCGCGCGGTCCATTTCCTCCACCCCACGCGGCGCCCTGCCCCCACCGCGCCTCAACCCTGCAGAGCAGGCCGTGCCCATGTCCCGCACCACAGAGCGACCCATGTTCGACCGCCTTACCCGTCCGATGATCTCCGCCTTCTCCCCCGCCGCCGCACTTGCAGCGTCCGCGCTCGCCGCGGTGCTCGCCTTCCCGCACGGCGCGACTGCCCAGGCTGCGCAGCCCGACCCCGCCCTCATCACCCAGGCCACCCAGGGCCTCCCCCTGCGCGGAATCGGCCCCGCGCTCATGGGCGGCCGCATCGCCGATATCGCGATCCACCCCGCCGACCCCACCACCTGGTACGTCGCCGTCGGCTCCGGCGGCGTCTGGAAGACCACGAATTCGGGCATCACCTGGACGCCCGTCTTCGACGACCAGCCGTCGTACTCCATCGGCACCGTCGCGATCGACCCCTCCGACCCCGATGTCGTCTGGGTCGGCACCGGCGAAAACGTCAGCGGACGCCACGTTGCATGGGGCGACGGCGTCTACCGCAGCCGCGACGGCGGCCGCACCTGGCACCACCTCGGACTCGCAACCTCCGAGCACATCGGCAAGATCCTGATCGACCCGCGCGACGGGAACACCGTCTTCGTCGCCGCCGAGGGCCCGCTCTGGTCCGCAGGCGGCGAGCGCGGCCTGTACCTCACCGAAGACGGCGGCGAGAGCTGGACCGCCGTCCTCACCGTCGACGAAAACACCGGCGTCACCGACGTCGAGTTCGACCCCGCCGACCCCGACATCATGTACGCGGCCACCTACGAGCGCCGCCGCACCGTCTGGTCACTGCTCGCCGGCGGCCCCGGCTCCGGCATCCACAAGTCCACCGACGGCGGCCGCACCTGGCGCGAAGTCACCGCAGGGCTCCCCGCGGGCGACATGGGCAAGATCGGCATCGACGTCTCCGGCGCCGACCGCGACATCGTCTACGCCACCATCGAAGGCGGCCCCGACACCCGCGGCTTCTACCGCTCCACCGACCGTGGCGAGAGCTGGGAGCGCCGCAACAGCTACATCTCAGGCGGCACCGGCCCGCACTACTACCAGGAGATCGAGGCGTCGCCCCACGACCCCGACCTCGTCTACCAGATGGATGTCTTCATCCACGTCACCCGCGACGGCGGCGCCTCCTTCACCGAGCTCGGCACCGGCCGCGAGAAGCACAGCGACAACCACGCGCTGTGGATCGATCCCGCCAACGGCCGCCACCTGCTCGCCGGCACCGACGCCGGCCTCTACGAGACCTTCGACGAGGGCACGACCTGGCGTCACTTCCCCAACATGCCCATCTCGCAGTTCTACAAGCTCGCGCTCGACAACTCCGAGCCGTTCTACAACATCCTCGGCGGCGCGCAGGACCTCGGCACCCTCCACGGCCCCTCGCGCACCATGAACATGGAGGGCGTCCGCAACCGCGACTGGTACGCGCCGATGGGCGCCGACGGCTACGCCCTCGCCTTCGACCCGAACGACCCCGAAATCGCCTACATCCAGTCCCAGCAGGGCAACCTCCAGCGCGTCAACCTGACGAACCACGAGCTCATCGGCATCCGTCCGCTGCCCGCCCCCGGCGATCCCCCCGAGCGCTGGAACTGGGACAGCCCCGTCATCGCGAGCCCGCACGCCGACGGCCGCATCTACTACGCCTCCCAGCGCGTGTGGCGGAGCGACGACCGCGGCAACTCCTGGACCGCCGTCAGCGGCGACCTCACCCGCGACGACAACCGCTACGAGCTGCCCATGGCCGGCCGCGTCCGCAGCGTCGACGCGCTCTACGGCAACACGGCGATGTCCTGGTACTCGACCATCTCCGCCATCACCGAGTCCCCGCTCGACGAGAACGTCCTCTACGCCGGCACCGACGACGGCCTCGTGCAGGCCACCGAGGACGGCGGCGCAACCTGGCGCCGGGCCGCACCCCTTCCCGGCGTCTCCGAGCGCGCGTTCATGAACGACGTCAAGGCGTCCCAGCACGACCCCGCGACCGTCTTCGTCGCCGCCGACAATCACAAGGAGGGCGACTACACCCCCTACCTCTTCGCCAGCAGCGATCACGGCCGCACCTGGCGCTCGATCGCGGGCGACCTGCCCGCCGGCGTCATCATCTGGTCGGTCGAGCAGGATCACGTCGACCCCGATCTGCTCTTCATCGGCGCCGAGAACGGCATCTACGCCACCCTCGACGGCGGCGCCAACTGGACCATGCTGGGCGCGGGCGCACCCACGATCTCGTTCCGGGACCTGGAGATCCAGCGCCGCGACGATGATCTGGTGGGAGCAACCTTCGGCCGCGGCTTCTACGTCCTCGACGACTACGCGCCCCTGAGAGATATGGCCGGCGGCGCGCTTGCCGCAGGAGCGGTCCTGTTCCCCGTGCGGGACGCCTGGTGGTACATACCCAACGCCCCCCTGCAGGCGCCCGGCCAGCCGACCCTGGGCACGACCTCGTTCGTCACGCCCAACCCCAATTTCGGCGCCACCTTCACCTACTGGCTGGCCGACCCACCCGAAACGGCGCGTGCGGCTCGGCGCGATGCCGAACGCGCGGCGGCCGAGCGCGGCGAGGACATCGCCTTCCCCGGCTACGACGCGCTCCGGGCCGAGGCGCTGGAGAGCGGGCCGCGCGTGGCGCTGCTCGTGCGCGACGGCGCGGGCGATGCCGTGCGCCGCGTCATGGGCCCCGCCACCGAGGGCCTCCACCGCGTCACGTGGGACCTGCGCCGCCCCGCCCCCGACCCCGTCGACCTCACGCCTCCGGGCTTCTCACCCCCGTGGGCGGGCGCGCCGCGCGGCCCCCTGGCGCCCCCGGGCGACTACACGGTCGAGATGGCGCTGATCACGGAGGCCGGTGTGGAGCGGGTCGGCGAGCCGCAGCGGTTTGCGGTGAAGGCCGTGCCCAATGCCGACGCGGCGACGAACTTCACGGCCGCCATGGCCTTCGCGGAAGAGACCGCCGACCTGCTGCGCCGCGCCCGGAGCGCCGCCGCCGAGATCGGCCAGGTGCGCGACCGGCTCCGCCACATGCGCGCGGCCCTGGACGAGACGCCCGCGGCCGACGACGACCTCTACACGCGGCTCGAAGGCATCGAGGGACGGCTCGCCGGGATCGCGGTGCGGCTCCAGGGCGATGCCGCGCGCGGCGCGCTCAACGAACCGAGTTCGCCGTCAATCCTGGGACGCCTCGGCCAGGTCGCCGGCGGGCACTGGGACACGCGCCAGGAGCCGACCGCCACGCAGCGGGAGAGCTTCGAGATCGCGCGGGGCGGCTTCCAGCGCGTGTCGATGGCGCTGCGGGCGCTGGTGGACGAGGCGCTGGAGGCGCTGGAGGCGGACATGGAGGCGGCCGGGGCGCCGTGGACACCGGGGAGGAGGGTGGGAGATTAACCTGCCGGCCCTCGGCAACTGCGTTGCCAAGACGAGTACTCAGACATAGTCCTCGGGAGGTCGATTGACCGGATCGATCACTGGAACTATCAATTACTAGTAAACTGACAGTTACTTGGAAAACGTTCCACAATGAAGATCCCCGTCACACCACCAGATGTCCTTCCCCTGCTCAGCAGGACAACGCCGGAGCGCCTCGCCGAGATCGTCGGCGGGACCTCAATGCTCGCTGCCGGCCGATACCTCCATTGGGACAACATGCGCCATAGGGTGCCTCCGGACGGTTTTTCCCTCGAAGAATGGTGGCTCGGCACACGAATGGCCCGTCTCTCCGCGCGGGAGATCGTGCCTTTCAGCAGCAAGGAGGGATATCCTCTCTCGCTCGTCCACGCCGCACCCGTGCGACAGGGTCTGCACGAGATCGACCAGAAGCTGGGAATGTCGGGCCCGCGATCCGAGGTATGGGATCTGGTAGAGGGACACGGTAGTAAACACCTGCTCGCGAATTCGATCGTGGAGGAGGCTATCCGATCGAGCCAGCTCGAAGGAGCTTCGACGACTCGACCGGTGGCCAAGGAGATGATCCGCAGGGGTCGCCAGCCGCGGACCCACGGCGAGCGAATGATCCTGAACAACTATCACGCAATGGAACGGATCGGCGAACTGGCCCAACGAGAACTTGACAAGGCCGACGTGTTTGAACTCCACAGCATTCTCATGGATGGCACGAGGGACGCAGCAATGGCCGGGAGTTTCCGGAGAGCGTCGGACGACATCGTGGTTACGCTTGTTCATTCCGACGAGACCGCCCATGTCCCGCCAGCCGCTGCAGAGTTGCCAGCTCGCATGGACCGGCTCGTGGCTTTCGCCAATGACCAGACACCCGACCATTGGGTCCATCCGGTAATCCGCGCCATACTCCTGCATTTCATGATCGGATACGACCATCCATTCGTTAACGGAAACGGACGGGTGGCGCGCGCGCTCTTCTACTGGTCGATGGTTCGACAGGGCTATTCGCTCGCCCAATACCTGGCTGTATCGGGAATCCTGCGGAATGCTCCGGCGAAGTACGCCAGGGCCTACCTGCACACCGAGACCGATGGTGGAGACCTCACCTACTTCGTGGACTACCATATAGGTGTGATCATCCGGAGCATCGACGCGCTCTCGTCATATGTCGACAGGAAGATGTCCGACATCCGGCGCATCGAAGACCGGCTCCGTGACTCGCCAGACCTGAATCACCGGCAGATTCAGTTGTTGGGACATGCCCTGCGCAATCCCGGATTCCGATACACCGTACAGTCACACGGGACTAGTCACGGTATAACGGCCAACACGGCCAGGGCCGATCTGGTCAAGCTGGCAACCGCGGGACTCCTGGCATCGACAAAGCGCGGACGGCGTCAGGAGTTCATAGCGACCCGAGATTTGGAGACGGCATTGGCGGACTACGGAAAACGGGTCGGATCGGGCCGGACCCCACGCCAACCGACCCAATCAGTCAGATAGCGGCCTCTCCAACGCTCAGGCGGCCGCTGTCGATCATTCGTGGAAAACCCCGCCTCACACAACAGCATGAAGGTCGGACATTGCGCTCTCGTGCTGAGCTATCCACTGTTGAGCTTCATCTTCCCCGAAGGCACCAGTCACAACCTTAGTACCCTCCGGTATACCCCAGCAATAGTCTTGATCAATGTGAGGCGCTAGCTGAGTTGCGAGGAGCTCTGCTTTCTGTGTGTCAATGACTTTAACGCTGTCGACCAATTGCTGGGCCCTATTGCCGTTGATCCCTCCAGAATAGGCTACGCCTGAGTGATCGGCATCTACACCGATCAAGCCAGTCATTCGCTCGGTGAACTTGCCCGAGGGGGACCATCCCTTCGCGGCTATTCCCCTCATATCGGCGTCGGTGACTATCGCACCCTGTACATATGAAAACGCAAGCGCGGCCCCCTGCATACCGGCATTCGTGAGGTTCGCCCCATACATACTGGCACTAGAGAGATCCGCCCCCTGCATCTGAGCTCCACCCAGGTATGCGCCCGTTAGCTTCCCGGCGGCAATCGTTGCACCCTGTAGTTGTGCGTGCAGCAGATAGCACGCTTCCATACGCGCCTGGAACAGGTTAGCCTCCTGCAGAGCGGCTTGACCGAGCACGGCTCCTCGCAGATCAGCCCGGACAAGGATCGCCCTTTGCAATTGCGCACTATTGAGCAGAGCATTGAATAGTCGCACGCCACGTAGATTCGCCTTCCAGAGCCGCGCTTGGCAAAGGTCAGCCCCGTTGAGCCAACTCTCTTCCAAGTCTATTCGACAACCGTGGAAGACATCGGGCTCTCGCACAAAGATCAACGTCAAGAGGTCCTGAATCTCCAGCGACGGTTTTGACTTGTTTTGTTCGCGGTAGGCATCCTCAGAAGTTGCTTGGCGAATATAGGTGCAGAAGATGTTCAAAACGGTCTGTCGAAGCTCTGGAGTCTCCACAGCAAGATTGTAGAGCTCGTATCTGCCGCCGAGTCGCACCGCAGCAGACTCATGGCCCAAATGCTCGATAGCGTTCTTGAAGCGTTCTTGCCGTCGTCCGTGCTCTGTCTGCTTGTTGGCTTCTGCCTGCGCATTCATGGCGTTGGCTTGGGCCGTTGCCGCCTTTTCCATTGCCTTGGCTCTTCTGTGGGACGCGACTGCGTTCAGAGCGAGCAGCGCACCTCCCATAGCAACGCCGATGAAACTCAAGGCATCATTCTTGTCGCTTTCTCCCAAGAACCACAGGATACCCTTCCAGCCAAGAGCCGTGGCGAGGAACGCTATGGCCAGGAGACCCAGAAAACTCAAGAGAATGGGGTTCCAAGCTCGCATACCGTTTCCAAGCTCCTCTTCAAGTGGCCAATATCGCGACAAGTCACGGCCGTTTCGTCTTACTCCTCCTCAAACCCCTGACTCCTGAACTGCAACGTCCGAGCATTCTCCGTAACCGTTCGTATCACATGCTCCGGCGCCCCATCTGGAATCTCCGCTTCGATTTCCAGCGTCAATTCCACCTGCGTGCCCACCAACCCGGTCAGGTGCGAAACCACTTCTTCCGCGATTTGGCCGACCACCTTGCCGGCCCGGACGGGATCAATACCGACACTGCCGTGGAAGCGCTTCGGACCAGCCTTGGTTTCTGTACCTGTCCCGTTTCCTGTCCCCGTCCCATTGCCATTTCCGGTATCGGTGCCAGTGCCCGTACCTGTCCCAGTGCCGGTTCCCGGCTTCGGCGGCACCTCCGCCTCCATCTGCTCCCGCGCCACCTCCGACCGAACCACCAAGCCGGGACTATCGGCAGTCAACGGCTGCTGCAACGCCTCCCCTGCCCGAAGACCCAGGTACCGCCCCGTCTCCTCATCAAAGCCCTCCGCGTATGCAAATGTGTCCGTCTCCCACGTCAGCAGTCCTATCCCATCCCGCACCGCTTCCGCGATCACCGAAGGGTCCTCCACCCGCTGCAGATACGTGTACCGCGTGTAGTGTTCGGCCAACTGCCGTATTTCCACATGGTCCTCCCATAGAGGAATACGGTCCAGGTCCATTCGCAGGCGCGTACTCCCGTAACTGGTCACCAGCAACTCTTCGCGCCGGAGCTTCGTGCTCGCACGGCCGGCCAGTTCACCCGTTCCCATCAGCCGATGTGGCTCCAGGCTCACCTCGTCCGCCGGCTTATTCTGGACCGGAACCAGAAGCCACTGGAAAACCTCCGGGATCTGGCCCTTCACCCGCCCGTTCTCTTCCTTCATCCGGGTTTCGGCCTGCTTTACCTGTAGAGGATCGAGATTCAGTGTCTCCTTTTCGCCGACGATCGACTCCCACGCGAGGTACATTCGAACCGTCCCCTCTAGGTCCTGGAGGCGAGTCTTGTCCGGCGCCATGAAAACGAGCGCGTTGCGGCACAGACGGGGGGCGCTGCCTCTGGAATCGAGTAGCTGGCGAGCCGCAGCTTCAGCAGGACTCTTGCCACCCTTGATGTAGTGTGCGTCGGTGCCGAGGATCGCCAGACGCACACTTGGATCGTCCGGAACATCGGCTGGCTCACGCGGAAAACAGTGGACCCCATGGAAGTCGCCCCGCTTCGAGGCGTCCGCCTGCACGCGACGCCGGATCTCTTCGGCCACCTTGTCAGGACTGCGCTCCAGTTGCGCCGCCCGGTCCCGTGCGAGCTTGGTCACCGTGGGCTGGGTGTCGTACCAGACTCGGGGTCCGTCCTGGTACAGGTAGGTGGCTGCTCCGGCTAGACGGCGCAGCGCATCACCGAAGATCGCGGGCGACTCGCCCGGTAACACGCATCCGAGTTTCACGCGTCGGTCATCCATGCCCTTCCGAGCAGCTTCCTTGAGCGGTGCGGACCCGAGGTAGACCGTCCGGGCGACGCGCCGACAGGCGTTCAGCTTACCCAGATTGCTGTACTGGCCATCCATACGTAGGGGCAGCGAGTTTGGACCATCCACGTCCGATTCGATGATCGGGACCCAGCTGTCGGACAGGTAGCTCGTGAGTTCGGACCGGACCCGAGGGTCGTCGATCGGCACCAGCGAGGGCATAATCAGTGGGCTCTTGTCACCCTTCTCCCACAGGCTGTGAATGACAGAGGCCATAAGCCGCAATACACCCCGGGTGCGCTGGAATCTGAGCAGGGTGGACCAGTCCTCGTAGAGCCGGTCGAAGACTTCGGGATGGATGGGGTACGCCTCTTTCAACCGGCGCTCGTAGTCCCCGTCCCGGCACTCGACCGGGAATTCCTGATGTTGTCGCTGATAGAAGTCCACGAAGGACCGCGCGACCACATCGCGCTGCTTGTACGCTTCTTCAGTCATGGGACCGAAGAGCCGCCGCCTGACGATTGCGAAGCCCTCTTCGGCCGTCGCCGGATGCCAGGCGGACTCGAGTCGGCCGACCACGTTGCTGAGGCGGTTCAGAGCTTCGCGGCCGCGGACGCCCCCGACCTCTACGTCGTCGGCTTGGGTGTGTGGCGACCCGGCAGTGTCCGACGCCGGAAGACTGATGACGAGAAGGCAGTTCGATGCGGCCTTCGCCGACTCGGTCAGCGTCTGCGCGAACGTGAACTGTGTGTCGAAGCTGCCCGCCGGCAGATCGCTCCGGTCGTGCAACTGTCTCGCGTAAGCCACCCACTCGTCGATAAGCACGACGCACGGACCAAAGTCGTTGAGCAGACCACGGATCGCGTCACCGGGGCTCGTCCCTTTCTCGTCGTCTGCTGCAATCCTCGAGTAGGCGTCCCGGCCGCCGAGCTGCCACGCGAGTTCGCCCCACAGAGTGTGGACCTTGGTCCCGTCGGGTTTCCGGTCAGGCCGTGCGGGCGAGATCTTGTTCCCCACCAGGACCACCCGGCGAACCGATGGAAGACCCGAGACCTCGGCTTCGGCCATGAGTTCGTCGACTCCCGTCAGACTCGTCGGCGGAGTCCCGGAGAACAGGTGATACAGCGCAAGCATGGAGTGCGTCTTGCCGCCGCCAAAATTTGTCTGGAGTTGGATGACCGGGTCGCCCCCGCCGGAAGTGACGCGCCTTACCGCTCCCACGAGCATCCCCCGCAGGCTCTCTGTCAGGTAGGTGCGCCGAAAGAACTCACCGGGATCACGGTATTCGTGCGAGCCTTCGCCCTTGTAGACCTGCCACAGGTCGGCTGCGAACTCCGCCTGGTTGTATCGGCCGCTCGCCACGTCCTGGTGGGGCACCACCACCTCGCGCCAAGCGGGGAGAGTGGATGTCGCGCCGATCTTCAGCGCTGTCTGGGCACCGCGACGCCGTTCCTGGCGGGCTTGTTCGTTGAACCGCAGCCGGAGCAGCTCGTTTCTTAGCTTGTCGGCCTCCGCCGCCTCGTCCGGCGCCGAGATCGCCGACAACAGGCGGTGAGTCGAGTCGAGAATGCGTTGAGCGTCTTCGGTGGAAAAGCTCCGCTGGTGAGCCCACCGGTTCCTCGCATCGCGGAGTTCCGATACGTAGTTGCGTTCGGCGTGGCCCAGCGTGGTCCTGAAGACAACGTTCCAGGATTTCCACATCAGCATGAGGAGCGCGTGGGCATCCCACTCCTCAATGGGCCGCATGGCCAATTCGCGGTTGTCCAGATAACGTAGCGTTTCACGGGCCGGGGTGGTCTTGGGTGGGTGCGCCGTCGCTATCTCGCGTTCGACGAAGGGTCCCAGGCCGGTTCGGAGAAGCTCCATCGCTTTACCGACGCGATCGTGGTTGGTGATTGCCATGAGTCAGTCTTTGTAAGGGATGGGTGGACTCTCGTTACTTTGCTTGCGCTGTGTCAGCCGGCATCTCGGCGGTTACGGATTCTGTCACCGATCCGCCGATGACAACAGTCCCGTCTGCTCCACCGGGATCTCAGCGCTGGCCATCCGCTTCACCTCCGCCCAGCTGCCAACCAGGCTGTTGTACTGCAGCGCCTCCGCAGCCCGTTTCTTCCGTTCCGCGATGGAATAGAGCCTGTAGGCCAGGTCACGCACTTCCTCGGCAACGCTTCCGAGGCGTCGAACCAAAGCCGCTGCAGCTGATTCGCCATCGCTATCCAGCATTCGAATCAGGTGGTGAACCCTCTCCCAGGTGCTGGACCTGGCATCCAGGGCCGGGTCCCAGTCGGAGGGAAGCTCGGAAGGACGTAGCAAGCGAACCTTGCCGGCTCGAGACTGTAGGATCCCGGCTTCGACCAATCCGGCTACGCTGGTGTTCTTGGCCTTGGATAGGATCTCAGCCTTGCCGAAGTCGCCATCCTCGAAGCCGTGCTCCTCGAACCATGCCAGTGCCCAGCGGGTGTCGGGATTGAACGCGCCCTCCTGCTCGGCGAGCGTCTCGTCGAGAATCTGGTTGATCATCGCCAGAGCTTCGCGGACCTTCATTGGCTCACCGTTTGCATCGAGCACCTTCCCGTAGCGGGTGTATACCGCCATGCCGGGGCCGATGGCCGCCTGGGCGAGGTCGACGGGGGCGATGTTGCCGGACTGCATGACCGCGAGAGCGGCGGGGATTTCGGAGCGGAGGGCAGTGAGGAATTCGCGGCGGGTGGCGAGGGGGGCGTTGGCGGGGCGGCGGCGGCAGACGAGGACAATGCTGGAGGCAAGGGCGTTTGTACCTTGCCCGACCATGCGGCTGATGTTCTCTGTGCGAATCGGCCAAGTCCCGTTCACGGATAGGCCGGCGCTGATCACGGCTTCGAGAAACGTTTCCCAGCCTGTACTTGCCCCAGATGCCCCCCGTCGTTCGGATTGTTTGAATGCGTAGTAGATGGAGATTGGAAACGCCGGATGCGCGTCGCGGGCTAGCCTGTACATGCAACGAGACATCCCGTCAAGGAAGAATGCCTCAGCCGCTTCGTTGCCTCCGTGGCGATAGGGCGTGGCAACTAACTCATCCGCCTTCGGCACGGAAAGAGTCGCGAACAGGTCTGGGAAGGTCGGTCTGAGTGAGCGTCGCATCCAGACGTAAAAGAAATCGGACAGGTCTGCGTAGCCAATGTTGTCGTAGTACGGCGGGTCGGTTGAAACTACCCGACCTCGAGAGATGCCTTGGGATGGGGCGTCGGCCTGCCGGGTAACGCCCGATGCGTCCGCTTGAACGAACCGAAACGCCTTGGAGAAAGCCTTGACGATACCATCCAAAAAGACCGTCCAGGCGCCTGAGCTACTTCCAAGCGGGTTGCCCTCCGCATAGTCCCAAACCATCGGAATTGCCTGACGGTTGAACAGGTGGCGCGGACATTGCGCTATCGGCTCCCACGCGCACAGGCTATTCCCCAGGTCAGCCTGCTTACTGAGAATAAACGTCAAATACACGGCCACCGCCTCGGCATACGCCCTCGCACCGGTTCCCCCATCGCGAAGTGGCTGGTCGTCGTCAGGCAACCCCGCGGTGACCGCGTCCCGAAGCACCAGCGCCATTGCCTCGCCCACCAGGTCGGAGAAGGTTGTGAGCGCGACGAGCTGGCGAGGGGTGAAGAGGTCTCCGAAGGTGGCGAAGCCGTAATCCGGTGGCGAAAACCAGCGCGGATTCTTGGGTTGCGCAAGCTCCGGCCGCCAAGAAGGCCGCGCGCGCCGCGCCACCTCCGCGTGCCCCGCCTCCGGACTCAGATACACTCGCTCGCGATCCCCTTTAGCCACGATTGCCAAGAGCCGGGTACCCATGCGGCCAGCGCGACCCTCCGACTTGATGTACTCAGGTGCCAACGGCACTCCCGACATCAGACAGCTGAAGTTTGCCCCACGAGACAGCTTCGTTCCGCGTCTTGTCGCCGCCCGATCTCTCGGGGGACCGACACGGACTTCGAATCTGTACCCCCTTCGCGCGATTACCGGCTCGACGTACGCCTCCTTCCCCCGTTTGGTCGACAGCATGAAGGTCGACGCGAGCGGGACATGAACGTCACCAAACGCTGGGTTCGGACTCGGAACCGTCCGTGCCCATAGCCATGCGATGACCGTTAGTTCCCGGCCTTCATAAGACTTCAAGTCGGGCCGCTCACGAGTTATCTCAGCGGTGATCTGGATTCCAGGATAAAGACCTCCGATCCGCTTCTCTGCTTCATCCCTCATCCACTGGCCGTAGTACCTGACATCCTCAGCGAGACCCTGAGCCCCTCTCCACTCGCGGTCGATCAGCGTCTTGGACCGAGCCGACGTACCAGAACGGGCTCCTTCATGCACTGGCCTGCGTCCCGAGAACTTCGGTGGAATCTCGATCATAGCCTTGTTGATCAGGACTGCCACCGGGTTGAGGTCGCTGGCGTGAGCTTCCAGGCCGAGCCGTTGGGCCTCCAAGGGGAGGGCCCCCCCGCCCGCGAACGGGTCATGGAATGCGGGAAGCGTGCGAGGGTCGAAGAGTTCGGCCGCGCGGGGGTGGTCGGCATTGTCCTCGCAAGCTCGTCGCCAGCTACGCAGGATTTCCTGCCGTGCACGCTTGAGAAGTTCCTCGTTCCCGGTGTTCTTCCAGACGACGAGTTCCTCGAGTAATCGGAACAAGCGCTCCCGCTCGCGTCGCCTGGCGTCCTCAGTGGGAAACCGGTCCGGATCCTCCGACGGGTCATCCACCATTTGAGCGAAGATCACGGCTCGCGCTGCAGCCAATGGACGACGCGCCCACCATAGATGAAGGGTACTGGGGTGGCCGTGCCGAATGGACTTCTCGCGTCTGGACGCTTCGTTGATCGCGTCGAGCGGCAGCGCCACTTCGATGAGCTTCTTGCGCTCCTTCATCGGCAGATGACGTCGTTATGTAAACCCATATGAGAGATATTCCAATATGGCAGAAAGGGATGTGGGCACGTGGACGACCGACATCGTGTTCCCACGAGGGGGCTCCGGTCAAATAGTCGGGCGCCTAGTCAGGATTCGAGAGGGTGGCTCTCGCTTCCATCCAGACAAGGACGGCAGCAAAAGCGTAAATCACGACGTGACAACGATGTACAACCCCACGGTGGTACCCCGACACCCTACCCTGCAGCCTTGTGCCAGGTCAGTCTTCGGCATCCAGCAGCGCCGCGAGACTAGCCCCAATGCGCTCCGCCGCCTCCCCCACCTCACGATCCGCCACGTGAGCATAGCGTAAGGCCATTCGGTCCCGGCTGTGTCCCAAGAGGCGGGACAACACTGGGAGCGGCACACCGCGCATCACCGCGTGGCTCGCGAAGGTATGGCGAAGGTCATGTAGCCGAACATCCTCGATGTCCGCCTCTCGACGAACTTTCCGCCACAGGGACAGTTCATTGGAACGCGGCTTGGCACCATCGGTCAGAGAGGGAAAAACGAACGGGCTACCGGCTCGTGGCTGCCGCTCAATGACCGCCCGGGCTGCCTTGCTCAGCAGCACGGCCCGTGGTCCAGTCTTGCTATCGGCCAGTCGGAGGACATCTCCGTCGACCTCATTCCACCGCAGGTAAACGATTTCGCTCTTGCGACAGCCCGTGAGCAACAGGAGGCGGATGATGGCCGCCTGTTGTTGGCCCGACCCTCGTCCTCGGTGCGCATCGAGTGCAGCGTGCACCCGGTCGACCTCGTCACGCGACAAGAACCGGGTGACCTTCGGTCTCGGATTGTGTCTTACGCCACGGGTCGGGTTGGCGTCCAGGTAACCGCACTCGATCCCGTAGTTGAGAATCTGACGCAGGATGTCGAGCGCCCGATTTGCTCCTGCAGGCGCCGTCCGGCTATAGGCATCGAACCACTCCAGTACGGTCGTCCTGCAGATTTCGTCCAGCCGCAATGGACCGAAGACAGGTATTAGTTGGGTGCGAAAAGCACTGTCCATGCGCCGCTGGGTCGATGACTTGCATCGGTGGTAGCAGGCCGTCCGCCAGGATCCCAAGACAAACCGCTCGAAGCTGGGCATGGACATTGCTCAGTCCCCCAGAGCCTTGGCGACGCTCTCGACCGCCTGCACGAGCATCGAGCCACCGAAGTGCGTGTACCTCAGTGTCGTGTCGGGATCACGGTGCCCGAGGAGACGCCCGATCATGACCACCGACTCACCGCGTTGAAGGGCGAAGCTCGCGTAGGTATGACGGAGGTCGTGCAAACGGAGGTCGCTTAGCCCGGCCTCGGCGCGGAACCGCCTCCAGGAGCCGTAGAGAGTCTCCGTGGACATTGGCGCGCAACCGTGATCGGCCGGAAAGGCAAACGGGACGTTCCGGGACAAACGATCAAGAGTGACCCTTGCGCGGGAGGATAGCCAGACGGTCCGTGGACCGGTCTTGCTGTCACGCAGGAACAGGTGCCCCTCTCGATAATCGCTCCAGCGGAGCGTCCGAATCTCGCTCTGTCTGCAACCCGTGAGGATCAGGAGCCGGACGATCGCTACCTGAAGCGGTGTCCTTGCTTGTTCCTCCGCCAATACTCGACCCAGAGCGCGGATTTCGGCAGGCGACAGGAATCGTTCTCTTCGTCGTTCCCGGTAGCGCCGGATTCGGGCGCAAGGGTTACTGTGCGCCGGGCGATGGCCGTAGAGCTCGGCCTGGCGCATGATGATCGAGAGAATCGGAAGTGAGCGGTTGGCCGCGGCAGGAGTGGCGTGCAGGGCGCCAAACCACTGGCGGACATCGGCACGAGTGATCTCGGCCACTGGGCAACCGCGGAAGCGGGGCATGATCTGATTTCGCAGATAGACCTGGTTGACCTTGAGGGTGGCGGGCTTCCAGGAGCGTCCATACCTTCGGAACGCTTCCTCTGCAACCGTCTCGAAGAGGATCGGATCGGAATCGGTTGCCCCGCCGCTCACGGAAACGGTGGACATGAGGCTCCTCCCTATGATGACTGCGGGCGGGGCATGCACGCGGGTCGCGGAAGCACACTCCGCAGGTTGACAACTCTCCCTTCACACCGGACGGACCGATGACAGTGACTCGCGCGAAACTCATCGAGGTCGCTCTTCCCCTCGACGCGATCAACGAAGCGTCGAGGAGAGAAAAGTCGATTCGCCACGGCCATCCCAGCACGCTGCACCTCTGGTGGGCACGCCGACCTCTCGCGGCGGCGCGCGCCGTGATCTTCGCCCAGATGGTGGACGACCCGTCAGGGGATCCCGACCGGTTTCCCACCAATGAGGCCCAGGAGCGCGAGCGGGAGAGACTCTTCGGGATTCTTGAGCAGTTGGTCAAGTGGGAGAACACCGCCAACGAAGCGCTGCTCGCGGAAGCGCGCGAGGAGATTCTGTACAGTTGGCGGCGCACCTGCGGTGACAACGCGGACCATCCACGGGCCGCGGAACTGTTCGACCCGGCTCGGCTACCGGCCTTCCACGATCCATTCGCCGGCGGCGGCGCCCTGCCGCTCGAGGCACAGAGGCTTGGTCTGGAGGCGCACGCCAGCGACCTCAATCCGGTAGCCGTGTTGATCAACAAGGCGATGATCGAGATTCCGCCGAAGTTTGCGGGAAAGCCACCAGTCAATCCAGAATCGCGCTCGGGAGATGAATTGGTCGCGCGGCAATGGCAGGGTGCCCACGGACTGGCGGAGGATGTCCGGTTCTACGGACAGTGGATGCGCGACGAAGCGCAGCGGCGGATCGGACACCTGTATCCACAGGTCGAGGTGACCCCGAGCATGGTCAGGGAGCGACCCGATTTGAAGCCGTATGAGGGCCGGAAGCTGACGGTGATCGCTTGGCTGTGGGCGCGCACGGTGCGAAGTCCGAATCCGGCATTCGCTGATGTGGAGGTTCCGCTTGCGTCGACTTGGATGCTGTCGACCAAGAAGGGAAAACAGGCTTACGTGGATCCAGTAATCGAGGGGAGAGAGTACCGGTTCCGGGTCGATTCAAGTAGTCCGGACGATCCCGCCGTGCGCAGAAGGGGAACCAAGTCCGGTGGCAGTGGCAGCGAGTTCCTATGCATGATGTCGGGGGTTCCCATGCCCTTCGCGTACCTTCGGGAAGAGGCCAGAGCGGGCCGAATGGGTAGCAGACTGATGGCCATCGTCGCCCAAGGCGATCGTAGCCGAGTCTACTTGGGGCCGACACCGGAATCGGAAGAGATCGCTCGTCGCGCTCAGCCTCAAGGGGTACCGGACACACGTCTCCCCGACCGGGCCCTCGGTTTCCGTGTTCAGCAGTATGGAATGGTCCGGTGGCGAGACCTCTTCACCCCCCGCCAGCTCGTCGCGCTCACCACCTTCTCCGACCTGGTTGGCGAGGCGTTGGAACAGGTGCGTAGGGACGCGGTCGCTGCGGGGTACCGCGACGACGACCAGCCACTGCGCGATGGCGGCACCGGTGCGAGGGCGTATGCCGAGGCGGTGGCCGTGTATCTGGGGTTCCTCGTGGATCAGCTTGCCAATCATTCCTCCAGCATCTGCGGTTGGAATCAAGTAAATGCTCAAATGCGAAATGTATTCTCACGACAAGCTATACCAATGGTATGGGACTATGCTGAGTGTAACGTGTTCTCGGAATCGACGGGCAGTTACGCCAATCTTCTTGAGCGCAAGGTAAAGGGCTTCGCCGCGCTGTCGAGTTTTGGGACGGGTACGGCTGTACAGGCCGACGTGAATTGCCAGTCAGTGTCCGTAGGCAAGGTTGTTTCAACCGATCCACCGTACTACGACAACATCGGATACGCAGATCTTTCAGATTTCTTCTACGTTTGGTTGCGCCGGACGCTGAGACCGCTGTTTCCAAACCTCTTCGCAACTCTGTCAGTGCCGAAGGCGCAAGAACTGATCGCGACACCATATCGCCATGCGAGCAGAACAGCGGCTGACGCTTTCTTTTTGGAAGGAATGACGAAGGCGATGACGTCGCTGGCTCTCCATGCAAATGAAGCGTTTCCAGTCACGGTCTACTATGCGATCAAGCAATCAGAACAAAGAAGGGGTGGGGAAGGCACTACTAGCACCGGATGGGAGAGGTTTCTCGAGGCATTGGTCACTGCGGGATTTGCCATTACGGGTACGTGGCCCGTCCGCACTGAGAAGACCGGACGATCTGTGGGAATCGGCACCAACGCCCTCGCCTCCTCCATCGTCCTCGTGTGCCGCCGTCGCCCAGCTGACGCTCCCCTCGCCACCCGCCGCGAATTCCTCACCGCCCTTCGCTCCGAACTCCCCCAGGCCCTCCACCTCCTCCAGTCCGGCAACATCGCCCCCGTCGACCTCGCCCAGGCGGCCATCGGCCCCGGGATGGCGGTATACACCCGCTACGGGAGGTTGTTCGAGGGGCCGCCTATCGTGAGAACACCGGTGCAAGAGGAGACCCGCAGGACTGCAGCTTGACGCGCTTCACAACCCCTCGGAACCTCACCTCACTCCGCTTCAACCGATCTCTCTGTGCTTTGTGGCTCCCTTTCAAAACCGCCACGGGCTCGAACAACGGCCTCGAGCTGCCCGGTACGAGCGACTCTGCGATGTCGGCACCGGCCTGCAGTTGCGCCACGATCGCCCGGACTCCGCGAAGCCTGCCGCCCTTAAGTTCCAACGGCGCGAACCAACCCTGCTGACCAGCACTCTCACCGAAAAACAGGTAGTCACAGCGGCGCTCATGCGTACTGATCGGTGCTCCCTCGCGATCCAAGTCGACAACTACTCGCTCGGAAGGTGCTCCTTTCATCGACACAGTACAACCCTGCTTCCGGCAGCGTCGGACGATGCACCGTGCGTCCACGTTCTCGCGCACTCTGCGCAGAAGCGCCATTACGACCCTTCTAGGAGATCCGCGATGTTCGCCCAATCGTTGTAGGTCCCAGCAGCCACTTCCTCAAAGCTGGACGAATAAAGGTTCGAATCTTCCATTTTGATCTCGGACACCGTCGATCCTGCGCTGGCTTCGTCGGTTTTGAACAGCCAAACCCCAACTTCCTCAGGGGTAAGTGCCTGACCTTCACGTCCAAGCTTGCGTCGCTTCTCCTCCGGGAGCTGGGAAGCGAGAACAAGATTGCTCAACTCCTCGAGCACCCACTCGCTGTGAGTGGTCAGAATCACTCGCACACCTGAGCGGACGACTTCCGCTAACTGCCTAATCACTTCGACCTGGATGCCCGGATGCAGGTGCGACTCCGGCTCATCAATGATCAGAAGATCGCCAGGTCGCACAACATGGCGCAGATACAGCACAATCGGGGCCAGTTCCACGACCATCGACGATGCGCGCATGAGCGGGAGATCCTTATCCCAGCCCTTCGGACGATACCAAAGCTGCGCATATCCTGTGTCTGGAAACTCTACTCTTATCCGTCCTTCGAGGACTGCCTCCTCCAGCCGGTGCGCGAGCGCGGACGTGGCCGGATCTTGGTGATTGCGCTCGACGGACAAACGTACCAACTGGTCCAGGAAGTGTGCGGATACGCCGGAAAGCAGCGGGCTGCGCTCCGGTGCTGCGGAGCTGGCGCTCCGGAGCAATGAACTCACCACCACGTCCCTGGTGTGCGCCATACCGGCTCGGTCGCTTGGGAGGTAGTGGGCCACCGGAGCACCAACGGGGTGCACCAGCCAGCTCTGAACAGTCCAGCAAAGTTGGTCCAGCAGCGGACCCGTGAGGAAAACCAATTCTTGTGGAATTGAGGTGCCTTCCCGGACGAGTGGGGGGAAGGCTCTTACAAATCGTACCGCACGGCGATACAGGGCGCGCGTGTACGGTGAGTCGACCTGATCGCTAGAGAACGACCCATCTCCGGTCACATCGCCGCTGGCCGACATGTCGTGTCCACCGAGGCTGAAGCTGTACACGAGCGTGCCTCGGTTTCCTCCACGTGGGATCTCAAGCCTGATCTCCCCGTTGCTGGCCTTCGGACTTCGAACCAGTTCCTGAAACCCACGGACGCTGAAGCACAGCTTGAGCTCTTCTTCCACAGCAGCCCCCACCCCAAGAGCAGTGGCCAGGAAGGACCTGACGAAATCACCCAGTTCCGCCGGAAGGTCGGGCACGCGAAGGGGAGCACGGGCATCCCGGGACTTGGCGACAGCCGCCGCCCATTCGCTGATCGCCGCCGACGTCAACGGATCGGGATCGGGGGTGTTCCAATCGCCCAGCTCCACGAACTTCCTCGGCTCCCGTAGACTCCGATGCAATGCGTAGACCAGGGTGGCAAAGTACGACTTCCCGGTATTGCTCGGACCCACGAACACCGTCATCGGGCGCAATTCAATCTGGGCCTCGGCGATAGGCCCAAAGTCCTTCACGCCGAGCGTATAGTCGCGGGTCACGATGTGCTCACCCCCCTACCTCAGCGGATCCACCACGGTCAGAAACGGAAACCGGTGGAACCCGGTATCCCGCGTACAGATCCTGCTCACCCCGTGCTCGCGCATGAGGACCGCCGTGTGGAGATCGTACATCTGGTTGCCACGAACGTCGGGCAACTCCCCCACCGTCTGCTCCAACACAGCCGCGTGGCGACGTGTCGGGAGAAGCACGGTAATTCCCGGCGACCCAACCAGGGCAGCGATGAATCCACGCGCGTCCGCTGGTGTCCACGGCGCTTGGAAGACCCATCGGTGGGTGCTGGTCCGGAGAAACTCGTAGCAGATGTTCCAAGTCAGGAACGCGGGGGACGGGCTACGCCGGGCATCCTCGATCTGCTGACGGCAGGGAACGTGGTGCTCGGAGTCCTCGTCGGCCGCGTAGAGAAGCACGTTCGTGTCGAATACAAGCACCTATTCGCCCTCCATCACGCCGTAAAGCTCTTCGCGGTTGGAGATGTCCACACGTTGTCCCCCGCTCTTCCAGGATGACAGAGGGGGCAAGGGCTTCGCGCCGTCGTCCTCCGTACTTGAGTCGGCGAGGATAAGTCTGAGTCCAGCCTCCACCAGGGAAGACATCGTGGCCTGACGGCGGGCAGCCTCCTCCCGCAGGCGTCGCATGACGGTGTCGTCTATGTTCAGAGTCGTTTTCATACAGACGACCATACAGCGTATATGGGAATGTGGCAACTTGGATACCGGCATCCCGGAGGCTTCCGGCGCCCCTATCTTCGTTGGTGCCGCGAAGCCCGTCAATCATCGCTTCCCAGACCTCTCGCCAACCAGATCCGAGTTTACCAATGAAGCTTGAAGACCTTCAGCCACATACCCGGGTGCCGGGCATCGATCCGGAGGGTCCGATAACGATAGTCGCTACGAAGTGGCTGGGTTCGGAGGCAATTGAGGTCAAATACAGGACCCCGTGCGGCGCCGTGGACACCAGGATCCTCTACCGGTCCGACGAGCCCTCCCTCCAACCCGTCGCGCAGCCCCGCCCGTGGACCTTCGACGCCGACGGCGCCCTCTTCCGCCTCGTCTCGGAAGCTCATCGCATCCGCCTCGCCCACCTGTTCGATCCCCTCCTCGCGGTCCACACCTCCCTGGTCGAGCCACTTCCCCACCAGATCACTGCGGTCTACGAGTCGATGCTACCCCGCCAGCCTCTCCGCTTCCTCCTTGCCGACGACCCCGGGAGCGGAAAGACCATCATGGCGGGACTACTGATGAAGGAGTTGATCGCACGCGGCGACCTTCAGCGCTGCCTCGTGGTCTGCCCCGGCAGTCTTGCCGAACAGTGGCAGGATGAGCTGGATCGCCGATTCCAGCTCCCATTCGCGGTCTATTCCAGCGAAGCCCTTCAGTCGGCCCGGCCACACAATTGGTTCGAGAAGAACGACCTCGTGATCGCCCGCCTCGACATGCTCTCTCGCAACGAGGAGGTGCAGGAGTTGCTCCAGACGCCCGATTGCCGCTGGGATCTGGTGGTGTGTGACGAAGCGCACAAGATGTCGGCCGCCTATTTCGGCCGGAAGATCAGGTACACGAAGCGCTATCGGCTGGGACAGCTGCTCGGTCGGCTCACGCGGCATTTCCTCCTGATGACCGCGACGCCCCACAACGGCAAGGAGGACGACTTCCAACTGTTCATGGCACTCCTTGACGGAGACCGGTTCGAAGGTCGCTTTCGTCCCACGGCTCATCGCGGCGACACCTCGGACCTGATGCGGCGCATGGTCAAGGAGAAGCTCCTCAAGTTCGATGGCACACCGCTTTTTCCGGTGCGCCGTGCCTATACGGTCCCCTACAAGCTCTCCGCCGCCGAGGCTTCCCTGTACGACGCGGTCACCCACTACGTCCGGCAGGAGTTCGACCGGGCTGAGCGGCTGGAGGGCAAGAAACGGACGACCGTTGGCTTCGCGCTGACGATCCTGCAACGGCGTTTGGCGTCTTCGCCCGAGGCGATCTATCGCTCCTTGCGGAGACGGCGGGCACGGCTTCAGGAACGGCTGAAGGAGATGGAAGACTTCCTCAAGGGTGCCTCGACCGGTGCACTCCCCCTGTTCACCGGTCCCGAGCTGGACCCGGAGGACCTCGAAGACCTGGAAGACATTCCCGAGGAGGAAGCGGAGGCGGTGGAGGTCGAGATTCTCGACCAGGCCACGGCTGCGCGGTCCAGTACGGAGCTTCGCGCGGAGATCGAAACGCTGCGCGGGCTTGAGCAGTTGGCCCGCACGGTGCTGAGCAGGAGCGACGATACCAAGTGGCGCGAACTGGCGGGCCTACTGAGCAAGATCTTCACCCCGGCTGTGCTCACGGGCCGGGTCAAGGAGCCTGGGGGCGGGTACAAAGCGGGTCAGGTGCCGCCCCCTCGGCCCTCGCCGGGGCAGAAGCTCGTGATCTTCACCGAACACAAGGACACGCTGAACTACCTGCACGATCGGATCACGACGCTCATCGGACGGCCCGAGGCGGTGGTCGTCATCCATGGTGGTCTAAACCGGCGCGACCGACTGAAAGCGCAGGAGGCGTTCCGACACGACGCCGAGGTGCGCGTCCTGCTGGCCACCGACGCAGCCGGCGAAGGGATCAATCTCCAGCGCGCGCACCTGATGGTGAACTATGATCTGCCCTGGAATCCCAACCGCCTGGAGCAGCGATTCGGACGCATCCACCGTATCGGCCAGACCGAAGTCTGCCACTTGTGGAACCTCGTCGCCGACGACACGCGCGAAGGCCAGGTGTACCAGACGCTGCTCGACAAGCTGGAGACCGAACGACAAGCCCTCGGCGGCCAGGTCTTCGATGTCTTGGGTCAGGTCCAGTTCGAAGGGCAGTCCCTCAAGGAGCTGCTGGTGAAGGCGATCCGGTTCGGCGAGCGCCCCGACGTTCGTGCTCATCTGACGACGGTCGTCGGTGAGGCCCTCGACCGTGATCGGTTGACCGGGCTCATGCACCAGCACGCCCTGGCGCAGGACACGATGGACACGAGCCGGTTGCATGCGGTTAGGGAAGAGATGGAGCGCGCGGAGGCTCGACGTCTGCAACCCCACTTCATCGAGTCGTTCTTCCTGGAAGCGTTCAAGAAGCTCGGCGGTTCGGTCAGGCAGCGAGAGCCGCGGCGCTACCAGATCTCCGCCGTCCCAGCAGCAGTGCGCAGGCGGGCTGGGGAAATCGGTACGAAGGATCCGGTGCATCGCCGATATGAGCGCATCGTGTTCGAGAAGTCACTCGTGGCTCCCAAAGGGCGCCCACGTGCAGCCTTCGTTTGCCCCGGCCACCCGTTACTGGACGCCGTGCTCGATCTGACGCTTGAACGCAACCGCACGCTCCTGAAGCGTGGGGCGGTGCTGGTCGACGAGCGTGATCACGGCATGGAACCGCACGTCCTGCTCTACCTTGAACACGCTGTAGAGGACGCGCGTCGAACACGACAAGGAAATGGGCGCACGATCTCCAAGCGGATGATCTACGTCGACTTCGGCCCGGAAGGTGTCCGCAGTCATGTGCGCTACGCGCCCTACCTGGACTTCCGACCGCTCGCCCAGGAGGAACCCTCGCCCGCAGAGATCCTGAGCCGTCCGGAGTGTGGCTGGATTGACGGCGATCTTGAAAGCAAGGCGGAGGCCTACGCCGTGGCAGAAGTGGTGCCGCAGCACTTGGCCGAGGTCCAGGAAGCCCGAAAGGCGGCGCTCGACAAGACCGAAGCAGCGGTAAAGGACCGTCTCACGAAGGAGATCACCTACTGGGACCACCGCGCCGAGGAACTGAAGCTCCAGGAGAGCGCCGGGCGTCCCAATGCGCGGCTGAACTCCGGGGAGGCCGGAAAGCGCGCGGACGAACTGCAGGCGAGGCTTTCGGCGCGGCTTGAGGCTTTGGACCTGGAGCGGCGTATCTCAGCCGCATCCCCCCGACTGTTGGGCGGAATACTGGTCGTGCCCAAAGGACTATTGGACAGGATCGCCGGACTGAAAGAGAAGAAGGACTCGGTGACGACCGACACTCAAGCAATCGCGGCGCGTGCTCGGGCCATCGTGATGGAAGTTGAGCGAGGATTGGGGTTCGAGCCGACCGACCGGGAGTTTGAGAAGCTCGGTTACGATGTGGAGAGTCGCGTTCCAGAGACCGGACAACTGCGGTTCATCGAGGTGAAGGGCCGTATCGAAGGCGCACCTTCGATCACAGTCACCCGGAACGAGATTCTCTTCTCGCTGAACAAGCCGGACGACTTTATCCTGGCGATCGTTGAGTTTCTTGAGACCGGTGGACACCGGGTGCACTACCTGCGCAAGCCGTTTCGGCGGGAGCCGGACTTTGACGTCACCGATGTCAGGTACAGCTTCGCCGGATTGCTCGCGAGGGCCGGGGAGCCGTCGTGAATCTGACCGGACGCCGACTCTCCCATCAGTCACCGACCCCGCCGGTAGGCGTCCATCCGGTGTCCGACCTTTCACCGTGCGGGAACCCTCGACCTCATGGTATCCCATCGAGCTGGAACTCCCGGATCACATCGGCCAACGGCCGAGTGGGCTCGCGTCGAATTCGCTTGAGATCGTCGATGTCCTCAAGCTCCTCGAGTCGATCCAGCAGGGCCTCCTAGACAAAGTGATCCACGACCAATCCCCGGGATCTGCAGAAAAGGACGACCGCCCTCTTCAGGGCTTCGTCCACCCTGACGTCGATCTGTAACTGGCCCAATACCCGTCTTGACGCTTCGAACCCCCGCTGTCCGGCCCCCTACACCGCCACCGTGAGCCTCGCAGCGAACCCCGACTTCACGTCCCCGCTCATCGTCGCCATCTGCCGCGCCACGCCGTCCCTGAAGACGCTGTCCCTCTCCAGCGAGACGCGTGCCATGGTGCGCACGCTGCTCTCGTAGCCCTCGGTCGCGTAGGTCGCGTCGCATGCGCCCTTCGGGAACGCGAGCTGAGAGGTCGCAATCCTGTTCTCCTCGTCGGTCGCGGCCTCGAGGCTGGGGAACACCTCGAAGTGGATGTGCGGCCAGCGGCCCCGGTAGCATCCCGGGAAGACGGTCAAGAACGACAACTCGCCGTTGGCGTCGCTCTCCTGGACACCGCGCAGGTAGTTCTGGTCGGTGGCGCCTCTGTTGTACAGCGAGTAGCGGCCGGCGGCGTCGCAGTGCCAGACGTACACCGCGAGGCCGGCTGCGGGCGCGCAGCCGTTCTGCAGGTCGACGAGTTGCAGGCTCACCGTCAGCGGCACTCCGTCAGCCAAGCCGGAGAGCCCCGCGAAGCTCGACCGGATGTCGGTGCGGACCACCCCAGCCTTGTCCAGGACGTTGGGTCCGTTCGATCCGTCGCCTGGGAACGGCCCGGCCGTCTCTTCGGGGATTGCTTCGCAGGACCCGGCGCCACCATCGCTCCCGCGGAGAGCGCCTGCCCGACCGAACAGGTACAGCGCGCCCATCCCTCCCGCAGCCAACCTGAGCGCGTCGCGGCGCTTGATCGCTGCGCCCGTGAGCTTCAGATCCTCATGAAGGCCGCCATAGTCGTTGTGATCCATGATGCTCTCCTGCCGTGCGTTGGGGGATGCTGCTCCGGGGATGCAGATTCGCGCCTCGTCTGTGCCTCTTTGTACCTCTGACAGGTCGTCTCCGACATCCGTTAGACGCGGAACCCTGGGACCCGGGGACACGGGTCCGGGGATAGGCGAGCGGCTGAGCCGAAGATCAGTCCCATCCAGCCATTCCAACGCCCCGGTTCTCGGTGATCTTTCCGCCTGACCACCGAAGGACCGGCGCCAAAGGCCCGTTTCCGTCTCTCACCGACCTCCCCACCGGGAATCACCTTACCATGTCACGGAAGCGAGAGGGACCCGCCAGAGCAAAGCACGACGCCTCATACAAGAGCTTCTTTGCCCGGCGCCGAACCGTCGCTGACACCCTGCGCGCGTTCGCGGCCGACCTCGCCAGCCACCTGGACTTCGCCACACTTGAGCAAATGCCCGCCAGCTTTGTCACCCATGCCCTCGGCCAACGCCATGCCGACATGCTCTGGCGGATCCGGACCACCGGCGGCCGCCCGCTCTACATCCTCATTCTCATCGAGTTCCAGTCCACAGTGGATCGTCGCATGGCCCTGAGGATGATGGAGTACGCCGTTGCCATCTGGATGCGACTCGAAGCGGACGATCTCGGCCCCGGCGGCGAATACCCGTTCGTCCTGCCGATCGTTATCTACAACGGCGGACGGCGCTGGACCGCGCCAACCGATGTGGGCGAGTTACTGGCCCCGTTGCCGCAAGAAATGCTTGGATACCGACCCCGCCACCGATATCTTCTCGTTGAGATCCAGGCGGAGGATCCCGCAGCCCTGCCGCGGGACAACGTGCTCGCGATGATCGCGAGGTTCGAGCAGGCACCGACGGTAGAAGCTGCGGAGGAGTTGATTCGCTCGCTGCCAGAATGGATCAAGCGGACGAGGCTGCCGCAGTTCAGAAAGCCCTTTATGGAGTGGATCGAGCATGTGGTAACGCAGCGGTATGGCGAATCCGGCAAGGAATTACGACGCAGTCTCCGAAAAGAGAGGGAACCCAAGGTGACAACTTTACTCGACCGGGCCCGGCAATGGGGCGAAGAAAGGGACCAGCAGTGGCTGCAGAAGGGCATTGATCAGGAACGACGTGCATCAATCCAGCGGGAGCGGGAGTTGGTGCACCGGCAAGTTGCCCGCAGGTTCGGCCCCGCCACCGCCGAACAACTGCTTCCTTTGCTCGACCAGCTTTCCGAGCCGGAGGCCTTCGTGACCATCGCCGACGCCGTGATTGAATGCGAGACCGCCGAGGAGTTCCTCAAGCGGGTGCCGGGGGGCTGAATCCAGCGCTCACATCGGTTTGCCTACCCGATGGAGGCGGCGCAGTGCGAATCGGCCAACGGCCGCGCCCTCGGGCGGCTAGTCGTCCGCCCGCGCATGCCGCGCGAAGAACGCGTCGGTCCCTGCGGGCAACAGCAGGCTGTCTGCAATCGCCGCGATCTCTTCGGCCTCTTTCCAGGCCTGCTCCAGCACCCAGAGTTCGCCCTCCAGCGCGCGCCGCTCCTGTTCTTCGTGAAGCGCCATCTCGAGGGCAAGCTTCGTCGGTTTGGGCATGCTCTTCACGTACCCCACGCGGCCCTGCCAGTCGGTGTACCCTTCGCGTGCGACGGCCGAAAGGAATCCGGTGGGGTGGCGGTGTGACTCGATCGCGGCGACGGCGCCCTCCACTTTGGCCCGGGTTGCGCCCCACTCGTTGATCAGTGGCATGATCGCTGCCGCGACGCGACCGGCGTCCTGCCCCGTAAACGAGGCGGTGCGCCTTCCTCGACAGATCTCGACCTGGAATCGCGGCTCGCTATGGTCCGGCAAGACCTTGATCGTTTCCAGATCGCCGTACCTGAACCTGGCGATGTTCTCCGGTGTGACTACGGCGCCGGCCGAAGCATCTCCAACGCGCACCTTGGCCACCGTGCGACGGTGAATCCAGAAAACGGAGCCCAGGACAATCGGTACCATCGCCAGCCCGGCCAGGGGAGCGATTACTTCGTACAGGGCCACGCCCAAGGGCGCCCCCACAGCCGTCGCTACGACCTGCTTTCGCCTCCGGTCACCCATCTGGTCCCCATACCGCCAGGCGGCGAACTCGGGGCGCAGCGGCTTTCCGATCCGCACCAGTTCAAGTCCCTCGGGGTGCTTCGCGATCCCGATGTTCTCGGTCGACGCCCGCAAGTTCGTGCCGCGGTAGAATCGCTCGCACTCCTCGATCGCCTCCCAGCGTTCTTCGAGCGGCGTCAGGTTCCAGCGCTTGCACTTCCGGCACACGACCCAGAGCCGTCCCTTCGCCGGATCGAACGCCAGGCGGCGCCCCACCGGAAAGTGCTCGACCGCCTCGTTCGACTCCAGGGGCTTGTTGCAATAGATGCAGGTCTTGTACATGGACTCGGGAGCTGTGCTCTACATGATCCTCAGGGCCACGGTGGCGAACAGGATCGGCGTAACCACCACCGCGTTGAGGATGATCAGGAGCAACACGTTGAACAAGGTGCGCATCCAGCCGTCCCCGTACGCCATTCCGCTATACATGCAAGTCCGCACACCCCTTCCTCCGCACTTATGCGGGCCGGCGGGCCGTTCCGGGACAGTAAGCGAGTACACTGTCAAGCGTAGTTGTCATTATGTAATGTCTGGCGTACTCCGCTGGGGCAGGAGGGCCAGAGCAGGGATGGTCTCACGGAGGATTGAACCATGAGAGCCGATTTGCGGTGGATGGGCGGCGCAGCAGTCACCTGCGTCCTCACGGCCTGCGGCGCCGACACGGGCCCTGCCGATGCCGGACCGCAGACCGTCGTCGAGACCATCGGCGACACGACCGTGGTGCGGACCCTGTCGGGAAGCGTCTGGGGCGGCGAGGCCACGCTGGTGCCCGAAGTCTCGATCGGTGAGCTGGACGGGCCCGACGAATACCTCCTCGGCAGCATCCGGTCGATCGCCGTCGACGATGACCGCAACGTCTACGCGCTCGACGGGCAGGCCCAGCACGTCCGCGTCTTCGACTCGGCGGGCGTGTACGTGAAAACGCTGGGCAGACAGGGAGAAGGACCGGGCGAGTTCATCCGTGCCGAGGCCATCGCCCTTCTCCCGGACGGCCGGCTTGTGGTGCGCGCCCCCGGCAACATGCGGATCGAGGTCTTCGGGCCCGGCGATGGAGAGACGGAACAGTGGGCGTACAACTCCCGCGGTCTGTATTCAGCGGCCTCGCTGTACACCGATGCAAGTGGCCGCACGCTCGTGCATACCGTCGACCCGTCACAGGAAGGCTTGGTCACGCACTTCATCGTGTTCGGGCCCGACGGAGTGCAGGTCGACACGCTCTCCGAGCCTTCGCGCGCGTACAAGCCCCCGGTTGTGACGGCCGAGCGGCAGGGCACGACGACCCTGGTCGTGCCCTTCAGCCCCGTCCTCCTGTGGACGGTGCACCCCAGCGGGCATCTCGTCACCGGGCTCTCTGGCGAGTACCGGATCGACGTTGAGCGGGACGACGGCATACTCAGAATCGAACGCAGCGCCGATCCGCCTCCAGTACACGACGACGAGCGTGCCTACCACCGGGAACGCATAGTGCGCCGGATGCGGCGGGTCAGGATCCCCGACTGGACCTGGAACGGCCCGCCGATCCCGGACCACAAGCCCTTCTACCAGGAGCTGCTGGCCGGTCGGGACGGACGTATCTGGGTGCGCCTGCAGACCGAGGGACACCCGGTCGAGAACGTGGATCATGACCCGGAGGATCCCGATTCGTCGCCCGTGATCTGGGAAGAGCCCACACGCTACGACGTGTTCGAGCCCGACGGGACCTACCTGGGCGTCGTGGTGCCGCCGGACGGGTTTTCGGCCTTCCCCGACCCGGTCTTCGACGGGGACCTCGTGTGGGCGGTGACCCGCGACGAACTGGGTATTCAGCGGGTGGTCCGCTTCCGGATCGAGGTGGGCGCGGGCTGACCGTCTTGCCGGGATACGGAAGACGATCTCTCACGACCCCACCACCCGCACCAACTCGAAGTCCTTCCACGCCGAGTTGAAGGCACTGAACACGCCCAGGCCACCCAGGATATTGCTCGGCGGTTCGTTCAGATCCCGCGAGTCCTGGATGCGATTGTTGTACAGGTCGACGTATTCCTTGTTGACGCGGTATACGATCGCCCGATGGACGCCCAGATGCTCCAACTGCCGCAGCCCGATTGCGTGGAAACTCTCCTCGGTCGGCGCACTTCGGATGCGGAATCTTCCCGCCCCCTCGCGGATGAAACCGTCGAAGATCGGCTCGGCCTCGGGATCCAGCCCTTCCACGTCAACGAAGTGGAGGCCGGCGTCCGGGTTTTCCCAGGTCACCGTGATCTGCAACGACTGCAGCGTCCCCGGCTGGAAGCTCCCCGGCGTCAGTTGCGGAACTTCCAGTCTGTCCTTGTCGAGTGCGACACCATCGGGAGGTCGGGGAACAACCGTTTCACCTGTCGCGGTGCGGCCGAAAGCCTCGACCTCGATGCGGAAGTGGTCGCCCTCCCGGACCTCCAGGTCCTGGCCCGGATAGCCGTAGGTGCCCGGTTCTTGCAAACGGGAAAGACGCCACCTGTCCCCACCGCGCACCAGCGTCACCGTGGCGTCGTCGACGGTCGGCGCCAGTGCGGGATCCTCACCCAGCGGCACGGTCTCCGTCAGGCGTACATCGTCCACCGCTTCACCCGCGAAGAGGAATGCCTCTACCACGACCTGGCGCGCATCCTCTTCAGGGCCGGTCGTGGTGTCCGAGCATGCGAGGAGACAGCCTGACGCAAGGGCGATGACAACAATCCGGTTGCAGCCCAGCCGGTTGGGGAAGAGATGGCCCCCGGCCGGCTCGCCGGCACGACGAAACTTGAATGTCCTCATGTTCTTGCTCCCTTTCAGCTTCTATCGGTTGAACCGGACGGAGAAGTTGAGTACCCGTCCGACGTAGTTGACGTCGGTGACGATGGCCGGAGTCGTGTCGAGTTCGAACTGGCGATACCAGACATTGGCCTGGTCGTAGGCGTTGAACACCGAGACGCCCAGATCGCCGCCGTAATCGCCGAGCGAGAATCGGTAGCGCGCACTGAGATCCAGGCGGTGATAGGCCGGCAGCCGAAGGGCGTTCTTTTCGCTCACGTTGATGTAGCTGAACTCGCTTCCATCGAGCAGTTCGACGCTGTATTCGCCCTGCGGAGCCGTGTAGGGCGTGCCCGATCCGTAGGTCCAGGTGGAAGCCAGGTCCCAGCGACCCAGCGACAGTGTCCCGACGGCCTTGAGTTCGTGAAGCTGGTCGTGCAGTGCGGGAAACGAGGCGCCATCGTTCAAGTCCGGGAAGATGTTGCGTGCCTCGGCCAGAGTGTAGGACACCCAACCGGTAAGGGCTCCGAACTTCTTCTGGGCCAGGAACTCCGCACCTTGCGCCGTGCCGGTCCCGGCGTAGAAGAGGTTGAGCGGATCGATATCATTGCGCCGGAACCTCAACGAGAACTCTGACAGCCCCGTCGTCTCCTTGCGGTACAACTCGACGTCGAAAAGGTAGCCGTCGGTCTCGTAGGACACGCCCGCGACCAGGTGGTCCGACGCGGTCACGTCGACCAGATCGCCGTCCGCCAGCAGCCAGAAGTCCCGCGAGCCCTCGGTGACGTTCTCGTTGACCACCCTATTGACGAACTGGTGGTATCGTCCGGCCGCGGCCTTCAGCGTGAGCTGCTCGGTAAGGGCCAGGCGCGCCGACGCGCGGGGCTCCAGGTAGCTCCTGGCCGTGGCCTGGTCGTAGGAGAAACGGCCGCCGGCCATCACCGAGAGCCGGTCCGTGACGTCCCAGGTGTCCTGCGCATAGGCCGCCAGCCGCGTCGAAGACTGCGACTGGTCCAGGATCGTGCTGCTGTCGTTTCTCACGTAAAGGTACTCGGCGCCGGTCGCGCTGAACCACGCGCCGAAGTCGATCTTGTGGCTGGGCGAGAACCGCCACTCGTTGTCGGCGCGCAGGGTGAGGTCGGTAAGCAGATTGTCCTCGGTAGACCGCACTTCGCGCGCAACTGCGACATCGGACGTTTCAGGATCCGATATCGTGACCTGAGTGTTGCGCCCATAGTCGGAGGTGTACTCGGAATAGGCGGCCAGTACCGTGCTTGTCAGTCCACTCGCCCAATGCCGGCCCCAGCGACCCGAAAGGCCGCGGTTGCCCCAATCGGTCAGATCACCGATGGCGGTGGTGAAGTTCTGGTCGCCGGTCTGGCCCCGGGGCGTGAACGACAGGGACCGCTGTTGCGACTTGTCCAGGTAATCCCGGCCACCGTAGAGGCTGAACGCGACGACGTCCCGTTCGCCTGGCAGGTAGGTCAGTTTGGCGTTGAAGTCGTAGAAATGGAAGTCCGGTGTCGCTGTATCCTGGTTCGTTGCACCGAACAGTCCTCCCGGTCCACCGAACCCTCGCCCGCCTCCGGGTCCGCCGCCGGCAGGGCCCTGGGGGCCGGTGGAGATGTTGAAGACATCGAAGATGCTGCTGTACAGCCCAGTGCGAATCACGTCGGTGTAGGAGCGGCGCCCCGTCACCAGGAGATTGGCTTTCGAGCCTATGGGAGTCTGGAACGTTCCGCTGGCGCTGAGCAGGTTGAGCCCGGCACCGTAGTGCATCTGCTCGGGGTCGCCGGTCTTCCCCGTCATGTCCACCACGCTCGAAACGCGTCCGCCGTATTGCGCCGGGAACGCGCCCTTGAACACCTGGATGTCCTTGATCGCCTCGGCGTTGAAGGCGCTGAAGAATCCGAAGAAGTGGTCGACGTGGTACACCGTTATTCCGTCGAGCAGGACCAGGTTCTGGCCGGGAGTGCCGCCCCGCACATAGAGCCCGGAAGAGGACTCGCGCGTGCCGCTGATTCCGGGCAACAGCTGCAATGATCGGAAGACATCGATTTCGCCGACGGACGGGAGCACCGCCATTTCCGCTGGCGACGCCGAAACGCGGCTCACGCCGTCCGTGGCCTTTACGAGGCGGTACTCGTCGGCTACGAACTCGACTCCCTGGAGTTCCACGGGAAGAGGGGCGATTGCGATCCGGAGGCGTCCGGCGAAGTCTGCAGCCACGGTGAGTTCGGCGGATGTGTAGCCGATGTGGACCACCCGGAGGTTGAAGGTCTCATTCGGTGCGCCGACCAGCGTGAAGAAGCCGTCGACGTTGGTGTCCACCACCTGCCGGGTGCCGACGATCTGAATCGCGGCGTGAACGATGGCCTCGCCGTTGATCGAATCGCGCACTACCCCCTGGATGGTTCGGGTGCTCTGGGCCTGAAGGGGCGAAGGGGAGACGATCGGCGAGGCGCAAATAGAGAGTATGGAAAAGAGCAGGAGTCGTTGGCTGGGAGGATTTCGTGGATTCACTGACGCTCTCCGGTTTGGGGTCCGCCGATGGGACAATGTCTCGGATGCAAACGTTAGGAGAGCGCTATTCAGGCAATGGAGCCGGAGTTGTGCGGGAGACATGTCAACACTAAATATAAATGTTAAGTATCGCTGCTGCCCCAGTGCCAAGTGCCCTCAACGTGATCGGAGTCCCCATGCTTCCCCTCGACGAAGACACCCTCGACCGCACCTTCGCCGCCCTCGCCCACCCCGCTCGCCGCGCGATCCTCGGCCGCCTTGCCCGGGGCGAAGTCGCCTCGGTCAGCGACCTGGCCGAACCCTTCGACATGTCGCTCGTGGCCGTATCCCGGCACGTCAAGGTCCTCGAAGACGCCGGGCTGATCAGCCGCACCAAGGAGGGGCGCTCGCGCTGGTGCCGCTTCGAGCCGGACGTCATCGGCGAGGCCAGGGACTGGATCGAGACTCACCAGCGGTACTGGTCGGCGCAGCTGGACGCCCTGGCGAACTACCTGAAGGACGGGGAGTAGCGCCGATGACCCCGATGACCGAAGCCCTGCTCCTTGTCCGCAACGTGTCGGCCAGTCCCGAGCGGGCCTTCGAGGCGTGGACCACACCGGAGCAGGTGAAGCGCTGGACATGCCCCGACCCGACCGCGACGGTGGACGTGGAGATCGACCTGCACGTCGGCGGTTCCTACTCGATCCGCATGCATGTGGAGGGCGGCCCGTTCACGGCATACGGTACCTACCGAGAGGTCGATCCTCCGCGACGACTGGTGTACACCTGGGGATGGAAGGAGGAGGCCCACGCGATGAAAGCCGAAACGGTGGTGACGGTGGAATTCGTGCCGATCGAGGGCGGCACCGAGATCAGGCTGACGCACTCGGGCTTCCCCACGACCGACGACCGCGACGGTCACAGGGAGGGATGGGAGATCTGCGTGGGACGGTTCGCCGAAATGGTGGACGGGCGATGAGGGCCGCACTGACAGCGGTTGCCGTCCTCGCCTCGGCCGGTTGCGCGCAGACCGCCGCCCAGCCCACTCCCAAGGTCCTCCTCATCGGCATCGACGGCGTGCGCTCGGACGTGCTCGCCGAGGTCTCCACCCCCCACATCGACGCGCTGGCGGCGAGCGGCTGGTACACCGACCGGGCCCGCACCACCACCCCCTCCGTCAGCGGCCCCTCGTGGTCCTCGATGCTGACCGGTGTCTGGCCCGAAAAGCACGGCGTCACGGACAACAACTTCACCGGCCGCGACTACGACACCTGGCCCGGCTTCCTCACCCGCGCCGAACGGGAGCGCCCCGAGCTCTCCACCTTCGCCGCGCTGGACTGGATGCCGCTCGCGGAGCTCCCCGAGGGCGGCCCCGTGGTGTCGTCCGCGATCGACACGCGGGTCACGGTGGACGGCTACGACCTCGGGTGGGCCGAGGCCGACGGCGAGGTCACCGCGCAGGCCGTTCTCCACCTGGCCGAAGCCGACCCCGACGCCATGTTCGTCTACCTCGGCAACCCCGACGAGACCAGCCACCGGCACGGCTCGATCGGCGCGGAGTACCGCGACGCCATCGCGCTGGCCGACCGGCACGTCGGCATGCTCCTCGACGCCGTGCGCGTCCGGCCGGGCTTCGCGGGCGAGGACTGGCTGGTGCTGATCAGCACGGACCACGGACGGCGCGAGGACGGCGGCCACGGCGGCGACTCGCCCGAAGAGATGACGATCTTCATCCTCGCGGGCGGGCTGGGAGGCGCGGGGGGGGCCGGCGGCGTGGGCGGCGGTACCGCGAGCACCGCCACCGCCGGCTGGCCGTCCCCCGGGCCCGCCAACATCGTGGACGTCGCCGCGACCGCGCTCGACCACCTGGGCTTCGAGATCGACCCCGCGTGGGGTCTCGACGGGAGGCCGCTGGGCCGCCCGCGGTAGCCGGGCCGGCACGCGGCGCACCCGTGCTACGCGGCGCGAGGGCCGCCCGCGGGCGGTAGCCGGGGGAATCCCCTCGCGCCGGGCCCGAGACCTTCTTGTCCGCAAAACGGCGGCAGCCGTATCCTGACCGTCACCCTTCTCACCCACCCTACCGGGGAAGGAGTGACCACAATGCGGATCGCGAAGACCCCCTGGCCGCTGCCGCTGCTACTGCCGTTGCTCATGCTCGCCCCTCCCGCCACGGCCCAGGAACCCGGCGGCGCCACCGGCGAAATCGGCGACCCCGAGCGCGCGGAGCGGCTGTACCGCGCCCACTGCGGGCGCTGCCACGGCGTGCAGGGACTGGGCGGCGAGGGACCCGAACTGGCACAGCTCGTGCTGCCGAGGGTCGCCGACCAGGGGCAGCTGGAGCAGATCATCCGCGACGGGATTCCGGGGACGGGCATGCCGGGTGCGACGGCCACGATCCTCGACGACCAGGCGGTGGCGCTGGTGGCCAGCCATGTGCTGCGGCTGGGCGCGCAGATGGCGACCGACACGTCGGGGGTCACCGGCGATGCGGAGCGGGGACACGACCTGTTCTGGGCCGCGGGCGACTGCGCTTCCTGTCACATCGTCGCCGGGAGGGGAACGGCCGTGGGGCCGGAGCTGACGATCATCGGGCTGCGGCGCGGGGCCGATTATCTGCGTGAGGCGCTGCGGACGCCCGCCGCCAGACTGCCCGTCGCGCGGGCCGGTGCGCGGAGCGGTTTTCTCGAGTATCTGCCGGTGCGGGTCGTCACGCGCGACGGCGACATCTACAACGGCATGCGGATGAACGAGGACGCCTTCACGATTCAGCTCATGACCGTCTCGGGCACCTTCGTCTCGCTCGAAAAGGGCGATATCGCGGAGATGGAGAAGCGCGTCGGACACTCGCTGATGCCGATCGCCCGGAACCTCACCGGCGACGACGTCGAGGATCTGGTAGCGTACCTGACGACTTTGGGGAGGTGATCATGAACAGATGCAGCATTGCGGGCGGGATCGTGGCCCTGGCCGCGGCTCTCACCCTGGCGCCGGCGGCCACCGCCCAGGTCCCCTACCAGCGCCTGGTCGAGGCCGACGCCGAGCCCGAAAGCTGGCTGATGTACTCCGGCAACTACGCGTCGCACCGCTTCTCGCAGCTGAACCAGATCAACGACGGGAACGTGGGCGATCTGCGCGTGGTCTGGGCCTATCAGATGGACGACGGGCTGATCGAGACGACGCCGATCGTGGCCGACGGGGTCATGTACGTGACCGAGCCGCCGAGCACGGTGACGGCGCTGGACGCGCGCACGGGCAGGCGGCTGTGGAAGTGGACGCCGCAGATGGGGTCCGACGTGCTGCACATCGGTTTCCCCGAGGTGAACCGGGGCGTGGCGATCCTGGACTCGACCCTGTACGTCGGGACGCTCGACGCGCACCTGGTCGCGCTCGACGCGCGGTCGGGGGCGGTCAGGTGGGACGTCGAGGTCGCCGACAACGCGATCGGGTTCGCGCTGACGCTGGCGCCGCTGGCGCTCGACGGGAAGATCATCGTGGGCGTATCCGGCGCGGAAGCGGGCGTGCGGGGGTTCATCGACGCCTACGACCCGGAAACCGGCGACCTGCTGTGGCGCACCTACACGATCCCCGCGCCGGGCGAGTTCGGCAGCGATACCTGGGGCGGGAACAGCTGGGAGACCGGCGGCGGATCGACCTGGCTGACGGGCTCGTACGACCCCGAACTAGACCTGCTCTACTGGCCGATCGGCAACCCGGCGCCCGACTGGAACGGCGACCTGCGCCCCGGCGACAACCTCTACACCGACTGCCTGCTCGCCCTCGACCCCGACACCGGCGAGATCGCCTGGTGGTTCCAGTTCACGCCGCACGACACCCACGACTGGGACGCCAACCAGATCCAGGTGCTGGTGGACGCCGAGTGGGAGGGCGAGCCCCGCAAGCTCGTCGTCACCGCGAATCGCAACGCCTTCTACTACGTACTCGACCGCGAGACCGGCGAGTTCCTGCACGGCACGGAGTACTCGAAGCAGACCTGGGCCGAGGGGTTGGATGAAAACGGGCGGCCGATCGTCATCCCCGGAACCGACCCCACCGAGGAGGGCGTTCTGGTATGGCCGAGCCTGCAGGGGGCCGCCAACTGGTTCAGCCCCAGCTACAGCCCCATGACGCGCCTCTTCTACCAGCCGACGCGAATCATGGGCGCGATCTACTACAAGGCCGAGGTCGAGTACGAGCCCGGCCAGCCTTTCATGGGCGGCGGCGAGCAGGCGCTGCGGGGCGAGGAGGCCAGTGGCGCGGTGAAGGCGCTCGACGTGCTCACCGGCGAGCTGGTCTGGGAATTTCCGCTGCAGACGCCGCCGTGGGCGGGCGTGATGGCGACCGCGGGCAACCTGGTGTTCGGCGGGAGCGACGAGGGGAACATCTTCGCGCTCAACGCGGAGACCGGGGAGCCGCTCTGGAACTTCCAGGCGGGCGGTGCGGTGCGGAGCGGCCCGATGGCTTACGAGATCGACGGGCAGCAGCGGATTGTGAATTCGGCGGGCGGAACGATGTTCGTGTTCGGTCTGCCGGAGGATTGGGGCGCGGGCGGGATGGGAGGCGCGGGCGGCGACAGCGACAACGGCGATGCCGCGGCAGCCGGCGCGGGCCCGAACGGCCAGGCCTCCGCCGAGCCGAATCACCGCCCCGTCGACCTCGCCATGCTCGCCAGGATCCGCGAGGAAGGACTGCAGCGCTCCCAACTCCCCAACACCCTCTCCTACATGACCGACGTGATCGGCGCGCGGCTCACCAACTCGGCCGCGATGGACCGCGCGCAGGAGTGGGCGCTGGGCGAGATGCAGCGGATCGGGCTGGAGAACACCCACCGCGAGCCCTTCATGAACTACGGCGCGAGCTGGGACAACGAGTACGTCTCGGTCCACATGCTCGAGCCCGACTACCAGCCGCTCGTCGCCTACCCGATCGCGCACACGCCCGGTACCGGCGGCAGGCACGCCTACGATGTCGTGATCGCCGACGTGCAGACGCGAAGCGATCTCGAACCCCTGCGCGGCAAGCTGCGCGGCCTCGCGGTCATGTCGACGCCGCCGCCCGTCATCAACCTGGAGCGGTTCGCCACCGGCACGCCGCGCCGCACCGACGCCGAGATGCGCGAGCTCGAAGAGGACGTGATCCCGCCGCCGCCGGGCCCCGATTCCTACTTCTCGCGGCTCTATCCGGACCCGCCGGCCAACCCGGAAGTGCTCACCGCGGCCGAGCGGCTGGCTTTCTACGTGGAGGAAGGGGTCGCGCTGGTCCTCGAATCCAACAGCGGCTGGCCCGGGGCGGTGCGCGGGTTCGCGCGGGCCGGAGCGAAGGTCGACCGGTGGGACCGGGACGCGACCCTGTCATCGGTACCCGTCGTCGCGGTCACGCCGGAGCACTACAACCGCATGTACCGGATCCTCGCGCGCGACATCCCCGTGCAGGTCGAGGCCGAGGTGCGCAACACGCACGGCGCCGGGGCCAGCGAAGCGCGCAATGTGATCGGCGAGATCCCCGGCACCGATCTCGCCCACGAAGTCGTCATGCTGGGCGCGCACTTCGACACCTGGCACGCGAGCCCGAACGCCAGCGACAACACCTCGGGCTCGGCGGTGATGCTCGAGGCGGTGCGCATTCTCAAGGCGATCGGCGCCCAGCCGCGCCGCACGATCCGCCTGGCGCTCTGGTCCGGCGAGGAGCAGGGCATCTTCGGGTCGTCCGCGTACGTCGAGAAGCACTTCGGCACGCCGGACAGCCCCGGCGGGCCCAAACCCGCGTACGACGACTTCTCCGTCTACTTCAACCAGGACTACGGCCCGGGCCAGTACCGCGGCATCTGGCTGCAGGGGAACGAGCACGTCCGCGAGCTCTTCGGCAGCTGGATGGAGCCGCTGCGCGACCTCGGCATGACCACGATCTCACCACGCAGCGTCGGCTCGACGGACCACATACCGTTCGATCGCGCAGGCTTGCCGGGCTTCCAATTCCTGCAGGCGCGCGTGGGGGGCACGGGCGGGCACACCAACCTCGACTTCTACGACACCCTGCCGATCGACGACCTGATCAAGAACGCCGTCATCATGGCGTCGTTCGTGTACAACGCGGCGATGGACGACGTGAAAGTTCCGAGAAAGGGGGCCACGCGCTAAACCATGCTCTACGGGATCAATCCCCACCTGATCGAGACCTTCGCGGTCGACACCGGCCTCGCTTCGTTCAACACGCTGCGGATCGTGCCCATGCACACCTTCGCCGAGACAGTCGAGCGGCTGAAGCAGGCGCACGGCATCGGCCAGGGTTAGCCACGTCCACCTTTGCACCGGCCGGCGCACGCCTGTCCCGCCGGCCTGAAAGAGCAGGCCAATGAACAATGACAGCCGGACCCGAATCGCCCGCACCGTCGCAGTCTTCGAGGCTGCCCGCAAGCCGCTGTTCATGGTGCTCGACGGCATCGCGCAGGCGGACTTCGACTGGAACCCCGCGCCGGGCACGCGCGGAATCGGCAAGATGTGCCGTCACATGTACCGGGTCGATATCTGGTTCCTGAAGCGGCTCGGGATCGAGCCCGTGATCTCGCACGACACCCCGGGGCCGGTCGAAGAGGTCGCCGGGCGGATGCGCACGATCCAGGAGCAGATCGTCAGGGAGGTCGAGGGGTGTGAGGGCGACGCGGATCTCATGGCCGAGCGCACCTCGCTCGACGGCAGGACCGGGGCGCGGCTGGGTCCGGATGTGGTGCACATGGCCCAGCACTACCTCTATCATCTGGCCCAGATGACCTCGCTGCGGCGGATCCGCGACCCGGGCTGGAAGGCGCCGCTCGATGCCTGGGAGCACGCCACGCACGTGATCGGGGATCTGGTGCTGGAGTAGGGGGGCCCTAGAAGAACGCGCTGTCCAGAAGGTGAAACCTGAATACGGCTTCCGGACCGCCCGTTCTGCCCCGCCGGAATCCCCGCGCCATGTCCAGTCGAAATAGCCCGTCCAGGTACGAAATGCCCATTCCGGCCGCGTAGAAATCTTCGCCGGCGGCCGACGCCCAGTCTCCGAAGACCGACAGGCGCACGAACCTGACCGGCCGCTGCAGGTCCAGCCTGGCCATCCGGATGCGGGATGCCCGCACCGCGCGCGAGTGTCCGCGGAGCCAGTTGCCCGTGCCACCGATGCTCACGAGATCCTGGGATGCGGGATCGCCCCACACGTGCGCCATCCCCGCCTGCATTCCCAGGGACATCCTCGCGGGAAGCGGGACCGTCAGGGCACCCTCCGCCACAGCCCTGACATGAGGGTTGTCGCCGACCAGCCCCTGGACGCTGATGCGGCCTCCCCCACCGATCGATCCATAGTCGAAGGCTCCCCACCAGGGTCTCCACGACGCCCCCGCTCCGAGCCGGTCGAGTCTGGTGTCGGTCGCGATGTCGAGGTGCCGTTCTGCCAGGAGGCGGAACGTCGGCCACTGCTTCTCGTTGCTGCGGGGCAGCAGGCGGACCGAGGCGCCGTGGGCCCAGTAAAAGTCGGCCGGATCGCCGGCGGCGTAGAGACCGGGGGATCCGGCGCCCCTGTCCCCCGGATCGCCGCTGCGGAGCGCGCGGTAGAAGGAGACGAGCATCCTGAGGCGCGGTTGGTCCCTTCGCAGGGTGAGATTGACGTCCGGCGCATCGAGGCCCGCGGTCCCGATTCTGGCTGTCAGCTCCGCGCTTCCCCATTCGAAATCACCGCGCAGGCGGGTCCCAACGGACATGCGTTCCACAGGGTTGTAGCGCAGCAGCCGGAGCGCCTTGCCGGGAGGGGCGAAGGTCCATGGACTTGGGGTCTCGTAGGCGTCATCCCCCGCTCCGGCTCCGATGGCCTGAAGGTCCGATGCGATCGCGGCCAGGGTGGCATCGCCCATGCCGCGGTCATCCTCCCGGATCGACGGGGGCAGCAGGTCGCTCGTGGTCAGGGCCTCGCGATCCGCCGGGATGATGGTGACGGTCTCGGCCGGATCTTCGGACTCCGGCTCGCGGCCGATGGAGTCGCCTTCCTGGCTCCACAGCTGAAGGGCCTCGTTCGCGGTGGCCGGCGTGCCCGCAGTCGAAGACGCGCCGCGCTCGCGGATGTCCTCGACCGCGAGCGTCCAGTCGAAGGTGATCGGGACCGTGGGGTCGATGGGCGGCGCCGTGGCTGAGATCCCTTCGATCACGGCGATGTGCCCCCGCCATGTCACGCTCCGGGGGAGCCAGTGGCGGCCCTCCCAGAGTCCGTAGTCCGCCACCACCGTCGATATGTCCATCTCCAGACCCGGCATCGACTCGTTGACGACACCGTTCATGAGCCTGTCGAAGATGCCGGGAGGACTGTCGAGCGAGTCGGCGGATTCCTCGTCGCCGACGGCGCCGCCCAGTACACGCAACCCGGGCCGCCACCGTCCACCCCGCCTCACCTGCCATTGCAGCTCCGTGTCGATCTTCTTGGCCAGCCGGTAGGCAACGCGCGCGACGCCGAACGAATCCGGGTCGATCCACATCATGGCGGACAGAAGGCGGATGTGGCGGTAGCGCGGAATGGCGGTCACTGCGACGGCCCGCACCACTTCATCGCCGCCGAGCCCGACGGTGATCGTGTCGCCCGAGCGGAACTGGTAGTAGCGCTCCGCGTCGGCCTGGAGAGGGCTGTGCACGTTGACGTCGCCCTCGCCGGCTCCCGCGAAGAGCAGGCCGAATCTGAAGGGATCCTCGAGTGGATCGACGGCGAACCGTTCGGCCCGCAGCCCGGGAAAGAACTCCGTGTCGTCGGGCGCGACGCCCAGTTGCCGCAGCCGCGCGCCGAGCACGTGCACGATGTCCGGCTCGGTGCGTGACCACCTGATTCGCACCGCGCGTTCTCCGTTCACCCACGGCTGGTGGCGCCGCAGCGTGGGGCCGTCGACGCTGATCCGTTCCCGGATGAGGGCGGTGTAGGAGTCGATGTCGAGCCGGGTGGAGTCGCGGGCGGCCCTGGTGCCGAGGACGAGGTGGCGGGCGGTCTCGTCGAGGAAGGCGTCGCGGGCGGGGTCGGGGGGGAGGGCGCCGGGCAGCGTGTCGCGTGTCTGGGCGGCGGCCGGGGCATGCAGGCCAACCGTGAGGACCAGGGCGAGGGTTGCGGGAGCCGGCGTTCGCGCTTCGATGCTTGCACTGCCCCTGTCTGTGGAGTTGTTCCCAGGTTCCCCAATCATACCCCGGAAGCCCGGCGGGGGTTGCGCCCGCGCGGCTCACAGGCCTGCGCATCGTGCAATGACGGACCGTCGCACGAGTTGCCCTTGGGGGCGGGCCGCACCCGGGGGCACGGCAACCGGCCGCAGGCGCTACCGCTGCATCGACGCCCGCAGAGCCAATCCCCGACCGAGCGGCCGCCCCGCGCGACCGCCGAACATGTGCTCGACCGAGATGCTCGTCACCGGCCCGAGCTGCACCCGCCACCCGAGGCGATACGCGCGCGTGTCCTCCCCAGCCAGGGATACCACCGCGTAGGGCGACATCATCGCCAATCCGTCGAGCGCGTCGATTCCGTAGAGGGCCCGGGCGTCGAGGCGGGCACCGCGCTCTCCGATTCCGGCGCCGCTCATCATGCCGCTGAAAGCCTGTTGCGACCAGAGACGGTCCACGCCACCCATCGCGGAGCCCAACTGCGACCTCAGCTGCATCGAAAAGCCGCTCTCGGTGCCATCGGGATCGAAGGCGATCGAGCCGGAGAGGCCCCATTCCTCGTAGTCCGCGTCCTCGTGCGTGACGAGTGCGCGGGCATTCGCGTCGATGGCGAGACCCAGGTCCCGGTGGCGGATGCGTAGGCCGCCGCCCACCTCCACGCCCCTGCCCGTCTCCGCGTCGCCGCCGTCCAGACGCACCCCGGTCTCGAGGGAGAGGCCGATCAAGCCGCTCTCGCCGACTCCGAGCGTACCGGTGGCCTCCACGGTCACGCGGGTGCGTTGCGCGTGCACCTCCTCGGCGGGTATACCGCCCTGGCTGCGCTCCGAGTTCAGGTCCGCGTAGAAGGCGTCGGACTTGAGATCGAGGCCGAAGCCGGTGTTGCCGCCGGGCGTGAAGAGCTTGCCGCGCGCGCCGAAAGCGCCGAGGTCCAGGAGGATCTGGACGGGGTCGCCGTCGAGGGTGGTGGTCATGGTTCCGTAGCCGCGGCCGACCAATCCCCAGGCGCTGATCCGGTCGGCAAGGTCGACCTTCAGGTAGGGGTGGAGCCCGGTCAGCGTGCTCTCGATTCCTCCGCTTCGGGTCGGGGCGCCCTGCAGGGGCATCCCCGCAAAGTCGCCATCGCCCATGCTGTGCGAGAGAAGCAGTCCCACCAGGAATCGACCACGCTGGTAGTCGAGGCCGAGAAGGCCGCTCGCCACCTGGCCGTCCAGAGTGAATTCGGGTTCGGCTCCGGAGAAGGTGGTCGTGGCGCCGCGGCCCCATGCCGTCCATCCACTCCGGGCGCCGCCGGGCGCCCCCTGATCCACCGTGGTATAGCGGAAAGAGCTGCCGCCCAGCAGGTCTGTCCAGGCCGCATTGGGGTGGTCGGCCCTCATTCCCCCCTGGTTCAGGCCACCAATAGAGAGAGTCTGACCCCGCGCGGAACCGCCGTAGAACCGGTTGTCGAGCGCATCCACCACCTGGCTCGCCACGGTGCGGCCGAAGCGCGACAACCAGGCCCGCGTGACGGCGAGGTCATCGTCGGTGATGGTGCCGGTGGCGGTGCCGTTGCCCAACACGGTATTGGCGGGGTTGGTGAGCATCACGGTAAAGGTCTCGTTCTCCTCGTCCACCGGGTCGTCCAGAAGAATGATCCGGATGGTGTCGGCGGTCTCGCCCGGCGTGAAGATCAGGGACCCCGATGCTGCACCGTAGTCGGCGCCGGCCGTCGCGGTGCCATCTGCCGTGGCCCACCCGACCGCGACCGTCTTTCCGCTCGGCGCTGCCAGCGCTACGGGAAAGGCTATCTGCCCGGCGCTTTCGAACGCTGTTGCGTCGGCGATGGTGATGGTGGGAGCCTCGTCGTTGTCGGCCACGCCGATCTCGGCGCTCGCCGGCACGGATATCTCGTAGGCGTCGCTTTCCTGGAGAGCGGCCGCGATCGCGCCGTCTTCCTCGTCCAACAGATCGTCCTCGGTCAGGACGGCCAGGACGGCCGTATCGGCCCCCGCTCCGAAAGACACCGACGACGCCGGCGCGCCGTCCATGTAGGCACCGCGCTCGGTCACCGAGATCGGCACTTCGAGAGGCACGGACAGGTCCCCGACCCGAACCACGCTGAATTGCGCGGGCTCGCCCTCGGTCACCTGGTTCGCCGCCGCCTCGATGCTCACGAGCGGGAGGTCGTCGTCCCCGATGGTGCCGACCCCGCGGTCGTCTGCCACCGTCGCGCGCGTCGGCGCGGCGAGGACCACGGAGAAGTGCTCGGCGGGTTCGTCCAGATCGTCGTCGAGCAGTTCGATCGCGACTTCCCCTTCCGTCTCGAGCGGTCTGAAAACGAGTTGGCCGGCGGCGGCAGCGTAGTCCTGCTCCGCCATCGCCGTGCCGTCCTCCGTCGCCCAGCGGACGGTCACGGCGCGATTTGTTGCCTTGTCCATTCGTACGTTGAAGACGAGTCGGCCTTCACCCTCATCGGCCTGTGCGTCGTCGATCGTGATCTCCGGAAAGTCGGTCTCCAGGATCGTCAGCTCGACCGATGCCGCCGGTTGACCATCATAGTCTCCGCCGGTCACCTCATGGAGGAGGTCGACGGGGGGTTCCACGATGGCGTCGTCGTCGTCCGGTGCGGTAACGGTGATCTGCCGGGCTGTCTGCCAGTCTCCGGGGGTGAACGTCAGTTCGGACGGAGTGACATCGATGGGCGGGCCGGCGCTCACCGATACGCCGACGGTGACGACTCCGGTAGGCTCTGAACCGAGGGCAATGGTATAGCTGCCGCTTCCGCCCTCCTCGAGGGCGAGTGCCTCCGGCGTTACGGTCACGCCGCGCTGGTCGTCGTCTTCGATCGCTCCCGTGGCCGCGCCCAGGAGTCGCACGTTGACGGGGTTGGAGAGACGGATCGTGAAGAACTCTTGCGTCTCGTCGACATCATCGTCGATCAACGGTACCTGGATGGTGATCGGGCCCGTGGTTCCCGTCTCGAAACTCAGCGTGCCCGACATCTCTTCGTAGTCCTCTCCCGCGACGGCCGTCCGTGCCGACGCCGTCCACTTCGAGGTGGTCCAGTCCACCGATACCAGTCCTTCCGTGGGAGTTGTCAGCTCGGCGGCGAACTCGATGTAGGGATCGCTCTCCATCGCGCTTGCGGTGCTGACCACGATAGCAGGTTCCCGGCGCGAGTCGGCAATGGTGACGACGGACGTCGCGGGTTCGGTGGTGCGCAGACCGGATGGGAGCGAGCCAAACGACAGCTCAATGGTCTGGTTGTGTTCAAACAGGCCGTCCGGGCGGGCGAAGAAGGTGAAGCTCCTGGCGGTTTCTCCGGCTTCGAAGACGATCGCGGCCGGCACGCCCGAGTAGTCGGCCTCGGAGACGCGCTCGCTGGTCCTGGTGACGATGGGAATCTCCACCGTGGTCTGCTGTGCGGCGCCCAGCGTTACCGCAATCTCGACCGAGGATCCTTCGGACACCTGATAGCTGGCGGCATCGAAAGAGACCATGGTGCCGCCGCCACCGAGACCACCGCCGCCCGGACCGCCGCCGCCATTGCCGCCGCCGACACCTCCGTCGCCCTCACCACCTCCGCCACCTCCGCCATTGCCGCCGCCGCCACCTCCGTCGCCCTCACTACCTCCGCCACCGCCGCCATCGCCGCCGCCGCCACCCCCATTCCCGTCGTCCCCACCCTGGCCATCGTTGTCAACGAGGCTGACAGTGGTCGACGCAGGGCTTCCGGCGCTCGTGCCGGAGGGCAGCCGGCCGAAGGAGATGATGACGGACTCGCCGTCGTCGTCGATGCTGTCGTCGGTCGCCGTGACGGCAAAGGTCTTGAGGGTTTCGCCGGCGTCGAACACGACGTTGTCCGGCACACCCGAGTAGTCGTCGTCCGTCGCATCGCCCTGGTTGCTGGTCTCGATCGGAATCTCGACGCGTCGGCGCGGCTCGCCGCTGAGGCGCACCTGAACCGTGGCGGCCGTGCCCCCCTCGGTCGCGGTGTAGGACGACGCGCCGAAACGGGCGGTGACGCTCGGGTTGGTATCGGGCGGAGGAAGACCTCCGATCTTCAGGGTGACCGTCACCCGGTCGCCCACCTCCCAGTCCGCCACTGCCGCTCCGACCCACTTGATATACGTGCCCTCCCCGTAGGAGGCGTTCGCTCCGTGCAGCTGTAGCGACCCGGCTGTCAGCGTCAGCGTCCGCCAATTGGGGGGAAGCCTGGGGGATAACACGAGAAAGAAGTCTCCCAGGACGGCATTTTGCCACACGCCTACGACCTGGTAGTCCGTGCCTCCATGCGTGAAGCCGTCTTCGCTCAAAGCTCCCCACTGCTCGTAGTCGTTCGCGTATCCATGCCAGCTGAGCAGGCTGTCCGGACCGGGATCCCTGCCCACGGTCATCGTAGCGGTCCAGACTGTGGGGCTCTGTTGGGCGAGCGCCGGACCCGTCGAGCAGAGAACCACCATACCTGCGACGACCGAGGCGGCGAGGGTGCGGATACAGGGGCTGCGGACTCCTGGGCGTTGCCCTGCCCTTGACCACGAATCTTGCGAGCCATCCGGCGGAAAGTGAACTCGGAGGCAAGGCACGGACGCGAAAATGTTCAACGGAATGTCCCGGTGTTGAGCGGCTTGAAGCTGTCCCGGATTTCGGGTACAGCACCGGGTTACACCGGCTTTCGCTCAAGGATCCCGAGGTTCCTCAGCCCGGGTTCGCGACCACCCCGCCTCCTCCCCCCAAGCCCTCTCCTGCGGCGTTTTCTGCCTTGCCGGCCCGGGCCCACCGCCCTCGGTGTGACGCGGGACTTCCGGGAACTCCCTAGCCCGCCACCTTCCGCGCCTGGGCAGCCCCCATCCCGATCGACAGCGCGATCCACATCGCCGCCAGCGGCGCGGTGGACATCGCCACCCAGGCCAGCGTCAGCCCCAGAGCGGCGAACATCCCGTCGATCCCCGCACCGGCCGCGTCACCGAAGCGGTACAGGAACACGTCCACGACCGGCTTGGCCTTGTACTTCTCCGACGGGGTCACGACGCTGAACAGCGTCTCGCGGGAGGGCCTTGAAATCGCGTAGCGGGTCGCCCGGTGCACGGCCTGGAAGATCAGCATTACTCCGTAGACGGGCCACACCGCGAGCACTGCGAAGCCGGCCAGGGTGACCAGCGGCAGCACGGCCAGCGTCCACCCCACGCCGACCTTGCGGATCAGGTGGGTGGTGATGAAGACCTGCGTGATCAGCGTCACGATCTGCGCCACGTAGTCGAACTGCGCGAAGCTCCCCACCAGTTGGCTGAACGTGTCGGAGTCGTTCAGGATGATGTTCGCCTGGGTGAAGTAGATCATGGTGTTGGAGATGGCCATGAACACGACCCAGAGCCCGACCCCGAGGAGGTACGGCGAGGTGACGACCGCCCGCGCACCGTCCCAGAAGGTGCCCCCGATTTCGCCACCGCTTTCATCCTGCGCCGCCGCATCCTCTTCCACCGTCCCCCCGCTGTCGGCAGACCCGCTCCCCACCGCGCCGAGCGACGACGCATCCGACCGCACCGCCATCCTGTCCAGCATCAGCATCACCGCGATCGCCAGCGCGAAGCACCCCGCCCCGGTCAGCATCAGCCCGGCGGGCAGGTACGGCGTCTCGGTCATGCCGCTGATCAGGTTGGTCGCCCAGCCGCCCGCGAGCGCGCCCAGCGTGCCCCCGATCCCGACGAACGCGAACAGCCGCTTGCCCTGGTCCACGTCGAAGATGTCCACCATGAAGGCCCAGAACACGCTGGTGGTGAACAGGTTGATGACCGTCAGCCAGATGTAGAAGGTGTAGCCCACGCCGCGTGACAGCCCGGTCTGCGCATCGGTCCCGATGAGCCCGCCCCCCGCACGCACGTCCTGGATGAGCAGCGCCGCGAATCCGATCAGGCACGCGATCACGAAGAGGTAGGCGACCGGGATGAAACGGCGCCGGTTCATGCGCGCCACCACGCCGCCGAAGACCAGCACCGCCGCCAGCGACGCGACCGACGTCGCCACGAAGAGCCACCGCAGTTCGTCCATCCCCCGCGCGACCCCCATCGCCTCGCGTACGGGACGGAGGAAGAAGTAGCCGCAGAGTACGAGGAAGAAGAAGAGGGCGGACATGACGGCGAGGGGGAGTTCGCCACGCTTCATGTTGAGCATTTTCGCCATGATGAAAGCTCCCGATGTTCGCCCTTCGACCTGGACTTTGCCCGGGGGACGGACCGCCTGCCGCAGGCATCCCCGCCGTGTTTCCGCCGGCGATGCTTCCGGGGGATTCGCAACGCGCTACCGACGTCCCGGCATTGACGTTCTCGAAAAGAAGCCCATTCTCCATCGGAGGCAAGCCGCACACCCGCGCTGGCCGAAGTCCTCCGACAGCCCCGGGGGTGGAGGCCCAGCCCCGAGCACTCTCGACACGGCACCCTGACCGGCACCCCACGGATCCGCACTTGAATCAGCCGTTGGAAGCAGCGCCGCGAGGCCTGGTCGGTCGCCTTACTGGAGCCCGGCCGGAGGAGACGGGGATTGTGCTCCTTTCGGCCGCATACTTCTTTTGCATCCTCTCGGCGTACTACGTGATCCGGCCGATCCGCGAGGAGATGGGCGTGGCCGGCGGCGTCGAGAATCTGCCGTGGCTCTTCACGGCTACCCTCGCGGCAATGCTGCTTGTGCACCCCGTTTTTGCATCAATCGTGTCCCGGTGGCCCAGAAAGCGCTTTGTTCCCGTCACCTATCGCTTTTTTATACTTAACCTATTTGTTTACTATTTGTTGTTGACCAGTTTGTCGGACGGTGCCGCTACGGTCTGGGTGGGCCGGTCGTTCTTCGTCTGGATCAGCGTCTTCAACCTCTTTGTGGTGTCGGTCTTCTGGTCCTTCATGACCGACATCTACAGGGAGCGCCAGAGCCGGCGGCTGTTCGGCCTGATCGGCGTGGGCGGCACGCTCGGAGGGATCGTGGGGTCGTCGATCACGGCGTTCCTGGTGGGCGAGCTCTCTCCGGCGACGCTCCTCTGGTTCTCGATCGTGCTGCTGGAGTGTGCGGTCCAGTGCGTGAGGGGCCTGGACAGCCGGGTGGGACGGCTGCGGGCGGCGCGGGCGGGTGGGACCGACGGCGCGGGCGCGGTCGAAGCGCATGCGGAGGCGCGCCCCGGCGAGGGACGGGCGGACGGTGCCGTGGACGAGCTGCGCGAGGATGGAGGCGAGCTGGGCGCGGCTGCGGCGATGCAGGACCCCGTCATCGGCGGCTCGGCCCTCGAGGGGATCCAGCGGGTTCTCAAGTCGCCCTACCTGCTGGGGATCTGCGCCTTCATGCTCCTCTTCACGATCGGGTCGACCTTCCTGTACAACATCCAGGCCGAGATCATGTCGCGGACCTTCTCCGACCCCGCCGAGCGGACGTCCGTCTTCGCCCGCATCGATCTCGCCGTGAACACATTGACGCTCTTCACCCAGCTCTTCCTCACCGGACGCATCATGAAACGGCTGGGCGTGGGGTTCACCCTGGCGCTTCTGCCGCTGCTCAGCATGGCGGGGTTCCTGGCCCTGGGCGCGGCCCCCGTATTCGCGGTCTTCGTGGTCTTCCAGGTGCTGCGGCGCGCGGGCAACTTCGCGGTTGCGGTGCCCACCCGCGAGGTGCTCTACACGGTCCTACCCCGGCGCGACAAGTACAAGGCCAAGAACTTCAACGACACGTTCGTGTACCGCGCGGGCGACCAGACGGGAGCGTGGTCGTTCGCGGGGCTGGGCGCGTTGGGGCTCGGCACGGCGGCGCTGGCGTGGACCATGGTGCCGGTTGCGGGTGTGTGGCTGGTGGTGGCGCTGTGGCTGGGGAAGAGGCAGAGGGCGCTGGCGGGGGGAGTGTCCTCTTAGCCTTGCCGGGAGCGTGCACGCCGGCTTTCGTGTGCCTCGTAGTAGGCCCGCAGGATGGCGTTGATCCGAGTTTGATAGCCTCTGCCCTGGGCCTTGAGCCACGCCAGGACAACTCTCCAGTCGGGCTAGCGCCAGCCCCCTACCAACACGGCCTCGTGCGATGTCACGCACCGCAGCTTCAGAACGCCGAAACCCCCGTAATCGTCTGTCCGAGGATCAGCGAATGGACATCGTGGGTGCCTTCGTAGGTGTAGACCGACTCCAGATTGGCCATGTGGCGCATGGCCGAGTACTCGGCGAGGATGCCGTTGGCGCCCAGCAGCCGCCGCGCCTCGCGCGCGATGTCGCACGCCATGTTCACGTTGGCGCGCTTGGCCAGGCTGACCTGCTGCGGGGTCATCGTGCCCTGGTCCTTGAGGCGGCCCAGGCGGTAGCAGAGCAGCTGCCCCTGGGTGATCGAGGTGAGCATGTCGGCGAGGCGTACCTGCTGGATCTGCTTGCCGGCGATGGTGCCGTCGAACATCACCCGCTGCCCTGCGTAGCTCGACGCTTCGTGGAAGCAGGCCATCGCCGCCCCCACCGCCCCCCACGAGATGCCGTAGCGGGCCTGGGTCAGGCACATCAGCGCGTTCTTGAGGCCGGTCGTGCGGGGCATGATCGCGTCGTGGGGCAGGTGCACGTCGTCGAGCACCAGTTCGCTCGTGTCCGAAGCCAGCAGTGACAGCTTGCCCTTCTGGTCGCGGGCGCTGAAGCCCGGCGTGTCGGTGGGCACGACGAAGCCGCGAATGCCCTTCGTGTCGCCGGCTTCACCGGTCTGGGCCCACACAACCGCCACATCCGCCATCGAGCCGTTCGTGATCCACATCTTGGTGCCGTTGAGCACCCATCCGTCAGCCGTCTCGCGCGCCCGGGTGATCATGCCGGCGGGATTCGACCCGTAGTCCGGCTCGGTGAGGCCGAAGCAGCCGATCTTCTCGGCCGAAGCCAGCCCCGGCAGCCACGTCCGCCGCTGCTCCTCGCTCCCGAACGCGTAAATGGGGTACATGACGAGCGCACCCTGCACCGACACGAACGACCGCACCCCGGAATCCCCGCGCTCCAGCTCCTGCATGATGAGCCCGTACGCGACGTTGTTCAGCTCCGCGCACCCGTACTCCTCCGGCAGATTGGCGCCGAGCACGCCCAGTTCGCCGATCTCGGGGATCAGCTCGGTCGGAAAGCGCTGGTTGACGTACGCTTCGCCGATGATCGGCAGCAGGCGGTCCTCGACCCAATCGCGGATCGTATCGCGGACCATGCGTTCTTCTTCTGAAAAGAGGGCGTCGATGTCGTAGAAGTCCGAGCCCTCGAACCTTGAGGCCATGAAAGTGGTCTCCGTGGGGGATGGATGGTCAGGTGGTCATTGCGGCCGGCCGCGGAAGCGCAGGATGCCGTACGTCAGCTCCATGCCCGCGCGGCCACCGAGCCAGAAGGTGGCGAGGACGGCGCCCAGCCACCCCCCGATCAGCATGCGGGACGGCTGCTGCACGAGGTAGATCCACAGCGCCAGGGCGGCGGCCAGGACGGCGCCGCACATCCAGCCGATCCGCTTGGCCTGGTGCCGCGCCACCGCGATGCAGCGCTCGCACCACAGATGCCGGTCCAGATTCGAGTCCGGGTCGGGGCGGTGGCAATTCACGCAGGCGATGTCGGTAGCCAGATCGTGCCGGAGTGCGGTCCGCTTCATGGGGCAGCCTTCGTCACCCTGTCCTCCCTCAACCTGCGCACCGTTCGGCGGACGCCTTCTTCACGCGAGGGCCCCCTTCACCGCCGCGGCAAAGCTGGCGGTGGTGTCGGTGCCGCCCATGTCGCGCGTGCGGGCGGCAGCGCTCCGGATCACCGAGGTGACCGCCGTCCGGATGCGCGCCGCCACGTCCTCCTGGCCGACGTGGTCGAGCAGGAGGCAGGCGGAGAGCAGGAGGCCGGTCGGGTTTGCGACGCCCTGCCCCGCGATGTCGGGCGCAGACCCGTGCACGGCCTCGAACACGGCGTGGTCTTCACCGATGTTGCCGGCCGGCGCGAAGCCCAGACCGCCCACGAGCCCCGCCATGAGGTCGCTCAGGATGTCCCCGAACATGTTCTCCATGACCAGGAGGTCGAAGCGGTACGGGTCGAGGACGAGGTACATGGCGGTGGCGTCGATGATCCGGTCCTCGAAGGCGACGCGGTCCGCATAGTCCGCCGAAATGCGCTTGCCAACATCGAGAAACAGCCCCTGCGTGTGCTTGAGGATGTTCGCCTTGTGGGCCAGCGTGACCTTGGCGCGCCCGTTGGCAACGGCGTAGTCGAAGGCGAAGCGCACGATCCGCTCCGAGCCGTAGCGCGTGGTGATCATCACGGATTCGGCTGCCGCCTTGGGGTCGCGGTCCATCCCGATGAAGTGCTCGACGCCTACGTACAGCCCCTCGGTGTTCTCGCGGATCAGGACGAGGTCGATGCCGTCGTAGCGCCCGCCGGGCAGGATCGTGCGGACGGGGCGCACATTCGCGAACAGGTCGAAGGTCTTGCGGATGGCCACGTTGACCGAGCGGAAACCGGAGCCGGACGGCGTTGCCAGCGGGCCCTTGAGGGCGATGCGGTTGCGCTCGATCGAGTCCACCGTCTCCTGCGGCAGAGGACTGCCGTGGGTCGCCACAGCCCCCACGCCCGCGGACCGGTGCTCGTATTCGAGGCTCGCCCCCGCCTCGTTCAGGATGTCCAGGACCGCGTCGGCGACCTCGGGGCCGATCCCGTCGCCGGGGATGACCGTGATGACGTTACTCATATGAGTATGTGAGTATGCATGTGAATCTCTCCGCGGCCGTCATGCTTCGTCCCGCCCCTCGAAATCCAGCGCCGCCGAGTTGATGCAGTAGCGCATGCCGGTGGATGGGGGCCCGTCGGGGAACACATGCCCCAGGTGGGCGTCACACCGGGTGCACACCACCTCCGTGCGCCGCATGAAGAAGCTGCGGTCGTCGCGCTCCCCGACGTTCTCGGCCACCGCCGGGCTGTCGAAGCTCGGCCATCCCGTTCCCGAGTCGAACTTCGCCGACGACTCGAAGAGGGGCTCGCCGCAGCAGACGCACATGTAGGTGCCGTCCTCCTTGTGGTCCCAGTACTCTCCGGTGAACGCCCGCTCCGTCCCCCCCTTGCGCGTGACCTTGTACTGCTCGGGGGTGAGTCTGGCGCGCCATTCCCGGTCATTCCTCTTCTTTGTCTTCATGTCGGTCTTCATATCCGGTATCCGATCCTCATGTCAGGTATCCGCCGTCCACTGGAATGACGGCACCTGTAATATGGCGCGCCACCTCGGAGCAGAGGAACAGGATGACGGAGGCCACGTCCTGAGGGTCGCCCAGACGGCCGAGCGAGCTCCTCTCGCGGGCACGGTCGAGGATCTCCGCGGGGACGTGCGCGGTAAGCTGCGTGGTGCGGATGTAGCCGGGGGCCACCGCGTTCACATTCACGTTCGAAGGACCCAGTTCGACCGCCGTGCTGCGGGTCAGCCCGATCAGCCCGGCCTTGGTCGAGCAGTAGTTCGCAAGCCCGAACTCGCTGGAAAGGCCATGCACCGACGACACGAAGACGATCTTGCCGTACTCCTGTGCCCGGAAGTACGGGGCAACGGCCCTGGTGAAGTAGAAGGCCCCGGAGAGGTTCGTGTCGATGACGGTACTCCATTCGTCGTCCGACATCCTCCACAGGGCCCGGTCCCGGCCGACCCCCGCGTTGTTCACCAGGATGTGAAGGCCGCCCAGCCGCGCGTTTGCCTCGGCGACGAACTCGGCGGCCTCGACGGAGTCGCGCACGTCTCCGGCGCGCGCGAAGACCTCCACCCCCCTGCGGGCCAGGTCCTCCTCCAGTATGCTGGCGGCGTCGCGGCTCTCGGGGCCCTCGTCGAGGTAGTTGAACGCGACGTTGACCCCGCTGTCCGCCAGCGCGATCAGGGTGGCGCGTCCGATCCCGCTGGAGCCGCCGGTGACGATCGCGCCCTGTCCGCGCATCGGCGGCGCGTCCGGCAACGGGGCCGGCTGCGTGCGCGTGGCGACCTCGTGCAGCAGTTCCTCGACGGCGCCGCCCATGTCGGACCCGGTACCGCCTGCGTCCCCGCTCACACCGCCCGAGCGGGGACGGTCGGCTTCGCCGCTCATGACTGCCTCTCCCCGCCGCCGTGCTTGATCGAGTGTCCTTCCACGAGATACACGATCTCCTCGGCGATGTTGGTCGCCAGATCGCCAATCCGTTCCAGGTTCTGAACAACCAGGATCATGTTCACCCCCGGGGATATGTACCGTTGTTGCTGTTGCATGTAGGAGACAATGAGGTCGAAGGCGGAGTGCCGCAGGGTGTCGACCACCTCGTCCTCGGCGATGACGCCTCGGGCGGTATCCGCGTCGCGGTTCACGAGCGCGCCCAGCGCCCGGCTCAACATGCCGCGTGCCCGGTCCCCCATCTCCCATATCTCGCGAATCTCCGGAAGCGGGGGGTAGGCGGCCGCACGATGGCCCGCGCCGGCAATGTTGACCGCGTGATCGCCGATGCGCTCGATGTCGCGACAGGCCTTCACGACGACGAACACGAAGCGGAGATCGGTGGCGATCGGTTGTTGAAGCGCGAGGAACTCCACGACGCGTTCGTCGATCTCCACCTCCAGCTGGTCGATCCTGTCCTCGGTGGCGTGGAGCTCTTCCGCCCCGAGCACCTCCCGGCGCGCCAGCTCCTCCATGGCGATGCGCACCAGCTCCTCGGCTCTGCCCGCCATCTCCAGGAGGAGATTCTGCAGGGAGTCGAGCTCGCCGTCGAAGTGGCTCCGGGAAAGATTGGCCGACGTCATTGCAGGCGTCCGGTGAGGTAGAATTCGGTGCGTGGGTTTCGGGGATTGGTGAAGAGCGTCTGGGTCGGGCCGTACTCCAGCAGTCTGCCGGAATCGAGGTACGCGGTAAGGTCGGAAAGGCGTCCGGCCTGCGTGTGGTCGCAGGTGGCGAAGACGATCGTGTAGTCGTCGCGAAGCGCGTGGATCAGCGATTCCACCCGGGCGGCCGCGGCAGGATCGAGCGTGGAGGTGGGCTCGTCGACCAGCAGTACGTCCGGCTCGAGGGCGAGCGTCCGGGCGATGCACATCCGGCGGCGCTCTTCGGCCGACAGATCGCTGGCGCGCGCTTCCAGGATTTCGGCGTCCTCCGACCACAGGCCGACCGCCTGGAGGGCAACCTCCGCAATGCCATGGAGATCCCCCTCCTCACCCCGCGCTTGCAGTCCGAATGCCAGGTTGTCGAACACGGACCCCGGAAACAGGGCGGCATCCTCGAAGACCATTCCGATTCGGCGGCGGACCTCCGCCGGATCCATCGCCGCCGAGTGAAGATCCCCGCCCGCGAACCGGATCGTTCCCGCCTGGCTCGACCCCGGGATCACTTCGTTCATCCGATTGAATGATCGCAGCAGGGTAGTCTTCCCGGAACCGGCCGGCCCGATGATCGACACGGTGGAGCCGCGCGGAATCTCGATCGACACGTCGGAGAGCGCGGTCTTCTCCCCGAAACGGACCGTCAGCCCTTCGGCCGACAGCACCGGGACAGCCCCGTCCCCGGCGGTGCGAGTGCCCTCATCCCGCGCACTCATCGGCGCGCCTCCCCGTGCCTGCGCCGGAGATCCCACAGAACCAGCCCTATCAATGCCATCACGAAAAGGAGCGTGACAGATGCTCCAGCGGCAAGAGCCGGAAAACCGGCCTGCGGGCGGGCCGTCCATGCGAAGGTCTGCGTCGGCAGAGCGGTGAGGGGATCGCCCGGAGACGCCGGTGCGAAGGTGGTGAAGCCGGCCGCGCCGATGATCAGCAGCGGAGCCGCGGCCCCGACTGCCCGCAGGAGCGCCGCGGAGCAACCCCTGACGATGTCCGGCGCCGCCGCGCGCAGCACCTGGTCGCGCACCACCTGCCACCGCGTGGCCCCGAGGCCCAGGGCATTCCAGCGCAGGGATTCCGGGACGGACGCCAGGGCTCTTCTTGAACTCGCGACTACCCTGGGGACTGTCAGCACGGCAAGGGTGAGGCCTCCCGCCAGAATGCTCGGCCCCAGGCCCATACCCCGCACGAAGAGCGCAAGGCCTGCGATCCCGTACACGACCGGCGGGACTCCCGCGAGGTTGGTCAGGACCGATGCCAGGAAGCGCCAGGCGCGCGTGCGGGGAGCGTACTCCTCGAGATAGACGGCGGCTCCGACGCCCACCGGCACGGCGATCACCGCCGTGAGAAGGGCGAGCCAGAGAGTCCCGGCCAAAGCCGAAACCAGGCCGGAACTGGCCGAAATGCCCGCATCGGGACTTCTTCCCGCATTGAGCAGCAGCACCACCGCCAGCATGCCCAGGGCCGCCAACGTGATTCCCGCTGCGACCCCGCCCAGCGCCCGCAGCCAGCGCCGGACGCGGTGGTTCTCGCGGCTCCGGGCGGGGGCGCTCATGACCGGGATCCGCCTGGGCCGTCCGGATGGCCCCTGGAGACGAGTGCACGGCCGAGCGCATGCATCCCGAAGGTGAGCAGGAGCAGGACGGCGGCGACCGCGAAGCAGGCCCCGTACTCGATGCTGCCGGGCGCAAGATCGCCCATGCTGGCCTGCGCGAGGAAGCTCGTGAGCGTGCGGACACCTTCCAGCGGATTCCAGCTCACGCCGGTCGGATTGCCCGCGGCGAGCGTTACGATCATGGTTTCACCCACGGCCCGCGTCATTGCCAGAACGACCGATCCGAGGACGCCGAGCCAGGCCGCCGGCAACGCAAGGCGCAGCACCGCCCGCTCCCTGGTCGCACCCAGGGCCACAGCCTGGCGAAGAATGGACCGGGGCACTGCTCCCAGCGCCTCCCGGGACAGCACGACGATGGTGGGCAAAATCATGAGGCCCACGACAAGGCAGGCCGAGATCCCGTTGAAAGCCTCCAGCCCGGGCCACACACCCTTCAGCGCCGGGGTGACGAAGTTGAGCGCAAAGTACCCGTACACGACCGCAGGGACGGAACCGAGTGCGGCGACGGCCGCGTTCATGACCGATGCAGTGCGCTTCCCCGCGTAGAACTCCAGAAAGACCGCCAGCACCAGGGCAACGGGCAGCGCCATGACGGTGGCGCCCCCGGCGATCTGTGCCGTGCCGGCGAGCAGGGGCAGAATGCCGAAACCCGGCTCTTCGGCCGAAGGCGTCCACGCGAGGTCGGCCAGGAATTGCGAAAGGGGGACATCGGCGAAGAACCGCACCGTCTCCAGTCCGAGTGCCCCGATCACGGCCGCCGCTGCCGCCGCCGCCAGCGCCGTGCACCCGAGAAGCAGCCCGCCCATGAGGCGCTCGCGCGGATCCGTTGGGGGAGCGCCCGCTGACGACCGAAACGCCGTCATGGCGCCTCCCCGCGCGTGCGCGCCAACAGGTCGAGCCCGCGCCCGTATTCCGCCGCCGGCAACGCTACGAATCCCGTCATTCGGCTCAGGCGTGCGGTAGAAGCCACATAGTGGTGGACGAAGTCGTATACATCGCGCCGCGTGAGCGACCCCAGGGCGACATACAGGTACAGGTCGCGAGACAGGGGACTGTAGCGACCGTCGGAGACCGCCTCCCCGGTCGGAAGCACGCAGCCGAATCCCGTATCGACTGCGACGGTGCGCAGCACGGTGTGATCGGTGGCGGTCGCGGCGGATCCGAGATATCCCAGGGCCCACCTGTCGCCCGCGATCCCTCGCGCGATGAGATTGTTGTCTTCGGTCTGGTAGTAATCCACGCGGCTCGCGCCCGGGCGGCCCACGACCACGTTGGTGAAAAAGTCGAAGGTGCCGGAGTCGCTCCCCGGTCCGAACAGCCGAATGGTCTCCGCGGGCAGTGCCGGCCGCAGATCCCTCCACCGCCGCACCGGACTGGACGGCTCCCAGAGACGCGCCAGTTCACCGAGCGTGAGACATTCAAGCACCGTGTTGGCGGCGTTGACCACAATCGCGATGCCGTCTCTTGCCACGGGAATTGCCAGGTAGTCGATCCCCGCCGCGCGGCACAGGGCCGCTTCCGCTGTTGACATCGGTCTGGAAGCCCCCGAGACGTCGATACCTCCCTCGCACAGGCGACGGAGTCCGCCCGCAGTGCCGGACGTGGCCACCACGATCCGCACGTCGGGCCGCGCCGCGGCGAGGTCGTCCGCCACCGCGACCGAAAGCGGATAAAGGCTGCTGGAACCGCCGACGCGCACGACCCGTCCGCCCTCTCCGCCACCGCACGCCGCCGTGAGCACCGCAAGCAGTCCTGCGCACGCCGCCGCGGACATCGCGGGGAGTCCCGGACGCGCCGCCGCGGGCACGGCAGGTCCCGCGCACGCCGCCGCCAGCGACCGGGCACGCGACTTCATCTTGCACTCGGAATGGTGAAGGTGATCGTGGTGCCCGCCCCCCAGATGCTGCTGGCGTCGACCGCGCCACCCATGCTGGACACCAGGTGACGAACGATCGCCAGCCCCAGACCCGTCCCGCCCTCCTGCCGCGACCTGGCCGCATCCACGCGGTAGAAGCGCTCGAAGATCCTGGGCAGCGCGGCGGCCGGAATCCCGGACCCATTGTCTTCCACGGCTACAACCAGGCGACTCCCGGCAGACCCGATGTCTACCGAGATCCGCGCTTCGGCCTCGGGCACATATCGTATCGAGTTCTCGAAGAGATTGCGGAAGACCTGGTAGGTGGCCGCCTCGTCACCGAGCGCCTCGCCTCTCCCCGCAATCTCGAAATCGATCCCGCGGGCGGCCGCTCTGTCGCACAACTCCGTCCAGGCCGACCGCGCCACGTCCTCCAGCGCGAACGACTCCTTCTCGGGGCGCCATGCCCCCGATTCATACCTGGAGAGGTCGAGCAGGTCGTCTACCAGGCGCTGAAGGCGAACGGTGTTGCCTTCGATGGAACGCAGGAACCGGCCGCGAAGGTCCCTCGGCAGACTCTCGTCGAGGACCGTTTCGGCCGCAGCCCGGATCACGGTGAGCGGCGTCTTGAGTTCGTGCGAGGCGTTGGCGACGAAATCCGCGCGGACCGCCTCGAGCCGCCTGATCTCGGTGATGTCGACGATCAGCACCACCGCTCCGCCGTCCGTGCCCCGCTTCGTGCGCACCTCCAGTTCACGCTCGTCGAGCCGCAGCTCCAGGCGGCCTTCGCGGCGCACGACCGACGCCTCCAGCAGGTCACGCAGAACGGGGTCGCGCACGATCGACCCCACCGGCGAGAACGGTATGACATCGGTGAGCCCGAGGAGCTGCCGGGCGGCGGGATTGATGCGGAGGACGCGGGCGTCGTTGGTCAGCGCCATCAGCCCCTCGCCCACCTCGTCCATGAGCTGGGCCAGCTCGTCCCGCTCCCGCGTGACCCGGCCGACCTGGTCCTCGAGTTCGCCCCGGACCCGGTTGGCGGCCGAAGCCACCCGCGCCAGCTCGATCACGCGGGGCAGCCTTACCCGCGCACCGGGGGGCTCGTTGGCCCCGATCCTGGCCAGCAGGACACGAATATCGCGCAGCACCCGCACCGTGCCACCCGCGCCGCGGTCCAGCGCGACCACGGCTAACGCACCCGCGGCGAATACCGTGAAGGCGGCCCACATGGCCAGGCGGGACGCGGCGTCGCGGATCGGTTCGGCCGGGGCGCCCAGCCGCAGGACAGCCTGCTCGCCGCCCCGATACAATCGAACCGCGCTGAACAGGTAGGGGCGGCCATCGACCGCGCTGGTCCGGTTGGACGACGACCGCAGCCGGTTCAGCGCCCCCGCCACCTCGGGACGGGCGACGACCCCGCCGCCGTCCGCCTCCACGGTGCCAAGGTTCGAATCCGCGACCAGGCGCTGGTTCGCATCGAACACGCTGACCCTGTACCCGGTGGAGAGCGCAAGCGCGCTGGTGATGCTGTCCAGGGCGACACCCCCCGAGGCGCGCAATCGGCCGGCGCCGAGCTCCGCGGCCGCGGCGAGGTGCTGCTGTCCCTGAGAGTACATGATCTGCGTCGCCGCGGCGCGCACCGCCAACCACGCAGCCGCCACGGTCACCAACACGCACCCGGAGGTCGCGAGCGCGGTCGCAAGTCTCAGCGGAAGCCTCATCCCCGAAGCGCCTTCAAGCCGATTCCCGCTCGCGAAGCCTGTATCCGACCCCCCGCACGGTTTCGATCCACGTCCCCACCGGACCCAGCTTGGAGCGCAGGCGCCGGACGTGCATGTCAACGGTCCGGGTGCGAATCCGGGCAGCGACTTCAGGGTCGGTATCCCAGATCTCCCCCAACAGCTCGTCGCGTGTCCGCACCTGTCCCCGCCGCTCCAGCAGGACCTTCAGCAGTCTGTACTCCGTCGGGGTGACCGGAACCGTCGAGCCCTCCAGCGTAACCTGCGTGGCATCGAGGTTCACGCGCAGGACGCCCACTTCGAGGAACCGCCCACCCCCCGTTGTAGCGACACCGTCAGCCCTGGCGCGCCGCAGGATCGCATCGACCCGCAGCACGAGCTCCCGCGGACTGAAGGGCTTGGCAACGTAGTCGTCGGCCCCCATCTCCAGCCCCTCGATCCGCTGCATCTCCCCCCCCTTGGCAGAGATGACGATCACCGGCAGGCCGCGGGTGGCCGGGTCGCGGCGGATGGAGGCCAGCACCTCGTCTCCCGAGAGTTCCGGGAGCATCCTGTCGAGGATCAGCAGGTCGGGGATGTCCCTGTGAAGGGAGTTCAGTCCGCCGATCCCGCCGCTTTCCGTGTCGACCCGGTACCCCGCCCGGGTCAGCTGGTGCGCGACAACCGAACTGATCCCGGGGTCGTCCTCGATTACCAGGATGCGGGGCCGCGGCTCCCGGCTCCCCGACCCGGCGCGATCGGCAGCCAAGTCAACCGCTCCGCCTGCCCTCGTTTACGATCTCGAGCACCTCTTCCTCCGAAAGCGTGTGGTCACCCTCCTTCGCGACATCGAAGATCCGCCGGCAGAGTTCGGCATCGTCTGCGTCGTAGCCCCGCCCGGCCAGCCAGTACCGAACGTTGGAAATCCCGGACATGGGGCCCACTTCGATCTCCTGGGCGCGGCCCACCATCGACGCCGGCACCCCCGAATAGACACGATCAGCCAGCCAGTCGGCCCCCTTGGCTTCCGCTTTGACGATCGCCGCCGCATGGACCCCGGTCGCGGTCCGGAAGGCATCTCCGCCGAGGACCGGGTAGTTGAGCGGCAGCGGCAGATTGCACTCCCGGGAGACGAGTTCGCAGTAGGCGGCGAGGTGCGTCAGGTCGGCGTCGTGGACGCCGGCCAGCGCCAGATTGACCAGCAGGAGGTCCATTTCGACGTTTCCCACGCGTTCTCCGATCCCCAGGGCGGTCCCGTGGATCCGGTCGGCCCCTCCCTCGATCGCGGCCAGCGCGTTGGCCAGACCGAGCCCGCGGTCGCGGTGGCCATGCCAGTCGAGCTTCACATTCTCGCCCGACGGCCCGATGATCGCGTGCTTGACGAACCTCACCAGGGCTCTCACCCCCGAGGGCGTCGCGTGGCCCACGGTGTCCGAAAGGCAGATTCGGCGCGCCCCCCACTCGATCGCGTTCCCGTAGAGTGCCTTGAGCGTTTCCGGGTCGGCCCTGGTGGTGTCCTCGGTCACGAACATGACGTGCAGGCCCTCTCGCACGCTGAAGGACACCGCCGCCTCGGCCGTCCGGAGCATGTGATCCAGCGTCCATCCCTCCGCAAACCTGCGAATGGGCGAACTCCCGATGAAGGCGGCCACCTCGATCGGCACGCCGGTATCCTGCGCGATCCGCACGATGGGCTCGATATCGGACACGATCGTCCTGGCAGCGCAGTTGACCTCGATCGACAGCCCCGCGTCCCGCACCTCCTCGCAGAGCCGAGTCACGTCCGCCACCGCCCGGGGCCCCGCCGCGGGCAGACCGATGTCCGCCGCGTGGATGCCCAGCCCGTCCATCATGTGGATCAGCCGGATCTTGGTTGCGATGGGAGGGTCGATGGCCGAGGGCGACTGCAGGCCGTCCCTCAGGGTCTCGTCGTCGAGCTCCACGTGCCGGCCCCAGGCCAGCGTGTCGAACTCCTCCACATTCCAGTCATGGATCAGTCGGCTCTCATCCATCTGGACACCCCGCACATACTTCCGAATGGTCAACGATGCTGAGCGACCCGTCGAAATCCCGCACCACCGCGCCGCTCCCGACAATGGACCGCCGGAGTCGGCATCCCGCCACCGTCGCCCCGCCCCCCACGATCGTGTCCGTGAGTACGGAATCACTCACGCGGGCTCCGGCCTCCACCGTAACGTTATCGCCAATCCGGCACCCGGTCACGCACGCGCCGTCCTCGATCCGCGACACGGGCGACACGGCGGAGTCCTCCACGCGCGCGGACTTCGCCACGCCTCCGCGTCCCGCCGCGACCAGATGGCGGTTCGCGTCCAGCACCGCCCCGACGTTTCCGGCGTCGAGCCACGTCCCCACCGGTGCCGTGGCGATCCGTGCCCCCGCATCGACCATGTACTGAAAGGCGTCGGTGAGGTAGAACTCCCCGGAGGGCGCGGGCCCGGCCGCCAGGGTGTGCCGTATGCCCTCGAAGAGGAGTTCATGGTCCCTGATGTAGTAGAGTCCGATGTTGGCCAGCCGGGAAACGGGCTCGCGCGGCTTCTCCACGATGCGCCGCATGTCGCCGGAGGGATCGGTCACGATGACGCCGTAGCGCTCGTAGTCGTCCACCTCCCTGGCCCAGATCACGCCCGCCCTGCCCGGATCCAGCGTCCGCACCAGCCCCAGATCGGCGTCGAACAGCGTGTCGGCGAAGACGATCAGCAACTCGTCATCGGCCCACGGCTCGGCCAGCCCGATGGCGCCCGCCGTGCCGTCCTGCACCTCCTGCACGACGTAGCGCGCGATCACCTGCGGGTACCTCTCCGCGATGTGCGCGCGAATCGATCCTTCGAGGTGCCCCACCACGAAGACAATCTCGTCGACCCCCGCCTCGAGCAGGTCGTCCAGGATGTAATCGAGGACGGGTTTGCCGGCGACGCGCACGAGCGGCTTGGGGATCAGGTGGGTATGCGGCCGGAGCCGGGTTCCCTTTCCCGCGAGAGGAATGACGGCTTTCATGGATGCGGGGTGCGCTCATGGTTCGGGCCGGCGGCCCTGGCGCGCCGATCGTCGCCTGCTCCGCGCGGCAGTGAGGTCATGACTGAAGATAGCGGTCTCGCGCCTCGGTTGACCGGGGGCATGTGCCTGCTACAGCTTTGGATTCGAGCCTTGAGTCGGCGCTCCCGGCAGATCGGAGGCCCACTCTGACAAGATCCACTGTCGAGCCGCAGAAGCGAGAATGTCGAAGGCACCCACCAGGCAGGCAAAGCGCGACGGCATGGATTCCGTCGATGCGGAATTGAGAGGACGGACGTATGCGATTCCCTTCGGCACGATCTGGCAGGCGCTCGTGACCTTGACCTCGGGCAGGCTCCGCGGCTGGAGGGTCGCGTACAAGGACGAGCATCTTGGTGTAATCGAGGCTCGAGTGCGCAACATGTGGCGGCCCGCCCCTGCCAGGGCCATGATCTCGATCGGGTTGGACGCAAACGCCCAGACCTGCCTGGATGTCTCCGTCATCGCCACGGACGAGACCGTCAACGGCGAGACCAACCCGCGGCGTCTCCGCCGCCTCATCGAAGCGCTGGATCGCATGCTCGGCGTGCGTCCGGAACAGCTGCTGGATTCCGGATCCGCCTACCCGTCCGAGACGGCGGACTCCTAGTGTCCCGTCCCGGAAGGTCGCGTGCTAACGAGAGTGCCGAGGCGCCGGGCTGGCAGGTTGTCTGAGGTGTGAATCACGGCAAGAAGTCACGTAAGCTCAACTAGGGCTGCACGATCTGCCGTTCTTGCCGTTGAGCCACGGCTGACTCTCTCATGCTGAAATGGCGGGAAAATCGCAACAGGTTGGCGGGAGTCCCCAGATGGGGCCGTAGGGCTTTGAGGTCGGTGGTTGACGAACGGTTTGGGGAGTGCCGGCCGTATCCAGATCGACGAGCTCGAACCTTGGCGGCGGGCTACTTCGTTTGTTCAAGGGTTTCAACGCGCCTGACAAGCTTTTCGATCTGTGACTTCTGCTCGTCGACCGTTTCGAGGAGCTTCCGCAACGCGAGCGCTACGTAGTGCCAATCCGGGTAGGGTCCGGGCACCATGTCGGAGACTCCGGAGCCCGGTCGGATAGGACCTCGCTTCCCCACGGCGGGGGCGGTGATGTGCCGGAACGCTTCAAACCACTCGGCGATGGTCAGTTCGCTCAGGATCGCGTCGTTAGGGTCCTGCATTCTGGTCTCCTCCCGACTGGAGCATCTGGCTGTAGCTGGGTCCTTCGAACCGTCCCTCAAGCTTGGCTACTCGTTCACGCAGATTGGACACGTCGCCCCGAAGGCCACGGATGTCGCTACGAAGCTCCCGGTACGCAATCCCTCCAATGCCGAGAATCGCAACGCCGACGCCGATGACCGCCCATACGTCTGCCGACATCATGCGCTACCTGCCGAGCCACCAGCATGAGATCGCCAGCGACTGTTTCCCATCTGCCACACGGGGTGCCTCTCTTCTCGCGTCAGCACTCATCAGTGTCCGTTACCTCAGAGGAAAAAATAAATGCCTCGACGCTGGGATTCCCACAGATCCTCCTGCCGTCCGGGTTGGGAAGGGGTGTTCGACCCCGGCGCGAGGGACGGTCGGGGACCGTCCCAAGGGCCGGGGGGACCGACGCCGAAGCGGCGGGAGCAGCGTCGTCGCGCGCATTCCGCCGGTCTAGGTTCACGCATCGCGGCGTTCCCTGCGCGCGATGGCCTGTCGGGAGTCGGCGCGGAGGTGCTTGCGCCAGGGACGGTCCGGGTTTCGGCGGTTGCGGCCGCGGACTCGGCTGCTTCGGACCGGGCTTCGGGTTGGATGCCGCCGCGAACCCGTACGTGATGTATCTTTCCGGAGTCACGTGACCGCGCCGTGAGCCGACGGCGTGCCCGACTCTCAGAAAAGGACACCATGGCCGGACCGACCAAGAAGCTGGTCGCCGCAGTAGAGGCTTACTTCGCCGATCTCCGCCGCGTGCGCGCATCCGGCGGCGCGACGGGGGAACGCTCGTACTATCCGGCACTTGAGGGCCTGTTGCGCGCCGTCGGGGCCACGCTCAAGCCCAAGGTGTTCTGCGTTCAGGAACTGGCGGATCAGGGGGCTGGCCATCCCGACCTTGCCCTTTACACAGCAAGGCAGGTTCAAAAGGGCCGTCCGAGGCCGGGGCAGGTTCCCGCGCGTGGCGTCGTCGAGGTCAAGGGCGTTGGCGACGATGCATGGTTGACTGCGGAATCCGATCAGGTCAGCCGCTATTGGGAACGCTACCGTCTGGTGTTGGTCACGAATCTACGGGACTTCGTCTTGGTGGGCGCGAACGGGGTGGGAGGCCCCGCCAGGCTCGAAACCTACCGCTTGGCTGATGACGCCGACGAGTTCTGGGGCAAGCTGGAGACTCCCCGCGCCTTCGCCCGCGAGGTCGGCGCGGGCCTCGGCGAGTATCTTGCCCGAGTGCTTTCGCACCGCGCCGCCTTGGCCGAACCGAAGGACTTGGCGTGGCTGCTGGCGTCCTACGCCCGCGATGGTTTGGCCCGCGTCGAGACGGCGGGGGACGTTTCATCGCTTCTCGCCGTACGCTCGGCGATGGAGGAAGCGCTCGGGATTCGGTTCGAGGGGGAGCGCGGGGAGCGCTTCTTCCGTTCGACCCTGATCCAGACGCTGTTCTACGGCATTTTCTCCGCATGGGTGCTGTGGTCCCGCCACGAGCAGAAGAAGAACGGCCCGCGGCGGTTCAGGTGGCGCGCGGAGGTGTGGCACCTGCGAGCGCCGGTGCTGCGAGCATTGTTCCTGCAGTTGGCCGATCCCGGCCGATTGAAGCCGCTCGGCCTAGTCGAGGTGCTGGACTGGACATCGGCGGCGCTCGACCGCGTGGACCGGACCACGTTCTTCTCGCGGTTCGACGAAGGCGAAGCGGTGCCGTACTTCTACGAGCCGTTTCTCGAAGCCTTCGACCCGGCCCTCCGCAAGCAGTTGGGCGTGTGGTACACGCCGACCGAAGTGGTCCGCTACATGGTGGCCCGCGTGGACAGTGCCCTCAAGGACGATCTTGGCATCGCGGCAGGACTCGCGGCGGAGAACGTCTATGTGCTGGACCCGTGCTGCGGAACGGGAGCTTATCTGGCGGAGGTGCTTCGCCGTATCGCTGGCAATCTCGGGGAGCAGGGCCTTGGCGCGCTTGCGGGTGCGGCGGTCAGGAGGGCGGCGACCGAGAGGGTGTTCGGGTTCGAGATCATGCCCGCGCCGTTCGTGGTGGCGCATTTGCAGGTCGGGCTCACCATGCAAAACCTGGGCGCGCCGCTGGCGGAGGACGGATCGGAGCGTGCCGGGGTGTTTCTCACCAACGCGCTGACCGGCTGGGCAGCAACAGCACCGCCCGAGCAGTTGGAGGCGTTCCCCGAACTAAGCTACGAGCGCGATCTCGCGGAGTTTGTGAAGCAGGACATCCCGATCTTGGTGATCCTCGGCAACCCGCCCTACAATGGCTATGCGGGCATGGCGGTGGACGAGGAACGCGAACTTTCGGAGGCCTATCGCACCACGAACCGGGTACGGAAGCCGGAGGGCCGAGGCCTGAACGATCCCTACGTCCGGTTCTTCCGCATGGCGGAGCGGCGCATCACTGAGAAGACCGGCCGAGGCGTGGTCTGCTTCATCTCCAACTATTCTTGGCTCGACGGGCTGTCCTACACCGGAATGCGTGAGCGGTATCTCGACGCGTTCGACGCGATCCAAATCGACAACCTACATGGTGACCGCATCATTTCAGAATACGCCCCAGACGGGAGGACGAGCGAGACGGTCTTTGCGGTCCAAGGGAAGTCGCCGGGCATCAAGGTTGGTACCAACATCACCCTTGCCTACAAGTCTGGAAGGGGCACCCACGAGAGCCCGCAGGGCCACGTTTGCTACCGCGACTTTCACCAAGCGAAGGCAGATGAGAGACGGCGGGCGCTATTGGACAGCCTCGCACCGGACTCTGGCGACCCCGGCTACTCCACACTTGAGCCGAATCTTCGGCTGGGCTTGCCATTCAAGCCAACGACGGTAAGCCCCGACTGGTTCGACTGGCCTGCCCTGCCCGACCTGTTCTCGGTTTCGTTTCCGGGGGTGCAAACCGCTCGTGATCGATTTCTCGTCGATACCGATCTTGGCCACCTCCGGGCACGCGTTGGCGAATACTTCGATTCGGCCCTGAGCCATGAGGAGATCGCGCGACGCCATCCGAAGGTCATGAAGTCCACGGCGAGGTTCGATGCCCGCGCCGTGCGGGATGCCTTGCTTAAGCGCGGCGGTCCGGACGAATCCGGTTTCATCCGCTTCGCCTATCGACCGTTCGACAACCGGTGGCTCTATTGGGAGAAGGATACGAAGCTGCTCGACGAGAAGCGCGCCGACTACAGGACACATGTGTTCGAGGGAAACCGATTCTTGGTGGCCCAGAAGAAGCCGCGCCGGGAATGGTCACCGCCCCAAGTCATCTCGCCATTCGGTTGCCTCGACTTGATGGATCGTGGTGCCACTTGCATCCCGGTGTGGCTTCGCCAAGAGGGCTTGGGCGCGGCAACAGGTACCGAACGTCGTGCCAATCTCTCGGGGACGGCGCAACAGTATCTCAACCGACTGAGCCTCGGTGTCGAGGACCTGTTCCACCACGTGCTGGCTACCCTGCACGATCCGGCGTACCGAGAAGCCAACGCGGGGGCGCTACGCATGGGATGGCCGCGCATCCCTCTGCCCGGTTGGCCGGACGGCGCGGCCGAAGGAGCGGCGTCAGCACTCGCCCGGTCGGCGGCGCACGGGCGCAAGCTGGCCGCGCTACTCGACTCGGAACATCCTGTGTCAGGCGCGGTCGAGACGCCCCTACGTCCCGGAATCGCGGTGCCGAGCACGGTCGCGGGACGCTACATGGCGGGTGAGGACTTCGCCGTAACCGCGCGCTGGGGCCACTTCGGAACGGGCGACACCGTAATGCCCGGGAAGGGCCGCATCGTCGAACGTGCCTATCGACCAGGCGAGCGTGCAGCGTTGGCGGAACACGTTGCCGCCCTTGGTGAGACGACCTTCGATGTGTATCTCAACGCGGAAGCCTTCTGGCGCAACGTCCCCTCCGGCGTCTGGGACTATGGGCTCGGCGGCTACCCAGTGCTCAAGAAGTGGCTGTCCTACCGGGAGCACAAGGTTCTGGGCAGGAGGCTGCGTACCCACGAAGTTCAGCACTTCACCGACACTGCCCGGCGAATCGTTGCCCTGTTGCTGACCGCACCGCGCTGAAGGGCTAGAAGCGCATGGCACAGAAACGCGATTCGTGGCGGCAGCGAGTGTTGCCAGCGGCAGGGGCGGTTGGCAAGATGATTGCCGCAGTCGTTTGGCTGATCGGAATCGCCGGTATGCCCGACGACCTCTCGACGTGGGCCAAATGGGTCGCATGGCTCGATCCCCAATGGGTCCGCTTCGTCAGCATCGTCGTTGGAGTACCCATTATGGCGCTCTACGTGTATCCGCGCTGGTTGGACCGGAGGCGCGGGGCCACGATGCCAAGTGACAGAGACCGATTTCGGTCGATGGAGCAGGAACTCTACCGCCTTTCTCAACTCACCAGCAACCCACACCACTATTCGGAAATCCGGGTGATCGGCGGCCACCTGGAGGAAATGGGAATCGCTACCCCTCCGGCTTCTGAAATCGGAAACGAGGAGGGGCCGTGGAAGCCATTTCTTGAACGTGCCAGCGTCCTCGCCTCCTTCGGCAGAATTAAGAAGGCGAGAACACTGGCAGGGTACTCGAAATGATGGTGTCAGCCCTTCGGCCACGGCATCTTGATTCCCCATGTGTCCGGGGGAGAGCTGTCGCTACCTGTTAGCCTCCTTCCCTTGCGGCAACCGGCCATTGAGCCCATCGTCCAACTTGTTGGACATCGTGAGAACAAAGAGAGTGGAGCCGTGGGGAATCGAACCCCCGCGACCGGATTCGCGAATCCGGCGGCAGCGCCCAAACTGCACCGGCCCCTCTTTTTCAGCGGGTCGTCGTGGTTGCCCCCACGGCGGCCCGCGCTTCACTTCTCCCAAAGCACCCGCTTCGTGGGCTCGGCGGAATCCCGCGCCGTGCCTCCGACTAGCGTCGCGCGTGGAGAGACGGTAGACAAGCGACCGGAGCCCGTCACGGCGCACTTATTGCGCGGGTTTATTGCTGGCGATTCTCCCAGATACGCCGGACCTGCCCGTACGTCACATCGGTCAGCGCCTTGCCCACGACATCGCACGCCGACCCCCCCTCGGCGCAGCATTGCCGTGGCCCTTCGCGATTCCGCCGTTCCGCCGGGAGGTCGAACTGCCGGATGACCCACGTGATGGCCCCCACGATGACCCCGTTCCGGCCAGACTTTCGGGGAGCGCCACGGGGGGATGGCCTCACCAGTTTCGGGTTCAGCATCATGTCCCCGAGTACCCTGGCAACCCAAGCACTCAATTGAGGGCGGAGCGGGCCGAACTTCGCTGGGTTGAGCAAGTGCCATTGGGAAAGGAGCGTCAACCCGTCCCAGTGTACCCGCGACGTCTTGGCTTTCTCGATTACTTCCTCGATGTCCATCCGGCCGTCACGCAAATCGGCCGCCACGCACACAACCCGGGAGCGGGCGTCCATCTGCTCTGCAACCGAAGGTCGCCCGCGTCGATAGAAGTCTCGGAGCGCCTCCGAAACGTCGGCTTCCTCGGGCATCTCCCACGGGCCGTACGCAGTCGTGTCAAGTTGCCACGCGAAGTGTTCCTGTACCCACGCGACAGCTTTGGCACACTCCCCGTCAGTCATCGTCAGCGGCGTCCCTAAAGTGGTGTGTGACCATGTCCCCATGACCTCCCGCCGACGCACGAAAAAGTCGACTCATCCCTGCGGGAAGGCCATCTCGCGACATGAAGGTCATCGCTCGAACCCTCCGCCGCCACACTCGGGGTCTCTGGGCCGGCGAGGCCGGGGAATGGGGATGATGATGCTCGGGCGGCTCTTCCGCTCCCCCGTCTCTTGGCGCTCCCTCATCGTCTCCCGCACGGCCCATGCGCTCCGCTCCGCGTCCACCAGCCTACTTCGATAGAACTTGCTCCAACCGCGCTCGATCTCCCGGGCGCGCTCGCCGTGTGCCTTGCCCAACTCCGCCCGCTCGTCCCTGTGATGCCGGTCGAGATCCTCGCGCCAGCCCTCGACCAGGTCCTCCCGGTCCCGGATCGCCCCGGCGAGTTCCAGCTTCGGTGGTGCGACATCGACATCGAGGGCGGGACGATCCTCTGGCGTGCCGAACACGACAAGTCGGGCCACGAACACGCCACGCCCGTCACGGGCGACGCGCTCGCCGCTCTCGACGAGGCCCGGAGAAGGAACCCCGGAATCGGAGAAGCACCGGTGCTGCCCGCGCCCAGGAATCCGCTGGCGTGTCTCGGGGCTGCCCGGTTGCACGCTTGGTGGAGCAAGGCCCAGATTCTTGCGGGTCTGGAGCCGATGCCCGGAAGAGGCTGGCATTCGCTGAGGCGGAAGTTCGCGAGCGACCTGATGGACCAGCCGCTGAAGGTGCTCTGCGAGCTGGGCGGCTGGAAGACCGCCAAGACGGTGCTTGAATGCTACCAGCGCCCGGATGCGGGACAGCTTCGGACGGCTCTGGAAGCTCGTCGGCGGTCTCACGCCTGAGGCCGCCAATCGGCGGGAGTCAATTGGCGGGAATCGGGCCTGCCAGACTCACAAGTTCAATACCCACAACGGATTGCGAGCATGCGACCACCTGCTGGGCTGGCAAGGCGCTCTGAGAGACGAACAGCACCGCTATTCGTCCGAAGAGCAACGCAGAGCGGAGCCCCGAAGATAGAAACGTAAAGACAACATGACCAAATGTAATGTACACGTGACAATGCGGCGCGGCGAGCGTAGCGGTCCAGCACGGATGCATCGGTGCTCGAATAGCCGAGACATTTCCGGGACAGGACACTAGCAGCGTGTCCTCGGCCCAGGCCGCGCATGCAGTGCTCGTCGCTCTTCTGCTGGCGTCCTGCGCCGGTGACCCGGTCGAGGACAGGCCCGCGCAGACCCCCGGCCATCCCGGCGCGTCCCCTCGGCCGGAGGTCGAACCGGGGACGGCGGGCACGACATATCGCCGGACGGTGGCTTTCGTCGCCGCCTCGCGGGATTCGTCGATGTTCGTGCCCTGGGAATTCGCGAACCGGGTCGAACCCGACCGGATCCTGCGCTCCACGCGCGGCTGGCTTGGGCGGGCCGGGGAATGGCGTCTCTTCGTCGAGGACGATTGGTCGACCGAAACGACCCGCTCTCCGTGGCGGATCGTGCCGCGCGGATCTGCGAGGCTGATCGTCGGGATGGACGACGCGCTGCAGGAGATCTACTTCCAGGAGGGCGTGCGCGATCTGTCGGTGCGAATGGGCGAAGTCATCGCGGAGTGGGGCGGTCAGCGGGGAGAGACATACCGTTTGCTGAACGGGACTTCGCGCCTCGCCGGGGTAGAGACGAGCGGTCTCGTACTCGATGCCCTGACCGCCAGACCGAACGAAGTCGACGAGGTCACCGAACTGGCTCTGCTGACCGGGGGCCCCCGCTTCCAGCTGCTCTTCGCCGATTCCGAAGGGTCCGATCCATACCGCGCCTGGGCACGGCTCGATACCGCCACCTATTCGTGGCCCGAAGTCGAAGTAGCCTGGCCGGAACTCTATACCTTCGAGCGGGCCCGCCGCGATATCCCGGTGGTATGGACCATCTCGGCGACCGACCCCGAACTGACCGGCCGACTCGAAGCCGTGAGCTCCCACCAGCATACGATGCGGGGAACCGGCGCGCGCCTGCCCGCCCTCGGCGTGTATGAAATCACGGGATCCGTCACCATCGATTCCGAGCGGATCGAGGTGATCGGCTTCCTCCGCCACCTGCAGCGGTGACCGGACGCAGCCGATGAACGACGTGCTCCTGCGTGCCATCGTGTCGATCGTCATGGGTGCGCTGGCCGGCGGCCTCACCAACACGGTAGCCATCTGGATGCTCTTCCACCCCCACCGCCCCCCGACCCTGTGGCGTTGGCGGGTGCGGCTGCTCCAGGGCGCGGTCCCCAAGAACCAGGCCCGGCTCGCGCGCGCCATAGGCAACGCGGTCGGCAACCGTCTCCTCACGGAAGAGGACCTCACCCGCGTGTTCGCCGAGCCCGAGTTCCGGGAAGCGTTCGACGAAGGGCTGGAGCGCTTCCTCCACGAGCTGCTCGAGGTGGAGCGCGGCTCCCTGAGCGAGGTCCTCGGCCCGGAGGTGATGGCCGGCGCGGCCCCCATCGTCGACGAGGTGCTGGAGCACGCCATCTCCAGAATCGAGAGGCACATCGAATCCGAGGCCTTCGAGGAGGCCGTCGAGCGCAGGGCGGCTACCCTTACCGACTACCTGGCGGACCAGCCGGTATCGGACATCCTCACGCCGTCGCGCGAAGCGAGCGTCGCCGGGGCGGCCGAACAGTGGGTCGCCAACGCGGCCGAGAGCGAGAAGTTCCAGCGGACCGTGGCCGAATACGTGGAGCACGCCGCCGACCGTCTCCTGATCCCGTCCCTCACCATCCGCGACCTGCTCCCTCCCGGCGTGACCGGCACGCTCCAGCACGCCATCGCCGACTTCGTGCCCCTCGCGATCCAGCGCATGGGCAAGGTGCTCGAGGATCCCGGCGCCCGCGGGCGCTTCGAGAAGGCCATTCAGGACGTGCTGGACCGTTTCATGGAGGATCTCCACTTCCATAAGAAGCTGGTGGCCAAGATGGTCCTCTCGGGCGACGCCGTGAAGAAGGTCGTCAACACCATTCAGGTGCAAGGAGCCGAACGGATTGCCGTTCTCTTCAGGGAGCGCAGAGTCGAGGCCGCGCTGGGCAGGAACATCCACGACGCGATCGAGGACCTCCTCGACCGTCCCGTGACGGACGTGCTGGGACATCCGGGCGATCCCGAGGTGGTCGAGGCGTCGGGCACGATCTCGTCGTGGCTCGTCGAGCTCGTGCGGGAACCCGCCGCCCGGGACTTCGTACGCGAGCGGGTGGAAGCCGCGCTGAGCCGGGCGTCGAAGCAGACCTGGGCGGAGTTGATCGACGACATCCCGCCGGAGCGCGTTTCGGAGTGGGTCGTTACGGCGGCAAGAAGCGACGTCGCCGGCACCGTCTACCGCGAGGCGGCCCGCCGCATCGCCGCCACGGTCCTGGAACGCCCGATCGGGCGGCCGGCCAGATGGCTCCCCGCGAACGCCGCCCGAAGCATCCAGAGCGCCGTCGGCGATCCTCTGTGGCTCTGGATGCAGTCCCAGATCCCTGCCGTCGTCGCCAAGCTCGACGTCGCCCGCAGGGTGGAGGAAAAGGTCCGCGACTTCCCCGTGGCGCGGATGGAGGAACTCGTCCGCAAGGTCACCGACCGGGAACTCCGCACGATCGTCTACCTGGGCTACGCCCTCGGCGCCTTCATCGGCTGCATCCTGGTCGTGATCAACTACCTGATGGGGTAGTGTCCTGTCCCGGAGATTTCTCGGCTATTCGAGCACCGATACATCCGCGCTGGTCCGCTGCGCTCGCCGGGACGGGACACTAGCGCTTCCTCCGCGAAGGAGCCACCGTCTTGAAGTGCCTGCGCGTGCGCCGCCGCTCCGACGCGCGCCGATCCCGCCTGAGCAGATCGAGCGGGGTGAAGTAGCGCTTTGCCCCCTTGCTTCGGCGCGCAGCCCGGCCGAGGGCGTTCTCCAGCTCCCGGACCTTTTTTTCGCCGTGCGCCCCGATGCGCCTGCCCCCCGCGCCGTCCGCTTCCTCGTCCGGCTGCTTGCCGGGCATGCCCAGGAAGATGCCCAGTGCGACCGCGACCAGCCCGACGAGAATCTGGATCAGGAGGGACATGACGCGCTCTCCGGTTCCACGGTCCCCGGCCCCACTGCGTCGTGACGCCTTCTGGCCTCGGCCAGGTAGCCGGACCTGAGTCCGATCAGGTGCGAGATCTTTCGCATCAGGTAGTCCTCCCGGTTGGCCAGTTCGCCGTCCGCCAGCACGATGCCCCACATCGCCTCGGCAAGCACCATCTTCTGGCCGGTGGAATAGCTGGCGTTGATCAGGTTGGTGAACCCCCAGAGGTCGACGCTCCGCCCCCGCTCGTCCTCGGCGAGCGCGATCAGTTCGTCGGCGGCTTCCCGCTTCAGCCCGAAGTGCCGCCGGACCAGCGCCCGCAGGTGCTTACGTTCGCCGGTGCTGAAGAAGTCGTCGGCATGGGCCACCTCGAGCAGCAGCGCACAGGCCGCCACCCGCAGTCTCTCGGCGGCGCGATGCGCATCCGGCTCCTCCGCCCCGACCGCCATTTCGCGGGCGAAGAAGGACTTCAGGCGGTCAATCATCCTTGCGTTCCAGCCGCTGCGGGCGGCATTCGCGCCGGACCCACTCCAGGTAGGCACCGGCGCCGTCCACTACATCATGCACGAGCAATTCGGGCACATCGTACGGGTGGAGTTGCTCCGCCCGCGCCAGCATCCCCGGAAGCAGGCCCCGAACCGTCTTGAGAATGACGACCGACTCCTCGTCGCGCTGTACCTTTCCCTCCCACTGATAGATACTCACCGCACCGGGGAGGATGTTCCCGCAAGCGGCCAGCCGCTCCTCGACGAGGCGCCGAACGACCGCTTCCGCCTCGGCGATCCCCGGCGCCGTCATCAGCACCGTGACGACATCGCTTCCGCCGCCCGCCGCGGAGGCATCATCGCCGGACCCGCTCGACTTCACGCTTCAGCCGGAGGCGACGAACATCGTGCGTTCGACCGAGTCCCGATGGTAGAACGACTCGATCAGCTCCGCGTAACGCCCGGCCACGACGGTGCGCTTCACCTTCTGCGTGGGCGTGAGCATCCCGTTGTCGACAGTGAACGGCTCGGCCAGGAGACCGACCTTTTTCGGCGTCTCGAAGCTGGCAAGATCGCGCAGCTCGGCGAAGAACTGTTCCCGCAGGTGCTCCTGGCAGGTGGAGTCGGCGAGCAGCGCCTCGTCATCCGATGCACCGATCCCTTCCTCGACCGCCCACGCCTGGAGCTTCTCGAAGGCGGGGACAACCAGCACCGAGCAGAACTTCCGCCCTTCGCCGATCACGACCGCCTGGTCCACGAACGCGCTCTTCTTGAGCAGGTTCTCGATCGCCTGGGGCGCCACGTACTTCCCGCCCGAGGTCTTGATCAGGTCCTTCTTGCGGTCGGTGATCTTGAGGAAACCGTCGCTGCTGAGCTCGCCGATGTCTCCGGTGCTGAACCAGCCGTCGTCCGCGATCACCTCGCTCGTCAACTCCTCCAGCCCGTAGTAGCCCTTCATGACCTGCGGCCCGCGAATCAGGATCTCGCCGTCGTCCGCGATCCGGACCTCGGTCCCCGGCACCGGACGCCCCACGGTACCGATCCTGAAGTCCTCCTCGGTGTTCACGTTCGTGACAGGCGACGTCTCGCTGAGTCCGTAGCCCTCCAGAATCGTGATCCCCGCACCCAGGAAGAAGCGGTTGATATCGGGCGCAAGCGCCGCGCCGCCGCTCACGAAGTACCGCAGCCGGCCGCCGATCCCGGCCCGCAGCTTCGAAAATACGATGCGATCCGCGATGGAGTATTTCCACTGGAGCGACGAGGGCAGGTCCTCACCCTTCTCCCGGCACAGCGCCGCGCGCCTCGCAATGTCGATGGCCCAGGCGACCAGCTTGCCCTTCGCCCCGCCGGCGTCGAGCACCTTCTGGTAGACCTTCTCGTAGAGTCGTGGAACCGACACCAGCACCGTCGGCTTCAATTCCCTCATGTCGGCCGCGACGGTGTCGATCGACCCGTGGGTGATGGTGCACCCGCTCGAAAAGAAGAGGTAGTCCACCGCGCGCTGCAGCACATGTGAAAGCGGGAGGAACGAAAGGCTGGAGTCTTCGGCGCTGACGGGGAGCATCTGTTCGCAGGCCCAGATGTTGGACGCCACGTTGTTGTGCGTCAGCATCACGCCCTTCGGCGTCCCGGTCGTCCCCGACGTATAGATCAGCGTGGCCAGGTCCTCCGGGCCGGCTCTCCGCGCCCCTGCAAGGAAGTCGTCGAGGGTGGCGTCATCACCCCGTGCCAGGAACTCCTCCCACCCGACCGCTCCGTCTCCCGCGGCATCCTCGTCGAAGACCACGATCTCGATGTCGCGACCGGATCCGGAGGTGGCCTCGCGCACCTTTTCGAGCTGCTCCGCATCCGAAGCGAAGACGAGCGAGGCTCCCGAATCCTCCAGGATGTACGCGACCTGCGCGGCGGGCAGCGTGCTGTAGATGGGTACGTCCACCACGCCCGCGCACAGGCAGGACCAATCGGCCAGCGGCCACTCCACCCGGTTCTCCGAGAGGATGGCCGCCCGGTCGCCGGGGTGTACGCCGGATCGGGCCAGCGCCGCCGCTCCCTGCCGCGCCACGTCCCGGACCTGCTCGTAGGTGTAGGTGCGCGCTCCCTCGCCCGTGACGTTGTAGGCGACCCGGTCGCCGAGACGGTCCACGGCCCGCAGGAAGAGGTCGACCAGCGTCCCCGTCGGGACATCGGCCTTGTTCGCGTAGTAATGAACGGTGTCGGACACGGGCCTATCCCCCTTCAATGACGATTTCAACCGGAATGTCCTGCCTCAGGGAGAACATGACGGAACAGTACTTCTCACGCGACAGTTCGATGGCGCGCTCGACCTTGGGCCGGCTTTCCGGCGCCACCCCGGTAACCCTGAAGACGAGACGCAGACCTTCGTAGTGCTGCGGCGGATTGGCTCGCCTGGCGCCGGAGGCCTCCACGTCCAGGCTGTCGAAATGGACCCGGCCCTTCCGGAGTATCACCCGTACGTCGATGGCCATGCACGCCGCCACGGCCAGGAGCACGAGTTCCATGGGAGAGGGACCGGTCGCCGAGTCCCCGTCCACAATGATCTGGGGACCGTCCACGGGACCGCCGTCGAAGACGAGGCCGGAACCGGTCCAGGCAAGTCGAACCTGCTTGTCCGCATTCACCTTTCAATCATCCCCCCGCAGAAGGGTCAGAACTCGTCGCCGTCCGCGCCCGCATTCCCCTGGATTTCATCGAGAGCCCGTCTGGCGTACGCGATATGCTCGTCGGCATCCGGTTCCGGGGGGTCCCCCGCCAGAAAGGCCTCGAGGTGCTCGACCGCCTCGGCCTGTTTCCCCTGGCGCCTGAGGATGAAGGCGATCCCGTAGTGCGCCCCGGGTGCGTGCGGGTTCCTGTCCAGGACGTGCCGGTAGGTCTTCAGCGCCTCCGAGTCCATGCCCATGCGCGTGTAGGCGATCGCAATCTGCTGAAGGACGATGGGGTCGCCGGGCGACTCCTTCAGCGCCAGCCTCAGGGACGTGAGGGCCTCGTGAAACTTGCCCTCCCTGGAGAGGGCCAGCGCTTCTTCGTAGTAGTCGACCTTATCCGGGCGTGCGGACCCGCCGAATATCTTGCTCCACATCGACATGGACGAGGGTTACCGTGTCTTTCCCGGGGTGGATCGACCGCTGGGGGCCTTGTTCATCGTCTTCCAAGCTATCTGATTCCGTTTTGGGGACAAGACCGACACGATTCGCGCCTGTGACCGTATGTTGTTATCAGTACCGGGACACGCAGGATCCAGGGAGGATTGACATGAGGCACTCGCGGCAATTGAACGAAGACCTGAGGAACGGCGCCCTGATCGCCGGCTCGGCCGTGGCGGCCATCGTCGCTACGGTGGCGCTGGCCGGCGGGATCGGCAGGGCTTCGCACATCACCTACCGCACCGTGGCGGCACCGGTGCGAAGCTACGAGGTGGTCGAGCACCTGTCCGGGGCGAACCGGCTGTACGGGACGGTGATCGACCGGAACGGCCGCGCCCACGAGGGATTTCTGCGCTGGGACCGCAACGAGGGCAGCTGGAGCGACCTGCTGGACGCCACCAAGCTGGACCGCGGCTATCGCGGGCAGTCGGGGGTCCGCTTCGGCCACGTCGAGCGCATCGTGCCGGTCGGAAGCAACCAGGCGCTCTTCCACCTGCGGTCCGGACAGACCATCGGCATGCAGGGAGAATCCACCGACCTCGGGCGTTCGATGCGGGCACTGGTCGTCGACCTCGCCGGAGGGGGCCAGGCCGACCTGAAGTGGCGCGATGTCCGCCAGATCGACCTCCACCCCGCGCCCGCGAGCGCCCGCCCCGCCGAGGGCAGGCTGTACGGGACGCTCACCACGGGCCGCGGGATCGAGTTCACCGGCCACATCGCATGGGATGTCGACGAGATCTACACCTCGGACATCCTCGACGGCGAAGCGCAGGTGCAGGGCGCGGAAGTCTCCTACGAGATCCCCTTCGGGGCCATCCGCGAGATCCGGCAGTACGGGCCCGTCGGCGCCCACGTCGATCTCCATTCGGGGGAGCGGGTCACGCTGTTCGGCTCCAACGACGTCGACAACACCAACCGCGGCATCACCGTCTCGGACCCGGCGCTGGGCCAGGTCAAGGTTCCGTGGGACTATTTCTCTCGCGTCCGCTTCCACACTCCTGAATCCGAGGCGTCGTGGCGCGACTTCGACGGCGGTCGTCCCCTGCGCGGCACGGTCGTCACCGCAACCGGCGCCACTCTCTCCGGCGACATCAAGTGGGACCGCGACGAATACGCGAGCTGGGAGCTGCTCAACGGGTGGAACAACGGCGTCGAATTCGCCGTCGAATTCTCGCAGATCGCCCGCATCGTGAAGAACGGCGGCGCCAGCACCGTGTTCCTGCGCGATGGCCGGTCCTTCGACCTCGACGGCAGCAACGACGTCGACAGCGCCAACCGCGGCGTCGTCGTCACCAACGGCGATCAGTCCCGGACCATCCCCTGGGACATCTTCCGGGAGCTGCGCCTGGACAGGTAGACGCCCGGCGCAGCGCCGCCCTCGCCGCGCCGCTGCGCGCTTGCACGAGCGTCTGAAGTCCTACTTCACGTCCCCCATCAGCCGCTTGATGAAGGGGCTCGCGAGCAGCGCCACGAAGCCGGCCGAGCCGATGATCGTCGTCACCGCGAAGAAGAGCGGCGACGGCTCCAGCGCCTCCAGCCTTCCGGCCACCAGCCCCGCCACCACGTTGCCCAGGGACGTCGCCACGAACCACAGCCCCATCATCTGACTGATGCGGCTGGGCGGAGCGAGTTTGGTGACCGCCGACAGACCCACCGGCGACAGCGCCAGCTCCCCGACCGTGTGCAGGAAGTACATGACGATGAGCCACGATGCCGAGACCGGCGATTCGGGCGTCGCGTTGGCCGCGCCCCACGCGATCACGAAGAAGCCGGCGGCGAGACCCAGCAGTCCCAGCGCGAACTTGACCGCCGTCGACGGATTGGCGTTGCGGTTCGCCAGCCACACCCACAGCCAACCGAAGACCGGCGCCAGGCAGACGATGAAGAAGGCGTTCACGGACTGCAGCCATGACGCCGGGTAGCTCCACGATCCGATCGTGCGGTCCGTGTAGTTCTCGGCGAAGAGGTTCAGCGACGAACCCGCCTGCTCGAAGCCCGACCAGAAGATCACGGCCAGCAGCGCGAACCAGAAGATTGCGACGATCTTCTTCTTTTCGACGTCGTTGTGCCCGCCGAATCCCATCAGGTAGACGAAGTACACGACCACGACGATCATGATCACCGCGGCCAGGCCCTCCGCGATATCCGTGAGAGTGATCGGGATCGCCCCGCTCGATACCAGGTAGCCGAAAGCGACCAGCGCGGCCGCCAGCGCCGCGCAGCCACCGAAGAAGCGGCGGCTCAGGCTGGCGACCTGCTCCGGCGTCCGGTCGGTGCGAAGCACGCCCGCATCCCCCAGGCGGCCGTATCCGCGCCGGAATTGAATCAGTCCGAGCACCATCCCGAAGCCCGCGGCCGAGAATCCCCAGTGCCAGTTCCAGTTCTGCCCCAGCCAGCCGCAGATCAGGGGCCCCGCGAGTGCCCCGACGTTGATCCCCATGTAGAAGATGGAGAACCCCGCGTCGCGCCTCGCTCCACCTTCCGGATACAGGTCCGCGACCACCGAACTGACGTTGGGTTTCAGCAGCCCCGTCCCGATGACGATCAGGATGAGGCCCAGGAAGAAGTTGAAGTCGTTGGGCACGGCCATGCTGAAGTGCCCGGCCGCGATGATGCAGCCCCCTACGAAGACGGCCTTGCGCTGTCCCCACAGCTGGTCCGCGACCCACCCCCCCGGCAGGCCCAGCAGGTAGACGAGTCCGGTGTAGAGGCCGTAGATGGCGCCGGAGGTCGCGACATCGAGTCCCATTCCCGGGTTCTGGCCGATCGTGGCCTCCGCCAGGTACAGGATCAGGAGCGCGCGCATCCCGTAGTAGGAGAAGCGCTCCCACATCTCCGTGAAGAAGAGCGTCATCAGCCCCCGGGGATGCCGGGTTGTCGTTGCTGCGGTCATTCGGGCCTCTGCTGTGATTAGATACTTAACAAGAATGTTAACTATTGCCGAAGGCGGCACGCGGATGAACAGCCGACGGGCAACCTATGGCATGAGTGAAGTCACGGCGAACGCCCCTCCATGATGGCCTGGAAGACATGCGGGTCGATGTTGCCGCCCGACACGACCGCGACCACCGGACCGTCGATCACACCGGGAACGCCCCCCAGCACGGCTGCCACCCCCGCGCTGCCGGCCCCCTCCGAGACGACGTGCGATGTCCCGGCGAGCAACCGGATCGCCGTGCACACCTCTTCGATCGAGACCACCAGCGACCCGGCGAGCAGCGAGCTCGCCAGCGGCCACATCTCACGGAGCATGCTGGTCGAGCCGATCCCGTCGACGAAGGAGCGGTGGTACTCCACCTCGACGGGCCGCCCGGCCTCGAGCGACGCGGCGAAGGGCGCTGCGGTCTCCACCTCCGCCGCAAAGACGGGGACACCCGGCGCCAGCTCCTTCAGCGCCGCGGCGATCCCGCAAGAGAGCCCACCGCCCCCGTACGGCACCACCACGGCGCCGACCTCGGGGAGCTCCTCGACGATTTCGAGGCCGATCGTGCCGTTCCCGGCGATGACCGCGGGGTCGCTGACCGGGTGGACGAAGTGCCCTTCCTCGGCCGGGTGACCGTGGTCGCGCAGGACGCTCCACCACTCCTCGAACGGGAGCGGTGCGGCCGTGGCGCCGAGCCGCGCGATCGCGTCCAGCTTCGTGCGCGGCGCGGTTTCGGGCACCACCACGCGGCAGGGCACCCCGAGCCGGCGGGCAGCGAACGCAACACCCTGCGCCATGTTGCCCGCGCTTCCCGTGTAGACGCCGCGCGCGAGCAGTGCGGAATCGGCCAGCGCCATCGCGTTGGCGGCGCCGCGGATCTTGAAGGACCCGATGGGCTGCAGGCACTCCAGCTTCACCCACACCTCGGTGGGCAGCCCGGGTGCGTCGAGCCGGATGAGGGGCGAGCGGATGGCGGCGCCGGCGATCCGGGCGCGGGCGGCCTCGATGGCCCCGAACGCGATGGGTCCGACCGGTTGCATCATGCGCCCCGCAGCGCGGCGGCGATGCCGTCGGCGGCGCGGGCGATGCACAGGTCGCCGATCTCGCGGCTCATCCCGCGCGCGTCTCCCAGCACCCCGTTGGGGGTTACGGAGCGGAAGCCGTCCCGGAAGATCCGCTCCGCCACCGAGTCGTCGAACGAAACGACCGTGCCCGATTCGGCCAGTTCCTCGCGCACCAGTTCGGGACGGATGCACAGCATCTCGGAGCTCTCCGCGATGTCCGCGTGCCCGCCCACCCGATGCACGAGGTCGGGCGCCAGCTCCCCGACCGCGCCCTCCCACAGCGCCACGAAGGCGTGCAGGTCGGTGTACGTGCGGACTTCGCAGCCGGGGCCGGCCGCCGCGCACAGGTCGTCGTGCATTTCGGCGAGGGGGGCGAAGTTGCCGCCGTGCGACGGAATGAAGCAGATCGTGCGGAAACCGTGCCGCGAGAGACTTGCCGCGTAGTCGACGCAGACGGCCGTGAAGGTCTCGCGCCGCAGCGAAAGGGTGCCCGGGAAGCCCATGTGATGCTCGGAGCACCCGACCCGGATCGTGGGCGCGACCAGCGCATTGCCGAGTCTCCGCGCGACCTCCTGCGCGAGGCGGTCGCCGCGCGCCGCGTCAACCAACAGTGGGAGGTGCGGCCCGTGTTGTTCGACCGCCCCCGCCGCGACGACGACCGTGGTGTATCCGTCCGCGAGAGCGCGCTCGACCTCGGGCCAGGTCATCTCTTCCAGGAGCAACGTTGTGTCAGTCATGCGGCAACCTATCTTCGAAGCGCCGTTCGCTCCAGCTACAAGGACAAGAGTGACCACCGACCGTCCCTCGACGCACGAGGACCTCACCGCCGAACGGGCACTGGAAGCCCGGCTGAGCCCCGACCGCCCGGACTCGCTCGGCTCGGCGCTGGCCCGCTTCCTCTACCCGAAGCCGGCCAGGCGCACGATCGGGGGCATTTTCAGCTGGTGGGAGAGGCGCCGGTTCGCCTTCACCGCGATCATCAGCGCAGGCGGCGCGGTCTCGCTGGGGTCGCACGGCCTCCTGACCTGGCTGGAGGGCGGTGCGATCCAGTTCCCTTCCGTGCTCGGTGTCCTGGGGATGCTGGTGCTGGCGAACGCCTGCTACACCCTCGGGCCCCTGACCGAAGCCGTCCTCCACAGGATCTGGGGGCGAGACGTGCTGCCGGTCGGTCCCCATCTCTTCCGCGCCGGCCTGGCCCTGTCCGTCGGAATCTCCTTTCTCCTCCCCATGCTCGGCGCGGGCGTGCGGCTGGGGATTCTGGTGGTGAGGACTCTGCTGGGGGGCGGGTAGCTACGCATCTCCGGTGACCAGCGGCACAAACCGCACCACCCCCAGCCCCTCTTCGGTGAATCCGTCCGCCCCCCACCGCTTCCGCACCAAATGCTGCCTCGCGCCCGCCGAACCCACCGGCATGACCAGCCGTCCTCCCACGCCAAGCTGCTCCAGGAGGCGTTCCGGGACCCGCGGCGAGGCAGCCGCCGCCACGATCGCGTCGTAGGGCGCCTGCTCAGGCCACCCGCCGGCGCCGTCCCCGTGCCTCACGCATACGTTCCCGTACCCCAGCGCCGCCAGCCGCTCACCCGCCCCGGCCGCCAGATACGCGTGTCGCTCCACCGTGTACACCTTGTCGCATAGCAGGCTCAGCACCGCGGCCGCATACCCCGATCCGGTGCCGATCTCGAGGACGCGGTCGGTCGCCGTCAGCTCGAGCGCCTCGGCCATCCACGCCACCACGTACGGCTGCGAGATCGTCTGTCCCATGCCGATGGGAAGCGGGCGGTCCGCGTACGCCTGGCGCGCATGATCCGGCTCGACGAAGGCCTCGCGCGGCACGCTCGCCATCGCCTCCAGCACGCGCGCATCGCGCACGCCCCGGCCCTCGATGTCGCGCCGCAGCATTCGCCGCTTCGCCCTGCCCAGCCTGTCGCCCCCGCCCAGTCTGCGTAGCGCGCGCCTCAACGGGGGTCCGGCGGGGTCACCGACCAGAAGTCGATTCCCCCCGACTGGTGCTGCAGCTCGATGCTCTCCACCACCTCGAGCGTCTCGAGGTCGATCACATCCAGAGTGCCGCGCACGGATCCCACCGACTCGTTGGAGACGAAGGCATAGCGGCTGTCGGGGCTGGCCACGACCCCGTGCGTGACCGGCCGCGAGGTCGGAATGCGCCCGAGTTCGGTGCCGGCGTCGAGGTCGAAGACCGCAACCGCCTGCTCGCCCTTCAATGTCGCCACCAGGCGCGCGCCGTCCGCCGTGGCCTCGAGGTTGTAGGGCGCCTGGCCGGTGGCGAACCGCCGGGACACGCGCCAGTCCTCCGTATCCACCTCGAGCACCTCGCCGTTCCTGTTGCAGGCCACGTAGACGAAGCGGTCGGCCCGGACCCCCGCCGCGGGCTCCACCCAGGTCGGGCTGCACACCCGGTCGGCCATCGCCGCGTGATCCATCTCGCCGCCGGTCTCGCCGCCGGCCCCTTCCCCGGCCTCGCCGTCAAACGGCCCCTCGCGCCCCGGCGAGAGGTCGAACTGCGCGCTGATCTCGAAGGACTCGACATCGATCTCGACCAGCCGCTCCGAATGCATGCAGGCGGAGTATTGCCGTGTGCCGTCGGCGCGCACGCGGCTGCCGTGGGGCATCAGGCAGGTCTGCACGCGCGCGATCTCGATCATCTCGGGGGTGTACACGACCGACACGTCCGACGGCACCATGTCGCCGTGCAGGTTGAAGTTCACCGCCATCAGGAACTGGCCGTCGGGCGTGAGGCCCATCGTCGCCGGGAAGAGTCCCAGTCGCGTGCGCGCCACCAGCGTGTCCGGCCCGGCGTGGAATTTCCACAGGTATCCGCGGGGCGTGCCGTGCGCGATGGTCACGTACCAGTACTCGCCGTCCGGCGAGACGCTGATCCCGTGCGCGCCGTCGTTGTCCCCCGGCATGATCCCCACGGGGATTTCCTTCTCCACCACAACGCCCTCCCCCGGCGTGAACGCCACCCGGCTCACCAGGTCGGAGGACTCGTTGGCCACGTACACGCGGTAGGTGGGTGCCTGGGCGTGCAGGGGCCGACCGGGGACCAGTGCAAGGAGCGCAAGAACGACCAGCCCGGCCTTCCTCACGACACCGGCGCCTTCTGCTTCGGCTCCACCTTCACCACCCACAGCCCCGAGTGCATGTCCGACACGAACACGTGGCCCTTGAACGGCTGCGGCCCCCACGCCATCGGCGCGTTCGGCACCTGCGCGTCGGCCGTACCCGTCGTGAACCACGCCATCTCGCGGCCCTGTTTGTACAGGTCGCCCCTCAACTCGCCCGACACGTCCACCACCCGCAGCCCCGCCTGGTAGTAGGCGACGTACATCACGTCGTCCTCGATCCAGAGGTTGTGGGCGCCGGCCTCGGGCACCTCGTAGCGGGCGATTTCGCGCAGGTTCTCGGGGTCTTCCAGGTCGAAGATGTGCACGAAACCGCGCGATCCGTCCCCCGGGTAGCCGTTGCGCGAGATGCAATCCTCGCAGTCGAAGATCTCGTCGCCGACGAAGAGGTAGCTGTGGCCGTCCGCGTTGGTGTAGGGGAAGGCGAAGTGGGTGTTGCCCTCCGCGTAGGCGAAGTGGCTCACCTCGACGGGCTCGGTGGGCGTGCCTCCCCAGCGCCCGTTGCCCGCGTCCAGGATGTAGATCCCGTCGTTCCAGTACGACACGTAGGCCATGCCGTCCAGCACCCAGATGTCGTGCAGGTACTTGCCGGGGGACTCGATGCCCCAGCGCCCCACTTCCTCCACGTCGCCCGGATCGGACACGTCCAGGATGTGCACGTCGAAGGTGCCGTTGTGGATCGCGTACAGGATGTCGCCCGAGAAGAACACGTTGTGCACCCCTCCGGTGAGCGTCTCGGTGTACTCGTCGACGACGACGGGGTGGGCCGGATCGGTCAGGTCGAGCATGACGATGCCGTTCTTGCGGTCCGACGCGCCCTCGCGCGTGATCGCCGCCACCGTCCCCCGGCTGTTGACCTTCACGTCGTTCACCACGCGCGCGTCCACCTCGACCTGGTCGGTGAGGATCGGATTGGCCGGATCTGTGACGTCCCAGACGTGCATGGCCTGCCCCGAGCCACCCCCGCCGCCGGGCCCTCCGCGCACGTCGGCGACCTCGGGCGGCAGCACCGGCATCCCGCCGCCCCCCCCGGTCAGGACGTGCGTGCCCGTATACACGTAGTCGCGGCCGTCGACACCGGTGAAGGCCCAGAGATCGGAGGTCGGATACGGCCCGGCGGTCCCGCGCCCGACGACGCTGACCTCGTGCTCCACCCCGCGCTCCGATACGTCGATGAAGGCCAGCCCCGTGCTCCCGTTCGCGGTCGCCGCGATCCGGTAGAGCCCCGGGCGCTCCGCCACGAACGCCCCGTCCGGATAGATCGACGCCCCCATGTCCGCCCGCTCCTGGAAGGACGACACCGTGTAGTCGACCGCCACGGGCTCCACCGCGGCGCCTTCCGCGTCGAGCGCCAACGCCGCGAAACGCACGACATCACCCGTCCGCGCACGCTCGGCCCCCGTCACCTCGACCGCGACCACCGGATCCTCCTCCACCTCGAACTCGAAGGTTGCCTCGACCCCCTCGGCCATCGCGGTGATCACCACCCCGCCGGGGCGAATGCCGCGCACGAACCCGTGCTCGTCGATCGTGGCCAGGCGGCGGCGGTTGCTCGTCCACACGATCTCCACCGACTCGCGCACGCGGCCTCCCTCCGACAGGGCCCGGGCCTCCATCTGGAGCACCGTTCCCGTGAAGAACCGCACGCCCGGATCCTCGATCTCCAGCGACACCACGGGCGGACCCACCACCCGGAGCGGCGCGCTGAAGTTGCGGATCTCGGGGGCACCGGTTCCGCTGGCGGGCGGCACGCGGATCGCCATGCGCAGCTCGGTGTCGCCCTCCGCCAGACCCTTGATGTGACCCTCGTCCAGCACCGCAAACCGCGAATCGATCGTGCTCAGGATCCGCACGCCGCGGAGCGGACTCCCGTCGCGGTCGTAGGCCACCACGTCGAAGTCCTCGCCCATCTCGAGCGAGTCGCCCACCTCCACGACGATCTCGCCCGGCTCGGCCCGCACGTCGCCCACCCGCGCTCCGATCCGGACCGCGGCGGAGTAGTTGAGCAATCCCGGCGTAGCCGCGAGATCCGGGAGTTCAGCCTCTTCGGCCTCACCGGCCTCGCCCGCGCCAGCCTCGGGCTCCGTCGTCCCGGGCTCCGCGACCGCCTCCGGTGCCGCGTCCTCCTGCGCCGGTTCTTCGAGAGCGGCCGGCGTGGAATCGGCCGGCGGCGGAGGCGGCACGGAATCGACCGTCACTCTCGACGTGCCCCCACCGCATCCCATTGCGAGCATGGAGGCCGCAAGGACCCCTGCTGCGATTCTGATCATTGATCCTCCTGCGTGAGTCTCCCCGGCGCGTCTTCGCAGCCCGTGGAGCTTGCTGGCATAACTATATGGTATGGCATCGCGGCACGCCGTGCGCCGGGAGTTTATACACGGACACTGGGGCCTCAGGTTCCGTTATCGGAACCCGAACCGCATTCTTGGCGGATCGCGGGGCCGCGGATAGGTTGTCGCATGACCGCGTTTTCCGAGAGAGTCTACACCTGCGTCCGCCGCATCCCGAAGGGCCGCATCGTCAACTACGGAGGCGTCGCCGCCCTCGTCGGCCAGCCCCGCGCAGCCCGCGGCGTCGGATACGCCCTGAGCCACCTCCCGATCGACACCGACGTGCCCTGGTGGCGCGTGGTCAACCGCCGCGGCGCCATCTCCACTTCGCGCATCAACGGTGTGGCCCAGCGCCAGAGAGCCCTGCTGGAGCACGAAGGCATCGAATTCGACGAACAGGGGGAAGCATCGTGGGAACGATTCGGCTGGGACCCGCACGGATGAAAACAAGCTCGGCGATCACGCTTGCAGGTCCGTGTCTCGCGCTGACCTGCGTCGCCCTCACCCTGTTCGCCTGCGGGGATGCCGCCGGTGACCTTCACGCCGCCCATGCCGAGATCGTGGCGGAGGAGGACGCGCGGGGCGAGAACGGCCTCGACCGCATCGGCCACCACCTCGCGAGCGATGACCCGGCCGTTCGCAGGCTGGCCGTGCGCGCGCTCGGGCGCCTGGAGGATCCGGGACAACTCGAGCGCATCGGCGAGCTCCTCGACGACGACGATGTGTCGGTGCGGGCCACCGCGGCCGCGGCGATGGCGCAGGCAGTCTTCGGCGAGCCATCGGAGGCGGCCGCGCGTGCGCTCGCGGCGCGGATCGATGTCGAAACGGACCCGGCGGTGCTGGGCAGCCTCGCGACCAACCTGGGACGCATCGCTCCGGGGAGTCCTGCCGCCCGGGCCGAGACCGACGCGGCGCTGGTTCGAGCTGCCGCCCGTCTTCCGTCGGCTGCGGACGACCGCGGGCTGATCGGTCATGTGGGGCTCGCCCGCGGGATCGATGCCTTCGCCAGGACCATCCAGCCCGACGGACGGCTGAGCGATGAACTCGTCGCCGTCGTGGGGTCGCTGTCCAGGGTGGAGGCGGCCAGCGGCGGCAACGCGGCCACGGCTGCCGCCCGGGTGAGGCGCCTCGCGGCAGCCGCGCTCGTCGCCACCGGCCAGATCGACGCCGACGCCGTCCAGGCGCTCCAGCAGGATTCCGACTGGGGCGTGCGCCGACAGGCCGTGATCGCCGCCGCCCGGCATGGAACGGCTGCCGCCGAGGTGGTCCCCGCGGGCCTCGCCGACCCGCACTGGCGCGTCCGGGTCGATGCGCTCGCCGCCTTCGACCGGCGGCTGCGCCCCGAGGCCGGGTGCGACGCGATCGTCGCCGCGATGGATGACTCGAACCCGCACGTCGCGGCGACGGCGATCGGCCTGGCCGCGCGTCCCTGCCCCGACCGCGCCGCGCAGGTGGCCGCGCTCCGGGCCCGGATCGCCGGGCTGGGCGACCCGGACGCCGACTGGCATGCCCCCGCCCGCGCACTGTACGCCCTCGCCGCGATCGCACCCGAAGCGGCCGCGGAGGACCTCGCGCGCCTCGCCTCCCACGCCAACCCCTTCGCGAGAGCCTGGGCGGCGCGGGCCGCGGGCGTGACCGGAGACCGGGGCACGCTCACGCAGCTCGCCACCGACCCGACCCCCAACGTGCGGGAGGCCGCACTCCGTGGCCTCGCCGCCGCGACGGAGGCCGGAGCTGCTCCGCCGCCCGACCTCACCGACATCTACACCGCCCAGCTCGAGGCGGACGACCCGCAGCTGGTCATGACCGCCACCCGCCTGCTCGTCGCACGCGCCGGCGCCGACGCCCCTGTGCCCCCGCTCCTCTCCGCCCTCGCCCGCTTCTCCGCCGCGCAGCGCGAGACGGAGCGGGACGTGCGCGTCGCGCTCCTCGACGGCATCGGCGCGGTGGGCGGCTTCAGCCGCGACGACCTCGCCCCGTACCTGACCGACTTCGATCCCGTCATCGCCGAGCGCGCCGCCGCGCTCCTCACCGAAGCCACCGGCGAGGCCCACCAGGCCGCGCCCCAACCGCCGCCCCGCACCCCCACCCCCACCGCCACCCGCTTCCGCGACCTCGAACGCTCCGCCGTCGTCCTCCACATGGCCGGGCTCGGCGACATCGTCATTGCGCTCCGCCCCGATCTCGCCGCGACCAACGCCGACCGTTTCGCCCGCCTCGCCGCCGAGGGCCACTTCGACGGCCTCACCTTCCACCGCGTCGAACCCAACTTCGTCATCCAGGGCGGCAGCCCCAACGCCAACGAGTACTCCGGCGACGGCCCCTACAGCCGCGACGAGATCAGCGGCGCGGCCCACTGGCGCGGCACCGTCGGCCTCTCCACCCGCGGCCGTGACACCGGCGACGCACAGATCTTCATCAACCTGGTCGACAACCTGCGCCTCGACTTCAACTACACCATCTACGGGAAGGTTGTGGAGGGGATGGAGGTCGTCGATGCCGTGCAGGAGGGCGCCATCATACAGAGCGCCGAGGTGGTGTCTCCCGTCCCCGTGGCCCAGACCCCCGACACCGCTGCCGCCCTGGCGCGCCGGGTCGAGGTCCGCCGCACAGAATACGGCATCCCCCACATCCTCGCCGAAGACCTCAAGGCCATGGGGTTCGCGCTCGGCTACGTGCAGTCGGAGGACTACGGCGCTTCGATCGCGGTCGGGATGGTGGCCAGCCGCGGCACCCTCGCCCGCCACCTCGGCCCGGATGAACTCGCCGCCGATTTCGCGGCCCGCGACGGCCACGCCCGCGCCGTGGCGACCTTCCACCGCCTCGACCCGCGCACCCGCGACATCTACCGCGGCTTCGCCGATGGCGTGAACCACTACATCCGCCTCCACCCGGACGAGTATCCGCCCTGGATCGAGCCGGACTTCACGGGTGTCGACGCCCTCGCCCGCGACGTGCAGACCTGGAGCCGCGGGGACGCGGCACGGTTCGTGGCGCGGTTGCGGGCCGAGGGCGCGGAACCCGATGACGCTGCGGCAGGCGCACGGTCGCAGGAGCCCACCCCATCCTTCCTCCTCGACGGCTCCAACGCCTGGGCGTTTCACGGTTCGCGCACCGAGTCGGGGCGGCCGATCCTCCTCCGCAACCCCCACCTCCGCTGGGAGGGGGACCACGATCTGCTCGACCGTCCCTCCGGGCTCACCTACTACGAGGCGCACGTGCGCGTGCCCGGCGTGATCGATTTCTACGGGGACTTCCGGATCGGGACGGCGTTCGGGATCATCGGCGGCTTCAATCCGCGGCTCGGCTGGGCGACGACCAACAACTACCCGACGCTGTCGCAGGTGTATCGGCTGGACGCGCATCCCGACCTGGCCGACCATGCGGTCCTCGACGGGCGGCCCCTGCCGCTGACCCGGCGCGACGTGAGCGTGGACTACCGGACCGCCGACGGAGGCACCGCGTTCGAGACGCGGACGACCTGGCACACGCCGCACGGGCCCGTGATCCACCGCACCGGCGAGCACGTTTACCTGCTGAAGGATCCGCGCGACGGCGAGTTCCGCCGCGGCGAGCAGTTCATGCGGATGATGATGGCGGAGGACCTCGACGAGTGGCTCGAAGTCATGCGGATGCGCGCCCATCCCACCTCGAACTTCACCTACGCCGACCGGGACGGGAACATCGCGCACTACTACAACGCCCGGCTGCCGCTGCTCCCCCACCCGGTCACCGGCGACACGGCTGCGCACGCGGCTTCGAGCGCCGACATGTGGTCGGAACTGGTGGCGTGGGAGGACCTGCCGCTCTACCTCAATCCGCCCGGCGGGTACGTCCAGCAGGCCAACGACCCGCCCGACTACACGAACCTCAGCGTGCCCATGGACCGCGACACGGTGCCGCACAACCTGCCGGAGCGGAGGCTGCGCCTGCGGAGCCAGCTGTCGCTGGAGCTGGCCGAGGGTGCGGGGCGCGTCGACATGGACGACGTGATCCGGCTCAAGCATTCGCCGCGGATGCTCATGGCGGAGAGGGTGATGGACGACCTTCTGGCCGCGGCAACCGGGGCAGGCGAGGACCCGGGTGCGGATGGAGCGCGGGGCGCGGGCGGAGAGGACGGCCTGGACGAGGCGGCGGCGGTTCTGGCCGCCTGGGACCGCACCGCTGCGGCGGAAAGTCGGGGCGGCGTACTCTTCGAGCGCTGGGCGGCCGAGTACTTCGTCGCCGCCCCCGACTCGCTTCGGTGGGCCCGGCAGTGGGACCCGGAGCGGCCGGTGGACACTCCTGCCGGTCTGAAAGATCCGGCTGCGGCCCGCGAGGCCCTCGCCGCGGCAGCCCGGTCGATGCGCGACGACGGGATTGCGCTCGACATCGCCTGGGGCGAGGTGCATCGCGTGATCCGCGCGGACGTCGACGTGCCGGTGTCGGGCTGCCCGCCCACGCTGGGCTGCTTCCGCGTCGTGTCCTACGAGGAGAGGGACGACGGCCGGAGGGCGGCCAACCGCGGGGACTCCTGGGTTCTGCTGGTCGAGTTCGAGGACATTCCCCGGGCCTACACGGTCCTTGCCTACGGACAGACGGCGCGGACCGAATCGCCCCACTTCGCCGACCAGGCCGCGTTGTTCGCGCGGGGAGAACTGAAGGCGGTGGCGTGGACCGAGGAAGAGATCGCCCGCCAGACGATCAGGCGATACCGGCCGGGTGAGGAGACCGGGCGGTAGCTATTCCCCCGGCAGCAGGAGCCGCGGCCCGATCAGCCGTTCCGCCGGCGCGTCCGGCTTCGGCGTGAACTTGTTGATCCAGCCGCCGCTGTAGGACGCGATGTAGAGGTTGCCGTCGTCGTCCATGTCCATCTGGTGTGGCAGCGACAGCCCGCCCGGCCAGGTGCCGCGCCCGATGGCGCCCGCGCTCCCGTACGCCCCCCAGTAGTCCTGCAGGCGCCCTTGGCGGTCGTACTTGAGGATGCGGTTCAGGCTTGCATCGAGCACCCACACGGCCCGGTTCTCGTCGATCCAGATGTTGACCGGGTCGAAGATGCCGGGCCATTCCTCGATGAATTCGCCGTCGTGCGTGAACAGCTGCAGGCGCTCGTTCTGGCGGTCTCCGACGTAGACCCGATCCTCATCGACGGCGAGGCCGTGCAGGAGATCGAACTCGCCGGGGCCGTCGCCGAGCGCGCCCCACTCCATGATGAACTCGCCGTCTTCCGTGTACTTCACGATGCGCGAGTTCCAGTATCCGTCGGCCAGCAGGAAGGTCCCGTCGGGGAGGAACGCCAGCTTCGACGGCCAGCCGTAGGTGTGGGGTCCCCAGTCGAAGCGCTGGCGCGCGGCCGCGCGGGTCTTGGGGTGGTCGCGCTCTCCCAGCCGCATGACGATCTCGCTGCCGTCGTTGGTGAACTTGACCACCTGCATGTGCCCGGCTCCGCCGCCGCTGTCCACGACCCACACATGCCGCTCGCTGTCGTACGGGTTGATGTACACCTGATGGGGCAGCGTGAAGATCGAGTCCCATTGCGCCCACTGCTCCACGATCTCGCCGTCGCCGTTCGCCACCACGACGAAGTTGGTGCGGCGCAGCCTGCCCTGGCGCGGCTGCGACCGGTCGGCGGGCCAGTCGCCCCGCGTCACCACGATGATCCGGTCGGCGTGATCCACCGCCACTCCCGCCACCTGACCCCAGCTCCACTCTTCGTCGTGGTCGGGCGCCGGCTTCCACCATCCCGGCACGGGATCGTACGGCCCGGTGCGGTCGTCGCCGCCCTTGGCGACCGTCGCGCTCCCGCCGCTGTGGTCGTCCCCTCCGCCCTGGCCGCTGCCGCCGTCCCGATCTCCCGCAGCAGGACTGCACGCCCACGCGCCGGCGGCGACGAGGAGGCACGCGACAAGCCACCCCCGGAAGAAGCGGCGGTTTTCGAGGGTCTGGCGTTGGCGGCGGTGCATGGCGACGAGGGTCTGCGGGTTGGTGTGGCGCGAGATGGATCAAGATTCCGGTGCGTGCGCCATTCCCGCAAGCCGAATGGAGATCACGCAACCCGATGCCCATGAAACGCGGCTGGTACGACGTGTCGTTTCCGGCGTAGATTGGACGGGTTTGCCTGGGGATCCCGAGCGAAGACTGGAGCGGGGGGAACGCTCCCGGCATCGGGGAGAACGCATTTCTCAGCGGGGAGAGGGCCTGTGACGCGCAGGGAGATTCAAGGCCGACTCATTGGGCCGGTGCACCCGGAAATGCCCGCAGGCGCCGCCGGTTGCTCTCGCACGAGACCACGACGGTGACTTCAGCGCTTCGCGACCTCGCGTCAGAGCTTCGTGCGGACACCGTCTCGGCGAAGGCCTTTCCGGCCCTGGCAGCCGGTTTCACTTCGGGGCTCGCCCTGCTCGTCGCCCAGGTCGCCTACGGAAGCCTGATATTCTCGGGACCGCTCGGCCCGTATTCCTCCCAGGGCATCGGCCTGGTGCTCTTCGGAAATTTCGCCGCCTGCCTCGTCATCGCGCTCGCCGGTGGCTTTCGCGGAGCGATCTCCGGGCTGTCTCCCGCGCTGGTCATCGTGATGGCGCAGGTCGGTGCCACGATGGGCGCCGAGGGCGACACCCTGTTCGCCACCACCGCGGGGGCGCTCACGATCGGGGCGGTCACCGCCGGCGCGTGCTTTCTCGTGATCGGACGATTCGGGCTCGCCAATCTGGTGCGCTTCGTCCCCTATTCGGTCGCGGCCGGGTTCGTGGCCGGAATCGGGGGCGTCGTGTGCCTCGCCGCCATGTCCCTGATGGGAGCGGAGATGGACTGGCCCGCGATTCCGGCGCTCCTGCAACCGCCGGAGCTATGGAAGTGGGGCCCCGGCCTGGTATTCGGCGCCGCCCTGTACCTCGCCATGAAGCGGTGGGGCCGTCCGCTCATCCTGCCGGTGGGCGTCGCGGTCGCCACCGGTGCATATCACCTCGCGCTGGCGCTCCGCGGCATCTCCGGCGACGAGGCGAGGGCGGCGGGTCTCCTGCTGACGGGCACCTCCGAAGCAAACCTGTGGCCGGCGCTGGGGCCTGCGGATCTGGCGCATGTGGACTGGGCCGCAATGGCGGTGCAGTTCCCCGACGTTCTGCTGCTGGTGCTGGTCGCGCTGATCGTGGTGATCATGAACTTCGCCGGCCTCGAGATGGCCGCGAACCAGGACCTGGACTGGAACCGCGAGTTTCGCGCGACCGGGCTCGCGAACGTGGTGGCGGGCCTGGGCGGCGGCACGACCGCGAGCATGATCGTGCCCGCGTCGCTGCGCAGCAAGCTGTTCGGGGCAGCCACCCGCCTCACCGGAATCGTCGCGGCCCTCGTCATCGGGGCCGCGCTGTTTCTGGGCGACGGAATGCTGAACCTGGTGCCGGTACCGCTCGTGGGCGGCATCCTGTTCTTCGCCGGACTCGGCATGCTGGACGGAGGGCTCGTGAGCACCCGGAGGCGTCTCCCCTGGACGGAGTACGCCGTCATCGTGCTGATCGCGGGCGTCACCGTGGTGTTCGGGCTATTCGAAGGCGTGGGCGCCGGGATGCTGGTCACCCTCGTGTTCTTCGCCGTGCGCCTCAGCCGCGTGGACCCCGTCCGATCGCGCGTCACGGTGCGCGAACTCCGCAGTACCAAGACGCGTTCCGTCCCGGATCGGGTCATCCTCCAGGAGGAGGGCGCCCGCGCGCTGGTCTGGCGCCTGCGCGGCTACATCTTCTTCGGAAGCGTCTACTCCCTCGCCGATAAGCTCAGGGAGTCGCTTGCCGGCGACCCGCGCCCCACCTGCATCATGCTGGATTTCACCGACGTCTCCGGTTTCGACTTTTCGGCGGTGAACGTCCTCGTGAGGCTGACGCAATCGGCCGGTGCCGCCGGCGTGACGATGGTCCTGAGCGGGCCGTCGGAACAGGTGAGGAGCGGTCTGGAACGCAATCTCCCCCCCTCGGAGTTTGCCGCCCTGCGGGTCGAGCCGAATACGGACCGCGCGCTCGAACACTGTGAGGAGATCGTCATCGAAGCCTGGAGAACGAACGCCGGCATGATCGACGAGCACCGCGTCTCCGTGCTGGAGCGGGCCGCCGCCGACCTGGACAGCCAGCTCGAGCGGCTCACCCGTTTCGAGGACCTGGTGGACGAGCTCCGAAGCTGGCTGAATCCGCGCCTGTACTCTTCCGGGGAAGTTCTCGCGGGGCCGGGTGCGCCGAGCGAAGGCCTGCAGCTGCTGACCTCCGGCCGGGCTTCCGCCCATGACCCCGCGGGCAGGCGAGTCCGTCAGTTCGGACCGGGTGATGCGATCTGGCCGGTCGACGCTTCGGACAAGCAGCCGCCAACGGTGAGCGCGGACATGCCGTGCGAGACGATGGTGCTGACGCCGGCCGCCCGGCACCGGCTGGAGGAGGATGAGGAGCGGCTCGCGTTGAAGCTGTATCGATACCTGCTGGCGCGGCGTTTTGGAGAGTGAGGCGTGCGTCTGCTGACCTCTCTGTCCGGCCGATGCGGTCCGCCCCTATCGCCTGCCGTCTGTCCGGGGCGCCCAGGGATCGCCGACTCCCGCGCCGGGGCAGAAGTCGCCGGTGTCGAGAAAGTGCGTGTGCAGGCACTCGAGCGTTGAACCCAGGCTCGTCAGCAGATCCAGCGTCTCGGGGTATGCGACGCGCTTGAAGAACCCCGCTCGCCCGCCGCGCGCCATGTCGGCGGTGGATTGTCCCAGGCGGGTGATCGCCTTCACATCCCCGCCCTGAGACACCAGATACTCGATCAGCTCGTTGTCGCCCCGGGAGGCGGCGTAGTGGAGCGGCGTATACAGCCACGAGTCGCGGTGATTGACGTCGGCGCCGAGTTCCTCCACCAGATAGCGCACGGCGGCCATGAACTGGCGGGGCCGATTGCGCACGCTGAACGCGCCCAGGCCCAGGTAGCCTCCCCCGGTGGCCGCGTGAATGGGCCAGGCGTTCGGGGCTCCCGGGGGGATGTGGGGCAGGCCCGAGTCCTCCTGCTGGCGGCCGTCCTGCTGGCGGCGCTCCCGCATGCCGACGTCCGGCCAGCGGGTGGGGATGTTCGGATCGGCGCCGTGGGCGACCAGCAGCCTCATGGCCTCGAGGTCCTGGGCGAAGGCGGCGCGCCAGAAGGGCGTGGCTCCGGTCAGGTCGATCCCCATCTTGGTGAGGCCGAATTCCCAGTACCAGAGATGGGTGTGGAGGCGGGGGTTGGGGTCGGCGCCCGCTTCGAGGAGGGCCTGCACGACCTCGATGTGCCCGGCGCGCTGGCGGTCCTGGGCGCGGGGCTGGGGATAGTTGGACTTGGGCGCCCACTGCGTCTGAAGGGCGGCGAACAGGGGGGTCGCGCCGTCGGTGAGGGCGGACGGGTTGGGGTCGGCGCCGCGCGCGATGAGTTCGAGAGCGAGGTCGAAGTGGCCGTTGAGCGCGGTCATCAGGAGAGGGCTGGTGCCGTCGGCGCTCCGCTGGTCGATGTCGGCGCCGCCGTCCAGAAGCGCGGCGGCGGCTTCGCGGTTGCCCTCGCGGGCGGCGTAGAGGAGCGCGGTCATGCCGCCGGTGCGTCCGACGAGTGACTCGCGGTACGGGGGCCGGACGACATCGGGGCCGCCCGGGTAGTCGGCCCCGACGCGCGCCAGGGAGCGGGCGTCGACCGGGCCGACATCGTGGCCGGAGCGCAGGAACTCGCGCTCTGCATGGATCGCGGCCTGGACTACGGCAGGGCTGGGTCCGTCGGTATGGGTTGTATGGGTCGCCGGCTGTGGGCCGTATGGGTCAGCTGCCTCGGGAGGCTGCCTGAGCCGCTGGCGGAACCGCCGGCTCGATTCGCGGTCGAGCGCCAGACTGCGGAGCACATCGACTTCGTTGGTGGTGAGGCCCGGGTCGGCACCGCCGTCCAGGAGGACCGCGATCGCCTCGGCCCGGTTTGCTGCCGCCGCGAAGAAGAGCGGCGTCTGGCCGGCGGACGCCTCGCGCGCGTCGGGGTCGGCACCGTGCTCCAGCAGAGCGGCCACGGCCGCCGTGCCCCCCACGGCTCCGGCCGCCAGGTGGAGCGCGGTTGCGCGGCTGTTGGTCGTCTCGGCGCGCGGGTCGGCGCCGGCGTCCAGCAGGAGGGCCACCGCGTTGTCGTGGCCGCCGCGGGCGGCGAGGTGCAGGGGCGTGTAGCGCCCGATCCGCGTTCCGGCGTCCACCGCTGCCCCGGCGTGGAGCAGCGCGCGGACCGATCCGGCGTGTCCGTGTTCAGCCGCCAGGTGGAGTGCGGTGATCCCGTCGCCCCGCGCCGCGCTCGCGTCCGCTCCCGCCCGCAGCAGGGCCCGGACCGCCTCCGCGTCGCCAAGCCGGGCAGCCTCCAGCAGATCGTCGCGGAGCTCCAGCCTCTCGGCTGCGGCCAGCTCGGCCAGCTCGGCCAGCGCCGCCGGATCGACCCCCTGGACCGCCGCTCCGTCCGCGACGCCGAACGTCATCTGCAACACGCCCGCCAGGGCGGCCCGGACCAGCAGCCCGCGGCCCACGCCCCGGAGACTTCGCCGCCGCCGTGACGCCCCGCCGGCTCCCGGGCCTGCGATCCGGGTGCTCACGGCCCACCCCGCGCCGGCGACGCCTGCTCGGGAAAGTCCAGCGGCAGCGCCCCGTCGCTGTCACCGAAGGTGTCCACGTCGGGATGACCGATCTTCCGCATCAGCGTCACGAACGCGTTCGCCATCGGCGTCCCGTCCGGAGCCTTCACGTGTATCCCGCCCTCCAGCGCCCCGTTGGCGCCCCCGAACATCAGAAGCGGGGCCCGGCGGTGATTGTGGAGATTGCCGTCCGCCATCGGCGATCCCCAGATGACCGCGGTCTTGTCGAGCAGGGAGCCGTCGACCTCCGTGGTCGCGCGCAGCTTGTCGAGGAAGTAGCCGAGCTGGGAGAGCCGGTAGGTGTTGATCTTCTGGTAGTCCATCAGGTGGTCGGCCACATTGCCGTGGTGCGACGCCCCGTGGATGGAGCGGGTCGTGCCGCTGCCCGGGAAGGTCCGGTTCGACTGGTCGAACCCCGTCTTGAAGGTGATGACGCGGGTCAGATCCGCCTGCAGGGCGATCAGCTGCAGGTCGAACATGAGCTTCATGTGCTCCTCGAACGAATCCGGGACGCCCGACGGAGCCTCCGGCATGGCGCGCTCCTCGCCCGTCGCATGGCGGGCCTCCACCAGCTGGATGCGGCGCTCGATCTCGCGGATGTGGTCCACGTACTCGTCCAGTGCGAGGCGATCCACCGCCCCGAGCTCGCGCCGCAGACGCGCCACCTCGGTGGTGATCCAGTCGATCATGCTGCGGTCGGCCCTGCGACGGGCGGCGCGGTCCTCCGGCGTGTCGCCCGCGCCGAACAGTCGCTCGAACACCACGCGGGGCTCGCGAATGGCGGGCAGCGGCTGGTTCGGGGACGCCCACGCCAGCGAGGTCGTATAGGCGCAGTGGTAGTTGTAGGCACACCCGCCGCCCCGGTCGATTCCCTCGATGCACAGCTCCAGGGAGGGCAGCGCCGTGTCCCGCCCGAAGCGCTGGGCGTGCAGCTGGTCCAGCGAGGTCCCCAGGAAGATGTCCGACCCCTGCGTCTGTTTCGGATGCGCCTGGGTGAGGAACACCGCGGTCGAGCGATCGTGATCGCCCCCGATCTCCTCTGCCCGCTTGGGTTCCGCCGCCCGCACGTCGGTGTTGCTGACGATCGTCATGACATCGCGGAAGCGCTCCAGCGGCTTGAGCTGACTGTCCGCGACCAGCTCGAAGTTCCTTCCGGCGCTGGCCGGGGCGAACAGATGCCGGGCCGCCCCCCAGTCGCTCGATCCCGCGACCCCCATCGACTCCTCGACGCAGACTAGGCGGGTGAACTCGGACCGCCGCATGGGATCGGTCCACCTCCTGCCGGCGGGCACCATCGCATCGAGGAGGGGCAGCGCCATGGAGGTGCCGACTCCCCGCAGGAAGGTGCGGCGCGACAAATGGATTCCGGTAATGAAGTTCATTGCGTGGATTCCTCCTGTACTGGGGCCGGCCGCGGGCGGGCCATGCCGAAGGCGTCACTCTGCACCACGCCCAGGATAAATGCCGACATCCGGTATCCGTCGGCTTCGGCCCTGCGTGCAATCTCGCGTATCGCCGGGCCGTCATAGTATTCCATTCGGCGGCCGACCGCATACGCCAGCAGGTGCGACGCGAAGTTGCGCACCAGCGGGAGCGGCCGCTTCATGAGCACGTCGACCAGGTGGGCCGGGGTGCTGATCTCGGTGCCGTCGTAGTAGGTGCCGCGGGTGTCCAGCGGGGCGCCGTTCTCGCGCACCCGCACGCGCCCCGTGACATCGTACCCGTCGAGCGCCAGCCCGATCGGGTCCATGAAGCGGTGGCAGGCGTTGCAGGTCGGATTGCTGGTGTGCAGCGCAAGCCGTTCGCGGGTGGTCAGCAGCCGTCCGTCCACGGCCGCTTCCGTGGCATCGAACTCGGGAATGTTCGGCGGCGGAGGGGGCGGCGGGGTGCCCATGAGGACCTCCATCACCCACTTGCCCCGCAGCACCGGCGACGTGCGCGCCGACATGGACGTGAGCATCAGCACGCTGCCGTGGCCCAGCACGCCCCGGCGGCTCTCGTCCGGGTATCGAATCCGGCGGAAGTGGCCGCCGGAGACCCCCGGGATGCCGTAGTGCCGGGCCAGCCGGTCGTTCAGGAAGGTGTAGTCGGCGGTGAACAACTCGAGCAGGCTGCGGTCGCCGCGGACCAGGTGGTCGAAGAGCAGCCGCGTCTCGCGGACCATGTCTTCGCGCAGCTGACCGGTGAAGTCCGGGTACAGATACGGCTCCGGCTGGTTGTCTTCCGCATCCTGCAGCCTGAGCCACTGGGAGGCGAATCGCGTGGCGAGCGCCTCGGCGCGCGGATCCGCCAGCATGCGCCCGACCTGCGCCTCCAGCACCGCGGGCTCCGAGAGCCGTCCCGTCCGGGCCGCGTCGAGCAGTTCGGCGTCCGGGACGGTCGCCCACAGGAAGAAGGAAAGCCGTGACGCGAGATCGATGTCGGACAGGCGGTAGCTCTCGCCGGGATCGACCTCGCTCGGCACGCGCTCCAGGCGGAAGATGAACGACGGGCTGGACAGGATCGCCTGCAGCGCCATGCGCACGCCGACCTCGAAGCCGCCCTCGTCGGCGCCCTCATCGTAGAAGGACATCGGGCCTGCCAGATCCTCATCCGTTACGGGACGCCGGTATGCCCTGGTCGCCAGCCGGGTCACGATGTCACGGGCGCACTCGCGTGCGCCGGGGGATCCCGTTGCTGCTGCCTCCGGGGCCGCAGTCGCCGCGTCGACCGGGGGCGCTGCGGACCCTCCCGCCGCCGCGCGCTCCGGATGGCAGTGGAAGAGCGCTCGGCGACTGGGCGTGTCGGATACTCCGAGCGCCTCGTGCGGGCCCGTGACGGTCAGTTCGCTGAGGTGGGGGAGGGCGGTGATCCCGTAGTTGGCCCAGGCCTGGGAATCCTCGCCGCCCACGAACGACCAGCCGGGGGTCTGCAGCCGGTCGTCGTAGGGCCCCTCGATGGTGCGGACGAAGGCCGCCGCCAACTGCCGCTGGCCGGCGCGGACGAAGATGGGGGCCGTGCGGATCGGCACCGTGGAACGGCCGTTGTGCTCCAGCGCGAGCAGCGCGACTCCTTCGCCGTCGATGGAGAGATCGACGTCCTGGTCGCGGGTGCCTCTGCCGAAGAGCGTTCCCACAGTGAACACGTAGTCGCCGTCCGCCGGGAAGTCGTGCGTGACGACCATCCCGCCGCGGGTGCCGTAGGGAGTGCCCTCGATGTGGTCCCAGGCGTGCTGGGAAACCTCGATGGGGTTGGTGTATTTTACCGATCGGGAAAGCGCTGCCGGGTTGCCGACGGCCAGCCGGCTCACCTCGGTCGCCGCCCGCAGGTAGGCCTCGAGGAGCGTGGTGGACAGCCCCTGGGCATCCGACATGTTGTCGAAGGCGCCCAGGTAGGTGTCGGCCGGAAGCCAGCGGCCGGCGTCGATCTCCAGGGCGAGCAGGTCGCGGATGACGCGCTCGTACTCGGGGCGGTTCATGCGCTGGAACCTGCGCGTGCCCGGATCGGGATCGCGCGCCGCGGCGGCGTCGACGACCTCCTCGAGCGTCTCGACGAGCGCCAGCAGCGTGTCGCCCGCCGGCCTGCGCTGGCCCGGGGGAGGCATCATTCCGGCGCGCAGCTTGCGAATCATCTTCTCGGCCGTGGGCGCCTGCTCGCTCGCCGCGGCCACGTCGAAGCCCTCCAGGGTGAGGTTGCCGCGCAGTTGCCGGCCGTTGTGACAGCGTGTGCAATACCGCTGGACGACAGCGTTCAGGGCCGGGCTTTCGGTGCCGGCCACGTCGACATTCGCTGTGGCGGGTCCGATCGCCGATACGGCCTGCTGGTCCCGCGCATCCGTGTCCGCGCGCAACTCGGCTTGCGGGCCGGCCGAGTCGTCGGAAACGGCAAGCCCGAGCCCCAGAACAGCACCAGCGATCGCCACCCTCATGCGCCTACTATTGGCCTGCGGACTGCGCTCCCGCAAGGTGACCGCCCGGTTCGCTCCGGCCGGCCGTCGCCCGGTGCTCTCGTGAAGTCGCATCGATCACCCGTCTGCGGCACCCGGGAGGGCCACTCTGATGGTCATCTCCGGCGTTGCGGGCCCGGTCGCCAAATGCCGGCAAGCCGGTCCCGGACGGTCAATTTGCGACATCTGCTGTCGTTGTGCTATACTCGTTTCGCCAATCGACCCTTGACACCATCGAGATGGATTTCTTGCCGGACACCAAATCGGTACGGATGTGTGCGCGATGCGCGCCTGCATGTCAATCGAATGCTGGGCCGATAGCACACGTCGCAAGTTGTGTGCAACGCAGGTGTCCGTTGACGACTTCGCAAGTCGTGCAACAGGTGTGGTTTACGACCGCCCGTACTCGACGAGTTGGCTGCCGGGTGACGTGAGTGGTATGGTCGCAGCGGTCGAATCGACCCCGTCCTGTCCCGTCTTGGCAGCATCCTCGAGTTGGGAGCAGTTTCAGCCGGTATCCAGCCGACTCACCCAGCTCAACGACAGGATGTCCATGAAAGCCAGGAACGCTCAGTCACGGCCGGCCACCACCCTTCGCGGCACCCTGGCCGCGCGATTCCCCACCCTGGCGGTCCTCGCGCTGATTGCGCTCGCCCCACCCCGCACCGCCGCGCAGCCCCCCGCCGCCCCACCCCCCCTCGACCTCGCCGCGCTGTTCGATCCCGGCAACCTCCTCCTGGACGAGAACGGCGACGGCGTGCCCGACCGCCTCGGCGCGGCGCTGATCCTCGCACCCCAAGCCACCGATGCCGAACGGGCCGCCGCCGCCGAGATCGCGGCGCGGCTCGGTTTCGAGACCATGGCCCTCGACCTGCCCCTGCGGCGCGCTCCCCGGCCCGGCGACATCTCGATCCTGATCGGCGAGCGTGCCGTCGCGGCGGCGGGGCTCTCCCGGGACGACTTCATCCCCGCCGCCACCTCGCGCGGCGGCGTCCCCACCTCCGGTGCGGCGGGATCCCCGGCGCTGGCGGCCACCGTCGCCACCCTCACCAACGCCTCCGGCGACCGCTTCCTGGCCGTCCTCGGCGAAGACGACGCCGGCCTTCTCCGCGCGGCCCGGCTCGTCGCCGGCTCCCTGCCCCACGTAGGCACCCTCTCCGGCCCCTCGCTCACCGACATCGCCGACGAACTGGCCACCTGGCTGAGCGCCGGCGACAGCACGGCTCCCTCCCCCGCGATCGCCTTCCACCAGGCTACGCTGGGCGGGCCGTCCGGGGCCGGGGACCGCGGCGGCGACCCCGGTGCGCCACTCCTCCACGTCCTCGCCACCCTGGCCTATGGCGAGGACGGCCAGACGGGCACGACGGACCCCGCCGCCACGCTCGCCACCGACGCGCTGGACCGCCTGCAGCTCCTCGCCTGGGAGCGCGTCGGCGATGCGGCGGCCGGACCCGACTCGGCCGACCTGCGCTTTCCCGGACTCGGCTCGCTCACCGTCGCGTCGGGGGCGCGCCGGGTGGTGCTCCCCACCCTGGCAGCGGCGTCCGGTCGCCGCGCAGCCGGGGCACGTCCCGGCGCCGGGGCGAAGGACGACCTCGACCTTTCGAACCTGTACACCACGGACGGCTTCCTCGGCGGGGGCGAGATCCCCGACCGGATCGATGTGGTGGTGGTGCCGGGCGCCGGGGCCGAGGGCGTGCCGGAGCTGGCCGCGCGCATGGGGCTCGAGGCCACGGGCCTGGCGGTTCCGATCGTGAGGAGGCCGGACGAGATCGAGGCCGCCGCCAGCGAGCCGACGACCGTGCTGGTCGGCAGCGATCACCCCCTCGTGGCCGAGCTCGCCGACAGCGGCAGGGTCGCACCGGGTGAGGTGGGCGCGGGCCGAGGCTTGATCGAGGTCGTGCCCAATGCGTTCGGGAGCAAGCCGAGTCTGGTGGTCAGCGGGGCCGACCACGGCGGCGCGACCCTCGCGACGAGGAAGATCGCGGAGGTCTTCCCCAATGTGAGCGCCCGCGGCGACGGCAACCCCACCTTCGACGACATCGAGTACGCGCTGTGGGGCACCCTTGCGGGGCGCACGCCCGCGGGCCAGGCCGCGATCGGGCTCTACAAGCTGGACAGGATCGTCGCCGAGCTCGCGGGCGAGGACATCGCCGCGGCCGAGATCCTGATGTCGGTGGAGAAGCCGGCGGACGGGCTCGCCGAGGCGGTGCGCGAGCGGGCGGCCGCGCTCGGGGCCGACGAGATCTCGGTCGCGATCGACAACCGGGACGTGCAGCGCGCGGCGGAGATCTTCGCAGAGGACTTCACGCTCCCTTCGGAGGTGGACGACTTCTGGTCGGCCTTCGACGACCGCATCGAGCCCGGCATCGAGCGCGGCGCTCCCGCCCGCATCGAAGCCCGCCTCTCGGAGCCTCCCGAAATCCGCCGCGCCATCGCCGACGAAGCCCGCCGGCGCCTGATCGAGGCCGGCGCCGATCCCGATGCCACTTCGGTCGAGGTCCTGTCCGCCTTCAAGCAGGGCTTCTCGTGGCTGCGCGAGTCCGTTGCGCCGCGGCTGGCCGGACAGGAGATCGGCGAGATCGTCATCGAGTTCCTCCGCAACGACCCGCCGAGCGAGTGGCCCCAGCAGGCGATGCAGACGCCGGTGCGCTGGCTGCACGAGATTTTCCCCATCGACGAGGTCCTCGCCGCCGATCTGGGGCTCGTTGTCCGCCAAATCCGCTTCGAAATGGCGGACAACGGCCCGATTTACCGCGTTCGGGCCACTGCGCCGGACGGCAGCACGCTCCTGGAGGACACCTTCGACCCCGCCTGGGTCCTCCGTCCCTACTTCGACCGCTTCCAGGACTACGAGAAGGTTCGCGTTACGACCGGCTGGCTCACCGCCACCACCGACGGCGACACCCTCGCCCACGAGCGTATCGTCACCGATCCCGAGCGCTTCTGGGACCGCTTCCAGTCCCGCACCCTGCCCGCCGTCTACGACTACGTCATGGACCGCCACGACGGTAACCCCCGCGGCGGCGGCGCGGACGCCCCCTTCTTCGGCGCCCTCACCGTCGAACTGGAACTGAGCGAGCCGGATTACCGCCTGGGCGTCGACAACGAGATCATCTCGCCGATGGACGCGCTCCACGAGGAGATCTACTTCGGGACCATCGAGTTCTTCCACCTCATCGGCCGCAACGCGCGCGGCCAGGACCTCACCTACCCGGGCCGCATCATCCCCGTCATGCGCCCGAAGGCGGACGGCGCCCGCGGCACCGGACGGATCACCTTCACCGGGTTCGCCACCGACCGTCCCGCCGTCATCGTCCGCTATCAAACGCGCGACGGCGCTACCGGCGAACGCCGCCTCGACATCCCCAAGGTGACGATGGAGCGCCCCAGTCTGCGCCGGGCCGTTGTCGCGCCGGGGGCGCCCGCCTATCCCCGTCTTGATCTGCGCGTGCGCGTGGACTCGGAGGAGGACGAGCGGGAGGCGCTGCTGAACATGGCGTCACCCCAGCAGGTCGACGCCCGCATGATCTCCGCCGAGCAGGTCGCGGCGACCCTGTCCAACCTCGGCGACCTGCGCGGCGCGGGGCTCTATGCCTCGGCCCTCGCCTGGGACGATGTCGGCGAGATCGGCGTCTGGGCCGAATGGACCCACGAACAGAACGATTCCGCGCGCGTCACCGCCGTCCTCCCCGCGAACGGCTCCGCGGCACCCCTCCCCGTGTGGACCGACCTTGTCCCCGAAGGGTGGAGCTACTCGGGCGAGCGCATCGTCCAATGGGACACCCCGATTCCGCCCCCCGAAGGCCACGAGATGACGGCCAGGATCGCGCACGCCTTCGACGAGGCCACCATGTACCGGGTCGGCGAGAGCTATCTGGGGAGAACCACCTGGGCGATGGACCTGATGCCGCCGATCAACGCCACCCACTGGTCGCGCGTCAAGGCCACCACCTTCAAGCCCACCGTCATCTATTCGGCGCGCCAGCACGCCAACGAGGTCTCGTCCACAAGTCACGTCCTCCGGCACGCCGAGCTGCTGCTCACCGATTCGGCGCAGCGGGCGAAGCTGGACAAGGTCAACGTCGTCATTCATCCCTTCACCAACCCCGACGGCGCGCAGCTCGCCTACGACCTCTACCGGATCACCCCGGACTACATCCTGCATGCGGGCTACCTGGCATCGCTCGGCATGGATGCGACCTCGGGCGGCGGGCAGGACTTCCCCATCTACCCCGAATCGAAGGTGCGCGGACAGCTCTGGGACCGCTGGCTGCCCGACATCTTCCTGAACCCGCACGGATACCCGAGCCACCAGGTCGTCCAGCTGTTTTCGGAGTACCAGGGGCTGGTGCGGCGCGGGCGGGTCACCGAACGCAACTGGGGGTTCAACAAGGGCTGGTTCATGCCCGGCTTCGGGTACATCGACGATCCCCGTTTCCCCCGCCACAAGGACGCCGCCTTCAGGATCCGGGACTACATCACGCGCGGGATCAACTCCAACCGCGACGTGTTCGAGATGAACCAGCGGAACTACGACCGCTACCGCCGCTACGGGGCGGCCTTCGATCCCGATGTCTTCCGCCTGCCGATGAGCGACAGCGTGCTGATCGAGATGCCGCTGAAGGGGTCGCGGGGACCGTCGGGCGGGGGCGGCTTCAGCCCCAACATCACGATCTGGAGCGGGACCACCGAGGCGCCGGACGAGACCGCGTACGGTCCCTGGATGGAGCTCGTGGCCAAGGCGGGGCTGTCGTGGGACCAGGCAATCCTCGACTACCTCCATGACGGCGAGCACGAGGTGGAGCGGAGCGGCTCGGGGTTTCGTGGCGGCACCACCCTGAGAATGCACCGGCCGCGTCCCCCCAGAGACAAGGAATGACCGAAGCGGACCCGGCGCGCGGGCGCCGTTCGATCGACGACTCGATCGACCTTGCGCGCCTGCACGCCCGGGACCGCACGCTGCTGACAAGACTGGTTCGCGACCTCAGTCCGCGAATCAGTGCGTCCATTCGGCGCTATGCGCTCACCGACGAGGACGCGCACGAACTGTTGCAGGACTGCTGGGTCCAGATTCTGGACCGCCTCGACGCCTTCAAGCACCGCGGGTCGTTCACCGCGTGGGCAATCGCGGTCAGCAGGAACGTCGGCAGGACGAGGTTGCGCCGCTTGACAGGCGGGCGCAAACGGACCATGCCGCTGGACGATGTCGCGAAGGTGCCGAGCGACGAGCCCGATCCGCTGGAGCTGGCGATAGCGCGGCGGGAGCGCGAGATCGTCTTCGAAGCGGTCGCAACGCTTCCGGACCGGGAACGCGATGCCATCGTGCTTCGGCTGTTCGAAGGCCGGAGCACGCGGGAGTCGGCGGAAATTCTCGGGGTCGCACCGGCGGCGGTGCGGTACATCCTGCAGCGGGCGATGTACCGGCTCCGGCGGATGAAGAAGGTCCGGCTCCTGATCCAGGACTGGATGGAAGAAGGATGACCCGGTCCCGGCGCCTTTTTCTCGTCTTTGGTTCGATGTCGCAAATCGACCCCTCACCCCCAGTCCTTAATTGCATTTGTACAGGCGTATACCCCGCAATCCGTCATCAAATGCAAAGGAAGGACTGGATGACACGTCGTGATCTGCTGCTGGCTGCTCTCCTGGCGGGAGTCGCCGTGCAGCTGTCTGTTGCCGCCGGCCACCTGCGTCCGCTGGACCTGAGCGTCGTATCCGCGCCGCCGCTGTCCGTTGGAGATGCGGTGAGAGAGCTGGCCGGGCTTGCCGCGGACGGCGGCCCCACACGTCTCGGCCTCGCCGAAACCGGGAGAACCGCCACGGTGCTCTTCGCCTTTCACCCCGACTGCGCGCACTCGGACACCGTCGCCGAGGACTGGGCCCGGCACTTCGCCGGCGGCGGTCCCGCGATGGCCGGCGCGCGCACGCTGGCGGTCACGCGAGACGCTCCGGGGGCCGCTGCCGCATACGCCGAGCGGTTCGGCTGGGATGTCGAGCTTCTGAGCATGCCGGAGCTGAGCCGCTCGGACGTGAAGTACTCGCTGGTGTCGCGCACGCCATGGGTTTTCGTCTTCGATTCCGAGGGCGTACTTCGCTTTCAGGACTACGGCGGGGAACTGGACCGGGCCTCGCAGGCCGTCGCTGCCCTGGCGGCGGCAGCCCAATGAAACCGGAAAGGAAGGTTGCGCCATGATTCGTTTTGCTTCGCGGGCCACGCTGGTCCTGGCCCTGGGCATCTCCGCGTGCAGCAGGGACGGGCCGGATCAACTCCCGTCCACGGAATTCGGCGAGCAGACACTGACGCTGGTCTCGCCGGCCAACGATGCGCTCTGGGAAGTCCGGGACATCCTGGAGCACAGCGGTACCCTGTGGGCGCTGACCGGATCCGCTCCGTTCGTTCACGGGTTCGCGCCGAGCGGCGCGCGGGTGGCCGCCTTCGGGGTTTCCGGAGAGGGTCCCGGCGAACTCCGGTTTCCCTACGGCCTGTGGCCGGGAGAGTCCGAAGCCACGGTTACCGTGTGGGATGCGGGCCAGGCAGCGGCGCTCACCCTGTCGAGCACCGGCAGGCTCGTGTCTTCGCGGTCGATCGCCGAGCCTGGGGTTATCCGGGCCGACATTCGCACCGTAACCTTCGGCGACCCCTTCCGTGTCTTCAAGGAAGCGGGCGCGGTGGTGCTCGGGCGGTACGACGCCGTGGTCTCGGGAGCCGACGATCTGTGGCGGGGCAGACTCGTGCGCGCCTTTGAAGACGAAGCCGCGGCTGACGAGGTCATCGTCGACTTCACCCGTGACCTGCCCGGAGCTGACAGTCGTCCCGGCGCACCCGCCGTTCTCGTCCCGGTACCGCTCTGGGACGGCTGCCCCGACGGACAGGTCGCCGTGCTGGATCCCATTGCCCGCACGCTGTACATGTTCGGTCCTGAGCCGGGGAGTCCGGACGCCATCGCGCTGCCCTTCGAGGCTGTGGAGCTCGGCCGGGACGACAGGCTGCGGTACATGAAGCACCAGTTGGCGGCGGAACTGCGAGGCCAGGATATGCCGGTGTCCGAGCTTGACCAGCTCGCCGAATCGGTCCTGGCCGGCGCGGAGCAGATGTTCCCGAGGTACGCCCCGATCGGGGTCGACCTGAGGTGCACCGCCCACCGGGTCTGGATTCAGGAATTCGACGGCGCTTCACATCCCCTGGGGTACGGGCCGCGCTGGCATACCGTATCGAGGCAAGGACCCGAAACCCGGTTCGCCCAGGTCGCCTTCCCCCCCGGCTTCACGCCATACCGCATTACCGAATCGCGCGCGCTTGGCGTTGTGACCGACTCCGTTTCCCTGCAGCGCCTCGCCACGGTCGAATTCCTCGCAAGCCCCTCGACACACGCCGAGGCACCATCTACATCAAACACAAAGGTTGTATCGGACCAATGAAGAACAGGAAGATCTGGATCATCATCGCCCTGGTAATCAACGCACTGCTGCTGCCCTTTACCGTGGGGTATTCGGGAGAGGCGGCGGCGTCCTCGCAGCGGCTCAATGACTGTTGCAAGGAGAGTTCCCGCGGTGGGGAGTACTGTTGCGACCAGTGTTGCTGGATCCCGTGGGGCTGCGGCTACAAGGTCGAATGCGGTGAGGCGTAGTGGACGATGCCGACACATTCCTATCAGAACATGCACCACCGATTGCAGCGGGCAGGTAGCTTTCCAGGACTAGTCGGGGCCGGTTTTGTGGGGCTGAGTGCTCTGTACGGGGTTTACGCTGTTGGTGCACTCATCGGACTCCAACCGGGCACGTCGCTTAGCTACCGTCTTGTCACGGTCGTCGGCATGGCGACCTTTCCGCTCCCATTGTTGATCGCACCTGCGGTGTTCATCGCTTCTCTGGATGACCTCGATCTGTGGGGAGAACGGGTTTCCGGTATCCGCGAACGTCACCTCACCTTTCTTGGGATGGTTGCGTTAGGCGCCGGTCTGACTGCGGGCCTAGGTCCACTCGCCTTAGAATCCGCAGCGCAGTCGGCAGGGGGATTTGGTGCGGCTCGTCCCCAAGAAGGCATGGTTGCGCACGCTAACGCACGAGCATTGGTCCCCGTCGCGATAACTCTCTTCGTAGTCGTCGCCGCCATCACCGGCTCCGTCATCGGCCGCAGGACAAGGGGGCTTTCAGATGACCGGCGCATCGTCACGCGATGGGTCGCGGGCGTGCTGCTGGTGGCACTGTTTTTCTCCACCACCTTCGTTGTCGGCGAACTCATCGTCATGCACGGTGCGCTGTCTCCCCTGTGGCTCGCGATCGCTCCGCCCCTGGTTCCGTTCCTGCTGACCTGCGCTGTCGCAGGGAGAGACTGTGCGCGCATCGCCGAGTCTCTCGTCAGCCGCATCCGTGACCGGCGCCCGCGGATGGACCCTGCGGCGCTGGACGATCTGGTCACGGCGATTCGCGAGGCCGATGATCCCGAAGCGGCCGCCGCAGCGGTGATTGCAAGGGGTGACGCGGATCGCGAAATGGCAGTCCTGGTGGGCGGGCTGAGTCGTGTCGGGGCTACGGCCGCCAGCGCGATCGACGAGTCGCGCGTTCGGGAGATCGTGGATGTGCTGGCCACCAGACCCGGTCCCGACTTGCAGGTCGCTCCGCTGCCGGATGACCCGCTGCCCGGTCCCGGCCGAGCGCAGATCGCGGCCGCGGTGGTTGTGATCTGGATAAGCCTCACAACCGGGCTCCTCCTCCTGGGGGGCGCCGACATCGCGGCACCAACCCTTGTCTCGGCATCCGCCGCGGGGGCGCTGGGAGCGTGGGCCACCATCGAGATCGCGTGCCGCGACAAGGCCAGGGCGTTTTCCTCAGCCGCAGTCTGACACGGGCTCTTCGGAGGGTGTCAACATGGGGCGTCGTTTTGCCCGCATGTGCGATTGTCGCAAAACGACCCCCCACCTTTCCCACCCGCATGCGTTTAAAGGGGCGTGACGCAGGAACTCGGTCTTCGAGACCGGACGGGTGAGGCCCTACGACAGAAAGTTGGAAGACGCACATGATCAGCACCCACACGACTCCTCCGCTGTTCGCACTGCTCGGGAGCACCTGGGCCCGTCGGCAGATTCAGTTCGCTCTGCATTCAGGAAACGCGCTCCGAATCATCGGGCCGGTCATCTTCACCTCGGGCTGGCAGGAGCTCCGGGACCTCGCGGCCCGATTTCCCGGTTCGCCGGCCATAGTCGATCCGTTCTTCGGTGGCGGCTGCGACCCGTTCAGGGGCAAGCGCGACTTCTCAAATGCCGACTGGTCGTCGGTGCCCCTCATCTGCTACGCACAACTGGATGCCCACCAGAAGGATCAGCTGGATCAGACGGTCGTTCCCTTTGCCGCCTGGTTGCGGCCCGACGAGGATCGGCTGTTCTCCTCGATCGATTCGGCCATTCTGAAGAGCATCGATGTGCAGCGGCCCCGGCGGTTGCTCGAGCGCATCCAGCGTACCGCGCACATGGAAACGCAGGCGCTGTTCGCATGTGCCCTGGAGAACGCCACCGAACCCTGCTCGGTCGCGGGCCTCGCCGCCCGGTCGCAGCTTTCCGTGCGCACACTGCAGCGCCGTTGCAGCGCGCTCGGCATCCCTTCGCCGAAGCAGCTCCTTTCCCTGGCTCGAGTGTTCACGGTAGAGAGGCTGTCCGAGTGGAGTCGCCAGCAATCCGGTGGGGTGGCTCTGGCCCTCGGCTTCTCCGACCGGTCGAACTACCGAAGACTCGTACGCCGGACGCTTGGCGCTGCGCCCGGCCCGGTGCGGCAGCGTGGCGGCGTAAAGTACATCGAGGGTGTAATTATCGATCAACTGGCCAGCTCCGGCGGTGTCGGGAAGGTCGAGTCCCTGGCGTGGCCCAAGGAACTCACAGGCGTCCGAGAGCCCGCGACCGTTTAGTCGCAGGGACGACCGACGGGTCCGGACGGGACCTGGACGGCAGGTATCTGGTTGCTACTCGTCGGACGCCGGGTCCGGCGACCGAGCCGCGCCAACCCGCCGGATCAGGCGTCGCATCACTTGTCGCAGGCTATCGGCAAGCGATCGATCCTCTTCAGCGAGGCCACGAATCGACAGTTCGATGTTGGGCGCGACCCTGATGCGCGACCAGGTCTCCACGGGATCTTGCGAGGTGCCCCGGTGCCCGCCGATGCTCTCGGCTGCGGCCAGCAACCTCCCCAGCAAGCGCTCGTCGTCTGCACGCCCCTCGCGCACGCCGTAGAAGAGGTCTTCCGGCTCGGGCGGTGGGGCTTCTGCCGCGACGGCGTCGTCGGGTGCGAAGTCCAATGCGGCATCAGCAGGCGCCATTGCAGCAGGCTCACGCCTCTGAAGCAGCCGGGACTCCATCCGCTCGAGGCGCGCGCTTGCGCTGCGGCGGAAGAGGACAGCCGGGCCGCTCGGGCTGGCGACGGCGTCCTCTGCCACCATCTCGGGAAGCCGAAATGCGGTGGTCGGCGAAGACACCAGATCCTGCGTGACGGCAATCCTCTCCGCGGCGACACGCGCGACGATCGACGGTGGAATCCGCTTGAAGAGATCGCGCAGGTCGCCGAGTGACAGCGGCGGCACCGTGCCTTCCTCCTCGGCCTCGCGGACCCGCCGTATGAAGAGCAGCCGGTCGAGGAACAGCTGCGGATACCGTGTCCTCGGTCCGCGGCGTCCGACCTTGGGAAGCAGCCCCTCCTGCACGTAGTAGGCGATCGTCCGGCGGTCGAATCCCGATTCGCGCTCCAGCTCCCTGGCTGTGTAGCTCGGCATTATCCGTGATTCATCTGCTGATATATGTCATCGACTGATGTTTGACTGTTGACATGAATGAAAGACCTGGTTACTGTTCAATAACTGATCATTTACTGCCAACTAAAAGGAGGCACCAATTGAACCACGTCAAGACCGCCCTCTCGCAACTGAAGCTCGGAGAGCCGGCGACGCACCAGGGCCTGACCGTCATTCCCCTGGCTTCCGAACCCAACGGGAGCCTCGAGTACCTGCTCCTGGAAGACGGGCTTGACCGGGATCTCGTCACCATTCGCGAGGTGTCGAAGGGCGGCAGCGTCCCCGAACTGACGGTTGAAAACCGGTCCCGGCTGCCCCTCCTGATCGTCGACGGCGAGGAACTGGTGGGTGCCAAGCAGAACCGGGTCGCGAATCTCACCATGCTGATCCCCGCCGCGAAGACCACGAACATCCCCGTGTCCTGCGTGGAGGCGGGGCGCTGGTCCTACAGCAGACGGGACTTCGGCGTGACCGACCGGGTGCAGAACGCCCGGGGGCGGGCCGAGAAACTCCAGGATGTTCGCGAGTCGATTCGCATGGGAAGCGCGCCCAGATCGGATCAGGGACGCGTGTGGGCATCTCTCGAGGAAGAGGCGGACGCGCTGGAAGCGCATTCCCCCACCGGGGCCATGAGCGAACTCTTCGAGCGGCACGCGCGCGCACTCGACGACTTCGTCAAGTCGCTCGAGGCGGCCCCCGACCAGGTCGGCGCCATCTTCGCGATGGAGAGGGGCAGATTCGGCCTCGATCTCTTCGACAAGGCTTCGACCTTCGCGGCCTTCTTCCCCAAACTGCTCCGCAGCTATGCCGTCGACACCCTGCGAAGGCCACGCGGCGGGAACTCCCCCCGGGACGCCGCCACGGCGTTCCTCCAGTCAATCGTCGAGGGCGACTATGACGACCACCCCGCTGTCGGTCTCGGCAGGGACGTCGGCGTGGTCGGCGACGGCCTGGTCGCCGGTGCCCTTGTCAACGACGAGACGGTGGTCCACCTGACGGCATTCTCGGAGCCCGGGCGCGAGCGGGAACGGTCCGACCGCACCGGGTACGCCCCGTACCGGAGCCGGCGCGAATCGCTGCGGCGCCGCTACGGCGACTAGCGTCAGCGCAGGTAGCGTCCCGTGCCGCCGACACCGAGGCGGCGCGGGGCGCCCGTAGTCCGTGGATGACAACGCCGCCCGAAACCCGTGCGGGTTTGGTCCGCGGGCTACCCGGGCGCCTCCCAAACCCCTTCCCCCACCCCCCGCAGCTTCTCCTTGTCCACCTTGCCCACGGAGATGTGCGGCATCTCGTCGCGCACCTCGATGAAGTGCGGGACCATGAACGCCGCCATCCGGCCGCGGCACCAGACATGCAGCGCCGCCGGATCCAGCACGGCCCCGCCACTCGCGACCACCACCGCCTTCACCTCCTCCTCCCCCATCGGCGACGGCACACCCAGTACGAACGCCTCCGCCACATCCGGATGCTCCTCGATTTGCCGCTGGAGCTCCCACGCGCTCACGTTCTCGCCGCGCCGCCGGATGAAGTGGGCCAGCCGGTCCACGTAGTACACCCAGCCGTCCTCCTCCTGCCAGGCCAGGTCGCCGGTCCGGAACCAGCCATCCAGCCAGGTCGCGCGCGTGGCTTCTTCGTCACCTTCGTAGCCCAGGAAGAGCACGTCGCGGCGTCGCGGTCGCGCACAGATCTCGCCCCTCTCGCCGGGCGCCAGCACCGCACCGTCCTCCCCCGCGATGCGGATCTCGAAGTCGGGGCCGGGAACGCCGCATGACCCCACGGGCTGCACGAACCCCGGAACGGGCACGGTAAGCGGCTCGGCCTCGGTCATGCCGTAGGTGTCGGCGATCCGGATCCCGAGCCGCTCCTCCAGGGGGCGGTGCAGCTCCGGCGTCATGGGGCCGAAGATTCCGAGGCGCAGGTGCGAGGTGGCGGCCCGCTCATCCGCCCCGACAGGCTTCTCCCACAGGATGCGCGCGGTAGCCGGGAGGCCGGAGATCACGGTGGCGCGGGACGCCCGGACCTCGCTCCAGAACCGCGAAGCCGAGAACCGCGGGACGAGCCCGAGCGCTCCCCCTGCGACGGCCATCGTCATCGTGACGTGAAGTTGACCGGCGATGTGAAAGAGCGGCAGCCAGGCGTGGAAGACATCGTCGCATGTCATCTCGACCGCTTCCGCAAGATTCGCAGCGCCGCGGCAAAGCTGGTTGTGCGGGATCACAGCCGCCTTGGAGCGGCCGGTCGTCCCCGACGTGAACATGATCGTTGCGGGATCGCCGGGCCCGGGTTCGGCGCCAACCCACGGAGCCGCGCGCCGGGCCTCGTCGCCCCCGATCCACTCGCGGCAGGAAGCGCGGTCGACCACTACGAGCGAGCGAACGCCCATCCCGGCAAGGTCGGGCAGGGAGTCGAGTGCAGAAGCTTCAGTGACCAGGATACGGGCACGCGACCGGCGCAGATGGTCAGCGAGTATCGCCCCTTTGTGCCTGCGATTGAGAGCCGCGTAGACCGATCCGGCGGCGTGCGCTCCAAGTAGCGTCCATACCGTTTCGGGACGGTTGTGCAGGTACCCCGCCACACGCGAGCCGTCCGGATCCGGCCCGGCCCCCAGCCCCCGCAGGAACCCTGCCCAACGCCGGATCTCCTCCCAGGCCTCGGCGTAACTCCACTGCGCGCCCTGCCACTTCAGGAACGTCCGGCCGCCGGTCCGCCCGGCCCGCGCGCGGAGCACCTGCGGCGTGCTCGCGTTCTCGGTGCCGACCAGCTCCCTGAGCCGCCCGGTACCCGGGATCGCGGCGGGCATCACCGGACCCCGGGACCTGAGCGAGCCGTCATCAGGTGGCCGCGTGGGCGATCACGGATTCCGCCTAGCTGATCACCCGCCGCATGTGCTGCCTGACCTTCTCCATGTACTTCTCGAAGAAGTGCTTCTGGATGTCGTTCATGTCGAGCTCGCGGCCCTGGATGTAGGCCTGCTCGATGTCGCTGGTCATGTCGAGCGGCGTCCCCGTCGTGATCAGGAAGGTCGCCTGCTTGCCGGGCTCCAGAGAGCCGATACGGTCGTCCAGCCCCAGGAACTGCGCGGGGTTGATGGTCACCGCCTTCAGCGCCTCTTCCTCGGGAAGCCCGAATGCGACGGCCACGCCAGCCTCGAAGGGCAGCCGGTTCGAGTACAGCGACCCCGAACCGCCCGAGATCGCGAACCGCACCCCCGCTTCGTGAAGCCGCGCCGGCATCGAGTAGGCGCCGTCGTAGCCCTCGTACTGCCGGCCGGGAGCGGCCATGGTAGACGTCAGGATCACCGGGATGTCCTCGGCGACCAGGCGGTCCGCCACATGAATGGCGTCCTGTCCGCCGCGGATGACGATCCGGACCCCCTCCTCCTGGGCCCAGGTTATGGCGTCGTTGATCTGGGCCGCGTCGTCCGCCGCGACCACGACGGGGATAGCCCCGTCAATGACCGGGATCATCGCCAGGTAGCGGGAATCGCTGCGCACCTCCTCACCGGCCGCGACCGCGTCCCGGTAGGCCCGCGCTTCGGCGAAGAAGTCCTTGAGCTGCTGGACCTGCTCCTCGTAGCTCGGCTGCTCCTCCTGCGGGCCGAACCTGAAGCCGCCGAACCCACGGAAACGGCGAGGGTTCGGGTTCGGCCAGTTCACGTTGAGTGCCGCGGCCGACTGCATCGACATCTCTTCCCAGCTCCACCCCTCGAGGGCCATCGCCGACGACATGCCGGAGACGAGTCCGCCGCCCGGCGTCGTGAGCGTCGTGAGCACGCCGGCCGAGCGCGTCGTGCCGATGTGACGGCTCTCCGCGTTTACGGCCACGTCCGCGCGCACGTTCGGATTGAAGTCACCCAGTTCGTTGACGTCGTTCGAGACGTCGACCGCGCCGATCTCGGCGATCCCCACCGTGCTGAAGGCGTCGATCAGCCCCGGATAGATGTGCTTGCCCGCAGCGTTGACCACACGGGCGCCGGCCGGGATGTCCACGTCCGTGCCGATCGCGGTGATCAACCCGTTCTCCAGGAGGATCGTCCCGTTCTCGATGACACCGCTGGTGACGGTGTGAATGGTGGCTCCGGTCAGGGCCACGGGTTGGGATTGCGGCGGCACCGTCATCCGTACCTGCGCGCCGATCTCCACCGGTGCGATCGCCCACAGGACCGCCAGGGCCGCACAGGCCATGCCGGCCGCCCGCGCCCTGGTTGCCATCGTCGTTCCTCGTTGCATCGTCGTCATCAGTTACTCTCCGTCTGAGCATTCCGGCCGCCTCCGCTGCCCTCGGCGGACAGGATGGCCTGGATGAGCTGTGTGCGTTCCTCTGCAATCCGGTCCCGCATGACCGCGTCCTCCTCGAGCGAGAAGTACCGGCGGCCATCGATCCAGGTCTGTTCGGCGCGCGTGAACTGCGAGAGCGGGTCGCCGCTCCAGATCACGAAGTCCCCGTCCTTGCCCGCCTCCAGCGAGCCTACCCGATCGTCGATCGCCATCGCCTGGGCGGACCCGATGGTCACCGTCGAGAGCGCCTGCTGCGGCGTGAGCCCGGTGCGGAGCAGCTTCCCCGCCTCCCAGTTCATGCGGCTGGCGATCTCGCTGTTGTCGGAGTGCAGCGAGGTGACCACCCCCGCCTCGATCAGGATGCGCGCGTTGTAGAGCGTCGCATCGTACGCCTCCATCTTGAAGGCGCCCCAGTCGCTCCAGACGACCGCGGCCACCCCGGACGCGGCGAGCTCGGGCGCGATCTTGTACGCCTCGACGCCGTGCTGCAGCGTCTGGACCCGGAAGCCGAACTCCTCCGCCAGCCGCACGAGCGCGAGGAACTCGTCCGCGCGGTACCCGTGCGACGAGATGAGCAGCTCCTGGCCGAGGATGTCCAGGATCGCCTCCATGCGCAGATCGCGCCGCGGGGGCAGTCCCTCGCCACTCTCCTCCCACTGCTGCCACTCGCGCTCGTAGTCGCGCGCGGCCATGAAGTGGTCGCGGATGATCTCCTGCGTCCCCATGCGGGTATCGGGGTAGCGTCCCTGGCGCCGCTTCGGATTCTCGCCCAGCGCGAACTTCACCGTGCGCGGCGCGTTCTCCAGCTTGAGATCCTCGGGCAGCGAGCCCCAGCGCATCTTCACGAAGACGTTCTCGCCCCCGATGGGATTCGCGGAGCCGTGCTTGATGTGCGCCGTGGTGAGTCCGCCGGCCACCTGCCGGTACATCCAGATGTTGTTGTGGGTGACGACGTCGCCCATCCGAACTTCGGGCACGATCGCGAAGCCGCTCTCGTTCACGGCGCTCACGCCGGAGTGGATGTGCGGATCGATCAGCCCCGGAGTCACGTGCTTGCCCGTCGCGTCGATCTCGACCGCGCCGCCCGGGGCGTCCAGGTCCATGCCGACCGCCTCGACGACCCCGGCGCGAACCAGGAGGTCGGCGCCTTCCAGCAGGCCCTGCGGGCCCTGGGTCCACACGGTGGCGTTCCGCACGACGACCGCGGCGGGCTGCTCCGGCATCGAGCTGCGGCCGTAGTCCATCATCGGACGGATGAAGGGAAGGTCGATCTCCGGCACGTCCATCGCCACGGTGCCGCGGGCCGGACCTTCGAAGCCCTCCGTGCGGGTTCCCCGGAAGGAGGGATCCGCCCCGTTCGGGAGCGAAGTCCACCCGTAGAACTCGTCGCCGCGCACCGAGCCCGACAGCAGCGCCATGCCCTGATAGCCGAGCACCTCGCCGTTGAAGCGCGCGTCGATCCGCCCGGTCTCCGCAACCGCCCTGGCCGACGCGAGCTCGACCCGTGCGCCGCCCGGCAGCTCCGGCCCGGTGCTCGCGATGTCGAGATGGCCGCGCAGCCGGTTCAACGGACCCTCCAGCACCAGGAGGGCGTCGAAGCCCCACTCGTCCTCCGAGGCGATCTCCCAGCTTCCCCTCGGGTCGAACTGCGCGGGACGGGTTATCCCGTAGACCGTTCCCCGGACCCAGACGTCGCGGACCTCGGCCTCCTCCGTGAAGAGATCGCCCTCGCTCACGATCAGGTTCGCGACCTTGCCCTCGGCGATGGTCCCGTGGGTGCGATCGATCCCGAGCCACGAGGCCGGTGTTGTGGTGAGCGCCGCCAAGGCGTCGTCCACATCGAGCCCCCGCGCCACCGCGATCCGCAGATTGGGCAGAAACTCGTTCAGCGACGAAAGACCGTCGGTGGTGATGGCAAAGCGGACCCCGGCATCGGCCAGCTGTCCGGGACTGGCCGGCGCCAGGTACCAGTGGCGCAGGTCGGCAAGGGAGGCATTGAGCGCCGCGCCCGGATAACCGACATCGGGGGCGTCGGGAAAATCGAGCGGAACGATGAGGGGATCGCTGCGCCCGCTCAGCAGGTCGATGAGGCGATACTCCTGACCGTTGCCGCGGAACCACGGGGTGAGCCCGAATTCGGTCGCGAGCCGGTGCGCCCGGAGGTATTCCTCCTCGCCTCCGGTCTCGAAGATGACCGGCTGATTGCCCTGCACCACGTCGCCGAGCGCCGCCAGTGCCTCGCTGGTCTCCGGCGGCAGGAACGCACGCCCGCTGGCCTCATAGGCATCCCAGGCGCGCATGTACCACTCGGCGTCCATGAGCGTCTGCTTCATGAGCGCGATCGTGCCCATCGCCGAGTTCGGGTACGATCCGCCCAGCTCGAACGAGCGCTGGAAGCCGATCGCCTGTGCCACGTCGGGCCGGAGCACGCGATCGCGCACACCCTCGTCCCCCAGGTTGACCACCGAGGCCGTCCCCCGGAAGAGCCCTTCTTTCGGAACCACCAGCGCCGTCCCGAAGCCCTGCGAGCGGAGCGCCGCCCGCCGGTCCTCGTCGTCCTGCAGGTTCGCCGTGGTGGAAAACCAGGCCCGCACCTGCGGATTCCAGTGCGTGGGCCCGACGTCACCGCCCTCCGGCACCGCGTCCATCTCCAGATCGGCATGCGCGTCGATGAAGCCCGGGTAGACGGTCAGTCCGTCCAGGTCCCACACGCGCGCCCCCGCCGGCGCATCGGTGCCCCGCCCGACCGACTGGATCAGCCCGTCGCGGATCACGATCGTCGCGTCGTTCAGGACCTGTCCCGGCCCCGTCACGACCCGGGCGCCCACCAGGGCGTGGTATCCCGTGCCGTTGTCGCGCATGCCCTCGACGGGCTGCGTCCGGCTCGCCTGCTGGGCCTCGGCGCCCGTCGCCAGAGCGACCGCCAAAGCCATCGTACATAGTATCGCCCTCACGGATTCTCCTCCATCGTTGTTGCTGCGTGGACACTTCCACCCCGGAAAGGAATACCTCCCATGTCCGAGCCTCTCAAGACCGTGCGCCGTGGCCGCGTGCTCGAAGTCACGTTGAACCGGCCCAAGGCAAACGCCATCGACGCAGCTACAAGCATACGCATGGGCGAGATCTTCTGCGACTTTCGCGACGACGACAGCCTCTGGGTGGCGATCCTGACGGGGGCGGGCGACCGCATCTTTTCGGCGGGCTGGGACCTGAAGGCCGCGACCGAGGGCGAACACGAGCGCATGGACTACGGGCCGGGCGGCTTCGCGGGCATCACCGAGCTCTGGGACCTGCACAAGCCGGTGATCGCCGCCGTGAACGGCCTCGCGGTGGGCGGAGGATGCGAGCTGATGCTGGCAGCCGATCTCGTGGTCGCGAGCGAGGACGCCGCCTTCTGGTACCCGGAGGCCCGCCTGGGGAACGTGGCCGACGCGGGCGCGGTTCAGCGCCTGCCGCGCAAGATCCCCTTCAATGTGGCGATGGAGATGCTGATGACCGGCCGCCGCATGTCGGCAGAGGAGGCGCATCGGTGGGGACTGGTGAACTGGGTGGTGCCGGCGGACCAGGTGATGACCAGGGCCCGGGAGATCGCCGACGGGCTGGCGCAGAGCGCGCCGCTTTCACTGTGGGCGATCAAGGAGATCGTGCACGGGATCGACGGGATGTCTGTGCAGGGCGCTTTCCAGGCGCTCCACGACCGGCAGTTCCCCGGCTACGAGCGGATGCTGGAGTCGGAGGATCACGATGAAGGCCCCCGGGCGTTCGTCGAGAAGCGTGAGCCGGTGTTCAAGGGACGGTAGGGGATCGCCGCTGGCGCTGTCAGGTCGGCATGGTCTGAGCAGGCTGCGATGTCAGAGGCCCTGATCGTGGGGATCGAGCCTACCGCAACCCCAGGTCGAGTCCCCCGATGTCGTACCAGTCCACGGCGCGCAACCGAGCGCGGCGGACGCTATCACGACGACGGCAACCGCCAAGGAGAGCTTGTTCAGTGTAATCTACTCATTACATGTGTAATGTTAACGTGACATTCCCGCGTCACGCGGGCCGGATTCCAGGTGGCTGCAGGCCCCAGCGCCGGCAACAGCACGAATCCCCTGATTGACAGCGTGCCGGTCGTTATCCTATGGTCACGCCCCCGAAGACCCGCCGGTAATCAGCGGAGCCGATGACCGTAGTCACCGGCACAATGTACCCGCAACCGTGACGGGACAACCCACACCCGGAGCAAAGGAGGCAGGGAATGAGACGAAATCACTTGAAAGGCGCGCGGGGGAGAGCCGGTTTGCTCCTCGCCCTCGCACTCATGTTCACTGCCTCGCCGACCGTCCTCGAGGCCCAGTCGATCACCGGCACGGTGCGCGACCAGGGCTCGGGAGACCCCGTCGCGGCGGCCCAGGTCTTCCTTGAAGGCCTCAACCTGGGCGCCCTCACCCAGGCCGACGGCTCGTACTCGATCACCGACGTGCCCGCCGGCAGCCACACGCTCACAGTCCAGTTCCTCGGCTTCCGGTCCGAGTCGGTCGTTGTCACCGTCGCCGCGGGCCAGAGCGTGGTCCAGAACTTCTTCCTGAGCCAACAGGCGCTCCAGCTCGACGAACTCGTCGTGACCGGGACCGCGGCGGCGAGCCGCGTCAGGGAGATCGGCAACTCGGTCGCGGTGCTCGACGCGGGGATCGCGGAAGTCCAGCCGATCAGCAACGTCTCCGACCTCCTCAGGGCCCGGCTCCCCGGGGTCGTGGTGCAGCAGGGCTCGGGCGACGTGGGCACGGCGTCCACGATCAAGATCCGCGGCAGCTCCACCATGCGGCGCGTCAACGACGGGCCCCTCGTCTACGTCGACGGCGTCCGGGTCAGCAACCGGATGGAGAGCGGCGGGCGCGACGTCTCCCGCATCGACGACCTCGACCCCGCGATGATCGAGAGCCTCGAGGTAATCAAGGGACCGGCGGCGGCGACGCTGTACGGGACCGAGGCCGCCAACGGCGTCATCAACATCAAGACGAAGGGCGGCGGGGTCGGCGCGGCACAGTGGAACTTCACCATGCGGCAGGGCTCGCAGTGGTTCCAGGATCCCGCCGGTCACACCCCCACCAACTGGGGCGTGAATCCCAGCACCGGTCAGATCGAATCGCTGAACATCCTGGAAGACCAGGCCGAGTCGGATCTGATCTTCCGCAACGGACACACCCAGTACTACGGATTGGACGTGTCGGGAGGAACCGACACCTTCCAGTACTTCATCGGCGGCTCCGCAGGGTCGGATGAAGGAGTCACGGAAAACAGCTGGGCCAGGAAGTACAACGGCCGGATCAACCTGAGAGCGCAGCCCGCGGACGATCTGGAGATCTCGGCGAACGCCGGTATCGCCCTCGTCCGGCTTCGGGTCCCGAGCGACTACCCCTATGAAGAAGCGGTCTACGCCGACCCGACCCGGCTGGGCTCCGGCGACGCGCGACGCGGCTACCGCCGGGCGACTCCCGAATCCCGGATCGAGAAGGACTTCGACATCAACGAAGCGAATCGCATGACCGCCGGGCTCACCGCCAATCACACGCCCTTCGACTGGTTCACGCACCGACTCACCTTCGGACTCGACGTGACCGACGCGCTGGAGAGCTACCTCGACAACTTCCTGAGCCCCGAATCGGCGCAATTCTACTCGCCGAACGCGGCGCTGGGCGGCAGATTCCAGAACCGCGAGTCGGTCATCTACACCACCTTCGACTATGCGGCTTCGGGAACCCGGGACATATCGGAAGACCTCCGGTCCACCACCTCCCTGGGCTTCCAGGTGTACACCAGGACCATCGAGGACCTGACCGCGGACGGTGACCGCTTTCCGGCCCCCGGCCTGTCCAGCGTAAGCGCGGCAGGAATTCGCACCGGATTTGACGCCATCGTCGAGAACAACACCGTCGGCGTGTACCTGCAGCAGCAGATGGGGTGGCAGGACCGGCTCTTCATCACCGCGGCGATCCGGGCCGACGACAACAGCGCGTTCGGTGAGGACTTCGACCTGGTCTACTACCCCAAGGTGAGCGGCTCGTGGGTGGTCAAGGACTCGGACGGCACCTCGGGCTTCCTGAACTCCTTCCGCCTCCGCGGCGCCTACGGCGAGTCGGGTCAGCAGCCCGACGCCTTCGACGCCCTGCGCAGCTTCACCACCAGAGCCTCGCCGTCCGGACAGGCGACGCTGCGTCCGCTCTCGCCCGGCAACTCACAGCTCGGGCCCGAGCGCGGCGTCGAGATCGAAGCCGGCTTCGACGCGACCATGTTCAACGATCGCCTCACGATCGACCTCACCTACTACGACCAGACCACCAAGGATGCGATCGTGGCGCGCAACGTGTCGCCTTCATCCGGTTTCACCTCTCAACGCTTCGTCAACGTCGGCGAGGTCAACAACCGCGGCATCGAGCTCGGCCTGTACGCCCGCGCGATCGAAACGCCTTCGTTCGCCTGGGACATGAACCTCAACCTGACCACGAACCGCAACCGGGTCGTCGAGCTCGGCCTCGGCGAGGGGAACTTCCTGCAGCTCGGATGGACCACGCGCCATGCGGAGGGCTATCCGGTCGGCTCGTTCTTCGCCCCCGAGGTGCTCTTTGCCGAGTTCGTACCCGGCACCGACCAGATCAACCGCGACACGATGCGCTGCGACAACGGACAGGGTCAGCCCGTTGCCTGCGACCCGGACGCATGGCTCTACCAGGGCCACCCCGATCCCAACGTCGAAATGGCCTTCGGCTCGTCCTTCCAGATCGGCGAGCGGCTCACCATCGACGCGCTTGTGCAGGGCAAGATCGGCCAGACGAAGTACGACCTGCAGGGCTGGTGGAGGTACGCCGCCTTCCAGCAAACGCGGCTGAACCTCTACCCGCACGAATACAACATCAACGAGGTCGCCGAAGCCCAGTTCGGAGCCAGCGGCGAGTTCGCCCTATGGGTCAACGAGGCCTCCTTCGTCCGCTTCCGTGAACTCTCGGCGATCTACACCATGCCCGACGAGTGGGTGCAGCGGATCGGCGCGAGCCGCGGCAGCCTCACCCTGGCGGCCCGCAACCTCGGGATGCTCTGGACCAACTGGCAGGAATGGCCACATCACGATCCCGAAGTCGTGGACCCCAGCAACACATTCAGTGGAAACCGCGAACCGCAGGAAGACTCCGCGGTCCCGCCGCTGACCGGGTTGACGCTCACCGTCCGCCTGGGCATGTAAGGAGACCGGAACCATGACGAATCGACTGATGAATCGATCAACGAAAACCGTCGTCCAGGCAGCCCTCGTGCTCGCCATCCCGGCCCTGAGCGCCTGTGACGCACTCGACGAACTGCTGAGCGTGGACGCCCCGTCGCGGGTGATCGCGAGTGACCTCGAAAACCCGGCCTCGGCCGGACTGCTCGTGGCCAGCGTCGCGAACGAGTTCCGCTGCACGCTGACCTACTACGCGGCCGCCAGCGCCCTGACCGGTAACGAATGGCGCGACGCCTCCAACAACTCCGTGCTCAACATCTGGGACCAGCGGGTGCACGACACCAGCGGATACGGATCCCAGTACGCGAGCGCCGACTGCGGGAGCGGCCAGCCCGCCCTCTACCGGCCCATGTCCCGCACCCGGTGGCTGGCGGACTACACGCTGGGCCTGCTGTCCGAGTGGACCACCGAGGAGGTGCCGAACAAGGCCGCCTACGAGGCCGAAGTGGCGCTCTACGCGGGCTACTCCTACATCCTGTTCGGCGAGTCGATGTGCACGGTCGCCTTCGACGAGGGTCCCGAGCAGATGCCCGCCGACGCCTTCAACCTGGCGATCGCACGGTTCGACCAGGCGATGGCCGCGGGGGCGAGCGGAGACATCCTGCACGCCGCCCAGGTCGGCAAGGCGCGCGCGCAGCTCAACCTCAACCAGAAGTCGGAAGCGATGTCGACCGCATCCTCCGTACCGGATGGGTTCTCCTTCCAGCTGCACTACTCCAACGCGGAGGCCGTGACCCGCAACAAGCTGTGGGAGTTCAACATCGACCACGAGAACGTCACGGTCGCCGAGCCCTACCGGGACGTCCGGTACGCCGACATCCCCGACCCGCGCGTAGCGGTCCGCAGCGCCGGATCCACCAATTCCCAGACCGGCATCCCGATCTACGTCTCCGCGAAGTACCCGGACGCCTCGTCCCCGATCGAGATGGCCGGATACGCCGAGGCGCAGCTGATCATCGCCGAGGGACAGATCGACGCGGGCAACCTCGACGGCGCGGTCTCGATCTTCAACATGCTTCACCGCTTCGCCGAGCTGCCGGAATACGACGGCGACGTGACCGCCACCGCCCTCATGACCCAGCTCATCTACGAGCGCGCGGCCGAGAACTACCTCGAGGGCCAGCACCTGCAGGACCTGAAGCGCCTGAACATCCCCCTCTACCCGCCGACCGGGACCGACGACGGTTTCGGCGGCGCCTACGGTGACGAGATCTGCTTCGAGCTTCCCGCCACCGAGTTCCAGAACAACCCGTCGATCTCGGGCAGCTGACTTGAGACGCCGGACCCACCCGGGGGCCCGCGGCGGACGCTTCCGTCGCGGGCTCCCGCGTCTCGCCCGCCTCCTCTCGCTGCTGGCCGTGGCGGCGTCGGCAAGCGCGTGCCGCACCTGGCAGCCCACGACCACGAGCCTTGAGGACTTGATCGCAGCGGAGCGCCCCGAGCGCGTGCGCGTAACCGTCCCTGGAGGCTCGCAGATGACCCTGCGCAATCCGATCCTGGTCAACGACTCGCTCGTCGCGGGCGTGGCGGCCGATCCCGGGGCACCCTTCGCCACCGCTCGTCCCGGCCTGCCGGCAAGCGCCGTGGAAGCGGTCGAAGTGGCGCAGCTCGACAAGGGCAGGACCATCGCCCTGGGCGTCGGGATCGTGGCGGCCGCACTCGGCTGGGCCAGGCTCGCGAGCGACAACAGCTCCGGCGAACCGCCGGTGGACCCTCCTCTGGAGAAGTCCGGCCTCCGTCCACGCGAATCGGGGGGCATTCGGATCGTCTGGCGCTTTCCCTGGTGACCGGCAGCCCGCGCGGCGGGCTGCCTCAGGGCGGAGATTCGGACGCGGCCCCCGGAACTTCGCCTCCGCACCGCTGGAAGCACGGCTGCGGGCGATGTATGGTTCACTTCCCGGCCCGCCGATCACGCCCCCATCCACCCCGACCCTCCAGCCGGACCATGAGGAGCCCACATGGCCCAGGACACCCTCTTCTCGAAGATCGTAAGCGGCGAGATTCCCGCCGACATCGTCTACCGGGACGACCTCGTCACCGCCTTCCGCGACATCCGCCCCCTCACCCCCACGCACGTTCTCATCGTGCCCAACCGCGTGATCCCCACCCTGGCCGACGTGTCGGACGAGGACGAAGCCCTGCTGGGAAGGATGCTGCGCGTCGCGGCGCACATCGCCGAGGAGGAGGGGATCGCCGACGACGGCTACCGGGTGATGATCAACTGCAAGGACCACGGCGGCCAGGAGATCTACCACCTGCACCTGCACCTCATGGGCGGCCGGCCGGTGGGACCGATGGTGGCGCGGTAGGGAGCGGCGGATGTCGGCACGGGTCTTCCTGGCGGCCATCGCCGCACTGGCGACGCCGGGCGCGGCCCACGCCTGGCCAGCCGCGCAGGTCCCACCGGCGACCCGGCCCCCGCCCACCCCCGACCGCGTCCTCGCCTTCCCCCGCCCCATCCCCGGCGAGGAGCTGCACCCCGACCGCGGCGCGGCGGGCGCCTGGCACCGGATCCGCAAGCTCGCCACCACGGCCAGCATCCTGCACGTCACCGCCCACCCCGACGACGAGCACTCCGGCATGCTCACCCTGGCCAGCCGCGGCTGGGGCGCCCGCACCGCCCTGCTCAGCCTCAACCGCGGCGAAGCGGGCGCCAACGCGATCGGCCCCGAGCTCTTCGACGGCCTGGGCCTGATCCGCACCCGCGAACTCGTCCTCTCGGGGCGCTACTACGGCCTTGACGACCTCTACTTCACGACCGCCCTCGACTACGGCTACTCGAAGTCCGTCGAGGAGGCGTTCCGGAGCTGGGACCGCGAGGCCGTCCTGGAGGACATGGTGCGCGTGATCCGCCTCAATCGCCCGTTCGCGGTCGTGTCGCGTTTTCACGGGACGCGGCGGGACGGCCACGGGAACCATCACGCGCAGGGGTGCTCACCCCGGAGGCGGTCGCCGCGGCGGCCGATCCCACCCGTTTTCCGGAGCAGATCGCGCGCGAGGGGCTGCGGCCGTGGCAGGTGCCGCGGGTCTATCGCGGCGGCGTGCGCGTGGGCGAGCCGTACCACGTCGCGGTGGATGCGAACGGCTACTCTCCGTCGCTCGGGACCACCTACCAGCGCTGGGCGAGCCTCGGCCTGAGCCTGCAGCGGTCGCAGACGTCGGGGCGGATGAGGCGGGGCGGCGGGCAGGTGTACTGGTACGAGCGGCTCGATGGGACCGGGCAGGAGGTACGCGGCCGCCCGGAGCCACGGGACCGCCCGGAGCCACGCAACCGCCCGGAGCCACGCAACCACCCGGAGCCACGCGGCCGCCCGCGGGAGGGTGGATTTGTCGGCCAAAATGGGCCCGAATTGGCGGACAACGGTCGAAATGGAGCGTTTGTCGGCCAGAATCGGCCCGATATGGCGGACAACGGTCAGGGAATCGGTGTTGTCGGCCAGAATGGGCCACAAGTGGCGGACAACTTCTTCGCCGGACTCGACACCAGGCTCACGGGGCTGCCGGCGCTCCTGGGCGAGGAGGTCGATCCGGGTGTGGCCGGGCGGCTGGCGGATGTGCAGGAGGTCATCGACGAGGTGGTTCGCGACTTCGACTTCACCGCGCCGGGGGCTTCGGTGGCCGGGCTCGCGCGCGGGCTGGCGTTGCTGCGTGCCGTGAGGGGTGGTGCGGGGGTGTCGGCGGAGATGGGCTTTCAGCTGGCCGTGAAGGAGCGGCAGTTCGAGGACGCGATCGTCGCCGCGGCGGGGGTGGAGGTGGTGGCCGAGTTGGCGGCGGCTGGCGGCGGGGGGGGTGGCGTGGCGGGCGCCGGGGGCGCGGTGGTCGTGCCGGGTGAGGTGGTGGGGGTAGTCGTGCGGGTCGAGAGTGCGGTCCCCGGGCGCGTCGAGGTGGTCGGGGCACGGATTGTTCCCGGCGGCGGCGAGGCCGTGGAGGTCTCACCGGACGGACGAACGGATGTCCGGATTCCCGCCGATGCCGCGACCGAGGGGCCGCACTTCCACCGTGATGGACTGGCGACAAACCACTATCAGGTCTCGGACTCCTCAGCCTTGCATCTGCCATGGCGGTCGCCCCGGTTCTTCGCCGAGCTCGACCTGGTGGTGGACGGAATCGAGGTGGCCCGGACGCAACCCATCGTTGGATGGGTGCCGAACACGCCGTACGGTTCCCTTGCGCGGCGAGCGGAGGTGCTGCCTCCGGTGGCGGTATCGATGACCCCGGCCGTGCGAATCGTGCCTGGGGAGAGCGATGGGGGTGATGGCGGCGTCAGCCGCTCGATCCCGGTTCTCGTGCGGATGGAGGCCCATGCGCCGGATGTTTCCGCCGAGGCGAGGCTCGAACTTCCCGCAGGCTGGACTGGGACGCCCTCCTCGGTGCGGCACGGCTTCCGCAGCCGGGGCGAGGTGGCCGAGGCTCTTTTCTCCATCACACCCGCCCCGGATTGGACCGGCGACGCTGTAGTCGATGCGGTCGTGCGGGCCATGCGGGACGGCACCGAGCGCGAGTACCGCGCCGGCTACCGGACGATCGACCATCGCGATCTGCCGCTCGCGAGGCTGCGGCACCCGGCAAGCACCCTGGTCCGGTCGGTGGCGGCGGCGCCCCTCGACGGCGTGACCGTCGGCTATGTGATGGGCGTGGGGGACCAGGTGCCGGCGGCGATCGAAGCGCTCGGCGCGACCGTGCGGCTGCTTGGAGAGGCCGACCTGACCGGGGGTGCGCTGGAGGGTTTCGACGCGATCGTGGTTGGGACGCGCGCATACGCGGTTCGGCGCGACCTGATCGAGAACAACCAGCGGCTGCTCGACTACTCGCGGGGCGGCGGCAACGTGGTCGTGCTCTACCAGACGCAGGAGTTTGTGCCGGGCGAGATGGCGCCCTATCCGGCGTCGCTGCCGCAGGGGGCGGAGGAAGTGTCGGAAGAGGACGCGCCGGTCGAATTGCTGGCACCGGATCATCCGCTGCTGGCCGGCCCGAACCGGATCTCCTCGGCCGATTTCGACGGCTGGCTGGAGCAGCGGGGCTCGAAGTTCTTCACCGAATGGGATCCTGCGTACACGCCGCTGGTCGAAACGCATGACACGGGCCAGGAGCCGCAGCTGGGCGTCTGGCTGGCGGCGGAGGTCGGAGCGGGTCGCTACAGTTACCTGGCGCTGGCGCTGCACCGGCAGCTGCCGTACGGGGTGCCGGGGGCGTACCGGATCCTGTCCAACGTACTCTGGCCGCGCCCGCCGGCCGGATGAGCGGATAGGGCGCGCGCATCGTGAGCCTCGGCACAGCCGACTGGATCGTCGTCGCGCTCTACGGCGCGCTCGTGTTGTCGATCGGGCTTCGTCTCGCCCGGCGCGCGGGGCGCAGCGTCGAGGACTATTTCGTGGCGGGGCGGTCGCTGCCCTGGTGGATCGCGGGCACGTCCATCGCGGCGACCTGGTTCGCGAGCGACGCGCCCCTGGCGACGGCGGCTCTGGTTCGCCGCCAGGGAGTGTTCGGCAACTGGCTGTGGTGGTACGAGGCGGCCGGCATCCTGATGCTGACCTTCTTCTACGCGCGGCTGTTGCGGCGGGCCGGGGTCCTTACCGACGCCGAGGTGATCGAGCTGCGCTACGGGGGGGCGCCCGCGCGGATCCTGCGAGGGGTCTCGGCGGTGTACCAGGGGCTGGTGAAGAACGCGGTCATCATGGGCTGGGTGATGCTGGCGATGGTGAAGTTCAGCCAGGTGCTGCTCGGGTGGGACGCCGCGCTGACGCTGACCGTGTGCGTGGGGCTGGCGCTGGTCTACACGGTGGCGTCGGGGCTGTGGGGGGTGGTGGTGACCGACGTGCTGCAGTTCGCGGCGGGCATGTTCGGGTCGATCACGCTGGCGGGGATCGTGCTGGCGCGGTTCGGGGGCCCCAGCGGGATGGCCGAAGCGATCCGGGAGCAGCCGGACGCGCCGCCGGGTGCGCTGGACCTTGTGCCGACCGCGGCGAACGCGTCCTCCCTCGAGGTGCTGTCGTTCCTGTGCCTGATCCTGATTCTGTGGATGAGGAGCGGCCAGGGCGGCGGGTATACCGCGCAGCGCTTGTTCGCGACCCGGGACGAGCGGCAGTCGGTCATGGCGTCGCTCTGGTTCGCCTTCGCGGGGACGGTGCTGCTGACGTGGCCGTGGATCGTGGCCGGACTGGGGTCGCTGCTGGTGTTCCCGATGGGAGCGGGGGCGGATCCGGCGCTGCTGGCCGACCCGGAGCTCGCGTACCCGATGATGATCCGCGAACTCATGCCCGCAGGGCTTCGCGGCCTGATGGTCGCGACCTTTCTCGCGGCCTTCATGAGCACCATGGATACGCACCTGTGCTGGGGCGCTTCGTACATGGTGAACGACATGTATCGCCGTTTCGTCAGGCGCGACGCGTCCGAGCGCCACTACGTGACCGCGTCGCGGGTGGCGGTGGTGGGGCTGGCCGTGCTGGCGGCTTTCGTGGCCTGGCAGATGGAGTCGATCCAGCGAGGGTGGATCTATGTCATCGAGTTGACGGCGGGCGTCGCGGTGGTATGGCTGCTCCGGTGGTACTGGTGGCGGGTGAACGCGTGGGCGGAGATCGCCGCCATGGCGGGCTCGGTGGTGCTTGCGAACGGCCGCCTGCTCCTGGGCGCGGTGCAGGCCGCCATTCCCTTGCCGGCCGCATTCCTGAACTTTGCAGACCGCTTCTACGCGCCGGAGATGGACTTGGTGCGGGCCGTGGTCATCCTCGTCACCTGCACGCTGGTCTGGCTGATTGTGATCCGTTTCACAAGCCCCGAAAGGGACGAAGTGCTGGACCGCTTCCACCGGCGGGTGCGGCCGGGCGGCTGGTGGGCCCCGGTCGCGGCGCGGACCGGCGTGGTGTCGGGCGATCCGGGGGCGGCCCGCATGTGGACGGGCTTCGGCTTCGGCGCGCTCTTCGTCTACGGCAGCCTGCTCGGGATCGGCTGCATGCTGACGGGACGGGCCCTTGTCGGCGTGCTGCTGCTGGCGGTTTCCGTCGCAGCCGCTGTCGTGACCGTGCGGCTGGCCGACGCCGACAACCCGCCCCCCGGTGGCGCAGGTCAGCCCCTGCCCTCCGACGATGGCAGCCCAACGCTGGTCGGCTCGGCCGCGGCGTCCGAGACCCCATGAAGATCGTCCTCGTCGGCGCCGGCAGCCGCGAATTCGGCCCCGCCTCCATCCGCGACATCCTCCTCAGCGACCCCCTCTGCGACAGCGGCATCGAGATCGCCCTGGTCGACATCGACCCGTCGGGGCTGCCGCGCGCGTCCGACTACGCCCAGGCCGTCGCGCACCGCCTGGACCGCTCGGCCACGGTGACGAGCTCCACCCGCGTGGCCGACGCCCTCCCCGGCGCCGACGCCGTCATCCTCTCGATCGAAATCAACCGCTACTTCTACTGGGCACAGGACTTCCACGTGCCCCGCGCCTTCGGCTTCCGCCAGATCTACGGCGAGAACGGCGGGCCCGGCGGCCTCTTCCACGCGCTCCGCAACATGGGGCCGACCGTCGACGTCGCCCACGCCATGGAACGCCACTGCCCGGACGCCTGGCTCGTCAACTACACCAATCCCCTGACCAAGCTCTGCGAAGCGGTGAGCCGCCTGAGCGACATCCGCACAGTCGGCCTGTGCCACGGCGTCTTCCACGGCATCGAGCAGATGGCGCGCATCCTGGAACTCCCGCCCGAGCGCCTGGACGCCCGCGCGAGCGGCCTGAACCACTTCTCCTGGTTCGAATCCGTGACCGACCGCGAAACCGGCGACGACCTCTACCCCCGGCTGCGCCAGCGCGAGCGTACCGGCGACCTGATGCACGACTGGGACGAGATCGCGCTCAGCCGCATCCTCTTCCGCGTTTTCGGCCGCTTCCCCAGCCCCGGCGCCAATCACATCGGCGAGTACATCCGCTGGGCGGGCGACTTCCTCGCCAGCAGCGCGCTCCAGTTCTTCTACGACCCGGCCGATGGCCATCCCTGGGAGACCGGCGAAGTCCCCACCTGGATCTACAACCTCGGCGATAATCCGACCCAGACGCCGCTGTTCCCCGGGGAGCGGCGGGAGCGCGCGCGGGGCAGCCGCGAGGAGCGTGCGCGGGACGGCCGGCAGGAGCCTGCGCGGGACATCCGGCAGGAGCACGAGGGCGATGCGGGCACCGACACGCAGTCGTCCGCAGATGCGCCCCTGTCACCTTCCGGCGAACTCGCCGTCCCCCTTCTCGAAGGAGTCCTTTGCGGCAAGAAGCGCTACCTGGACGCGGTCAACGTTCCCAACGTGGCCTGCATCCCGGGCCTGCCCGACGGCGCGGTCGTAGAGGTTCCGGCCAGAGCATGTGCATCTGGATTGCACCCGTTCACCATGAAGCCGCTGCCCGAGGGCATCCTGGCGCTGCTGCGCACCCAGGTCAGCATCAACCGGCTCCTCGTGGACGCTTTCGCATCCCGCTCGCGGCGCCCCCTCCTCCAGGCGCTGCTCCTGGATCCCACGACCGAGTCCTACCGGCAATCGGTGGCCTTGATCGACGAGATGTGCCGGCTGCAGAAGAATGTGTTGCCGGAATTGGAGTGATATCAGGCGATGGGTGCGGAGCCATGCCCGTGCGCACCCAAGTCGATTGATCGCGCTGGCCTTTGACGCTTGACAGGCCACATTAACATGGCCATTATGGCCAGATGAAACGGGCTAGCGTCAGCGAAACGAAGAACGGACTCAGTGGGCTGCTGAGCGAGGTGCGCCGCGGAGAGACCGTATTGATCACGCATCGGGGCACGCCGGTCGCGCGGATTGAACCCTGTCGCGTTGACGGCCCCGGCGCGGACCGCGCTGCTGCCGAGCTGCTGAGCCGGGGCGTTGCGGTCCCACCACGCGCACCGCTTGATGTCGAGCGATTCCTGGGGGGACCGGTACCACGGCTGACCGGAGGTGTCCCGGCCAGCGAGATCATCGCGGCCGAGCGCCGGGCGAGCCGTTGAAATACTGGGATTCCTCGGCGCTGGTCGCGCTCCTTGTAGACGAGCCACAGAGCGCGGAGCGCCGGGAGACGATCCGGCGGGATCCGGTGATCGTGACCTGGTGGGGAAGCCGGATCGAGTGCGCTTCGGCCCTGAACCGTCTCGAGCGGGAGCGCCGTTTCGAAGCGGGCGGGTTCAACCGGGCAATGAACCAGCTTGAGCTGCTGGCGACCGCCTGGCTGGAGATCGAGCCTCTGGAGCAACTGCGCAAGCGGGCCATGAGGCTGCTCCGGCTTCACCCCCTGCGCGCGGCCGACGCCTTGCAGCTGGCGGCGGCACTGACGGCCGCCGATGAAGACCCGCAGCGGCTGGACCTGGTCTGCAGTGACGATCGCCTCTCGCAGGCGGCGCACCGGGAAGGGTTCACCGTTCTGTAACCAGCGCGGAGTCTGGTCCCCTACCGCTCCAGCGGCCACACCTGCACCGACTCCACGCCCAAGTCGTCGGTTGTGTGGCCCAGGACGTAGTCGGCGCCAATTTCCAGGATGGTCAGCCCGTCAGGCGTTTCAATGAACCCGAGAACGCGTCCCTCCGGATCGAATACCGTCCATAGCGGCACCGGCCGCTCCGTGCCGGTGAACTTGGCCTCGCGGACCCAGAGATGGTCGAGGCCGTCGACCAGAATGCCGTCATATGCCGGGAAACGCTCCACCACCGGCACATTCGGAAAGGCTTCGCGAAACGAGCTGAGGGCCTGCTCCGGCAAGCTGATCCTGGCCAGGTTGTCTTCGAACAACTGTTCGGCCTCGGCGTAGGTCGGTGCGCGATTCGCGTGCTCGCGGCGAACGATCCTGGCGAGCGAGCCGTCGGCGCCGTCGTAAGCGCGAATCTCGTAGTCGTCGTTGGGGGAAATGATGACCAGATCTCCCCAGGCTCCCTCCACGAGGAAGCGGCTGAACGGCAGGCCCGCCAACATGATGGGCATGCCGCCGGCGAACCCGAAGAAGGACTCCCGCCCCGGGTGCGTGCCGTAGGAGAGGAGCATCGCACCATCGGCCGTGCGGCGCTCATAGGACACCTCCGAGCGCCGGTATCCGTCGCCCGTCGCCTCTTCGGTCAGGCCCAGGAAGCTGCCGTCGCGGAATGCGAACCGCGGCGTGAGCGGACGCTCCTCACCCGTCTCGAGCACGAACGAGCGACCGAACCCGCCGTCGGAGTCGAAGACGGAGACCGCCCCTGTCCGGCCGTCCCACGCCACGATCGAATCGCCAGGCCAGGTATCGACGCCGGCCAGTGCGGCGAACTCGCCCGGCCCCCCTCCCGCGCCGCCCCATGTGGCCTGGTGGGCACCGGTTGCATCGAAGACCCGAAGCTCGTTGGTGCCCGTGTTCGCGATCACGATCCGGCCGTCGGCGAGCGTCAGGGCGTCGTCGGCCTCGTGGAGCATGTACGGTTCTTCGCCGGACTCCACGCCGATCGACACGGCAGGGGCCGGGCCGATCCGCCACGGCAGCCGGGAGTCGTCGGCCGGACGAGCGTTTTCCACGATCCGCACTCCGGCACTGTCCCGTGACTCGGCGGTGACATCGATGTCTGCACCATCGGTCTCCGCGGCGTCCTCGCACGCAGTGCCCCCGATAGCGGCGAGCGGCATCAATAGCCGAATGAGCGCTGTGTTGAAACGCGGCCGGGGCTGTCTCCAGTGCATGGTCCTCCTCCAATTCCTATGGATTTAGGAGAAGGGTAGGGTCCGGGTCCGACCTCTGTCAACCAGACTGGCCGTTGCTCGCCCGCGGACCGCTGCGGGACCGCCGGGCGCAGCCCTGGAGGCCGCTGATCGTACCGCTCCCTACCGCACCACCCCGAACGTCACGCGCGACGGATGATCCGCGCCCCGGTACACCGTCTGCTCGGCCGTGATGTACTGGTCCGGCGTCGCCCGGTAGGTATCCACGAACTGCTGCGTGTTGCGGTCGTACGCCGGGAACCACGAACTCTGCACGTGCACCATGATCCGGTGTCCCGCCCTGAAGGTGTGGTAGCGGTCGCGCAGGTCGATGCGGATCGGGGTGATCTCGCCCGGCACCATCGCTTCGGGGTGCTCCAGACTGTTGCGGAAGCGGCCGCGCATGATCTCGCCGGCCAGGTGCATCTGGTAGCCGCCCATGGGGACGTCGCAGAAGGGCGAGTCGGGTGCGTCGTCCGGGTAGACGTCGATCACCTTCACGATCCAGTCCGAGTCGGTGCCGGTCGTGGACACGAAGATGTCGGCCAGGATCGGCCCCGCGATCGTGAGGTCCTCCTGGAGCGGCGGGGACTGATAGACGAGCACGTCGGGCCGCGCCGAGGCGAAGCGCTGGTCCTCCACCTTCCACAGGTGCCCGAGCGTGGTCCGCTCTTCCGCCGAGAAGGGCACGGGGTCGTCGGGGTCGCTGGTGTAGCTGTCGGAACCGCCGGGCGGGCCCGCGCTGGCAAAGCTCAGGCCGCCGTTGCCCGCCAGGTACAGCGGCACCTGCTCGACGTTTGCGGGCGGCCAGCGGTCGTGGGTCCTCCACACGTTCGTGCCGGTCTCGAAGACGAACGCCTCGGGCGCGGTCCAACCGCCGGCGCCCCGCAGGTGGTGCTCGAAGAACGGCAGCTGCACGTCGCGCTGGAAGGTGACGGACGTCCGGTCGGAGAACTCGATACAGCCCAGGTGGTCGCCGAGCATGCGGGACCAGCCGCCGTGCAGCCACGGGCCCGCCGCCAGAGTGTTCTCGGTGCCGGGGTTCCTGGTCTCGATCGTCCGGTAGATCGACATGGGGCCGTAGAAGTCTTCGGTGTCGAACCAGCCGGCCACGTTCAGGATCGGGTGCTTGATCTTGCGGAGGTGAGGGAGCGCGTTCTGGCGCTGCCAGTAGTCGTCGTACGTGTCGTGCTCGATGAAGTCGTTCCAGGCCGGGACATCGCCGTGGAAGTAGAGCGCGTCGATGTTCGCGGCCGAGCCCGCCTCGAGGAAGAAGTCGTAGCCGGAATTGGTGCCGTAGTCGAAGCCGCCCGGCCGCACGTCGGTGGGCGCATCGCGCCGGCGTGCGTTTCTGGCGAGCCAGGAGAAGGCGTACATGACCCTGAAGGCACCGTTGTGGTGCCAATCGTCCCCGATGAACATGTCGGAGGGGGATGCCTGCGGCGACGACGCGGCGAGCGCCGGATGCGCATCCACCATCCCCATGACCGTCTGCCAGCCCGGGTACGAGATCCCCCACTGCCCCACCTTGCCGTTGTGCCCCTCCACATTGGCCAGCGCCCACTCGATGGCATCGTAGTTGTCGGTGCTCTCGTCGACGGTGGTCGGGCCCTTGGGCTTCGTCGCCAGTGGGCGGATGACCTCGAAATCGCCCTGCGACCTGAACTTCCCGCGCACGTCCTGGAAAACGAACACGTACCCCGCCCGGTCGAACTCGGCGGAGGGGCCCAGCGGGTTGCGGTACTCGCCCGGCTCGTAGGGCGCGATCGAATACGGCGTGCGGAAGAGCATGACCGGCACCGGACCGGTCGCGAAACGGGGCGTGTAGACGATCGTGTAGAGCTCGGCCCCGTCCCGCATCGGGACCATGTGCTCGGACTTGTCGTAGTTGGCGCGGAGCCATTCCAGATGCGTTGCGTCGCCGCCGTTCGCGGCTTCGCGGGAGCGTTCCGTGAACTCGACGCCCCCTCGCGCCCGGTCTCGATCTCCGCACCCCCCGGCCCCAAGGGCCGACAGCAGCGCCAATCCGACCCATTTCCGATCCAAATCGAACACGTTTGCCCCTCGCTTTCGCGCCCGATGGAGTGCGGCAAACCCGGCTCTGGCGCCGCCTTCCCCGGTCCGGTTTAGATTTGTCAAGGACGGTGACCCTAACCCCGCGTCGCCGCCCCGGCAAATTGCTTCACAAACCTGTTACAACACGCACCGACCATGAGCCCAGCCAAGCCTTCCGTCAGACCCGTCACACCCGTCATCGGCGCCGAGATCCACGGCCTCGACCTCGACGATGTCAGCGACGCCGACTTTCAGCTGATCCACGACGCGCTGATGGACCATTGCGTGATCTTCTTCCGCGACCAGGACATCTCGATCGAGAGCCAGAAGGAGCTGGGCGCGAGGTTCGGCGAACTGGTCGCGCACCCTAACGACCCCGGAGTCGACGGCCACCCCGAGGTCATGCCGATCCACGCCGACGAGAACTCGCGCCGGGTCGCCGGCGAGCAGTGGCACTCCGATGTCTCGTGCGACTCCCGGCCGCCGATGGGTTCCATGCTGCGGCTGCACACGGTGCCCGAGACCGGCGGCGACACGCTCTTCGCGAACATGTACGCGGCCTACGAGGCGCTCTCGGACCGGATGCGGGCCTTTCTGGACGGATTGACGGCCGTCCATGACGGTGGCCCCTACTACCGGGAGACGAACCGTATCATCGGCCGGGACGATGGCGGCCGCAGCTATCCCTCGGCGGAGCATCCCGTGGTGCGCACCCATCCGGTGACCGGACGCAAGGCGCTCTTCGTCAATCAGATGTTCACGCAGTTCATCGTGGGGCTGCCGCCCGCCGAGAGCCGCGGGATTCTGAGCCTGCTGTACGAGCATGTCGCGCGCCCGGACTTCCAGTGCCGGTTCCGCTGGCGGCCCAACTCGGTCGCGTTCTGGGACAACCGCTGCGCCCAGCATCACGCGATCTGGGATTACTGGCCGGCGACGCGGTCGGGATACCGGGTGACGATTCGCGGGGAGGCGCCGGCTTAGTGCCTGTCCCGGAAACCTCGCGGCTCACCCCTCGAACTCGAAGACCGCGAACTCCCGGTTGAGCTGAAGCACCAGCACATCCGGGTCGATCAGCACCCGCTCGGGTTCGAAATCGGCCCGGATCACGAACCCGGCCGACTCCCCCGCGCCCAGTTCCACTTCGGTGCGGGCGTCGCGGTAATCCTCGTTCACCACGGTGCGGCCCCCATCATCATCCTCATCCGACCACCGCTCGCCCGACGTCGCGCCCACCTGCACGCGCATCCGGCCCGTGCCCGCGTTCTCCACCGTCCCCCTCACCACCCACTCCCCGCCCTCCCGCACCTTCGTCACCTCCGAGAACCGGTACTCCGGCACCACCACATCGAAGAACCACTGCTCGGCGAACGCATCGAACGCTGTCGTGTCGGGGGCGAAGCCGCGCAGCACGGCCAGCATGTCCTGGATGACCGGGAAATCCGGGTCCGGGTTGTACTTCGCGATGAAGGCCTGGAGTCCGGCGAGGATGTTCTCGCGCCCCATCTCCTGCTGCAGCATCCACGGGACCCAGCCGCCCTTGTTGTAGGTGACCGTGCCGTCTCCCGCGCGGCTCCCGTCGATCTTTACCATCGGCCGCTCCGAGTCCACGAAGCGCTGGTCGCCGTACAGTTGCTCAATCCGCTTGGCGAACTCGATCCGGTAGCGGTCGCCGTACACCTGTTCGTGCAGGAGCATCGTCGAATAGTGCGCCATCCCCTCCGAGAGGATGTTGCCGCCCGGGCCGCGCCCCGGCGTAAGCAGGTTGCCCCACCACTGGTGAGCGGCCTCGTGCGCGACGACCAGGAAGGCCACATGCGACCGCGGGTCGCTCTTCGCCAGGAACCCGATCCCCTCGCTGAAGGTGATGTTGGTCGGGAACCCCTGTGCATACGTCGCAAACGCCGCGAACTCGGAGATCTTGAGCGGATCCCACGGGAAGGGGTAGAACCACTCGGAGAAATACCTGCGCGCGGCATCGAGCGCCGCCGACATCTCCTCGATGTTGTAGTCGTGTTCGGGGTGATAGTAGATCGCAGTGCCGTCGCCCTCCTTCACCGCGTACCTGCCCGCGACGACGTTGAACAGCGCCACGGGGTGGTCCGTCTCCCACACCACCGTGCGCCGCCCGTCCGTCACCTCGTCGCTCACCTTCTGGCCCACGCCGTTGGCCGTGTACTCCTCCGGCAGCGTGATGCGCGTGCGCGCCGTAAAGGGCTCGCCGCCCCAGCCGAAGATCGGCTCGGTCTCGCCCTCGTAGAAGTCGTCCGGGTAGTCCCTGGGCTCGGAGGAGTTGTCGCCATCCACGCCGATCCCCGGATCGTACCCCGGAATCGGAACGAAGGTGGGCGAAAAGGCGGTCAGAACGACCCCGGCATCCAGGATGAACTGCCCGGCACCGCCAGCGCGCTTGCTCATGCCCCGCGGGAATTCCATTTCGTAGCTGAACCCGATCGTGAGCGAGTCCCCGGGACCCAGCGGATTCTCGGGTGTGAAGACGAAGAGGTTGGACCGATCGTCGGGCTCGTGCTCCTCTCCGTTCAGCGTCCATCCGATCGGGTCCCACTGCCCGGCGGTTACGGGGATCTGGTCGTATGGGTAGTCGCGGTGGTTGTAGAAGGTGTATTCGCCCTCCACCGACGCCGAGCGCTCGGCGGGCTCCAGGTCAAGCGCCACGTCGACGTTGGACACCGACGGCATCTCGAAGTCCGTCCACGTCTGGACATTCTCACGCCAGTAGTCCTTGCCCGCCTCCTCGGCGGCATCTCCCTGCCGCCCCGCCTCGCCTCCGAAGTGCAGCACCAGTGCGAGCACGATCGCAGGGAGCGCGAACGGGAGCAGGCGCAGGGCCCCGATCAGCAGCGGTTTCGGCCGGATGCGGTGCACGAGCCGCGTGGCGTCGAAGTCAAACCGGCCAAACCATTTCACCGCCAGCATCACCAGCAGCGGCACCATGCTCAGGTAGAGGATCCGGTTGAGCAGCAACTCGCGCCCATTCAGCGAAAACGCACCCAGGTCACTCCACTGGACTGCGTCCCAGGCCATCCAGTTCAGCGCCCAGCCGAACGAGTCGTCGATGTCCATCCGGTAGACCGTGTAGATGATCAGCGCGAATCCGATCGCGTACACGGCGTAACGGTTCCGGAAAAAGGCGAACAGCGTCGTCACAAGGGCGGTCCAGAAGATGAAGGTGGGCACCAGCACGCCCCCCCACGTCGCGACGAACGGGACGATGTCGAAGCTCACCGGGCTCCCCTCGAAGAGCTGCTGATAGAGGATGACCCCCCAGCTCGCCACGACGCCGACGACCAGAATCAGTCCGGCGACCACGCTGTTGCCGATGGTCTTGCCGAGCAGAATCGAGCCCGTCCCGATGGGCGTGGCGTGGAAGATCTCGGCCAGTCGGCGGCTGCGCTCCTTGTGCAGCGACTCGACGGTGTAGAAGAGCAGCAGGAAGCAGATGAGCAGACTCAGCGTGTTCAGCTGCCGCACCGCCACCGCCCCGGACGTCAGGAGCAGACGCGAGTTGAAGGGCCCGACGGCGACGAGTGTCGTAAAGATGGACTGGTAGAGGATCAGCGGCACAAAGAGATACATCCCGGGCCGCCGAACGAGCTCCCGCACCTCTTCACGACCGATTGCGCGGGCTGCTTTCCAGAAACCGAGGGGCTCGGTGGCCATGTCGAGATCCCGAAGGGTCGAATCGGCGGACGAAGGCTCGGCCGTGGTTGCAACATGTGCGCGGCGACGTCCCGATACCCGCGTGAATGGCCAGGCCAGCCAGGCGAGCTGCATCATCCTCCTGGTGAACGACCGCAACACCCTCGAATCGCTGTCTCCCCTGCGCAGCCGGCCGGCGTAGCTGATCGCGGCTCCGGACACTGCCAGCAGACCGATCGCACCGTAGGCAATCCGACTCACCAGAAACCCCGCGTCGGGCCGCAGCGCCGCCGTGTTATAGAACTCGACCCCGCGATCCACCTTGAGGAAAGTCTCGTTGAGCCACCTGAAGCCGGACGGGTCCAAGATCATCAACGCCCGGTTCACGTCTGGCGGGAGCCAGTCGGGCGACCAGGTGGTCAGGAACCCGAGGGTGACCAGCAACACCAGGATCGGAAAGAAGAAGACGATGATCGGGCGGCGCGTCCAGGTTCCCAGGAAGAACGGTACGCCGGCGAAGAGCAGGATCTGGGGCAGCCCGAAGAGGACGGTAGGGTACAGGTAGTTGCCCAGGGCGAACGGCCCGATGTGCCGGGCGTCCTCCCCTGCGGCCAGGATGTGGTTGAACACCGCCCCCACGCACAGGTAGAGGATCCATATCACGAGAAAGACGCCCACCGCGCCGGCGAACTTCCCCCACACGTACTCGCGCGGGGTCAGGCGGGTGGAATGGAAGACCTCCGTGACCTGAAGCTCCAGGTCGCGGATCACGACCAGCCCTGCGGCGATGGCCAGGAACCACGCCCCGATCCCCATCACCACGATGCACTGGATCATGCTCTGGGCGAAGACCGAGGTGACGTGGGACTGTTCGCCGCCCACCGTAGAGTCTCCCGAGGAGATCGTTACCGCCCCTTCGGACCAGCCCCAGGCCATGAGCAGCAGGATCGCGAAGAGCAGCCAGTAGGCCGGTCGCCGCAGCCCCGTCAGCAGTTCCCTGCGGGTGACTTCCCACCACCTTGTGAAACCGTTCACGAGCCGGTCTCCGGCGCGCCGGCGTTCCCCCCGGATCCGTTCGCCTGCGCCAGCAGCAGGTAGGCGTCCTCCAGCGTGGGATCCACCGGGTCGAAGCCGTCCGGCACGCCGTCCTGTCCCGCCTCGTGCGGCGGCAGGTGGATCCGGACCTGGTTGCGGCCCTCGATCAGGATCGCCTGCGTGATGCGGTAGCGCCGCTCGATGTCGGACAGGTCCTCCTTGGCCACCGCGCCCTGGTAGATCGTGCCGGTCAGTCGTTTGCGCGCCTCGCCCGGGGTCGTGTCGGCCACGAAGTGTCCGCCGTACATGATCGCCACGCGCGGACAGAGCACCGAGATGTCCTCGACGATGTGCGTGGACAGGAGCACGGTGCGGTCCTCGGCCAGCTCCGCCAGCAGCCGGTAGAAGCGGATCCGCTCCTCGGGATCGAGGCCCGCGGTGGGTTCGTCGACGATGATGAGCCGCGGGTCGCCCGCCAGCGCCTGCGCGATCCCCAGCCGCTGCTTCATCCCGCCCGAGTATCCCTTCACCTTGCGCTTCGCCGCGTAGGACAGGTTGACTCGTTCAAGCAGCTCGGACGCGAGCTTCTTCAGCCCCTGGGGAGCCTGCACGCCCTTCAGCACGAGCAGGTAGCGAAGCATCGCCTCGCCGCTCAGGTGGGGATAGAACCCGAAGTCCTGGGGCAGGTAGCCGAGCTGCCGGCGGATGCGGCGGGGATCGGCGACGATGTCCTCGCCGTTGAACGCGACCGTCCCGGATGTCGGCTCCAGCAGCCCCGCGACGATGCGCATGAGCGTGGTCTTGCCGGCGCCGTTCGGGCCGAGGAGGCCGAACATTCCCTTCGATACGTCGAGAGAGACCCCTTGAAGCGCGGCGACCGGGCCCGGATAGACTTTTACGAGATTTCGGATCTGTAGCATGGGTTCGTTTTGTGCTTTGGGGATGATGTCATGCGTTTGCGCACAACTCGACGGCTTGTGCAAGCGAGCCGAGCGCATCGTCGCTGCGGGGGATGAACTCGTGCGCCATGAATCCGCTGAAGCCGGTATCGCCGATCGCGCGCACGATCGCGGGATAGTACAGCTCCTGTGTTTCGTCGATTTCGGCGCGGCCGGGAACGCCCCCGGTGTGATAGTGGCCGATCCATTCGGCGGCGTCCGTGAGCGTCGAGATGATGTCGCCTTCCATGATCTGCATGTGGAAGATGTCGTACAGGATGCGCAAGCGCGGCGATTCGACTGCGCGCATGATCTCGAGGGCGTACGACATGTGATCGCCGATGTAGTCGACGTGCCCGCCGGGCTTCGAATTCAGCACTTCCACCAGGATCGTGACTCCTTCGGCCTCGGCGATCGGAGCGCATTCGCGCAGACACCGGATGGAATTGGCGATAGCCGGTACGTCGTCCATTCCGCGGCGGTTTCCGAAGAAGCAGATCACGTTGGGGACGCCTTCCCGCGCCGCGCGGGGAATGTGCTCTTCGAATGCGCCGATGATCGTGGGGTGGTTGCGGGGGTCGTTGAGGCCGTCCTCGATGGTGCCCGCGCCGACATCGCCGCACGAGACGACCAGGCCGTGATCGTGAGCGACGGCCCACTCGTCGACGGTGAGAAGGTCCATCGCGGTCAGGCCGATATCGGCGACCGAGGCGCAGAACGACGGCAGGGGAATGTCGGCGTAGCACCAGCGGGCGACGGATTGGGTGATGCCGGTTTGGGCGGCGGGTTCGGCGGAGGCGGACCGGGCACCGGCACGGCCAGTGTCATCGCCCGTATTCGGCGCACGCCCAGGCTGATCCGGCTGCCTGCCGCATCCCGGCAGGACCAGCCCCAGCGAAGCCGCTCCGGTTGCCCTGATGGCCTGGCGGCGCGTAAGGTTCGGCATCTCTTCCTCCGTGTCCGTCCGTGCGGGGGAACCCTCCACGGCAGCGGGGCCGCGCAAAAGCGGCGGAAACGGTAACGCATGAAGCGACGGCGGGCCATCGGCGTGCTGGGCGGGGTGGCGGGCGCGCCCCTTCTCATGCCCGTCGAGGAGATCGAGCGCCTGTTGGCCTGGCGCGAGCGAGTGCAGGATTCGGCCGGGACAGGACCGCCCCAGGACACCGGTGCGACCCAGGTCGGTTCCCGCCTCACGCCCCCTCGCGCCCGCGTCATGGAAGCCCTCGCCGAAGTCATTATCCCGGCGACGGACACGCCAGGCGCATCGGAAGCCGGCGTGACCGAGTTCGTGGGCGCGCTGGTCGACGGGTGGCTCGACGACGACGACCGGGACCGCTTCCTCGCCGGGCTCGACACGGTGGACCCCTCCTGCCGCGAGCGCTTCGGCCGCCCCTTCGCGGAGTGCGCGCCGGGTGAACAGGCGGCCCTCGTCCAGGACCTCGACGACGAGCTCACCCGACTCCGTGAGGACCCGGCCGCGGACGAGACTCAACACTTCTTCCACGACGTCAAACGCTTCACCCTGACCGCCTGGTTCACCTCGGATGTGGGTCTCGACGCGCTCGGCTACCGGACGACCTTCCGCACCTTCGAGGGATGCGCGCCGCTGACCCCGGCCGAGGCCGGCCGATGAACATCTCCCGCCGCCATCTCTTCCACATCCGCCCGCGCCGCCAGGAGTACGACGCGATCATCGTCGGCTCGGGCATGTCGGGCGGCTGGGCCGCCAAGGAGCTCACCGAACTCGGCGCCAACGTGCTCGTCCTCGAAGCGGGGCCGATGATCGTCCCCGAACGCGACTACGCCGAGCACACGCTCACCTCCGAAATGCCCTACCGGGGCTGGAACGACCGCAAGACTGTGGCGGCCGATCAGCCGGTCCAGGGCGAGTGCTACGCCTGCGACGAAGTGGGCCGCAAGTTCTTCGTCAACGACATCGAGAACCCGTACACGACCGATCCCGACAAGCCGTTCCTGTGGATCCGCGGACGGCAGGTGGGGGGCCGCTCGATCATGTGGGCGCGGCAGTGCTATCGGCTGAGCGACCTCGACTTCGAGGCGAATGCGCGCGAGGGGTACGGCGTCGACTGGCCCATCCGCTACGCCGATCTGGCCCCCTGGTACGACCACGTCGAGGCCTTCGTCGGCATCAGCGGGCGCGCAGAGGGGCTGGCGCATGTCCCGGACGGGGTCTTCCTCCCGCCGATGGAGATGTCGTGCGTCGAAGAGCACGTCCGTGGCGCGATCGACCGGGCCTTCGGCGGCAGCCGGCGCATGACGATCGGCCGCACCGCCGTTCTCACCCGCGACCACAAGGGGCGCCGCGCCTGCCACTACTGCGGCCCCTGCCACCGCGGATGCCGCACCCGCAGCTACTTCAGCTCGATCAACGCGACGCTGCCCGCCGCCGAAGCCACCGGCCGCCTGACGTTGCGCCCCAACAGCGTGGTGCCGGAGGTCATCTGGGACGCGGGCAGGGGCCGCGCAGCCGGCGTCCGCGTGATCGACGCCGAGTCCCGCGACGAGCTCGAATTCCGCGCCCGCACCGTTTTCCTCGCCGCCTCCGCGCTTGAATCCACGCGCATCCTCCTCAACTCGAAGTCTGCCGATTTCCCCGACGGCCTCGCCAACTCCAGCGGCGTCCTCGGCAAGTACCTCATGGACCACACCATGGGCGTCGGCGCGCGCGCCACCTTCGACGGCTGGGGGGACCGCACCACCCGCGGGCGGCGTCCCAACGGCGTCTACATCGCCCGCTTCCGCAACGTCACCGACGCTTCGCCCGACTTCCTGCGCGGCTACGGGTACCAGGGTTCGGCGACGAGGGAAGGCTGGGGCCGGGGCACGTCGATGCCGGGGTTTGGTGCGGATTTCAAGAGCGACCTGATGCGCCCGGGCCCCTGGTCATTCGGAATCAGCGGCTTCGGCGAGTGCCTCCCGCGGGAAGAGAACCACATCGCCCTCGATCCCGGACAGGTCGACAAATGGGGCATCCCCACCCTGCGGATCAGCTGCGCCTGGAGCGACAACGAGCGCGCCATGATGCGCGACGCCGCCCTCCAGGCCGCCGAGATGCTGGAGGCCGGCGGCGGCCGCGACATCACGATCGACACCGACATGACGCCGCCGGGGCTGACCATCCACGAAATGGGCACGGCGCGGATGGGCCGCGATCCCGCAACTTCCGTCCTCAACGCCCACAACCAGGCGTGGGACGTGCCCAACCTGTTCGTCATCGACGGCGCGTCCATGACGTCGTCTGCGTGCCAGAACCCGTCGCTGACCTACATGGCGTTCGCGGCGAGGGCCAGTCACTACGCGGTGTGGGCGGCCCGGCGGGGTGAGATCTAGGGGTCCGTGGATAATCCCGCGTGAGCATCGAGGCGCAGCGTTGGCAAGTCGCTTTGAGAGGGGAATAGCCGCGCTATTCGCCTGAAAGGCAACGAAGAGCGGAGCTTGGAGGACACAAGTAGTAAACAGCAGATTACATTGTGTAATGTTTACATTACATGGTGTCCGGGCGGACGAAGCGGTCTACCGCGGGAGTGATCAGGTTTATATCCTTGCAATATCGGAATAACATACCGATATTGCAAGGATGAGCATCCCAATCCTCCCACGCACACTACGGTCGACCCTCCAGGAGCACCTCACGCTGTTTCCGGCCGTCGCCCTGCTTGGTCCACGCCAGGTCGGCAAGACCACGTTGGCCCGGGCCATCGCCGATTCGCCTGGCGGTGCGGAAGCCCCGTCCGGATCAGTCGCTTCCGTTTCCGGGCTCTACCTCGACCTCGAAAACCCTGCCCATATCGAGCGCTTGTCGGATGCTCGCGGCTACCTTGGCTCGGTGCGCGATCGGCTGGTTGTGCTCGACGAGATCCACAGAGTCCCGCACCTGTTTCAGGTGCTCCGCGGGATCATCGACGACCGCATCCGCGACGGGGAGCTTGCAGGCCATTTCCTGATCCTCGGATCGGCTTCGATGGACCTCATGCGCCAGTCGGGAGAAAGTCTCGCCGGACGGATCGGATACCTCGCGCTCGACCCGCTGGACATCCGCGAGATAGTGCCGGATGAATCGACGCGCCTGTGGGTCCGCGGCGGATTCCCGCGAAGCTTCCTGGCCCCCAGCGACGCCGCAAGCGCTCTCTGGCGCCGGAACTTCATCCGCACCTATCTGGAACGTGACATTCCCATGCTGGGGCCGCGCATTCCGGCCGAGACGCTACGCCGATTCTGGACCATGCTCGCCCATTCGCAGGGCGGGCTTTGGAACGCGTCCGGGCTGGCTCGCAGCCTCGGTGTCGACGGCAAGACCGTGATGCGCTACCTCGATCTCCTGGTCGACCTGCTGCTCGTTCGCCGCTTGCCTCCCTTCCATGCAAACGTGCGCAAACGACTGGTAAAATCGCCCAAGGTGTATCTTCGAGACAGCGGCATCCTCCACACGCTGTTGGGTTTGGGAGATCTGGACGCAGTCCTCGGTCACCCGGTCGCCGGAACCAGTTGGGAGGGGTTCGCCTTGGAAGCACTGATCCGCGCAGCACCGGACGGAACGCAGGCCAGCTTCTACCGCACGGCCACGGGCGTGGAGATCGATCTGGTGCTGGAGCTACCGGGCGGCCCAGTGTGGGCGATAGAGGTCAAGCGCGGGCTTGCAGCCTCGTCATCCAGGCAACTCCGAGTCGCGCTCGACGACGTCAAGCCCGAAAAGGCCTTTGTCGTGTACGGTGGCGCGGAGCGCTTTCCGCTTCCCGGTGGCGCGGAAGCGATCGGTCTGCGGGAGATGGTCGATCTGCTCCCAGCTGTGCCACCCTGGCCCTCACCGTGACCGCACCAGCGGCCACACCTGCACCATCTCGACATCGAGGTCGCTCAGCGCACCACCCAGGATGTAGTCTTCCCCGACCTCGTCGATCGTCAGACCCTTCGGCGTCTCGACAAGTCCCAGCACCCTTCCGTCGGGATCGAAAACGGTCCAGAGCCTGACGGGGCGTGGGTCGGCGGGCGACTCGTACTCCTCGACCCAGAGGTGGCCGAGCGCGTCGGTCATGATCGACGTGAAGGCGGGGAGGTGGTCCGCCACGGGAACCGCCTCGAACCGCCGGCGCAATGTCACGGCCTCCGACCCGGTGGCCCAGCGGTTCCGATCCATTTCGGTATCGACGTATGCACTGACCTCCGCCGCCGTCGGGACGCGGAGCGCGTGATCACGCCTGACGATCCGGGCGAGGGTTCCGTCCCCCGCGAAGGCCTTCAACTCGTACCGGCCCGTGTGGCCGATCACGACCAGGTCACCCCAGAGCGCCGCAACCGGCTCACGTCCCAGGCTCTTCCGAATCAGGATCGAGCGGTCGCCCTCGGCAAGAAGGTGCCACTCATAGCCTGGATGCGTCCCGAACGAGCCGACCACCTCGCCGTCGCGGCCTCTGAGTTGGACGACCATTGTGTCGGCGGCCTCGGGCATGTGCCGCGCCAGGATCGAGCCGTCCCTGCCGGCGGCGGCGGGCCAGAACCGTTGCATGGGGGAGACGCGCCCCTGGTCGACAAACACGAAGTTGCGCCCGTGGTTGCCGTCAGGGCCGAAGACCGAGAAGCCCAGCTGCGGTCCGTACCAGGCCAGGATCGAGTCGCCCGGCCAGGGCTCGATCTGGGAGAGATCGGTGAATTCGCCCGGGCCCTGACCGGCGCCGGCCCAGGTCGCTACATGCGTCCCGGACCGGTCGAACACGCGCAGTTCCTGGGTGCCGGTGTTCGCCACCACGATCCGCCCGTCGGACAGCATGGTGGCATCGTACGCCCGGTAGAGCATGTAGGGTCCCTCGCCGTCGAGGACGCCGATGGAGACGGTCGGCTCCGGCCCGATCGTCCATCCCAGCCGGGACCCTTCGGGCGGTGCGGCATTCTCGACGATCCGGATGCCGGCGCTGTCCCGGACTTCACTGTGGAGCCCGGCCGGATCGTCGCCGCCCCCCTGGCACGCCGCGGTCGCGGCGGCGACCACCCCTGCGACAATCGCTGCAAGCCGTTCTTTCATTCGCGGCATCTCCTTCAGCCTTCCGACCGCTCCAGCGCCCACAGCTGCACACGCTCCACGTCGAGTTCGTCATAGGTCGTCCCCAGGACATGGTCATCCCCGATCTCGTGGATCCACAGACCCTCTGGCGTCTCCACGTAGCCCAGCGCCCGGCCTTCCGGATCGAAGACGGTCCAGAGTCGCGGGGGCCGCTCTTCCTCCGAGAATTCGTACTCCGCAACCCAGAGGTGGCCTACCGCGTCGGACCTCACCGACTCGAACGCCGGAAAGTGCTCCGCGACCGGAACGGACTCGTACCGACGCCGCGATTCGGCCGCCGGTGTGAGGGTGCTGTAGCCGGCCTGGCGCTCGATGTAGGCGTCGACATCGCCCTCGGTGGTCGCGTGCGCCACATGATCGCGCCTCACGATCCTGGCCACCGAGCCGTCCGCCCGGAACGCCTTCAGTTCGTAGCTGCCGGTATGGCCGACGACGACCAGGTCGCCCCAGGCGGCCCACACCGGCTCGCGTCCGAAGATCGTCCAGAAGAGCATCGACCGCTCGCCGTCACGGTAGAGGTACGGTTCCATGCCCGGGTGCGTCCCGAGCGAACTCAGGACTTCTCCTTCCGGGCCCCGGAGCTGCGCCACGATGGTGTCCGCATCCTCGGGCAGGTGAATCGCCAGGATCGATCCGTCGCGGGTGGCGTACTCGGGCCGAAACGACTGCATGGGCGTGACAGCCTCGTTGTGCGCGAGAGTGAAGGAGCGGCCGTGGTTCCCCTGCGCGTCGAACACGGAAACCCCCAGGCGCGGCGCGTACCAGGCGATGATCGAGTCTCCCGGCCAGGGTTCGACTCGCCAGAGGCTCCTGAACTCGCCCGGACCCTCGCCCCTCCCGCCCCAGGTCGCGAGATGGGTCCCCGCTGCGTCGAAGACCCGCAACTCGTTCGTGCCGATATTCGCGACGACAATGCGTCCGTCGTCGAGCCTGGCGGCGTCGATGGCCCCGTAGAGCATGTAGGGCTCCTCGCCCTCCGCGACTCCGATGGTGACGGTGGGCTCCGGCCCGATCGTCCATCCCAGCCGTGACCCTTCGGGCGGTGCGGCGTTCTCGACGATCCGGATGCCCGCGCTGTCGCGGACGGTGGTTGCGAGCGTCGCGGTGGACCGGCCTTGCTCGCAGGCCAGGCTGGCCGGAATCAGCAGCGCAAGGAGAGGATTCGGCTTCACGAGCGCCTCCCGAGGCAAATTGGGCGCATCTGAACATTCCCGCGCCCGAACGGCCAGCCTAACTTGAGGGACCGACCCCCGCAACGCAGATGCCCCATGACCCTACAGCCAACCCGATGAGCCGGCCGCGTCCCTCGCCAGCTGTCGACACCACCTTCCTGAACCGATGCCTCGGCACTCTGGAACACGCCCTGGCGTCCCTCGATCAGTGCAATCCCGACGACATCGAGTATGACGTCTTCCGGGCCGCCTGCGTAAAGGAATTCGAACTGGTGCTCGAACAGAGCGGCAAACTGCTGCGGAAGCGACTGGCTCCGTATTTCGCCAACAATCGCCAGGTCGACCGCCTCGTCTTCAAGGATGTCTTTCGCTACGCGTCCAGGTACGGCTTGATCAGCGCGGACGCCTGCGAACGGTGGCTGGAGTATCGGGACAACCGTAACGAAACGGCGCATGACTACGGGAAGGTCTTCGCAGAGGCAACCCTTGCCCTGCTTCCCCGGTTCCTCGCCGACGCGAGGGTGCTTGCCGATGGACTCGAGGTGCCGCGTGACGCCTGACCGGCTTCATCTGTCGCGGAGACACCGCCGGGTCATCGAGGGTCTGCTTGATTGCGCCCTCCCGGGGGTGGAAGTGTGGGCCTACGGAAGCCGCGTGAATGGACGGAGCCACGATGGCAGCGACCTCGATCTCGTGTTGCGCGCGCCGGGCCTGCGTCCGATCCCGCTCCGGCAACTCGGGGCTCTCAGGGAGGCCTTGAGGGATTCCAACATTCCCTTCCTGGTCGAGGCCCGCGACTGGGCACGCCAGCCCGAGCGATTCCGGGAAGAGATCAAGCGCGACCATGTGGTGCTGAGGCGACAACGATAGTCGCAATCGGTCCCTGCATGTCAGCAGGGTTCCGCAGGTTTGCGTTTGTCGGCCAGAATTGCCCGGATTTGGCGGACAAAAGCGCCTTTTGACGGGCGATGGCGGAAAATGTATACATAATCCTCCAAGAGTGGAGAAAAATGTGTACTTTATCTCCCACCATCCAACGGCGGCGCACTCTCCGGCGGCCGCCGATACCCCGTCCCCTGCTCGAACGCGTACCCGAACCGCAGCAGCATCGCCTCGGTGAAAGGGCGCCCCAAGAACTCGATCCCCACCGGCAACCCGTCCGGCGTGAACCCTCCGGGCACGGTCAGCGCCGGGAACCCCGTGATCGGGCTGAGCAGCCGGTTGTCGCCGAGCCCGTACCGATCCGCCGGCGCGGGGTTGGTCTCCGCGTCCTCCGCAATCAGCGTCACCGGGTGGTCGAAGGTGGCGTAGAGGAGCGCGTCGAGGTCGTGGTCGGCCATGGCCACAAGGACATCGCGCCGGATCCGGTCGCGAGCCTGCAGGTATGCCCCGTAACCCGGATCGCTGGTCGACTTGCCCAGCAGTCCCCCCATTCCCGCAGCCCGCCACGGCGTGACCCGCCCCGTCAGCAGGATCGACCTCAGCGTCCGGTACGGGGCGTTCGCATGCTCAGCCAGGTAGGCGTCCGTCGCCTCCTCCGTCTCGAAGACGTTGCTCCCGAACACCGGGTTCACCGTCTCGATGCCGGCGATCGCGACACCGTCCACCACCTCGGCCCCGAGCCGCCGCAGATCCGCCACCGCCGCGTCCACGCGGGCGCGAACCTGCCGGAATCCCTCCGAGTCCGGGTCCACCGACTGATCCATCGGATCGCGGATGACCCCGATGCGCGCCCCTTCCAGCCCGTCGCTGCCAAGTCCGCCCTCATACGACTCCGGCACGTGCCCCGCCGCACGAGCGGTCACGGGATCGTTCGGATCGTACCCCGCGATCGCGCTCAGAAGAATGGCCGCGTCCATCACGGTGCGCGTGATCGGGCCCTGCGTGTCGGTCGTGGGGTTGGCCGGCATCAGGCCGAAGCGGCTCACCAACTCGAGCGTCGGCCGCAGCCCCACCAGCGACGCCACCGCCGCCGGACCGCGGATCGAACCGCCCGTGTCCTCGCCGATCCCGACCATGCCGAAGTTGGCCGCTATTCCCACACTCGTCCCGCCCGAGGACCCGCTCGGGTTGCGGAGCGGGTCGTACGCATTGCGGATCACGCCGAACCCCGACCCCACGTAGCGCGACGCGAACTCGCCCATGTTCGCCTTGGCGTGGATGATCGCGCCCGCGTCCTTCATCCGCGTCACGATCGTCGCGTCCCGCTCCGGCACGAAGTCGGCAAAGAGCGCGGAGCCGTATGTCGTGCGCATGTCGCTGGTCTCGACCTGGTCCTTGAGCAGCACCGGGATGCAGTGCAGCGGTCCCGTGAGCCCGCCGGCCGCGAGGGCCTCGTCCAGACGCGCAGCCTCGTCCAGCGCCCGCGGATTCAGCGTGGCAACGGCGTTCAGCCGGGGCCCCTGCTTGTCGTACGCCTCGATCCGGTCCAGGTACGCCTGCACCAGGCCGACGCAGGTCAGCTCACCGGACAGGAAGGCGGCATGCACATCGGCGATCGTCGCTTCCTCGACCTCGAAACTCTGGGCGGCGAGCTGTCCGGTCCCGGACGCGAGTGTGAGTAGGACAAGGGCGACCCGACAGTGTAAAGTCAACATTACAATTCGTAACCTCTACCTTACAGTCGACAACGAACCTGCGTGATGATCCACCGCACTATGTAGCCGCCGACCTCACCCCGCGGCAACCCGGCCACCCGGCGGCGTACCCCACGCGACCACCACCCCACGCTGCCGCGAGCGCACCACCCCGCCACCACTGGCCCCCCACCCCGCCACAAGGTACGATCCCTGCACGCCCTGCCACCTCGTCCGCCCTGCGGCGACCCACCCCGTCCTGGACGCGAGCATGACTCGAATCACCCTCGCGGCGGCCATCTTTTCGGCGCCCACCCCGGCCCCCGGCACGCACGCCCTCGCCCGCACGCCTCGGTGCTCCGCCCCGGCGATCCGGCTCCTCGCCGCCGCCATCGCATTCGCCGCCACCCTCGCCCCGCCCCCAGCCCACCTCGCCGCCCAGCGCGCCTACCCCGCCGCCTCGCACGGCGGCAACTACATGCACAACTTCTACTTTCCGCCGGCACCCTCCTCGTCGCCCTGGTACCCGGCCTGGCACCCCGGCGGCGAGCGCGTCGCGGTGGCCATGAGCGGGTCGCTCTGGGAGGTGGACATCGCGACCGGCGACGCCCACGAGATCGTCTACGGCCCCGACTACTACTCGTCTCCCAACTACTCGTCCGACGGCGCGTGGCTGCTCTACACCGCCGACGACGGCGGCGGCACGATCGACCTCGAGGTCATGAACACGGCCACCGGCGAGCGCCACCGCCTCACCGAAGGCGCCCACATCCACACCGACCCCCGCTTCTCGCCGGACGGCGGCCGCATCGCGTACGTCTCCACCGCCCCCGGCGGCTACTTCAACGTCTACATCCGCCCGTTCGCCGATGGCGCCTGGGCCGGGCCCGAGGTCTCGGTCACGTCCGACAACTCCTTCGGCCGCGACCGGCTCTACTTCGGCTCCTGGGACATGCACATCTCGCCTGCGTGGCTGCCGAACGGCGAGGAACTGCTGATCGTGTCGAACCGCGACGTCGCACTCGGCAGCGGCAACGTGTACCGTGTTCCGGCCCGGGCCGGCGGCATCGAGGACCGCCAGCTCGTCCTCGCCGAGCAGACCCTCTACCGCACCCAGCCTCACGTCTCGTACGACGGCCAGCGCTTCGTCTACTCCTCGACCGCGGGCGCCGCGGACCAGTTCCAGAACCTGTACGTCCAGCCCACGACGGGCGGCGAGCCGTACAAGATGACCTTCTTCGACCACGACGCCTTCCACCCGCGCTGGTCGCCCGACGCGGAGTGGATCGCCTTCGTCGCGAACGGCGGCGGGCCGCGCAACCCGAACGGCCTGCCGCAGCTGTACCTGCTGGAGGCCAACGGCGGCAGACTGCGGCGCGTCGACATCACCGAACGGCACTGGGCGCGGCCGACGGGCACTCTGTCCGTGACCACCACCGACGCCGCGGGCGTGTCACTGGCCAGCCGAGTCCACCTGACCGCCTCCGACGGCAAGTTCCACGCACCCGCCGACGCCTATGCCCGCGTGGCCCGCGAAGGCGACCGGATCTTTCATCACCCGGGCTCCTTCACCGTGGAGCTCCCGGCGGGCGAAGTCGAGATGACCGTCGTGCGCGGATTCGAAACCGAGCCCGTGACCTCCACCGCCGTCATCCGTCCCGGCGAAACCACCAGGGTGACGGTCACGCTCGCGGAGATATCCGACCTCTCCGACGAAGGCTGGTTCTCGGGCTCCACCCACGTCCACATGAACTACGCCGGCAACCTGCGGAACAGCCTCGCCAACCTGATGATGATGTCCGCCGCGGAGGACCAGGACGTGGTCGCCGAGCAGGTCGCCAACAAGGACAACCGCATCCTCGACCACCAGTACTGGATCCCGGGCGGGGGCCCGCATCCCCTTTCGGAACCCGACCGCCTGCTGGTCGTCGGGCAGGAGTACCGCCCGCCCTTCTATGGACATGTCTTCATGTTCGGCCACCGGGAACACCTGATCGCGCCGTACGCGATGGGGTACGAAGGCACCGGGATCGAGAGCCTCTACCCGAGCAACACGGACATGATGCTGAAGGCCAAGGCCCAGGGAGCGACGACCGCCTACGTCCACTCGTTCTACAACGGCGACCCGCTGGAGGGGAACCTCGGTGGCGCCAAGGGCTTCGTCGTCGATGCCGCGCTCGCGGCCGCGGACGCGGTCGAGTGGTCCACGCCCCAGGACGGCTGGCCCCCGGTCTACGCCGTTTGGAGCAACGGGATTCGCGCAACCGTGGTCGGGGGCGAAGACTCGATCTCCAGCCTCCACGCGACGCCCCTGGTGGGGTCGATGCGGACGTACGTGCGCACGCCGGACGGCGAGCTCACCATGGACGGATGGTTCCAGGGGATTCGCGACGGCAACTCGTTCGTCAGCTCCGGCCCGCTGATCGAGTTCACGGTCGATGGCAAGGGGCCGGGGGAAGAGCTCGACCTCGACAGGCCCGGCGAGGTGCGGTTGCGTGGCCGGGTGTGGGGCGTGGTGCCGATGGAAAGGGTCGAGCTGGTCGTCGACGGCGACGTGGTCCGCACCTGGGAACCCGCCGGCGACAGGAAATCCCTCGACATCGACGACACCCTGGCCATCGGCGCCAGCGGCTGGATCCACCTGCGCGTCGAGGGCGCCCCCGAGGACAGCTGGCCGCTCGACACGTCGTATCCGCAGGCGTTCACCAACCCGGTCTGGGTGACGGTCGCGAGCCGCCCGATCCGGAGCGCCGCCGCCGCGGACTACGCGCTGCGCTGGATCGACAAGCTGGAGGCAATGGCGCAGGTGTGGCCGGGGTGGCGGTCGGAGTGGGAGAAGGAGCATGTGTCCGCTCAGTTTGACGAGGCGCGGGGAGTATACCGGCGGCGTGGGGCGGAGGCGGGAGACGACGCGGTTGCAGCGGGCGGTGACCCCGGCATGGCACGGGGCACCGGCGCGGCAGGCGGCACCGCCACACCCCTTCCCGCCATCAACGAGCAGTCCAGCGGCACGACCGAGGTCCTGCAGGCGATCAGCCCGGTGTCGGCGGAGACCGTGTGGGCGAGCGGGCACGGCGGAGTGATCCTGCGGACGGTCGACGGCGGCGAAGCGTGGCAGCGGGTTGCAGCGCCGGCGGCCGATTCGCTCCAGTTCCGCGACATCCACGGGTTCTCGTCCCGCACGGCCATTGCGCTGACCGCCGGCACGGGACCGGCGTCGCGCATCTACCGTACCGCCGACGGCGGCGAGACCTGGACGCTCGGCTTCCTGATGGACGCGCCCGAAGGCTTCCTCGACTGCCTCGACTTCTGGGACGGCGAGCGGGGCTTCGCGTATGGCGATTCCTTCGACGGCGTCCCGTACATCCTGCTCACCGGGGACGGCGGGCGGAGCTGGGCGCGGATCCCCGCCGATGCCGCCCCGGCGGCCAATGACGGCGAGGGCGGCTTCGCGGCCAGCGGCACCTGCGCCCGCGCGGGCGATTCAGGACGCGGCTGGATCGTCACGGGGGCGGGCGGCTCCGCGCGCGCGTTCACCACGATGGACTACGGTGAGACGTGGACGGCGGCCGAGGTACCCATGGCGAGGGGCGATGCCGCGGGGAACTTCACGCTCGCCATGGCGGACGGGTCGCCGTTGATGGCGCTGGGCGGCGATCTGGGCGTGCGCGAAGAGGTGGTCGCGGCGAACGCGGCCGTCACCAGGGACGGGGGCCGCACCTGGACGGCCGCCAGCGCCGCGCCGATCGACGGAGCCGTGTACGGGAGCGCGGTCGGCCGCTGGGGCCCCTACCGGAACATCGTGGCGGTGGCGCCGCCCGGCGCCGCGTACACCAGCGACATGGGTGCTACGTGGCACCCACTTCCGGGTGTGAGCGCCTGGGCGGTCGAGTTTGCGCCGGGCGGCCGGGTGGGCTGGGCCGCCGGAGAAGGGGGGAGGATCTGGCGAATCGAGTGGTGAGGTGGCCTCGGCGGGCGCGTCAAGGCGTATGCGCGCTCGGGGCCGTGCTGGCATGCGTCGCCGCGAGCGTCGCAGCCGCCCAGGAGCGGCCGCCCCGCATCGAGGGCAGGGTGGTCGACCGCACGACGGGCGCCGCGGTCGAAGGAGCCACGATCGTGCTGGGGCGCCTCGGGGCCGGGGCGGGGGATTCGGCCCGCGCCGAGACTGTCACCGATCGCGCGGGGATGTTCCGGTTCGAGCAGGCAGCATCCGGCAGCCACCGACTGACGGTCACCCACATCGCCTACGGCACCCTGGGCGAAGAAGTCGCGATCGCACCGGGTGACCGCATCGTCCTCCGCGTCACCCTTTCCCCCACCGCGATCGCGCTGGAGCCCGTCACCGTCGAAGTCTTCAGCGACGGGGCGCGCCGGGACCGGGCCCTCGGCACCGCCCGCAGAAGGCTCACGGCGGCACAGCTGGAACCGCTTTCGAGATCCGGCGACCACCTGGCCAACGCCCTCGCTCGCCTCCTGCCGGGGGTGCGCGTTCGCAGCGGGCGCAGTCAGCCGGGCGAACTCGTCTGCCTGGAGTTCCGCGATCCGGCTTCGATGGCCTCCCCGGGGTGCCGGACGCCGCTGGTCATCGTCGACAACGTCCGCCAGTCCAATGGCCTCGTCACCCTCAACACCCTCCCGGTCAGCCACATTCGCAGCGTCGAGGCGGTATCGCCCAGTGAAGCGGGTGTGCGCTACGGTGCCGACTCCAGCTACGGCGTGATCCTCATCGAGACCGTGGCCGGCGGCGCGCCTCTTCCCCGGCCGGGCGACGGCAGCAACCCGCCGTACCGGGACAGGACATACAACTGGGCGCTCGAGTCGGAGCCCTATCCCTGGACCAAAGCGCTCGGCACCGCTTTTGTCGCGAACGCAGCCGGACTTCTGGCCGGGTACGCCGTGTCGCAGAGGTGCCTGAGTTTCGACGATCTGTCGCGGCACTTCACCGGTGCGCGTTGCGGCGCGCTGGGCAATGCCGGGTCGAGGCTTTTCCTGTACGGCACGCCCCAGATCGGCGTCGGCTACCTCGCGGGGCGCGTGGGCGCCACCGACCTTTCGCGCGGCAGCATGTGGACGAATGCGGTCGCGGGTTCGATCATGGCGGTCCCCGGAATCGTGCTGGCGATCACGAGTGACAAGGACGGCTTCCCCGCATCGACGGAGATCGGGATCGTCATGGCGGTGCTCGGGGCCCCGGTGGCCACCGTGGTGGCGGATCGGCTGTTCCGCCGGGTGCGGCGCTAGCGACACCTCTTCGGCCGTGTGGGGGAGTGCTTCGTGCATTGTTGGCCAAAAATGGGCGAAAGTGGCGGACAAAACCCACTCCGGGATTGATTCTGCGCGCCTCCGGTCGTCCCCGCCTTGTATGTTACGGTCACGGCGCCGCCTGAAACCCGCCGAACCCCGATCAAAGCCGTTGGAGGAAAGATGTCGCAAAAGGGCAGACTCGCAGCGTTCGACCACGTCGCAGCTGGCACGAGGTCGGTTCTGGCGGCCGTCCCGGAGGACCGGATGGACTGGCGTCCTCACGACAAGTCGTGGACGCTCGGTGAACTCGCGAGCCATCTGGCAAACCTCCCGAACTGGGCGGTTCCAACGCTTGTCCGGTCCGAACTCGAACTGTCTCCGGATGCTGGCGGACCCCCGCCGAGGGCTGCATTCGCAACGAAGGAGGAGGTGCTTGAAGCATTCGAGATCAGTACCGCTACGGCCCGGATCGCGATCGAGAACACTTCGGACGAGGTGCTCGCGGGTCCCTGGACCCTGCTCCTGGATGGCGAACCGCGCTTCACGATGCCGAAGGCCGCTGTCCTCCGCACCTTCGTCTTCGACCACATGATCCACCATCGGGCTCAGCTGGGCGTCTATCTGCGTCTCCTCGACGTGCCGGTGCCTCAGACGTTCGGGCCGACCGCCGATTTCCCGAACATGTAGGCCCGACCTCCCGGCATCCAGGAACGACGTCCGCAGCCGGGAGGTGCGGGCGGCTCTCGCGCCCGCGGTCGCTTGCGCTAGCTTCCTGCCATGCGAACACTCCATCCCGGGAACTTCGACCTCCTCACATTCGACTGCTACGGAACGCTGGTCGACTGGGAAGCGGGCATCATCACGGCGGCGGGGCACGTCTGCACGAACCACGGGGTGTCTCCGGCCGAGGACGAGATTCTCTCCGCCTTCGGCGAAGCGGAGCACGTGGTTCAGGGGGAACGATACCGCACCTACCGGGAGGTTCTGGCGCTCACGCTCGCAGAAATGGGCGGCTCGCTCGGCTTCCGCCCCACCGGCGCCGAATGTGACGCGTTTGCGGCCTCGGTCGGAGACTGGCCGCCCTTTCCCGATACTCGGGCGGCTCTTCAGCGACTGGGCGCACGCTACCGGCTCGGCATAGTTTCAAACGTCGACGACGATCTCTTCGCCGAGACCACCAGGCGCCTGGGGATCGATTTCGACTGGATCGTCACCGCGCAGCAGGTGGGCAGCTACAAGCCCGCTCCCGCGCACTTCGACGAGATGGTCATGCGCTCGGGGATTCCAAGGGACCGGACGCTGCATGTCGCGCAAAGCCTCTTCCACGACATCGGCCCGGCGTCGGCGCTGGGCTACGCCACCGTGCATGTGAACCGGCCCAGCCGCGGAAGCGGGAGCGGCGCCACGCCCCCCTCCAGCGCCCGTCCCGACGCCGAGGTACCCGACATGGCCGGCGTGGTCGACCTGTTGCAGGCCGACCGATGAGCAACGGCTCCCCAGGGTCCGGCGGCCCGCACGCAGAGCGCAGCGCCGACAGCCACTCCGCGTCACGCGCCCCTGCCAGCTCGAACTCCCCTGGCACGCCGGACGGCCGCGACGGCGTCTACACCATCCGCGGCAGCGGCATCCACCGCGGCTGGAACGGGATCCACTACAAGACCGGCCTCTCGGCGAAGAACGTGCCCGCCCGCGAGCTGTCCATGAACGTCGCCCGGATCCCGCCGGGCGGGGTGGCCTTCGCTCACATCCACGTCGACTTCGAGGTGATGCTCTACATCCTCGAGGGCACCGTGCGCCACGACTTCGGCCCCCACCTGCGCGAGTCCATCGTCAACCGGGCCGGCGACTTCATCTTCATCGAGCCCGGCGTCCCCCACGAAGTCGTCAACATCAGCGAAACGGAGGACGTGGTGGCCGTCGTCGCCCGCTCGGACGCCTCGGAGTGGGAGAACATCGTGGACTACGACCGCGAAACCGGCAAGGTGATCCCCAAGCGGAAAGCGAGCCGCGAAGGTTCGTGAGAGCAGACCGTTCCGGCCGGGGCGAGTGCGGCCCTATGGCCAGGACGCGATGACGATCCCCTGCGCCGCCAGCGCGACCCCGTTGTACAGGATGTTCAGCCACGCCAGCCCCGCCTTGCGTCCCTCGTAGGCGACCGACTGGTGCGAGACCGGGAGCACGAACGCGACCAGCGCCATCAGCCCCACATGCACGCCGACCCTGGCGCCGCCCGCGTACTCCGCGAGCAGCTGGGCCAGCACGAACGCCGTGACGAGCGACAGCAGAAAGCCCAGGCCGTGGGTCTTGAGGGGATTGAATCCCTCGCGGAGCTCCTCCTCGGTCGTTTCCATCAGGGCCATCCAGCGCTTGCCGAAAAGCGGGCCGTACCAGAGCGCGCCGATGATCATCGGAACGATTCCCGCGACCAGGACTGCGAGCAGATTGACTTCGTGCATGGTGTGTTTCCTCGGGCCTGGGGTGGGTGAGGGGCGGGATCAGCGGCCCTCGAGGGTCTTCAGAATCCTCGAATCGTAGCGGAAGTCCTCTATTCGGCCAGTCTCGACCTGGCAGGCGCACACGTGGGCCGGGTTCAGGATGTAGTTCACCTCGCCCATGACGACGGCGCTCGGCACGCGCAGTACCGCGGATTGACGCGAATCCAGCCAGCGGTCCGCGGTCTCCCGGGTGGGCGGACGCAGACCGGGCGCAGCCCAATCAGAGGGCAGATCGCGGGAGTCGACATCCTGGATCAGTCCCGCGGGAATGCGAACTCGCAGCTTCCGGTATGTCAGCAGGACTTCGGGCATCCGCAGATGAACGAGCAGCTCCATGCTTGCGAGGGCCAGGCTGCCACCCAGATACACGGCTCGGCGGCCAGGGCTGTTCCACCGTCCGCCGTACCGGAATGCCCCGTCTCCGGACAGCATGTCTTCGACGGTCCCGGAATGCTCCGGCCCGGCCAGTCGCCACGCCTCGATACGGTCGGCCACGCCGGCGGTCAGCTGAATACGCCGTCGCGAAGGCGTCCAATGAGTTGCTCTACCTCTCTGCCGCCCGCTTCCGTCGAGGCTCGCGTCAGCGGTGACTCGCCCTCGAGCAGCTCGTGTCGGTCTCTGAGCCACCTGCGGGCTGCCGGGGCATCGTCGCCCATCATCTCGTGGGCCATGGCGACCAGGCGGGCCACGCTGAGCAGGCGGTCGGACTCTTCCGAGGTCAGCGCGCCCGCTTTCCGCCTACGGGCCAGGGTCGTGGTCGACAGCCCGATGACCTTGCCCAGCGCGAGGCGGCCAACGCCAACAGTGTCGGCGACCTGATCCAGAGTGGAGAACGGCAGACCGCGCCGAACAGCGGCCACAGCTCCTTCACGGACGAGAAGAGGATACAGCGTCGACCCGGTTACCGGCTTGGAATAGTGCATGAATTGCCCATATGGAATATTTCAATTTGCCATTCGGACATATGATAGCGGGTGTCATCGGACGCCGCAAGGGTAGCCGGCGGGTGGATCGGGGAGCCGTCTCCCCCCTCTAGAACGTCTTCGCCATCCGGTCCAGAAACGCGCGCTCATCCGGCGTCAGCGCCCTGGGGCCGACCTTCCTGACCTTCCGCAGCAGGAAATCCACCTCTTCGCGGTTGATCTCGTGGAGCCGGTCCCGGGGAATGGCGTCCCAGCGGGTGAGCGCATCGGCATCGGTCGCCTCGGGCGCGACCTGGGTCGACGGCGTTCGCACGACCACCCGGCGGTGCCGGCGGCGCTCCCACGCGCGCAGGAACAGCCAGCCGGTGGCGAGTCCCCCCAGATGGGCGGAGTGCGCGATCCCGTCCTGCGCGCCAGCTACCCCCGCGAAGAGGCTCGATGCCACCATGAACAGCGCGAGCATGCGGGCCTGGATGGGAAGAACGCCCCAGATGTAGATCTCCTCGCGCGGCCAGTAGCGGGCGAACCCCAGCACCACTCCGTACACGGCCCCGGACGCGCCGACGACCGCGGCGGTGGGCGAGAACGCGAAGAAAAGCAGCGCGCCCCCGACGCCGCACAGCACGTAGAACCAGATGAAGGTCCTGCTCCCGAGCCGCTCTTCCAGCCTCGGTCCGAAGAAGAAGAGCATGAGCATGTTGAAGAAGATGTGCGCGAGATTCGCGTGCAGGAACGCATAGGTCACGAGCGTCCAGGGCCTGAAGATCGCCAGCACGGGGATGAACGCGAAGTCGCTGCGGAGACCCGGGTTGAAGGATGTGAGCAGGTAGATGACCACATTGGCCAGCAACAGGCGCTGCACCCATGGCGTCATCAGCACGCGGCTACCCTCTTCTCCGCCGGGATTCTCGAATCACTTTTCATCCTGTGACAAATCTATTCGTGGCCACGCGGGTGGACCATCGGTGTCCGCGGGTCGCCCATCGGCCGCGCGGTTTGCCGGTGAGCGCCAGGGCGGGCTTTCACCCGCCGCAGCCATCGGCCCGCGCCTGCAACTCGCCGGGAAGCAGCACCGCGTGGATGAAGGAGTGGACGGGTGTGGGGACGCCGACGGTTGCCCCCAACCGCACGGCCGCCCCGGTCCAGGCATCGAGTTCGGAGGGCCGGCCCGCGGCGATGTCGCGCTGGAGCGACGAGGTGCCCTCGGCCGGGAAGGTGTCCACGGTGTTCAGCGCGAAGCGAACCGCATCGCCCTGCAGTGACACCCCGTGAGCGACCGCCACCGCCGCGATCTCTTCCATGGCTCGCCTCAGAAGGGACCGGCTCTCGGGGAGGGTGCGCACCGGCCCCAACGGCATCCGGCACGCACCGCAGACACCGCCCACCGAGCAGACGAAGAGGAACTTCAGCCAGATTGCCGCATCGATGTCGGCCGGCACCTCGGCGTCGACCCCCGCGCCCTGCAGGGCGGCCACAAGCGCGTCGACCCGGGGGGATCCGCCGCCGTCCCACTCGGCGATCGCCACGTACGGGTCCACGCCCACGTGCCGGATTTCGCCAGGTGCCGCCACTTCGCTGATGATGCGCGTAAGCCCCTTCCCCATGCGGCCGCGCCCCACGGCGGGAACCAGGGCGTCGTGGGCATCGACGCCGTTCAGCAGCGGGACCACCAGGGTGCCGCGGCCCAGCAGCGGCGCGATGCCTTCGCGGACGGCGGCCAGCTGCATCGACTTCACCGCCACGATGACGGCGTCGACCGGGCCGATGTCGCCGGGGTCGCCGGACGCGGCCGCCGGCCGCACCGTGAAGTCCCCTCCCGGCGAGCGCACGCCGAGGCCCCGTTCGCGAATGGCCGTCAGGTGGGCGCCGCGCGCGATCAGGGAGACCTGGTGGCCGGCGCGGGCCAGAACCGCGCCGTAGTAGCCGCCGACGCCCCCCGCGCCGTAGATGGCGATTCTCATGGGGGCGAAGTTACCCTGATCATGGGCGGGCTCAAAGTCCGGTCGGACGCACAGACCACCCGGTCAGGCGACAAGGGGAAGGCATCGATGATTCTGCACCATGAAGGGACGCGCGTTTCGGTCCCGCACAGCTCTGCCGGGCAACGGACCCGTTCGTCGACCGTCCGGCGGCGCGCCGGTGGATCGCTTCTCCTGGCCTGCGCCGCCGCCATCGCCGGCCTTTCCCCCTTGGCGCTCACCGCCCAGACACCCGAGCAGCGCTACAGCGACTGGGTCCGGCGCGACTTCCGGCCGCAGGAGTACGAATTCCGCCGTGGCCGCACGATGGACGGGCTGCAGGCGTCCGGCGGCGGCCTCCTGCTCACGCCGTCGTCGGATGGCTCGACCCACGGCGGCACCTTCCGCCAGGTGGAGGATTTCTGGTACCTCACCGGCCTCGAGGTCCCGCAGTCGATGCTCGTGCTCGACGCCGACCGGGGCCGCTCGCTCCTCTTCATGCCGCCGCGCGATCCGCGATTCGACAATCCGGGGAGGCCGAACGACTTCCCGGGACGGCCGCTCCTCGATGATTACCAGCTGCGCAGCAACGCGGGGATCGACGAATACCGGGACATCGCGGAGCTGGACGCCTACCTGCGCGGACGGCTCGCCGAAGGGGCGATCGTGCGTGTCAACGCAGGCGCGGCGGGGCCGGTGCCGGAGCCGGAGGTGCCGCTGATCGGGGCCGTCGAGGCTCACGTCGCCCTCATCCACCGACTGCGGTCCGACTACCCGGAGGCGGAGATCGCGAATGCGTTCGAGGTCGTGGCGCGCATGCGGATGGTGAAATCGCCGGCCGAGATCGGGCGCATGCGAGGGGCCGCGGACGCGACCATGGCGGGGATCCGTGCCGCCGCCGACCGGATTCGGCCGGGTGTGGACGAGCGGAGTCTGCAGGGGGAGTTCGAGCGCTCGTGCCGGAGTTTCGGCGCGCAGTCGATCCCGTTCACGCCGATCGTGAAGTCGGGGCCGAACAGTCTGTGGCCGTGGCGGGTTCTGGCCGCGCATTATGACCGCCGCAATCGGGCGATGGAGGACGGCGATCTGGTGATTCTCGACGTCGGCTGCGAGGTGAACGGGTACGTGAGCGATGTCGGCCGCACCTTCCCGGTGAACGGGTCGTTCTCGGATGTGCAGCGCGAGAAGCTGGAGGTGAGCAACCGGGCGGCCGAGGCGATCATCGCGGCGGTGCGGCCCGGGGTGACGCTGCGCGACCTGACCGCGGTGGCCTACGAGGCAATTCCCGACGACGAGGAGCCGTACATGCAGACGCCTTCGTTCTTCGGCCACCACATCGGCCTTTCGGTGGGCGATCCCGCGCTGCTCGACGAGCCGCTTGCGCCGGGGATGGTCTTCACGGTGGAGCCGTGGTACTACAACCACGACATCGGGGTGTCGGTGTTCGTGGAGGAGGTGGTGCTGGTGACGGAGGACGGGGTGGAGGTGCTGACGCGGGGGCTGCCGCGGGATCCGGAGGCGCTGGAGGCGATGGTGCGGTAGGGGCTCAGCTACCCGCCGCCACCTCCCCCAACACGGCCACCGCCTCATCCAGCTGCCCATCGGTCACGTACGGCGCCGGCCCGAGGCGCAGCACGCTCCCGCGTGAGTCGGCGTAGACGCCCCGCCCGCGCAGCTTGCAGGCGATCTCCCCGGCGCGCGGTGTCTCCAGGGCCAGGAAGCCGCCCCGGCGCGACAACGGCACCGAACGGTCCCGGGTCAGAACGGCCGGATCCAGCTCCAGCGCATCCACGGCAGCCGCCAGCCGCCTGATCTGCGCCAGGCTGATCTCACGCAGCCGGACGGCATTCAGCCCCCGCTTGCGGAAAAAGCGGAAGACCGACGCCGCGCGGTAATGGCTCACCGGGTCGTAGGTCGATCCGGCGAAGCGCAGGTGGCCCTCGCCGTACCCCACGCCGCCGTCGCCCGGCGCCTGCGCCAGCGTTCCGAACTCCGCAAACCAGCCCGTGAGCACGGGACGCAGGGTGCATTCGCGCGGGAACCGGAGGAAGCAGTTCCCTTCCCCCAGCTGGCAGTATTTGTAGCCGCCGCCCACGACGAAGGCGTCCTCGAGGTCCATTTCAGCCACAGAAAAGGGTACCGCGTTGAGCGAGTGATACGCGTCGACCAGCAGCTCGGCGCCTACCTGCGCACACGCCCGCGCCACCCCGTCGAGCCCCTCGACGATCCGCGCGTCCCGGAAGAGAACCGACGACACCAGCACCGCCGCAGTTCGATCGTCCACCGCGGCCGCCAGCCCGTCGGCCACCGCCCCCGACCGGTCCGCACCGACACCCTCGCGCGTCGCAACCCGGACGATCTCGATCCCCTCGCTCTCCAGCCGGTCCAGCTGCCGCCGAACGGTGTGGAACTCGCCGTCGGTGGTAACCAGCCGCGGCCGGTCACCCAGCGGCAGCGCCGACAGGAACCGGATCACCAGCTCGTGCGTGTTCTGCCCCAGCGTGATCTGGCCGTCCGCATCGTCCAGCAGACGCCGATACCCGGCCCGCACCTCGTCGGCGACCGCGAAGGCCCGTCCCCACTTGTCATCCACATGCTCGGCGGCATCCAGCCACGCCTGTTTCTGGGCGTCGAAGGCCACGTCCGGCCACGCCTGATGCGAATGGCCGGTGAGCAGTACGCGGTCCGTCACGCGGAAGCGGGAATAGTGTGCGGCGAGCGCGGCCGCGCCGGTATCCGTCATGGGGTCCGCCGCGAGAAGCCGTCGGGATGAGCGTCCGCCGACGTCACAGCGACGACCTCATCTCCCACAGATCCGGAAACGCCGCGGTAAGCGTGGTCGCCAGGTAGGCCACCCCCGCGCTGTCGCCCGTGCCCGGTTTGTTGCCGATCGTGCGTTCCACCATCTTGACGTGCCTGTACCGCCACTCCTGAAACCCCTCGTCCAGATCGACCAGGCGCTCGCACAGGTTCACGATACCCGGGTCCGTGCGGTACATCTCGATCAGCAGTTCCTGCAGCTCGGGGTCGGGTGTCACGGATTTGGTCACGTCGCGCGTCAGCGCCCGCTCAGGGACGTTGCATCCCTTGCCGGCCAGGAACCGGAGGAAGGCATCCCAGAGCGAAGGCTCCTCCAGCCTGCGCCTGAGCCGCCGCTGTTCATCGGGATACGGAAACGCCTTGAGGAACGACGCGCGCTTGATCCCCAGCGCAAACTCCAGCTCGCGGAACTGGGCCGACTGGAAACCGCTGGCCGTGTCGAGGCGGTCGCGGAAGGACTCGAATTCGACGGGGGTCATCGTCTCGAGGATGTCGAGCTGGCCCACCAGTACCTTCATGATCGAGCGCACGCGCTTGAGGGTCGCCGACACCCTCGGCTCATCGCCGGCCATGAACAGCCCTCGTGCGTGGTCCAGCTCGTGAAGCGCGGCCTTGAACCACAGCTCATGGACCTGATGGACGATGATGAAGATCATCTCGTCGTGCTCGGGAGGGTCGGCGAGCGGCTTTTGCAGGGACAGCAGCTCCGGCAGCATCGCGAAGCGCTGGTAGTCCATCTGATCTCGTTGTTCACTCATCTTCGGTCTCCGGGCCGTAGGCCCCCGAAGCCGCGCCGAACCGCGGCGTGTAGTTGTCCAGAGTCTCGTACTGCGACGGCCAGGGCAGCGGATACCCCAGCGCGTAGGCGGCGTGACGGGTCCAGTATGGATCCCAGAGGTGCGCGCGCGCCATCAGGCAGAGGTCGGCCCTGCCCGCGGCGATGATCCCGTTCACGTCCTCGAAGGACGAGATGTTGCCGACGGCCATCGTCGCGATCCCGACGTCGTGGCGGATGCGGTCCGCGAAGGGCGTCTGGAACTGGCGTCCGTAGCGGGGTTGCTGGTAGGGCACCGTCTGACCGGCCGACACATCCACGACGTCGCAGCCGTGGGCTTTCAGCGCGCGCGAAATGGCGACCGCGTCCTCTGGTTCGTTGCCGCCGGGCCACCAGTCCACGGCCGAGAGGCGCACGGAGAGCGGGCGCTCGTCGGGCCACAGCGAGCGCACCGCCCGCACGACGCGAAGGGGGAAGCGCAGCCGGTTCTCCAGGCTGCCGCCGTAGCGGTCGGTTCGCTGGTTGGTGAGCGGCGACAGGAAGCTCGCCAGCAGGTAGCCGTGCGCCATGTGGAGCTCGACGATGTCGAAGCCGGCCTCGATCGCCATCCCGGTGGAGCGCTCGAAGTCGGCGATCAGGGCGTCCATCCCGGCTTCGTCCAGCTCGGCCGGGACCGGGCTGTGCTCGAAGAACCCGATCGGCGAGGCGGACACGATCGGCCAGCCGCCTTCGTCCAGGGGCTCGTTGGGGCCCTCCCAGTCCAGCCGCGTCGATCCCTTGCGCCCCGCGTGGCCGAGCTGGATCCCGATCTTCGCGCTTGTGAATCGCTTCACAAAGTCGGCCAGGCGCCGCCACGCGGTGACGTGCCTGCCGGTGTAGATGCCCGCGCACCCCGGCGAGATGCGTCCGTCGCGCCCGATCGCGGTCATCTCGGCCATGACCAGTCCCGCGCCGCCGATCGCGCGCGAGCCGAGGTTGACGAGGTGCCAGTCGTCGACGCGGCCGTCCAGCGCCGAGTACTGGCACATGGCCGACACGCCCACCCGGTTGGCCAGGGTGAGATCACGCAGGCGAAACGGGGTGAACAGGGGGGGCGGAGGCGCGCGGTCACCCGCGGCACGCACGATCCCCAGCGCCCTTTCATGCTCATCGATCGTCACACCGGCCTGGATTTCGGCCTTCCGCGCCACCCACCGGTCCACCTCGTCGACGAACGCCGGGTCGCGCTCGCGCAGGTTCTCGTGCGAGATGCGCAGGCTGCGGGTCAGGAGCGAGAAGGCGAACTGCTCGGGCTCCAGGCGGAAGTAGCGCTCCGTGTCCTCGAACCACTGGAGGCTGGCCTGGGCGGCGCGCTGGAGCGATTCGACCGGGCGGCGGCGCTCGGCTTCGTAGGCGGCGAGGGCATCGGCGAGGGGGCTGCGACCGGGCCCTTCGCCGGGCCGGGCCACGTCCGGAGGCGTAGCGCGCACGGCTTCGGCCAGCGCGATCCCGTCGAGCATGGCCAGGCGCGTCCCGGACCCGACCGAGAAGTGGGCCGTGTGGGCCGCGTCGCCGATGAGCACCACGTTGCCGGCCGCCCAGCGCGCGTTCACGATCGTCGGAAACTGGCGCCAGACGGAGCGGTTGCGGATCAGAGGATGGCCGTCGAGCTCCTCCGCGAAGAGGTGCGACAGGAAGCGCACGGTCTCGGCTTCGGTGGCGGTGTCCATCCCGGCGCGGCGCCAGGTGCGCTCGGTGGCTTCGACGATGAAGGTGGACTTGCCCGACGCGTCGTACTGGTAGGCGTGCACCCGCCAGAGGCCGTGCTCGCTTTCCCGGAAATAGAAGGTGAAGGCGGGGAAGGGGCGGGTCGTGCCCAGCCATACGAAGCGGTTGGGGCGCAGGTCGACCGCGGGCTCGAAGGCGTCGGCGAAGTGGCGGCGCACGGTGCTGTTGATGCCGTCGGCCCCGATGACGAGGTCGGCATCCAGATACGGCGCGACATCGGCGACATCGGCCTCGAAGTGGAGCCCGACCCCCACCTCGCGGCAGCGCCGGTGCAGCAGAAGGAGCAACTCGCGCCGCGACAGCCCCGCAAAGCCGTGGCCGGTCGACTCCATGCGGCGGCCCTGGTAGTGGATGTGGATGTCGTCCCAGTGGTAGAAGCGCTCCTCGATGGCGCGAAACGTGGGGGGGTCGGCTTCGGCAACCTCCTCCAGCGTCGCGTCCGAGAACACGACACCGAAGCCGAAGGTGTCGTCCGGGCGGTTGCGCTCGAACACCTCGACCGACCGGCCCGGGTCGTCCTTCCTGAGGAGGAGTGCGGCGAAGAGTCCGCCGGGCCCGCCGCCCATGACGTTGACCTTCACGGCGCCGGGCTCCGTGCCGGCCTCCGGCGCGCCGGCCCGCGCATCACCCGTCGCCTCGGACCAGCGTTCCCCCGATGATCAGGTGCTGGATCTCGGTCGTCCCCTCGTAGATCCGCAGCGCCCGCACACTGCGGTAGAGGTGGTCGACGGGGTGCGACGCGATGACGCCGCGCCCTCCCAGCACCTGCACCGCCCGGTCCACGATCCGCTGCGCGGCCTCCGTGCAGAACGCCTTCGCCATGGCCGCCTCCTGCGTGATGCGCGACGCCCCCCGGTCCTTCTCCCACCCCGCGCGGTAGGCGAGCAGCCGCCCGGCCGTCAGCTCCGTGGCCGAGGTGGCGAGCTTCTCCTGAACAAGCTGGAAGGACCCCAGCGCCCTGCCGAACTGCCGCCGCTCGCGCGCATGCTCGACCGCCTCCCACAGCGCCCGCCCGGCCATCCCGCAGGCCGCGGCCGCCACTGTGGGCCGCAGGCGGTCCAGCGCCGCCATCCCGGTCTTGAATCCGGTCCCGGGCGCGCCCAGCATGGCCGCCGCAGGCACGCGGCAGCCGTCGAACCGGATCTCCCCCAGCGGATGCGGCGCGCTCATCACCTGCGCGCCCGCGAACTCCAGTCCGTCCGCATCGGCCGGCACCACAAAGCAGGAAATCCCGCGGGTGCCGGCACCGGGATCGGTCGTCGCAAAAACCACGTAGAAGTCAGCGACGCCCGCATTCGAGATGAATGTCTTGCCGCCGTTCAGCAGGTAGTGAGCGGGGCCGCCCGCACCCGCTCCCGCTCCCGTCGACCCGCCATCGCCCGACGCCCCCTCGTCCGTCGCCACCCCCTCCGCCACCGCCGCCGTCGCCATCGCCGCCACATCCGACCCCGCCTCCCACTCCGTCATCGCAAAGGCGCCCATCGCCTCGCCCGCCATCGCGCGCGCCACCCATCCCCCCGGATCCTCCCCCCGAATCAGCCCCGGCGTCGAACTCAGCCCCTGCAGCGCGAACACCGCATCCGCCAGCGGCGACCACCATCCCAGCACCTCGCGCGCCACCAGGCAGCCGCGCACGTCCCCCTCCGCGATCGGCCGGAACAGCCCCGCCCGCCCCATCAGCCCCACCAGCTCCCGCGCCCGCACCCGCGCCGCGCCGTCGCTATCCGGGTCGTGCCGCTCGCCGATCTCCTCCCGGCAGAACGCCACCACCCGCTCCCGATACTCCCGATGCGACGCCTCCACGAACGCCGCCACCGCATCCAGCGACAGCCCGCCCGCGTCAAACAAAGCGCGGCCTCCGCTTCTCCACGAACGCATCGTAGGCCTCGCGGAAGTTCGGGTTCAGCATGCACACCGCCTGCGCCCGCGCCTCGGCCTCCAGCGCCTCCTCCAGCCCCATGTGCGCCTCGCCGTTCAGCGCCTTCTTCGTCACCTGCAGCGCGAACGATGGCCCCCGCGCCAGCTTCCCGGCCAACTCCGTCGCCGCGTTCACCACCTCGCCGTCCGGCACCACCCGGTTGTACAGTCCGATCCGGTGCGCCTCCGCGGCGTCGATGAACGCGCCGGTCATGAGCAGCTCCGTCGCACGCCCCATCCCGACGATCCGCGGCAGCAGCCAGGCCGCCCCCATGTCCGCCCCCGACAGCCCCACGCGCGTGAAGAGATACGCGATCCGCGCCGACTCCGCGGCGATCCGCACATCACACGCCGTGGCAATCACCGCGCCCGCGCCCGCCACCGTCCCGTTCAGAGCCCCGATCACCGGCTGCCGGCACTGCCGGATCGCCGCAATCAGGTCGCAGGTCATCCGCGTGAACTCCAGCAGCCCCTCGAAGTCCCGCTCGAAAAGCGCCCCGATGATGTCCTCGACGTCGCCGCCGGTACAGAATCCGCGTCCCGCCCCGGTAATCACGATCGCGCGCACCTCGGGCTCGGTATCGAGCGCCCGAAAGGTATTCCGCAACTCGTCATACACCTCGAAGGTCAGCGCATTGAGCCGCTCCGGCCGATTGAGCGTGATCCGCGCCACGCCGCTCTCCGTGTCGCAGTCGAGGAGGAACGAGCGGGGGTCCCCGAGGTGAGGGGATTTGAGGTCGGTCATGGCTGTCCCTTCGCTGTGAGCGTCACGTGGCCTGCCCCTCACCCGATCGAGCCTGCGGGATCACCGCCGTGGCCTCGACCTCGACCACCGCACGCGGATCGACCAGTTCGGTAACCGCGACGAGCGCCATGGCCGGAAAGTGCTTCCCGAACACCGTCCTGTACGCGGCTCCCACCTCGGCCAGCGACCCCCGATAGGCGTCCATGTCGGTCACGTAGATGGTGAGCCGGCCGATGTCGGCCACCGTCCCCCCGGCCTCCTCAACCACGCAGAGCACGTTGGCCAGCGCGGCCCCGAACTGGGCGGCGAGGGTGGCCCCGGTCCCGTCCGCGTCCGGCCCCACCCCGATCTGCCCGGCCACGAAGAGCACCCGCCCCCCCGCCGGCGCGAGCATCCCGTTGTTCCACCCGCGCGGACGCCCCAGCGCCTCCGGGTTCCGGATCTCGAAGGTCATCGCGCGGCCTCGGCCCGGCCCCGGCCGCCATCGCCGTCCGTCCGCCCGCCGGCCCGCCTCACCGAGCGCCTCCCCCGCCCCGGATCACCAGCTCGGCGCCCTGCAGCGACGCCGCATCGTCCGGCATGAAGGTCATCACGGCGTGCGCCACCTCGTCCACCGTGATCATGCGGCCGCCGGGCTGCTTCTGCTCCAGCCGCTGGCGGATCGCGTCCGCGTCGCGGCCCGTCTTCGCCGAGATCTTCTCGATGTTCGCGTCCGTCATCGGCGTGTCGACGTAGCTCGGACAGACCGAGTTGACGGTGACGCCGGTGCCGGCGAGCTCGTCGGCGAGGCACCGCGCCATCCCGATCAGCGCGTGTTTCGAGGCGGCGTAGGCGGTGATGTACGGGTTGCCGATCAGGCTCGCGACCGACGCCACGTTCACGATCCGTCCCCAGCCCCGCTCGAGCATGCCGGGCAGGAAGGCCTGGGTGACGAGGAGCGGTCCCGTCGCGTTCACCCGGTGGACCGTCTCCCACTGCTCCAGCGACACCTTGAGGAAGGGCGCCGAGCGGGCGATGCCCGCGTTGTTGACCACGACGTCGACGCTGCCGAGCAGCTCCCGGGCCCGGGCCGCCATCGCGGCGACGGACTCGGGGTCGGTCACGTCGCAGACGATTGCGTGGGCGGTGCGGCCAGCCGCCCTCAGGCCCTCCGCCACGCTCTCGATCTCGTTTTCACTCCGCGCGCTGACCACCACGGCCGCGCCCGCGCGGGTCAGTTTCCGGGCGACGGCCACGCCGATGCCCCGTCCCCCGCCGGTCACGACGGCGCCCTTGCCGGTCAGCATCGGGGCACCCGCCGGCAGAATCCTGACGCCCTCGTCCACCCGCTCCGACCGGTCCTCCCGTACATCGCGCATCATCTGGTCGCCTCCGTTGGGCCGTCTGCAAGCACATCCGCCACCGCGTCCGCCACGATCCCCGCCAACACCTCGATGGTCGCGCGCCCCTCGTCCGCGGTGGCCGCGGCGGGGTCCCCGCAGTACGCGTCGCCCGCGCCCGACTCCTCGAAGGTGGCCGCGCCGGCCCTGATCGCGACCGACAGCGACGCCGGGTTTTCCGGCAGCCCGCGCCGCACACCGTCCCGCACCAGCTCGGGCGCGGCCGCCATGACAATCGATGTTTCGTAGCAGCCGGCGTGGCAGGCGCCGCTCTTGAACTCGGCGGTCAGGCGCGACGCCCATCGCCGCGTGGTCAGGTCGGGGAAGGCCACCGGCATGGGGCCTTCGTGCGCGCTGGCGGCCTCGCGGATCGCGGCCAGGTGGGCCGGGTCGAGGTGCGCGTTCACCACGACCAGCGCGGCCACGCCCTGACGCTGCAGGGAGGCCGCGATATCGGCCAGCAGTGCGGTGAAGGTGGCCGGGCGCAGCGAAATCGTGCCCGGGAAGCCGGCCGCGAAGGGAGCGGCGCTGTAGGCCAGCGGCGGCAGGATGACGGGGTGGCAGTCCAGGGCGCGCAGAGGCGGCAGGGCGGCCTTCGCGGCGGCCGCCGCGATGACGACGTCGGTCTCCAGGGGGAGGTGGGGGCCGTGCGCCTCGACGGCGCCGACGGGCAGCAGGGCGAGGACCGGGGAGCCGTGTGGGGTGGGGGCGCTTTCGCCCGCGCGTCCGCGCCCGAGACCGAGTTCTTCAAGTTCGGTCCACGTCGCGTGACCCCACTGGCGGCTGTCCATTGACCCTGACTCCATAGTTCCTAAACATAGTCCTCACCCGGCAGTCCGGGGACATGTGCGGGCCCGGCCGCCGACGGCGACCCGCCGGACCGGCCTGCCAGCCTCCCCGGCGCCATCGACCACCTGGAGTGTCCCCACCCGGATGAACATCGCCGACTACTTCCTCGACGACCGCATCCGCGAGGGGCTGGGCGACCGGATCGCGCTGGTGACCGCGGACGGGACGACGACCTACGCGGCGCTCCAGGCACGCGCCAACCAGTTCGCGAACGCCTTGCAGGCGGCGCGCGTGCGACCCGAGGAGCGGGTGCTGATCGCGCTGCCCGACGTGCCGGACTTCGCGGCCGCCCTCTTCGGCGCGATCAAGATGGGCGCCGTGGCGGTGATGGTGAACTGCTACCTGGACGAGCGCCGCATCCGCGACATCTGCGACTACACACGGGCGACGGCGATCATCGTGCAGGCGCAACGGGGTGAGGTGTTCGAGCGCGCGGTGTCGGCGGCGCAATGCCACCCTCGCCTCTTCATCCTCGGAAAGGACGAAGACGACGCCCGAATTGACAACTCTGCTTTACATTTTGACAACTTCACTTCACATTCCGACGATCCGGCGATCTGGCTCTTCTCCGGCGGGACCACCGGGCTTCCCAAGGGCGTCGTCCAGAGCCACGCCTCGTTCGTGAATTCGACCGAGCGCTACGCGAAGGGCGTGCTCGGCTACGCCGCGACCGACATCACCCTCTCCGTGCCCAAGCTGTATTTCGGTTATGCTACCGGGTCCAACCTCTTCTTCCCCCTCGCGGCGGGCGCGGCGGCGATCCTCTTTCCGGAGCGCTGTACCGCCGACGAGCTCTTCGCCCAGATCGCCCGTCACCGCCCCACGATCCTGATCAACGTCCCCACCATGGTGAACCACATGGTCTCGCACCCCGGCGCGGCCGGCCAGGACCTGAGCTGCCTGCGCCTGGCCACATCGGCGGGCGAGGCCCTGCCCCCGTCGCTGCACCGCCGCTGGACCGAGACCTTCGGCGTCGAACTGCTCGATGGCCTGGGCACCGCCGAGATGTGGCACGTCTTCATCTCGAACCGCCCCGGCGCGGCACGGCCCGGAACCCTCGGCACCGCCGTCCCCGGCTTCGAGGTGCGGCTCTGCGACGACGACGGCCGCGAGGTGCCGCACGGCGAGGTGGGGCGCATGCGGGTGCGGGGCGGATCCCGCGCCCACGGCTACTGGCAGCACCCCGACGAGACCCGGCGCGCCTTCGCCCACGACTGGTACGTCTCCGGCGACATGATGACCCGTGACGAGGACGGCTACTTCACCTACCAGGGCCGCGCCGACGACCTCCTCAAGGTCTCCGGCAAGTGGTTCTCGCCGCGGGAGGCCGAGGAGTGCCTGCTGGCGCACCCCGATGTGGCGGAGGCCGCGGTCGTCGGTGTCGAAGACGAGGACGGGCTGGTGGTCCCGGTGGCGTTCGTGGTGATGACAGCGCGCAGCGCGCCGGCCGGGGCGGACACCCCGGTCCGGGACACCGTCCCCGGCGCAGCCCCCGCCATCCAGTCGCTCCTTCAAGTCCACGCCCGCGACCGGCTCGAGTCCTACAAGGTCCCCCGCGAGTTCCACATCCTCGACGACTTTCCGCGCACCCACCTCGGCAAGGTCGACCGGGGCGCGCTCAAGCGCCTGAACGAGGGCCGGTCATGAGCGGTTCCCCCCTCCGCATCCCCGTCCTCCTCGGCTCCGTCCGCCGCGGCCGCCAGTCACTCCGCGTGGCCCGCTTCGCCTGCGGCCGCCTGCGGCAGGCCGGGGCCGACGCTCCCCTCCTCGACCTGGCCGACTTCAACCTCCCGATCATGGAGGAGCGGCTGCACATGCGCGACGACCCTCCGCCGGGGCTGGTCCGCTTCTCCACCGCAATTCGGGAAGCCGACGCGGTGGTGGTCGTCAGCCCCGAGTACAACGGGTCCATGCCGGGCGTCCTCAAGAACGCGCTCGACTACATTCATGGAGAGTGGTTCCGCAAACCCGTCGGGATCGTCACCGTGTCGGCCGGAGGGTTCGGCGGAGTCCAGGTGCACTACTTCCTGCAGCTCCTCTTTCTGCGGCTCAAGGCGCTTCCCGTGGCGGGGATGCCGGTTTCCAACGTGTCGCGGAGCTTCAGCGAGGACGGCGAGCCCATGGAAGAGAAATACGAGAAGAACTTCGCCGGCTTCATCGAGACCCTCGAGTGGTACACGAGGGCGATCAATGCAGCCGTGGACGCGGAGGAGGGCTGAGAGATGGGATCCTTCTACCTGTCCACGCCGATCTACTACGCCTCGGGCGAGCCCCATCTGGGGCACGCCTATACCACGATCCTGGCCGATGTCCTTGCGCGCTACCACCGTCGCGCCGGCGACGATGTGCTCTTCCTGACCGGAACCGACGACCACGGACAGAAGATCCAGGAGGTCGCCGAGGAGCAGGGGCTGACGCCGCTCGAACTCTGCGACCGGATGGCCGAGCGCTTCCAGGCGGCCTGGGACGACCTGGGCATCTCCAACGACCGCTTCATCCGCACCACGGAGCCGGAACACAAGGCCGTCGTGAGCGCGCTTCTCGAGCGCCTGTACGACAACGGCTTCGTCTACGAGTCCGAGTATGTGGGATGGTACTCCGTCGGCCAGGAGCGCTACTTCACCGAGAAGGAGATCGGGCCGGACCGGGTGGATCCGATCGCCGGGGGGCCGGTCACGAAGATCCGCGAGAAGAACTATTTCTTCAAAATGAGCCTCTTTCAGGACCGGCTCATCGAGCAGATCGAGAAGAACCCGGAGTGGATCGTGCCGGCCACGCGCCGCAACGAGGTGCTCGGGTTTCTGAGCAAGCCGTTGGAGGATCTGTCGATTTCGAGGCCGCGGTCGCGGATCCACTGGGGCATTCCGATCCCGTGGGACCCCGACCAGGTGACCTACGTATGGGTCGATGCGCTGACCAACTACGTGACCGCCTCCGGGGCGATCGATCCGGAGGCGACGAAGGACCGGCGCGGTTTCGGCGATCCGCTCCCGTCGCGCTGGCCCTGCGACGTGCATCTGATGGGCAAGGACATCATCACCACGCACGCCGTGTACTGGCCCACGCTGCTGATGGGGGCCGACCTGGCGCTGCCCCGGAAGATCCTGGCACACGGCTGGTGGGTGGTCGGCGACACGAAGATGTCCAAGTCGCTGGGCAACGTCGTGGACCCCCTCGCGCTGCGCGACCGGTTCGGCACGGACGCCGTGCGCTGGTACCTGATGCGCGAGATGGTCACCGGGCAGGACGCGTCGTACACGCCCGAGCGCTTCCTGACCCGCTACGACGAGCTGCGCAACATCTTCGGCAACCTGGCCCACCGCACGCTGTCGATGATCAGGCGCTACCGCGGCGGCACCGTCCCCGCGGCACCGTCCGACGGCCTGGCGGATGAAACGGCGGCGGCGGTCGCGGCCTACCGGCGCGCTCTGGACGGCTACCGCCTGCACGAAGGCTTCGCCGCTGCCATGGACCTTGCGCGGGCCGCCAACGGATTCGTGGAGACGCAGGAGCCCTGGGCGCTGGCCCGCGAGCCGGAAGGCGCGGACGAACTGGACCGCACACTCGCCACACTCGCCCGAACGCTCGTGGTGCTCGCCTGCCTCTTCGAGCCGGTCATGCCCGCCAGGGCCGTGGAGTTGGGCCGCCGGCTGGGGCTCGGGAACATCCCGCTTTTTGAGGGGTTGGAGGATCAGGATGTTACGGGACGCGCCGTTCGTGTGGGCACTCCACTCTTCCCGCGAGTCGACCTCGATTGACCCCTGGGCGGCGCCGGGGAACCACCATGTCCCGCCGATTCGGCGGCGGCGCTTGACCGAATAACGAGCATAGCATAGCGTTGACGGCTCTATGACCAACGAAAAATGGAACGTCCTCCTCGTACGAGAAGGGGCGGAAGCGATGCGGCAGTTCTCTCTGCCGCCGAAGACCGTGCGCCGCGGAATCGTGGCGGTTTGCACCTTCCTCGTATTTCTGGCGGGCGCCACGGCCTTTCTGGTCTACGATTCCGGTGCCCGCGCCCGCGCGGCCCATCTGGCCAGGGAAAACCGGCTGCTCAAGGACGAAATGGAGCGGATCCGTTCGTCGGTCGCCGATCTCGATGGCAGGGTTGCCACCCTGGCCGAGAACGACCGCAGGGTCAGGGTAGTCGCGGGGCTGCTGGAGATCGACGAAGAGGTCTTCGAGGTCGGCGTCGGCGGACCCGGGCTCGAATCCCCCGACGAGAACGAACTATGGTCGCTCGACCCCGAGGTTTCGGAAGCCGCCTACGCGATGCGTTATGACCTGGCGGTTCTGCTCCGCAAGGCGGATCTGTTGGAAAGCAGTTTCGCCGAGAGCGAGGAGAACCTTGTGACCCGCCGCGAGCGTCTGAGGTTCATTCCTTCCATTCTTCCCGTCCGGGGGCCGATTGCGAGCGAATTCAGCGTGAGCCGGCTCCACCCGGTCTACAAGGTCCATATGCCCCACGAGGGAATCGACCAGAACGCGTCGACCGGTGCCCCATTCGTGGCGACCGCCGAAGGCGTGGTGACATTCGCCGGTTGGAAGCCTGGATTCGGCAACACGATCGAGATCGATCACGGCTCCGGGATTACCACCCTCTACGCGCACGCGTCGACGCTGCTTGTCCGGGCCGGCGAGCGCATCCGGCGCGAACAGGTAATCGGCCAGGTCGGGTGCACCGGCGCGTGCACGGGGCCGCACGTCCATTACGAAGTGCACGTCAACGGCCGGCCGGTGAACCCTCGGAATTACGTGCTCCGGAGCACCTCGCCGTAACGGTCCGTTGTTGCCGGCCACCGCTGACCAGGCGCCGCTTCGTTTCTGCCTTGATGTGACCCATGTACGTCCTTACCTTGGGGCGGACAGTAATTCTGACTTCGGCCAGTTTCCATCTCTCGGGCCAGCTTATCGGGGAGTAAGGTATGACGCGATGTAACTACGGAATCGGTGTGGTGGCAATTCTCGCCTCGCTCTCGCTTGCAGCCTGTGGCGCGGCGGATGTGAGTGTCGTGGTCGCCCTCGGCGACGACACGGGATCCACCCCGCTCGACGGCGTGGAGGTCCAGATCCTTCCGTACGACCGCGACCAGGTCTTCGACTCCATGGAGTCGGCGGCACCGACGCCGGAGCCGGAGATCCCGGCGGACCTGCTGGCGGCACAGGCCGAGATCGTGCAGGCACAGCGAGCCTGGCTCGAAGCGGAGACGCGATGGAACGAGCTGCGCGACAGGCTCCAGACGCTCAACGATCGCCTGGAAGGGCTGAATCGGGGCGAGAGCCTCTATCGCCAGCTTTTCGCCGAATACGAGGATCTGGACGCCGAATACCAGCGGACGGAGCGCCAAGTCGGTGCGCTCTTCGACACTTTCGACGGCCTGCAACAAGCATCCATCGAGCGGATGGACAGCATGAGGATCGTCCAGGCCGACTGGGGCGACCAGGCGTTCGCGGACGTGTCCCTGGTGATCATGGCGAAGGTGGAAGCGGCCGGCCTCGACATCGTGATGGATACGACCGACGCCAGCGGGATCGCCGACTTCCAGGACGGCGTCGCACCGGGCATGTACTGGGTGCACGCCCGTCACGAACTGCCGTATGACGAACTGTACTGGAACGTTCCGATCACCATTTCGCGGGAAGAGCCGCTGGTCCTGCGTCTGAGCCGCGACAACGCGGAGGTCCGGCCGATCTTCTGATCCCGGGCCGGATCGCCCGTCCTCGACCGTGAACCCGCGCCTCGACATCGATTCGGGCGGCGTGGGGGTGGTGACGTTCCACGACCCCGACCGGGGCCAGAACGTCCTCACGCTGGAGGTCATGGAGGTCCTGCAGTCGATCGTCGATGAGGCGCAGGAGGCTGCTGCGAGCGGAGTTCTCCGCGCGATCCTGTTCCGCTCCGCCAAACCGGGGTCCTTTATCGCGGGCGCCGATGTGAAGGCGATCGCGGCGGTCGAGGACGGCCGTGCGGGGGTCGAGGCCGCAAGGCAGGGGCAGGCGCTGTTCGGGCGGATCGCGGCGCTCCCGGTGCCGACGATGGCCGCCATTCAGGGGACCTGTCTGGGCGGGGGCACCGAGCTGGCGCTTTCCTGCGACTACCGCGTGGCCGCGGACGACGACCGCACCCGCATCGGGCTGCCGGAGGTGCAGCTGGGGATCCTCCCGGCCTGGGGCGGCACGACCCGCCTGCCACGGCTGCTGGGGCTGTCCGCGGCGTTGGGCGTCATCCTGACCGGGAAGCCGCTGAGCACCTTCAGGGCCCGGCGGATCGGTCTGGTGCACCGTTTGCTCCCGCACCAGCAGTTCGATGAGCGCAGCCTGGAAATGATGCGGATCCTGGCGCGGGGAGATGCCCTGCCGCCGGGCCGGAAGCGGCGGCGGCGCGGGTTGGCGACGCGGCTGCTCGACGGAACACCGCCGGGGCGCGCGCTGGTTCTGCGTGGCGCGCGCACGCGTGTTCGCAAGCGCACGGGAGGCCACTACCCGGCTCCGTTCAAGGTCCTCGACGTGATCCGCGGCAGCATGGGGAAGAGCCTGGCCAGGGGGCTGGAGCTGGAAGCGCGCGCGGTGGGGGAGCTGTTGGTCTCGCCGGTGTGCAAGAACCTGCTCTTCCTGTTCAACCTGCGCGAGGCGGCGCGGAAGGGGCCGTGGGGGGTTGGCGGCCGGGCCGGTGGGGTTGGGCGGATGGCGGTGATCGGGGCCGGGCCGATGGGGGGCGGCATCGCCCAGGTGGCGGCCTACAACGGCATCCCGGTGCGGATGAAGGATATCCGCCACGAGGCGGTGGCGGGGGGGTTCGCGCATGCGCGGTCCATCTTCGACGGGGCGGTGAAGCGCAGGTCGCTGCGGAAGCGCGAAGCGGCCCGGCGGATGGGACTCATCTCGGGTGGGATCGACTACGCGGGCACGGGGTCCGCCGACGTGGTGGTCGAGGCCGTGATCGAGAACATGGCGGTGAAGCGCGCCGTGCTGCAGGAGGTCGAGGGGAAGGTGCGGCCGGACGCGATCATCGCCACGAACACGTCGTCGCTGTCCGTCGACGAGATGGCGGCCGTGCTGGAGCGGCCCGGACGGTTCGCCGGGATGCACTTCTTCAACCCGGTGCATCGGATGCCGCTGGTCGAAATCGTCCAGGGGGCCGCGACCGACCCGGACACGGTCGAGACGCTGGCGGCGCTTGCGGTGCGGCTGGGCAAGGTGCCTGTCGTGACGCGCGACGCGCCTGGATTCCTCGTCAACCGGATCCTCGGGCCGTACCTGATCGAGGCCGGCCACCTGCTGGACGAAGGGTGGGACGCGGCGGCGGTCGACCGCGCCTGGTACCGGTTCGGGGTGCCGATGGGGCCGTACCGGCTGATGGACGAGGTCGGTATCGATATCGTGACCCACGCCGGCAGGACCATGGCCAAGGCGTTCGGCGAGCGTATGGCCCCGGCGGCTTCGCTTGCGGCCCTTGCCGGATCGGGCAGACTCGGCCGCAAGGGCGGCAAGGGGTTCTATCGGTACTCGAAGGGCAGGGAGACGGGCATCGATCCGTCGGTGTACGGGGACATGCAGGTCTCGGCGCGGCGTTCGACGCCGGATGCGGCGCTGGTCGTCGACCGGCTCGTGCTCGCGATGATCAACGAGGCGGCCCGCGTGCTGCAGGCGAAGATCGTGGCGGCGGCCGCCGACGTCGACCTCGGCATGGTCATGGGGACGGGCTTTCCACCGTTCCGCGGCGGCCTCCTCAAGTACGCGGACGACCGGGGGCTGGGCGACGTGCTGGGCGCGATCACGACCCTACACGAGTCCCACGGCGACCGCTACCGGCCCTGCGCCCTGCTGACCGAGCTGGGCGAAGCCGGCGAGACCTTCCACGGAGCGTTCCCGGGCGGCGCGGGCGCGCGGTGACGCGGCCGGCCGGGATCGTGCTCGCGGCCGGCGCGTCCTCGCGGATGGGCGGCCCGAAGGCGCTGCTGGACGCCGGCGGCACCACCTTCACGGCCCGCCTGGTGACGACACTGCGCGAGGGCGGGTGCGGGCCCGTCGTCGTCGTCGCGGCCACGGATGTGGGCGAGGTTGCGGCCGAGGCCGGCCGCTGCGGTGCCCGGCTGGTGGTGAACCCTGGCGGCGCGGGCGGCCAGATCGGGTCGCTGCGTGCCGCCCTGGAATACCTTCGCGGCCTTGACGACCCCCCGCCCGCGTTCGTCTTTTCGCCTGTCGACAACCCCGCCGTGACCCCGGAGACGGTCCGGCGGCTGATCGCGGGGTGGCGGGACCCGGGCGCCCCCATCGTGATGCCCAGATATGAGGAGGAGCGCGGACATCCCGTGCTGGCCGACATGACGATCGCGAGCGAGTTCCAGGCGCGGGACCTCGAGGAGGGGGCCCGCGGCGTGGTGCGGCGCGACCCGGGGCGGGTGCTGGAGGTGCCGGTCGCGGACGCGGGGGTCGTCGACGACATCGACACGCCGCGCCGTTATCGCGAGCGTTTCGGGGGCGGCGGACCCCCGGGGCGGCATGATCAGGCGGCGGGGCAGCCCGGGCCGGGTGGATTGGGGCCGGATGGGCGCGAGTCGCGCCGGGCCGCGGCCCCCCGTGCGGAGCCGCGCCAGGGATGAGGATCTCCGCCGCGCAGGTAGCCGCCCGGGTGCTGGAGGCGCTGGAGAAGGGAGAGCGCATCCATACCGCGGTCGTCGTCGATTCGCCGGACCGATCGCTGATCGGGCGGCGATGGTGGCTCTCCGGCAGGCGCACCCGCGGCACACTCGGAAGCCCGGCCCTGGACGAGGCGGTGGCTGCAGCGGTGCCGTCGCTCTTCCCCCCCAGGGAATCCCGCGGAGCGCTCAGCCGGGACTTCGAGTACAGCGAGGGCGGCAGCACCGTCACGGCGCGGGTCTATCTGGAGTTGCACGGCCCGCCGGCGCGGATGGTGATCGTCGGCGCGGGGCACATCGCGATCCCGCTGGCGCGGATGGGCGCGATGCTGGGGATGCGGGTCGAGGTGCTCGACGACCGGCCGGAATTTGCCGCGGCCCACCGCTTCCCCGATGCGGCGGCGGTGCGCGTGATCGATTTTCGCGATCCCTTCGCGGCGACCCCGCTCGGCCCGTCGGACCATGTGATTCTGGTGACGCGCGGGCACAGCTTCGACTATGAATGCCTGGTGCGCCTGCTGCGCATGGAGGCGCCGCCCGGCTACGTTGGCATGATCGGGAGCCGGCGGCGCGTGCGGGCGACCCACGAGCAGCTTGCCCGCGAGGGCTTCACGACGGCCGATATGAAGCGCGTGCGGGCGCCGGTCGGGCTGGACCTGGGTGGTCAGACGCCTGCCGAGATCGCGGTGTCGGTGGTGGCGGAGATCATCCTGTTCCATGCGGGTGGGACGGGGGCGCCGCTGGTGGAGAAGGAGCGGGTGGTGGAACGGTTTTTCGGCGGCGCGACGGGGCGGCGGGCAGTGCCGGCGGGTGGCGGACGGTCGGCCGACGTGCGGGGCACTGACACGCAGACAAACGGGGACTGACATGGACGAAAAGGAGTTGATGGCCCAGTTGGCGGGGCTGGAGGAGCCCGCCGTGCTGGCCACAATCGTATCGGCGAAGGGGTCGACGCCGCGCAAGACGGGGGCGCGGATGCTGATCGGTAGGGAGGGGGTGCTTGCGGGCACTGTCGGCGGCGGCTGCGGCGAGGGCGAGGTGATCGCGGCCGCTCAGGATCTCTTCGAGGGGGCGCCGCCCACAACCGTGCGCGTCGACCTTACCGACGACTTCACCACGTGGAGCCCGGCCGTCTGCGGCGGCATCATGAACGTGTTCATCGAGCGCGCCAACCCGGAACGCTTCGGGGGCGGTTGAGCGCCCTGCCCCGCGTCGGCGCGTGGGTGGACATCCACTACAGGCGCCTCGGCCGACCGACGGAGGTCTATCGGCAGCGGGTGCTCGAGAGCGGCGCGGCGGGGATCGTCACCTTCCAGCCCGATACGCCGATCCGGGCACCCCTGACCGTCGGCGGCGTCACCATCCTCGAGCCCGGCGCCCCGGCGATCTGGTTCACCTTTCCGGGGCTGTGGCACGACATCGGCCTTTTTCACCTCGCCGACGGCACCTGTACCGGGCTCTACGCCAACGTCCTCACGCCGGTCGAGTTCGACGGCCCCCGCTCATGGACGACGACGGACTTGTGCCTGGATGTCTGGGTGCCGCCCGGTGGAGATGCCGTGGTGCTGGATGAGGCCGACCTCGCCCACGCGGAGGAGGCCTCGCTGATCGACGGGGCGCTGGTTGCGCGGGCTCGGAAGGAAGCGGCTGATCTGTGTCGCGGCCACCGCGCCGGCACCTGGCCGCCGCGCATCGTCGGCGAGTGGTCGCTCGAGAGGGCGCGGGCTCGATCCGAAGAATCCGTGCGTTCGCCCTGAGACGCTTCAGCTACCCCGCAGACGCTTCAACTCCGGCAGGGTCGCGACGAACACCAGGGTGATCAGGATGGCCGACGCCACGCAATAGCGGCACCAGGCCTGGATGACCATGGCCTCGAGATACGTCAGGTAGGCACTGAAGAGGACGCCGAAGAGTGCTCCCGCGAAGAGCAGGAAGGGAATCGCACGGGAGCGAGCGGCCGACGGCTGCAGCCCCATGATCGCCAGGACCAGGAGGGCCAGATAGCCGCCGAGCCCGATGACGGAGACCGGTATTGGCCCCACCCACGCGTACTGAGACGACTGTACGACCCCGCAGTCACCGGCTCCACATGCGATCGGCGGCGTCCATCCGAGGTTGTAGGCCACCAGGTAGAAGGTGAGGAACACCCCGACGAGGGCGAGGACGGCCACCACCATGCGGTTGACCGGTCCAGAGGTGGCCGGGGCGGATTCAGGCTGCATGGACGCGTCCGTGCCCGACAGCGCCCCAGCGCTGGTGCGGGATTGTGGCGGGTGCGCCGTCAATTCGCCTCGCCGGCTTCCATGGCCTGCTGGATGTCGATGAACCGGAAGCCGCCGAGGCGGTTCGCTCCACCTTCACCTTCGCGGTGAATGAAGATGCCCGGCGTTCCGGGCACGCCCAGCATTTGCCCGAGCGTCAGGTTCGCCGTGACCACGTCGGCGTGCCTGTCGCTATCCAGGCAGCTCTCGAACGCTTCCGTGTCCAGGCCTACATCCTCGGCGAGGTCGTTGAAGTGCCCGTATGGACTCTCCGGGCGCGACCAACTGTTGAAGGTGCTGTAGATTGCGTCGTGGTACTCGAAATACCGGTCCTGGTCGCCTGCGCACCGCGCAGCGCGAGCTGCCAGGAAAGAATGGGGAAACCCCGGGTGCGGATAGTCATAGTACACGAACTTGGCCTGTCCGGTCTCGATGTAGGCCAGATCGATCTGTGGCTTGATCTGGAGAGCGAAGTCCCGGCACGCGTTGCATTGATAGTTGCCGAATTCCATGATGGTTACGGGCGCGTCCGGGTCCCCGTATACCATCCCCTGGGCCAGTGCCACCAGGTCCTCGTTGGCAATGTCACCCAGGTCGACCGGTTCGCTTGCAGCCGAACCACCGCCTCGCAGGGCGAAGCCCACGACCGCGATCCCCCCCACGGCTACGATTGCGATGATCAAGTAGAATTTCTTCATGCTTTCCTTCGCCTGTCTTCAGTGTGCGGCCGCGTTACCCTTGTGCGTCACTCGTCCTCCAGCAGCCATGAAGGTCGGGATGAGACATTGCAAAATGGGCCGTTTGCGGCGACCAGACAACACTAAATCTTATTGTTAAGTATTTTCCAGACAGTCAGGGCTTCAACGACGGCAGCGGTGTCCGAAAGGTCCCGCAGGATCCTGTCCGCCCCGGCCGCCCGCAGTTCGGCGCCGGAGAACCGGCCCGTGGTTACCGCTACGGTGGCAGCCCCGACGGCGCGGCCACACTTCACATCGCGGGGCGTGTCGCCGATGATCACGCTTTCCCGTCCGTTGAACGCGCGGCCCCAGTGCCTCGACGCCCGGTCCAGCGCGACCTGCGGCAGTTCGTTGCGCACCTCGTGGTCCGAGCCGAAGCCACCGACCGGAAAGTGGTGCCAGAGGCCCGCGGAGCCGAGCTTGAGCCTGGCGCCGTCCGCAACGTTGCCGGTGACCAGGCCCAGAAAGACGTCGTTCCGCGCGGCCAGCTCGGCGATCAGAGTGTGGACGCCGGGAAGCACGGTTACGGGATCTGCACCGATGCGCGCCTCCAGCTCTCCCAGGTAGCGAACCCAGAAGCGGGGCAGGCCGCGGTCGATCTCGTCCGGGGCGAGGCCGGCCGCACCCAGCAGGTCCCGCAGGATGCGCGGGTCGGTCTTGCCTGCGAAGTCGTACTCGCCGACGGGACCCGCCGTGCCGTAGGTGTGCTCCAGCGCGATGCGAAAGGCGGTGACGGCCGGCCCGCCGCGGGTAAGGGTTCCGTCGATGTCGAAGAGGAGGAGCACCGGCAGGTGTCCTGGTGACGAGCCGCTCAGGCCGCCGGGTCGACTGCCAGGATCTCACCCAGCAGGGACGTGTCGAGGTTGCCGCCGGAGATCACCGCACAGACCTCGCGGTCACGCGCAGCGACGCGTCCCGACAGCAGCGCGGCCACGGTGGCCGCACCCGAGTACTCGACCACGAGCTTGCGCCGGGTGATGAGGTGGGCGGCGGCGCGCCGGATGTCGTCGTCCTCGACGAGGATGACGTCGTCCAGGAAGGCGGAGGCATGGGCGAAGGTGAGGTCGCCGGCGCGGGTGGGGGCAAGGCCGTCGGCGATGGTGTCGATGCCGGGCAGGGTCGACGGGCCCCCGGCGTCGAGCGCACGGCGCATGGTGGGCGCTCCCACGGGCTCCACGCCGATCAGCGTGGCTTCCGGCCTGAGGCGGCGGAGCGCGGCCGTACAGCCCGCCATCTGCCCGCCGCCCCCGATGGGGACCAGCAGGGTGTCGACTTCGGGCCAGTCCTCGTAGATCTCCAGCCCCACCGTTCCCGCCCCGGCGATGATCCATGGGTGATCGAAGGGCGGCACCATCACCAGACCCTCGGCCGCTGCGATCTCCTCGGCGCGAACCCGGCGATGTTCGGAGGTCGTCCCCGCGAACTCGACGCGCGCGCCCAGACGCCGGGCCCCGTCGCTCTTCACCTTTGGCGCGGTGGTGGGCATCACCACAACGGCTCGCACGCCCTTCAGGCCGGCCGCAAAGGCGACCGCCTGGGCGTGGTTCCCGGAAGAGTAGGTAATCACGCCCCGGGCCAGCTCCTCGGCGGTCAGCCGCGCCATGAAGTTGCAGGCTCCGCGCGCCTTGAATGCCCCAGCCTTCTGCAACGACTCGCACTTGAGGCGAACCTGCCCCCCTGTCGCTTCGGACAGATCCGCATCCGGGATCAGCGGAGTCCGCACCACGGTTCCGCGAATCCGCTCGGCGGCGGCTTCGATCTCCGCCAGGCCAACCAGGTCGCTGCGGGTCCGGCCAGGTGCGCTATTCGTCTTCGTCATCGCCCACGACCCGCGCGACATCGACCACCTCGTCACCGTCGTCCAGGTTGACCAGCCGCACACCCTGGGCAGCGCGACCGATGACCCGCATGTCCGACACCGGCTGGCGGTTCACCACCCCGTTGCGGGTGATGACCATGAGCTGGTCGTCACAGGTGACGGCTCTGACGGCGACCACCGGTCCCGTTTTCTTCGACAGCTTGAGGTTGATCACGCCCTGTCCGCCCCGTTGCTGCAGGCGGTAGTGGCTGATCTGGCTGCGCTTTCCCATTCCGTGCTCGGTCGCGCTGAGCAGCGTCTCCTCCGGCCGGCGAACCACTACCATCCCCACGACCTGGTCGTTCTTGCCCAGGCGGATGCCCATCACGCCCTCGGTGAAGCGCCCCATCGGCCGCACGTCCGACTCGTGGAAGCGGATGGCCTTGCCCAGCCGCGTCGCCAGGACCACCTCGTTGCTGCCGTCGGTGATGCGAACGTCGATCAACTCGTCTCCCTCGCGGAACTTGATCGCGTAGATCCCGATTGCGCGCACATTGCCGTATGCCGACAACGGAGTCTTCTTGACCACTCCGTTCCTGGTGCAGAAGAGCAGGAAGCGGTCGCCGCTGAACTCCCGCACGGGGAGCACCGAAGCGACCTTCTCGCCCCGCGCCAGGTCGAGGAAGTTGACGATGGGCTTGCCCTTCGAGTAGCGGCTGCCGTGGGGGATTCCCCAGACCTTGACCCAGTGACAGCGGCCCTGGTCGGTGAAGGCCATGAGGTAGTCGTGGGTGGAGGCCAGGAACAGGTGTTCGACCCAGTCTTCGGCCTTGGTGTCCATCCCGCGCAGTCCGCGGCCGCCGCGCCGCTGCGAGCGGTAGGTGTCCATCGGGATGCGCTTGACGTAGCCCTGGCGCGACATGGTCAGCACCACTTCCTCGTCGGCGATCAGGTCCTCGACCTCGAAGGACGTGACGCTGCCGCGGATTTCGGTCCGGCGGTCGTCGCCGTAGCGCTTGGCCAGCTCGCGCAGTTCATCCTTGATGATCTCCATGCGCACGGCACGGTCGCCCAGGATATGCACCAGTTCGGCGATCCTCGCCTGCACCTGGGCAAGTTCGGTGTCGAGTTTCTCCTTCTCGAGACCGGTCAAACGCGCCAGCCGCATGTCCAGAATGGCCCGGGCCTGCCTTTCCGACAGGTCGAAAGTCCCCCGGAGCCCCACGGCCGCCTCACTGGCGTCGCGCGAGCCGCGGATAATCCTGACGACCTCGTCGATGTTGTCGACGGCGACGCGCAGCCCATCGAGGACGTGTTCCCGCTCGCGGGCGGCGGCGAGGTCGAACTCGCTGCGGCGGACGACCACCGTGTGGCGGTGATCGATGAAGTGCGTGAGCATGTCGCGCAGCGGCATGATCCTGGGGACGCCGTCGACCAGCGCCAGCAGAATCACCCCGAAGGTGGACTGCATCGGCGTGTGCTTGAATAGCCGGTTGAGGACGACGTGGGGCACCGCATCGCGCTTCAGGTCGATGACGACGCGCAGGCCGTCCCGGTCGGACTCGTCGCGCAGATCCCGGATCGAGGTGATCTTCTTGTCCCGAACCAGACCCGCGATCTGTTCGATCAGGCGGGCCTTGTTCACCATGAAGGGGATCTCGTGGATGATGATTCGGGCCGGCCCGTCGTCCCCATCCACCACCTCGGCACGGGCCCGAATGACAATGCGCCCGCGGCCGGTCCGGTAGGCCTCCTCGATCCCCTCGGTGCCGCAGATCTGGCCGCCGGTCGGGAAATCGGGGCCGGCGATATGCTCTTCGAGCGCTTCCTGCGGCAGGTTGGGATCGTCGATCAGCGCCAGCAGCCCGGAGACGACTTCGCGCAGGTTGTGGGGCGGGATGTTGGTCGCCATCCCCACGGCGATGCCGGACGAGCCGTTGATGAGCAGGTTCGGCGCCCTGCACGGCAGGACCGAGGGCTCCTTCAGCCGTCCGTCGAAATTCTCGTCGAAGCGGACAGTGTCCTTGTCGATGTCGGCGAGCAGTTCCATCGACAGGCGCTGGAGCCGCGCCTCGGTGTACCGGTAGGCCGCCGCCGAGTCGCCGTCGATCGACCCGAAGTTGCCCTGGCCGTCGACGAGCGGGTAACGCAGGGAGAAGTCCTGCACCATGCGGACAAGGGCATCGTAGACGGCGGAGTCGCCGTGCGGGTGGTACTTGCCGAGCACTTCGCCGACCACGGTCGCGCACTTCTTGTAGGCCCGGCCGGGCGACAGTCCGAGTTCCGACATGGCGAAGAGGATGCGCCGGTGGACCGGTTTGAGACCGTCCCGCACATCGGGCAGGGCGCGCTGAACATTGACGCTCATCGAGTAATCGATGAACGACTCGCGCATCTCCTGTTCGAGGATCCGTTCGAGGATCCGTTCGCCGGTGCTCGTGGGGTCGTTTTCGGACATGGAACCCGGAAGTGGAATGGACCGTGGACCGATTGGCCGCGGATGGACTCAAGGGCGCTCCCAGACGCCCCGGATAGCCTTTTAAGATAACGGTTTAGGGTGTATCACTCAACCCGGTTACGGACCGCAGTTCACCGGTCTGATGCGCCTCCCGTGGAAGATGTCCATGGGGATGTGGTGAGTGTCGAAAACCCGGCCGATCAGATCGCTCAAGACGGGATCGTAGGCCTCGAATTCCTCCGGCGATTCCACCTTCACGCCGCCGGCAAAGCACTCGCCGTAGTTCGAGAAGAACCACCACTGCACTCCTTCGGCCCAGTACTCGTTCGCATTGGTGGTAGCGTAGTGCCTGCTTCCATCCTCATGCTCGTACTTGCCCGCGGCCATTGCGGCGGCGTAGGCGTCACGGATCTCCTGGCTCATGCCGGGATCGACGTCGCGGATCGCGCTGTGGATTGCGTGGGCGAACTCGTGAACGAAGATGTGCTCGCCGTAGTACCGGGTGTCGGGATACCCAAGCACGTTCTCCTCGGCCCCGGTTGTCGGATTGCCGCCCAGGCCCCGGGACCGGTTTGCGTGGTAATCCCGGTCGGCCTGCATGACCGGTTCGTCAGGCGGGGCCCCGGGGCGTTTCATCGACGCGTATTCCGGGATGTCCATCGTCATTTCGACTTCGGCGATGACGCCTGTGCGCCAGTTTCGGGCGATCATCGACGCGCGCAGATCGGAGCGCGCCGCAAGCATCGTGTTGATGATATCGCGCACGACCAGGAGCGCGATGTCGGGAACCTTGGTCGAGGCGAGCACCGGGATGCCCCCGGCGTCGGCGTACTTCTGGTAGAAGGGATCGACGTCGAGCGATTCCGGCACGGGTCCGACCGTCACCCCCACGTAATCGTGAATCAGCGCGGCGGGCAGGCCCGTCTCGGCCTCCTGCCGCATTCGTTCCGCACGATTGCGCTCAGCGGCCGCGCGCGCTTCCGCTTCGGTGCGTTGCCGGCGCGGTTGGGCCGAGGCTGCATCGGCCACGACGCCAACCGTGAGGACTGCAGTTGCGCATGCGAGTATGCATCGATTCATCCTGTCTCCCTTCGCTCCAAAGACCGGGCGGGCATTTGGCCCGATGGCGGTAAATGATAGAAGACGGACAGTTGACTCGCATCTACGCGTGCCGAGGCCAGCCCATTACGCCATCGCCACGAAGTCCACCCCCTCCACCAGCCCCACCCCCACCGCCGCCCCCCGCACCGCCTCGCGGCCCGCCGACCGCGCGACGGCCCCCACGTGGAGCGCGTCCGCGAACCCCCGCGCGGCTTCCGCCTCACACACCGGCGCACCGTGGATCTGCTGCCCGATCTTGCGCGGGTCGACCTCGACGAAGGCCCGCACCTCGACCCCCTGCGCCGCAAACTCGCGGGCGAGGCTCTTGCCCGTGGGGCCCGCGCCCCAGACCACCACCCCGCTGCGGGCACCGAGCACGCTGCGCCGCAGGTGGTGCACCCGGCACGACCGGAACGCGGCCAGCGAGTACGCGGGATGATTGCGGCTCAGGCGGCCGGGGTCGTTGCCCCAGTCGAGGAGGACGCGCGGCACGGCGGCGAAGCAGTGGCCGCGCCGCCACAGCCGGAGGAGCAGGTCGTAGTCCTCCGGCCAGCCGCGGTCGCGGTAGCCGCCCACGTCGGCCAGCGCGCCCGCCCGGAACATGAAGGTCGGGTGGGCAAGGGGGCATTCGACGAAAATGTTGGCCGCGACGGTGTCCCGGTCGGTCATGGAGTTGAGCCAGGCGGCGTATTCGGCCGCACGCGGCGTGACGCTCGATTCGGGGACGTAGCGGACGCCGGTGCCGCAGCCGGCGAGGCCGGGCGAGCGTTCCAGCAGGTCGAGTTGGGCGGCAAGGCGTTCGGGGTGGCAGCGGTCGTCGGCGTCCATGCGCGCGATGTACCGGCCGCGGGCGGCGGCGAGGCCCCGCTGCAGGGCCGCTACGATTCCACCGGCGTTGCCGCCGCGCCGTGCGGGAGCGGCGGCCGTGTCCGGGCCGATCCCCGACAGGCTGGCGCCGGTGCCGTCCCCTCCCAGCAACCGAAACCGCTCATCCCGCTGCCCGCACTCCCGCGCGATCCGCGCGCTGGAATCGCGGGACCCGTCATCGACCACCACCACCTCGAAACGGGTGAACGTCTGCGCGCGGAGCGACTCCAGCGCCGCACCCAGGGTGGCCGCCCCGTCCCGGACCGGCAGCACGACCGTCACGACGGGTTCACCGCCCACCGCACGACCCATCGCACACACCGCACGCCGCGATCATCACCGCATCATGATGCTCGCGCATCACCCCCACCGCGCATCACGCCCACCGTGCACCGCCCACCCCTCATGCCCCGCTCCGCGCGCCCGCACCCACCACCTCCCGCAGAAACCGCCCCGTCACGCTCTCGGGCACCGTCGCCACGTCCTCCGGCCGGCCCATCGCCACCACCTCGCCGCCCCGCGCCCCCGCACCGGGCCCCATGTCGACCACCCAGTCCGCCTCCCGAATGACATCCAGGTCATGCTCGACCACCACCAGCGTGTTGCCCGCCCCGACCAGCTTGCGGAGCACGGAGACGAGTTGGGCCACGTCCTCGCCCGACAGACCCGTGGTCGGCTCGTCGAGGATGTACAGCTTGCTGCTGCCCTTCCTGGCCGCGGCCCCGATCAGTTCGCGCGCGATCTTGAGGCGCTGGGCCTCGCCGCCGGACAGATGCGTGGCCGGCTGGCCCAGCCGCAGGTACCCCAGCCCGACCTGCTGCAGGTGCCACAGCGCCTGGCCCAGCCGCGGCTCGCGCAGGAAGAAGCGCATGGCGCGGTCGACGGTGAAGTCCAGCACGTCGGTCACGTTGTGGCCGCGCACCTTCACTTCGAGCACCTCGGGGCGGTAGCGCTTGCCGCCGCAGACCTCGCACGGCACGTGGATGTCCGCCATGAACACCATCTCCACGCGCACGAACCCGGCGCCCGCGCACTCCTCGCAGCGGCCGCCCTTCACGTTGAAGGAGAAGCTGCGCGGATCGAGGCGGGCGCTCCTCGCGGCGGGCTGGCTCGCGAAGATGCGCCGGATCTCGCCCCATGCCTTCACGTAGGTCACCGGGTTGGAGCGGGGGGTGCGCCCGATCGGAGTCTGGTCGATGAGCACGACGCCGTCCACGTGCTCCAGCCCGGTGAGCGCACCGTACGCGCCCACGATCTCGCCCAGGTGCTCCTTGGCCGATGTGCGCCCGTCGCCCAGTTCGCGTTCGAGCGCGCGGTAGAGGATGTCGTGCACCAGCGTCGACTTGCCGGAGCCCGACACGCCGGTGACGACCGTCATGGCGGCGACGGGGAACTCTGCTTCCACCCCGCGCAGGTTGTGGAGCACCGCGCCTTGAAGCCGAATCCGCGCGCCATCCACCGGACGCCTCGACGCCGGCGGCCACTCGTCGAACGCCTCCCCGGAGACGATCCGTGACAGATACTGGCCGGTATTTGTCATGGAACCGGCCAGCGCGGTCGGCACGCCCTCGAAAACGACCTCGCCGCCCCGGTCTCCCGACCCCGGACCCAGTTCGACCACGTGGTCCGCGCTCCGGATCGCGGCAGCGTTGTGCTCGACCACGACCACCGTGTTTCCCCCGTCGCGCAGGCGCCGCAGCAGCGCGAGGAGGGCGTCGATGTCCTGCGGATGAAGCCCGATCGAAGGCTCGTCGAGGACGTAGAGCGTGTCGACCAGGCGTGTCCCCAGGGAGTTCGCGAGGGAGATCCGCTGCGCCTCGCCGCCCGAGAGAGTCCGCATCTGCCGGCTCAGGGTGAGGTAGCCGAGCCCCACATCCACCAGGAATCGCACCCGCGCGGAGAGTTCCCGGAGGAGCGACGCCGCGATCCGGGCCTCCATGGGACGCAGTTCCAGACCGTCGAGCCAACCCGGCAGCGCCTCGATCGGGAGGTCGCAGACGCTGCCGATGTCGCGCCCGCCGACGGTCACGCGTCCCGCCTCGGGACGCAGCCGGGAACCGCCGCAGTCACGGCAGGCCAGCGGCCGCTGGTATCGGCGCAGGAAGATCCTGATGTACTGCTTGTACCGCTTGCGCTCCTTCGATCCCAGAAAGCCCATGACGCCGCCGAACGAACCCTTGCCATACAGGACGGCATCGCGGAAGCCGCGCGGGAGTTCGCTCCACGGCAGGTAGGTCGAAACTCCTTCGCGCCCCGCGAACCGACGCAGGGCATCGCGTTCGCGCACATAGCGCGGCTTGGCCCACGGGTCGACCGCGCCCTGGTCCAGCGACAGCTCCGGATTGGGGACCACCAGCTCCGGGTCGTATTCGAGCGTCGCGCCGAAGCCGGTGCAGGTGGGGCAGCTCCCGTAGGGATTGTTGAAGGAGAACAGCTTCGGTTCGGGCTCGAGAAAGGTCTCGTCGGGGTGACGCGGACAGCGGAAGGCTTCGGAGAAGCGAAGCGGCTCTTCGTACCCGCCGTCCACCGGCACCACCACCGCCTCCCCTTCCCCCTCGCGAAAACACGTCGCCAGGGAATCCGCGACGCGCTCGGTCCAGCTCGGGTCCGGGTCCGCCATCACCTTCAGGCGGTCCACCACCACCATCACCTCCCGGGCCCGCGCAAGATCGGGCATGCCCTCCGGCTCCAGCGCGCGGCCGCGTGGGTCCTCCCGCTTCTCTGCGAGATCGGGTGCCGCCCCCTCCGGTTCGCCCCGCGGGTCCAGCAGATCCGACAGCTCGGCGGCCACGCCGTCCGCGAGCACGCGCACGAACCCCAACGAGCGGAGGTTCTCGGCGACCAGCCGATGGGACACCTGGCCGCTGCGCGCGAGCGGAAAGGCGACCATGATCCGGGTGCCGGGGGGCAGCGCGGCGACCCTGTCCGCTGCCCCGCTCACCGTGTCGGGCCGGACCTCGTCGCCGCAGACGGGACAGTGGGTGCGTCCCACGCGGGCATACAGAAGGCGCAGGAAGTCATGCACCTCGGTCGCGGTGCCCACGGTCGACCTGCTCGACGTCGTGGGGTTCCGCTGCTCGATCGCCACCGACGGGGACAGTCCCTCGATGCGGTCCACATCCGGCTTCTCGAGGCGGTCGAGGAACTGCTTCGCGTAGGTGGAAAGCGCCTCCACGTAGCGCCGCTGGCCGGCCGCGAAGAGGGTGTCGAGGGCCAGCGAGGACTTGCCCGAACCCGACGGACCGGTGATTACGGTCAGCGCCCGGCGCGGCAGATCGAGGTCGATTCCCTTCAGGTTGTGCTGGCGCGCGCCCCGTATTCGAATCGGCTGATCCATTGACGCCTGCGTCTCCCGGTGACCCCCGTTGCCGAGCCAACCGTTGCCTAACGGCGCGGTTTCCCCGACCGTGGAACGGCCCCCTTGACAGGCGGGCCGCCCCCGTTCCCCACCAATCTACCAACACGCACCCCGCGACAATGGACATCTACCCCCGTTCCGACTACACCGTCCTCGGCCGGTATCTCCCCGACCGCTCCCCCATCAGCGCGGATCTCAGCGACAACCGGAATCTCTGGGGCGCCCACCCCGCCGCGCTCGAGGTGCTCGCCGGCGCGGGAAGCGACACCGCCTCCGAGTACCCCGGCAGCTACGCCGAGCGGCTCGTGGACGCCGTCGCCACGATGCTTGGCACCACGGCGGACAACGTCACCACCGGAGCCGGCGGCACGGGCGTGCTCGACGCGCTCATGCGGGCGGTCGCGCCCACCACCATGCGCTTTCTCGACCCGGGCTGGCCGGCCGCCGGGATGCTCGCGCGAATGAACGGGCACGAGCCGGTGCCTGTGGAGTGGTACGCCGGGATGGACGATCCCGTTGCCTTCGCGGGCCCGGAACCGGCGATCGTGTTCGTCCCGAATCCGGGCAATCCCACGGGGCAACCCATACCGGAGGAATGGGTCCGCGCGGTCTACGAGCACACCGAGGCGGTCGGCAGCATCCTGATCATCGACGAGGCGTACGGCGAGTACAACCGCGGCCTGTCCGACCTCACGCCCTTCGAGATGGCCCTCGCCGGGGAGCGCACGATCTGCGTGAAGACGCTCTCCAAGGCGTACGGTCTCGCGGGGCTGCGCGCCGGGTACGGAGTGGCGAGCCCCTCCCTGGTCCTGGAGGTGGACAAGGGACGCGGGCCGTTTGTGGTCTCGAGCGTCACCTCCGCGGCGGCGGCCGCAGCCATCTCGAGCCCGTCGCCCTGGCTGGCTCACACCATCGCGGAGACGCGGATCAACCGCGACCGCGTGCGGGACAGCCTGCTCCACCGCGGCTACGAAGTTCCCGAATCGGCGGCCAACTTCGTCTTCATTTTGCGCCCCCGGGAAGAGTTGGACGACATGGCGGCGCGGCTCGAGCGCGTCGGCGTGCGCGTTCGCCCCTTCGCCGGTCCCACGAAGCTGGCCAACGGCCTGCGGGCCACCGTGGCTCCCTGGGACCAGATGCAGCGGCTGCTGGACGGGCTCGACCTGGTCGCCTCGGGCGCGGTGTAGCGGCCGGTGGCGCGCGGCAAGCCCCCATGAGCACCGGATACGAAGAGGAGGTCCTCGGCAAGGCGTACGACTCGCGCCTCATGGCCCGGCTGCTGCGCTACATGCGCCCCTACAAGCTGCAGGTCGCGGGTGCGCTCGTCCTCCTCATGCTGGCCTCGCTGCTGGGCGTGGTCGGGCCGTATCTGACCAAGATCGCGCTCGACGAAGCGATCCCCAACGGCGACGGCGGCCAGCTCGCCTTCCTCGCGATTCTCTTCCTCGTGGCGACGGTGCTGATCTTCGTCTTCCAGTACGTTCAGGCGCTCGTCACCACCTGGCTGGGCCAGAAGGTGATGTACGACCTGCGCACGCAGATCTTCGGCAAGCTCCAGCAGCTCGATCTCGCCTTCTACGACCGCAACCCGGTCGGCCGTCTCATGACGAGGATCACCTCGGACGTGGAGACGCTGAACGAGCTGTTCAGCTCCGGCGTCGTGACCGTCTTCGGCGACCTCTTCATCCTGTTCTTCATCGTGGCGGCGATGCTGCAGATGGACGTCGAACTCGCGCTGGTCACCTTCAGCGTGCTCCCCCTGGTGGCCTACGCGGCATTCCTCTTCCGGTCGCGCATCCGCGGCGCCTACCGCGACATCCGCGTCCGCCTGGCCCGGTTGAACGCCTACCTTCAGGAGAGCTTCACGGGGATCCGCGTGCTGCAGCTCTTCAACCGCGAAAGCACGGCCCTTCAGCGCTTCAAGGTGCTCGACGACGACTACCTCGGCGCGCACCTTCGCTCGATCACCTACTACGCCCTCTTCTTTCCGGTCATCCAGCTCTTCACCGCCGTGGCGCTGGCGCTGATCATCTGGTATGGAGGAGGGGCGATGATCCAGGGCGCGGTGACGATCGGGGTCCTGGCGGCCTTCCTCGACTATGCGCGGCGTTTCTTCCGGCCGATCCAGGACCTCTCGGAGAAGTACAACCTGCTGCAGGGTGCGATGGCGTCGTCCGAACGGATCTTCCGCCTCCTCGACCGCGAGCCGGCGATCCGGGACGCGGCGCCGACCGTCGCGCCGCAAGCCGTCACGCCGGGCGAGATCCGGTTCGAGAATGTCTGGTTCGCGTATGGCGGCCGGGAGGCGGGGCGCCGGGACAGGTCCCGCGAGCCGGGCCGCGGAGAGGACTCACATGGCCCGGCCGCGGGCGGCGCTGCGGGCGCCTCGGAGCCCGACTGGGTGATCCGCGACGTCTCCTTCACGATCGCTCCCGGCGAAAAGCTGGCGATCGTGGGGCATACGGGGGCCGGGAAGACCACCCTCATCAATCTGCTGATGCGCTTCTACGAGCCGCAGCGCGGGAGGATCCTCGTCGACGGGATCCCCGTCGGCGACCACTCCCTGCAGGAGCTGCGCGACCGGATCGGCCTCGTGCTGCAGGACATCTTCCTCTTCAGCCAGTCGGTGGAGTACAACGTGCGCCTCGGCGACGGCGAGATCGACGACACGGCCGTGGCCTCGGCGCTCGACGCAGTGGGCGCGACCCCCTTCGTGGAGCGGCTTCCCGAACAGGCGGAACAGCCGCTCTGCGAGCGCGGCGCCAGCCTGTCTGTCGGTGAGCGGCAGCTGCTTTCCTTCGCCCGCGCGCTGGCCTTCGATCCCGCCATCCTGGTTCTGGACGAAGCCACCAGCTCCGTCGACTCCGAGATCGAGGCGCGCATCGAGGCGGCCACCGACCGGTTGATGCGGGGGCGCACGTCGCTCGTCATCGCCCATCGCCTGTCCACCGTGCAGGGTGCGGATCGGATCCTGGTCATGCACCGCGGGCAGCTTGTCGAGGAGGGGAGCCACAGCGAACTCCTCGCCACCGAGGGACTGTACCGCCGCCTGCACGAGCTGCAGTTCGCCGGGGCGGCTGCGTAGCGCCTACGCCGGCTGGTCCAGTGGCCTGACCAGGATCTCGTTGACGGAGACGTGGGGCGGAGCCGTCACGGCGTAGACCACCGCGCGAGCGACATCGTCGGCGTGCAGCGGCTGCTTGCCGGCCCAGCGCTCGGCCCACTCCGCGCGCGCCTCCGGATCGGGGACCGTGTCGAAGAGCTCGGTGTCGACGACCCCGGGCTGGATGTCGGTGGCGCGGATGCGGTGCTCGGCCCCCAGCTCGAGATGCATGCCCCAGGTGATCGCCCTCACCGCGAACTTCGTCGCCGCATACACGGTGCCGCCCGGGAAGGGCCGCCGCCCCGCGATGGACCCGACGTTGACGATGTGCCCGCCGCCCCGGGCCAGCATGTGCGGCAGCACCACTCCGATCCCGTGCAGGACACCGTTGACGTTCACGTCCACCATACGGGTCCAGTCGTCGATCCGCCCTTCCTTCAACGGCGAAATCGGCATGATTCCGGCGTTGTTCACCAGGATGTCCACTCGCCCGAAGGCATCGAGCGCCGCCTTCGCCAGCGCCTGCATGTCTTCGAGGCTCGTGACGTCGGTGCGCACTGCGAGAGCCCTGCTCCCCTTCCCCTGCAGCGCCCGCGCCTCCGCATTGATCCGTTCGGCCCGGCGCGCGGCCAGGACGACCGCGGCACCCTCGCCCGCGAGCGCGCGAGTCACCGCAAGCCCGATCCCCGACGACGCGCCCGTGATGATCGCTACTCTGCCTGCAAGTCGGTTGTTCACTGTCGTTTCCACTGGCATTCCCGCTTTCGCGCTGTATTATTCCCCTGTAATCGCCATTTGATGACGGCTTTCGCACTCCGCGATGATCGCTGGATGACCGCGGAGTCTAGCATCATGCGCCTGACCTGTCAGGAAAACGATAGCCGCCGCAATCACAAATCTGAAGCCGATCGTCCATTGGACAAGCACAATCTGACGCACCTGTCGCCGCGCGGTCCCCGACGCAGCCGACGCCGCCCGGGAGGGCGCCGGCCAGAGAGCAGGCGAGTCGACTACGAGCGGCGGGTCAGAAAGGGAGCGGCTCTCCCGGATCTCGACCTGGACCTGGCGCGGTCGTTTCTCGGCGACGCGCTCCCCGACGGAAAGTCCCTGCTCGACTCGCTTCGCGACTACGGGCTGATTCTCGGCGATGATCCGGAGTGGAAGATCACCAATGCGGCGCTGCTGCTCTTTGCCAGGGCGCCCGCACGCCACTGGAATCCCGGTGCAGGGGTGCGCATCATTCGCGTGGCGGGTACGGCCCGCATCCTTGGACACCGTGACAGCGTGGTCCGGTCCGCATACGCCGGTCCTCCCCTCGCCGCCGCGATCGACCAGAGCATTCGCCTCGCACGCGAGCAGATCGAGTTCTCCGAGCCGCTTCGCCACATCTTTCTGCGGCACATGCCCGAATACCCCGAGGCGGCGTGGCGCGAATTGATCATCAATGCGATTGCGCATCGTGACTATGAGGCAAGCGCGGAGACGGAAGTGGTGTTCTATGATGATCGGATGGAGGTTACAAGTCCGGGCCTGCCTGTGGAACCATTGTCTCTTGCAGATGTAAGGGATGACAATGTTGTGCATGCGACCCGCAACCCATTGTTGACAAGGGTACTTGCAGATTCAGGACGTATGCATGCCATAGCATCCGGCCTTGAACGGATCGTGAAGGAAATGGAAGGGTGTTTTCTCAATGAACCTGCATTGAAAGCCGGGGACGGCCGGTTTACCGTTGTATTGCGCAATGAACCGCAGCTGCCTACGGCCGGGCCAGGCTGGAAGCGGCTTGTGCAAAAGCTGAAAATCAACCCCAATCAGAAGCACATTCTCCTCGCCAGGCCGGACGGTTTTACCGAACGGGAATACGGACTACTAAATTCCGTGACCCGGAGCGAAGCGAGTGCACAGGTGTGCGAACTGGTCGACAGCGGTGTCGTTACTCCTGAACCGGCGGACGACGGCAGCGGGCCGACCTACTATCTGACAGCCGATCTCGACGACCAGCGCTGGTTCCTGGAGGACCGGATTCCCGCTCTTCGCGAGCACTTTCGCGGAGGCTCGCAACTGCGCAACTCCGACTATCGGACGCTGTTCGAGACCCCGTATGCGACGGCAAAGCGAGAACTCGACTACCTCTCCGAAAAGGGGTTCCTGAAGGCAAATGGAAAAGGGCGTGCCCTGCACTACCGGCCGGCCATCGGCCTGCGGAAGTAACCGGGTGACGAACCTTGCGGTGCCCATCGTAGTACCATTCGTCGTAAGTTCCATCTCCGGGCACTGTAGCAATCGTATTGAAAGGAAGCAGTCATGAGTCTGGTAGCAATCGCCGCGGTCCTGATCGTCATCGGCGCGATCGTCCGCTCCATCCCCGCCGGCAAGAGCAAGATCCCCAACAGGCTGGCCGGCTACGTCGTCATGTTCGTGGGCGTCGCCGTCATCCTCCTCAATACCTTCGTGATCATTCGCGTGGGCGAGGTCGGTGTCGAGCACTTCCTCGGGCGCGTCTCCGCGCGGGCGCTCGATCAGGGCGTGCGAGTGGTCAATCCCCTCGCCAGCATCGAGCGGATGTCGATCCGGGAGCAGTCCTTCCCCGCGCAGGGCAGCGTGGAGCAGATCGAGGCGCAGACCTCCGAGCAGCTGAACGTGACGCTGGAGGTGTCGATCATCTTCCAGATCAACGGTAGCAACGCGCCCAGCCTCTACCAGCGGATCGGATCGGAGAACGACATCAAGCGCCAGATCGTCCTCAATGCGGTCCGCAACGGGGTGCGCGACGCGGTCGCCACCAAGTCGATCAACGAGATCTTCTCGCCCAATCGGCGCGACGTGGCCAACAGCATGCTGACCGAGATCCAGGCCAAGGCCGGCGATCGCATCGAGGTCAGGGACGTGTTCGTGCGCGACATTCAGGCACCCTCGCGGGTCCGCGAGGCGATCGAGCAGAAGCTGGAGCGTGAGCAGCAGGTCGCCGCGGAGGAGTTCCAGACCCAGATCATCCAGGAGCAGGCGCGCCAGCAGGCCGAGGAAGCCAAGGGGATCGCCGAGGCCCAGCGCATCATCTCCGAAGGGTTGAGCCAGGAGTACCTGACTTTCTTCTATATCCAGCAGTTGTCGCAGATGCCGGAAGGGTCCCTGGTCTACGTTCCGACCGAGGGAGGCATTCCCCTGATCAGGAACCTGGGCGGAGGCCGGTAGACCCCCGATGCGGCGGAGCAGGAAGCTGGGAGTCGCCGCGATCGTCGTTCTGGTCGCGGCGGCCCTCGGGCCCGCTACGGGCTGCTCGCCCATTTATGTGATCAAGGCCGGGTGGGCGGAGGCCAGGATCCTGCGGGGGCGCCAGCCGATCCCCGACGTGATTCTCGCGCCCGATACCGACGAGCGCACCCGCGCCAAGCTCACTCTGGCGCGCGAGGCGCGCGAGTTCGCCATGAGCGCGCTGGAGCTCGACGTCGGCGACAGCTACACCACCTACACCGAGCTCGAGCGGGACACGCTGGCGATGGTGCTCTCGGCCGCCCACCGCGACCGCCTCGCGTCGCGGACGTGGTGGTTCCCCGTCGTCGGCCGGGTCCCCTACCGCGGTTTCTTCGACCTCGACGATGCGCTCGACGAGCAGCGCAAGCTCGAGGCCGAGGGTTTCGACACCTACCTCCGCCCCACGTCCGCCTTCAGCACCCTGGGGTGGTTCTCCGACCCGCTGCTCTCCACCATCCTGCGGTACGACGAAGTCGAGCTGATCACGACCATCATCCACGAGCTCTCCCACAACCACCTCTTCGTCCCCGGCCAGGTGCGCTTCAACGAGAGCTTCGCCACCTGGGTGGGACGCGCGGGAGCCATCGAGTTCTTCTGCACCCGGCCCGGCGGCGGCCCGGACACCGTGTGGTGCAACCGCGCGCGCGACCGATGGCGGGACACGCAGATCTTCTCGCGCTTCATCGATGGCCTGGTGGACGACCTCGAGTCGGTCTACGGGGACTCGACCCTGGCCAGCGGGGACAAGGTCGAGCGCCGGGAGCGGATCTTCGATCTCCACCTCGACCGCTTCCGCACCGAAGTCCGACCCCGGCTCGCGTCCCTGACCTTCGGGGGCTTCGAAGCCCTGCCGCTCAACAACGCGACCCTCCTCAGCCGGATGCGGTACTATCACCGGCTGCCCGATTTCGGCGGCCTGCTGGAGGAGAACGGCGGCTCGCTCCGGAAAGCCGTCGCCGCCCTGCTGGCCGGTCTGCCCGACGTCGAGGACCCCTTCAGCCTCCTCCCGGAGGGCCGTGACGTGTCGCCGGAGGCACCGCGCGAGCCGCTCTCCGGCCACCGGCCGACCCCTTCCGGGCTGTAAATCGGCACCGCCCTTTTTTAGCTTTGAGGTTTGGCCGATTACGCGCGCGGACAAGCGGGGACGCACCGCCGCACCAACCCACCCCTCCATGCCCTCAAATGCTGACAAGGCCTACGACGCCGCCGCCATCGAACACCGGTGGCAGGCGCGGTGGGATAACGAAGGGACCAACAGCTTCACACTGAACGAGCTGCGCACCGCAGCCCGTCCCTTCTTCAACCTCATGATGTTCCCCTACCCCTCCGCGGAGGGGCTGCATGTGGGTAACATCTATGCCTTCACCGGGGCCGACGTGCACGGCCGCTTCAAGCGCCTGCAGGGGTACGACGTCTTCGAGCCCATCGGTTTCGACGCCTTCGGGATCCACTCCGAGAACTTCGCGCTGAAGATCGGGGCGCACCCAATGCGCCTGATCCCCGCGAATGTCCAGAACTTCACCCGTCAGCTGCGGCGAATCGGGGGCATGTTCGACTGGGATCACACGGTCGATACGACCGACCCCGCCTACTACAAGTGGACCCAGTGGCTCTTCGTCCAGTTCTTCAAAAGCGGGCTGGCCGAGCAGAAGGAGGCGCCCGTCAACTGGTGTCCGTCGTGCATGACCGTGCTGGCCAACGAACAGGTTATCGTCGGGGCGTGCGAGCGGTGTGGGGCGGGGGTCGAACAGCGCTTCATCCGGCAGTGGTTCTTCAAGATTACCGACTACGCCGACCGGCTCCTCGAAAACCTCAGGCACATCGACTGGTCGGACACGACGCGAAAGGCGCAGTGGAACTGGATCGGGAGGTCCGTGGGGGCGGAGCTTCGCTTCCCCGTCGCGGATGACGGCGCGGATCAGACCGAGGTCGCCGTCTTCACCACGCGCCCCGATACGGTGTTCGGGGCCACGTACGTCGTGCTCGCGCCGGAGCACCCGCTGGTCGATGCGGTCACCAGCGACGCCCGCCGCGACGAAGTCGAGGCCTATCGGGAGCGGACGCAGGCGCTGGACCTCGTCGCCCGCAAGAAGGTCGAAAAGCACAAGACCGGCGTCTTCACCGGCGGCTACTGCATCAACCCGGCTACGGGGAAGCGCGTTCCGGTGTGGATCGCCGACTACGTCCTCATGGGGTACGGCACGGGCGCGATCATGGCCGTGCCCGGGCACGACGAGCGGGACTTCGACTTCGCGCAGGCCTTCGACCTGCCGATCACGCGGGTCGTCGCGCAAGCGGGCGAGGATGCGTCCACTCCGCTGACCATCGCCTACGAGTATCCGACGGGGACGCTCGTGAACTCCGGCAGGTACGACGGGCTGCAGGTCGACGAAGCCAAGGAGGCCATCGTGGCCGACCTGGCCGCCAATCGCCGCGCAGAGGCCAAAGTCACCTACCGCCTGCACGACTGGTGCATCTCGCGCCAGAGGTACTGGGGCCCCCCGATCCCGATCATCCACTGCGATCACTGCGGCGCCGTGCCCGTCCCCGATGAAGATCTCCCCGTGGTGCTGCCCTTTGTCGAGGATTTCCGCCCCGACGAGTCCGGCATCAGCCCCCTCGCGCGCGTGCGTGACTGGTACGAGGTGCCGTGCCCCGAATGCGGCCGCGACGCCACCCGCGAGACCGACGTCTCGGACACCTTCCTGGACAGCTCGTGGTATTTCCTCCGCTATCCGTCGACCGACTTCGACGACCAGCCCTTCGACGCCGAAATCACCCGGCGCTGGCTCCCGGTCGATACCTATATCGGCGGCAACGAGCACGCGGTCCTGCACCTGCTGTACTCCCGGTTCATCGTCATGGCGCTGCACGACATGGGATGGCTGCACTTCGAGGAGCCGTACGACCAGTTCCGCGCCCACGGGCTGATCATCCGGGAAGGCGCCAAGATGTCCAAGAGCAAGGGGAACGTGATCGTCCCGGACCCGATCATCGAGCGGTACGGGGCCGACACCTTCCGCCTGTATCTCATGTTCCTGGGCCCGTTCGCGGAGGGCGGCGACTACCAGGACCGCGGCATCGCAGGTCCGCACGGGTTCCTGCACCGCCTGTGGGAGTCGGTGGTTCCCGAAGACGGGGATCTCCCGGAGACGGCCGCCGATCCCGCGGTCGAGCGCAAGCTGCACCAGACCATCAAGCGCGTCACCGAGCAGGTCCCCGCGCTCCGGTACAACACCGCCATCGCGGCGATGATGGAGTATCTCAACGCGGCGCGGGCCGGCGGCCGCATACCCACCCGCTCCGAGGTCGAGCCGCTCGTGTGCCTGGTGGCGCCCTTCGCGCCCCACATGGCCGAGGAGCTCTGGCAGCGCCTGGGCCACGAAGGGAGCATCTTCGACGGCGCCAACTGGCCTGCGTACGACCCGGCCAAGTGCGTCGAGCAACAGGCCCGGGTCGCCGTGCAGGTCAACGGCCGCGTGCGGGGCACGGTGTCGGTGCCCGTCGGCGCGGATCGCGACACGGTGGTCGCCGAAGCCATGAACGAGCCCAACGTCGCCCGTCACCTGGAAGGAATGGACGTGCGGCGGGTCATTCACATACCGGACCGGCTGCTGAATCTCGTGGTGGCGCAGGCCGCCGCGGTCGGAGGTTGAAATCCAGACGAGAAACGAGGCTGACGCGATGTCCCAGGCCGTGGGCGTGACCATAGGCGCCGAAAAGCTGGCAATCGACACCATCAAGGCCCTGGCCATGGACGCGGTCCAGGAGGCCAACTCCGGTCACCCGGGCACCCCCATGGCGCTGGCGCCGTTCGGCTACGTCCTCTGGACACGCCACCTGCGGCACAACCCGGCCGACCCCGGCTGGATCAACCGCGACCGCTTCGTCCTGTCGGCCGGCCACGCCTCGATGTTCCTGTACAGTCTGCTCTACCTGGCGGGCTACGATCTCTCGCTCGACGACATCCGGCAGTTCCGCCAGTGGGACAGCAGGACGCCCGGCCACCCCGAGTACGGGCACACGCCCGGCGTCGAGACCACCACGGGCCCGCTGGGACAGGGCGTCGCCAACACCGTCGGGATGGCGCTGGCCGAGCGCTGGATGGCGCACCGCTACAACCGGCCCGGCCACGAGATCGTCGATCATCACACCTATGCGCTCTGCTCCGACGGCGACCTCATGGAGGGGATCTCCCACGAAGCGGCCGAGATCGCGGGTCACCAGCGCCTTGGCAAGCTGATCTGGATCTTCGACGACAACCGCATCACCATCGAGGGCTCCACCGACCTGGCAACCTGCACCGATCAGGCGCGGCGGTTCGAGGGCTACGGCTGGCACACCCTCACCGTCGACGACGGCACCGACCTCGGCGCCATCGACACCGCCCTCGCCGCGGCCCGCGCCGAAACCGGCCGCCCCTCGCTGATCGTCCTCAGCACGACGATCGCGGAGGGAAGCCCGAACATGGCCGGCCTGGCGTCGACCCACGGCGCCCCGCTCGGCGCGGACGAGATCGCCGCCACCAAGCTCAACATCGGCTACCCCTCGCTCGAGCCCTTCCATGTGGAGCCGGCGGCGCTGCGGCACTGGCGCGAACGGTGCGCCGGCGGCGCGGTGACCCAGGCGGCGTGGCAGCGCCGTTTCGAGGCCTACCGCGCCGACCACCCCGCACTCGCCGCCGACCTCGAACGGACCGCCGCGGGCGAGCTGCCCGCCGGGTGGGAGGACAGCCTGCCCGACCTCGCACACGCCCCGGCCACCGCGACCCGCAACCACTCGGGCAAGGTGCTGCAGAGCGCCGCCACGGCCATCCCCGCCATGATCGGCGGCTCGGCGGATCTGGGCGGCTCCAACAAGACCGACATCGCCGGCAGCGGCGACCACCTGGCCGACAACCCGGGCGGGCGCATCGTCCACTTCGGGGTTCGCGAGCACGCCATGGGAGCGATCATGAACGGGATGGCGCTGCACGGCGGCGTCCACCCCTTCGGCGGCACCTTCCTGGTCTTCTCGGACTACATGCGCCCGGCGATCCGCCTCGCCGCCCTGATGAAGCTCCCGGTCACCTACGTCTTCACCCACGACAGCATCGGCCTCGGCGAAGACGGCCCCACCCATCAGCCCATCGAGCATCTGGCCGCCCTGCGCGCCATCCCCGGCCTCCTCGACCTGCGCCCCGCCGACGGCCCCGAGACCGCCGAAGCGTGGCGTGCGGCGCTCAGCTACCGCGCGGGCCCGTCCTTCCTGGCCCTCACCCGCCAGACCGTCCCGGTCATCGACCGCGGCCCCGGCCACCCCTCGGCCGACGGCCTCCACAAGGGCGCCTACATCCTGCGCGAGGCCCGTTCGGGCAGCCCCGACGCCGTCGTCATCGCCTCCGGTTCGGAGATCGGCGCGGCACTCGAAGCGCGCGCTGGTCTGCGGGCAGACGGGATCGACGCGCGCGTGGTGAGCATGCCGAGTTGGCGTTTGTTCGCGGAGCAGCCCGCCGCCTACCGAAACGCGGTCCTGCCGGACGGCGTACTGAAAGTCTCGATCGAGGCCGGCAGCACCATGGGGTGGGACCGCTGGGTCGGCCCCCGCGGCATCTCGGTCGGGATCGACCACTTCGGCGCGTCGGCCCCGTTCCAGGAGGTCTACCGCCGCTATGGCGTGACGGCCGAGGCAGTGCGCAAGGCCGTGCGCGAGAGAGTCTTGCACTGACCTTGCCCCCCGAAACCCTGCTGGATCGTCCCGAACGTTTTGCGCGGCTCGGGGGTCCAAAGGGGCGCGAGGCATTGTGTGACGACACTGCGAACAGGAACGGCCAACGGAATATGATCGGCGCTTGGGCGAAGGTGTTTGGGAGCAGGGCGACCCGTTCGCTGCTGCTCCCGGTTCTGCTCGTGGCCGGCTCCCCCGTCCTCCCGGTGCGCGCGCAGGATACGACCTCCGTCATGCGGCTGCGCGGACTGCGCGTGGAGGTTCCCCGCCCATCCACCACCACCGGCGGCACCAGCGCCGTCGAGATCGCCACCGACTCCCTGAGCGTGGTGGCTGCGCCCACGGCCGAGGAGTTCCTGCGCCGCATGCCCCTCATCCAGGTGCGCGCCAATTCGCGCGGCGAAGTACAGCCGGACTTTCGCGGCGCCGACGACCGTCAGATCGCGATCCTCGTCGACGGCGTACCGATTACGCTCGGCTGGGACCACCGCACCGACCTGTCGGTCATCCCCCTTACGGCCGTTCGGTCGGTCACCCTGCTGCGCGGCCTCTCGTCGATGACGCACGGGCCCAACGTCCTGGGCGGCGCGCTCGAGTTCAACGTCGCCCGCGAGCCCTGGCAGCAATCGGCGGTCCAGCCGTTTACCGGTGCCTTTTCGATCGACCAGCAGGGCGGAAGCAGCATGAACGCCACGGTCGGGACGTCGATCGCGGGCCAGTCGGCCAGCTGGGTCCTCAAGGCCGGTGCGGGGTACCGCAACAATCCCGGTGTCCAGCTGCCGAACAGCGCGCTGTCCCACCCGCGGCTGAGTCCCGATCTCCTGACCGGCGATAACGGGCTGCGGCTGAACTCCGACCGACGATTGGCGGACGGTTTTCTCGCCATGCGGTACGACGGGGATCGCGGGTCGTGGTTTTCCACCCTGCTCACCGCCTCCGACGGCGAGCGCGGCGTTCCCCCCGAGGCGCATGTCACCGATCCGCGGCTATGGCGCTATCCCGACCAGAGCCGGCTGCTGATCGCGATGTCCGGAGGTACGGGCCAATGGCAGACCGGCTCCGGAAGCGGCGACCTGGAAGCCACCCTGGGCATCGATCGCACCTCGATCGAGATCGAGGAATACGGATCGAGTGCCTTCCGCGACATCGTGGACGGCGAGACCGGGACCACGACCACGGTGACCGGGCGCCTGGTCGGCGATCACCGCTTCAGTCCGAGCGCCGATCTGCGAAGCGCCCTGACCATCGCCAGCGTCAGTCACGCCGAAGCCTTCGCGGACGGCCAGGCCTTCGACTACCAGCAGCGCCTGTGGAGTCTGGGGAGCGAGTTCGAGCTCGGGAACTGGGACCTTCCCGGCACGCGGGGCGGCAGCGCCATGTGGACCCTGGGAGCCTCGCTGGACGGGTCGGACACGCCGCTGTCGGGCGACAAACCCGCCCTGGCTTCGATCTGGGACTGGGGGATGCGGACGGGCTTTACCGTGCTGGGGTCGGGCGGAAACGTCCTCTATCACGCCGGGTACAGCCGCCGCACCCGCTTTCCGTCGCTGCGCGAGCTGTACTCGGGGGCCCTGGGCCGCTTCGAGCCGAATCCGGAGCTGATGCCAGAGAGCCTGAAGGCCGGCGAAGCGGGAGTCACCGTGACCGCGGGGGCGGACCGGTTTCAGGTGGTCGCCTTCCACCAGCGCCTGGGCGACGGCATCGTGCGGACCAGCGCCGTCACACCGGAAGGCACGCGGTTCAAGCGCGTCAACAGGGACGAAGTGCGATCCACCGGCCTGGAGCTTCTTGCCGCGGGGACTCGCGGGCGCTTCAGGTTCGGCGGGGACCTGACGCTGAAGCAGGTCCGGATCAAGGACCCGTCCCTTCCGGGCGGGGACGAGCGCGCGGAGTACGAGCCGGCCGTGTCGGGCACGCTGAATCTGGGCCTGCTCGCCCCCAGGGACGTGAACGTCACGAGCTTCGTGCGCTACCGGGGCGTCCAGTACTGCGAGAACGTCGAAGTCGCCGGCCTCGACAGGATGGACTCCAGCGCCACCGTCGACCTCGAAGCGGGACGGGTATTCTCCGTCGGAGGGCCCGGGGCCGGCCGGCGGATTGCGGGGACCATCGGAGTCGCCAACCTCACCGACTCGACGGTGCTGGATCAGTGTGGCCTACCTCAGCCGGGACGGACGCTACGGATCCAGTTCAACATCCGCTGATGATCTTCAGATGATCTCTATCGCCGCCAGCGGCAGCCAGCCCACCTTTCCGTCCGCCAGGACGATTTCGGCCCAGTCCTCGGCGCGGCGGTCGATCCGCACCCTGGTGCCCTCGTGGACGGTGAACACCGTCAGTCCGCCTTCTTCGGAGGGAGCGCTCAGGACCCGCGCCTCGGAGGCCATCACCACGGCTTCCTCAGGCTGGCCCAGCCCCGTTTCGCGCGCGAGAAGGGTGCCGCCGAGCAGGACAGTCGCGGCGAGCGACGCATACACCGCTCGCCGGAGCGCCGAGTGCCAGCCGCGCGGCCGTCCCAGCACCAGGAGCACCGTGGCCACCCCGAGTGCGAGGTAGCAGAGGGCGACGAGCGGCCCGAGCCGTTCCCGCGGAATCAGCGTCATCCACCAGTCGATGACGGAAAGCACCCAGAAGCGCGGCAGGGGCTCGATCCGGTCCTGCAGCATCTGGCCGACCAGTTCCAGGTTCGCCTGGATGTCCCCGCTGCGGGGGTCGAGGCGCGCGGCACGCTCGTAGTTGAGGACGGCCAGACCCACCGAGCCGAGGCGGAAGTGCGCGTTGCCCAGGTTGTAGTAGACCTCGGCCGACTCGAAGCCGCCCGCGAGGATGGCCTCGTAGCTCGCGGCCGCGCCGCCGAAATCGCCATCCTGGTAGAGGCGGTTGCCCTCGTCGAAGAGGGCGTCCTGAGGGGTGGAGAGGGCTGCGGCCGGCGTGGGGGCGAGGGCGGATGGAGCGAAGGCCGCGGCCGCAAGGACGGCGGCGCCGATGACGCCTGCCGCGCGCAGCATGCGAGCCGGCCGCGCCGGAGCGGCCGCCGTGGGTCGCCGGTCCGCGGGTAAGCGGCCGCCCCTCATCGCGAAAGCTCCCGCGCCAGGTCGCCCATGATGGCCGCCGCGCGCTCCAGGACCCGTTCGGGCGGCTCTCTTTCCGCGCCGGCCGGAGCGAATCGCTGACGGTCGCAGTCGTCGAGGCACGCGAAGAGGCGTTCCAGCGTTTCCGGGGATGCGCCGCGTCGCGCTGCGATCCGCCCGGCTTCTTCGCGCACCAGTCCCGCCTCGGCGATGTTCAGTTTGTCCGCGAGCAGTCCCTGCAGCGAACCCGCGACCTCGGCGTAGAACTCGCGCGGGTCGCCGCCGGCCAGGCCGCGCGCCCGGGCGAGCCGCTTCTTCGCCATCCGGCTGGCCCGCCGCACCCGCGCATAGGCGACATCGCCCTCGAGGCGGTCGCGGTGCCGCCGCAGCGCCAGCGCCCCGCCCGCCACCACGAGCGGCAGCAACAGAATCACCCAGAACACGCCCGTTGCGTAGAGCGGGAGGTCGGTGCGCACGAAACGAGGCGTCCCGATGTGGATGAAGCGGATCTCCTCGCGAATGGTCTCGACGGCCGACGGAACGGCGCCGGGGCCCTCGGTCGCCGCCGCGTCGCCGGCCACGGTGACCTCCAGGGGCTGCGACCGCGATGTCCCGTAGCGCCCCGTCGCGGGGTCGAAGTACGCAACTTCGATCGCGGGGATGGTCAGCTCGCCGGGAACACGCGGGATGAGTACGTACTCATGCGTTCGGGTCCCCTGCAGACTGCGGCCGCCCTCCGCGATCCGCTCGCTGGTCTCGGGCGGGAACGCCTCGAACTCCACCGGGAACTCGATGTCGGGCGCGGGGAGGGTGCGAAGGTTGCCGGTGCCGGAGTACTCGACGCGGAGGGTCACCGCCTCGTTGGTCTCGACGGCCGAGCGGTCCACCGAAGCCGAAACGGCCAGGCTGCCCACGTGCCCGGTGAAGGATTCGGGCCGCGCATCCGCCGGAAGGGGATCGACCTCGATCGTCACCGGGCGCGAGGCCACCACCACGGGCACGCTCCGGTCGAAGAGGCTCGACCGGCCGAAGATGTCGCCGAAGGGGTCGAAGGCGCTCCGGTCGCGCACCCGCACCTGCGCCTCGACGCTCAGGGGGTCCAGCGTCTTGGGGCCCGGCCCGGTCGGGAACAGCATCATGCGGCGGACGGTCGCCGTCAGGTATTCGCTGCCGTCCCGTACGACGCGCTCGGCCTGCGGCGACGTGGGCTGTTCCAGCTCCTCCGACCAGAACCCCGTCGCCTGCGGCAGCGTCGTGATGGTGTAGGACTGGACGGGGACCCGGGTGAAGATCTGGTACTCGACCGCGACGGGTTCGTTCTCGAACGCCCGGGTCCTGGAGACGCGGGTCTCGATGAAGAGGTCTTCGGGGGTGATCGCGGCGCCGGGATCGACCGCCTCCGCGCCGGCGGCCGGGGGAGGCGGGGCATCCGATACCGTGAGCGACACCGGTTCCGTGGTCACTGTCCGGTCGCCGGCCGTGACGGTGACGGCCCCGATCTCGAAGGTCCCCTCCGTGAGGGCCTGGAAGCGGTACTGGTAGGTGATCGCCATGCTCGTGCGCCCGTTCACGATCTGGATCGAGGTGGACGTGCCCGCGCTGAGGAAGCGGGCGAAGTCCTCCATGTCGGGGAGGACGGGGTCCTGCTCCAGCTGCTGCGTGCCCGAGACCTCGACGTTGAGCACGAACTGGCGGCCGACGCCGACCTGGGGCGCGCTGAGGAAGGCGCGGGCGGAGATGTCCTGGGCGTGGGCGGGCGTTGTTGCAACGCTCGCGGCTGCAACCAGGCCCGCAAATGCGACGCGGGCTCCCGCGAATCGAATCACTCCCGTCATTCCGCCGGCCCTACCAGTCCTTCCGCGGCCGGCGCCCACGCGCCTGAGCCGCCTGCCGGTTCACCTCGCCCGGGTCTTCGGTGATCGCCTGCAGCAGACGCTCGGCCTGCTCCGGCGTCATCCGGGGAGGGGGCTGCTGCGCCTGTCCCTCGCCATCCTGCTCCTGCGGCTGCGACTCGCCCTCACCCTCGCCGTCCTGCGGCCGGGGCTGCTGTTGCTGCCCGTCCTCTCCCTGGGAGGGGTCGTTCTCCTGCTCGCCCTCCTCGCCGCCCTCGGGTTGCTGACCCTGTCCCCCGCCTTCTCCCTGCTGGTCCTCGTTCTGCTCGTCGCCCTCCTGGTTCTCGCCGCCCTGCTGCTGCTCCTGCTGCTCGAGCTGCTGGAGCGCGAGTTCGAGGTTGTGCTTCGCGTCGACGTCCTGCGGATCGCTGCGCAATGCCTGCTTGTACGCCTCGGCGGCGGGCCCCGCCTGCTGCTGCCTGAGCAGCGCGTTGCCGAGGTTGTACCAGGCCTGTGACTGCCACTCGGGATCGGCCCCCTCCGCCGCCTCGAGAAAGGCTTCCATCGCGCGCTGGAATTCCTGGCTCTGGTAGAGCGCGTTGCCCTCATTGAAGCGCACGAGCGGCAGCCCCGGCACCTTTTCCAGTGCCTCCAGGTAGCGGGCGTGAGCCTCCTGGTAGCGGCCCTCGTCGTAGAGCCGGTTGCCGACTTCGACTTCGCGGCGGCCCTCCTGGCCCGTGGCGAGCCCGGCCAGAGCCAGCGCCGTCAACGTCGCCGCTGCAGCGCAAACAACCGATCTCATGCTGTGTCCTCCAGACCCGCGGTCCTGCGCCTCCGCCTGCCGGGTACGATGACCTCCACGATCAGCAGAAGCAACGCCGCACCGAGAAAGATCTGATACTGCTCTTCGAATTGGGTGACTTCACGCGATTCAACCTCGCGGCCCCCGCCCTCGATCCGCTCGACCAGGCGGCCGAGGCCCCCGGCGCCCTGACCGATCCGGTGGTACTCGCCATCCGTCTGGAGCGCGATGTCCTGCAGCGCGGTCTCGTTCAGGCGGGTGGTGATGACATTGCCCTGATCGTCGCGCCGGAATCTGCCGCTCGCCTCGATCCCCTCTACGTCGGGAAGCGGCACCCCCTCCGGCGACCCTACGCCCACCGTGTGGATCGTCACCTGGGCGTCGACCGCCGCGACGATCGCTTCCGCGAGACCCCCCTCGTGGTCCTCCCCGTCGGTCACGATGACCACGATCCTGTTCTCGGGCGGCGTTTCCTCGAGGGCTTCCACCGCCACCACCACCGCCCTGGCGAGATCCGTGCCCTGCGTGGACATGAGCGTGGGATCCATCGCGGTGAGAAACATCATCGCGGCGCCGTAGTCGGCCGTGAGCGGGCTCTGCACGAAGGCATCGCCGGCGAACGCCACCAGGCCGATCCGGTCCCCGTCGAGACGCTGGATGATGCGGCCGATCTCGATCTTCGCGCGTTCGAGACGGTTGGGCGCGACATCCTCGGCGTACATGGAGCGGGAGACGTCCAGTGCGACCATCACGTCCTGGCCCTGTTGCCGCAGGGTCTCGACGCGCGTGCCGAACTGGGGGCGGGCGAGCGCGAGCGCGAGGAGCGCCACCGCCGCGAGAACCAGCGCACCCTTCCAGCGCACGGCCGTGACGTTTACGGAGGCGCGCAGGCGGCGCACCAGGTCGTGTTCGCCGAAGCGGTCGAGCAGCGCGCGGCCGCGGCGGCCGGCGTACCAGTACAGGACGCCCAGGAGAGGGACGAGGATCAGCGTCCACAGCGCGAGGCCGGCTCCGAAGCGAAACATCAGGGCAGCGTCCTCAACCAGGTGCGAGCCAGCACGACCTCCGCCAGCAGCAGGATCAGCCCCGCCGCAAGCGGCGCCGGGAAGCGCTCGCCGTAGCTTGTGAAGTTGTTCACAAGGATCTCCGTCGTCTCCAACTCGTCGATCTCCGCCCAGATGGCTTCGAGGCTCTCGCGATCCGTCGCGCGGTAGTAGCGGCCTCCGGTGGTCTCGGCCGTCTCCCGCAGGACCGGCTCGTCCACGTCGACGCGGGTCGTAACGTAGCGCCGGCCGCCGAAGCGGTCCGTCACCGGGACCCGGGCCATGCCGCGCGCGCCCGCGCCAATCGTATAGACGCGCACCCCCAGCGCCTGCGCTGCCTGCGCCGCCGTGATCGGGTCGATTTCCCCGCGGTTGTTGCGTCCGTCGGTCAGCAGGATCACCACCTTCGACTCGGCTTCGCTTGCCTGCAGCCGCTTGACCGCGGTGGCAAGCCCCATCCCGACCGCAGTGCCGTCCTCGATGATGCCCACGTCGAGCTCGGCCATGAGCGACGCGACCACCGAGTGGTCGAGCGTCAGCGGCGCCTGCGTGAAGGCCTTGCCCGCGAAGATGACGAGCCCGATCCGGTCGTTGCCGCGACCCTCGACGAAGTCCGCGGCCACCGCCTTGGCCGCCTCGAGCCGGTTGGGCGCCAGATCCTCGGCGAGCATCGAGCTGGAGACGTCGAGCGCAAGCACGATGTCGATCCCCTCCGACACCACGTTCTCGCCCGTGACGCCCGTTTGCGGACGCCCGAATGCGACGATGAGACAGACCAGGGCGAGTCCGCGGAGCGCCGCCGGCAGGTGGCGCAGCCAGCGCCCGCTGCCTCCTCCGGCCCGTCCCAGCCCTCCCGCTTCCGGGTGCGTCAGCGACCCCCGCTGCCGCCCGCCCGCCTTCAGGTGCCACCACGCGAGCAACGGCACGACCCCGAGCAGGAGCAGCATCCAGGGATCCTCGAAACGGAAGATCATCGGGGTTCTCCTGCGCCCTCATCCGCAGCCTCATCCGCGGCCTCCGGCCCCGGTCCGCTCGTCATCTCCACCAGCGAGCGCGCCGTTCCCAGCAGTTCGCGCGAGCTGTCCGCGTCAGGCCGCAGCTTCGCGAACTTCACCAGGTCGCAGTGGGAGAGGAAGCCGTGGAAGGCGTGTGTGATCCGTTCGCCGAGGGCGGCTGTGCGCAGCCCCGACACCACCTCGCCCGTGGTCATCTCTAGGGCGGGGACCTCGAGCTGGCCCTCCACATAGGCGCGGATGATCTCGGAAACGCGCACATGCCACCGCTTCACCTGCCCGCGCTCGAGCAGCGACGACCGCTCCAGTTCGGCGAGCGCCTCCAGCGCGACCAGGTGGTGCGGACGCGGCGGGGTCCGCGGCTGCGGGATCTCGGCGGCGGGCCGCGCCTGCATGCGGCGGTGAAGGTAGAGGGCGCCCGCCCCCAGCGCCGCGACGAGGAGCAGCCAGGGCAGCAGCGCCCACCAGTTCCGCGCAATCGACAGCGGCGCCTTGATCTCGCGGATGTCGCCGGACTCATCCAGCCCGACGCTCTCGACGCCGATGCGGAACGGATCGGTCAGCAGCGTCTGCACCGTCCCGTCCGGCGCGGCCACGGCAACCTCGATCGGCGGGATCTCCACCTCACCCAGCTCGAAGCTGGTAAGGGTCAGCGCCGCGACCGAGCGCGCCCCGCCGGCCCCAGCCGCACTGCCGTCCCCGCCCGCGCCACCCACCGGCGAGGCCCCGGGCGCCGACACCACGTATTCCAGCACCTCAAACGGCGCGATATCGAGCGAATCGGCCCAGTGGACCACCCAGTCCGCCGGATGATCCACCGCCAGGCCCACCCTGACCGGGTCGCCCAGGTGGATCATCGTTGTGTCCACCTCCATCGCCAGATGCAGGCCGGGGGCATCCTGCGCGGCTGCGGGCCCCGGGTCCGCGACCAGAGCCGCGACACCCACCCACACCCCGGCCAGCGCCGCCTTCGCCCCCACCATCACCGCACCCTCCGCCCCCGCTCCTCGAAGAACCGCCTCAGCGCCTTCTCGTACGGCACGCCCGTCGTCACGTCGATCGCGTCCACCTTGCTGCGCCGGAACAGCTCCTCCACCCGCCGCCGCGCCGCCGCCCGCCCCATCCCGAACCGCTCCTGGAACGCGCGCGCCGACGTATTCACCACCACCCGCTCGCCCGTCTCCGGGTCCTCGAACTCGACGAAGCCCATGGGCGGCACCTCCTCCTCGCGCACATCGCCCACCCGCACCGCCACCAGGTCGTGCCGCCTCGCCGCCACCGACAGCGCCCGCTCGTACCCCTCGGCCAGGAAGTCCGACACGAGAAACACCACCGCGCGCCGCCGCGTCACCCGCGCCAGGTATTCGAGCGCGCCCGCGATGTCCGTGCCCTTCCCCTCGGCCGGATGATACAGCAGCTCGCGCAGCACCCGCAGCGCATGCCGTCGCCCCTTCCGCGGCGGCACGAACCGCTCGATCCGGTCCGAAAACAGAATCAGCCCCACCTTGTCGTTGTTCTTGATCGCGCTGAACGCCAACACGCCGCAGAGCTCGGCAGCCAGCTCCGACTTCATCCGCGCCCGCGTCCCGAAGTGCGCGGACGCGCTCACATCCACGACCAGCATCAGCGTCAGCTCGCGTTCCTCCTCGAACACCTTCACATGCGGCGAGCCCGTCCGCGCCGTCACGTTCCAGTCGATCCCGCGGATGTCGTCGCCGTAGCCGTACTCGCGCACCTCGGCGAAGCTCATCCCCCGCCCCTTGAAGACGGAATGGTACTCGCCCGAGAACACCTCGTTCACGAGCCCGCGCGTCGAGATTTCGAGCAGCCTGACCTGCTTCAGGATCTCGCGCGGGATCATGGCCGGGCACACTCCGCGCGCCTGTCCAGCCCTTCGCGCCCGGTCGGCGCTCGGCGCTCAACCGGCAACAATGTAATGCCCACTTTACATTTTGTAATGTTTACCATACTATCGACCTGCCCCTACGGCACCTCGACCGTGTCCAGCACCCGCGTCACGACATCCTCCGTGGTCACTTCCTCCGCCTCGGCCTCATACGTCAGGATGATGCGGTGCCGCAGCACATCCATCGCCACCGAGCGCACGTCTTCCGGCGTCACGTAGCCGCGGTGCCGCAGGAACGCGTGCGCACGCGACGTCCTCGCCAGGCAGATGCTGGCCCTGGGCGATCCGCCGAAGGCAATGAGCGGGTCCAGCTCCCGCAGGCCACACCGGGTGGGTTCCCGAGTTGCGAAGACAAGCTCGACGATATAGCGCTCGACCTGGCTGTCCATGTAAATCGTCTCTGCCGCCCGGCGCGCCTGCAGGATTTCCTCCGGCGTCACGACGGGAGACGCCTGAGGCATCGGGCCCGTCCCCATCCTGCGCATGATCTCCAGCTCCTCGTCCCTGTCCGGATACCCCACCGACAGCTTGAGCATGAAGCGGTCCACCTGCGCCTCGGGCAGCGGGTAGGTCCCCTCCTGGTCGATCGGGTTCTGCGTGGCGAGCACCAGGAAGGGCGACGGCAACGGAAAGGTGTTCTCGCCGATCGTGACGGTGTGCTCCTGCATGGCCTCGAGCAGCGCCGACTGGACCTTGGCGGGTGAACGGTTGATCTCGTCGGCCAGGATCACGTTCGCGAAGATCGGGCCCTTCTTGGTCTTGAACTCGGTCTTGCGCGGGTCGTAGATCAGCGTGCCGGTCAGGTCCGCGGGGAGCAGATCCGGCGTAAACTGGATGCGCTGGAACGAGGTCTGGATCGCGTCGGCGAGCGTGCGGACGGTAAGGGTTTTCGCGAGCCCGGGTACACCCTCCATGAGGACATGACCGTCGGACAGCAGTCCGACCAGCAACCGCTCCACCATGGTCTTCTGTCCAACGATAACCCGACCCACTTCGGCCAGGAGCCGGTCGACGAAGCCGCTGGCCTCCTGGATCTTCGCTTGTATGACTTCGATATCGCGGTTCATGCCACCTTGTTGTGAATGGTTGTTTGCCAGGATGTGCTTGGCGCCGTGTGGCCCGAAGACCCCGGATCTGTTTCGCAGACAATTTTAATGGATGACGGGTGGCGGGGAACGGTTGCCGGGCGCGAGCACACCGGCGGCGGAACGTAGCCGCGGCGTTCTCGCAGCAGTACTTTGCACCCATGAAGACCCTCTTCAAGCAGGCTTCGCTGAGCCTCTGCGCCGCCCTATTCTGCGCGGCGGCCCCGTCCACGGCATCGGCGCAGTACGTCTTCGCCTCCACGCAGTCGGCTACGCTGCCGACCGCGGCCGGAATGGATGCGGGCGACATCCTCATCGAAATTTCCCACCGCTTCGGCCACCTTTCGGACGGTGCGAGCGACCTGTGGGGACTGGACGGATTCGTGCTGAACCGCCTCGGCCTCGCCTTCGCGCCCCACGACCACTTCGCCCTCGGGATCCTCCGTTCCAACAGCATGGACAACCTGGAGTTGAACGCGCGTTTCGCCGGGCTTGCCCTCACCGCCGCGACGGTTCCCGTCGAGTTCGCGGTGCAGTCGGGAGTGGCGTGGAACCTGCAGGACGAAGCGGGAGACGATCACGAGGGTCATCAGCATCAGGTCGCGGGCGACATCGGCGACAACACCGACAGCCGCGACGACGACGCAGCCGACGCGAACGAGATGCAGGCCTACGCCCAGGTGATCGCCAACGCGATGCTCGCCGACCGCCTCGCGCTGGGCGTCGTGCCCACGCTCCTGTGGAACCCCCGGATCCAGGACCACGACCCCGCGACCACCGTTTCAGTCGGCCTGAACGGCCAGTTGTACCTCGACCAGAGGTGGAGCCTCTTCGGTGAATGGATCATCAGCCAGGCCCGCAGGGATCAGGAGTACGACTCCGGCTCCTTCGGCGTCGAAATCCGCACGCGGGGGCATTTCTTCAAGCTCGTGGTCACCAATCAGCACCAGATGAACCCGACCCACACCCTTGCCGGCGCGGCCGACGACTTCCTCGACCCGGACTCGTGGCGCCTCGGCTTCAACATCCAGCGAACGGTGCGGTTCTGATGCGGCGGCGGTCGATGCTCACAGCGGCGCTTCTGTCGCTGGCCGGTTGTGGCGTCGACGGCGCGAACTCGGTGGAGCCGATGGTGCGGGACAGCGCCGGGGTGCGGGTCGTCGAGTACGCGGGGGTGCCGGATGTAGAGCCTCCTTTTGCCCTCGCGCCGCAGCCGCAGTATCGGCATGGAGGCCGCGCCGGTGACTACGCATTCGGACTCGTTGGTTTGGGCCGACTCTTCTCCGACGGCAGCGCCGCCCTGTCGGATGACGCCAACTCCGAGATCGTGCTCGTGACCCCCGACGGGGCCGAGTACTCGGTCGCGGCAACGGCGGGCGAAGGACCGGGTGAAGTCGGCTATGTCCTGGGGATGTTCACCCGGGGACAGGACAGCCTAATGGTCCTCGACAGACGCAATTCCAGCTTCAGTCTCTTTGTGGACGGCTCGCTCGTCCTCACCGAGTCGCTCGCCGACCTCCAGCGCTACACTTCACTCTGGCCGCAAGGCATCGACGCTGGCGGCAGCTTCCTGGCAGCCACCAGTTCGTTCCGGTCCGGGTTCGAAGAGGAGTGGCTTCAGGGCCACATGGCGCGTTTCAACCCGGGTACGGGTGCGGTCGACACCGTCGCCTCCTACGACTTCGTGCCGGGCGCCGGGAATCCTTCGCAGGGTTTCGGCTCCATAGCCGTGGCCGACGGGCATTTCATCTACACGCGATCGGACAGGCCAGAGGCCACGTGGCGTGCGACGGACGGCACGGTCGAGCAGATCGTGCGCTGGCAGGCGGAGCCGGAGCGCCTGACCGAAGAGCACCTGGTGCCGCTCGAAGCAGATCTTCGCGCCAGACTCCGTTTCGCCAACCGTGACGCCCCGGCCACGGTTGTCGAGCGGTTGACGAGAGAGACCATGGTCGAGTACCGGGCCGATCTCGGCAGGCCGCTGCCACTCTTCAGACCCCCGTTCGGTGACGCCGAGGGTCGGGTCTGGCTGCCAACCTACGTGCCGGCAGGCCCGCGCGAAGGGTCACCGCCTTACTCCGTCATCTCCTCTGACGGCAGCTGGCTCGGCAAAGTCGACGCCCCGCCCGGCCTCCGCATCCTCGATGTCGCCCACGACCGGGTCCTCGGCGTGATCAAGGATGAGATGGACGTGGAGAGCGTGGTGGTCTACGAGCTGATCAGCCGGTAGCTACCCCTGGGCGGCCCTCCACGCCGCGAGGACCTGCGCCTCGAACTCCATCTGCGCATCCATTGACGCCGGGCCGAGCTCCAGATCGCCGCCGCGCAGCCCCGCACCCATCTGCTCCTGGCGCTCGGGCGGCAGCGAGTTCCACCACTGCAGCGTGTCGAGGGCGGTTTCCGCGAGCGGACGCGAGGTCAGCCCCGCGGCGAACGCCCGGTCCGCCCGGAAGCTGGTCGCCCCGGCGAGGGGGCCATTCTGGCTCGTCCACGGCGGCAGCGAGAACTCGGGCACGCCCTGCTCGGCGAGGAACGAGCCCGGCACCCAGGTGAAACGCATCGGGGTCGAGGTGATCGCGCGGATTCCGTACAGCAGCTCCGCCATGCGCAGCCCCCCCAGCGGCGCGACCGCGTTGTAGGTACCGCTCACCCGATCCTCGCAGAGCCGGACCGACCACCCCGCCAGGTCGCGCGCGTCGATGTACTGGCACGGGTCGTCGGGGGCGCCGAAGGCCAGGATCTCGCCGCCGCGGTCGATGCGCACCGGGTAGTAGGTGAAACGGTCGGTCGTGTCGCCCGGCCCCACGATCAGCCCCGGCCGCGTAATCACGCAGCGGTCGTCGCCGTAGGCTTCGCGCACCGCGTCCTCGCAGAGGACCTTGAGGTGCCCGTAGAACCTTCCCGCATCTTCCGATTCCGGCTCGGGCAGGACCACGGTCGGATGATCCTCGGTCGTGCCTCCTTCGGGCCAGTCGGGCGCACCGGGAGCCGACTTCATACCGCCGCTCGCGTCGTACCAGCTGGCGTAGACGCCGACGGTGGACGTGAAGAGGTAGTGGTCCGTCGCGTCCGCGAGCAGCTGCGCCGAATCGCGCACATGCCGCGGGACGTAGCCGGAGTTGTCGAGCACGACGTCCCAGTTTCGTCCCTCCAGCGCCCCGAGCTGGCCGTCGCGGTCGCCGACGAGCTTCTCGACCTCCGGAAACAGGTGGGGATTGGTGCGGCCGCGATTGAAGATCGTGACCGAGTGCCCCCGCTCCAGCGCGTACTGGACCATGTGCGGGCCGATGAAGCCGGTGCCGCCCAGGATCAGGACGCGCAGGGGCTGGGGGGCCGGGCCAATGTCGTGGCGACTGGCCGAGACCGTTCGTGCGCGAGCCGGGCCGGGAGAAACGGTCGACCCAAGGGCGAGGGCGCCCGAGGTCGCGGCTACGGTGCCGAAGAACTGCCGGCGGGTGGTGGACATAGCGGTTCCTCTCGTGGGGTCAGGGCGAAATGTCGGCTCGGGGGCAACCTAATCGCGCCACTTCGGATTCGCACGAGGATGAAAGAGAGCGGCGTTGGCCACGCCGTCCGGGACATCGATCCCGTACCGCTACCGCATCTATCCCGGCGGCGGTTGGCAGATGTCGCGTTCTCCGCCCCGTGCCGACGGCGGGCCCACGCCGACCCACACATGCAGCGTGGTATCGCGCGCTTCACTCCACTCGACCGAAGCCTCGACCTGGGCCTGGATCCCGCCTCTGAATTGGAACCTCACCGGCTCGCCCGGCGTCACCGTAACGTCGAGCCTGCTGGCGCCGAGCTTGTCTTCGGCCCGTATCGTCCACTCGCCCGAGTGACCGTCCCACACCTGAAGGCACCCGTCCAGCGACAGACCGGCCACCGGAACCACCGGCCCCGCGAGCGACGCGCGCCCCTCCGTAACCGTCAGCCCCAACCAGCTTCCCCCCTCGCTGACGATTCGCATCAGTTCGAAGATCTGGCCTTGTGCGGACTGGGGGAAAACCGCAAGCGCGAACGCAATGACTGCTGCCGTCCGGCCTGCAAGCGCCGCCGCACGGCGCGGTCGACTACTCATATACTCATATGCTCACACAGGTCAGTTGTTGTCCTGTCCGCGCCGCTTCGCCTGCGGCAGGTCGACGACGCCCCGGATGTCCGAGTACCGGATCCGTTCGCGCCGGCCATCGGTGACGACGAGATCGCCGTCCACATCCCGGACGCGAACGCCACCCGCGCCGACCTCGTCGATTCTGACGCTGCCTCCGACCGCCTCGACCGTGATGCTGCCGGAACCGTCCTCAATCATAACGCCGCCGCCCACGCGCTGGATGGTCATGCTGCCCGACCCGTCCCGGACCTCCACATCGCCGCTGGCGTCCTGGATCCTGAGACTTCCCGAACCGTCCTCGACGAGCACCGAGCCCACGTTCTCGATGTGCGCGCTGCCGGAGCCGTCCTTCAGTTCCACGTCGCCAACGCCGTAGATCGTCAGGCTGCCTGAACTGTCCTCGACGTGGACATTGGTGCCCGCCGGAACCTCGATCGCCAGATCGATGCGGGCGTAGTTGTTGCCCCATACCGAGCGCCGGTTCGGGTAGTCGGTGCGGATTTGGTCACCGTCCAGAGACACCTCGAGGCCTTCCAGGCGCTCCCGGTCGGACGCGCAGAGTGTGGCCGAGACCCGGATGACGCCGGTCGCCTCGGCGCTGGCAATGGTCAGCCGTCCCGCCCCGGCTTCGACCCGCAGGCTCCCTTCCGCGGTGCCGCGGAGTTCCACATCGTCGCGGAACTCGCATTGCCGCTGGGCCGACACGCCTGCCGGGAGCAAACTCGCCATCGCGACTATTCCGATCATTCTCTTTGTCATCGTCGTGTCCTTTATCCTGGTCGAAACTGAATGAGACCCCGGCGAGCCATCCGGCGGCGTCCGATGGGGTATGGGCACTCATGACGAGGCCGGCAGAGCCCGGGTTTCCCGACTACCAGGTCCGCAGGCTCTCCCTGTCCACCACGGTGTCTGCCTGGATCACGGCGTGCGCCGCCAGTCCTGCTGGCAGGGCGAGCAGGGCCAACAACGCGTTCCTGAGTGATTTCACAGTGTGTCCTCTCGTTCCGATCATCAGGAACCGTCGCGTCCGACACGATCCTGACGGCCACCGATCAGACGCGGATTCAATGTTGCTGATCGGCAACAGGGGGTCGTGCTGATGATGTGCAGATCGCAAATGCCATGATTGTACAGTGTTCTTTTGGCCGTGTACGACACACGGGGGATTCCAGGCAACGGGAGAAACGGGATGGAGTACCAGCGCGAAGCAGTGTCATCGTCGCGACCGGGAGCGCTCGCGGCAACTCCCACATGGGAACTGTCGCGGGCAGCGGGTATCGACAGTTACGTGATGAGCGTATATCGACCACTGCTCCGGTTGGCACTCAAGACGCGGCGGGCGGTCCAGATTCCAGCTCCGGACGAGCCACCCGGATGGGCGCTCGAAGCCAGGGAAACGACGGATGGGCCCAGGGTGCTGCAGTTTCGGGTTACCGCCCCGGACGGGGTGGCCGTATTGAACGCGGCCGCGGGCGCAGAGATACGCTGGCTGGTTGAAGCCTCGCGCCCCGGTCTGAGCCGGTGGCCTGCCGCCGCGCTATGGCTACCGGATTTCGCGCTATGCCTCGTCTCCTGCTGGCTCGAGCAGAGGACGGGGAGTGGATCATCTTCGTTCCGTTCCAGTTACGTTGAGTCTCCTGACCGAACACGCCAGACGCGCCCAGATCCCCCACTCCCGCAGGCTCACCATGCCCAGACTCGCACCGACCCTGGACCGCATCAGGGAAGCCGGAGCTGCCAAGCGCGACCCTTCAATCACACATCAGCTCCGATGCGGCGTCGCGGACCTCGAGGCGTCAGGGATTCTTGACGGCGTCGTCAAGGCCGGCGACCCGGCACCCCTCTTCGCCCGGCCCAACCTGAACCACGAGACGGTTCGGCTCGCGCGGGTTCTGCGGGACGGCCCGGCGGTCCTCAGCTTCTTCCGCGGACGCTGGTGACCCTACTGCCGTGCGGAGCAGGCTGCTCTCCAGGCACTTCTTCCCGAGTTCCGCGCGCGGGGTGCGACGGTTCTGACGGTGTCGCCGCAGCTGCGCGACTTCGCGGCGGCGTGGGCCCGCAAGGACGGGATCGAGTTCGATGTTCTCGTGGACAGCGGTAACGGCGTTGCGCGCTCTTACGGGCTGACCTTCCGGATGACCGAGGTGCTGCAGGACATCTACCGTGACGAGTTGCGCATCGACCTCGCCCGGTTCAACGGCGATCTGACCTGGGAGCTGCCGATTGCCGCGACCTATGTGGTCGGCCGGGACGGGGTTGTGGCGTGGGCAGGCGTGGATGTGGACTACACGCGGCGGCCCGAGCCGGGGGAGTTGCTGGCGGTGCTGGACGGGATGGGGTAGGGTTGCGCGGCTGAGGGTGGGATCGGCGGCAGCTCCCAGCGCCGGCGCCGCTTACCGTAGCGCGCGCCGTCAGTCGCCCGCGTAGAGCGACTGCGCCTTCACGGCCGAGGTCGTGATGCCCTTGATGAAGGCCGACGAGAAGCCGCGGTGCTCCATCTCGTTGAGGCCGGCGATCGTGCAGCCGCGCGGGGTCGTGACGCTGTCGATTTCGCGCTCGGGGTGCCGGCCCTGGTCCCGCACGAGGGCCGCGGCGCCCAAGGCGGTCTGGGCCGCCATCTGCAGGGCTTCTTCAGGATGGAAGCCGATCTCGATGCCGCCCTGGCAGGCGGCCCTGACGGCGCGCAGGAAGAAGGCCACGCCGCATGCGCAGAGGGCAGTGGCGGGGATCATGTGCTCTTCGTCGACGACGAGGGTGGCGCCCACGGCGCGGAAGAGCTTCGCCGCCTGATCCAGTGCGTCGGTGTGCCCGGGCTCGGCCGCCAGGCACGTCATGGATTCGCGGAGCGCGATCGCGGTGTTCGGCATGGCCCGCACGACCGCCACGTCGGGGCCGACGCTGCGGCGGATGGCGGCGATCTCGGCGCCGGAGACGACGGATATGAGCAGGTGCTGGTCGGCCACGAGGCTCGGGGCGATCTCGAGAAGGATATCGTCGAGGTGCTGCGGCTGGACCGCGATCACCACGGTGCTGCTCGCCGCTATGGCGGCCTGGTTGTCGGAGGATACGCGGAAGCCTCGGGCTGCGAGGTCCGCCAGCCGGTCGGCGCGCCTGCGGGTGACGTGGATGTCCACCGGGGCGTGCGAGCCGGCGGCTACGAGTCCCTCGACGATGGCGCGGCCGATGTTGCCGGCGCCGAGTATGGCGATTCCGCCCTCTACGACAGTGCGTGGTGATTCGCTTTGTGGTCCAGCGGATCCTGACGACATGGTGTTCATCCTGATTTCGGCTTTTCGGAGTTTGGAATGACTTTGTCCGCCATTGTGGGCCGGAATTGGCGGACAACCTGTCGGAATCTACCGCCCACCGTTCACCCTCGTTCCGGTATTGGACCGGCCGACTTCGGCCACCCCGCGCGTGGGCTGACTTAGTCCCTCACCAGGATGATGCCAGCGTCACTTCCGGACGGCTGCAGTTCGATTCGGTGGTCATTGACGATTTCGCCCTCGTAGATCAGCGGGCCTTTCAGTTGCCACTGTTCCCAAACCCGCACTTGATCCGAGTCGACCTCGAAGTGGTGCACGGCGTCTCCGTCATCAAAGCGGAACACGGCCATATGGGAGCGGTTGTATTCGAAGAACACGCGCTCGAGCGGCCCTCCGTTTTCCTCGACCGTCCAGACGCCATCGATTGGCGTGGGCTGGCGATTGTTGTAGTTGGCGGCCCAGTAGGTGAAGCCCCAGGCGCCCGCGAGCACGGCCACGGCACCGGCCGCGCGGACGGCCACGGCCCTGCGGGATGAGTCGATGTCGAGGAGCACGGCCTCGGCAAGCCGTTGGGCGTGGGGCCGGACTATGATGATCAGACAGATCAGAACCAGAACGGAGGCCGGCAGGGCGTTGGCGATCCCGAAGAAGATGTCGATGAGGATGACGTTGCCCACCACCGGCAGGAGAACAAGGGCGCCGACCAGCGCCGTCCGTGGCCGGATCAGCAGCAGGCCGCCACCGATTTCGACCAGTGCAACGATCGTCCCGTAGACGCCGGAGAACCCGTAGTAGTACCAGGTCAGCCAGAATCCGCTGACCTCGCCCATGGGCTTCGTGACCTCGGAGTCGAGCACCGTGAACTGGGATCCGTTCAGCTTCGCAAAGCCATAGGTGATCATGATCACCGCGGCAAGCCATCTCGCGATCTGCGTGCTCTTGTTCATCTTGAGTTGAACTTGGTGCCTTGTCCGCCAATTCGGGGCAGAATTGGCGGACAAACTCCGGCATTTGGCCGCACTTGCAATCCGTCAACCTCCGGGCGCCAACACGAGCCGGTATTCCGCGCGAGCCTCTACCGCCTCCCGGGAGAAAAGCATCGGGAAGTAGTCCCGGTTGGCCCAGTCCTCGGTGAGATTGCCGTAGTAGGGGCTTCCGGGGCGTCCCGACTGTCCGGGCGCGTTGGTGAACAGCGACCCGTCCAGGTCGGCGAAGTCGACGATGTGACGGTAGGTGGCCCCTGTTGCGGCAACCGTGCCCGCGCCTCCCGACCGCTCCGCCGCAGGCAGGTCGTATGCGGTCACGAGCGCGTGCGGGAACTCGTTGCGGTGGTCGCGTCCCCAGCGCCACTGGGCCGCATCGTCGCCCTGGTCGGCCGTGATCCGTGCGATGGCGGCGGCCAGGACCGATTCATAATCAGCCGGCCCGGATTCACCTGGGCTGTTTCGGTAGGAGTCCAGGGCCTCCGTGTCGAGCCGGCGGTAGATCGCGGCCGCCCGGCTCTCCCGGTCGAAAACGCCGTCCCAGGCGGCCAGTTCGGCCCGGTAGGTCTCCAGCCCCGCGTCGTTCGCCGTCCATCCGCGGAAGAGCGCTGCGTGGCGCGCGCCGGAAGCCGAGTACGCGTCCTGCTGGAGCAGCCGCGAGTCGTCCAGCGTGTAGTCGCTACCCGCGTTCAGCACCTCCTCGACCCGGGCGAAGCGGGCGAAGGGACCTGCGGTCTTGAAGAAGAGCGGCGGATCGTATCCGGGCGGATGGATGTCGTGGTTGGCCGTGCCCACCCAGCCGCGCTCCGGATTGAACTCGGTGGGAAGGTCGTCGCGGAAGCCGTCCCACTCGTATTCGCCGGTCCCCGGCACCGGCAGCCGTCCGTGCCAATTGGGGCGGCTCGGGGAGAGGGCGGCGGCCTGCCATGCGATATTCCCGTCGGCGTCCCCGCAGATCATGTTCTCGGTGGGGGCCAGCCAGTAGCGCAACTCCTCGATGAAGGCGGCGCAGTCGGAGACCACGTTGAGCCGGAGCCCGGAGAGATACCCCGTGGTCCCGGGCTCGTGCATGGTCGAGCGCATGGCGTAGGCGAGGTTGTTGTCCGGGTCCCGGTGGAAGATCGGGCCGTGGCGCGAGAACTCCAGTTCCATGGTCACGGGCGCGCCGTCCTTCACCTGGACGGTCTCGGTGATGGTCCGCACCTCCTCCCAGCCGTCGCCCCAGCGCACCTGTTTGGGGTCGTCCGGGTTCACCTGCTCGACGTACACGTCCGACTGGTCGGTGCCCACGATGGTGAGCCCCCAGGCGATGCGTCCGTTGTGCCCGATGGCCACGCCGGGGAGCACCGGCTCGGTCGAGCCGATGGCGGTCCAGCCGGGTGCGTCGAGGTGCACGACATAGCGGAGCGACGGGTTCGTGACCCCGCGGTGCGGGTCGTTGGCCACGATCGCGTGTCCGCTCGCGGTGCGGCTGCCGTGGATCGCCCAGTTGTTGCTCCCGGGGGATGTCTCGCGCGCACCCATGTTCATCGCCATCTCCGACCCCGTCCAGCTATCGTAGGGGGCGACCAGGGGCGGGCTGCTCATCGCGTTGCGGAAGCCCGTCACCCCGCCCAGCACCTCGGCCGAAATCAGCGACAGGTCGACGCCCGCGGGCATCACGAGTTCGCGCCAGGGAGTGGGGTTCGCCTGGCGGTTGGCTTCCGCCGCTCCCAGCTCGGCCACCTGCTCGGCCAGCCTCAGCTCGCGGCGCACGTCCGCCACAGGCATCGCGGTCTGCATGCGCAGCAGCGGTGTCTCGGCGGTCCAGGGCTCGGGCTCGACCCCCGTAAGCATGAACTCGACGGGCAGTTCGCCGGCCGCCGTGGCGTGGTCGATGTAGGCGTTGACCCCGGCCGCGAAGGCCTCCAGGATGCGTCGGCCCTCGGGGTGGTAGCTGGTGTACTCGTCGTCGTCGAACGGGCCGCGGAACTTGAGCAGACGGGCGACACGGTCATGTTGGAGCGCGTCGGGCCCGAGCACTTCCGAGAGCCGCCCCTCGCCGGCTCTTCTGTACATCTCCATCTGCCAGAGACGATCCTGGGCCTGTACGAAGCCCTGGGCAAGGAAGAGGTCGTCGAGGTTCGAGGCGTAGATATGGGGAACGCCCCAGGGATCGCGGAGTACCTCGACTTCGGCTGTCAGTCCGGCGACCTGGATGCTGCCTTCGATTTGCGGGAGGTGGGCGGAGGCGAGGTCGTCGAAGGTCGAGGCGGGGGGTTCGGCGCAGGCGGAGATGAGGGTGAGGAGGGCCAGGGTGGTGACGGGGGCGGTGGGGCCATGGACGGATCCAGGGGCGCGAAGCGGGTGCATGCGTTCCTCCAGGGAAAGTTCTCTCCGTTCGGGGCGGCGGTCCGGCCGGAATCCTGGCTGTGCCGGATTGTTGCCGGGGTCAATCGCCTGCCAGCGGCGAGAGGACAATATCGCATCCGGACCGGGTGGCCGGAAAGCAAGAAAGCTCTCAGCAAGCCCGCGGAGGAAACCCGCGCGGCCTTCGAGGGGCGACCCATCCCGGGCACGGCGGTCAGCGTGGCCAGTTTCACGGTCGGGATGCAGCTGCCGCCGCAGCTCTGACTCGTGCGGTTTAATTGACACATGATTGCGCAGCACATATGGTCACTATTGTAGATTTTTATCATGCCTACACGCTCGGCGAGTCAATGAAAAAAGCATGGATGCTGCTCCCACCGCTGGTGGCGCTGGCGTGCAGCGGCGACGAGCCGAAGATCACGACGCCGACGACTCCGCCAACGCCACCTCCGCCGACCCCGCTCGAGGTGGAACGCGATGCGCTCGAGGCGCTGTACAACGCGACGCGCGGAGACTCGTGGACAAGGCGCGACAACTGGCTCACGGGCGCTCCCGTCGGTGACTGGTACGGTGTGGCAACCAGCCCGAACGGCCGTGTCCACAGTGTCGATCTTCGCGATAACGGACTGACCGGGTCCATCCCGCCCGACATCGAGAAACTCGAGGATATGGTGGGGCTGTACCTCAACGACAACGCGTTGACCGGCTCCATCCCCGCAGAGATCGGTCGACTTTCCCGGCTGGAATACCTGGACCTGGGCAGCAACGGACTGACCGGCACGATCCCGCCCTTGGGCAACCTGCCGCTGGTGTCGATCCGCCTCCTCGACAATCGACTCACGGGATCGATCCCCATGGAGCTGGGCAGGCTATCCCGGCTGAAGAGTCTGGACCTCAATGCCAACATGTTGACCGGCCTGATTCCGCCAGAACTCGGGCAGCTCTCCCGCCTGGTCGATCTGAACGTCAGTGACAACTTGCTCACCGGCCCGATTCCGTCGGAACTCGGACAGCTCTCCCGCCTGGAGAGGCTGATCCTGAGCCAGAACGGACTGACGGGCCCGATACCCCCTGAATTGGGACACCTCTCTGTGCTGGAGAGCCTCGACCTCTCCATCAATGACTTGACGGGCGGGCTCCCTGCGGCGTTGGGCGGTCTCACGCGGCTCAATGAGCTAATGCTCTTATCGAATCCCAACCTCTCGGGACTGATGCCTCGCAGCCTTCTGAAGCTGCGGGAGCTGGTCTATTTCCGCACGGACGGCACCGGGTTGTGCGCGCCGCTGGACCCCACGTTCGCCGCGTGGCTGGACCGGCTCGGGGCCGCGATAAACGTGTGCGAAGTAGACACCGTCGAACGGTTGGCTCTGGAGGATCTCTTCAATTCGACGGCTGGAGACGGATGGACGAATGCGGCGGGATGGAACACGGCCGCGGATTTGGGCTCGTGGTACGGCGTCACGGTAAGGGATGGCCGCGTGCGCTCCCTCGAGCTTCCTGACAATGGCCTGACGGGCCCCTTTCCTACATCCCTCGTCACGCTGGCTGAGCTGCAAGAGCTCGACCTGAGCGCCAACGCCCTCGCTGGCAAGCTGCCCGCGGACATCGGGCACATGTCGTCGCTGACGACCTTCGACATCGCTGGCAATGCCGGCCTCGACGGGTTGCTGCCGTTCACCATGGTGGGGTTGGCGGAGCTGACGGCTCTGCAATATGACGGGACCGGCCTCTGCATCCCCCCGACGCGCGGTTTCGAGGCGTGGGTGCTTGGCCTCGATATCCACGAGGGCCCGGTTTGCGAGGATTTGCCGGGAGTCACCTTGCAGTTCCCGATGGCGTATACGGTCCAGTCGGTTCAGAACCCGTCCGACCCTGTGCCGATGATTGCGAATCGGGATGCGCTGCTGCGCGTGTTCCTGACGGCACCCACGCTGCACGACTTCGTTGCTCCTCCGATACTGGCGACCCTCAGCCGCAATGGTACGCAGGTCTACCAGGTGCGCATCGATGCACCCTATACCCAGCTCCCTACCCGTCCGCTGCAGGTTGACCTCGACGGCTCGTACAACGTCGTGATCCCGGGGGAGCACGTTCAGCCGGGGCTCGAGCTCCGAATCGAGGCCGACCCGGACGGCTTTCTCGTCCTGGCCGACGACGCGGAGAGCCACTATCCGGCTGAGGGTGCCGTCCGGATCAATGTGGTGAATGCCCCGCCGATGGAACTCACCGTGGTCCCCGTGCTGAACGCGACCGCGCCGGATTCATCGATCTTCCACTCGGTTACGGACATCACGAAGGACTCGCACGTTGTCAGCCTGCTCCGGTGGGCGTTCCCGTTCTCGGAGTTCTCGGCGCGGACGCGGGAGACGTATACGACCTCGCGCGACTTGACGACGTCCGATGGCCAGTGGGGACTTGTGCTGGATCTGGAGGCCGTGCGCAGCGCGGAGAACGGAACCGGATATTATTACGGGGCTGCGTTGAGCAAGACCGGTGTGGTGCGCGGGATCGCCAGGCTGGACGGATGGGTTTCCATGGGCAAGCCGCTGGTAACCGAGCTCGCCCACGAGGTGGGACATTCGCTGAGCCTGCGTCACGCACCGTGTGGCGATGCAGGCAGCCCTGACCCGGACTTTCCGTATCCGGGCGGGTCGGTCGGCGTGTGGGGTTACGACTTCCGCGATGGCACCGTGGTCAACCGCGGGGCGGCAGACCTGATGGGATACTGCCACCCCGCCTGGATCAGCGACTTCTCCTACCGCAAGGTGCTGGTGCACCGCCACACTCCCCAGCTGACCAGCAGGAGCATCCCGCGATCCCCGCAGCTCGTCCTGGGCGGCGGCGTGATCGAAGGCAAGCTGACACTTGAACCGCCCTACTGGCTGCGGATGGCACCAAGCACCCCGACAGGCCAAGGCCCCTACATGATCGAGGGGTTCTCCGGCACGGATCTGCTGTTCTCGTTCCGCTTCACCCCGTCCTGGGACAAGCACGGCAACCGCTACTTCCTCTTCGCACTTCCCGTGGAACATGGTGACGTCGACCGCGTCGTTCTCAGCGGACCCGAGGGTGAGGTGGTCGTGGACGAGCGCGATTCACGGACGGTCACCATCCTCCGCAGCCAGTCCGGTCTGATCCGCGGGTTGCTGCACGACTGGAACGACGACATTCCGGAGACGCCCGGTCACGCGGATGCGGTGACCTACCGCGGACTGAGAGAGACGAGACGGTGATTGGCCTGCGGGCGGCTGCGCCGTCCTCGGCCGTCTCCGGCGTTCGCGCCTGGTGTACCGGTTCCGGTCACCCCTCCAGCGGGCCGATCCCCGCCCTCTCTATTGGGTGGGCGGAACCAACTTCCTCCCGACGACCCGCGGCGTACCCAGAGCATCTCGCCGTATTCCCCATACGTGAGAATCCGTCGCATCGTGCACAGTAAGCCACTCAGGCACCAGGACCTGACGTGGCGTTTCGGGGTTTTTTTTCCTTGACATGGCGTAGTACACCCGGAGTGTGTCAATCTCCTCGCGAGTCCTCACCCAGATCTCACCGGATGCCGCCAGGAAGAAACTACGGACAGCGGGAACGTAGTCAGGTCGGTGGAGAGCCGTGTTCCAGGCGCGGCGGTAAGCGGCTTCGGGAATGGCCGGACTACGCGGCTCTGCTTCCCATGCTGCTTCCACCATCCGATCCGTGACCCTCATCGGTTCGAGGTGCAAAGCACCCTTCCACACCGTGTCGCCGACCTCGTTGAGCTCGATGAACTCAACCTCCCCCGCAGCCGGATCTGTTCTCATCACAACCATACGCCCGGGTTCGAATTCCACTTGGTCCGCGGCGTTGAAAGGCTGTCCACCAAACACGAACCCGTTTCTGAATTGCTCACCCATCGGGACCGCCATGAAGCGATTTCGATTATCAAGCCAGAAGACGACCTCTGGGCGATTAGCCCATTCGCCATCTTCCGATGGCTGCAGTAAGAGCAGGGGAGATCGCTCGACTGGTGGAGCACCCGCTGTGCCCGTCACGACGCGCAACGGGATGTTCGCGGTGCCGAGATAACCGCCTCCAATTGTCGGAGCCTCCAGTTCGAGCTGAAACTGCTGGTGCATTATCGAACCGAGCGGCGTAGCCGCCGCCTCGATGAGGCTTGCATCCTCCGAGTAGTATGTGAACCGTGACCCGGTGCCCTCGCGGACGACAAAGCCGTCATCATCGTCAACGTATATGCGCGTTGGATAGGCAAACTCACCGGGTCCCTGCCCGCGTTTCGCGGCGAATACCAACGCACCCTCGGGAGTCCAGACGCTCACCGGTACGTCCACCAGGTCTATCACGAACACACGCTGACCGCTGGGCGCGGCACGCAGGTACGGCACCTGTGATAGCAATACCCTATTGTCTGGATCGTCACCGAAGTTAAACTGTACCGGTTCCGGTTTCCTGGACAAGTGGACGGCCTAAACATCAGGCCGCCTTTCGGCTGAGCTTCTCGCGGGCGCGGGCCGGGGTCATGTACCCGTGCCGCTGGAGAAGCCAGCCGTTGTTGTAGCGCTCGACGAAGGC